>DASUEU010000054.1:0-27091 GCA_036274895.1 Thermoanaerobaculia bacterium | reverse complement strand
AGCCGTCGTCGTTGGGGCAGCCGCGGGGCAGCTCGCGGTCCTCGTACTCGAAGGCGTAGGAGGCTTGCGTGCCGTCGAACTGCGGCACCTTCACCTCGGCCACCACCTTGCCGAGGGTGACGCCCACGCGGTGGTCGTAGAACACCTCGACCTGGCGGCCGTGGGCATCGGTGGCCACCCAGCCGTCCTCGGTGTGCGCAATCGAAAGACCCACGCCCGAGCGGTTCTCCCGCCGCACCAGCCTGCCGAGCACGTCGAAGGAGTCCACCGTGCCGTCGGGGTGCTCGAGCCGGTAGGGCGGGTTGGCCCCGGGAATCCAGGTCAGCCGCAGGTACGAGCCGTCGAGGGTGTAGGTCACCACCGTGCTGCCGGCAGCGGGCAGCGGTGTGCTGGGGCCGTTGGGGCTCTGGAAGGCCCCGACCACGTCGGCGAAGGGATGGTGCGCTCCGTCCGTACCAACGTAGGCGGCGAAGCGGGTGTGGTTGCTGGGGTGATGGGCCGGCACCAGCTCGCCGAGCGAGAGCCGCCAGCCAATGCCGGCGTTGAAGGTCGGGTTGGGCTCGGCGTAGCCGATGCCGGGTGAGACCGGGATGCGCCACTCCCAGAGGTTGGAGTTGTAGACCAGGGTCAGGCCGAAGGAGAGGTCGGCCGCCAGGGGCAGGCTGGGGCCGATCGGCAAGGTCACGATCAAGCCGCCGTTGAAGGCGTTGACGCTGTCCACCTCACCCAGGTGGTACGCCTTCTCCGGGGCGAAGCCGTGCTCCTTGTTGGGGTGCTGCTGGGCGGCGAGGGGCAGGGCCAAGAGGGCGAGAAGGGCGAAGGCCGCGGGGGTGCGGAGGTTGGCAGCGCGGCTCACGGGATCACCCCTTCCCAGACCTCTAGCCACTCCGGGGCGAGGGCCAGCACCGTGTCCCCGGCCGCGAGAGACCCCGGCAGGGGGGTGGAACCGGCGAGCGTCGTCCAGCCGGTCCACTCGACCTGGGCCTGGCCGTCCGCTCCCTGATCCGGCGAGCCCGCGGCGCCCTCCTGGACGTTGACCGCCCAGGCTCCGATGGCTGGGCGCACCATCAGGATCAGAGCCCAGGGCCGCGGCACGGTGAGCGTGGCGAGCTGCTCGCCGTGGCCTTCAGTGTAGGAGCCGGCCGGGAACTTGCGCACCGGCGCCTCGAAGCCGCCGAGGGTGGCCACGGCTCCTTCGCCCGAGCCCACCACCACACCGACGACAACCGTCTTGAACGGCAAGGGGAAGCCCGCATCCCAGGTGGCCGAGCCGTCCTCGTTGGCATCGATCGCCACGCCCTGGAAGGTGTGGGTGACGCCGTGGTAGGCGTGCTCCACCCGGGCGGCCCCCACCAGGGCCACCGAGCTGCCGGGCGGCATCTGGTCCACCGTGATCGTCGAGCCGGCCCAGCGGATGAGGACGCCGGCGCTCGCCGGGATGGTCAATCCCAGGGCCAGCAAGGTCGAGAGGAAGACGATGCGGGAAGGCACGAGTCTCATGCGGGCGATCTCCGTGTCCTGGTGAGCGGAGGCAGTCCGCTCTTGATCCTGTTGACGAGAGGGGAGCTTTGTCTCCCTCAGAGGATTGGACGGACTGGGGAGGGAAGTTGCCCCCGATGAACGGCCTCTTGGCGCTCCACGGCGCCCTCCTCACCCACCTGCGCCGCCACGAGAACTTCGGATTCGACGATTCCGATCAGGCGCAGCGGGTGCCGGGCAGTCCGAGAGGCGGAGGTGCGGCGAACGGTGGGGGTGTTGCTGGCGGAAGCGCCGGACTCGGGGGAGGGTCAGGCGCGGACGTGGTGAGAGCCTCGGGGGTCTCAGAGATCTGACAGGCCACGTGGACACCAAACCCTTCGAACCGACTGTCTCCAGAGGTGTGGGCACAAAGGGGCAGCTGATCTTCTACCGGCGAGCATCGACTAGTGGATCTGGCCAGGTCTACCGGTCAAGGAGAGGCGGGCACTGGTGTACTCCGTCCCGATGGTCGTGCAACTCGCTTGGCCGGGTCCCGGCCTTGCTCGAAAGAACCTCGTGGACCCCTCAAGTGAGCAGGGCAGATGTCGCCTGCCCATGCAAGCTGGTGGTTGGTCTACGGTTACTCAAAGGCACACCTCAAGCCTACTTGACAACGCAAGCGGGTCTTCCTATCCTCAAGAGGCCATGCTGACGAGGTTGAACACAAGCACAGCTCTCAGGTATTCAGGAAAGCCGAGGCCGAGGGGAGGGCCCCCTGACGACCTCCCTGACCTGCGACCGGCGACACCAAGCCGGGAACCCATAAGAGCCGCCTTCTTAGGCGGCTTTTTCATTTCTAGGCACCAGGGAATGTGCGACTTGCACAGAGGATTGTGCAGTGCGACACATGCGATCCCTTCGTCGCCCTGCGGGAACCAACTCGAGGGAGGGCTTCTTCATGCGAACAAACGACGAGAAGCGTAGGACAGCCTCGAACCGACCCGACCGAAGGCTAACGCGATTGGCCCCTACTTCTGCCTCTCGGACCCAGGCCGGCGCCAGGGAACGACCCCCACCCCGAGACCCCGGGCGTGTTGTCCGATTCTTTCCCCCTCCGTCTTCCGAAGGGTGCGAACAGGGATCGTACTTGGGCATTTCGGTCGAGCAACTCGTCCAGCTCCTTGCGGCAGCCGCCAAGACCCCCGGGCCTGGCACCGCAGCCGCGCTCCAGGGACTGCAGGCAGCTGCTCTTGCCGCATCACAGACCGAGTTCACTCGCCGAGCCGTCGAGCGACACGGAAAGCACCTCGATATCGCCTCACGACTTGAGCATTACTCCCAAGCAATCTCTCGTATTGCCGGCAGTTTACGGCCTCTCGTAGACCAGGACTCGCTAGCTTACCAACGCTACTGCGAACTAACTATGCAGCTCTATGAGACGGCACCGACTTTCACTACGCGGGATGCTCACTGGCGCCTAGAGGTTGCATGTGCTCGCGCCCTCGAGGTGGCAACGGAGATACCGATTGCGATCTGTGAGCTTTGCTATGAGCTTGTCGAACTGTCGCTCGACCTACTCGAGCACGGCTGCACGAGTTCCGCAGGAGTCGCGGTCGGTGCAGCACTTCAAGCTCAGGCAGGGGCGGAGCTCGCGCTAAATGTCAGCCAAGGCAACTTGGAGTCCGAGAGACTTGGACCTGATTGGAAGCAAGAGCGACAGCACCGCCTGCAAGACGTGCGAATCCGCTTGGTTCGAACGCGGCGGAGAGTAGAGCAGCGGCTCTATGCCGACCTCAGCTACTGGGACGGTGAGCGGTCAATGCTCTGAGGCTCCGGAGGCCGGCTCCTGTTGAAGAGTCGGCGGTCCTCCTATAGCCTCAGGACATCGACATCGATGTGCTCTTAGCATCCCTAACAAACCTGTTTCGATCGTATCTGCTCAGGGTCCATGCGACCCCTGGTGAGCGAGGCACTGTGGCACGGGATCGAGCCTTTGCTTCCGGCCGCGGTGCCCAAGACGAAGTGAGGGCGGCCGAGAGTGGCCGGTCGCGCTGCCTTGACGGGTATCCTGTCCGTAACACCTCGCCCCACCCCCCCCTTCCGGCCATGCGGTGCCGCCTTCTTCGGCTGTCAGGGGTAGGTGCCGGAGCCAGGCTCTCGCAGGGCATTGGCGGTGGCTCGTAGGAGGTAGGCCCTGGGCTCGATGCCGCGCAGCTTGGCGGTTTCGCAGAGGGTGTAGAAGAGGGTGGCGACCTGGCAGCCGCGCCGGGAGCGCGAGCCGTAGTGGTTCTTGCGGCCGATGACGATGCCGCGCAGGGCTCGCTCGGCGGGGTTGTTGTCGAGCGGCAGGCGGGGGTCGTCGAGGAAGACGGGGCTGGACAGGGAGTTACCGTGGGAAGGTGGACTCCTACAGGCCCGAACCGTCGACGAGCACAGGCCAAGCCTCTGGCCCTCCCCCTACCGCCCCCCAAACCGCCCCGCCGCCCGCGCTCGTGCCCGCGCGGCTTCGATCTCCCGGTCACGCGGATCCGCCGTGGTCACCAGCGAGCCGATGAGCACCCGCGCGGAGGCGGCGACCTCTTCGACCGCTCGGTCAAAGGCTTGCTGGTTAGCTTTGGAGGGGCTGTTGAAACCGCTGAGCTTGCGGACGAACTGCAGGGAGGCTCCGCGGATCTCTTCTTCCGTGGCGGGCGGGTCGAAGTTGAACAGGGTCTTGATGTTCCTGCACATGGTCGCTCCGTGTCGAGCGACGCTACCAGCGCGGGAGAGGGCTGTCCAGGCGGACATGCCCCCTCCCGCCGACCCTCAGTTATTCGCCGCCCCCGCGTCGATCCACTCCACCAAATCCGCAATATCGTCCACCGACAACCCTCCCGCAGGCGGGGGCATGGGGGTGCCGCAGTTGTCGCGAGCGTCCGCGCCCGGGAAGTTGGTGCAGGGCAGGCCGGCCAGGTTGGCCTGCACCTTGTTGATCAGGTAGCTGCTGCCCGAGGCGCCGGCGGCCACGCGGTCGCCGCCGTTGGTCAGCTCTTGGGCGTTGACGCCCACCGTGGTGGCGTGCGTCTGGGCGGCGCTCGAGAGGTCCACCGTGACGTTGGTGAAGTTCGGCGGGCTGGCGTGGCAGACGCCGCAGTTGTTGTCCAGGATCTCGCTCTGGATCAGCGACAGGGTCACCGGCGGCTCCACGAAGTCCTCGTCGAGATCGGCCGGGGTGACGCAGTCATTGCCCAGCTGCACGTTGGTGCCCTGGCTGGCCAGGGCCGGCTCCACCACGCCGTCGAAGAACGCTTTGAACCGCGACACCTGGAACGGGAAGATCGCCGGCTGGTTGACGTCGAAGCTGCCCCAGAAGCGGTTGTAGGTGGCGAAGGCATGGGGCATCACCCGCTGCGTGCACACCCGTAGCGAGGCCAGCTGCGCCACCTGGTGCGTGGGCAGCAGCCACTCGTCGATGGACGAGAAGCGGATGTCCCGCTCGCCGCCCAGGCCGTCGTCCTCCAGCGGGCGGGCGGCGTGGCAGGTGCGGCAGGCCGGCTTCATCACGTTCAAGTAAGCGTCCCGGTGGGCGGCGTTCAAGTCCCAGCCGGTGACCACGAAGTCCTCCTCCTGCACCACCGAGACGCCGTTGTACATCTCGTCGATGATCTCGACCACCGCCTCCCCCGGCTCGGTGTCCACCACCATCTCGTTGAGCTCGGAGAACTCCAGCTGCTGGTTGGCCTTGGAGAAGGCCGCCGGCACCCCGCCGGTGAGCACGTAGCCGTGCAGGTCGAAGGGCAGCATCACCGAGCCGAGCTTGACGTCCGCCGGCGCTGCGAAGGTGGGCGTGCCGGTGTTGTTGCCGCCCGGGTACACTCCGCCGTGACAGACCATGCACAGCTGCGGTATCGGCCGCGTGCCCCGGCCGTCGAGGTTGGCGGCGAAGACCGGGTCGCCGGCGGCGTTGTAGACGTAGAACTTGATCACCCGTTCGTTGTCCGAGATCGAGACCGGATCGTTGGGATCGTTGGGGTCGGCCCCGGCGTTGGGGTCGTAGGGGTTGAAGGGGATGGCCGGCCCGTCCTCGATGCGCGACCACTCCATGGCCACCGTGGCCACCAGCTCGCTGCCCACCTGGTTGACGGCGTTCTCGAAGTCCCCCTCGTCGTCGGTGTCATAGAAGCCGTAGTTCGAGACGTAAAACGCGATATCCCATTGGCCGTCGTCGGCCAACGTGCGCTTGCCGTGCATGTCGCGGCCGAACCCCAGGTCCACCGAGTTGGCGTAGGCCGCCCGCACCTCGTCCACCGGGCCGTAGACGGCTTTCAGGGCGGGATCCCCCGCCGGCGCGAAGCCGTTGGCGTCCTTGAACTCGTCGAAGGTCTTGCGCAGGCCGCGGGGGTCGGTGGTGCCGTAATAGGCGATGGTCGCCTGCACCAGCGGGTCGGCGAGGTCCACCTGGCCGTTGATCTCGTTGACCTGGGTGGCGAAGAACGAATAGAGCCCGTGGAGGAAGGCGTCCGGCCCCGGGTCGGGGGCCTCCACCTCGCGCAGCACCACCTTGGTCTGGCACTCGAAGTAGTTGGGGGCCGTGGGCGTGCCGGTCTGGGCGCCGCCGGTGTTGACCGTGTAGACCCCGTAGGGGATGCCGCCGGCGCCCTGGGGCTGGTAGGCGGTCAAGGTGATGTCGGTGTTGTTGGGCAGGTTGACGATCGCCCAGTAGATCTCGTTCTCGTCGATCTGCACGTCGCGCACACGGGGGGCCTGGCCGGCGCCCAGGGGCACCACCACCTCCAGCCGGAAGGGGGTGGGCAGGTCCTCGCTCTTGAAGCGCACGCAGGACTGGCCCTGCTTGAGCACGTCGGCGTTGATGGTCGAGAAGTGCTTCACGTCCGCCTCGTAGAAGCGGCCGGTGGGATCGAGCTTCAGCACCCCTTCCTCGTTCCACAGCCCGGTCTTCGGGTCGTAGACCAGCCGCGGCACGGTGGGCGGGATGGCGCCGCCGGCCGCGAGCTGCACGTCCGCCACCGGGATGCGCAGCCGCGCCGTGACCCCCGGGCGCAGGTTGTAGCTCTTGCCGCCGGCCTCGATCTCCACCGAGCCGGCGCCGTAGGAGACCATCCAGGCCTCCTGGTTCCCGGTCGTGCGGGCGGAGTAGTCCCCGGGCATGGAGTCCGGGTCGAGCAGGTCGACGGTGCCCACCGAGACCTCCACCTGGGTGCCGGGGGGCGGCGGGTTGCCGCCCGCGTCCACCAGGCCGTTGGCGGGGATCACCACCTGCGTCCCCGGGCCGCACTGGCGCTGCGAGCGCAGGCGGATCACGGTGGGCGGGATGGCGCTGCGCTGGGCCTTCTCGTCCAGGCCGAGGGTGTTGCCGCGGCCGTCCTGGCGTCGGGGGACCTGGCGCTTGCCGAAGGTCTTCCAGTCGATGCGGGTGCTCGCCGGCAGGGTGCAGCCGGCCTCCTTGCGGGAGGTGTCCTCGACGCGGATCTCGAAGGCCGGGTCCACCTTCACCGTGCGCACCGGGCTCATCCGCCAGCGGCCACCGCTGACGCCGGCGTCGTAGACGTGCGAGAGCAGGGCGTAGCCGCTCCTCCTGGCGTTGAGCACGTAGCGCCGGTCGCGCGGCACCTCGAGCCGGAAGAAACCGCCGGCATCCGTGGCGGCGGACCGGCCGCCCACCTCGACGGCCACCTTCTCGAGGGGCTGCCCGGCGAGATCGGTGATGCGCCCGGAGAAGGCCACGCCCTTGGCTCCCACGGCGAGAGAGAGGCCGGCGCGGTCGTAGCCGCCCTTGCCGTCCCCGGCGAGGAGCGTGATTGCGTAGGCGCCCGGGGCTGCGGGCAGCTTCCAGCGCACCGGGCTGCCGGTGCCCGAGGAGAGGGTGCCGCCGCCGGCGGGCAGGCTCCAGAGCAGCTTCACTGGGTCGCCGTCGCGGTCGGCCGCCTGGACGGTGAGCTCCACCTCGTCGCCCGGCTCGGCGGTACGGGTCTGGCGGCCGGCGACGGTGGCCACCAGCTCGTCGATCCGGGGGGCGGAGTTGCGCAGGGTGATGTCCACCCGCTGGACCGGGCCGCGGGTGAGCTTCTCGCCGCGGATCGAGCGCACGGTCCTGCCCTTCTCCACCTCGGCGACCAGCTGGAGGTGGCCGTCCTTCACCGCCGGCACAGCCGGGATGACGTACTCGCCGAAGTTGTTGACCGGCACCTCGTAGAGTCGCTTGCCGGCCTGGTCCACGGCGCTGACGGTGGCGAATCGGTTGACGCCCGCCACCGGCTCGAGGGTGCGGGTGGACTCCCCGTCTCGCAGCTGGACCTCGCCGAAGATCGACGTCTGGCGGTCGCCGTCCGCCCGTGGGCGGATGGGGATCACTCCCACCTGCACCGGCCGGGAACCGACCTGGATCGGCTTGGGCAGGCAGTCGTCGGCCCAGCCGCGACCCTGCCAACAGAGTTTGTAGCTGCCGGACTTCTGGGGCGGGAAGTGGAAGCGGCCGGAGAGGTCGGTGACGGTCTTGTCGATGGCCTGGTTGGTGGCCGGATCGACCAGGGCGACGTCGATGCCAGGCAGGAAGATCTCCTTGGTGGCCCGCGGCGCCGCCGTGGTGACCGTGCCCTGACCGCCCAAGCGGGCGACCAGATAGCCGGCCACGTACTTCTTGGCCGCGTGCTGGCGCGAAGGAGTGTCCGGCCGCTGGCGGCCGGCGCCCAGCCAGCCGAAGAAGCCGGCGATGCACAACCCCAACAGCAAGGCCGGGCTCAGAGACCGAAAGCTAGACCATCCGTGGCTCTTCGAAGTCCTCATCTCGACACCTCCGTTCGCTTCCCGGCCACAGCAGGCGCGGAAATAGTGATCTATGGAGATGTCTGGTGGATGAGCGGGGGGATTCGTTACTCCGCGTAGAGCCGGATCACCTCATCAATCGCCCGCCGGCAGACGGCGCAGAAGCCGACGTCGTCACGGGTGAACATGAGGCAGTCCGCCTGGGGGCGGTAGAGGCCCTTGGCCTCGTAGGAGGCGCCCTCGAAGGCACCGACGTGGTGGGCGTGCTCGCCCTCGGCCAGAAGCTGGGTGGCGCGGGCCTGCTCCTCGCGGAAGAGAGCGTCCATCTCCGCCTCGGGCCGGCGCCCGGCGCGGAGGGCGCGGCGGCGAGCCTGAACGTCGCGCTGGAAGGCCTCGTACGCCTCCTTCGCCCACGGAGTGGGCAGGGGCGTACCCGGGGCGATCAAGTCCCGCCACTTGGCGCCGCTCGGATCGGCGGTGACGTTCTTCTCCCAGGGCTCGACCCGGGGGCCGGTCGCGGCCTCGTAGGCCACCGGTGAGGTGTAGTACTCATCGGCCAGGGCCGCGAAGTGGTGGCCGAACTCGTGGACCAAGACGTAAGGAGCCCAGGCGCTGTCCGCCGCCACCGTGCCGTAGAGCTGGTAGATCCCTCCCCCGCCGTAGGTGGCGCCGTTGACCAGAATCTCGACGAAGTCGTAAGGCGCTTGCGAGGCCGCCTCGCGGAAGGCGCGGTCGTCGAAGGTCAGGACGTAGCGCTCGGAACCGAAGGCGTCGTAGGTGGTGCCCACGGGGGAGCGGCGGTGGATGCCAGTCGAGGGCCGGGAGATGCCGCTCTCCGCGGCCGGCGGGGCGTAAGCCCAGACGTTGAAATCCCCCCGGTGCGCCGCGAAGGGCTCCTGGGCGAAGAGCAGCTCCATCAGGCGCCGGGCGTCGGCCTCGAAATCCGCCTGCTCGGCGGCGGTGTAGCCGTCGCCCAGGAGCAGGAGATCGACCTTGGTCGCCGGCTCGCCGCTCTGCTGGAGGGCGAGCACGGGAGCCCCGGGCGGGGGCGCGGCCCGGTCGATGGCCGGGTCGGCCGGGTCGAGGGCGAAGCTCGCCAGCTCGGCGAAGTAACCCTGGGCGTTGCGCTTCTTGAGCACCACTCGGGCCGGGCCGCCGGGCGCGGGAAAGCGCACCGACTCGGGAAAGGCCCGCTCCAGCACCTTGGCCTCGGCGGTCGTCTGCCACTCGCCGAAGATCGAGGCGAAGCCGCGGGAGTAAAGCGTTTGTTGAGTGGCGGCGTCCACCACCTCGAAGGCGTAGGGGCCGAGGTTGGTGCCATCCAGGGGCCGCACGGGGTTGCCCGGCCAGGGAAGGGGCTCCTCCACCCAGCGCTCGAGGGCGAAGCGCTCCGCGGTGGCGGTGCCGGTGTGCACGTAGTCCAGGCGCAAGGTGCGGGGGGGCGGCGCGATGACCCTCCGGATCCTCGCCACCAGATCCTCGGCGAGGGCGTTGGGCACCGGGATGGTCAGGTGGTACTGCTGGATGCGCCAGGCGCCGTCGATCTTCTCGAGCGCGCCGCTGCCCCGGCACTCGCCGTACTTGGCGCTGTCCAACAACTCGTCGAACCAGGCGAAGCGGCCATCGGCCGAGAGGTCGACGTGGCGGTCCCGGGGCGTGAAGGTCCAGCCCCGGCCTCGAGAGAAGTAAGGGTGAGCGAAGGCCCGGAAGGCGGCCTTGTCCCAGCGCTCGGAGGCGTCCGTGCCGAGGAAGACGCCGCCCTCGGCCATCAGGCCGAAGTAGGTCTCCTCGTCGGCCTTGGAAGCCGCGGCGTGAAAGGCGTCGAGGACCTGCTCGACGGCGGCCCGGTCGCCGGAGGCGCCGCCTTCGCCGCGGGCCGGCGCGCCGGCCGCAAGGACCACACATGAGACCAAGCACATCGCCGCAGCAGCACCGAGTCGCATAGACACCCCTCCTGGTGGAGGGGATTGTAGAGGAGCGAGGTGAATTCGCCGTCCGCCCCCGCGAGGCGTTCAAACGCCTCGCTACCCATGAACGTCCCTGGCGGGACGGGGAGAGACGATGATTGGACACGACCGATCTCTCTCCCGTTGTCATCCTGAGCGCAGCGAAGGATCTGGGCGGGAAGGCCTTGGGGGCAGGCCACGTACCCGCGAGGCAGCACTGTCCTCCCTTCCAGATCCTTCGCTGCGCTCAGGATGACAAAGGGAGGCAGGCGCCGAAAGGGCAGGTCTCCCCTCCTCCGTCCCGCCAGGGACGTTCATGGGTAGCGAGTGACTTCAGTCACTCGCGAGCTCCTCACTCCTCCCGCAGCACCCGCGCGGGGTCCACCCGGGTGGCCCGCGCCGCGGGGATCCAGCTGGCCAGGAGGGCGGCGGCGAGGAGCACGGCCGGGGCGGCGGCGAAGCTCAGGGGGTCGCGAGCCTGGGTCTGGAAGAGAAAGCTCTCGACCCAGCGGCCGGCGGTCCAGGCGCCGGCCAGGCCCAGGGCGATGCCGAGGGCCGCGAGCAGCAGACTCTCCTTGACCACGGCGCCGGCGACGCGGCGCGCCGCCGCCCCGAGGGCCATGCGCACGGCCAGCGAGCGGCGCTCGCGCAGGACCCGGTAGGACAGGGAGCCGTACAGCCCGAATCCGGCCAGCACCAGGGCCAGCAGACCGAAGACGGTCATCACCGAGGCGCCCAGGCGGTAGGACCCGAGGCGCGAGTCCACCAGGGAGGAGAGGGTGAAGACCTCGCCCGAGACCACGTTGGCGTCGAGCCCGCGCAGGGCCCGCACCAGGGCCGGCGCCACCTCGGGCCGGCCCCGGTCCGCCTCGACCACCACGTTCAGGGGTCCCAGCTCCACGTCGCGCTGGAAGAGGGGCAGGTACAGCGTGGCGCCCGGCTCCTCGGACAGCTCCCGGGTGCGGGTGTCGCCGAACACCCCGACGATGGTCAACGGCTCTCCGTCGCCCGCCAGCGTCTTGCCCAGGGGCGACTCGCCCGGCCAGAACAGCTCGGCGGCCTTCTCGTTGACCAGGGCCACCCGCGGCGAGCCGGGGAGGTCCCCGTCGTCGAAGTCCCGGCCGGCGACCAGAGGGATGCCCAGGGTCTTGAGGTAGCCGGGTGAGACAGTGTTGACTTCGAAGTCGCGGTCCGCCGCATCGGGCCGGTTGGCCGCACGGTGATTCATGCTCATCAAGCCGCGGAACGGCAGCATGGCGGCAGCAGCGGCCTGCCGCACCCCGGGAGTCGCCCGCGCGGTCTCGAGGGCGCGGCGCAGGTGGTCGCGGGCGGCCTCCCCCTTGTAGCCGTAAGGAGCGAGGTTGAGGCCGACGGCGATCCTGCCCGCCGGCTCGAAGCCGAGGTCCACCGCTGCGGCGGTGCGGAAGCTGTGGGTGAAGACCAGGGCGCCGGTCACCAGCACCACGGCCAGCACCAGCTGCACCACCACCAGGCCGTCTCGCAGCCAGGCCCGCCCGCTGGCCGGCGTGACCGGGGCGAAGGCGCCGGTCAGGCGCTGGCGGGAAACCAGGAAGGCCGGCGCCAGGCCGACCAACAGGGTGGCGAGGGCGCAGACGGCCACAGCCGGCAGGAGGAGGCGCAGGTCGGGCCCCAGGCTGGTGTTGAGCGGCACCGGGAAGAGCGACACGGCCAGCCGGCCGAGGCCGCTCGCGACCAGCAGGGCGAGCAGCCCTCCCCCCAGGGCGAGCAGGCCGCTCTCGACCGCCAGCTCGGCCAGCACCCGAGGGCGCGAGGCGCCCAAGGCCAGACGCACGCCGATCTCACGGATCCGTCCGGAGGTGCGGGTCAAGAGCAGCAGAGCGGCATTGGCGCTCGCCAGCAGCAGCACCAGGGCCCCGACCCCAGCCAGCAAGGCGGTCAGCCGGCGCAAGCGCTCGCCGGTCTGGGGCACGTAGCGAAAATCGCCAGAGACTGCGACCTTGCCCTTGCCGTCCGCCCACTCCGACACCTCCTCCCCCAGGGAACGGGCCACCGCGTCGAGCTCTGCCTGGGCGGAGTCCGGAGTCTCCCCCGGCGCCAGCCGGCCGATCATCTGCAGCCACAGGAAGACGAAGCCCGGGCGGCGCTCGAGGGGGTTGATGCGCATGGGGGTCAGCCGCGGCATCAGCTCGGCGGGCACCCACACATCCGGGATCGGGTCGGAGGCGTTGACCCCCCGGAACCCCTCCCCCACCACGCCGATCACGGTGAACGGCTGTCCGGCGAGGGTGAGAGAGCGGCCCACTGCATCCTCCGCCCGGCCGAAGCTGCGGCTGGCGAAGGCCCACGGCAGCACCGCCACCAGCTCCTGGGCGGCGGCCTCCTCAGGCCGGAAGCCACGACCGGCGGCCAAGGGCGTGCCGAGGACCCGGAAGTAGTTGTCGGTGACGAAGGAGACCCGTACCGGCGTCGGCTCCTCCCCCAACGACGCACTCATCGATCGGGGGCTGCTGATGTAGCCGGCCAGCTCCGCGGTACGGGCGTGGTCGCGGAAGAAGTCCAGGTCCGGGTAACCCCAGGAGGACCCGCGGGCGTTCTCGGTCTCCATGGTGGCGCGCACCAGCCGCTCCGGCTCGGCCACCAGCGGCGGCGGCGCGAAGAGCAGACGGTCGGCCAGGGCCAGGGTGGTCAGGTTGGCGCCGATCCCCACCGCCAAGACCAGCAGGGTGATCGCCGTGAAACCGGGGTTCTTGGCCAGCCCGCGCAGGGCGTGGCGGAGGCTCGTGGGGAAGCGAGGCAACATGGACGGCCCTCCTGTCATGCCCTTGGAACGCCTGGCTGGTCGTTTGGTTCCGGGGCGATCGGCGGGCAGGCGCCCCCTCACCCCGCCCCCATCTCGAAGCGCCAGGGCGCCGGCCGGCCGGACTCGGTCCAGGGCAGGCCCGCGGTGGGTAGGACCTCGAGATCCCCCGGCGGTGCCGGCTCGGCGGCTTCTCGGTCGTCCCGTGCCATGACCGCCACCCACCCGGCATCGAGGTCGAAGTCGAGCCGCTCGGCGAGGCGCCGCGCCCTCACGTAGTGGAAGATCCCCCGCCCCAGCGCGAAGGTCCACAGCACCCCGGCCAGCACGTCGGAGAAGCCGGTGTCGATCGGACCCCCTCGCCAGTGGTTGACGGCCATGGCCGCCACCATGAGCAGGAAGAACGCGGCGAGGCCGAGCAGGCAACCCGAGGGCTTGCGCAGGGTCCGAATCGAGCGCCCCAGCTCGGCCCTCTCTCCCTCCGACAGCCGCCGGCGAGACAGGCCCTCGAGGTCCTCGCTCTCGCTCACCCAGCTCCTCGGAAAGGCCCAACGTACGGCGTGCCGGGGGGGTGCGGCGGCGCGGGCGATCTCCACCTGCCGGGGCTTCTCGGGAGCCACCCCGTCGAGCCGGAAGAGCAGCCGGGAGTGAGGCAGCACCTCGACGTGCCGGGCGGAAAGGCCCTTCTCCCCCTCGGCGGACTCGCCGCCGGCGGGGCTCTGAAAGACCTCCAGCTCCCCGCGCCGCAGGTCGCGGCCGAGGGCGCGGGCGCGCCGCAGCAGATCGCGCAACCTCAGTACGGCGAAGGCCGGGCCGAGCAGCCCCACGGCTGCCAGGACGGTCGCCGGGAAGCCTTCGGCCAGGCTGGGTACGCGCCCGGCGACCAAGCCCCAGGCCAGCACGAGGGCCAGCACCCCCAAGAGCAGGGCCGGCACCTGCCACAGGGAGAGCAGGATCCGCCTGCGCAGGGCTCGGACCTCTGCCACCTCCTCCGCCCGGAGGGCGCGGGAGCCGCTCGCCGGGACCCCCAGGCACCAGGACAGGGGCGGCTCGGTCGCGTCGCCCCCGGGGAGCGCCGTGGCATCCTGTCGTTCCGTTATCATCGCCTTCAATCATGCTATGCCATCGTCTCCGCAAAGTCGCCGGCCCGGTGCTGGCTTGCGCCTGCTTCGCCGCACCCGCGGCAGCCCAGGTTGCCCAACCCGGGACGGTCCCCGAGCTCGAGCGCAAGCTCTACCTCGCCAGCCTGGCCAGCGCGGAGGCTTCCCTGCGCCTGCACGAGACCGCCGCGGCCAAGCGCTGGCTGGCCGAGGCGCCGGAGCGCCTGCGCGGCTGGGAGTGGCGCTACCTGTCGGCCCGCGCCGACGAGAGCAGCCGGGTGATCGCCGCCGACGGCGGGCCCTTGACCGACGTCGCCGTCAGCCCGGACGGCAGCCTGCTGGCGACCACCTCGGCGGAGCCGACAGTGAGACTCTGGCGAACCGACGGCAGCCCGGCGGGCGAGCTGATCGGGCACACCAAGGCGGTGTGGAACGCCCGCTTCTCCCCCGACGGCACCCGCCTGGCCACGGCGTCCTCCGACGGCACCGTGCGGCTGTGGCATGCGGCCACGGGCAAAGAGCTCACCCGCATCGAGGGCGTGGGCCGGGGCATCGCCGCCCTGGCCTGGAGCCCGGACGGCCGCACGCTGGTCTCGACCTCCTGGGACCGCAGCCCCGAACGGGGCGTGTGGGGCGTGGTCAAGGTCTGGAACGCCGCGGACGGCGACCTGCTCCACTCCCTCGAGCACGGCGTCAAGCCGATCGTCGCGGCGGCCTTCAGCCCGGACGGCGGGCGCTTCGCCGCCGGCACCTGGGACTTCGACGTGGCCCTGTGGGACACCGCCAGCTGGGGCGCGGCTACCCGGCTGATGCCTCCCGAATCCGAGATCTACCGGGCCGTGCAGTCGCTCGCCTGGAGCCGCGACGGCTCGCACCTCGCCGTGGGCGCCAAGGACGGCACCGTGCGGCTGTGGACGGTCGACGACGGCCGGCTCACGGCCACCCTGGTGGGCCAGGCCGAGGGTCAGACCCAGTCGGTCAATGCCGTGGCCTTCCTCGGCGACGGCCTCACCCTCGCAGCCGGCTCGGGCGACTCCACCCTGCGCCTCTGGGACGCCGCGAGCGGCCGCCAGCGGCGGGTGCTCCACGGCCACGCGGGGCCGATCGCCGCCCTCGCCGCCAGCCCGGACGGCCGCTGGCTCTACTCCGCCGGGGGCGACGGCAGCGTGCGCGCCTGGGACCTCGCAGCCCTCGATCCCGCCCGCACCCGCTGGCCGCTCGAGCAGGACATGTACGACCTGGTCTTCACCGCCGACGGCAGCCGCGCGATCAGCACCGGCTGGACCGGCCTGACGGAGATCCGGGACGCCGCCTCGGGGCGGCTGCTGTCGGCGTTCCCGGCCAACGAGGTCTCCGGCGTGCGCCTGGCCCTCTCGGCCGATGGCCGTCACCTGGCCACCACCGGCAACGACGGCCGCATCCTGCTCTGGGACCTGGCCTCGGCCACTCGCCTCGCCGAGCTCGACCGGGTGCCCGATCGCCAGGTCACCGGCCTCGCCGTCCACCCCCGCGAGGCTCTGGTGGCGGCACCCACGTTGCCGGGCAAGGTGAAAGTGTGGCGGGTGCCTGGGGGCGAGCTGGTCGCCGAGCTGGATCACCAGGGGCGGGCAATCGCCGACGTGCTGTGGAGCCCCGACGGCCGCTGGCTGGTCGCCGCGGGCGCCGACGGCACCGCGGTGGTGTGGGACTGGCCCGCGCGCCGGGAGGCCCACCGCCTCGAGCACGGCCGCGGGTCGCTGGTGGCGGCGTTCTCGGCCGGCGGCACCCTGGCCCTGGGTGGCCATGACCGCCGGGTCTCGCTGTGGGAGGTCGCCTCCGGCCGCCGCCTCGCCACCCTGGCCGGGCACGGCGACACCATCAACGACCTCGCCTTCTCCCCGGACGGCCGCCGCCTGGCCACGGCCTCGAGCGACGAGACGGCGCGGATCTGGGACCCGGCTTCGGGCGAGCCGCTGCTCACCCTGCCGATGGGCGCCACGGTCTGGGCCCTGACCTGGGCCCCCGACGGCCGCCGCCTAGCCCTGCTCCCTCTCGACAGCGCCATCCGGATCCTGGACGCCGGAGGACCACGCTGAAGGAGCAGGCGCCGCGCCGCCGCACCTACGCCGGATCCAGGTCCACGGCCTCGGCGTTGCGGTCGATCTCGGCGAGAACCTCCTGCTTCTCCCGCCAGCCGGGCTCGACCTTGACGAAGAGCTCGAGATAGACCCGCTTGCCCAGGTAGCCCTCGAGATCGAGGCGGGCGGCGGTGCCGATGTCGCGGATCCTCTCCCCCCCCTTGCCGACCAGGATCGGTTTCTGGCTCGACCGCTCCACCAGCAACACGGCGGCGATGCGCACCAGATCCTTCTCCGGCACCTCCTCCCAGCGCTCGATCAGCACCGCGGTGGCGAAAGGCAGCTCGTCGCGGGTGCGCTCGAGCACCTTCTCGCGGATCCGCTCGGCGACCAGGAAGCGCTCGGTCTGCACCGTCAGCAGCTCCCGGTCGAAGGCCGGCTCCCCTTCCGGCAGCAGGCCCCAGAGCACGCCCAAAGCGCGCTCGGCGCCGTCGCCGTCGCGGGCCGAGATCGGCACGATCTCGGTGAACATCGCCTCGGCGGCGTAGGCCGCGATACGCGGTAGGAGCTTCTCCTTCTTCACCAGGTCGATCTTGTTGAGCAGCAGCACCTTGGGGGACTTCGAGCGGCGCACCAGGTCGAGGGTGAAGGCATCCCCCTTGCCCGGTGCTTCGCTGACGTCGACCAGCAAGGCCACCACGTCTGCGTCGTCGAGGGCCTCGACGGTGAAGCGCATCATCTGCTGGTTCATGCGGTGGATCGGCCGGTGGATCCCCGGCGTGTCGTAGAAGACCAGCTGCCCCCGAGGCTCGGAGAGGATGCCGACGATCCGCCGCCGGGTGGTTTGCGGCTTGTCCGAGACGATCGAGAGCTTCTCGCCCAGCCAGCGGTTCATCAGGGTCGATTTGCCCGCGTTGGGCCGGCCGATCAGGGCCACGGAGCCGCTCTTGGCCATGTTTCTAGTCTTCCTCTCCGCCCTCGGCGGCAACGGCCCTCTCGACCCGCACCACCTCGATGCGCCGGTCGGTGACCTTCTCCACGGTCAGCTTCAGGCCGTGGGTCACCACCGCCGCCCCGGCCTCCGGCACCTCGCCGAGGACGTGGAGGACCAGCCCCCCCACCGTTTCGTAGGGTCCGTCGTCGATCGACACCCCCACGACGTCCCCGAGCTCCTCGACGTGGGCCCGACCATCGACTCGCCACACCCCCTCCTCCAGGGTCTGGGGTCCCTCCTGGAGCTCCTCGTGCTCGTCGGCGATGTCGCCCACGATCTCCTCGACCAGGTCTTCGAGAGTCACCAGCCCCGCCACCCCGCCGTACTCGTCGACCACGATGGCCATCTGCTCGAAGCGGGCCTGGAACTCCCGCAGCAGCTCGGAGAGGGTCTTGGTGGGGGGCACGAAGTAGGGCGGCCGGGCGAGGGCGAGGGCGCTCGCCCCGGGCTCCCGGTGGAGGCCGCGCAGCAGCTCCCGCACGTGGAGCACGCCGACCACCTGGTCGATCGAGTCGCGGAAGAGGGGGATGCGCGAGCGCCGGGTCTCGAGGAAGCGATCCGCCAGCTCGGGCAGGGAGGTGGTCTCCGGCGCGCAGACCATGTCGATGCGCGGCGTCATCACGCTCTTGACCTGGGTCTCGCCGAAGTCGACCACGCTGCGCACCATCTCGCCCTGGTCGCGCTCCAGGATGCCCTCGTGCTCACCGACGGCGATGAAGGCGTCGATCTCCTCCTCGGAAGCCTCGTCCTCCTCCTCCTCGTCGCCGTCGAGCTCCACCACCCTGGGCATCAGCAGCGTGGCCAGGGGCAGCACCGGACGGCAGAGCACGAGACAGAAGCGGTAGAGCCAGGTCAGGCGGGAGAGGGCGGCCTCGGGATCTCGCTTGATCAGGATCCGGCTCACCAGCTCGACCAGGAAGGCCACCAGCGCGGCGGTGCCGAGGGCGGCGAGCAGGGCCCGGTCGAGGGCGAGGTCGAGCCCGAGGTAGAGCCGGTACCAGGCCAGGGCGAGGGCGGCGAGCAGCACCTTGGCGCCCAGGGAGAGCAGGTGGCGGAACGCCTCGAAAGCCTGGGGCCGATCATAGAGCCGGCGCAGGGAGCCGCCGGCCTCCTCCGCGAAGGCGCGCAGCCGGATCGGACCGCTCCTCTCGAGCAAGGCCGAGATCACGATCGAGATCACCGTCGCCAGGGTCAGAGCGCCGGCGAGGGCCGCCAGCAAACCGTTGCTCATCCTGGCGGCTCCCTCGGGATCCAGGTCCGGCGCAGCTCGGCCTCGAGCCTCTCCATGGTGCCGTCGTCGGTCTCGTGGTCGTAGCCCAGGCAGTGCAGCAGGCCGTGGAGGATCAGGATCTGGAGCTCCCGGCCGATGCCGTGGCCGGCCTCCCGGGCCTGGCGCCGGGCCGTCGGCACCGAGATCACCACGTCGCCGAGATGGCGACCCTCGGGCGAGGCCTCGCCGGGAAAAGACAGCACGTCGGTGGGCTGGTCCTTCTCGCGGTAGAGGCGGTTGAGCTGGCGCATCTCGCGGTCGCTGACGAAGCGCACCACGAAGGTGCCCTCACCGGGAGCCAGAGCCGCGGCCAGGCGGTCCACCCACGGCCGCAGCTTGCGCGCCCCGGCCTCCGGGTACTGGCAGGGGTTCTGGAGCGTCACCTCCGGCACGACCGCGCGGCTCCCGGCGCTCGGCCCCTTGGGCAGGCCTCGGCTCGCTTCGGTGTCCATCGCCCTATCTCGATCCCGCCGCCGGCACCGGACGCAGCCGGGGCCGGCCCGGCTTCTCCTCCTTGTTGAAGTCGAAGCCGGGGTAGTCGATGCGCTGGTGGAAGACCGTGGCCAACTCGGTCAAGAAGGTCTCGGAGATCTTGGCCAGGTCGGAGAGGGTGAGGTTGGTCTCCTCCAGCTGGCGGTCGCCCAGGCAGTCGTCGACGATGGTGCGGATCAGGACCCGCAGCTTGCCCGGGCTGGCCTCGACCAGGGTCCGGCTGGCGGCCTCCACGGCGTCGGCGAGCATCAGCACCCCCATCACCTTGTCCTGGGGGCGCGGGCCGGGATAGCGGAACTGCCCCTCCTCGGGCGGCTCGCCGGCTTCGGCGGCGCGGGCGAAGAAGTACTTGATCAGCCGGGTGCCGTGGTGCTGCTCGACGGCATCGACCAAAGGCTGGGGCAGATGGTGCTCGCGAGCCAGGGTGACGCCGTCCTTGATGTGGCGGATCAGGATCTGGGCGCTCATCGTGGCCTGGAGCTTGTCGTGGGGGTTGTGGCCCGAGCGCTGGTTCTCTACGAAGTACTCCGGCCGCGTCACCTTGCCGAGGTCGTGGTAGAGCCCCGCGGCGTAGGCCAGGGGTGCGTCGGCGCCGATCGCCTCGGCCGCCTGCTTGGCGAGGTGGGCCACCATCAGGGAGTGCTGGAAGGTGCCCGGGGCCTCGAGGGCCAGCCGGCGCAGCAGCGGCAGGTTGGTGTTGGACAGCTCGGCGAGGCGGATGTCGGTGGTCAACCCGAGGCCGGCCTCGAGGATCGGCAGGGTGAAGCTCGCCACCGCCGCCGCCAGCAACCCGCTCGAGAAGGCACAGAGCAGGTCGAAGCCGAGCCGGGCCGCACCGCCCTCGAGCTTGCCGGCGAGGGCAGCCAGGGCCAGGACCATCACCATGTTGGTCGCCGAGCTGACCAGGCCGAGGCGGGTCATCACCAGGCGCAAGTTCACCTGGTAGCGCTCGAGGGCGAAGATCACGCCCAGGGACCCGGCGAGGCCGTAGAGGGTGAGCTCCCAGGCGTTGGCCCCGGCGAGGCGCCCGGCGAGCACACAGAAGATCGCCGCCAGCAGCAGGGCCATGCGGCGGTTGAACAGCAGCCCGGCGAGCAGGGCCGGTGCTGAGAGGGGCACCGCCCAGGCCCAGCTCTGGGCCGAGTCGAGGGGCGGGTTGGGCAGGGTGCCGCCGAGGGCTTCGGCGACCACGAAGCAGCCGCGGGCGCCGGTCAAGGACAGGCCCAGCAAGAGCAGGAAGGCGACGTAGAGCCGGTGATGGTCGGTGGGCCGAGGAGCGAAAGCACGCAGGGCCAGCCAGGCCAGCCAGGCCACCCCGGCGAGGATCGCCAGCAGGCCCAGGGGTGGCAGCAGGCGGTCCATCCAGCCCCCGGCCCCGCGCCGGGAGGCGAGGATCTGGGCCGCCGCCGTCGCCGTGAGCTGGTCGCCCTTGCGGGCGATCACCTGCCCCCGGCGCACCTGGTTGAAGCTCGGCCCCACCTCGGCAGCCGCTTTCTCCTGCCGCGCCTGGGTCTCGCTGGGGTTGAAATGCAGGTTGGGCGGCAGGTTGTCGACCAGGAAACTGCGCAGCAGCCGCCGCTCGGCCGGGCTCAGGGCTTCCCAGGCGCGCACCTCGGCCGCCACCACCTCGTCCACGCCCCGGGGGTGCGGCAGGTACTCGTAGAGGTCGAAGGACAGCCGCTCGCCGCCGGTCTGCAGGTTGCGCAGGCTGATGCCCCGCAGGCGGTTCTCGAGCAGGCTCTCCTTGGACAGCACCACGCCGCGGCCGGCGACGCGTGCGGCCAGGCCGGCGAAACGCTCCTCCAGCTCGGCCGGGTAGCCCTTGCGCAGCAGCAGGCGCAGCAGCTCGGGGGTGGTCTTGAGGTGGCTCGCTCCGGCCAGGCGCTCGAGGTCCTCCGGCGTGGGCGCACTCGCGGGCCGTCCTTCCTGGAGCAGGGCCCGGCCCTCCTCGAAGAGCCGGGAAAGCTCGGCAGCGGTGGTCGGCCGGGGGTCGAAGTCCCACACCGGCCGCACCTCCTCCCGGGCCCGCTCGCGCCGCCGTTCGGTGGTCTCCTCGTCCGGCAGCAGCAGATCCGCCGGGGCGACGTAGTCGCGGTCGGCGATCGCTCCGACCTCGACCCGCTGGGAGAACACCAGCCCCCGAGGCAGCATGGAGAAGGTCGCAACCACCAGGAAGAGCAGGGTCCACAGGCCCGGGCGCTCGAGCCCGGCCAGCCAGGCGGCGGCCAGGCGATCGAGGGCACGGCCGCTCCAGCCCCGGGGCGGGGGTGCCGCGGGGGCGCGAGCCGGCCGAGCCGCCTTGGATCGATTCATGAAGTCTCGCCCTGCTTGACCTGGTCCCAGCGGTTGTAGGCGGTGATGATCCGCTGCACCAGGTGGTGGCGCACCACGTCCCGCTCGTCGAAGTCGATGAACTTGATGCCCTCGACCCCGGCGAGCACCTGGCGGGCCTCGGCCAGCCCGGAGACCATCCCTCGCGGCAGGTCCACCTGGGTCACGTCACCGTTGATCACGGCCTTCGAATTGAGCCCCACCCGGGTCAGGCACATCTTCATCTGCTCGGTGGTGGTGTTCTGGGCCTCGTCCAGGATGATGAAGCTGTCGTTCAAGGTCCGCCCCCGCATGAACGCGAGGGGCGCTACCTCGATCACGCTGCGCTCGAGCATGCGCGTGACCTTGTCGTAGCCGATGAGATCGTAGAGGGAATCATACAGCGGTCGCAGGTAGGGGTTGACCTTCTCCGCGAGGTCACCGGGCAGGAAGCCGAGCTTTTCCCCCGCCTCGACCGCCGGCCGAGCGAGCACGATGCGGCGCACCCGCTTGTCGGCGAGGGCCGCCGCAGCCATGGCCACGGCCAGGTAGGTCTTGCCGGTGCCGGCCGGGCCCACCGAGATGACGATGTCGTGGTCGATCATCGCCTGGAGGTACTGCTGCTGGCGCAGGCTACGCGGCGCCACCATGCGGCGCACCGAGGCCAGGGGCCCCTCCGGCTGGAAGAAGCGCACCACCGAGGCCTCTCGGTCCTCGGTCAGGATGCGGATGGCGGTGGCGATCTCGCTGCTCTTGAAGCGATAGCCCCCGGCCGCCAGCTCCGAGAGCTCGGAGAACAGGCGCTCGGTGGTGGCCACACCGGCGGGGTCGCCGTCGATCTTGAGCTCGTCCCCCCGTGCCGCCACGTGGACCCCGAAGGCCTTCTCGAGGCGGCGGAGGTTCTCGTCGTTGGTGCCGAAGAAAGCGTCCAGCCCCTGCTCACCGAGGCTCAGTCGGGTCATCGAGGTCTCCTAACGAGGGGAGACGCCATACTCGTAGAAACCGCGACCACTCTTCTTGCCCAGCCGGCCGGCCAAGACCATCTGCTTGAGCAGCGGCGGCGGGGCGAAGCGCTTCTCGCGGTACTCCTCGAACATGATGTTGGCGATGTAGTAGGTGGTGTCGAGGCCCACGAAGTCGAGCAGGGTCAGGGGGCCCATGGGATAGCCGCAGCCGAGCTGCATGGCCTTGTCGATGTCCTCCGCCGAGCCGACTCCCTCTTCGAGGGCGCGGATGGCGTCGAGCAGATAGGGCACCAGCAGGCGGTTGACGATGAAGCCCGAGTTGTCACGGGCGGCCACCGGCTCCTTGCCCAGGGAGCGCACCCACTCGAAGGCGGCGTCGAAGGACTCGTCGCTCGTGAGCAGGGTGCGCACCACCTCGACCAGCTTCATCACCGGCACCGGGTTGAAGAAGTGCAGGCCGAGGAAGCGGTCCGGCCTCTTGGTGGCCATGGCCAGCTGGGTGATGGTCAGCGACGAGGTGTTGGAGGCGAAGATCGCCTCCTCCTTGACCACCGCGTCCAGGGCCTCGTAGGTGCGGCTCTTCTCGGCGACGCTCTCGGTGATCGCCTCGATCACCAGGTCGCAGTCGGCGAGGGCGTCGAAGTCGGTGACGCCGGAGAGGCTCGCGACCGCGGCGTCGCGGGCTTCCGCCGCGAGCTTGCCCTTCTCCACCGCCTTGTCCAGGGAACCGCGGATACGACCCATTCCCTTGGCGAGGAAAGCCTCGTTGACCTCGCGGACCACCGTGACGTAACCGGCCTTCGCCGAGACTTCGGCGATACCGGATCCCATCAAGCCACAACCGATCACTCCGACTTTGCGGATGTTCATCCCCATTCCTTTCGTTAGAGATCGAGCCCGAGGTCGGGACCCGCCACCCGGCGCAGGGTGCGGCCGGCGCCCGGTCCCCGCTCGAGGGTGAGCGCCAGGGCTCCCGGCGGGGTGAAGGGCAGGCGCTCGGCCCACTCGACGACCTTGACCCCCGGGCCCTCGAGCAGCTCGCCGAGGCCGATCGCCTCGACTTGGGCCGGCTCCAGCCGGTAGAGATCGACGTGGATCAGCCGGCCCCCGGGACCTTCGAGCTCGTGAATCAACGTGTACGTGGGAGAGACGACCTCCTCCGGGCGAATCCCCAGGGCCTCCGCCACCCCGCGGGCGAGGACCGTCTTGCCGCTGCCGAGGTCCCCGGAGAGCAGCAACACGCCGTCCGGACGGAGCGCCTCACCGATCCCGCGGCCGAGCCGGCGGGTTTCCTCTTCGCTGTGGCTGATCCGAGATGGCATCACGGGCCGGAGAGGCGGACCCACACGGTCGGCAGCTCGTCGACCAGATCGCCGGCCGCGAGCCCGACCTCGCCGCGCCGCTCGGCGGCGCGATCCCCGGCGAGGCCGTGGGCAAAGGCGGCTACCCGTGCGGCCGAGGCCGCCGGGAGCCCTCGGGCGAGCAACGCGGCGATCATACCCGTCAGCACGTCGCCGGTGCCACCGCTAGCCATGCCCGAGTTGCCGGTGGGGTTGATCCATACCCGCCCCGCCGGCTCGGCCACCAGGGTGCGATGGCCCTTGAGCACCACCACCGCCCCGGAGAGGGCGGCGGCCCGCCGCACGGCGGCCAGGCGATCGTCCTCCACGTCGGAGGTAGCGATGCCGAGCAGGCGGCCCATCTCCCCCGGGTGGGGGGTGAGCACGGTGGGGGCCGGGCGCCCCGTGAGCTCGGCCAGCCGGCCGGCGAAGGCGTTCAAGCCGTCGGCGTCGAGCACCAGGGGCACGCCGGCTCCGAGAACGACCTCCCGGATGGCCGCCTCTGCACCGGGGCTCCGGCCTAGGCCCGGTCCCACGGCGAGGGCGTCCTTTCCCGCCAGGGCCTCGACCACGGCCCCGGCCGCCTCCCCGGCCAGCTCGCCCGAGGCGTCGGCGGGCAGCGCACGGGTCATGGACTCGACCGAGCCCAGGTCCACCGGGTTGGCGATCGGCGCCGGCACGGCGGCGGTGACCAGCCCGGCTCCCGAGCGCACGGCGGCCCGGGCGGCGAGGATCGCCGCTCCAGAGCGCCCCGGCCCCCCGGCCAGGATCAGAGCGTGGCCGAAGTCCCCCTTGTGGGCCGCGGCGGGGCGGGGCGGCAGCAGGAGGCGCACTTCGTCCTCTTCCAGGAGCTGAAGGTCCCCCTCGGCCTCCTCCACCAGGGAGGGAGGCACGCCCAAGTCGGCCACCACCAGCTCGCCCACGGCCTCGGCGGCGGGAGCCAGCACGTGGGCCACCTTGGGCGCGGCGAAAGTGACCGTCCAGTCCGCCACCACGTGCGGGCCGAGGATGCGGTGGCTGGAGCCGGCAAGGCCCGAGGGCAGGTCCACGGCGAGCACCGGGCGGGCGAGGCCGTTGATGCCCTCGACCAGCTCGGCGAAGAAGCCGGCCAGAGGCCGCGCGAGGCCAGTGCCGAAGAGGGCGTCCACCACCAGGTCGGCCGCTGCCGCGGCGGCGAGGGCCGGGGCGAGCTCGGGCTCCTCGGTGATCTCGAGCAGGGGGATGCCCAGCCGCTCGCAGATGCCCCGCTGCACGGCGGCGTCGCCTTCTAAAGACCGGCCACCGAGGGCGAGTAGGACCTCCACGCCGTAGCCGCGCGAGAAGAGCTGGCGAGCCACGGCCAGGCCGTCGCCGCCGTTGTTGCCCGGGCCGCAGAAGATCGCCACCCGCTCGGCGTCGGGGCAGAGCTCGCCGAGCGCATCGGCCGTTCCCAGGGCGGCGTTCTCCATCAGTACCAGGGAGGGCACGCCGATCTCCTCGATGGCCCGGCGATCGACCTCGCGCATGGCCTCGGCAGTCAACACCTTCACGGTGAAACCCCCAGCGGCAGGCGCCCCCAGGCTTCGAGCTGGGCGCGGGTGCGGGGCGCCTCGAGCTCGCCCGCCGCCAGGCGCTCGGCCAGGCGTTCGAGGTCGGCCGGGGTGTCCACGTCGGTGCCGCGCTCGAGCAGGGCCACCGCGAGGCCCCGGGCGGCGCAACGCTCGAGGGTCGCCGCCAGCACGCCCTCGGTGCTCCAGGGGATGCCCCTAAAGAGGTCGGGGTGGAGGGCGGCGGCGCTCGAAGCCACCAGGTAATAGCCGCCGTCCTCGGCGGGGCCGAGCACCACGTCCGCGCCGGTCTCGAGCCGGGCGAAGGCGTCTTCCACCCGCGCGGCCGAGAGGCCGGGGTGGTCGCTCCCCACCGCCGCCACCGCGGCTCCATCCCGGGCCGCCGCCGCGAGGCCGGCCCAGAGGCGCTGCCCCAGGTCCCCCTCGGGCTGCAGCGAGGCCGGGATCCCCAGCTCGGGCAGGGGCTCCCCCGGCCGGGCGGCCCAGGCGATGCGCAGCTCGAAGCTGCCGCCGGCGAGGGCGGCGAGCACGTCCCCGAGCAGGGCGGTGTGGAGGTCTGCCGCCTCTTCGGCCGAGAGGGCGCCGATCAGGCGGGTCTTCACTCGCCCGGGCACAGCCGGCTTGGTATAAACCAGCACGATTCGTTGCGACACCACGGCCAGATTGTACGGGAACGCTCGGGAGGAATCCGCGATGGCCCTGCTCACCCTGCTCACCGACTTCGGCACCCGGGATCCCTTCGTGGCCGCCGTCAAGGGCGTGGTGCTCTCGAAGGCGCCCGGGGTGCAGATCGTGGACCTGGGGCACGAGATCGCCCCCGGCGACGTGGAGGAAGCGGCCTTCTTCCTCCGCTATGCCACCCCCACGTATCCCCCGGGGACGGTTCACCTAGCCGTGGTCGACCCCGGCGTGGGCAGCGAGCGCAGGATGCTGGCCCTCGCCACCGAGCGCTTCCTCTTCTTGGCGCCGGACAACGGGCTGCTGACGCCGCTCCTCGATTCCACCCAGGGCTTGTGGGCCATCGAAAGGCCGGACCTCTACCTCCCCGCCCCCGGCGCGACCTTCCACGGCCGGGACCGCTTCGCCCCGGTGGCTGCCTGGCTGCTCCAGGGTGGTGATCCGGCCGAGCTGGGGCCGAGGATCGAGGATCCCGTGCGGTTGGACCTCCCACCGCCCAGGCGCGAGCCCAGGAGACTGATCGGCCGCGTCGCCCACATTGACCGCTTCGGCAACCTGATCACCGACGTGCCGTTCGCGTGGCTGGAGGGGGGCTTCGTGGAAGCGCGGATCGGCGAGCACGTCACGCGGAGGCTGGTGCGGAACTACGCGGCGATTCCGGAAGGAGAGGCCGCCGTGCTGGCGGGGTCGCTGGGGACGGTGGAGCTGGCGATGGATCGGGTTAGCTTGGCGGCGCGGTGGGGGGTTGGGCGGGGCGGGCGGGTGGAGGTGTGGGTCGACCTGCCGTCGTCGGGCTGATTCCCTCCTGCTGTCATCCTCGCGGAAGCGGGGAGCGGGTTCTCTGCGCAGAAGTGCCGACTCAACCCTGCGGCACGCCGCTTCCCTTCGACTTTCCAAGGGCCAGGGCATCCTGGTGCGAGAGCAACTCGCGAGCTCGTTCTAGCCGCCGGACGATCGCTTGATGAGTCGGTCCCATTGTCACCCCCGTGTTGGCGCGGACTGGCTTCGCCGCCTGGGCTGACTCGACTGCTGACAGATAGACCTCGCAGTAGGCCACCTCTTGGGCGTAGTCCTTGGCCTTCCTGGAGAGGATTGCGACTCGCTCAAACCAGTACGGTGCTGGCACGCACTTACGGGCTAGCGACTGTTGCAGCTCAAGCTCACAGCTCCGCTTCATTGTGACTAAGTCGTGGATGAACGGCCTGGGCATGCGGCTCACATCATAGCGCCGGCAACGCGACCTCTCCGCAGCTGACCAGCCGGGGACATAGGTAACACTTCAGACCGGGCACATGGGTAACACTCTGGTTCCCGGTCGGGGGTTGGCGTCTGGCCTCGCAGGGAGCCCGGAGGGCGACCGGAGAGGCCAGACGGGCGTCGAACTCGCTGGGAT
>DASUEU010000053.1:0-35979 GCA_036274895.1 Thermoanaerobaculia bacterium | reverse complement strand
CGTGCCGCTGCCGTTCGGCGAGGGCTCCGGCGAGCGGGCCTACCGTACGGGAGACCGGGTGCGCTGGCTGGCCGGGGGGACGGTCGAGTTCCTGGGCCGCTTCGACCACCAGGTCAAGCTGCGGGGCTTCCGCATCGAGCTGGGGGAGATCGAGGCCGTGCTGCTGGGCACGGGTTGGGTGCGGGAGTGCGTGGTGCTGGTGCGGGAGGGGTCAGGCGGGGACAAGCAGCTGGTGGGCTGGGTGGTGTGGGAAGGGCAGCGCCGGCCCTTCTCGCAGCTGCGCGAGTGGCTGGGCGAGCGGCTGCCCGAGCACATGGTGCCGGCCCGCTGGATAGAGCTGGGCTCGCTGCCGCTGACGCCCAACGGCAAGGTGGACCGCAAGGCCCTGCCGGAGCCCGGTGGTGGGCTGGGTGAGGAAGCGGGCGAGGAGCAGGGGGCGGCGCCGGAGGGCTGGGTGGAGGAGCTGGTGGCCGGGGTGTGGTGCGAGGTGCTGGACCTGGCGCGGGTGGGCCGTGGGGCGAGCTTCTTCGAGCTGGGGGGGCACTCGCTGCTGGCGACCCGGGTGGTGGCCCGGCTGCGCGAGACGCTGGGTCTGGAAGTGCCGCTGCGGGAGCTGTTCGAGCGACCGACCCTGGTGGCCCTGGCGGCGGGCCTGGAGGAGCGGCTGCGCGAGGCGGGGGGCTGGCATCGCCCGGCCCTGGCAGCCCGGCCAGGAGTCGAGGCGGGTGTCCGTCGATCCGGGGAGGCCGACCAGCTGCCTCTCTCTTGGGCCCAGGAGAGGCTGTGGTTCCTCGAGCAGTGGGAGCCGGGGGGCTCGGTCTACAACGTGCCGCTGGCCCTGCGGCTCACCGGAGACCTGTCCGTGGCCGCCCTGCTGGCGTCCCTGGGAGCAGTGGAGGAGCGCCACCAGAGCCTGCGGACTCGCTTCGCGGGCGGCGGCGAGTCGGCCTGGCAGGAAGTGGTGGCGGCCCGGCGGCCGTGGCCTCTGCCCGTGGTGGACGTCTCGGGCCTGCCGGCCCGGTCGGCGGAGGGGGAAGCTCGGCGGCTGATGCAGCAGGACATGGAGCGGGGCTTCGACCTCGCCCGAGGTCCCCTCTGGCGGGGCCTCCTGGTGCGCTTGGGGGCGGCCGAGCACGGCCTGCTGCTGGTGGTGCACCACATCGCCAGCGACGGCTGGTCCCTGGGCGTGTTGACCCGGGAGCTGGTGGCCCTCTATCAGGCCGGCGGTGATGCCGCGGCGGCGGGCCTGGCGCCGCTGCCGGTGCAGTACGGGGACTATGCGCTGTGGCAACGTTCGTGGTTGTCCGGGGAGCTGCTGGCTTCGGAGCTGGCCTGGTGGCGGCAGCGTCTGGCCGGCTGGGGGGGCCTGCTCGAGCTGCCCTGGGACCGCCCTCGCCCGGCCGTGCGCTCGAGCGCCGGCTCGGCCTTGAGCTTCGCGGTGCCGGCGGCGGTCGTCGGCACGCTGCGTGGCTGGGGCCGCCGGCAGGGGGCGACCCTGTTCATGATGCTGCTGGGGGCGTTGCAGGCTCTGCTCGCCCGGCTGGCGGGCACGGAGCGGCTGGTGGTGGGCACCCCGGTGGCGGGGCGCACGGAGCGCTCGACCGAGGATCTGATCGGCTTCTTCGTCAACACCCTGGTCGTCCGCGGCGACCTCGCGGGCTCGCCCACGGTCGCCGAGCTGTGGGGCCGGGTGCGAGAGGAGCTGCTGGCGGCCTGGTCACACCAGGAAGTGCCTTTCGAGAAGCTGGTGGCGGAGTTGGAGCCCGAGCGCAGCCCGAGCTTCACGCCGCTGTTTCAGGTCTCCTTCGTGCTGCAGAACGCGCCGCGACAGGGCCGGGGGGTGGCGGGTCTCGCCCTCTCGAGTTGGGAGTGGCGGCGCTGGAGCGCGAAGTTCGACCTCACCTGGGCGGCTGTCGAGGAGGAAGGCGGCGGCGTGCGGGTGGCCGTGGAGTACGCCACGGCCCTGTTCGACCGCACCACGGTCGAGCGCTGGGGGCGCAGCTGGGCCACCCTGCTCGCAGCGATGGCCGACGGGCCGGAGAGGCCCCTGGCGGCCCTGCCCTGGCTCTCCGCCGCGGAGCGCTGGCAGCTGCTGGGGGAGTGGAATGACTCCGCCACGGCCTCGCCCTCGAGCCCGACGGTGCTCGACCTCTTCGACCACACTCTCGAGCGGTGCCCCGAGCGGCTGGCCCTTCTCGAGGGGGAGGAGCACTGGAGTTTCTCGGGGCTGGTCCGGCGCTCGGACGGCATCGCGGCCTGGCTCCAGCGCTCCGGTGCCGGCCCCGAGGCCATCGTCGCCCTGCTCCTGCCGCGGTCGATCGACAACGTGGTCGCCACCCTGGGCGTCGCCCGGGCCGGTCTCGCCTATCTCCCCGTGGATCCCGCCTATCCGGACGAGAGAGTCGAGTACATGGTGCGGGACTCGGGGGCCTGGGCGATCCTCACCAGCGCCGAGCTGGCGCCGAGAGCTGCCGGCTGCGGCGCTCTCTGCCTCGCCGTCGACCGGCTCGATGCGGCAGGAGCTTCCCCGGCGCCGGGCCGGAGCTGGTCCGTCTCGCCCGAGCACCTGGCGTACGTGATCTACACCTCGGGCTCGACCGGCCGGCCGAAGGGGGTCGAGATCCAGCACGGCGGGCTGATGAACCTCGTCAGCTGGTACCAGCGCGTGTACGCGATCGCCCCCGAGGACCGCGCAACCCTGGTGGCCGGCCCCGCCTTCGACGCCTCGGTGTTCGAGCTCTGGCCCTGCCTGCTCGCCGGCGCGTCGCTGGCCATCCCCGCCGCCGAGGAGCTGACCTCGGCTCGCGGCCTCCATCGCTGGCTGGCCGAGCGTGCCGTGTCCGTCTGCTTCCTGCCCACGCCGCTCGCCATGTCCGTGCTCGAGGAGCCCCCGCCGGCGCTCTCGCGCCTGCGCATCCTGATGACCGCCGGCGACCGCCTGACCCGGGTCGGCGACGCGCCCCCGCCCTTCGAGCTCTACAACCTCTACGGGCCGACGGAGAACACCGTGGCGGCGACTTCCGGCCGGGTGGCGGGCGCCTGCTTTGCGGGGCGCCTGCCGGACCTCGGCCGGCCGATCGCCAACGTCTGGACCCTGGTGCTCGACCGCGGCCTCGAGCCCGTGGCCGCGGGAGTCCCCGGCGAGCTCTGGCTCGGCGGCCGGTCCCTGGCCCGTGGCTACCGGCGCCGGCCCGGCCTGACCGCCGACCGGTTCCGGCCGGACCCCTTCGGTGCCACCCCGGGCGATCGCCTCTACCGCACCGGCGACCTGGTCCGCTGGCTCGCGTCGGGAGTGCTCGACTTCCTGGGCCGCGCCGACGCCCAGGTCAAGATCCGTGGCTTCCGCATCGAGCTGGGGGAGATCGAGGCCGTGCTGCGCCGGTGTCCCCTCGTGGTGGACTGCGCGCTGGACCTGCGGCTCGGCCCGCCTGGAGACCAGCGGCTGGTGGCCTACGTCGTGCCGTCCGACGCCGGCTCCTGGTCGCCGCCTTCCCTCAGAGAGCACCTCGCCCGCGAGCTCCCCGAGTACATGGTGCCGGGTGAGTGGGTGCAGCTGTCCGAGCTGCCGCTGACGCCGAACGGCAAGGTCGACCGCCGGCGGCTCCCGGCTCCTGCCTGGGGGGCGACCGGCGATGAGCGGGCCCTCTCGGCACCTCGCGACCGCTTCGAGATTGAGCTGACCCAGCTTTGGCAGGAGCTTTTCGGCCGCGAGCCGATCGCTCTCGAGGACGACTTCTTCGCCCTCGGTGGGCACTCCCTGCTGGCCCTCCGGCTGCGGTCCCGGATCGAGAAGCACTTCGGCCAGACCCTTCCCGTCGCTGCCCTGTTCGAGGCACCGACGATCGAGCAGCTGGCCCGGTGGCTGCGCCGGGAAGGCCAGCCGGCCAGGGGCCGGAGTCTCCTGGTGACCTTCCGGAGCGAGGGCGAGGCGCTTCCCCTCTTCCTGGTCCACGGTGCCGGCGGTGGGGTCGTCGACTTCGCCTCCCTGGCCCATGCGCTCGGCGGCAAGCAGCCCGTCTACGGCCTCCAGGCCCCCGGCATCGACGGCGAGCCGCTCGCGGCCCCAACCATCCAGCAACTTGCCGAGCTTCATCTCGGGGCCCTGCGAGCGGTCCAGCCGGCTGGTCCCTATCGGCTGGCCGGCTGGTCGATGGGGGGGTTGGTGGCGCTCGAGATCGCCCGGCTCCTGTGCCGGCAGGGAGAGCCGATCGCCCAGCTCTGCCTGCTCGACAGCGCCCCCGGGCCCGTGCTGGCGCGGGCGCCCCGGCATCGCGACGACGACCTGCGCGACTTCGCCCGGCACCTCGGAATCACTGTTGGAGCCAACACCCAGGAGCTCTTTGGCGCCGCGCTCGAAAGCGGTGACCTCGGGGTCCTGCTCGAGCTCGCCCACCGACACCGGCTCCTACCCCCTGACGTAGGATTGACCGATCTCGAGCGCAGGTTGGAGGTCTACCGTGGCAACGTCGAGGCCGCGCTGGCCTATCGAGCGGAGCCCTACCCGGAGCCGGTGCTGTTGGTGCTGGCAGGAGAGGGCGCCATCGCCCGCAACGGCTGGCTGGCGGCCTGGGAGCCCTCGCTCCCTCGAGCCGAAGTCCGCATCGTCGCCGGCGACCACTTCGGAATGCTGCAGGAGCCCGGCGTGACAGAGCTCGCCACCTTGCTCCGCGGCGTGGAGAAATCATGAAGCTTCTGGCCTTCCTGCTGCGCCGCTCCCCGGGTTGGGCCGGCGGGGCGATCACCGTTGGCGCCCTGGGCGGCGTCGGCGGCGCCGCCCTGATGGCGGTGATCAACCAGCAGCTGCAGCGGGTCGCCTCCGGCGGGGAGGGGGCTCCACCAGAGGGGGCCGGCGGCTCTGGCTGGCTCTTCGCCGCGGTGGTGGTGCTCATCCTGCTGGCCGGCTACGGCTCCCGAGCCCTGATGGGCAAACTCTCCGAGCGGATCAGCTACGACTTGCGCATGAGCCTCTGCCGGCAGATCGTGGCTTCGCCCCTGGCGGTGCTCGAGCGGGTGGGCAACGGGCCCCTGCTCGCGGCCATGACCCAGGACGTGCAGCAGCTGACCGCGGCCCTGGTCAACCTGCCGACCCTGTGCATCAACCTGTCGGTGGTGGTGGGCTGCCTGGTTTTCATGGCGTGGCTGTCGACACCCCTCCTGGGGGTCCTGATCGGCTTCCTGCTGGTGGCCGTGGGCTCGGTCAAGCTGCCGGAGCGCCGTGCCCTGCGTGCCCTCCAGCAGGCGCGCCAGGCCTGGGATCACCTGGCAGGGCACTTCCAGGCCCTGACCCAGGGAGTCAAGCAGCTGCAGCTGCACGCCCCTCGCCGCCGGGTCTTCTTCGACGTCGATCTCGCCGAGAGCGCTGACGCCTATCGCCGCTTCAGCTTCCAGAGCCTTCACGTCTATGCCGCCACCAACAGCTGGAGCCAGGTTCTCTACTTCGTGTTCATCGGCCTCCTGCTCTATGGCGCCGAGGTGCTGCCCGCCTTCAGCGCCGCCGACCTGGTGGGCTACACCCTGACCAGTCTCTACATGCGGGGGCCGCTGGTGCAGTTGCTGGACATGATGCCGATGTTCGGCCGCGCCAACGTCGCCCTGCAGAAGATCGAGCGGCTGGGGTGGTCCCTGCCGCAGGTCTCCAACGGAGCCGCCAGGGGGACGTGGAACGGCCGTCTCGCGCCTCGGGCCGAGATCAAGCTGTCCGGGGTGGAGCTCGCCTACCGTGGCGAAGGCGAGGACGGCGCCTTCCACCTGGGCCCGATCGACCTCGAGCTGGCACCGGGGGAGCTGGTCTTCCTGGTCGGCGGCAACGGCAGCGGCAAGACCACCCTGGCCAAGCTGTTGACCGGGCTCTACACGCCGGAGAAAGGCGAGATCCGCCTCGGCTCCACGGCCGTGACGCCCCAGAACCAGGAGTGGTACCGCCAGCACTTCTCGGTGGTGTTCTCGGACTTCCATCTCTTCGGTGACCTCTTCGGCCTCAACGAGGAGAGGCCCGGGGCGGACCAGCGCGCCCGCGGCTACCTCGAGCTGCTGCACTTGCAGCACAAGGTCTCGATCACCGGCGGGCGGCTCTCGACGACCGACCTCTCCCAGGGCCAACGCAAGCGGCTGGCCCTCCTGGTCGCCTACCTCGAGGACCGGCCGGTCTACGTCTTCGACGAATGGGCCGCGGACCAGGACCCCGAGTTCAAGCGGGTCTTCTACCTCGAGCTGCTCCCCGAGCTGAAGGCGCGGGGTAAGGCCGTGCTGGCGATCACTCACGACGACCGCTTCTTCTCAGTGGCCGACCGGGTGCTCAAGCTCGAGGACGGGCGCTTTCCCGCGGAGACCGGCCAGTGATCTCGCCCCGCTCTGCAACCGACCGCCGGGCTGCTCCGTCTTACCAGCAGCAAGTGAGCCGGCCAACGGCGGAGGCGAGGAATGCAAGAGGAGTTCTTCTGGTCCATCTTCGGTGCCTGCTTCGTGTTTCTCTGGGCCCTCATCATCATCGGCCAGCAGAGGTTCCGTTCGCGGCGCGACCTCAAGGAGCGGGAGCTGCTCCATGCCGAGCGGCTCGCGGCGCTCGAGAAGGGTGTCGAGGTGCCGGCCTACACTCCGGCGCCGGCCGTCGACTGGGCCGGCTCGGCCCTGCCGCGGCTCGCCCTGGCGGTTGGCCTGCTCCTGGTCTTCACCGGAGCGGGCATCCTGGTGGGCTTCTACTTCGCGCCCGAAGACGGCTTCCGGTCCATGTGGACGGTGGGTTTCATCCCCGCCCTGGCCGGGGTCGGCCTCTCGCTTTATTCGCTGCTGCATCGCTTCCTGCGCTAGGGAGCCGGGTGGAGCCGATGCCAAGGGAGCTCTCTTGATGGCCGCGACGGTGGGCGGAACCGTTGCTCAGCTGCTGCTGGGGCAGGGGCTGACGGTGCTCGGCCGCGAGGCCGAGCGCGCGCCGCGGTCGGCCTCGCCGCGCCCGGACTGGCCGGACGCTCAACTGGTCGAGGCGTTCCGCGGCACCGGCTGCAGCGAGGCGTACGAGATCCTGGTCCGCCGCCACCAGAGCAGAGTCTTCCGGCTGATCCTCGCCAGCCTGGGGCCGGGCCATGCGGCCGAGGCCGAGGAGATCGCCCAGGAGGTCTTCGCGGCCGTCTTCCTGCGGCTCTCGAGCCTGCGCCAGGGGGAGAGCTTCGAGAGCTGGCTCAACCAAATGGCCTATCGCAAGGCTGTCGATCACCGCCGCACGCCCCGCTTCCATCGTCCCCACGAAGGCGAGGAGGCGCTCGCCCGGCTGCCGGCCGGCGACCGCCAGGCCGATCCGCTGGAGCGCCTGGCCCGGGAGCAAGAGGGCCGGTTGCTCGCCACGGCCATCGAGGGCTTGGCCGAGCCTCAGCCGGCGATCCTGCGCCTTCACTACTGGCTGGGCTGGAGCGTGGAGGCGATCGCGAACGCCATCGACGTGCCCGCCGGCACGGTGAAGTCGCACCTGTTTCGAGCGCGCCAGCGGCTCCACGCGGCGCTGAGCCACACCCGGAGCGCCGGATGAACGACGAGAGAGAGAAGGGTCACGTGTGGGAGGGCCTGGGGGCGGCCGGCGGCCGGCCGGCTCTCGGCTCCCTCGAGCGGGAGCACCTCGCGAGCTGTGCGACCTGCGCCGAGCAGGTCGTGGCCGACGAGGCCCTGCGCGCCCTGTTCCAGGACATCGAGATTCCCGAGGTCTCGCCCCGCTTCGCCGGACAGTTGGCGCAGCGACTCGAAGAGCAGCGTGCGCAGCGCTCCGGCAGCTGGCGCCGGCGGATCCTCGGCGCCTACTGGCTGGCCGCCGGCGCCGCCTCGGCGTGGATCTTGCTCGACCTGCAGCCGGTGCTGCTGGCGAGCGCTTCCCGCGGTGCGGGGTATTTCTTCCTGGCGCTGGTCTTGATCAGCCCCTTGTTCGCCCTGGTGGATCTCGCCGGGCTCGAGCGAAGGCTGGCCACCGGCGCCGGGGCGATGAGTTGAGCCAAGGAGGGGGAGGACTCAGCAGATGAGCACGCTCGTGCAGGATTTCCGCTATGCCGTTCGGGGCTTGATGAAGAGCCCAGGCTTCACCGTTGCCGCCGTCCTCACCCTGGCGCTGGGCATCGGCTCCATCGGCGCCTTCCTCAGCATCCTCGACTCCGTGCTGTTCCGGCCCTATGCCTACAAGGAGCCGGATCGATTGGCGGTGGTGCGGCTGCTGAACCCACAGGTCGGCCCGGAGGACTTCGGGCTTTCTTATCCGGACTTCGAGCGTTTTCGCGAGGCGAGCCGCTCCTTCGAGAGCTTGTCCGCGGTGCTCAATCAGCGGTTCAGCATCACCGGGACGGAGGTGCCCCTGCGTGCCGTCGGAGTCCGTTGCTCGGCGAACCTCTTCGCCACCATCGGCACCCGAATGGTGGCCGGCCGGCCCTTCTTCGAAGAGGAGGATCGCCCCGGTGCTCCCAAGGTGGCGATCCTTTCCGAGCGACTATGGCGCCGTCAGTTCGCCAGCGATCCCGGCATCGTCGGGCGCACCATCCGCATCGGCGGCGTGCCCACCACGGTCGTCGGCGTGGTGGATGCGAAAACCCAGCTACCGGCGCCCAACGACGCCGAGATCTTCGTGCCACTGGCCACCAGCGCGGCCTCCGAGAGCTATCACTTCCTCCGCTACTTCGTGATCGGCCGCCTCGCCCCCGGGGTGTCGGTCAAGCAGGCGAGCGTCGAGGCCGGAGAGGTCATGGCGCGGCTGAAGGCTGACCTACCGGACGTCCGCGAAGGCTACGACAGCCTCGTGATCTCGCTGCGCGAGTCGCGAACCGGTGACGATCGCCCGGTCCTGCTCCTCGGCCTCGCCCTCACCTTGTTCGTCCTGCTGATCGCCTGCGCCAACGTGGCGAACCTGCTGCTGCAACGGGGCCTGGAGCGCCAGCGGGTGCTCGCCGTGCGCTCGGCCCTCGGGGCCACCCGTCCCCGGCTGATCCGCCAGATCCTGACCGAGAGCGTCGTGCTGGCGCTCGTCGGCGCCGCGCTCGGCCTGTTGATCGCCAGCTGGTTGTTGGCGGCGACGGTGTGGCTGCTGCCGCCGGATGACCTGCCCCCTTACTTCAACAACTTCCGGCTCGATGCCCGCAGCATCAGCGTCCTGCTGGCGGTCTCGGTGGGCTCGGTGCTGATCTTCGGCCTGGTGCCCGCCCTGCGCTCCTCGCGTCTCAACGTCAGCTCCTGGCTGGCGGAATCCGGGGGCAAGGCCACCACCAGCGGCTCACGCCAGGGGATGCGCAGCTCCCTGGTGGTGGCGGAGGTGGCCTTATCGCTCATCCTCCTGGTGGTAGCGGGTCTGCTGATCCAGAGCTTCCAGGTCCAGCTGGCGATCGATCCCGGCTTCAACCGAGCTCGTTGCCTGGCCACCGAGCTGCCCCTCCCCGATCTCAAGTACGGCGATCCGGCGCAGCGGGGCCAGGTCTACAAGGAGATTGTCAGCCGGGTGGCCGAGCTGCCGGGCGTCGCCTCGGCAGCCGCCTCGTCCAACCTCCCCATCGGCGGCTGGACCGGCACCAGCGTGTTGTTGGAGGGGGCGGGAACCGACGTGCGCAAACGGCCACCCCTGGTGGCCATGCAGATCACTCACGGTCCCTACTTCCAGACCATCGAGCAGCGGCTCGTGGCCGGCCGGCTGTTCAGTCAGCAGGACACCCAGGACAGCGTCCGTGTGGTGGTGCTCAACGAGCGCGCCGCCAAGGCCCTGTTCCCCGACCAGGATCCCATCGGGCGCCAGATGCGCCTGAGCGAGTTCGGCAACGACAAGCAATTCACCGTCATCGGCGTGGTCGCCAACATCCGCCGGCGTGGGCTCAACGATAACCGCTCGCAGGATCTTTACCTGCTGGCCGAGCAGGTCGGCTGGCGCGACATGCAGCTGCTGGTGCGTTCCGCCGCCGATCCCCAGGGCATCGTCAACTCCCTGCGCACCGAGGTGCGCAACGTCGACCCCGATCTCGTCGTCGAGCCACGGATCTTCGACGAGGTGCTTCGAGACTTGCTGTCGACGCAGAAAGTGGCGAGCGGGTTGTCCACCATCTTCGCGGTCTTCGCTCTGTTCATCGCCGCCGTCGGCCTTTACGGTGCCATCGCCTATGCGGTCTCGCGGCGCTCTCAAGAGATCGCCATCCGCATGGCGCTGGGTGCCGAACAGAATGGGATCCTGCGCATGGTCATCCGGCAGATGCTCAAGATCACCGGCCTGGGGATCGGGATCGGTCTGGTCGGAGCTATCCTGCTCTCGCGTTTGATGTCGAATTTGTTGTTCGGATTCGGGATCCGCGAGATCGGTGCCTTCGTCGTCGGCATGCTGGTGATCGGCCTGGTTTCCCTGGTAGCGAGCTACCTCCCGGCACGCCAGGCCAGCTTACGAGATCCTCTGGTATCGCTGCGAGCGGGATGAAGGTCCCCCCAACAAGGAGAAATCAATGCTAGCTGCCAAGAAGTCACTGCTGATCACGCTCGTGGTGGTTGGCGCACTCTCAGCCCCGGCCCTGGCCGACAACTTTTCATGGCGAGGAACGATCTCCGCCGGCGACAGCCTGGAGATCGAGGCATATCGAGGTGAGATCATCGCCACGTCGAGCTCGGGCTCCGAGGCCGAGGTCGAGATCGAGAAGGAGGGGGAAGCGGGAGTCGCGGCTGCCGTGAAGATCGAGGTGGAGAACGATCGCGGCGGGATCCGCATCCACGCCAGCTATCCGAAAGAGGACCCGGAGCTGATGAAGCGAGTGGAGGTGCGGGTGCGCGTGAAGGTGCCCGCGGGCATCCGTTTCATCGGCCGGCTGAGTGAAGGCGACATCGAGGCCCGGAGCCTGCAGAGCCCGGTCGATCTCTACTCGGTGGCGGGCGACATCCGCTTTTCCACCAGCTCCTACGGCCAGGCCCGGACGGTCAAGGGCACGATCGAGGCCGAGCTGGGTGCCACCAACTGGTCCGGGCGGCTGGAGTTCAGCTCGGTGCAGGGAGACATCACGGTGAAGCTGCCGCCGGGAGCAGATCTCGAGCTGCTGGCCGAGAGCGCTCGCGGCTCCTTCAGTACGGACTACTTCCCGCAACCGGAGATGGCCTCGTCGCGTGGTGGCACGAGAATTCGTGGCGAGGTGGGCAGGGGTGGCCGCAAACTGGAGATGAAGAACGTCCGCGGCAGCCTCCGGCTGTTGAAGGTCGGTTGAGACCAGTGGCTCGAGGTCGAGCTGCGACGAGGTGAGCGAGATGAACAACGCGCTACTGATTGGTTGGATGGCGTTCCTGCTGATCGCCCCGTCGGCGGGAGCCGCCGACTCGAGCGAGCTCGCGCTCGGTGAGAAAGTGTTCGAGGAGGGGCGTTTCGCGGATGCGGCATCGATCTTCAAGCAAGCGATCCGCAAGGATCCGAACAACGCCGCGGCGTACTGCTTCCTCGGCCGAGCCCAGGTGGAGCTGTCGCAGTTCGACGAGGCCGTCGCGTCGCTCGAGAAGGCCGTCCAACTCGACCCCTCGAGCTCGGACATCCACCATCGCCTGGCCGAAGCCTACGGAGGCAAGCTCAAGAAGGCTGGCTTGCTGAGCCAGGCTGGCCTGGCCAGGAAGACCAGGGAGGAGCTGGAGAAAGCCATCGAGCTCGATCCGAAAAACGTCGATGCTCGTGAGGATCTGGTCGAGTTCTATCTCGAGGCCCCCGCGCTGGTCGGCGGTAGCGTCGAGAAGGCGATGCAAGAAGCGCAGGCCATCGGCGCGATCCGGCCGGAGGAAGGCTACCGGCAGCGGGCCAAGATCCTGGAGCACCAGAAGAAGCTCGGGGAGGCCGAGGCCGTGTACCGGGAAGGCGTCGCCAAGTACCCCGACTACGCGCGCCTGCACTTCAACCTCGGAAGCCTGCTGGTGAGCCAGAAGAAGTGGGACGATGCCCTGGCGATCTACGAGGCCGTGGGCGCCAAGGAGGAGTTCCGCTGGGCCGCCTACTATCAATACGGCCGGACGGCGGCGATCTCGGGCCGCGGCATGCCGCGGGCTCGCGAGCTGCTGACCACGTTCGTCGACACCAAGCCCAGCGGGCGCAACGTGCCGCCCCTGGCCTGGGCCTACTACCGGCTGGGGCAGATCGAAGCGGCCCTGGGCAACCAGGTGGCGGCCCGGACGGCGCTCGAGACCTCGGTCAAGTTGGACCCCAAGCTCGAGGAGGCGCGCAAGGCGCTCAAGGCTCTGGGTTGAGCCGGTGGCTCAGATCTCGTCCAGGGGCAGCCGCGGAATCGTGATCTGTTGGATCTCGGTGGATCCCTCGATGATCTCGGTCACCTTGGCGTCCCGCAGGTAGCGCTCGACGGGATAGTCCTCGCAAAGGCCATTGGCGCCGTGGAGTTGCACGGCGTCATTGGCCACGCTCACCGCCGTGCGGGAGGCGAAGTACTTCGCGACCATGGTCTCGGCGAGCGCGCCCGGATCTCGCTCGGCGCGCAGCCAGCCCGCCCGCAGGCAGAGCAGGCGGGCGGCGCGGGTGGCGGCGATCATCTCGGTCAGCGTGCGACGGATCAGCTGGTGATCGATCAACAAGGCGCCGCCCTGGCGCCGCTGCCCGGCGTAGGCGAGGCAGGCATCGAGGCAGGCCTGGGCGATGCCCACCGCTCCCCAGGCCACGCTGTAGCGGCCATGGTCGAGCGCGGTGGTAAAGACGTGGGAGACGCCGCCGCCGACCCGACCCACCTGGCGCGAGAGGGGGATCCGACAGCCTTCGAGGTGGATCTCGGCCAGCCGTGACGCCCGGGTGCCGACCACGCTGCGCAGGGGCCGGCGGGTCAACCCCGGCGTCTCCCCGGCGACCAGAAAGGCCGTCGGCTGGTCGTCCAGCCGCGCCAGGACCAGCAGCTCGTCGGCGATCTCGCCGAAGGTGATCCACTTCTTGCGCCCCTCGAGCACGATCTCCTCACCGTCGCGGAGGGCCAGGGTCTCGACCGCTACGGCGTCCGAGCCGACGTTCGGCTCCGACAGGGCGAGGGCGGCGAGGCGCCGGCCGGAGCCGAGGCTCGGCACCACTGTGGCCTTGACCTCGGCGCTGGCCCAGCGCAGCAGAGCGAGGGTCACCATGTCGTGGACGGTGAGCAGGGAGCGCAGCGAGGAGCAACCGCGCCCGATCTCCTCCGTCAGCAAGCCATAGGTCAGGGCATCGAGCCCGCCACCGCCGAGCTCGGGGGGGACGATCGCCCCCAGCCAACCCAGCTCGCGCAGCCGTTCGATCATGGCCAGCGGTACCTCGCCCTGCCGATCCCACTGGCCGGCGTGAGGCGAGACCTCCTCCGCCACGATCGCGCGGAAGCACTGTTGCGCCTCTCGCTGTCCCGCGGACAGGGAAAGGCGGATGCCTTGCTCGATCGGTGGGTTACTGGAATGTCGATTCATACGCCGGCACAGCTTACCAGGGCTTCCGCCGCGCCCGGTGGGGAAGCTCGGACCCGTTCATGTTCCGGCAAGGTTGGCTGTGGCGGAATCCCTCTCGAGGAGGGAAGTGATGAACGCAGCGAGAGCGCGGCGCCGCCGCTGGTGGATCCCGGCGGTCGGGCTGGTGGGGATCTTCGGGGTCCTCCAAGTGATCCCGGTGGGAGGCGCGCCCACCAATCCGCTGGTGATCGCCGAGCCGTCCTGGGACTCGGCGCAGACCCGCGATCTCTTCCTCCGCGCCTGTGGAGACTGTCACTCGAATCAGACCCGTTGGCCCTGGTACACCCACGTCGCTCCCCTTTCCTGGCTGGTGGTGCGGGACGTCGACGAGGGGCGCTCGCACTTCAACGTCTCGGAGTGGCAGCAGCCCCAGGACGACGCCGAGGAGGCCGCCCAGCTCCTGCTCGAGGGCGAGATGCCGCTGCGCTCCTACCTCCTGGCCCACCCCGAGGCTCGCCTGCCGCCGCAGGACAAGCTGGCCCTGGCCAGGGGCCTTCAGGCGACCTTCGGCACCGAGAACGAAGGGTGGGAGGACGAGGAAGACGAGGACGGCGAGGGCGACAGCGGCCGGCATCGCCGCCGGCGCGGCCGGGAGGGCTGACCGGCGCTTTCGAATTTCCTCAGCCCTCTGTTGCATCTCCCCCGGGGATGGCTAAGCTTGGGTCTTTCCAGCCAGTGACCTCGGCTCGGGCCGAAGGGGGTAGGGCGATGCGTGCAGGGAGTCTGTTGCGAGGGTCGGTGTTCGTCCTGAGTGTGATCCTGGGCGTCCGTGCCACCGGCCCAGGATCGGTCTTCGGCTATGCCGGGGAAGCTGGGTCGGGGGATGGCCCGGTCCCGGCCTACCAGGGCTTGGCGGTGAGCACCCACCACACTCACCTGACGCGGGCCCTGGCTTACTGCGCCGGCCTGCCCGGCCTGCTCGAGCTGCGCAACCCGATCAACCCCCTGGTGCCGCCGGACGCGGCGGCCCTGGCCGAGCTGATCGCGTTGAACGACGAGCTGACCGACCAGGGCACGATCACGGGGACCGATGCCAACGGCAACCAGGTCGGGCCGATCTGGACCAACGTCAACTCCACCAGCTGGACTTACCAGCTGCCGAGCGCTCAGGCCGTGGGCTGCAGCGAGGGCCTCGGCATGGTCTTCCCGATCCTGCAGCCCCAGGGCGGCGGCGGGCCGTTCTGGGATCCGGCCTCCGGCTTCTTCACCCACCGCTTCGGCCCCTGGGCCGGCCAGTTCCACTTCGCCCAGGACGACGCCCTGGCCGACGACCTGGCCGTGCTGCGGGCCTTCGCCTTCGGCCAGACCGCCTCGCTCAACGCTCGCAGCCTCTACGGCTTCGGGATGACCGGCGCCAACACCTGGTCGGGGGCCTGCTACGACCAGCGGCTGGAGACGGTGCAGACCGGGCAGATGAAGCCGGGCTCGGTTGCGGCCTTCGCCACCTACCTGCACAGCCTGGGGGACAGCTACTCCCACCGCCTGTGCCGCCTGCACTGGCAGCATCGGCAGACGCCGCCCTGGTACTACCACACGCCGCCAGCCCAGCTGCAGGAGACCTGCGCCTTCAACGACCACGCCTTCGAGTTCGGCTGCCCGGACACCCGCCGCCGAGCCGGCTTCCTCGAAGGGACGATCGAGGGCGGCATCGCGGTCTATGACGAGCTGCTGGGCTACGCCCTGGCGCAGGGCTACAAGCCGCGCATCGCCAGCGTGGACGCCCACGGCAGCTGGCTGCGCCGGCAGATCGAGCGCTACGCGATGCTGTTCGAGAACAACCTCAACAACGACGCCGGCACCTGCCGGGTCTCCTTCGCCTGGGCGTTGATGAAGGCCTGCGACGCCGCGGCCACCGCCCCGGCCGGCTGCCTGCCCGACGTCAACGTCGCCGACGGCGGCACCTGCAACGCGAACGGCCAGAGCCAGGGCTGCCCGGAAGGCACCGCAGTGCTGCCGATGACTCCGGCCTGCCGGGCGCCGCAGGGGACTTGAGAAGCAACGTGGAGTGCGGCGACGGGTCGCCGCTGCGTCTTGTTAGGATCACAAGCCACTGACCTCGCTCGAACCCGCTACTGGAGGTGACCATGCCACGGCGTGCCCTGGTTCCTGTCCTCCTCCTGCTGTCTGTCGAGATCGCCTGCACCGGCTACGCCCCGGCCCGGCGTTCGAGCAGCGCCCTCGATTTCCTCTATCCGAGCGGCACCGCCGCCCAGGTGGCGGCCACCGACGTCACCCTGCGCTTGCCGGTGCGGGTGGGGCTGGCGTTCGCGCCGGGAGGCACGGCTAGTTATGGCGGCGACACCGGCGCCCTCACCGAAGCCGAGCGGCAGGCCCTGCTCGACAAGGTGGCGGCGGCGTTCCGCAAGGCCAAGGGGGTGGGGACCATCGAGGTGGTGCCGTCGCTCTACCTCACGCCGGGCGGAGGCTTCACCAACCTCGACCGACTTCGGGCCACGCTCGGCATCGACCTGATGGTGCTGGTCTCCTACGACCAGGCGCAGTTCACCGAGTCCACGCGCGCCTCCTGGACCTACCTGACGGTGATCGGGCCGCTGCTGATCGAAGGCGAGAAGAACGAGGTCCGCACCCTGGTCGACGCGGTGATCTACGACATCCCTTCGCGAGCCTTGCTCTTCCGGGCCGCGGGCGAGAGCACGGTGGGTGGCCGCTCGAGCCCGCTCAACGAGACCCGCAAGCGTCGCCGTTTCTCCACCGAGGGCTTCGCCAAGGCGACCGACGATCTGATCGTCAACCTCGGGGCGGCTCTCCAGGCGTTCGAGCAGCAGAGCCAGAGCGGCACCGTGCGCGGCCAGGGCACGCCGCGGATCGCGGTCTACGACGCTGCCGGTCAGCAGGTGAACACCAGCGGGGGCGGGGGAGGTGGAGCGGGGGCCTTCGGCCCCTTCGAGGTGACCCTCGCCGGCCTGCTCGCTCTGGCCTGGCTCGTGGGCCGGCGGCGCCCGGCACGGGGACCCGCTCCCTCGCGGTGAGCCGAGCCCCCTTTCCCTGGCTCACCCTCGGCGTGGTCGCGGCGGCGGCTGCGCTCAGCCTGTCGCGGCCCGAGCTGTTCGAGTACTTGCGAGGAGCCGTCGAGCGGGGCGAGGCCTGGCGCCTCCTCACCGGTCAGCTGGTGCACTGGACGCCGCGCATGGCGGTGATCGACCTGGCAGCCGTCGCGCTCCTCGGCACCTGGCTCGAGCGAGTGGCGCGGCGACGCACGCTGGTCCTCGCTCTGGCCCTCGCGCTGCCTCTGATCGCGCTCACGGTGCACCTGCTCTCGCCAACCCTCACGCGCTACCGCGGCAGCTCCGGTCTCGCGGCGGCGTTGTTTCTGGCCCTGGCAGCCCGGTTGTGGATCGAGGGCAGAGGCGGCGCGCGTTGGCTGGCGCTGCTGGCGGCTGGAGGCTTCGTGCTGAAGGTCGTCCTGGAGCTCGCCCTCGGCCGGCAGCTTTTCGCGGGGGCCCTGCCGGCCGGGATCGCCGTCACACCAGCCGTGCATCTGGCCGGCGCCGCGGCCGGGCTCAGCGCTGCCGTCCTGGTGCAGGGCAGCAGGTGGGAGAAGGGGCGGTGAGGAGGACGGGGGGCAGGGCCCTGGCGAGGACCCAGGCGGCGCGCCGAGCCGCAAGCTCTCCCGGCTGCCTGCCGGGCGTCGACGTGGCCGATGGCGGTACCCGCAACCCAACGGCCAGAGCCAGGGCTGCCCCGAAGGGATAGCAGTGCTGCCCATGCCCCGGCTCGCCGGCCCCAGGGGACTTGAGTCGCAATTTGGAGTGCGGCGCCTCGGCGCCGCTTTCGTGCCAACATCCGGAGCACCGTGACGAAGCTTCTCGGCCCCCTGCTGCTCTTCTGGCTCGCCGCTTCGCCGGCGGCGGGTGAGGGCTGGCCCACAGAGGGCCACGACGTGCGCCGGACCGGCCAGAGCAGCGTGGTGGGCCCCCGCTCGCCGACGGACGTGACCTCCTTGGCCCTGGCCACCGAGCAGGCGATCAACGTGCCGGTCACGGTGGCCGCCGGCGGCACCCTCTTCACCGGCACCTGGGGCGTGATCCGCAGCCTGGGCGAGGTCGATCGCACCCTCTGGGACAAGAGCGACGGCAAGGTCTTCGCCTTCCGCCCCGACCTCGAGCCTGCCTGGCCGGCGCCCTTCCCCGGCGACCGCGTGCCCTACTGTTACCACTACCCCGGCCGCCCCGGCACCCCCGGTCAATGCCCCCAGGGTGGCACCGTCAGCTACTACAACGGTACGGTGGAGGGGACGGCCGCCCTGTCGGCCGACGGCTCGGTGCTCTACGTCGGTCGCGGGGACGGCAAGCTCTACGCCGTCGAGGCGGCGAGCGGAGCACTGCGCTGGGTCTTTCGCACTTTCAACCCCCTCGACCCCGGGGACCCGGACGGCGGGGGAGAGGTGATCGCCGCGCCCCTGGTGGCCCCGGACGGCACGATCTACCTGGCCACCGCAGCCGCCGGACCCCACGAGACCAACGCGATTTACGCCGTCAGCCCCACGGGCGGCCTGCTCTGGCGCTACCCCCAGGCCGAGGCGAGCTACCCCAACCTCTTCGTCGCGGCCCCCGCTTTATCCCCGGACGGGCGCACGCTGTACGTGGCCGGTGCCTGGGGGCCGGCGGTGGACGACTGGGACGAGTCCATTCCCGGGACCATCCTGGCCTTCGCCCTGGGCGGGGTCGGTCCCGGCCCGGCACCCCTCAAGTGGATCCACTCGCCGATCAACACCGGGGAGCCCGGCCACCCGACGGTCTGGACCACGGCGCTCGCGGTCGGCACGGACGGCACTCTGTTCGCGACCGGCTCGGAGCTTTACGCCACCGGCCGGACCGCCGTGGCCTTCGCCCTCCGCGACCGGGGCACCCACGCCGAGCCGGCATGGCCGGCGATGGTCGACCTCGACCGCGGGCGCACCACCTTCAGCATCGGCCTCGCCCTGCGCGAGGTCGGCGGAAGCACCACCCGTGTCTACGCCGGCTCCGGCTCGGTCTTCGTGCCACTCGTCGGCTATCTGCCGGGGGGCAAGCTCTACGCTCTCGACCCGGCGACCGGGGCGGCCCTGTGGCCCGAGCCCTTCGACCCCGAAGCCCACGGCGGCATCGGCAGCCTGACCGGGCTGGCCATCGACCGCGAGGGGGTGATCTACACCGGCGTGTCGGGCCGGCTCGCCGGCGGTTGGGTCTACGCCCTCGGCGAGGCCGGCGGGTTGCTCTGGCAGCTGCCGATCCCGGGCCTCCTGGAATGGGCCCACCCGGTGCTGGGGCCGGAGGGCAACCTCTACTTCGGCGAGACGCGCCGCGCGGTGTGCGCGATCTTCCCCATCGAGTCCGGCGCCTGCAGCGGCGTGGACATCGATCCTCGGCTCTACGTCGTCCGGCCCGAGGCGGGTGCCGGAGGCTGCGTGGCCGACGAGCGCACCCTCTGCCTGAACGGGGGTCGCTTCCAGGTGACGGTGGAGTACCGGACCGCCCAGGGCGTGAGCGGTGACGGCAGGGTCGCGCCGGTGGGTTCCGCCGATTCGGGGCTCTTCTGGTTCTTCGACCCTGCGAACTGGGAGATGTTGGTCAAGGTCCTGGACGGATGTCCGGTCAATGGCCACGTCTGGGTGTTCGCGGCCGCCACCACCGACGTCGAGCTGACCTTACGCGTGCTCGACACCCGCACCGCCCTCGTTCGCGAGTATCCCAACGCCCTCGGCCAGACGGCGCCGACGATCACCGACACTTCGGCGTTCGCCACCTGTGACGAGTAGCGGCCCGCCTCACGCCACGACGGGCAGGGGCGACCACATCACCACTTCGATCCGCCGCGCGAAGTGGAGCAGGGCCGGGGGGCCGGTCGGGCCCGGGAAGTGGCCCGCAAAGAGGCTGTTCTCCTCGATCTCGGCCTCGGCGCGCTGGAGGGGCCAGGGCGCGTGGTGCACCTCGGCCCGGTAGAGGCGACCTCGCGGATCGGCGGCGTAGAGGCAGTAGCGCTCGGTCAGCCAATGCTCGAGGGTCCCGGGCGTGGCCTCGTAGGGCTCCGAGGTGGGCCGGTAGCGACCTCTGAAGGCGCCGCCGCCGGCGGCCCGCCGTCGCTTCGAGCGGTAGAGGAAGTCGCTCCCGGCGGTCTCCATGGTGATGTCGGCGCGGAAGTACGGCAGGTGGAAGAGACGCCGCGCGGCGAGGACGGCGAGCGGATTGGTGGCGTCCAGGCTCAGGAACCACACTCCGGGGATGCCGTCTCGCTCCACGTAGAGGCGCAGGTTCAGCTCCGGGAAGGCCGAGATCCAGGGCAGGTCCGGCAGGGGCCGGCGCATCACCCCCTCCATCCGAAACGGCACCACGGCCACCCAGGAAGTGCCGTCCCACTCCTGGACGGTGAGCTCGGGCGGTACCAGCGGCCGCAACACCGCGGCGGGCACCGGCCAGTGGGCGAAGAGCAGGTCGCACCACGCCTGCCGCCAGGTCCAGCGAGCCGAGGGCAGGGGCCAGGGGCGGTGATCGAGGCGGCTGAGGGCGGGGTGCATGGGGAGAGCTCGGGCCTGGGTGGAGCGGAGCGATTCTAGCGTCGCTCCCGGCTCGGCTGGCACCCGCTGCTATATTCACCGCTCCCCCAACGCCCCATCGCCGCTCGCGCCGGCTCGTGGAGGTTCTGACGTGGTTCGATCTCCGGTGTCCCGGCTGCTTCGCTTCGGCCTCGCTCTCGGCTTCGTTCTGGCGGTGAGCCCGGCTTCGCCGGCCGCGGCCTCATGGCCCTCCGACGGTGCCAACCACGTGGTGGTGGCGGACGGCGCCAACGAGCAGGTGCAGCCCAAGCTGGTTCCGACCGCGGACGGCGGCTGCTACGCCAGCTGGTTCGACAACGCCGCGGGCGGCTACGACGTGCGCCTCCAGCGGCTGAGCGTCCTGGGCAACGAGGTGTGGGCCCACAACGGGGTGCTGGTGGCCGACCGCGACTTTTCCTCGACCCAGGACTACGGCCTCTCGATCGACACCGCCGGCAACGCCCTCCTGGCCTACCGGTACGACACCGGCAGCGGCGTGCACGTCTACGCCTCGAAGGTGGACCCGAGCGGGACGCCGCTCTGGGGCACACCGGGAATCCAGGTCTCCTCCGGGGCGGGAGACGCGAATTCGCCGCGCATCGCCGGCACCACCGACGGCAACGTGGTGGTGGCCTGGTCCCAGGGCGCCGAGGTCAAGGTCCAGAAGCTCGACGCCATGGGCTCGCCGCTCTGGGGCAGCGGCGTCTCCCTGACGCCGGCGAGCGGCAGCTTTCTGATCGCTGATCTGAGAGCCAGCGACGCCGGCACCGCCATCGTCTCCTGGGTGCCCAATCCGGCCCGCCACCTCTGGGCCCAGAAGCTCGCCTCGGCGGACGGCGCCTCGCTGTGGGCGGCCGGCCACGTCCAGGTCTACGACGCGGCCGGCGGCACCCTCCAGTTCGGCAACTTCCCGCCCTTCCAGTCGGACGGCGCCGGCGGGGCCGTGTTCACCTGGTACACCTCCTCGCCCTCGCTCCAGGTGCGCGCCCAGCGCATCCTGGCCAACGGCACCGAGGTCTTCGCCCACAACGGCGTCGAGGCCTCGACGCTGGCCGGGCAGCTGCGCTCTTCGCCGTCTGCTGCCTTCGACACCGCCACCGGCGACCTCTACGTCTTCTGGCGGGAGACCAACTCGCTCCAGAACCAGATCGGCGTCTGGGGCCAGCGCCTGGACGCGACGGGGGCGCGGCAGTGGACGGACTCAGGCCAGGTGATCGTGCCCCTGGGAGGTGAAGACGTCTCCCAGGTCAACACCCTGTTGCTCGGCGCGGAGCCGGTGGTGGCCTGGGCTCAGACGGAGGTCTTCGACGATCAGCCGATCCGTGCCGCGCGCCTCGACACCACCGGCGCACTGGTGTGGACCCCGGGGATCGCCAGCGTCAAGACCGGCAACAGCGGTACCTCGCGCCTCGCCGGCACGGTGAGCTCCGGCGGCTTCGCCATCTACGCCTGGACCGACGGCGAGACCCCCCGTGACCTCCTGGCCCAGAACCTCCGCCCCGATGGCACCCTGGGGACGCTGCTCTTCGCCGACGGCTTCGAGACCGGCGACACCGGGGGCTGGTCGTTGACGGTGCCTTAGGAGGTGGCGGCACGGGCGGGGCCGGAAACCCCTTCTCCGGAAGGTGGGCGCCTGTGGGTTAGACTCCGGGCGATGTGGCAGTGGCTCAGCGAAGGGAGATCAGACCAGCTTCGCCATGCAATTCGAATGGGACCCGGACAAAGCGTCTGCGAACGCGCGCAAACATCGAGTGACGTTCGAGGAAGCTGTTTCGGTCTTCCTCGACCCGCTCGCTCTGTCGGGCCCGGATCCCGATCACTCAGAGATCGAGCTGCGCTACCTCACCTTCGGGATGTCGGCCTTGCAGCGAATGCTCGCCGTGTGCCACGCCTACCGCCCGGGATCGATCCGGATCATCAGTGCCCGACGTGCTACGCGCGCTGAGAGGAAGCTCTATGAAGAAGGTTGACGAAGAGATGCGATCCGAGTACGTGCGCTCGGATTTTCGAAGCCTCGAGCGCGGGAAGTTCTACGAGGAGGTCGTCAAGGGCACCTCAGTAGTTCTGCTCGATCCACTGGTCGCTCAGGCATTCCCGACCTCGGAAGCCGTCAACGAGGCGCTGCTTGGCCTGCTCGCCCTCACCGAGAAGACGGCGCGGATCACCCGCAGGTCCAGGCGACGACCACTCAGGAAGGCTGCCGGCTAGGGCGAGGGGCTCGGCCTTGGCCGGTCGCCAGGAGCGTCGGAACACCCTCTCACCACCCCCAAAATCTCCGCCCCCCAGCGCTGGACCTTGGCCGGCCCCATGCCGGGGACGGCGAGGAGGGCGGCTTCGGTGCGCGGCGCCGCGGCGGCGATGGCGAGGAGGGTGCGCTCGTGGAGGACGTGGAAGGCCGGGACGGCGAGCCGCCGGGATTCCGCGAGCCGCCAGGCCCTCAATGCCTCCACGCGCTCGGGGTCGGCTTCGGCCGAGTCGGCTGCCCGTTGCCCCGACGCCGCAGCGCCCTTCCTGGCGGCCGAGGCCCTCTTCTTGGCCAAGGAACGCCGCTCGGCGGCCGAGGGCTCGTCCGGCAGGTGGACTCCGGCCACCACGTCGAGGCCGGAGCGGCGGCCTTCCCTCGTCAGGTAGGCCCGCTGGAAGGCGATCGTCCTTCCGTCCTTCTCGAAGGAGTCGGCCTCCAGCCGCACCCAGCCCGCCCGCACCAGGCCCCCCAGCCATTGTTCGAAGAGCTTGCGGTCCAGATCGCCGGTCTCGCCCCCCAGCTGGCGGAAGATCTGGCCGGTCGAAAGGCCGTCGCGGTCGAGCAGGGCGTCGAGCACCTGCTCCAGGCGCCCCGCCTCATGCGGGCCGGGGGCGCGGAAGCGGCGCACGGCGCAGCCCTGCGGTTCACATACGTCGCACTGGCCGCAGGGGGCGCCGGAGTCCTCCTGGTCGCCGAAGTGCCGTACCAGGTGGAGCATCCGGCAGCCGTGGGCCTCGGCGAAGCGGAAGGCCATCTCGAGCTGGACCTCGCGATGGTTGCGCAGGGCCTGGTAAGGGCCGCGCCAGGCCGCGGGGCCGCGGCGGACGTTGCCCTCTCCGTCGATCTCGGCGCCGCCGTGCATCCACAGCTTCTCGAGGGCCTTGCCGAAGACCTCCGGCTCGAGACGGACGGCCTCGCGCAGCTCGTCCTCCGGTTGCGGGCTGGGCCCCAACTTGCGATGGACCGACTCCAGGACCTCGGCCGGCGGGAAGTTCACACCCAGGAAGTACTCGTGGTTGCGGCGATCGGCCCAGGAGTAGAGCAGGACGGCTCGGGAAGGCTGGCCGTCGCGGCCGGCGCGGCCGATCTCCTGGTAGTAGCCCTCGAGGGTGGCGGGGATGCCGGCGTGGACCACCGTGCGAACGTCCGGCTTGTCGATTCCCATGCCGAAGGCGATGGTGGCGACGATCACCTCGAGCGCGCCGGCGAGGAAGTCGGCCTGCACCTGGTCCCGCGCTCCAGCGGCCATCCCGGCGTGGTAGGCCGCTGCGCTCATGCGGGGTGCCAGCAGGGCTGCCAGGGCCTCGGCCTCCTTGCGGGTGCGGGCGTAGACGATCGCCGGCCGCCGCTCGGGTTGGGCCAGCAGGTGCTCGACCGTCTCGTGGCGCTCGGCGGGGGTCTGCTCGGCCACCTCGACCCCCAGGTTGGTGCGCCGGAAGCCGTGGATGAAGCGGGCGGGGTCGGCCAGGCCGAGTTGCTGGGCGATGTCGTCCTGCACCTGGGGCGTGGCGGTGGCGGTCATGGCGATCAGGGGCGCCGGCCGCAGCAGGGGCAGCCGCCCCCCCAGCAGCCGGTAGTCGGGCCGGAAGTCGTGCCCCCAGTGGGAGATGCAGTGGGCTTCGTCGACCGCCACCAGCACCGGCTTGCGCTTGGCCAGCAGCTCCGGGAAGCCGGCCACGGCCAGGCGCTCCGGGGCGATGAAGAGGAAGTCGAGACGGCCGTCCAGGTAGTCCCGGCAGACCCGGCGGGAGGCCTCGCGGTCCCGGCCCGAGTGGATGCGCTCAGCCTCGAGCCCCAGCTCCCGCAGCTTGGCGACCTGGTCCTCCATCAGAGCGATCAAGGGCGAGATCACCAGCGTGGTGCCGCCTCGGGCCAGACCGGGCAGCTGGTAGCACAGCGATTTGCCGGCCCCGGTGGGCATCACCAGCAGGACGTCCCGGCCCGCCGCCACGGCCTGGCAGGCGGCCTCCTGGTAGGGCCGGAAGCCGGGAAGGCCGAAGCGGCTGCGCAGGAGGGAGTCGAGGGCCCGGGCGTCCGGCATGGGGAGCCGATCTTAGTGGGTCTGTGCCACGGAGGTCACGGCTGCTACCAGGGGCGCTGTGATATCATGGCATTCGCTTTAGTCGAAGCTGGCGTCCGTCTGCAACTTCTTATACAAGGAGGCTTCCATGCGACGACCTTGGCTGCTCGTAGGTCTGATCCTGTTCTCCAGCGCGCTCGGAGCCGAAGAGCTGGTGGCTCCTCTCCCTCCCCTCCTTGCGGCTCCCGCGGGCTCGGAGCGCTGCGCGGGCTCAACCCTTTCCATTCTCGAGGACACCCTCGGCGCGCCGGCTCCTCTGCCCTTGTCCTGCACGGCGCAGAAGGTCTGCTCGGGGTCGGGCTGCTACCTCTTCTGCGCTGGCCAGACCAGCTGCACCGTGCAGAGCAACTCGGTGACCTGCGACGGGGTGGTGACATCCTGCCCGTCGTGCCCGACGCCGCCGCCCCTCTGCGTGGACTCCTGCTGTTGGTGCGAATGCAAGGCGGCGGGCGGCAACTCTTTCGCCTGCTCACGCGCTTGCTGTTTCGACAACTAGGCAGAGCCCGTGTCCGGGGGGCGGTCAGACGCCGCCCCCTGGCCCCACCGCCACTCTGAAGAGGTGGAGCACCACCAGGAGGTGGTGCCCATCGCGGGGTGCGGTGTAGGATCCGCCCACCTCTCGAGGATGCTCCCGTCGGCGGATCTGCCATGCACCCCAAGAACGCTTCGTCCAGGGCCGAGCTCTCGGACAGATCTCCCCATTCGCAGCAGGGCCTCACCCGCCCGGCTCTGGTGCTCGCTCTGCTGGTCGGCATGCTGGTCGGCCTCGGTGCCTTCGCCTTCCACTACGGGGCCGGGCTCTCCTATTTCAGCAAGGATCCGGCGGCGTGCGTGAACTGTCACATCATGCAGCCGCAGTTCAACTCCTGGCAGAAGGCCAGCCATCACACCGTGGCCCGCTGTGTCGACTGCCACCTGCCCCACGACTTCGTGCCCAAATGGCTGGCCAAGGCCGAGAACGGCTTCTGGCACTCCAAGGGCTTCACCTTCCAGGATTTCCCCGAACCGATCTTCATCCGCGACAAGAACCTGCGCGTCTTGCAGGAGAACTGTCTGCGTTGCCACTCCGAGCTGGTGCACGACATCCTGCGGGGCGCGAGCGCGGATCTCGACGCGATCCGTTGTGTGCATTGCCACCGCTCGGTGGGGCACGGCGACACCGTGGGTCTCGGCAAGCTCGATTAGGAAAATGAGATGAACGGACGAAAGCTCTCTCCCGGCTATCTGGTCGTCGTGCTGGTCACCGCCGCGGGCACCGCGCTGGTCACCGCTCTGCTATTCAACATCCTCGAGCGCAAGACCGAGGCGAAAAACCCCTACGTTCGGCTGGTGGCGGTGGGGGAGGACGACACCGACCCGGCGAAGTGGGGCGTCAACTGGCCCAAGCAATACGAGTCCTATCAGCTGACGGCGCTCACCACCCGCACCCGCTTCGGCGGTCACGGCGGCAGCGAAGCCATGCCCGACGAGAAGATCGAGCGCGATCCGTGGCTCAAGCGGATGTTCCTGGGCTACGCCTTTGCGATCGATTATCGCGACCGCCGCGGCCACGCCTACATGCTCCACGACCAGGAGCAGACCAAGCGACTGACCAAGCCGCAGACCGGCTCCTGCCTGCACTGCCACGCCTCGGTGATGCCGCTTTACCGGGAGCTCGGCGGTGGGGACGCCATGGCCGGCTTCGAGAAGACCCACCAGATGTCCTACCAGGAGGCCAGCGCCCTGCTCCATGCGGGCGGCCATGCCCATCCGGTCTCCTGCGTGGATTGCCACGATCCGGCGACCATGAAGCTGCGGGTGACGCGGCCGGGCTTCATCAAGGGCATCCAGGCCCTGGCCGACTCCTCGGCCGCCGTGCCACACCTGCCGTCGATCGAGCGCTGGCGGACCACCGATCGCGCGGAGCCCTACCAGCCCAACCGGCTGGCCTCACGCACCGAGATGCGCTCCCTGGTGTGTGGCCAGTGCCACGTCGAGTACTACTGCTCGAGCGCCATGCCCCTCGAGTTCCCCTGGAGCCGGGGGCTGCGGGTGGAGGACCTCGAAGCCCACTGGAACGCCACCAAGCTGCCGGACGGCTCCCGCTTCCGCGACTACCGGCACGCCGAGAGCGGCGCCGAGATCCTGAAGGCCCAGCACCCCGAGTTCGAGCTGTGGTCGCAGGGCATTCACGCCCGGGCCGGGGTGGCCTGCGCCGACTGCCACATGCCCTACCAGCGCGATGGCGCCACCAAGGTCTCCGACCACTGGGTGAGGAGCCCCCTGCTCAACGTCAACCGTGCCTGCCAGACCTGCCACCACGTCGAAGAGGGGGAGATCCTCGCCCGCGTCGAGGTGATCCAGCAGCGCAACTTCGACCTGCTCCAGCGTGCCGGAGCGGCCCTGACCGCCCAGCTCGACGCGATCCTGGCGGCCCAGCAGGCCGGCGCCACGGATGCCCAGCTGGCCGGAGCCCGCGAGCTCCAGCGCCAGGCCCAGTGGCGGCTCGACTTCGTGGCAGCCGAGAACTCCATGGGCTTCCACGCCCCCCAGGAAGCCGCCCGCATCCTCGGCGAAGCCGCCGACTACGCCCGCCAGGGCCAGGTGGCGGCGATGGCGGCGAAGGCCGCGGCGATGGCCGGCACCGGACCCAGCTAGGGCCTCCAGCATCCCGTATGCGGGCGGGACCCCGCCTCGGCAGCTGGCAGGTGTGCAGGATCATTTTGAATGTCAATCAGGGTGTAGTAAACTGCCCATACGCAATCAGCAGCTGTTTAGAAGGTCATTTCACTTGAGTCAGGGGAGAGAGCCCTCGAGCGGTCACGGACCCCCGGTCTGAGGACTTGGTGGCTGCTGGGTGAGGTTGATCAGAAGTATTACAACTTCCGACATGGCGCTAGGAAGAACTCTGGAACGCCTACCAGCCTGTGGAGACACCGATGCGACCAACTGGACTCCTCTGGCCCCTCGCGCTCGTGGGTTGTGCTCTCCTCTTCGTGAGCTTCCGCCAGGCCCCGGCGCCGGCAGAGAAGTCGTCGGCCGAGTCGTGGGTCGAGCGGGATCAGACGAGGATCTCGACCGTTGACTGCGGACGCGGAGAGACTCTCACCAGAGCCCTCGAACGCCCCGCCACCAGCCTCCAGATCTCCTTTCGCGGCACCTGCAACGAGGACCTGCTGATCGAACGAGGCCGAGTGACCCTGACGGGCCTCGATGCCTCGGCAGTAATCGAAGGCAGCGTCACCGTTTCCGGGGCGGGCAACGTCGTTCTGGAGAGCTTCTCCGTTCGCAACAGCGCCGGGAACTGCATCGTGGCTCTCCGCAGCTCCTCGGCCGAGCTCAGGAACATCTCGGTCGCCCAGTGCGGCGCCAACGGGATCATCGCGGCCGGCAGCTCTTTGATCTTCCTGCGGGGCACCGTTTCCGCGGCGGCCTGCGCCGGAGCTGGTCTGGCTGCCACCAATTCGTCGAACACGACCCTCGCGGCAGGGGCCGCCGTCACCCTGACAGGCAACGGCATCGGCTGGTTGATCCAAGTCTCGGGCAGCTCGACGATGAACCGGACCGCGACCCTCCAGGCAGCCGCGAACCTCGGGCCGGGAATCGTGCTGGCTTCGGGTGGGAACCTCTCTCTCAACGGAATCAACACACTCAATCTCACCGGCAACGGCGGCCCAGGGGCGGTGTTGACCGATTCCGCGACCCTGGTTGCCGTCCAGGACTCTGGAGTGACGGTGAACCTCTCTGGAAACGGTGGCGCCGGGCTCCAGGCGGAGCGGACCTCGGTGGTCGACCTGCTCGGCAACTCGACGATCTCCTCGGACAACGCCGGCCCCGGCCTCGATATCGACGACGGGACCTTGCGCTTGGGGGACCTGACCGCCACCGACAACGGCGGCAGCGACGTGTCCCTGGCTTTCGGCTCTCGCGCCACCTTCGCGGGTGGCAGCTACAACGTCGGCACCGTGACTTGTGAACCGACGGTGCTCGTGCGCGGCGCTCTCGGCTGCACTTAGGAACCGTGTCGATGGCCGGTTCCGAAACCTCAATGGAGAGATGGGTCATGAACAGAGCTGGATCCCTCGTCGGTCTCGTCCTGCTCGGCTTCCTGGTGGCTCTGCCGTCGTCGGCGTCACCCCCCCTGGCCTTGGAGGCCACCCAAGAAGTCGGCAGCCTGGCCGACAAGGCCAGGCCCGCGATGGTGCGGGTGGACTGCCGCCGCCGCAGCATCACCCGCGCTCTCGATCGTCACCAGGCGCCCCTGGTGATCTCGTTTCGCGGCACCTGTGTGGAGGACGTGTTCATCGATCGCGACCGGATCACCCTCCAGGGCGAGGACGCCACGGCGGTGATCCAAGGCAGCGTTACGGTCAGCGGCGCCAGCGAGGTGCTGCTCGAGGGCTTCGCCGTGCGCAACGGCCCGGGAAACTGTGTCGTGGTGGTGCGCAACTCGGGCGCCATCCTGCGCAACCTCTCGGTTGACCACTGCGGCGTCAACGGCATCCTGGCGGTGGGCAGCTCCCAGGTCTTCCTGATGGGAACGATCAGCTCGACGGACAATGGCCAGGGTGGCATGACCATCACCAACGCCTCCAACGTGACCTTGGGGGGCGGCTCGGCGGTGACTCTCGACCGCAATGGCTTCGGCCTGATCCTCCAGCTGTCTTCGAGCGCGACGTTGCTGCCGGGAACCCTCACCGCCAACGACAACGGCGGGCCGGGAATCGTCCTCGCGTCGGGGGGCCACGTCCAGGAGATCTCCCGCAACATGGAGGCGACGGGCAACGCAGGTCCGGGTGCGATGGTCTCGGACGGCTCGAGTTGGGTGACCACGCCAGCCACCGGAGTCACCCGCGACTTCTCGGACAACGGCGGGGCCGGCATCGTCGTCGAACGTGGCGCGGTGATCGACTTCGCCGGCACACCCACCGTGGCTTCGGGCAACACCGGTCCCGGCTTGCACGGCGACGACGGGATCCTCCAGGTCGGTGACTTGACGGCACAGGGCAACGGCGGGGTGGATGTGCGGCTCGACTTCGGCTCCCGTGCGACCTTCGTCGGCACCAGCAATCAGGTCGGCACGGCCGAGTGCGACGACTCCTCCGCGGCCCGCGGCACCCTGAGCTGCTCGTGAAGGGAGACCGGTGTGGCCAGGAGCGGCCCGGCCAGCGGCGGCACGGCTCAGTGGTGAGGAGGCCGGCTTGACCCCCGTGCTGCGCGCAGCATCGAACGAGCTCCGACGGCGGCCCGGGGTGGCTCTGCTCGCGGCCGTCGTCTTCGCGGCGGCCTTCTGGCCGTCCATCCTCCTGCTGGGGCTGGTGGACTCGGCGTTCCTCGAGCCGTTGGGGGTGGCGGATCCTGGCCGCCTGGTCGTGGTGCAGGGCAAGGACGGCCGCCACCCCGGCGTGTTGCCCCACTCCTTCCCCAACTTCGCCGACCTGCGGCAGCGCCAGAGTTGCTTCGACGGGGTGGCGGCGTCTCGGACCTTCGGGGCCTTCCTGGCCGGCGACGGAGCGCCGGAGTTCATCTTCGGGCGCTTCGTGTCGGACGGCTACCTCCAGCTCCTGGGCGCGCGGATGGCGCTCGGCAGCGGCGAGCTCGCTCCGGAGGGCACCGATCCGGGCGCCAGCGAGCAGGTGGTGATCAGCCACCGTTTCTGGCAGCGCCGCTTCGGCGGCGACCCGGCGGCGCTGGGCAAGACCCTCGAGCTGAACCACCGGCAGTTCCGCATCGTGGGTGTCTCGGCCCCGGGCTTCGACGACCTGAACCGGGTGACCGTCACCGAGTTCTGGCTGCCGATGTCGCTCTTCCCCACTTTCTCCCGCCTGGGTGCTTTCTTCGGGGACCGCGACTGGCGGATCTTCGACGTCGTCGCGCGCCTGAAGGCGGGGGTGGACCGCGCCGGGGCTGAGCGCGAGCTGGCCGGCATCTCCGCCCAGCTGCGCCGAGAGCACCCCCAGGTCAACGAGACGGCCGAGCTGGTCGTTGCGCCCGTGAGCGTGGCCGAGCTGGGCACCTTCGACCGGCCCGCCCTGCGTCGCGGGGCCCTTCAGATGCTCGGGGTCTCGACCCTCCTGGTGCTGCTCGCCGCCGTCGGCGCGGGGATGCTGCTGGCGCTGCCGCACCCCTCGGCAGCGAGCGGTCGGGCGGCTGCCCGGTGGTTGCAGGCCACGGCCCTGGCGCTGCTCGGCGGCGCTTTCGGCTTGCTCGCGGCCCTGGTGACGCGGGGCACGATCTGGGCTCTGCGTCCGGTGACCATTCCGCCCCAGACCCGCGTCGACCTCGATCCCAGCGTGCGCGTCCTCGCGGTCCTCACCGTCGCGATCCTGCTCGCCGGTACCCTCGCGGCGGCGGTGTCCAACTGGCTCGAGACCAGAAGGGCGGCCGGGCGGCCGGCCGGGTTGCCCTGGCCCCTGCTCGGCACGACCGGGGTCCAGGTGGTGCTCGCGGTGGCCGCGATCGCCGGGGCTGCGATCCTCTTGCGCAGCCAGTGGGCCTACGAGGCCCTGCCTCTGGGGCATCGGGTCGACCGCGTCGTCGTGATGAGCATCGACGTGGGCTCCCAGGGCTACGACGAGGCCCGGGGGCGGGTGTTCTTCCGCGACGCCTTGGAACGTGCGGCGGCCGTGCCCCGGGTCGAATCCGTGGGGCTGGGGGCGGATCGCCCCTTGAACTTCGCCGGTGCTTTCCCCGAGGTGAAACGCGAGGGGGCCCCGGACGGGGAGCCGGCCCTGGCGGCGAGGCGCAACACGGTGACCCCGGGCTTCTTCAGCACCCTCGAGATCCCGATCGTGGCAGGCCGCCCCCTGACCGAGGAGGACACCCGGGACTCGACCCGCGTGGCGGTGATCAACCAGACCCTGGCGGCGAGGCTCTGGCCGGGGGAGGAGGCGGTCGGGCGCCGGTTCCAGGTCGTCGGCTCGCCACAGCCGCTGACCGTCGCCGGGGTCGCCCGCGACGCCAAGTACCGTGACCTCGACGAAGCCCCGCAGCCCTACTTCTACCTCCCCCTGGGGCAGTTCTGGGAGCGGCGGATGAACCTCTACGCCAGGGTCCAGGGTGATGGGAAGGCGGGCCTCGATACCTTGGCCGCGGCGGTCCAGACTCTCGATCCTCGTCTCCACATCGTCGAGCGGATGAGCCTCGCGGAGATCTACAACGGCTCGTTGTGGCGGCCTCGGCTCCTGGCTCGAGTGTCGGGGATCTTCGCCCTCGTGACCACGCTGCTCGCCGGAGTGGCCGTCGCGGCCTGGTGGGCCGGTCGCAGCCGCAGCCGTTAGCGCCGTCGAAAGGAGAGAACTGGAGATGACACGTTGGGTAGGGTGGCTGTCGGTTCTGCTGATCGCCTCGTGGGGAGCCCTCGCGCTCTCCTGCCGTTCCACGGAGCCGTCGAAGCCGGTGGCGATCCGTCTGGTGGACCGCTTCGAGGACTCCATGGTCGAAGGCGGCCGGGCGCCGGCGACCGGGCTGGCGCGTACCGAGTGGCGCTTCGACGGCTCGCTGCCGCCCCCTCCGGGTGCGGCACCTGGCGCCGTGGCGGCCTGGCAGGTCGGCTTCGGGGTCACCGATCTGCGCGTGGCCGGGGGTCGGCTGTCCGGCCGCTCGACCGATGACTTGGCGATCGTCTACGCCGGCCGCCAGCCGGACGCTCTGGGGGGCGACATCCTGCACGCGGTGGAGATCCGCCTGCGGGCCACCGCCGGCAACAACCTCTACGTGCACTTCGAGGCCGGGGAAGACCCGACCATGCCGCTGGTCGTCGAGCAGTCACGGGTCTACCCCTGGATGATCGGCAGCCCCCTCCTCGCCGATGGCGAGATGCGCACCTATACCCTCCTGCCGCGACCGCCCGAGGTCTACGACGCGGCCTCGATCCGCCATGTCCTGGTGCGGCCGACCGACCGCGCGGGGGCTGATTTCGAGATCGAGTCGGTGCGCCTGATCTTCCGCCGCGAGCACCTGGCGAGCATCCCGACCAGCATCGCCTGGCAGGGGCTCTCCGAGGTCTTCCGCGAGTCGGTGGTGGCCCACGTGCCGGAGACGGTGCGGCTAACGGCCCGCTTGCCCGAGCGGCCCTGGCTCGACCTCGCCGTGGGCACCCTGGACGTGAAGCCGGTGACCTTCCGGGTCACGGCGGCTCCCGCCGGCGGCGGTGCCGAGATCGTGGTGCTCGAGCGTACGGTCACCTCCGCCCACCGCTGGGAGCCGTTGGAGGTGGATCTCGCGGCCTGGGGCGGCAAGGAGGTCTCTCTGTCTCTTTCGCTCGCGGGCGACGAAGGGGAGATCGGCTTCTGGGGCTCGCCGGTGGTCCGCAACCGCCTTCCCGACGCCCGCGCCGCCAAGGGCCGGCCGGGCCAGGCGCCCCGCGGGGTGATCCTGGTCATGGGCGACACCCTGCGCCGCGACCACCTGGACACCTACGGCTACGGCCGCCCGACGGCGCCGGTGCTGACGGGCATGGCCAAGCAGGGCCTGCTCTTCGAGGACTGCCAGACGGTGGCGACCTGGACCAAGGCGGCGGCGCCCTCCCTGATGACCTCGCTCTCCCCCCTGACCCACCGGGTGATCGAGTTCGACTCGCTGCTCCCCAGCAGCGCCACCACTCTCGCCGAGGTCTATCGCCAAGCCGGCTACGCGACCGTCTCGCTCGCGGCCAACTCCTTCCTGGGCAAGTTCTCCAACATGCACCAGGGTTTCGAGGAGCTCCACGAATCCACCTCGATCACCGCGCCCATGCCCGGCAAGACCGCGCGGTACTACGTCGACCGCCTCCTGCCCTGGATCGAGGCCCACAAGGACACACACTTCTTCGCCTTCCTCCACCTCTTCGACCCGCACCACCCGTACCACACCTTCGAGCCCTACAACACGGTCTGGGCGGAACCGGGATCGGTGGGCATCCAGAACCAGCGCCGCGGCCAGGTGGTGCCCTTGATCACCGACCCGTTGATGCAGCTGGTCGGCATGCCCTCGCGCGCGGAGCTGCTCCAGGCGGGGATCCCTCCCGAGGACTTCGCGGCCCGCGACAAGAGCCTCTACGACGGCTCGATCCGGGCCATGGACGTCGAGGTCGGCCGGCTCCTCGCCGGGCTCCGCTCCGCCGGCCTGGACGACGACGTGGTGGTGGCCTTCGTCGGCGACCACGGCGAGGAGTTCCTCGACCACGATTGGACCAACCACGGCCAGAGCCTCTACGGCGAGCTGACCAACGTGCCCCTGCTGCTGTGGGGGCCGGGGGCGCTGCCGGCGCCGGCGCGAGTGCCCCGCACGGTGCAGATCCTCGACCTGGCCCCCACCCTCGCCCGGCTCTCCGGCCTCGCCGTGCCGGAGTCCTGGCAGGGGGCCGACCTGCTGGCGAGAGGTGGCCCGGAGCGGCCAGTGTTCGCCGTCAAGGCGGCGATCACCAACGTCTATGGCCCGCCACCGCGGGACCAGGAGTCCTTCTCGGTGATCCAGGACGGCTGGAAGCTGATCCACCACACCCGGCGCCCACCGAGCAAGCCGGAGTTCGAGCTCTTCGACCACCGGCGGGACCCCCTCGACGCCCACGACGTGGCGGCGGCCAACCCCGAAGTCGTGACCCGCCTGGCTCGTCTCCTGACCAGCTGGCGCGAGGCGATGGCGGCGGCCCCGTTGGCCCCCGACGCTCACGCCGTGGGCCAGATGAGCGACCAGGAGCTCAAGCGCCTGCGGGCCCTGGGCTACGTGCAGTAGGAGGGAGCCGCTTGGGCCGCCCCGGTACCCTCGTCGAGGCCCTGCCGACTGAGGGGCGCTCCCCTCTCTCGGCAGGGCAGCGCGCGCTGTGGTTCCTCCAGGTTCTGGCGCCTGAGAGCAGCGCCTACCACGTGGTCGCGGCCGGCCGCGTCCTGCCCCCCGGCATCGACCTCCCGGCCCTGCGGCAGGCCCTCGACGCCCTCGCCCGGCGGCATCCGGCCCTGCGCACCACCTTCGGGGCCGAGGGCGGGGAGCCCTTCCAGCAGGTCCACGAGCGTCTCGGCCCCGAGTTGATCGAGATCGACGCCCGTGGCTGGACCGCAGAGCGTCGAGAGGAAGTCCTGGCCCGGGAGGCTCTGCGTCCCTTCGACCTCGCAGCCGGGCCTCTGCTGCGCGTGGCGGTGCTCGCGGAAGGGGAGGGCAGGACGCGGTTGCTGCTGGTCATCCACCACCTGGTGGCGGACTTCTGGTCGCTGGCGGTGGTCGCTCGCGAGCTGGGCGCGGCCTACGACGCCGCCCGCGCGGGTGAGGTCCTCGATCTCGCCCCTCTCTCGGCCTGCTACCAGGACTTCATCGTCACCCAGGAGCAATGGCTCGCCAGCCCGGCCGCCGAGGAGGCCTGGGACTACTGGCGCGAGCGGCTGGCCGGAGTCCCGGACGTGCTCCAGCTGCCCACCGACCACCCCCGCCCGGCGCGGCCCTCCGGTCGAGCGGCCTGCGTGCAGGGTTTCCTGGAGGGTTCCCTGGCCGGTCGTCTGGGCGCGTTCGCCAGCCAGGTGGGAGCTACCAGCTTCAGCGTCCTGTTGGCCGGCTTCCAGGTCCTCCTGAGCCGGCTCGCGGGTAGCTCGGACTTCCTGGTGGGAACGCCCACGGCCGGCCGCGAGCGCTCCGGCTTCGCCGATCTGGTGGGCTACTTCGTCAACCCGGTACCCCTGAGGGCCGAGCTGGCGGACGACCCCACCTTCCGGGAGCTGGTGACCCGCAATCGCCGAGCTGTCCACCAGGCACTGCGTCGCTCCTATCCCTTTCCATGGCTGGCAGAGCGGCTGCGGCCGACGCGGGACCTCTCCCTACCGCCCCTGGTCCAGGTGCTCTTCGTGTGGCAGCGGGCCCGCCGCGGCGACCAGGCCGCCCTCGCGGCCTTCGCCCTCGGCCTGGGCGGGCACCGCCTCCAGCTCGGCGGTCTCGAGCTCGAGTCGATCCCACCTCCGGTCCCTTCGGCGGCTTTCGACCTGACCCTCTCCATGGCCGAGCTGGGCGCGGAGCTCGGGGCGATCCTGACCTACGACCGCGCCCTCTTCGACGCCACCACGGCCCAGCGCCTGCTCGCCCGGTTGGTCGAGCTGCTGGCCTCGGCCGTGGCGGTGCCGGATCAGCCGGTCTCCCAGCTGAGCTGGCTTTCGGCCGGAGAGCGCCAGCAGGTGGTGTGGGAGTGGCGGGGGCCGGCGGTGGTGGGAGGGGTGGAGGGGGAGGACGTCTGGGGCCGTTTCGCGGCGGTGGCGGAGGAGCTGGGGGAGCGGGTGGCGCTGGTGTGGGGCGAGGAGCGCTGGAGCTATGAGGCCCTTTCGGCGTGGAGCGCGCGTTGGGGGCGGGCGTTGGTGGCGCGGGGGGTGGGGGAAGCGTCGTCGCTGCCGGCCGAGGCCCTGGGCCGCTGCGAGGTGATCGCACCGGAGGAGCTGGAGAGGGCCCAACCGGCCGGCGGCTCTGCGTCGTGGGCCATCTCGCCGGGGCGGGCGTGGGGGATCCCGGCGCGGGGTCTGGCCTACCTGATCTACACCTCGGGCTCGACGGGTCGGCCGAAGGCGGTGGCGATCGAGGCGGGCGGGGCCCTGGCGCGGCTGTCCTGGGCGCGAGAGCGCTACGGCGAGGGAGAGCTCTCAGGCGTGCTGGCCTCGACCTCGGTGTGCTTCGACCTGTCGGTGTTCGAGCTGTTCGGTCCCCTGTGCTCGGGGGGCACGGTGGTGCTGGTGTCGGACGCCTTAGCCCTGGGAGAGCTTCCAGCGA
>DASUEU010000052.1:0-1274 GCA_036274895.1 Thermoanaerobaculia bacterium | reverse complement strand
TCGCTGGAAGCTCTCCCAGGGCTAAGGCGTCCGACACCAGCACCACCGTGCCCCCCGAGCACAGGGGACCGAACAGCTCGAACACCGACAGGTCGAAGCACACCGAGGTCGAGGCCAGCACGCCTGAGAGCTCTCCCTCGCTGTAGCGCTCCCGCGCCCAGGACAGCCGCGCCAGGGCCCCGCCCGCCTCGATCGCCACCGCCTTCGGCCGACCCGTCGAGCCCGAGGTGTAGATCAGGTAGGCCAGACCCCGCGCCGGGATCCCCCACGCCCGCCCCGGCGAGAGGGCCCACGACGCCGAGCCGCCGGCCGGGATAGCCCTCTCCAGCTCCTCCGGCGCGATCACCTCGCAGCGGCCCAGGGCCTCGGCCGGCAGCGACGACGCTTCCCCCACCACCCAGCCCGCCCCGCTGTCCTCGAGCAGCCAGCGCAGACGCTCCCGCGGATAGGAGAGGTCCAGCGGCACGTAGGCTCCCCCCGCCCAGCCCACCGCCAGCAGCGCCGCCACCAGGGGCGGCTCCCGCGGCAGCCCCACCCCCACCCGGCACTCCGGCCCCACCCCCCGCGCCGACAGCGCTGCTCCCCAACGGGCGCTCCACCCCGCCAGCCCCCCGTAGCTCCAACGCTCCTCGCCGCAAACGAGGGCCACCCGCTCCCCCGCCAGCTCCGCCTGAGCCACGAACCGGCCCCAGACGTCCTCCCCCTCCACCCCTCCCACCACCGACGGCCCCCGCCACTCCCACACCACCTGCTGGCGCTCTCCGGCCGAAAGCCAGCTCAGCTGGGAGACCGGCTGATCCGGCGCCGCCACGGCCGAGGCCAGCACGCGCTCGAAGTGGCCCCAGAGCCGCTCGATCGTGCTCGCATCGAAGAGCTCGGTGCTGTGCTCGAGGTAGCCCGCGAGACCTTCTCCGGCCGGTGCCAGCCCAAGGGTTAGATCGAACTTGGCGACTCCCGGGTCGAGAGGCAAGGGTTCGAGCCGGAGGCCGGGGAGGCTCAGGGGCTCGAGGGGGGCGTTGTTCAGGGCGAAGAGGACCTGGAAGAGGGGGGTGTGGGCGAGGCTGCGCTGGGGGGCGAGCTCTTCGACCAGGCGCTCGAAGGGCAGGTCCTGGTGGGCGAAGGCGGCGAGCGCGGTCTCCCGCACTCGGGCCAGCAGCTCGGTGAAGCTGGGGTCGCCGTCGAGGCGGGTGCGCAGGGCGAGGGTGTTGATGAAGAGGCCGATCAGCCCTTCGGTCTCGCCCCTTCGGCGGTTGGCCACCGGCGAGCCCACCACC
>DASUEU010000051.1:0-236975 GCA_036274895.1 Thermoanaerobaculia bacterium | reverse complement strand
TCAGAGTGACTCGTCGTCGAAGCGGCCGGGCTCCTGCACCGGGCCAGGCTGGCCCTCTCTAGCTGGAAGGGACCCACCCGCCCCAAGGCGGGAGAGCCCCCAACCAGCGCACTTGACAAACGGTCGTTCCATATCAGGGGCAGGCCCCCGTGCCTGCCCTCCGATCCAAACAGGGCGGCCACGGGGGGCCGCCCCTACAGCCGTTTCATCTGGAACACCCACGTTTGCTTCGAGGTGCCAGCCTTTTCGGGCGAGGTCTCGGGGCGGATCTCGAGGCGGTAGAAGTACCAGCTCTCCTCGGCCCACCAGGGCTTGTGCACGGCGGTCGGCCGGCCGAGGGCGAAGTCGAAGGTCGAACCCCCCGAGGGTTCGAAGAGGCGCCGGCGCAGCTCGGCTCCGGCCAGGTCCACGCGGGTTGGGCCGGTGGCGTCGAACTCGAGGCGAAGCGCCGGCAGGGGCCGCGGGCTGGCGATCAGCACCTCGGCCACCGGCCGGCCCTCGAGCCGGAAGCGCTGGCCAGCGACCTCGACCCGCACCTCGGTGCCCAGGGGCTTGACCCACAGCTCGTTGTGCACCACGTCCTCCTGGCCGGAGGGCTTGAGGTGGTCCTGCGTCGTCTCGTAGGGCAGCCAGGCCCGGGCGCTCGCCGAGACGTAGCGCCAGCCGCCTTTCTCGTCGAGCGGATAGGCCGCGGGGGCCAGCCAGGACGGGGCGAGGAATGGGACCGCGGCGAGGGTGATCGCCAGGGGCCAGGCCCAGGGGCGGGAGCGTCCGCAGAGGAACCACAGAGCCGGGTAGACCGGCAGGAAGTAGCGGTTGGCCAGGGCGGCGCCACCGCCGTAGAAGTTGAAGGGGCGAACGAAGAGGAAGCCGGCCACGGCGAGGGCCACGGCGAGCAGCAAGGCCCAGCGGCCGCGGTCCTTGCGGAAGGCGACCAGGCCGAGGAGCAAGGGCAGGTAGTAGGGGAGCAGGCCGGTGTTGCGGCCGACCGAGAAGTAGAGCAGGTTGTAACCGGTGAGCCGGGGCTCGAAGGCGTAGGGCAGCAGCCGCTCGCCCTCGGTCCAGTTGCCCGGGCCCCGTCGGGCGACCAGCCGGGACCACTCCTGGTCCGCCAGATCGACCTTTGGGAAGCCCGTGTAGGAGTAGAAGGCTAGGCGTTCGCCACCGTAGCTGGTCCAGCTGCCGCTGCGATCGTAGCTGGCCGCCACGGAGAGACCTGCGACCAGCAGAGCTCCCGCCCCGAGGGCGGCCAGGCCCTGGCGGCGCCGCTCCCGCGGCACGGCCAGGGCGGCCGGCAACAGCAAGCCCAGGTAGAAGGGGCGGGAGAGAGCCACCGGCGCGAGCAGAGCCCCCACCGCCGCCCAACGGAGCAGGAAGGCCCGACCCTGAACCTCCGGCCGCTCGCCCCAGATCTCGGGCAGCGCTTCGGGGGCCTCGCGTTCGCGGTAGGCGAGGGCCAGGGCCAGGGCCGTGAGGCAAGCGAGAAACAGGTCGGCGTGGGCCCAGAAGGCGTTCGCGAAGGTGACCGAGGCGAAGACGAAGGCCGCCACCCACAGCGGCGCCGTGGCCCCCAGGCGGCTGGAGAGCGTATGGGCGGTCAGGAGGGCGGCGAGGGCCAGCAACAGGACGTTGGCCACGGCCGGTCCACGGGTCGGCGAGAGCCGCGAGAAGGGGGCGAGGAAGGTGGGGTAGAAGGCGGGCTTGCCGTAGGTGAACGTGGCGCCCCGATCGCTGCTCTGGAGGATCACCCCGTCGGGCTTGATGCCCCAATGAGCGACGAAGCGCTGGTAGTCGCCGCGCTCGTAGGTGAGATCGAAGTCCCAGGCCAGGCTCTCGGCCTGCATCAGGTAGGTCGCCTCGTCGCCCATCAAGCCGGGCCAGGTCCGGCGGTCGAGGGTGACCGCGGCGAGCAAGAGGCCGGCGAGCAGCAGACCGAGCACGGCCCAGGGGAGACTTCGACGCATGGGGACGGCATCTTATCCCCCGCGGAGGCCGTCCTCCGCCACCGCTGCGGCATGGAGGATGCAGAGGTCCCTGCCGCATGCCGAGCGGGCACTCAGCCACGATCAAGCCGGGCATCCTCGGGCTCATGCTCCTGGTGGCGAGCGCCTTCGCCTGTGGGCCGGCCGTCGAGCTGCCTCCGATCCCGAGGGAGGGCACTCCGGCAGGGGGTTCTCCGGTGGGACCGGGCTTGCCCGCCGGGGGGCTCGCGGTCTGGGAGTCGAACCGTGACGGCAGCTGGGGGATCTGGGTTCAGTCCTTTGACGAACGAGGCCCCCGCCGCCTCTCCCCGCTCGAGGCAGGCCGCGATCACTGCTGCGCCCACATCTCGCCCGGCGGCCGCCAGGTGGCCTACCTGTCCCGCCCGACCCTCGGGGACTATCAGGAGAGACCGATCGACGGCGAGCTGCGTCTCCTCTTGAGGGACGGCTCGGGCGAACGGGTCCTGGGCCCGGCTCGAGGGCAGGTATGGGCCAACCGCTCGGCCGTCTGGCGCAGCGAAGGGGAGCTGATCCTGATCGGGGCAGATGGCTTGACCTACCTTCACGACCTGCCCACGGGCCGGCGGCGTGCCCTGACTCGGGTCGCGGAGCCCCTCGGCTGGCTGGTCGATCCCACCCTCCGCCACGCCACCCAGGCGCTACCGAGCTTCTCGCCCTACGACGCGCGCTCACGGGCCATCACCTCGCTGTTCGGCTTCCGGGGCTGCGAGTCCTACTTCTCGGCAGACGGGCGCTGGGGCTACTGGGTGGAGCGGGGCGGGGGGCCGATCCGGCGCATGCGCCTCGGCGACCGGCTGGTCAGCGACTGGATCGGCCGCGACGATCCTCGCCTCCCGAAGGGCCGCCGCTACGTCTACTTTCCGATGCTCTCCCGGGATGGCGGCTGGCTGGCCTATGGGGCATCGGGGGGAGGCCACAGTCACTCGAAGGCCAACTACGAGATCTTCGTCGTGCCGGTTGATCGCGAGACCCTCGATCTCACCGGGCCTCCCCTTCGCCTGACCGACCATCCGAAGGTCGACCGCTACCCGGATCTCTGGGTGCCGGCCGACGCTCGGCCCTGAGGCTGGATCGGCTTCGCGTATCATCGCGCCGGGCCGGTCGCTCGACCGGCCCCCACGACCCGTGAAACCGTCCCCCAACCTCAGGAGCTTCGCCCGCGGTCTCGTCGAGCTGTCGGCGGCGGCGACCGGCACGCTGATCCGGGTCCAGACCGGCGAGCCGGCCGTGGCCCTGACCTTCGACGACGGGCCGGATCCACACTGGACTCCCCTCCTGCTCGAACTCCTCGCCCGGTATGGGGCCCGGGCCACCTTCTTCATGGTCGGCAAGCAGGCCCTGGCTCATCGGGCCGTGGTCGAGCGGGTGGCCGCCGAGGGCCACGCCATCGGCAACCACACCTGGGACCATCCGTCGTTCCCCACCCTCCGCGCGCCCTATCGCCGAGCCCAGCTGCGTTGGGCACGCGAGGCCCTGGCACCTTGGGGGGACCAGCTCTTCCGCCCTCCCTACGGCCACCAAAGCCTCGCTTCCCAGCTCGATGCGGTAGCCCTCGGCTACCGGGTGGTGGCCTGGAACGCGGTCGCCGAGGACTGGCTGGACGACCCCGCGGAGTTGCTGGTGGCCCGGGTCGAGCGGCGCCTCGGTCCGGGCTCGATCGTGCTCTTTCACGACCGCCTGGCGACCTTCATCGATCCCCGCCATGCCGACCGCGGACCCACCCTCGAGGCCGTCGAGCAGCTGCTGACGCGCCACGCCGGGCGCTACCGCTTCGTCACCGTGCCCGAGCTGCTGGCGCTCGGCCGGCCGCGCAGGTGGCATTTCTATCGGCGGCCCGATCTCGACTGGCTGCGCCGTCTGGCATGAGCCGTCGGCCGGAGACCTTCCGCCTGTCGGTGGTCGTGCCCTGCTTCCAGGCCGCCGAGACCCTGCCCCGGCAGCTCGATGCCCTGACTCGCCAGAGCTGGCCCGGAGGCTGGGAGGTCATCCTCGCCGACAACGGCTCCACGGACGGCTCCCCCGAGCTGGCCGAGCGCTGGCGTGACCGTCTGCCCGGGCTGCGAGTCGTCCGCTCGATGGTGGGGCGAGGACCGGCCCACAGCCGCAACGTCGGGGCCCGGGCCGCGTCCGGCGACGCCCTGGTCTTCTGCGACGCCGACGACGAGGTGGGGGAGGGCTGGCTGGAGGCCATGGGCCGGGCCCTGTGCGAGCACGACTTGGTAGCCGCCCGCTACGACGCCTGGAAGCTCAACCCGGCCTGGGTGGTGGCGGCGCGGGGGGAGCACCAGCGCGACGGCTTGAACCCCTACACCTATCCACCGTTTCTGCCCCACGCCGGGGGTGGTGGCCTGGGAGTGCTGCGCCGGCTCCACGAAGAGGTGGGGGGCTTCGACGAGTCCCTCCCGGCTCTCGAGGACACCGACTACTGCTGGCGTCTCCAGCTCGCGGGAACGCCGCTGGTCTTCGTGCCCGAAGCCGTGGTCCACATCTCCTTCCGCGCCGACCTCTCCGGGAGGTTCCGCCAGAGCTTCCGTTTCGGCATCTACAACGTCCTCGCCTACCGCCGCTATCGCTCCCGGGGCATGCCTCGCCTGCCCTGGTGGCTGGGCCTCGCCAAGTGGGCGCGGCTGCTCCTGACCCTGCCCCTGCTCGCCCTGCCGCATCGTCGAGGGGCCTGGCTGCACCAGCTGGCCTGGCGCACCGGCCGGCTCGTGGGCTGCTGGCGCTACCGGGTGTGGGCCCCCTGATCTGCTATCGTCGCGCCGCCATGCGGCTCCTCGTCACCGGCCATCAGGGCTACCTCGGCTCCGTTCTCGTCCCCCTCTTGCGCGCCGGCGGCCACCAGGTCGTAGGGTTCGACACCGGCTGGTTCGACCCCTGCCGGCTGCCCGGCCAGTCCTTCGAGGAAGACGACGTTCCCACTCTGGAGAAGGACCTGCGCGACGCCACCGTGGCGGACTTCGAGGGCTTCGACGCCGTCGTGCACCTGGCGAGCCTGTCGAACGATCCCTTGGGCAACCTCGACGCCGAGCTGACCTACGACATCAACGAGACCGGCTCGATCCGCCTCGCCCGCCTGGCCAAGGAGGCCGGCGTCGAACGCTTCGCCTTCTCTTCTTCGTGCAGTACCTACGGCGCCGCCGGCGACGCGTTCCTGGACGAGACGGCTGCCTTCAACCCGGTCACCCCCTATGGCTGGTCCAAAGTCCGGCTGGAGCAGGCCCTGGCCGGCATGGCCGACGACCGCTTCAGCCCGACCTACCTGCGCAACGCCACGGCCTACGGAGCCTCACCCCGGCTGCGCCTCGACCTGGTGCTCAACAACCTGGTGGCCTGGGCGGTGACCACGGGCAAGATCCACTTGATGAGCGACGGCACGCCCTGGCGGCCGATCGTCCACGTGGAGGACATCGGCCGGGCCTTTCTGGCGGTGCTCGCCGCTCCCCGGGAGCTGGTGCACGACCAGGCGTTCAACGTCGGCCGAACGGATGAGAACTACCGCATCCGCGAGCTGGCCGAGATCGTCGGCGAGACGGTACCGGGGGCCGAGATCACCTTCGCCGCCAACGCGGGTCCGGACCTGCGCTGCTACCGGGTGGACTGCGAGAAGATCCGCCGCGTGCTGCCAGCCTTTGTGCCGGCCTGGGACGCTCGCCGCGGTGCGCGACAGCTGGCGGACGCTTACCGCGAGGCGGGGCTCACCGAGGAGGCCCTGCGCGGCGCCCGCTACATCCGGCTGGGTCGGATCCAGGAGCTCTTGGCGACGGGTAGCCTCGCGCCGGACCTGCGGTGGCGCCACCGGACGACCGAGGGCTGATGGGCAGGTGATGGACGAGAAGGTCCGCCTCGCGGTGGTGGGCTGCGGCGCCGTGGCCGCGGGCCACTACCTGCCCTCGATCGCTGCTTCGCGCCTGGTCGAGGCGACGCTTCTGGTCGACCGCGACGAGGCTCGCGCCCGCGCCCTGGCCACCCGCTACGAGGTGCCAGCCACTTCGGGAGACGCTTCCGCGGTCGCTGCCCACGCCGAGGCGGCGGTGCTCGCCCTGCCCAATCACCTCCACGCACCTGTCGCCATCGACCTGCTGCGGCAGGGCATCCACGTCCTGGTCGAGAAGCCCATGGCGATCTCCACCACCGAGTGCGACGCCATGATCGAGGCGGCCGAGGCGAGCGGCGCTGTGCTCGCCCTGGGGCTCCAGTTCCGCTCCTTCGACTCGACCGCTCTCGTCGCCGGCTGGCTCGCCTCCGGTCTGCTGGGCCCCTTGCGGCGGTTCGAGCTGCGCTTGGGCGTCATCTCACGCTGGCAATTCGCCAGCGACTTCGTGCTCCACCGCGAGACCGCCGGCGGCGGTGTGCTCACCGACTACGGCTCCCACGTCCTCGACCTGCTCCTGCATTGGCTCGGCGACTGGCACGAGCTGACCTATCGGGACGACGCCTGCGGCGGGGTGGAGAGCGACTGCGAGCTCGAGCTGACCATGGCCTCGGGGCTCGGCGGCTTTGTCGAGATCAGCCGGAGCCGCAACCTCGCCAACACCTGCCTCTTCGAAGGCGAGACAGGGACCCTCGAGGTGGGGATCTGGGACCCGGATCCGCCGCTGATCGTCCGCATCGGAGGAGAGCAGCTGCGCCTCGATGGACGTGCACGGCGAGGGAAGTCACCGGGCCTGACCTTCAACGGTGCGTTCCTGCGCTCGATCGACGATTTCGCTCGAGTCATCCGCCAGGGCGGTGAGCCCGTGGTGTCGGGCCAGGAGGGGCGGCGGGGAGTGGCACTGATCGAGGCCTGCTACGCGGCCAGGCAAGCCCTGCAGCTGCCCTGGTCGATCCCCCAGCGAGCCCAGCGAGAGGTCGGGACGTCGTGACCGTCGAGACAGCTCGGGAGGCACTGGCCGGGCGCCGAGTGATGGTCACCGGCGCGGCGGGCTTCATCGGCGGCCGACTGGTCGAGCGGCTCCGGCTCGAGATCGGCGCCGAAGTGCGGGTGCTGGTGCGCGGCGTGGCATCGGCTTCCCGGCTGGCTCGCTTCCCCGTCGACTTCGTTCGCGGTGACGTCACGGACCCCGCCGCCCTCGCGGCGGCCGTGCGGGACTGTGACGTGGTCTTCCACTGCGCGTACGGCACCAGCGGCAGCCAGCGCCATCGGGCCTGGGTGAACCGCGAGGGTACACGGCGCCTGCTCGAGGCCGCCGCTCGGGCCAAGGTGGGACGGGTGGTTCATCTCTCGACCCTGATGGTCTACGGCAAGACACCGGACGGCGACTTGACCGAGGAGGCTCCCCGGCGCCGTTTCGGAAACGCCTACTCGGACAGCAAGCTGGAAGCAGAGGAGATCGCCCTGGCTTGCTCCCGCGCCGGTCGGGTGCCGGTGACGGTGCTGCAGCCGACGGCTGTGCATGGTCCTTGGGGCGGGGTCTGGACCGAGACGGTGTTGCGCTCGCTGCGCAGTGGCCGGGCGATTCTGATCGAGAACGGAGAGGGGATTGCCAACCATATCTACGTCGATGACCTCGTGACCGCCATGTTGCTGGCGGCCGTGGTCGAAGGTGCGGTGGGAGAGGCCTTCCTGGCCTCGGCTGCTGAGCCGGTGACGTGGAGACAGATGTACGGCCGATTCGAGCGGATGCTGGGGCCCCCGGCGCGGACGGTCTCGCTGACCGAGGCCGAGGCCCGGGCCTACTGGAAGGAGTGCCAGGCACGTCGGCCATGGTTGCTGGGGGAGCTGGCATCGCTGGTCAAGAAGGACCGCGCGGTAAGGGATCGTCTGTTCGAGACCAGGGAGCTGCGGGCCCTACGGGAGCTTGCTAGCGGCGTGCTGCCCGAGGCCTGGCAGCAGCGCATCAAATCGAGGCTCTCTTCCCACGAAGTGCCAGCCACTTCGGGGGAGGGGGAGCTCCCGGTGCTCCCCCTCCCTCCCTCGATGATCAACTTCTTTCGCGCGCGCACCAGAGTCCGCATCGACAAGGCCCGCCGGGTCCTGGGGTTCGAGCCAGCGTGGGACTTCGAGCGGTCCATGGAGATCACCGAGCAGTGGGCGCGATGGGCGGGGTTCCTCTCCTGAAGACCTGAACGCGCCAGGTTCCTCTCTTGCCAAGGATTTCGACCTCTTCCTCCAGAGGCAGCTCTCGGGCCAGGCTGCGGGCGATCGCGTCCGTCCTGGGAGTCCGGAACATGGACACCAACAGCAGCCCTCCGGGAACCAACAGATCGAGATAACGCCGGGCTTGTCGGGTCGGTTGGCGGAGATAGTAGAGGCACTCGTTGAGGACGATGGCTCCCGGCGGTCGAGAAGGGGCGAAGGTCTCGGCATCCGCCTGGAGCCAGCGGTCGCTGGGCAGGTTCTGCTGGCGAGCCCTGGCGATGGCGGCTTCTGAGAGGTCAATACCCGTAAAGTGGAGTCCGAGGGCCGGGTAGAAACGCCGCAGGAGGCCCTCGCCGCAGCCGACGTCCAGCACTTCCGCGAGACCGTCCTCCCGGGTCAAGAAGCCAGCGAGGGCGCCGTAGCGAGCGGTCTCCGAGGCGTCGGCCAGACAAGCCCAACGCCCCGAGTGGTACTGCTGTTCCCAGCGCTCGCGATCGAGAGGAACGTCGCCACGCCGACTGGTTTCCTCCCAGCGATCGACCCAGCGCCCCAGCCAGAGCGCAATGGGCGAGGACCTGCCGAAGAAATAGCGATAGTGAAGTCCGGCCAGGGGCGCGCCCAGACGACGGAGGATGCGTTGGGAGACGGACATGGCCGGCAGGTGGGTCGGCACGGAGGCTAGCACACCCCCAAGGTCCGAAGTGCCAGCCACTTCGGATGGGACTGCGCGAGGGCCGGCATCATCGCCCTCCAGCCTCGCATCTCAGGGCCGCTGTGCCCCAATCGTCAGCGCACTTGCGTCCAGGTTCGGATCCGTGAAGACCTGGACAGTCAGGTCGCCGCGTGGCTACCCCACGGCCGTTCTCGCTCGAGTGGCCTCAAGTGACGTTCGGGTGCGGTTCGGGTCGGAGGAGGAGTAGCGCTTGTCAGCCCGAAGGTGCGGGCACGAAGGGCAGCGCAGGCGGAAAGCAGCCTTCGGGGAAGCACGCCAGCCGATCTCCTTCTCGCAGTCGGGACGCGGCCTCGCGGTAGGCCCGGACGAAGGCACGGAGAGCCTGCCAGAAGGCCTGTCGCGCGGTCGCAGACGCCGCGTGCACTTTCGGCGTGGGTCTTCGTGGCGGTGGCGTTTTGGGCCGGCTGTGAGGATGCTGCAGGAGGATTCTCCTGCGTGCTCGATCGGCGTCCAGTCCTGGCCCAGCGGCTAGCTGCCCGTCGAGCTTGATCTCCTGCACCAGCTCTCGCACTCGACAGCGGCGGACCTCTTCGGGGAGATCAACCCAACAGGGGAGTGGCTCGAGCACGACGTTCTCGAGCGTGCAGAATGCCTGGGTGTCGACCTTCTTTCCCCTTCGACGGGCCTCGTACTCGGCGGAGCGATCGATCCACGTGCCCTGGGCCGTGGCCCCCTCGAGCAAGGTATCGACACAGTGGGCGCCTGGCCAATCGGTCGGGCTGGGGACCAGACGCTCCTTACAGCCATGGGCCAGCAGGTAGCGCAGCCGCCCGATCTGCGCGGCTTCTTCGTGGCTGACGGGGATGGCTTGGTAGCGCCGTGCCCAGACTTTGTCCTTCCAGCGTGCGAGCCTGCCAACTTCCTTGGCGAGGTTGCCGTTCAGGTAACCCATGAACTGGGCCAGTTGCTGGACGGAGGTGGGAGACACCAGCAAGTGGTAGTGGTTGGAGAGGAACACGAAACCGTGGATGCGCAGGCCAAAGAGACGCTGTGCTCGGCCGAGCACACCGAGGACGATGGCGTTGAGCCGCTCGCCGGGGCGAAGCAGGTAGCGACCTTGCACGGTGCGGCAGGTCACCTCCATGAGGTAGCCGGGGGGCTGGAAGCGAGGGTCTCGTGCCATCTCTCTTGAGATAGACGTAGAACCGCCCAGATTCCCGTAGCGAGCCCGAAACGGCTGGCACCTCGGAGGGGGGCGCCGAGGGATGGGCTCCGAAGTGCCTGGCACCCCGCAGGGTCCGGAGTGACCTCTCCGCTTCTCGGCGAGGCCGTGCCCATCCTCAAGGGCAGTGGACCCGCTCCCAGGGGTGTGTTCCGCGTGCTCGATCAGCGACAGGCTCCTCGGCAACCACAGAGAAGGAGAGAGGTGCCCATGATCGGCGATGCCCCTCGACTCGAGCGCCGGAGGTTCCTGAACTGGCTGCTGGGAACCTCGTTCGGCGGTTTCCTCGCGTCAACCCTCTATCCGGTTCTCCGCTACGTCAGCCCGCCGGATGTCCCCGAGGCCACCACCGCCGAGGTGGAGGCCGGCGCAGTCAATGACCCGGATCTCCTCGAGCGAGGGTTCAAGATCCTGCGCTTCGGGTCCGAGCCTGTCATTGTGATCCGAGTCTCGGACACCGAGTACCGAGCCTTCTCGGCCACCTGCACCCACCTCGACTGCATTGTCGAGTACCGCAAGGACAAGCAGGCGATCTGGTGCAACTGCCACAACGGCCAGTACGACCTTTCTGGCCGCAACGTCGCCGGGCCACCGCCCCGACCCTTGACCGCCTTCCAGGTTCATCGGGTGGCGCGGGGCGGCGGTCAGCCCGACACTCTCGTGGTGCAGAGGGCCTGAACGATGAGAGGCGCTGGCAAGAGAATCTACGCCTGGCTCGACGAGCGGCTCTCCCTTGGTTCCCTGCGGGAGCTTGCAGCCCACAAGACGGTCCCTGTCCATCGCTTCACGCCGCTCTACTACTTCGGCGGTATGACGCTCTTCTTCTTCGCCATCCAGGTTGCCACCGGCATCCTGCTGATGCTGTATTACCGGCCTTCGGCGGAGGAGGCCTTCGAGTCGGTGGAGTTCATCATGACCACCGTTCCCTTCGGCTGGCTGATTCGCTCCATCCACTCCTGGTCGGCGAACTTGATGGTCTTCTTCGCCTTCGCCCACCTGGCCACGGTCTACTTCCTCAAGGCCTATCGGCCGCCTCGGGAGCTGACCTGGATGTCGGGCGTCCTGCTCCTGTTCCTGGCGCTGGCGTTCGGTTTCTCGGGCTATTTGCTGCCCTGGAACCAGCTGGCGTTCTTCGCCACCAAGGTGGGGACGGACATCGCCGGCGCGGTGCCGTGGGTCGGTGAGTGGATCCTCCGCTTCCTGCGGGGCGGCGAAAGGGTGGCCGGGGGCACCCTCTCGCGCTTCTACGCCTGGCACGTCGCGGTGCTGCCCGCGGCGACCACGCTCCTCCTCCTGGGCCACCTGCTGCTGGTGCAGAAGCTCGGCATGAGCGTGCCGCCCCAGGTCGAGAGGGAGGGCGCTCGCCAGCGACCCATGCGCTTCTTCCCCCACTTCGCCCTGCGGGAGCTGTTCGGCTGGACGGTGGCTCTCGGGGTGCTCGCCGCGTTGGCGGCCCTCTTCCCCTGGGAGCTTGGAGAGAAGGCCGATCCCTTCGCTCCCGCCTACCGCGACATCCGACCCGAGTGGTACTTCATGTTCATGTTCGAGACCCTGAAGCTGGTGCCGGGGGGCGAGATCCTGGGGATTGAGTACGAGGCCATTCCGATCCTGCTCTTCGGCGTCCTCGGGCTGCTCGTACTGTTGGTGCCGTTTCTCGACAAGGGGGTGGCCCTGCGGGGCCGGAGTCCGGCCTTCACGGCCATCGGGGTCATCGCCCTCATCTACGTGGTGGGCTTCACCGCCTGGGGATATCGCTCCCTGGTGCCGGTCTTCGTCGTGCTGGCGACCGCGCTGCTGGTCGCGATCCTCAGCCTCGCCACCCGGCATTCCGAGAGGAGGGAGCCATGAAGAGCCCATGCTGGACCACCGTGTTGGCGATCCTGCTCTGCGCTGGAGCTGCTGCGGTCTTTGGCGAGACCGCGCCCAGCGCTGCCAAGGCGACCTCCTGCACCACCTGTCATGCCAGCACCGACTTCTTCGACGAGGAGCAGACCCAGGTGGTCCGGGACTTTGCCCGAGACGTCCACGCCGAGGTCGGTCTGTCCTGCCACGACTGTCACGGCGGAAACCCCGACCCGAGCTTGGCGGACGATCCCTCGGCCATGGATCCGGACTTCGCCGGCAACCCCTATCGCGGCAAGCCGGACCCGAGCCAGGTCCCCGCGTTCTGTGGCCGGTGCCACTCGGACCCTGCTTTGATGCGGCGCTTCCGGCCTGATCTCCGGGTCGACCAGGAGCGGGAGTACGCTTCGAGCGTCCACGGCAAGGCCCTGGCAGCGGGGGATCACAAGGTCGCCACCTGCGTGGCCTGTCACGGTACCCACGGCATCTTGCGTGTCACGGATCCGCTCTCCCGGGTCCATCCCAAGAACGTGGCCGAGACCTGCCGTGGCTGTCACGGCGACGCCGAGCGCATGGCCGGCTACAAGACTCCGGACGGGCGGGACCTGCCGATCGACCAGTACGCGCTCTGGCGACAGAGCGTGCATGCGCGGGCGTTGCTCGAGAAGGAGGATCTCTCAGCCCCGACCTGTAACGACTGCCACGGCAACCACGGAGCCAGCCCTCCCGGGGTTGATTCCGTGGCCTTCGTCTGCGGCCAATGCCACGGCCGCGAAGCGCAACTCTTCCGCCAAAGCCCCAAAATGGCGGGCTTCGAACGCCACAACGACTTTCTCGCCACCGCCTCTGATGGCGGCTGCTCGAGCTGCCATGAGCCGCCCGAGCCGCAGGCCTCGGTCACCCGCTTCCACGCCTTCTCCGAGTGCGCAACCTGCCACAGCAACCACGGTGTGGTACGGCCGACCATGGCGATGCTGACCGGCCTACCCGAGACTCCTTGCGCCTTCTGTCACGAAGGGGCTGCGACGAAAGCCGGCCAAGCGCTTGTCCCCGAGCCCAGCCAGCCCAACTACCTGCGCACGCGAGATGCCCTGCTCGCCAGCGCAGCGACCGAAGGTCTCTCGGGCGAGAAGCGCTTCGACTGGCTGGTCGACCGGGCCCTGAGCCTGCCGTTCCATACCCTACCGGCACAGGAGTCCGGTACGCCCCCCCTGCGGCCCGAGTTCGAGCGCCTCTTCACCAAGTTCCGCATCGGCAAGACGACCTTCACCTACCAGGATCCGAAGACCGACCAGGCCGTGATCGGCCATGTCGTGCGGTGCGTCGAGTGCCATGGGACCGAGCCGGCCTTCACTCAGGAGCCCTTCGGCTATCGCACTGGGGCCACCTTGATGGCGCGGATGAGCGAGCTCACGGCCTCGATCGCCCGCGCCGAGCGGACCCTGCTCCGTGCCAGGAGAGGTGGGGTCGAGACGCGGCAAGCCCTACAGGCAATCGACGGTGCCATCGACGCCCAGATCGAGCTCGAGGTGCTGGTCCACACCTTCGCCAGCGACCCGGAAGGGGCCTTCGCCAAGAAGCACGCCCTCGGCCAGCAGCTGGCTCAAGAATCCCTGGAGGCCGGCGAGAAGGCCCTCGGCGAGCTGAGCTACCGCCGCCGTGGGCTGGTGATCTCGCTGGCGTTCATCGTCCTGGTGCTGATCGGCCTCGCCTGGAAGATCCGCGAGCTGTCGCGGCGGGAGGAGACGGAGATCTAGGTCGGCCCCGAAGTGGCTGGCACCTCGTTGGGACCGCCTTCCGAAGTGGCTGGCACCTCGGCCAGGACCAGGTACTGCGCCCCCAGCGGGATCCTGGCCAGCCATGGCTCGTAAGGGCGGAGGAAGCTCAGGAGGCGAGGGAAGAAGAACAGGAAGTCCACACCGAGGACCTCGAGACCCGCTGCCGTGACTCTCGCCCGGGCCTCGGTTGGCGGCAGGGGGATGGCGTCGCGATCGAAGGGGATGCGGCTCATCACCCACCGGGTGCCCGGGTTCCAGGGGTTGTTCTCCCACACCGCGAGGTAGCCCGCGGGCACGAGCGCCGCGGCGAGCTTCGCCAGGGCCTCCGCCCGCTCCCCGGGAGGGATGTGGTGGAACACGCCGTTGGTGTAGACCAGGTCGAAGGCGCCGGCCCCCGGCAGCTGGTCGAGAGGGAGGAAGGCTGCCCTCGGATCGGAGACGGCCCTTCTCGCCACCTCGAGAGAGGCGGCGGAGGTGTCGACCCCGAGGACGCTCGCCTGGGGGAAAGCCTCGAGCAGGATCGGCACGGCGGTGCCGGTGCCACAGCCGAAGTCGAGCACGCGGCGGACCTGCGCGGCGCGTTCTCCCAGCCGCTGCCGGGTCCAGGCGATCCGGCCGGTGGCGAAGAACTCCTTGCCCTCGCCGGAGAGGCGGATCCCCCGGTTCAGCGCCTCGTCGTAACTCTGGGCAAAGGCGTCGAAGCCGGAGGGCGGCTCCCTCACCGTTGCCCCTCGCCGCCGCCCACGCCGAGGATGGCCGAGAAGAAGCCGGCGAGCACGGTGGTGAAGCCCAGGGCCGTGGCGGTGGCAGCGGGGATCACCCGGCGCATGGTGGTCGCGTAGTCGAGATGGCCGAAGCCGGCCTCCCGCCAGCCGAGGAAGACCGCGGCCAGGACCGCCGTGCCGCCGAAGATCGCCGCCAGACCCACCAACAGGCTGCGCTCCAGGCTGGCGATGCGGTGGAAGCGGGTGAGCCGGGGGTCCGGCGGCAGCAGGCCCTCGCGCACGGCCACCGTCTTGGCGAAGACCGCGAACAGCAGGGACTGGTAGCCACAGATCAGGCCGAGGCTCGAGTAGAGCAGGGTGTGGGCGTCGAAGGCGACGCGGCCCCAGCGCCAGCCCGGCAGGGCCAGGGTGAAGCCCACCAGGCCGGCCAGCACCAGCGCCAGGCCGGGCACCAGGAACAGCCAGCGCGGGGTGCAGAGCAGGAAGAAGCGCAGGGTCCGCCAGCCGTCACGGAAGGTGCGCAGATGCGGTGGATGGGCCAGGCGGCCGTCGGGGTGGAGGGTGATCGGCACCTCGGCGATGCTCGCGCCGGTCAGGCTGGCACGGATGATCATCTCGGTGGCGAACTCCATGCCTCGGGAGCGCATCCCCAGCCCCGCCAGCCACTCGCGCCGGAAACCGCGCAGCCCGCAGTAGACGTCGTGAATCGGCGCCCGGAACCACCAGCGCACCAGGGCCGTGAGCACGGGATTGCCCAGCCACTGGTGGAGGAAGGGCATCGCTCCTTGGGCGATCCGCCCGCCGCCGGCCGGCAAGCGGCAGCCCTGGACCAGGTCGTGCCCCTCGCGCAGCCGCGTCACGAACGCCGGGATCTCCAGGAAGTCGTAGCTGTCGTCGGCGTCGCCCATGACCACGAAGCTCCCGCGGGCCGCCGCGATGCCGCCGGCGAGGGCCGCGCCGTAGCCCCGCTCGGGGACTGCCACCAGCCGCGCGCCCGCCGCCTCGGCGATAGCCTGCGACCCGTCGGTGGAGCCGTTGTCGGCGACGATGACCTCCCCTGCGATCCCTCCTTCGGCCAGCGCCCGCTGTGCCTTGTGGATGCAGATCGCGAGGGTGTCCGCCTCGTTGAGGCAAGGCATGACCACGGAGAGCTCGAGGGACGACACGATGCCAGAGACTACCCGATCGCCTTGAACCGCGCCCAGATCGGCCGCAGGAGGTGGAGCCAGACCTCGATCGCCGCGGCCAGGAGCGCTCCCGGGAGCAGGATCGACGCGGCGTCGAGGTAGCGGATCTGGGGTGGCTCGAGGGCGAGGGTGAGCGCCAGCGAGACGAAGCAGTAGGCCAGAGCCAGAGCCAGGAAGCCGAGCGACGGCCAGGGCAGGAGGGGACGGCGCTCACCGAGGGGGGCAGAGGCTGCTCCACGCCGGCGCGCGAGGAGGTCCCGGGCGATGAGGGCGAGGGCGCCGAGGAGCAGCAATCGGGTGGGCCAGGAACCCAGATGGGCGCTGCGCAGACGCCCCAACGCGAGGTGCCAGCCACTTCGGAGCCAGCGGGCGTAGAGGCCGGGCTGATCCCGGATCAGGGCCAGGGAGAGGCCGGTCAGACGGTGGTCCGCCTCGACCTCCCGCAGCAGCGTCACCCGCCGGGGTTGGTGGCGCTTGGCGAGCTCGCGGCGGCCCAGCTCCCGCGCGGCCTCGGCGGAGAGCCCCCAGACGTTGGTGTCGAACTGGGCCCGCCACTGGGCGTAGGGGGTCGTCGCGTCGACAGGGGCCATCCCCCGGGTCTGACGCTCCGCCAGGATGATGCCGGCCAGCTCCCGAGGCTCCGGGGGCAACCGGGCCACCACTGGCTCGGTGAGCCAGGAGGCGGTGAGGCCGATCAGGTTGAATCCCGTGAAGGAGACCGGTGCGAAGCTGCCGAGCAAGGCGAAGCGCAGGGTGCACCAGAGCAGCAGGGGCAAGCAGCTGGCCAGGCCGAGGGGCAGCAGGGTGCGGCGCAACGTCCGGCGCCAGGCGGGGAGGCCATCCCGGACCAGCGCATGCCAGAGCCCGGCCAGGGGCAAGAGGGGCACCAGGAAGAGGTAAGCCGGTCGTGTCAGCCAGGTGAGGGCCAGGGCGAGCGCCAGCGCGGACCAGGTCCAGCCGCAGGGCCGAGCCAGGCAGGCGAGCAGGGCCGCGACGGCCAGGACGCCGAGGCTGGCCCCCGGCAGGTCGCTCATCACCCAGGGGATGAAGGTGCCAGCCAGGGGAGCGGTGGTGACCAGGACTGAGGCTGCGAGGGCCGCGGCCGGCGACAGACCGACGGCGAGCAGCCCCGCACAGAGGGCCAGGCAGGCCAGACCGTGCAGCAGCAGCTGCACCTCGGGCAAGCAGCTCAGATCCGCGCAGACGGCCCGCGTTCCCTTGAGGAGTAAGGGGTAGCCCGGAGTCCGGATGGCGGCCAGGTGGGCCAGGCCCACGGGCTGGCGGGAGAGCAGCTGGAAAAGCGCGGAGTCTTGTCGCTCGACGGGGGCGCGATCGGTGCGGCCCTCGCCGACCACGAGGATGAGCACGAAAAGCGCAAGGACGCCGAGGGTAAGGGAGCGCGGGCTCCTCCTGAGGAGAGTGAGGCGGTTCTTCAAGCCTCCGCTCCCTCGATCCGGCGTTCACGGGCGAGCACCGACCGCCAGATTTCGATCGCGCCGGCCGCCAGGGCCCCGGGCAGCAGCAGGGTCACCGCCTCGAGATACCGGGGCTCGGGTGGCTCGACGGCCAGGGCGAGGGTGCCGCCACCGAGGTAGAAGGCCACGGCCACGCCCAGCCAGGCCCGGGAGGTCGTAGCGGCCAGCCCTGGAGGGCTCGCTCGGTCGCTTCTGCGCCGGCGAACCCGCGTCCAGGCCAGCCAGCCGGCGAGGCTGGCACTGCCCGGGACGAGCACCAACGGATCGCGGGCCAGGCGTCGCAGGGCGGACGCCCAACCCTCGAACAACCAGCGCCCGTAGAGAGCCGGCTGGGCGCGGATCAGTGCGAGCGACAGGCGGACCAACCGGCGGTCCGCCTCCACGTCGAGCAGCAGGGCGACCTGGTCGGGTGGCCGGGTCCGCGCCAGGTACCGTGATGCCAGCCGCCGGGCAGACCGGGCGCCTGCCCTCCAGGCGTTGGCGTCGAACTGGCTCCACCAGATGGCGATCGGCGTGTCCTGGTCGACGGGCTCGAGGGCCAGCTGACGCCGCAACTGGAGGATCTCCCGCGCCAGGCGAGCCTCTCGCGGCGGCAAGCCCCGGGCCTGTTCGTCATCGAGCCAGGACGCCGTCACGCCGATCAGGTTGAAGCCCGTGAACGACACCGGTCCGAAGTGTCCGACGGTGACCAGCCGCAGCAAGCACCAGAGCAGCAGCGGGCCGAAGGTGGCGAGGGAAAGGCGTGCCGCCAGCCGGGTCGGAGAGGGTCCCGCACTCGTGCTCCGGACCGGCAGGCGACACCAGAGCCAGCCCACTCCGATCATGAGGGGGAGCAGGAAGAGGTAGGCCGGCCGCATCAGCCAGGTAGCCGACGATGTGAGGGTCAAAGCGGCCCAGGCGAAGGGGCCAGGAGCGCTGAGCACCTGCAGTAGGGCGGCCAGGGCCGCGACGGCCAGACTCAGCGCCGGCAGGTCGTTGCGCAGCAGGGGCGCCATGTTCCAGACCCAGGGATCCGCGAGAGCCAGACCGGCGGCGGCGACCGAGGCGAGCCGCGAGAGCCCCGCCCCGAAAAGGCTGGCACCCAGGGCGGCGGCAGCGAGGCCGTGGAGGACGAGCTGGACGGCGGGGAGGCAAGAGAGGTCCGGGCAGACCGCGCCCACCCCCCGCAGCAGCAGGGGATAGCCCGGCGTGCGGGTGCTGGCGAGCAGCTCCAAGGGGCCGGCCCGTTCGGCGAGGAGGCGGTAGAGCTCGCTGTCGGCGGTCTCGATCGGAGCCCGGGACAAGCCGACGGTTGCCAGGAGGGTGGCGAGGAGAACCCAGGGGGCTGTGCGGGCGAGCCCGCCGGGAGGGGGGATCCGAGGGAGGGGCATGCTGGTGGGCATTGTAGCGACGGGGCCTGCCTCTTTCGAGGACAGGCCCCGCGAGACCCCTCCGAACCTCCTGTGGATCAGAAGCCGAGCGTCAGCTCGACGGCGAAGATATCGGCCTGGTAGTCGCCGTTCGAGGCGTTCAACAGCAGAGCTCCGGGCAGGTAGTTGCGCAGGCCCTGGAGGATGAAGCTGTCGATCGTGAAGTCCTCGTAGCGGTACCAGAAGCCGAAGGCCGCCTTGTCGTTCAACTTGTAGTCGAGGCGGCCGGTGAAGCTCAGCAGCTCGATGTCCTCATAGTTGCCGAAGTCGAGGGCAGAAGCCCGTGTGCCCAGGGGCAGGCCGCCGGCGGCCGCGAAGAAGTCGGCATAGCCGTCGGACTCGTTCCACTGGCCGTTGACGTTGAGGGTGTAGCGCTCGGCGAACTTCGAGGTCAGGCCCAGCCCGAAGGTGGTGTTCTTCTCCTCGAAGGCCGCCTCCCAGTTGTCGAGCTCGCGGGTCGACGGGGTCGCGCCTGCCTGACGGGCGACCTGGAGCACGTCGCGGTCGGCGATGTGGGCGAAGGCGTAGAAGTTGAAGTTCTCCCCGGGGTTGAACGAGATCTCGGTGTTGTACTGGAAGATCTCGTCCGCGAGCAGGCCGAGGACGCTCTCGTCGTAATCGTCGTCACGGCTGCTGGCACCAACGGTCAGGGACCAGGCGTCGGTGGGGAACCACTCCATCTGGGCGTTCCAGCCGTTGAACTTGCGGGCGGCCTCGTCGAACTTGCGCAGCAGCGGCGCGTTGTTGACCCCCTCCGGGTGGGTGAAGCTGAATTCCTGGGCCTCGACCTCGTAGCTGTCGATCGAGCGGTCACCGTACTCGTACTTCAGCCGGACAGCGAGCTTGTCGATGGGCCGGCTGTCGAGGGTCAGGGCGAGCACGTCCTCGTCTTGGCTCTCGACCTCGCGGTACTCGCGATCCCAGGTCTCATGGCGGTAACCGAGGCCGAGGGAGGTGTTGCTGCTGACGTCCCAGCTCAGGTCAGCACCGAGGTTCTGCCGGGTGTAGGCGTAGGGCACCGTGATCCGCCCGATGTCCTCCCAGACCGACTGGAAGCGCACGTAGCCGGGGAACTCGATCCGTTCCGAGGTGTTGTCGTGATCGTAGTAGCGATAGCGGAAGGTGAGCGAGAAGTCGTCGGCGAAGCGGGTGCCGGCCTCGGCGTTGAGGCCGAGGGTCTTGACCTCGAGGTCGCCGCTGCGCACCGGCAGGTTGGCGTTGTTGGTCGGGTCGAAGGTGGCACCGCCCGCGCCGACCCCCCGGATCGCCGTGTTGAGGGTGTAGGGCAGGAGCGGATCGTCCTGAGACTGAATGCTGTAGGCCAGTCCGCCGCTCATCCACCAGCTGCCGAAGCGGGCCCGGCCGTCGGCGTAGATGGTGTCCGCCTCGTTGTCGGCCGCCAGGTCGGCGAAGCCGCGAGTGGCGCCGTTGATCGACGAGGAGCTCGGGCTCTGGTAGGCGTTGGCGTCGGTCGAGTTGATGCTGCGGAAGGGGTTGTCCCAGATCAAGGTGCTGATGTTGTTCTCGAAGACCGAGCGGCGATAGCCGAAGCGGACGCCGCCGTTCTTCACCCACCACTCACCGGAGAGCTCGGCCGTGGTGGTGTCGTAGTCGATCGGCTCCGGCAGCTCGTTGACGTTGTTGAAGCCGAAGGAGGCACCGAAGGGGCGATTGCCGGTGCGGTTCTCGTGGTTGACCTCCATCGCCCAGGCCAGCTTGCCCATGCGGCCCAGCTCGAAGCGGGCGCGAGTGCGGTCGCGCTGAAGGGCGAGGTCGACCTCCTGGGCCGCTGCGAGGTAGGGAGCGATCAGGTTGTCGAGGAAGGCGAAGTTGATCGCGCTGCGGTTGATGGCAGCCTGACGGTCGAGGACTCCCTGGATCGTCGCCTGGACCGGGTCGGCGATCTCGTAGACCCCGGGTCCCGTGCGGTTCCACAGCAACTTGGCGTTGTTGCCGAAGCGGTGGGGGATCTTGTTGTAGTCGATCAGCAGGTTCCAGCGGGCCGCGACGCCGTACTCCAGGGTGTAGCGGGCATCGTCGCGGGAGAGGTTGACGGCCCGGAAGTCGAAGGTACGGTTGCCGTCCTCGCTCTCGCCGGCGATGTGGAGAGCGCCGCGGAAGCCGCTGCCCAGGTCGCTGTATTCCTGGAAACGGGCGGAGTCGGTGTCGACGTCGGTTTCGAGCACCCCGAGCACGATGGGGTCGGCCCAGAGCCGGAAGCCGTCGCTGCTCGAGGCGGAATCCTCCGCCCGGAGCGCCGGGCCGGCGAGCACGAGGCCGACCAGCGCGGCGAGGATGAGGAGCTTGGGTTGTTCCTTGCGCATGGCGTCCTCCGCGTGGCTAGTGGGCCAGATAGGGGCTGGACGGGTGGTTGCTGCCGTGGATCGCCGAGTGGCAGTCGAGGCAGGCCCGGTTGAACAGGCGGTTGCTCCCCGTGGCCGGGTTCTCCAACGTCGGCGCCCGGAAAGCGTCATACAGGGTGCCGGGGTGCCGGGTGTTGGAGTGGCATTGCTGGCAGATGTAGGGGACCGAGGTCTTCTGCAGCTTGAGGTGGTTCGAGCCGTGGGGGCTGTGGCAGTTCAGGCAGTTCTCCCGCACCGGCGGGTGCTCCCAGAGGAAGGGCCCGCGCTTCTCGGTGTGGCAGGTGTAGCACTGCTCGTTGACCGTGGCGGCCCGGATCAGCTTGGGCGTGGGGGAGCCGTGGGGGTTGTGGCAGTCCGTGCAGGTGATCTTGCCCTCGCGCACCGGGTGGTGGGAGGTCTTCCAGATCTCGGCCCGCACGTCCTTGTGGCAGGTGAAGCACTGCTCGGTGACGGTGGCCGCCGCCAGCTGCGCCTGCTCGCTCTTGGGCGAATGCACCGAGTGACAGGTGACACAGGAGAGGCCTCGCGCCTCGTGCCGGCCACCATCCCAGAAGAACTGCTGGCCGCCGCTGTGGCATTGCTGGCAGGTGTCCGCCTGGGCGCGGGCGGAGAGCTTGTCGATGCTGGGTTGGAGCGCGGGGTTCTCCGGATCGTCGGCGTGTGCGCTGCCCGGGCCGTGGCAAGTCTCGCACCCCTGGTCCGAGAGCTTGGCGAAGGCGGCTTTGCCGTGGGGGGTTGTGGCCATCTGGTCGGCGACCTCCCCGTGGCAGGCGACACAGACGTCAGCCCCGACGTAGGTGGGCGGGGAACCGGAAGCCTGCTCCGCCGGCTGGGGCGTTGCGCCTCCGCTCCCCGCCAAGGCGAGGAGCACTCCGGCGATCAGCGGTAGAAACAGTCGGTGGGATCTCACTTTCCTCTCCTCCTGGCGCCTCGTTGGCCGGTTCGGCCGGCGCCTGAAGACCACGAGAACTTCTGGTGCATTGATACCGCGGCCATGAGCCGCGGGCTGCCATCCGATCCTGGAGGTATTTACCCTCTCACAGTCCAGGAACGTTGGCCTACCCGCTGGGGTAGGATGGCTCTCTCTTTCGGATATAGGGTGGTGGAGCGCGGGCCCATAGCCTGCCGGAGCATATGCAACCGTTCGCCCCAAAGGAGCTGTCATGAGACAGAGAGCTCTCCGCGTTGCCTTCCTCGCCGTCATCGGTCTCTGCTGGCTCGGGACCACGGCACCCCTGTTCACCCCGGCCGGCACCGCCGACGCGGCAGCCCCGGACGGCAAGGCGCTCTTCCTGGCCCAGAAGTGCAACCTCTGCCACTCCGTGTCCTCGGTGGGCATCACCGCGACCTCGAAGTCGGAGAAGACCGCCGGTCCGGATCTGACCACCGTTGCCAAGCCCCATGATGCCGCCTTCATGAAGGACTTCCTGCTCAAGAAAGTCGACCTCAACGGCAAGAAGCACCTGAAGGAGTTCAAGGGAACCGACGAAGAGCTGACCGCGCTGATCGCCTGGGTCCAGGCGCAGCACAAGAAGTAGGCCGTCCGTCGTGTTTTTCTCCCTGCAGTTTGCCCAAGTCAGGAGGGGCTTCCATGTCTTACCTTGAGCTGGGTCTGGCCGTGATGACCCTGGTCACCATCGCGCTGGTGGTGATGACGGTGCAGCGGCCCGACCTGACCGATGCCCGTGGCGGCAAGCTACTGGCTTTTCTGGCTTTCGTCGTTCTCACCTTCGTCACCTCCGCCATGGGCTTCTCGACCCACATGGAGCATTCCAAGACCACGGACTTCTGTCTGTCCTGTCACACCATGAAGCCCTTCGGCCAGAGCCTGCGCGTGGACAACTCGAGTTGGGTGCCGGCCCAGCACTTCCAGAACAACCGGGTGCCGCGAGACCGCGCCTGCTTCACCTGTCACACCAGCTACACCATGTTCGGCGACACCCAGGCGAAGCTGCGTGGGCTCAAGCATCTGTGGGTCTATTACTTCGGTACCATCCCGGGCAAGATCGCGCTGTACGAGCCCTATCTGAACCGCGAGTGCCTACACTGCCATGCCGGAGCGCGCTCGTTCGAGGAGAGCGACCTGCACAAAGAGATTCGGGCCGACCTGACCTCGAATGCCACCTCGTGCCTGGAGTGCCACGACACCATCCACGACGAGGCACCCCTGGCCGAGCAGCCGATGTGGACGGAGAGCCAGCCATGACCGCAGCCAAGATCCGTCTCTTCCGTCGTCTGAGGCTCGCCGGGACGTTGGTGTGCGCAGGCTTGGCGGTCGAGGTCGCCACCCTTTTCTGGCCTCACCCGACTTCGTTCGTGGTCTTCCTCGTCGCGGCAACTGTGCTGGTGGTGCCGGGGGTCGCTCTCTACCTGGTGGCGATCACCAGCTCGAGCCTGGCGCCCCCCCCGGCCGGCCCCGGCCCGGCCCCCTAGGGACCGGCTACGGCTGTGCTAGATTGCGCCGCGCATCTGGAACATGGCCGTGCCGACGACCTGGGATCTCAGCCCGCCCCCGCCTTCGGACCTGGGCGACCACGACGTGGCGCGCCTCGGCGACCACCTGGCGGGTCGCCGGATCGCCTTGATGGTGACCGGCGGGATCGCCGCGATGAAGGCGCCGCTGGTGGCCCGCGCCCTGCGCCGGCAGGGGGCGGAGGTGGTGGCCTTCGCCTCGGAGGAGGCCCTGCGCTACGTCACCCGCGAGGCCCTCGAGTGGTCGACCGTGCACCCGCTGGTCACCCGCCTGACGGCCGCCGCCGAGCATCTCTCCGACGATCAGCCTTTCGACGCCTACCTGGTGGCGCCCGCCACCTACAACTCGATCAACAAGCTGCGCCACGGCATCGCCGACGGCGTCGTCTCGGCCGCCCTGGCCTCGGCCCTCGGCCGCATGGAGCAGGGCAGGACCGAGGTTCTGGTGGCGCCGACCATGCACGGCAGCCTCCACACCGCCATCCTCACCGAGTCCCTCGAGGCCCTCGCAGCCATGGGCGTCCACCTGGTGCCGCCCCGCGAGGACTACGGCAAGCACAACCTGCCGGCCGAAGAAGTGCTGGTCGCCGCGGTGTGCCGGGCGGTCTCCCGCTCGCCCCTCAAAGGCGTCCCGATCCTGGTGACGGGCGGGCCCACGCCGGTGCCGATCGACTCGATCCGGCGCATCACCAACGTCTTCAAGGGTGAGCTGGGGGCACGGATCACCGAGGAGCTCTACCTGCGCGGGGCCGATGCCGAGCTGATCTTGGGCGAGGCGGCCTTCCAGCCGCCGGCCTGGTTGCCCTGCCGGGTGGTCCGCAGCTATGACGAGTACCGTGAGGGAGTCTCTCTCGCCCTGGAGCGGGGCAGGCACCGGGCGGCGGTCTTCTCCGCGGCGGTGGCGGACTACAGGCCCACCCAGGTGCGCCCGGGCAAGACCCCCAGCGGCGGCGTGCTGCGCCAGCTCGAGATGGAGCCCGTGCCCAAGGTGATCGACGAGGTGCGAGGGGCTTTCCCCGACCTCTACATGCTCACCTTCAAGTACCAGGAGGGGATCTCCCACGACGAGCTGATGGCGATCGGACGGGAGCGCCTGAGCGTTTACTCGGCGATCGTGGTCAACCGCGGCGAGGAGCGGGGCCCGCATGGCGAGCAGGTGGCCTATTTGATGGGCCGTCAAGGCGAGCCCACCCGCCTGGTCGGCAAGCCCGGGATCGCCCGGGGCATCGCCGAGCACCTCGAGCACGTCCTGAACCCTGGCTGAGGGAGGAGACTTCGATGTCCGCGAGCCGACCCCTGGTGATCGGTGGGATCGCCTCCCTGCTGCTTTCTGGCTGTCTGGGAGTGTCTTCCGAGATCGTGAGCCCGACACCTTCGAGCCTGCGCATCGCTCTGTTCAACGTCATGGAGTTGTCGGCGGCCAAGCTCGCGGCGGTCGATGCCACGGGAGCGGGCACCGATCCCCAGCTCCTGGCCGTCGCCCAGATCATCCAGGCGATCCGGCCCCAGGTCCTGGTGCTGCAGGAGATCGACCTGCCCCAGGCGCCGGACGGCTCGGTCGTTGGCGATGCCGCCGCGAACGCGCGCCGCTTCGCCGATGCCTATCTCGCCCGGGGTCCGAAGGCGCTCGAATTCCCCCACGCCTTCGCGGCCCCCACCAGCACGGGTGTGCTCACCGGCCTCGACCTGAACGGCGACGGCCACGTGGCCACGCCGGCCGACCGTGGCGAGCGGCGCCACGGTGACGACTGCTTCGGCTACGGCGTCTACCCCGGGCAATACTCGATGGCGGTACTTTCGCGCCTTCCCCTGGCCGCTGGCGAGCTGCGCTCGTTCCAGCGGCTCCTCTGGAAGGATCTGCCGGGCCATCACCTGCCCGCCGACTTCTATGCGCCGGCGGCGCGCGATCTGCTCCGCCTGTCCTCCAAGTCCCACTGGGACTTGCCGGTCCAGGTCGGCGACCGGCGCATCCACCTGCTGATCAGCCATCCGACGCCGCCGGCCTTCGACGGCCCGGAGGATCGCAACGGCCGCCGCAACTTCGACGAGATACGCCTCTGGCGCCTCTACCTGGACGGCGAGCCTTCGCTGGTCGACGACCAGGGTGGGCGGGGCGGTTACGGCTCGGACGACCCCTTCGTGGTGATCGGTGACCTGAACGCCAGCCCCTTCGCCGCCGACACCCTCTACGACGGTCGCACGGCCATCTCCCAGCTGCTCGAGCATCCGCGGGTGCAGGACACCGGCTCGGTGTGCATCAGCCAGGGCGGCCTCGCTCACGGCGGCGGCGTGCCGGGACCGCCGAGCTGGCCCGAGCAGAACACGGCGGAGTTCCTGGGCGGCCGGCGGGTGGACTACGTGCTGCCCTCGAAGGAGCTGCAGGTTCTCGGCGGCGGCGTCCACTGGCCGGCCGAAGACCAGGATCCGGCCGCGCACGCCCGGGCGAAAGCGGCCTCGGACCACCACCTGGTCTGGGTGGACGTGGCTCTTCCGCCACCTCGCTAGGCGCGGCGGGGCCGTCCCGGCCGTCGCTCAGGCTGAGCCGTCCACGGGTCCAGGGGCCAGGAGTGCTTGGGATAGCGCCCGGCCAGCTCCTTGCGCACCTCGGGGTAGGTGTTGCGCCAGAAGCTCGCGAGATCCTGTGTCACCTGCTGCGGCCGGCCGTTCGGCGCCAGCAGATGGAGCAGCACCGCCACCTGGCCTCCGGCCACACGGGGTGTCTCGGCCAGGCCGAAGAGTTCCTGGATCCGCGCCGCCAGCACCGGCGGCTTGCCCTCCTCGTACTCGACGCGCAGCCGGCTGCCGCTCGGCACGGCCAGCCGTTCCGGGGCTTCGCGCTCCAGCGCCTCCCGCTGCTGGGTGGAGAGCAAGCCGGTGAGGATCTCCACCCAGGGCAGGCGCCGCAGCTCCTCCAGGGAGCGTTTGCCGGCGGCGAGACCAGGCAGCAGGCCGGCGAGATCCTCCGGCCCCGCGGCAGGAAATCCCAGCTCCGGCTGCCAGGATCTCAGGCAACGCAGGCGCTGGAGGAACGAGGAGAGGGGCTCTTCCGCCAGCGGAATGGCCCGGTCGAGGCGCTCCCGGGCCGCTGCCACCAGGACTTCGGCGGCCCGTTCCGAAGTGGCTGGCACCTCGCGCTCGGCGAGCACCAGGTCCGCGAAGAGACGACGCTCCCGGGCGATCACGCGCTCGCGGACTGGGTCGAAATCGACCGCGATCTCGGTGCGGACCCCCTCGAGCCAGCTCTCCTCGACCAGGGAAGCCAGCCGCACCCGGGCCTCCGAGCGGTCCCCCCGCCGGCCGGCATCGAGATCGAGGGCGACGAAGAGGTCGCCGCCGACCAAGCCGCTCTCGGGGCCGAGCACCACTCCTCGGCCACCCACCATCACGCCGCGCCGGGCCTCCAGCTCACGGCGCCGCGATACCCGGTCCGGATAGGCCACCAGGAGGCTGCGCAGGAAGGCATCCTCGTCGCCGGTCCCCGCAGCTGCGCGGCCCCTGGAGCCGATGAGCTCGACCAGTTGGTCGGCTACCGCCAGCACCCGCCGGGCGCCGCCGGGGTGGAGGCGCCCCCATGGTGTTTCGGCACCACGGCCCGTACGGCGGAAGCGCTGGAGGGCCTCGACCCGGTCGAGCAAATCCGAGCGAGTGGCGGGTGCTGCCGAGGTGCCAGGCACTTCGGGAGAGCCCTTCTCGCGGGCGAACGGGCTACGTTCCGACAGCAGGGCGGCGGCGAGGGCTGAGCGTTCCAGGCACCCGCGAGACTCGCCTTCGAGCAGCAGGCGGGCGATGCGCGGGTGGAGGGGCAACCGCGCCATGCGGCGACCCAGCTCGGTCACGCCCCGGCCGCGGGTGGCGCCCAGCCGGGCGAGCAGCTCGAGGGCGAGGCCGAGGGACGTGGGCTCGGGTGCCTCGAACCAGGGGAAGGCTTCGAGGTCGCTCTCTCCCCAGGCGAGGAGCTGGAGGGCCGCCCCGGCCAGGTCTACGCGGCGGATCTCGGGCGGGGTCGAGGCCGGCATCGAGGTCTGCTCGGCCGCGGTCCAGAGGCGCAGGCAAAAGCCCGGGCCCAGCCGCCCGGCCCGGCCCGCCCGCTGGGTGGCCGACGCCTGGGAGATGCGCACCACTTCCAGGCGGTCCAGGCCACAGCCGGGATCGAAGCGGGCGAGGCGGGCGAGGCCGCTGTCCACCACCGCCTCGACCCCTTCCACCGTCACCGAGGTCTCGGCCACGTTGGTGGCGAGGATCACTCGCCGCCGCGGGCCCCGGCTCAGGGCACGATCCTGCTCCTCGCTCGGGAGATCGCCGTAGAGGGGGACGAGGTCGACGCTACGGGCGCGGGCGATCGGTTCCAGGGCATCAGCGGCGTCACGGATCTCGCGCACTCCGGGGAGGAAGACCAGCACGTCCCCGCCCACACGCTCGAGGGCCTGAGTCACCCCCATGAGGACGCATGCCGAGAGGGAGCGACTGTCCGCGCGGGGCAGGTGAGCGACCTCCACCGGGTGTTCGCGGCCCTCGCTCCCGAAGTGCCTGGCACCCAGGAAGGAGACCAGGGGAGCGGGGTCCAGAGTGGCCGAGAGCACGGCGACCACCAGCTCCGGCCGCACCTCCCGGCGCACCTTGGCGGTCAGGGCCAGGGCCAGGTCGCTGGCCAGGTTGCGCTCGTGGAACTCGTCGAAGACGACCGCTGCGGTCCCTTCGAGGAAGGGGTCGGCCTGGAGCAGGTTGAGGGCGACGCCCTCGGTGACCACCAGGAGGCGGGTGTCCGGCCCGGCCCGGCGCTCGAAGCGCACCTGGTAGCCGACCTCCCGTCCCAGCTCCCAACCCTGCTCGGCGGCGATGCGGCGGGCCGCCGCCCGCGCCGCCACCCGCCGCGGCTCGACCACCAGCACCCGAGCCCCCACCTCGGCCAGCAGCGCCGGGGGGATCCGCGTGGTCTTGCCCGCCCCGGGCGCGGCCCGCACCACCAGGGCCCGGCGCTCCCGCGCGGCGGCCCGCAGGCCGGGCAGGATCTCGTCGATCGGGAGGGGAGGGGGAGGCATGGTATCCCCAACGGGATTCGAACCCGTGTTGTCGCCTTGAAAGGGCGATGTCCTAGGCCTCTAGACGATGGGGACAGGAGCCGCCCCGGGACCGGGGCGGCGAGGTGCCAGAGAGTACCACACCCCTCGGCTCTCGCTTCTCAGCGCTCGCCGTACTGCAAGGTGACCTGCGTCTCGCCACCGTCGCGGAGGATGCCCACGGTGACGCTCCGGCCCTCTCGGCCGGTGCCGATCAGGGTCACGAACTGGCTGCCGCCACTGGAGACGCTGTTCTTTTGGAGGTCGAAGCCGGCGCCCTCGAGCTCGCGCTCGTAGTAGGCCCGTACCTCATCGACGCTGTCACCGGTCTTGAGCTGGAAGACTCCGCCCCGGCCGTCCGCGCCCCCTCCCGTCGCCATCATGCCGGTGCTGCTGGCCCCCGGGTAGCGCGGCACCCAGGCGGGCAGCTGGGAGAGGTCGGCGGCGCCGGCCTCAAAGACCGTCTTGCCCGCGGCGTCGGTCACTTCGACCTTGCCCTCCTGGCCGCTGCCCTTGGCGTCGATGGTGACCTTGCCCTTGCCGGTATCCATCGTCAGCCGCCCCTCGCGAATGTCCGAGCCGTCGAGGGTGACCGTCTCGCCGGTCTTGACGTTCTTGAAGGTGACCTTGTCGGCCTCCTCGTCGACGCTCACCAGCTCCAGGTCCGGGTTGATGAAGGCGTAGGCCCTGGCGGCCGCCTGGAGGGGCTTGTCCGCGGCCTCCTTGACGAAGCTCGTGACCTTCTTGCCGATGATGTAGGTGACGGTGACGAAGCCGATGCCGCCCAGGACCACCAGGCCCAGGCAGCCGATCAGGATCCAAGCGACGACCGGCAGGCCCTTCTTGGTGGGCGGGGCCTGCGGGGGCGGCGGTGGGGTGGAGATCGGGGTTTCCATGCTCAGTCCTCCTTGGTCGCGGCGGACCTTAGCATGCTCTCAACGCACCAGCTCGACTCCCCGGGCGGCAGAGGTGAGGCGGATGTGCTGAGGCAGGTGCGTGCCTCGGACCCAGACGATGCGCTGTCTCTCGAGGTCGTTACGTAGATCCTCGACCGCCTGCCCCAGCCGGGCGAGAGTGGAAACGTCGACCACCTCACCCCAGGCCGCCTCGTGGTCACTGGCGCGATCGAGGGACCAGACCAGCAGGGGCACGCTGAGAGCCGAGAGGTACCGCCGCGCCTCGATCGGTGGCAGCGCGCTGTGGTCCTCGGCCCGCCGGCCGAGCACCAGGACCACCGCTCGCCGCCGCGCCCGGTTCGAAGCGGAGAGCCCGGCGACCACCACCGCCTCGCTCAGGCGCTGGGCGGTCTCCGGCTTCCTGGCCAGGCGCACGCCCTGGAGGAGCCAGTAGACCCCGGCCTCGCGGGAGGAGAACTCGAGGGTCGAGGGAAAGAGGGCGAAGCGCGTGCTGCGGCTCTCCTGCCAGGACGGGAAGGGCCAGATGAAGCGCAGGCCCTGGTCCTCCGCGAGCGGCAGAGCCGCCCGCAGATGACTGCGGTTCTCGTTGGCTCGCACGCCGATGCGCAGGAGATCCGCGGCCCGGCGCTGGAGCCGGGCGAGGGAATCGAGGGCATCCTCGTCGCGCACCACGACCGCCTCCGCGTGACCCTTCTCGACCGCGACCACCTCGAGGGGCAGGCCCTCGCTCGCCAGCCAGCCCTGGAGGTCGGCGACGTCCGGCAGCTCGGAATGCGGTGCCAGGCGCACGGCGACCGAGGTCAGCTCGGTGCTGACCTCGTCCTCGAAGGCACCCCCCCAGGCCAGCTCGGAGAGGGCACTGACCGTCTCGGTGAAGGAGACCTCGACGCGCAAGAGGTGGATCTGCTCGAGGTCGTGATGGGGTAGGAGCAGCCGCCGGTCGGGCAGGGCCTCGAGGGGCTTGCCGTCGAAGGTGGCGCCGACGGCCAGGGGCTGGTCGCCGTAGACGCTCTCCCAGGACAGTCGTGCGCCGGTGGGAACGCCGTCCGGTCCTCGTTCGAGGACGACGGCGACCGCGGCGGGGGACCGCGGCAGGTTCACCCACTGCTGGCTGACCTCGAGCTTCCGGCCCTCGGCGTCGAAGGCGGTGGCGGTCAGCTTCTGGGGCAGCAGAGCGGTGCCGAAATCGATGGGCAGGCGCCAGGGCTCGCTCGAAAGGGCGCCCACGGGCTGGCCGTTGAGCCGGATCTCGACGCTCGCCACCTCGGGGGCGACCGCCAGCTCGATGGTCTGGGGACCGAGGACGAGGCCGAGGAAGAAGGTCAGATAAGTGATCATGAGCCCACCGCCGATAATGTTCTGTCTCGTCGCAGCAAGCAACAAGCCAGCGGTGGGCTCGGGCCGGATGGGACCGGCCTAGTCTGCGACCAGGACGCCTGCCTCGGCCGCCGGGGCACCCGTGACCAGCCGCTGGGCCATTGCACCCAGCTCGTCACCCACGAAGCCCTCGAAGGCGACCACGAAGGTGCCGGCGCCGTCGCCGGCCACGGCGGTCTTGACCTGGGCGCCCACCGGGCCCTGGCTGACCTCGACCTCGGCCGAGGAGGGCACGCCGTTGGCGTCGAGCTCACGGGCGAAGACGCCGATGGGGAAGTTCACGTCGTAGTCAACCCAGGTGACCAGGTAGCCGCCGCCGCGCACGGCGAGAGCCGGGGCTACCTGGCCGTTGCCCCCCTGCTCGCCGGAGGAAAGGGCCCGCTCGCTGCCCCGCGGCACGCCCGCCGCAGACACTTGGCGGCCGAAGATCTTGGCGTCGTAGACCGTGTCGCCCGCGCGGCCCTGCCAGGCCACCTGGAAGGCGTTGCCGGCCGCGGCCACGGCCGGCCGGCGCTGCACGCTGGCGGTGGTCTGGTTGATCAGGGTCTCGCCGGTGGCAGCGGCCCCGCCCGGGCGGTAGAGACGAGCGACCACGCCGGCACCGGAGCCGTCCTCACCGTCCCAGGCCACCAGCAGGCGTCCGGAGCGGTTGAAGGCCAGGGCTGGCCGGCTGGCGGTCGCGCCGTTGGCCTCGTTCACCCGCTCTGGCGCGCCGGTGGGAGCGCCCGCGGCGGTGAGGCGGCGGAGGAACACCCCGTCGCGCAGGCTGACGCCGTCCTGGCGATCGTCGCTCTGCCAGGCGACGGCGAGGCCGCGGGAGGGGTGGGTGGCGATGGCGGGGAAGGCGTGGAAGGCCTGTGAGGAGGTGCTGACGTTGATCCGGTTGCCGACGGCGTTACCGGCGGCGTCGTAGCGCTGGCCCACGATGCTGCGGGAGAGCACCTCCCGCTCCTCGTGGAAGGGCACGGCGCGCAGGAAGGAGCGCTCTTCGGCCCAGACCGCGAGGAAGCCGCCGCCGGCCAGGGCCGCCACTGCGGGCTCCGCGTTGTAGGTCACCGGGCCGGCGCCGGGGATGCTGGGCAGGCGGGCGTTGCCGGCGACCGTCACGTCGCCACCCAGGGCCGAGCCGTCGGCCGCGAAGCGGCGTGCGAAGACCCCGAGCTGGTCGTTCTCCCACACCACCACGAAGGAGCCGTTGGTGAGGTAGGCCGTGGCCGGGCGCTTGGAGCTGTGGGCCTCGTTGACGTTGGCCCGCAGCGTGGGGCCGACGAGACCGGGTTGGGCGATGAGGGGAAGGGCGAGCAGGGCGAGGGTGAGCGAGAGACCGGCGGCACGACTGGATCGCGTCATGGCATTCTCCTCGAGCAAGGATGAATCCTACAGGGCGGCTTGGAACTTGGCCATGATATGGGATTACGGCATGGCTGGCAACCCCCTCGCCCTGGGGATGGCCGCTGCTAAGATGGATCGCCATGAAAACGCAGAAGCTGGTGTTTCTCGGGCTGGCGCTCACTCTGGCGTTGGTGACTCCAGCGGGTGCCGTGCCCCCCGGTGGGGACGGGCCGTGGATGGTCCGCGCCTGGTTCGGCGACGAGGCGATGATCCGCGAGGTGGCCGCCTGGGCGGACCACCTGGGGGTCCACCGTGAGAAGGGCTTCCTGCGCGTGGTGGTCGACGAGGAGGGGTTGGCCCGGCTGGCGGCCATGGGCTTCTGGGTCGAGGTCGAGGAGGAGGCCACGGCGCGGCTCCAGCGGCCGATCGTCGCTGCCGCCGAGGCGGTCGAGACCATCCCGGGCTTTCCCTGCTATCGCACGGTGGAGGAGACCTTCGCCGCCGCGGAGGCGATCGTCACCAACCACCCGACCCTCGCCACCTGGACCGACATCGGTGACTCCTGGGACAAGGTCAACACCGCCGGCCCCGGCTACGACATCCGGGTGCTCAAGCTGACCAACTCGGCAGTCCCCGGGCCCAAGCCCAGGCTGCTGGTCACCGGGGCCATCCACGCCCGGGAGTACACCACCGCCGAGCTGGCCACCCGCTTCGCCGAGCTCCTGGTGGCCAACCACGGCATCGACCCGGAGGCCACCTGGCTGCTCGATCACCAGGAGGTCCACCTGCTCCTGCACCTGAACCCGGACGGCCGGAAGATCGCCGAGACCGGCGTGCTCTGGCGCAAGAACACCAACACCAGCTGTGCCACCTCGAGCAGTCGGGGGGTGGACCTCAACCGGAACTGCGACTTCGAGTGGGGCAACCGTGGTGGCTCGAGCAGCAACGGCTGCGGCGAGACCTACCGCGGCGCCTCTCCCGCCTCGGAGCCGGAGATCCAGGCCCTCCAGGGTTACATGACGTCGATCTTCCCCGACCAGCGGCCGGACGATTTGGTGACTCCGGCGCCGGCCGATGCCACGGGCCTCTACCTCGACCTGCACAGCTTCTCGCCGGCGGTGCTCTCGCCCTTCGGCTTCTCGCCGCCGAACTGCACCACCGGCCCGGCGCCGCCGAATGGCACGGCCCTGCTCACCTTCGGCCGCAAGTACGGCTATTTCCCCGGCTACACCGCCATGCTTGGCAGCCTCTCCTGCGTCGACGGCTCGACCAAGGACTTCTCCTACGGCCGGCTCGGCGTGGCGGGCTACACCATCGAGATGGGCACCGAGTTCTTCGAAGAATGTCCGTACTTCGAGAGCTCCCTGGCGCCGGGCAACCTGCAGGCCCTGCTCTACTCGGTCAAGGCCGCCCGCGCCCCCTACCAGCTGCCTGCCGGGCCGGACGCCCGCTCCCTGGTCTTCTCACCGCCGGCGGTGGCGATCGGCGCCACGGCGACGCTCTCGGCGCTGCTCGACGACACCCGCTACTCCGGGGCCGAGCCGAACCAGAGCATCGCCGCGGGCGAGATCTACGTCACCACGCCGCCCTGGGGGGCCGGCGCCACGGCCCTCCCGATGACCGCCTCCGACGGCGCCTTCGACGAGAACGTCGAAGCGGTCACCGGCGGCATCGATACCACCGGCTTCGCTGCGGGCAGGTACCTGGCCTACGTTCGCGGCCAGGATGCCGCCGCCAACTGGGGGCCCCTGACGGCCGCCTTTCTCTACGTCATTGATCCGGCCACCGCCCCGACGCTGGAAGGTCAAGTCACGGACGTGACCACCACCCAGCCCCTGGCGGCCACGGTGCAGCTCGGCCCCTTCCAGACCACCACCGACGGCGGCACCGGGCTCTACAGCATGCAGGTGCCGAGCGGCACCTATGGCCTGACCGTCTCGGCGCCCGGCTACGCCAGCGAGGTCATCCCGGGAATCACCCTCACCGACCTCCAGACCCTGACCCAGAACGTGGCTCTCACTCCCTACACCGTGGTCTTCAGCGATGGCGTCGAGGCCGGCAACGCGGGCTGGACGGCCCAGGCTCCCTGGGCGATCACCACTGAAGCCTCGGCGTCGCCCAGCCATTCCTGGACCGACAGCCCGGGCGGACCGTACGGCAACAACGTCAACACCTCGCTGACCTCGCCGGTCTTCGACCTCTCCGGGCTGACCGGGGCGGTGCTGTCTTTCCGCCACATCTACGACCTCGAGTCGGGCTTCGACTTCGGCCGGGTCGAGGTCTCGACCAACGGCGGCTCGACCTGGACCCAGGTGACCAGCTACAGCCAGGTCAATCAGACCACCTGGCAGCTGGTCGAGCTGCCCGTACCGGCCCTGGACGGCCAGGCCAACGCCCGCGTCCGTTTCCGGCTCACCTCGGACGGCTCAGTGGTCGAAGACGGCTGGCACCTCGACGACGTCGAGCTCAAGGCCGTGCTGCTTAACCCGCCACAGCTGATCTTCGCCGACGGCTTCGAGTCCGGCGACACTTCGGGCTGGACGGCGACCTTGCCTTGAAGAGTCCCTCGGCTTGAACCAGCCGGGGGACCACCGCTAAAATTCGCCCCCGCGAGAGAACCCGAGGAGACTCCCATGTCCGTGGAAACCCATGCCTTTCAGGCCGAGACGCGCAAGCTGCTCGACCTGATGATCCATTCCTTGTACACCAACAAAGAGATCTTTCTGCGCGAGCTGATCTCGAACGCCTCCGATGCCCTGGATCGCCTGCGCTTCGAGGCGCTGACCCGCCCCGAGCTGCTCGAAGAGGTGGGCGAGCTCGAGATCCGCATCGAGGCCGACCCCGAGGCGCGCACCGTGACCCTCTCCGACAACGGCATCGGCATGAGCCGGCAGGAGGTCATCGACAACATCGGCACCATCGCCAAGTCGGGCACCCAGGAGCTGATGCAGCGCATCCGCGAGTCGGCGACCGAGAAGGACGCCACCGAGCTGATCGGTCAGTTCGGCGTCGGCTTCTACTCGGCCTTCATGGTGGCTGATTACGTCACTCTGCTCACCCGCCGGGCGGGGGAAAGCGGAGCCACTCTCTGGCGCTCTTCGGGTGACGGCACCTACAGCCTCGCGGAGGCCGACAAGGACCGCACCGGCACCTCGATCACCCTGCGCCTCAAGGACGTCGACAAGGACAACGGCATCGACGACTTCACCGACGAGTGGGTGCTCTCCCGCATCATCAAACGCTACTCGGACTTCGTGGCCTATCCGATCAAGGTGAGAGTGCGGCGGGAGAAGCCGATCCTCGACGAGGAGGGCAAGGAGAAGGCCGGCGAGAGCGAGACCGTGCTCGAGGACAAGGTGATGAACTCGATGCGGCCGATCTGGACCCGGGCCCAGTCCGAGGTCTCCGAGACCGAGCTGCACCAGTTCTACAAGCACGTCTCCCACGACTGGAACGAGCCCCTCAAGTCGATGTGGTTCAAGGCCGAGGGGCGGGTGGAGTACCAGGCCCTGCTGTTCGTGCCCGCCAAGGCGCCCTACGACCTCTTCTACGTCGCCTCCCGCCCCGGCCTCCAGCTCTACGTCAAGAAGGTCATGATCATGGAGCATTGCGAGGAGCTGATGCCGCGCTACCTGCGCTTCATCAGGGGGGTGGTGGAGTCTCCGGACCTGCCCCTGAACATCTCCCGCGAGACCCTCCAGCAGGACCGCCACATCACCCAGATCCGCCGCTGGCTCACCCGCAAGGTGCTCGAGACCTTCCGCGAGCTGCAGACCGGAGAGCCGGAGAAGTACCTCGAGCTATGGGGGGAGTTCGGTCGCGCCGTCAAGGAGGGGGTCGCCGAGGACTTCGACAACCGCGATCGCCTGCTCGAGCTACTGCTCTTCCAGTCCTCGAGCGACCCCGAGAAGCTGACCACGCTCAAGGACTACGTGGGCCGGATGAAGGAGGATCAGAAGGAGATCTTCTACCTCTCCGGCGAGTCTCGCTCCCAGGTGGAGAGCTCGCCCCACCTCGAGGCCTTCCGGGAGAAGGGCTACGAGGTGCTGTACCTGGTCGACACCGTCGATGAGCTGCTGATGCAGTCCTTGACCGAGCACGAGGGCAAGCGCTTCAAGGACGCCGGCAAGGGCACCGTGGAGCTGGGCAGCGCCGAGGAGCGGGAGAAGAAGCAGGAGGAGCTCAAGGAGAAGTCCGAGCGCTTCAACACCCTGCTCGAGGCGATGCAGAAGAGGCTCGACACCTGGGTCAAGCAGGTGCGGCTGACCAACCGGCTGACCGCCTCGCCGGTCTGCCTGGTGGGCGCCGAGCACGACTACAGCCCCCAGCTCGAGCGGCTGCTGCAGAAGGGTAAGGGCGGCGGCCCGGCCCAGCGCCGGATTATGGAGCTCAACCCGGACCATCCGATTCTCAGCCGCCTGCAAGAGCGCTTCGAGCAGAACCAGGAGGATCCGGTGATCGCCGACTACGCCGAGCTGCTCCTGGGTTACGGCCTGCTGGCTGAGGGCGCCGAGCTGCCCGATCCGGCCCGCTTCAACCGGCTGGTCGCTGACCTGATGGCCCGAGCGGCCTGACCCGACCCCCCTCCGTTCCTGACCCCCAGACGGTCCGCCGGACCGCCTGGGGGGGCCCTCCCTCTGGTCCAGAACCACATTTTTCGATGTTTCCAGGTGCTTCTGGACGACTTATGAGCGCCGGGCATATAGGTAGTTTTCCATCTGCATGGGAAAATCAAGACCGTACCTCTCCGAGCTGATCGAGCCGGAGGACCCGTGTCGGCGCAAAGCCGAGCTGGTGTGGGGGAAGAAGCCTTGAACAAGGGGGGCGCCGGCGCCGGCGCAGGCCGGCGGCCAGGGTGCCTGGACAGCACCAGCCTCCTCCCCCGTAACCGTGGACTGGAAAGCGTAGGGGGCCGAACTGATGGAGCTGGATCCGGAGCGATCATGGCCGGGAGTCGCCGCCGACCTCGATCTGCCGCGGGCGGTGCGCGAGAGCTTTACGCCGGTCCTGATCGAGCGCCTGCTGGCCCTGCGCCGGCAGCTCCACCGGTTTCCGGAGCTCTCGCTCGAGGAGGAGCAGACCGCTCGAGCCCTCGAGGCCGAGCTTGCCTTGCTGCGGCCCGCCGAGCTCGGTCGGGTGGCCGGCACGGGGGTCATCGCCCGCATCGCCGGCCGCGATGCCTCGGCGCCCTGGGTGGCCATCCGTGGCGACATCGATGCCCTGCCGATCGAGGAGGCGACCGGCCTGCCCTACGCCTCCGAGCACCCGGGCGTGATGCACGCCTGTGGCCACGACGTGCACGCAACCTGGGCCGTGGGGGCGGCGGCGTTGCTCGCAGCCGATCCCCCGGCCGGGGACGTCTGGGTGGTGCTCCAGCCTGCCGAGGAGCTGGCCCTGGGCGCCAAGGCGGTGCTCGCCAGCGGACGCCTGGAAGGGGTCCAGGCGATCTTCGGGGGGCACGTCGACCGCCGCTTCGAGGTCGGCCAGGTGGTGGTGCAGGAGGGTCCCCTGGCGGCCTCCGTGGACTCCTTCGAGCTCGAGCTGGTGGGGGAGGGTGCTCACGCGGCGCGGCCGCACGAAGCCAGAGACCCACTCCTGGGAGCGGCGCAGTTGGTGCTCGCCCTCGAGAGCGTGGCGCCGCGCAGGGTGGCCCCCGGACACCCCGCCGTGCTCACCGTGGCCAGCTTGCAGGCCGGCAGCGCTGACAACGTGATCCCCGGCCGGGCGCTGCTACGCGGAACGCTACGGGCGACCGATGCCGCCACCCGTGCCCTGCTCAGGGAAGAGCTCGGGCATCTCACCGAGCATGTGGCTGCTGCCCATCGGCTGAGATGGGAGCTGAGGTTTACGGTCGAAACGCCGCCATTGAGAAATGAGGGGGTCGCCGTCGGCTGGACGCGGGCGGCGGCCGAGGCGCTGCTCGGAGCAGCGGCCGTGGTGCCCCTGGGGCTGGTCAACATGGGCGGTGAAGACTTCGCTTTCTATCTCGAGCAGCTTCCCGGGTGCTTCTTCCGGGTGGGCGCTCGCGAGCGCGGTGGGCCGGTGGTCGCCGCCCATTCGCCGCGTTTTCATGCCGCCGACGAGGCCATCCTGGTCGGCGCTGCGCTGCTCGCCGGGGCCGCCCGGGTGGCTTCCAACGGGCTCAGCGCGAAGCGCTGAAAGTCATCATAGAAAAAACGGGAATGGTAGTGACCACATCGAATAAGTTCTCCACTCGCCATGATCGCAGTATTGACGCTCCCATATTCAGCCACTACCCTTTCTTCATGCGCTGCAACGGTGCCGCCCTCCAACCAGCCTCGAGCCCGCTATCTATCGAGCGTGAAACGGCCATTCTGCGGGCTTTTCGAGTCCTCGGACTCGACATCGACAGCGCTGATGGGATCGGTTCGGTGGCTCCTTCCGTAACGTTTGGATCGAAAGCGAGGGAATCTCCGCCGCGCTGAAGCGGCTTGATCACCGGCAGAAGGGGACAGCAGGAGGATCGCTCTTGATCTTTGGTTGTCGATTTGAGATGAGCTGTGAGGTGGAGGCCGCGGCGCGTATTTCGGACCTGCGTTGTGATCGGCGAAGTGACTTCTATGGAGCTGGAAGCCATGCGTCTTGCTCATGTCAGATTGACGGCCCACGAAAGGGAAGAGCTCGAGCGAACTGCGTCGAGCTCGAAGGTCTCCGCCAGTGAGGTCAAGGTAGCTCGTCTCCTCTTGCTTCTCGACGAGGGCAGGACCTACCGAGAGATCCGCGAAGCGCTGGGTTGCAGCTTTGCGTTTGCCAGCCGCTGGAAAAAGCGCTTCGTCAAAGAACGGCTGGCGGGCCTCTACACGCGCCATCGCGGCCGCATCATCCGCTTCGATCACGGCGTCAGCGAGCAGAAGATCCTCTCGGCGATGAGCGACCGGCTCGCCGATGGGCGTAAGCGATGGAGCACGAGGACGCTCGCCCAGGAGCTCGGTCTTTCGCACATGACGGTGGCCAGGGCCTGGCAGAAGCGGGTGATGCCGAGCCAACCGCTCGGCAAGTCGACGGTCTCCGAAGTGCCAGCCCCTGCTGCCAGCGAGCTCGACTTGGTGGGTCTCTACCTCAAGTCCGATCTGCGCTGCGCCGTGTTCCGCGAGGAGCTACCAGAGTCTGGCAACGGCTCATCGCTGAGACCCCTGCGACCAGGTGCTCTCGATCTCTACGGCCTGCTCTGCGCCCCACTCCCCGGCTCCGGTCGGCAATCCCCAGGGCGAGCGAGCAGCCGAGAGCTGGTGGCCCTGCTCAAGGAGCTACTCGCGCACCAGGTGAACGGTAACCGCCTGTTCGTTCTGGCGGACCGCCCCCGGCTCGAGCGCTCTCGCGCCATGGGCGAGCTGATGGCACACCATCCGAGCGTCGAGCTCTGTGTGATGGGCAGTGGTGGCGCCTGGTTGGGTGGTGTCCTGCGCTGGTTGGGCTCGACCAAGAGCTCCCGGCTGCCGGAGTCCGACTCCGCCCTGCGCAACCTGAGCCGGCGACTGGTGAGCTTCCTCCAGGAAGGGGGGCGCATCGGCCGAGAGCTGAAGTGGCGGCATCGTCAAGCCGCGGCGCGGCCCCTGACGGTCCCGGGCCGAGACCTGCAGACCGGGGAGCTGGGTGCACCATGAGTGGAGCGGAAGAGACCTTGGGACCGACCGAAGTGGTGACCGAGCTGCGGGCCGAGGCCCCCGAGGAGGCGGTGGCGATCAGGCCGCTGGAGGGCGTGGCCGAGTTGGAGGCCGCGGAGCGCCTGCAGTGGGCGGTGTGGGGTGAAGGCGCGTTCGTGGTGGTGCCCACCGTGATGCTGGTGATCGGTGGCAAGGCGGGCGGCGCCACCCTCGGGGCTTTCACGGCCAACGGCCGGATGGTCGGGGTGGTGTCGTGGATCCCCGGCTGGTCGGCCTCCGGTCGGCGCAGCCAGTACTCGGTGATGCTCGCGGTGGACCCGGGTTATCGCGGCGGCGGCCTCGGTTACCGGCTCAAGGTCGCCCAGCGCGAACACGTCCTCGCCGGTGGAGTGACGCTGATCAACTGGACCTTCGACCCCCTGCTCAGCCTCAACGCCCACCTCAACATTCGCAAGCTCGGCTGCGTGTGCAACCGCTACCTGGTGAACTACTACGGCGAGGATCCGGCGAGCACGGCCCGGCAGCTGCCGACCGATCGCCTCTTCGTCGACTGGCGCCTGGACGATCAGCGGGTGATGCGCCGGCTGCGGGGCGAGGGAGCCGGCGCGGCGGGGGCAGCGCCCCATGTCAACACGGTCGCGATCGCCGGACGGTTCGGCTTCGAGCACAACGAACGGATCGAGCTCGGTCTCGACGCCCCGAAGGTGCTGGTGACCATCCCCTCGAGCTACCAGGCGATGCGCCGCCGCGACCTGGCATTGGCCCTGCGCTGGCGCATGGAGATCCGCGAGGTCTTCCTGAGCTACTTCGGCCGCGGTTACGAGATCGAGGGCATGACCGTGGATGGACCTGGAGGCGGCAGCTACGTGCTGTCGCGCCGCGTCGGCAACGGTAACGGACGGCTGGGAGAGAAACGTATATGAACCTGCTCGCATTGGAGTTCCGACGCTCACCCGTGCTGCTGACCATGGCGGTCCTGGTGGGCATCGCCAGCGGCGCCGCATCGGCCTGGTTGCTCGCCCTGATCAACCGTGCGGTGGTGGCTCCCGAGCGGGCGGACTGGAGCTTCTTCACCGCCTTCTTCATCCTCGGTCTGTGCGTCTCGGGGCTGCGCTTCCTGTCGATGTACGTGCTGTCGAAGCTCGGCCAGAGCGTGCTGCTCGACTTGCGCCTGGATCTCGCCAGGAAGATCCTCGGCACGCCCCTGCGCAAGCTCGAGGAGGTGGGCACCTCCCGCCTGCTCACCGTGCTGACCGACGACCTCAACTACGTCTCGGCCGGGGTGGTGCTGGTGCCGGGCACCCTGGCGAACATCGCCGTGGTGGTCAGCTGCATGGTCTACCTGGCCTTCCTGTCACCGCCTCTGTTCGGCATCCTGCTGGGATTGTTCGTGCTCGGGGTGGTCACCTATCAGCTACCGATCTGGTTGGGCCACAAGCGCTTTCTCGAGGCGCGGCGCCTCCAGGAGACTCTGGTCGACGACCTGCGGGGTCTGCTGCACGGGATCAAGGAGCTGAAGGTCCACCTGGGCCGGCGTCTTTCCTTCCTGGGCGGCCTCGAGCAGACGGCGCGCCAGCAGATGGAAGCCAACCTCTCCTCGGCCAGGATCTTCGGCGTCGGCCTGGCGTGGGGCAACCTGCTGTTCTTCGCGTTGGTGGCCGGCCTGCTGGCGATCGGTGGTCAGTTCGGCCTGGCCGGCAACCTGATCAGTTACACCCTGGTCCTGCTCTACATGCTCTCCCCCCTCCAGGTGATCATGGACTCCATGCCCATGTTCGGGCGGATCCGGGTCTCGCTCGATCGCGCGGCTCAGCTCGGCCTGGACCTGAGCAAGCTGGCCGAGCCGATCGAAGCGCGTCCCGAGGCTCGCGGCGCTTGGCGCGAGCTCAAGCTCGAGGGCGTGCACCACGTCTACCACGAGAATGGCAGTGGCGGCGATGGCTTCGCGCTCGGCCCCGTCGACCTTTCGTTCAAACCCGGCGAGGTGGTCTTCATCACCGGTGGCAACGGCAGCGGCAAGACCAGCCTCGCGAAGCTGCTGGTTGGCCTGTACGACCCCGACCAGGGACAGGTGTTGATCGATGGCCAGGTCTCCGCGGGCCGCGAGCGGGAGCGGCTGCAGTCGCTCTTTTCCGTGGTCTTCGCGGACTTCCACCTCTTCCGCCAGCTCCACGGCGTCGACGCCACGGATCTCGAAAACCGATCGAAGGAGCTGCTGGCGATGCTCGCCCTGGACTCGAAAGTATCGATCGAGGACGGCAAGCTCTCCACCCTCGAACTGTCGCAGGGCCAGAAGAAGCGGCTGGCCTTGCTCGCCGCCTATCTCGAAGACCGACAGATCTATCTGCTCGACGAATGGGCGGCGGACCAGGATCCCTCTTTCCGTCACTTCTTCTACTTCCAGCTGCTGAGCGATCTGAAGCAGCGTGGCAAGACGGTGTTGGCGATCACTCACGATGATCAGTACTACCGCGTCGCGGACCGCATCATCCGGCTCGACGAAGGGCGCGTGAGCTACGACGGCGACGTCGACGGCTTCTTCGCGTGGCAGGAGCGACTGGGACCTGGGGGGCTGGGCCGATGGACGGTTCGGGAGGGCCATGCCCAGGAGGCGTGAGACGCGGGCGGGTGGAGCCTCTTCGGGTCCGGCTACGGCCGGACAGCGGGCGCTTTGCTTCCTCCACCCCTTGGCAGGGGCGACGGGTGCCCTCCACATCGCCGTCGCGTCACGCATCACGCCCTCGCCTCCCCCCGAGGTGGTGGCTACGGTCCTGCGGCAGCTGGCCGCGCGGCACCCGGCCCTCGCCACCGTCTTCGTGGTGGACGAAGGAGAGCCGCGGCGGCGAGTGGTACCCGGGTTGGTGCCGGAGCTGGTCGACCTCGACGCCTCGAGCTGGGACTTGGCCGAGCTCGACCGCCGGGTCGCTGACGAGGCCTGGCGCCCCTTCGACCTGGCCGCCGGCCCCCTGATGCGGGTGGCCGTGTTCCGCGGCTCGGCCCGCGGGGACCTGCTGCTGCTCTGCTTCCACCACCTGACGGTCGACTTCTGGTCCCTGGCCCTGGTGGCCCGCGACCTCGGAGCTCTGTTTGCGCGCGCCAACGGCTTGGCGGTGGAGCTGGCGCCACCCTCGACCCAGGGCATCGAGGATCTCCTGCTCGAGGAAGCCAAGTCCCTGTCCGAGCCGCGCTTGTCGGAGCTCGAGGGCTTCTGGCTGGAGGAGCTCGCCGGCCCGGCGCCGGAGCTCGAGCTGCCGGCGGACCGTCCCCGGCCGCCGGCCCAGTCCTTCCGCGGCAGCTGGGCTTCGCGCCGCCTGGGCCGCGAGGCGGCCGAGGCGGTCACCGCCACGGCCCGCTCTCTCGGGGTGACGCCCTTCGTATTCCTGCTCGCGGCCTTCGACGCCTGGCTCTTCCGGGTCACCGGCGGGCGGGATCTCTGGGTGCTCACCCCGACGGCGGGGCGCAGCCGGCGACGGCTGCCCGCGGTGGTGGGCTACTTCGTCAACCCGGTGGTGATCCGGGCGCGGGTCGAGGCGGGGGAGCCCTTCTCGGCGCTCGCCCTGCGGGTGAAGGAGACCACCGCCGCAGCGATCCGCCACCAGGACTACCCCTTCAGCGTGCTCACGGCCCGCCGGGGTGAGCACCGCCACGACGGCCGCGCTCCCCTCGCCTCGGTGATGTTCCAGCTCCAGCGCACGCCGCTCGGAGCGGCGGCGGCCCTCGCCGGCCTGGCCATCGGCGAGCCCGGGGTGCACTTCGACTTCGGTCCCTACCACCTCGAGTCGATTCCCCTCGAGGCCCGCGGCAGCCAGCTCGACTTGACGCTGCGCTGCGCCGAGATCGAGGGGGAGCTGGTCGCCTCCTTCGAGTACAGCACCGACCTCTTCGATGCCGTCACCCTCGAGCGCTTCCTGGACCAGGTGGCGACCCTGGTCCCCGCGATCTGCGCGCGGCCCGAGACCCCCGTGGGCCGACTCTCCCTGCTCAGCCCAGCCGAGAGAGCCGAGGTGCTGGGCCGGGGCGACGGCGGCCCGGCGGGTGCCCCGGTCGAGCCCGTCTTGCCCCGGCTGATCGCCGCGCGCGCCGCCGAGAGGCCCGAGGCCGTGGCCCTGGTCTGGGGGCACGGCTCCGGGAAGGTCGGGGAGCAGTGGAGCTACGGCGAGCTGTGGGCGCGGGCGCGGCTGCTGGCCTGCCATCTGCGCGCCCGGGGGATCGGCCCCGAGGATCGCGTGGGCGTCTGCCTCGAGCGCACGCCCCAGCTGATCGTCTCCTTACTGGCCGTGCTCGAGGCCGGCGGCGCCTACGTCCCGCTCGATCCCGCCTATCCCGCGGAGCGGCTGGCCCTGATGCTCGAAGTGAGCGACGCCCGGCTGGTGCTGGGGCGCTCCCGCACCCCCCTGCCCGCGGCGGTGCCCGTGCTCGATCCTGCCTCCGTCCTCGGCACCCTGCCGTCCGGGGACTTGCCGCCGGCTTGCCGCCTCGATCCCGAGAACCTCGCCTACGTCATCTTCACCTCGGGCTCGACGGGCAAGCCCAAGGGGGTGGCCATCCCCCACGGCGCGGCCGTGGAGCTGGTGCGCTGGGCCGGGGAGACCTTCGGTGCCGAGGATTGGGCGGGCATGGTGGCCAGCACCTCGGTCTCCTTCGACCTGTCGGTGTTCGAGATCTTCGGCACCCTGGCGGCCGGCGGCACGATCATCCTCCTGGCCAACGCCCTCGAGCTGCCCCACCACGCCCACGATGGCCGTATCCGCCTGCTCAACACCGTGCCCTCGGTGGCCGCCGAGCTGGTGGCGGGAGCCCTGCCGCCGGGTCTCGCCACCGTGGCCCTGGCCGGGGAGGCCCTGCCTCCCGCCCTGGTCGGCCGCTGGCTGCAGCGGGGCACGGTCACCCGGGTCTGGAACCTCTACGGCCCGTCCGAGGACACCACCTACTCGACCTGGGAGATCGCCGAGCCGGGGGGCGCCCGGGTGCCCATCGGCCGCCCCATCTCCGGTACCCGGGCGCGGGTGCGGGACGGCGGCCTGGAGCTGGTCCCGGGCGGTGTGGTGGGGGAGCTCTTCCTCTCCGGCCGGGGCCTGGCGCGCGGCTACCTCGGTGATCCGCGGCGCACCGCCGAGCGCTTCCTGCCCGATCCCGATCCGGCCACCCCCGGCGAGCGCACCTACGCCACCGGGGACCGCGTCCTGTGCCGGGCCGATGGCCGGCTGGACTACCTGGGTCGGGCCGACGCTCAGGTCAAGATCCGCGGCTTCCGCATCGAGCCCGGGGAAGTCGAGGCCGCCCTGCTGGCCGAGCCGGAGGTCGAGGAGGCCCTGGTCGCCGTGCGCGAGGTGGACGGGCGGCCCGACGGGCTGCTGGCCTTCGTGGCTGTGGGCTCGGCGGCGGCTGGGGGCTCGGCTCCCCATGGCGGCTCGGCTCTGCGGCCGGACGCCGCCGCCCTGGCCGAGCGCCTGGCCGAGCGGCTGCCCCCTTACCTGATGCCCGGCTCCTGGGTGGTGCTCGAGCGCTTTCCCCGCACCCCCAGCGGCAAGGTCGACCGCCGGGCCCTGCTCGCCCAGGCGGCGACCCCCGCGCCGGCCCCGGCCGGGGAGCATCACGGGCCCGAAGGCGTCCTCGAGCGCTATCTCAGCGGCCTCTTCGCCGAGGTCCTCGGCCGCGAGGGCATCGACCGCGAGACCAGCTTCTTCGACCTCGGCGGCCATTCCCTGCTGGCCATGCGGCTGCTCTCGCGCATCCAGCGGGACCGCGGCGTCGAGATCCCGATCGATCGCCTCTTCGCCCAGCCCAGCGTGGCCGCTCTCGCGAGGCTGATCGAGGAGGGCTCTCCCGCCCAGGCGGCGGCCGGCCGGCGGGAGCCTTCCGAGCGCCTGGAAGCCGGCCCTCGCCTCTCTCTGGCCCAGCAGCGGATGTGGTTCCTGGACCGCCTCCAGCCGGGCAGCGACGCCTACAACATGACCATCGGCCTCGCCTGCCGGGGCCCCCTGGCGCTCGGCCTCCTGGCAGCGAGCCTCGGCGACGTCGTCCGGCGGCACGAGCTGCTGCGGCTGGCCATCGTCGAAAGAGAGGGGGAGCCGGTCGCCAGGCTGCTGCCCCTCACGCCGCCGAGCTGGCCCCTGGTCGACCTCTCGGGGCTCGCTGCCGGGCATCGTGGAGCCGAGTCCGAGCGGCTGCGCGGGCGCTCGGCCGGGCGCCCCTTCGACCTCGCCCGTGGCCCCTTGCTGCGCCAGGTCGCCCTGCGCCGGGACCCTCTCGATCACGACCTGCTGATTGACCTCCACCACGTGGTGGGCGACGGCTGGTCGCTGGGGCTTCTGGCCCATGAGCTGATGCGCTGCTTCGCCGCTCGGGCCTCCGGCTCCCCGGCCGAGCTGCCCCCCCTGCCCCTGCGCTATGGCGAGTGGGTGGAGGGCCTCGAGAAGCGGCTGGCGGCGAGCGAGATGGCGGCGCGGGTGGAGCGGGTGGCCGAGCGGCTGCGCCGCGCCGGGGCGGGCGAGCCTCTGGAGCTGCCGATCGACCATCCTCGGCGGCGGGCCGGCCGGGTGCGCAGTCCCATCCTGCCGTTCCGGCTGGGCGCCGCCGAGGCCGCGGCCCTCTCGCGCCTGGGGCGGCGGCTGGGGGGCACGCCCTTCCTGCTGGTCCTGACCCTCTATTTCGTGCTCCTGGCTCGGCTCAGCCGCCAGCACCGTCTCACCGTCGGCATCCCCGTGGCCGGCCGTCTCGATCCCCGGGTCGAGGGCCTGATCGGCCTCTTCGTCAACACCGTGGTAGTGCCGGCCGACCTCGGGGGCCAGCCGACCCTCGCCGGGCTCTTCGCCCAGGTGCGGGACGCCGCCCTGGCTGCCCAGGGTGACCAGGAGGTGCCGTTCGAAAGGGTGGTCGAGGCGGTCCGGCCCCGCCGCGAGCTGGACCACAGCCCCCTCTTCCAGGCCCTCCTGGCCTGGCAGAACGACGGCTTTCCCCGCCTCACCCTGGGCGCCACGCAGGTCGAGCGCCTGCCCTTGCCGCCCCGCCGGGCCAAGTTCGATCTCTCGATCCTGCTCGAGGAAGGGGCCGACGGCTGGGTGGGCGAGGTGGAGGCGGACCACGGTCTCTTCGAGGCCACCACGGCGCTGCGCTTGCGCTCCTGGTGGGTGGCCCTGCTCACGGGCGTGGCGCGGCTCGAGGCCGAGGGCTGGAACGCCGAGCGCTCCCTGGAGGCCCTGCCCTGGCTGAGCCGGGCCGAGCAGCACCAGCTGCTCTGCGAGTGGAACGACACCGGTCTCCCGGCGAGCGCCGACCAGAGCCTGGCCGCGGCCTTCGCCCGCCAGGCCCGGGCCACTCCCGAGGCCGCGGCCCTGGTGGCGGGGGAGGTGCGGCTGAGCTACCGCGACCTGCACAGCGCCGCCGTCGAGAGGGCCGCCGTGCTCGCCGAGCTGGGCGTGGGCGCCGAGGTGCCGGTGGCCGTGCTGATGCCGCGTACCGCCGAGCTGGTGGTCTCCCTGCTCGCCGTGCTCGAGGCCGGTGGCTGCTACGTGCCTCTCGATCCGGCCTACCCGCCGGCGCGGATCGAAGCGATCCTGGCCGACACCGAGCCGGCCGTGGTGGTGACCACGCCGGAGCTGGTGGCGGCCTTGCCGGAGGGCGAGGAGGCCCGGCTGCTGGTGCTGCCGACCGGTGCCCTCGAGCTCGTGCCCGGCCGCCGGGCAGGGGCCCGCCCGGCCCTGCCCGGTAGCGGCGGCGAGAGCCTGGCCTACGTCCTCTTCACCTCCGGCTCGACGGGCAAGCCCAAGGGCGTGGCGATCCGCCACCGCGGGGCCCTCGGCCGCCTCGAGTGGGCTCGGCGGGCGTATCGGGACGAGGAGATGGCCGGCGTCTTGGCCGGCACCTCGATCTGCTTCGACCTGTCGGTGTTCGAGATCTTCGCCACCCTGGCCCGGGGCGGCAAGGTGATCCTGGCCGACAACGCCCTCGCCCTGCCCGGCCTGGCGGCCCGGGACGAGGTGACGCTGATCAACACGGTGCCCTCGGCCGCCCGCGAGCTGTTCCTGGACGGCCGCTTGCCCGCGGGCCTCACCAACCTCAACCTGGCCGGCGAGCCCCTGCGGCGGGCCCTGGCCCGCGAGGTCTTCGCGGCCCGGCCCGAGCTGCGGCTGGACAACCTCTACGGCCCATCCGAGGACACCACCTACTCGACCGGCGTGACCCTGCTGCCGGGGGACGAGCGGGAGCCCTCGATCGGCCGGCCCCTGCCGGGGAGCCGTGCCCACCTGCTCGACGAGCGCTTGGCCCCCGTGCCCATCGGTGTGGTGGGGGAGGTCTGCCTGGGTGGCATCGGCCTGGCCCGCGGCTACTACCGCCAGCCCCGCTCCACCGCCGCGGCCTTCGTGCCCGACCCCTTCGGCCCCGAGCCGGGCGGGCGGCTCTACCGCACCGGCGACCTCGGGCGTTTCCGGCCGGACGGCACCATCGAGCTGGTGGGCCGGCGCGACCAGCAGGTCAAGCTGCGCGGCTTCCGTATCGAGCTGACCGAGATCGAGGCGCAGCTGGCCCTGCACCCGGCCGTGGCCGACGTGGCGGTGCTGGTGGACCGGCGGGGCGAGGATGCCCGGCTGGTGGCCTTCTGCGAGGTCCGTCCAGGGGTTGGCTGGGAGCCCGCGGTGCTGGCCGAGCACCTCGGGCGCCGCCTGCCGGCCTACATGGTGCCGGCCGTCTTCGTCCACCTCGAGCAGATGCCGCGCACGGCGACCGGCAAGATCGACCGCAAGGCTCTGCCGGCCCCGTCCGCCGAGGCTACCCCCGCGCGGCCTGCCCAGGTGCCGCAGGGCGGGCTCGAGGCTCGCCTCGCCGCCCTCTGGTGCGAGGTGCTGGGACGGGCGGAGGTGGGGCTCGAGGAGAGCTTCTTCGAGCTGGGCGGGCACTCGCTCTCGGCCACTCGGCTGCTGTCGCGGATCCGCGAGGGGCTGGGCGTGGACCTGCCCCTGAAGAGCCTCTTCGAGGCACCGACCGTGGCCCGACTGGCGCGGGTGATCGGGGGGCTGGGGGACGAGACGGGGATGGATCCCCGCTCGCGCGGGGATGACGGAGGGGAGGAAGTCTCGTCCGCGCGTCATTCCCGCGAAAGCGGGAGTCCAGGGTGGGGGGCCGACGCCGAGTCGACCGAGGCCGAGCTGATCATTCCCCTCTCCTATGCCCAGCGCCGGCTGTGGTTCTTCGACCGCCTCTGGCCCGGCTCGCCCCTCTACAACATCCCGGCCGCCCTCGACCTGGACGGCCGCCTGGACGGCCAGGCCCTGGCCTCGGCCCTGGGCGAGATCGTGCGCCGGCACCAGCCCCTGCGCTCCCTCCTGGTGGAAGGGGCCACGGGGGTCTTTCTCCGGGTCGCGCCGCCGCGCCGGCGCCCCCTGCCGCTGCCGCGGGTCGACCTTTCGGCCCTCGGTGGCGAGGTCCGGCGCGCCCTGGCCGACGCCCTGACCGCCGCCGAGGCGGCCCGGCCCTTCGACCTCGACCACCAGCCCCCGCTGCGCGGCCGGCTGCTGGTCCTGGGGCCCGAAGCCCACCGCCTGCTGCTGACCCAGCACCACCTGGCCGCTGACGGCTGGTCCGTGGGCCTCCTGCTCTCCGAGTTGCTGGTGCTCTACCCGGCGGTCCGGGACGGCAAGCCCTCGCCCCTGCCCGAGCCATCCTCGAGCTGGGCCGAGCACGTGGCTGCCGAGGAGGCTTCCCTGACGCCGGAAGCCGTGGCCGCCGAGCTGGCCTTCTGGCGCGCCGAGCTGGGGGTTGGCACCGAGATGGCCGCGCCCCTCGAGTTGCCCACCGACCGGCCCCGACCGGCGCTGCCCAGCCTGCGGGGGGAGCTCGGCTCCTTCTCCCTGCCGGCGGCCCTAGGTGACGCCGTCGGCCGGTTCGCCCAGGGCGCCGGCGCGACGCCGTTCATGGCCTTCCTGGCCGGCTTCGAGGCGGTGGCGGCCCGCTGGAGCGGCCAGCGGCGCTACGTCCTCGGCACGCCCGTGGCCGGCCGGCACCGGGTCGAGACCGAGGGGCTGATCGGCGTCTTCATCAACACCCTGCCCTTACTCGCCGAGCTCGAGGGCGCGCCGTCCCTGGTCGAGCTGGTGTCGCGGGTGCGCCGGCGCACCCTCGCGGCCTTCAGCCACCAGCAGGTCAGCTTCGATCGCCTGATCGAGGAGCTGCACCCGGAGCGGGACCTCTCGCGGGCCCCCCTCTTCCAGGTCGTCTTCAGTCTCCAGAGCCGAGGCTTCATGGCGCCCGCCGGCGACCTAACTACGGGCTTCGGGCCGAGCCTCGCAGCGGTCGCCAGTCACACCGGCACGGCCAAGCTGGACCTCGCCATCACCTGCGTCGAGGGCGTGGGGGAGGGCCTCGGCGTCGAGGTGGAGTGGGCGAGCGACCTCTTCGACCGCGCCACGGTGGAGCGTCTGGTGGGGCACTGGGCCCGGCTGCTCGAGGCCGCCGTGGCCGAGCCCGGCCGGCCGGTGACCGAGCTGGCGATGATCTCGCCCGAGGAGCGCCGGCAGCTGATCTGGGGCTGGAACGACACCGCCGCCCAAGTTCCCTTCGCCGGCTGGACCCACGAGCTGGTGGTGGCCCAGGGGGCCGAGCGCCCGGACGCCGTGGCGGTCGGGCGGGAAGGGGAGATCTGGACCTACGGCCACCTGCTCAGGCGGTCCGCGGCGTTGGCGAGGGGGCTGCGGGAGCTGGGGGTGGGGCCGGACGTTCGCGTCGTGGTGCTCGCCGAGCGGACCCGGCCGGAGCGGATCCTCGGCTCGCTGGCGGTGATGCTCGCCGGCGGTGCCTACGTGCCCCTGGACCCCGCCTATCCGCCGGAGCGGCTGGCCTATCTCTTCACGGACGCCGGGGCCGAGGTGATCCTCACCCAGGAAGACCTGCTCGACCGGCTGCCGGCCACCGAGGCGCAGGTGCTCTGCCTGGACACCGTGCTCCCCGAAGGTCATCCCGAGGAGCGCCGCGGCCAGGGATCTCTCGGCCGGGTGGACGGCGCCAACCTCGCCTACGTGGTCTACACCTCGGGCTCGACGGGCAAGCCCAAGGGCGTCGAGATCCCCCACGAGGGGCTGCTCCACATGGTGCGTTGGCACCAGGACTACTACGGCGTCAGGGCGGTAGACCGGGCCACCCAGGTCGCCTCACCGGCCTTCGATGCCTCGGTCTGGGAGCTGTGGCCCTATCTCGCCGCCGGGGCTAGCGTGCACATCCCGGAGGAGGAGACCCGGCTCTCGGCCGCCGGCACCATCGACTGGTGGGAGCGCGAGCGGCTGACCCTGGTCTACCTGCCCACGGCCCTGGTCGAGGGAGTGCTGCGCGAGCCGATCGCCCCCGAGCGGACGATCGGTGTGCGCACGGTGATCATCGGCGGCGACCGTCTGGTCGGCCGGCCGGCCCCGGACGCCCCCTTCGTGCTCTCCAATACCTACGGCCCGGCCGAGTACACCGTGCTCTCGACGGCGGTGCCGGTGGCCCCCCGCGGCGCCGCGGCGGCGGTCGGTCTGCCCTCGATCGGCCTCGCCATCACCAACACCCAGCTCTACGTGCTGGACACCGCCTTCCAGCCCGCTCCCCTCGGCGTGCCCGGGGAGCTGGTGATCGGCGGTGTCGGCCTCGCCCGCGGCTACCTCGGGCGCCCCGGGCTGACCGCTTGGCGCTTTGTGCCGGACCCCTTCTCGGGGCGCCCGGGCGCCCGCCTCTACCGCTCGGGGGACCGGGTGCGCCGCCGCCCGGACGGCGACTTCGACTTCCTAGGCCGCTCGGACTTCCAGATCAAGCTGCGTGGCTTCCGCATCGAGCCGGGCGAGATCGAGTCCGCCCTCGCCGAGCATCCGGCGGTGCGGGATGCCGCCGTGGTGCTGGCCCGGGAGGGGGGACGAGAGGTGTTGGTGGCCTACCTGACCGCCCGCGAGGCGGGCGGGATCGACGCCGAGGCCCTGCGCCGCCATGCCCGCTCCCGGCTGCCCGAGTACATGGTGCCGGCGGCCTTCGTGACCCTCGACCGGCTGCCCTTCTCGCCCAACGGCAAGGTGGACCGCTCGGCCCTCGAGCGCCTGCCGCGGCCCGAGCTGGCCTCGGGGCGTCCCGCGGTGGCGCCGGCCAGCGAGCTGGAAACCCGCATCGCCGCCCTGTGGGCGGACCTGCTCGGGCTCGACCAGGTGGGGGTGGAGGAGAGCTTCTTCGACTTGGGCGGCCACTCGATGCTGGTCGCCCGCATGCACCAGCGGCTGCGCGACGAGCTGGGGGCGAAGCTGCCCTTGGTCGAGCTCTTCCAGCTGCCGACGGTGCGGGCCCTGGCCGAGCGCCTGGCCCCGGAGGCCGCTGCCGGCCGTCGCTCGGGCCGGCCGGCGGGCGCCCGGCGGGAGCGCGCGGCCACGGGCTCGGAGGGCATCGCCATCATCGGCATGGCCGGCCGCTTCCCGGGGGCGGGCAGCGTCGAGGCCCTGTGGCGCAACCTGCTCGGGGGCGTCGAGTCGATCGCCTTCTTCAGCCGCGAGGAGCTGCTGGCCGCTGGGGTGAGCGCGGCCGAGGCCGACCATCCCCGCTACGTGCCGGCCAACGGTGCCCTCGACGACGCCGACCGCTTCGACGCCGCCTTCTTCGGCTACAACCCCCGCGAGGCCCAGCTGATGGACCCGCAGCAACGGCTCTTCCTCGAGACCTGCTGGCAGGCCCTGGAGGACGCCGGCTACGGCGCCGAGCGGGACCGCGGCGAGGTCGGCCTGTTCGCCGGCGCCACCTTCAGCTCCTACCTGCTCAACTTGATCTCGCAGCGGGAGCTGGTGGCTTCCTTCGGCAGCCGGGCCGCCCTGATCGGCAACGACAAGGACCACGTGCCCAACCGGGTGTCCTACAAGCTCAACCTGCGGGGCCCCAGCATGAGCGTGCAGAGCGCCTGCTCGACCTCGCTGGTGGCGGTCCACGTGGCCTGCCGCAGCCTGGCCCGGGGCGAGTGCGACCTGGCCCTGGCCGGCGGCGTCTGCGTCTCGGCCCCCCTGCGCCAGGGCTATCTCTTCGAGGAGGGGGGCGTGATGTCCCCCGACGGCCATTGCCGGGCCTTCGACGCCGAGGCCCGGGGCACGGTGGGAGGCCAGGGGGTGGCGGCGGTGGTGCTCAAACCCCTGGCGCGGGCCGTGGCCGACGGCGACCCGATCTACGCCGTGATCCGCGGCTCGGCGGTCAACAACGACGGCTCGGCCAAGGTCGGCTACACCTCGCCGTCGATCGACGGCCAGACGGCGGTGATCGTCGATGCCCAGGAGGAGGCCGGCTTCGCTCCCGAGACCCTGGGCTTCGTCGAGGCCCACGGCACCGGCACCGCGGTGGGCGACCCGATCGAGGTCACGGCCCTGACCCGGGCCTTCCGCCGGGGTACCGACGCCCGCGGCTTCTGTGCCCTGGGCTCGGTCAAGCCCAACCTCGGTCATCTGGACTCCGCGGCCGGCGTCGCCGGCCTGATCAAGGCGGCGCTGGCCGTGGCCCGGGGAACGGTGCCGCCCACCCTGCACTTCAAGGCTCCCAACCCCGACCTCGAGCTCGAGGAGAGCCCCTTCTTCGTCAACGCGGCACCGATCCCCTGGCCCCTGGCCGAGGGGCCGCGCCGGGCCGGGGTCAGCTCCCTCGGCATCGGCGGCACCAACGCCCACGTGGTGCTCGAGCAGGCCCCGCCGCCGGCACCTTCCGCCCCCGGCGCGCCGTGGCAGCTGCTGACCCTGTCCGCCAAGACCCCGGGGGCCCTCGACCGGCTCAGCGACGCCCTGGCCCGCCACCTCGGCAGCCTCGCCGGGGCAGAGCCCCCCGAGGTGCCCCTGGCCGACGTGGCCTGGACCCTCCTCGCCGGCCGCCAGCGCCTGCCTCACCGGCGGACCCTGGTGGCCCGCGACCTCGCCGACGGCGCCCGGCGCCTCGCCGAGCGGGACCTGCTCGAGCGCCACGAGGAGGGCACTCGGCGGCCGGTCACCTTCCTCTTCCCGGGCTTCGGCCCCCATCACGTGGGCATGAGCCGGAGCCTCTACCGCTCCGATGCCGGCTACCGGCACGACGTCGACCGCGCGAGCGAGGTGCTCGCCGCCGCCACCGGGCGGGACCCGCGGACAGTGATCGACCCGCCGGCGGACACTCTCGAAGCGGCGGAGCGGGCCTTCGTCGATCCCGCCGTGCACCTGCCGGCCCTGTTCGTCGTCGAGCTCTGCCTGGCCCGGCTGTGGCAGCGCTGGGGCGTCACCCCTCGGGCCCTGCTCGGCCACTCCAACGGCGAGCTGGTGGCGGCCTGCCTGGCCGGGGTCTTCAGCGAGGCCGACGCCCTGCGCCTGGTGGCGAGGCGGGCGGAGCTGATCGGCGAGCTACCCGCCACCGGCGCCATGCTCTCCATCCCCTGCACCCCGGAGCGGGCCGCCGAGCTACTGGCCGAGCATCCCGAGCTCGACCTGGCGGTGGTCAACGGCCCCGAGCTGGTGGTGCTCACCGGCCCGGCGGCGGCGATGGACGAGCTCGAGGCCCGCCTGGTGGCCGAGGGGCTGGCGCCGCGGCGGCTGCGCATCGAGCGCTCGCCCCACTCCCGCGCCTTGCGGGCGATGGCGCCGCGGCTGGCCGCGGCGGTGGCCGGCCTCGAGCGCCAGGCGCCGCAGCTGCCCTGGGTCTCGAACCTGACCGGCACCTGGATCACCCTGGAGCAGGCCATCGACCCCGGCTACTGGGGCGACCATCTCTGCTCGCCGGTGCGCTTCTCGGCCTGCCTGGCCACCCTCGCCGCGGAGGACCCGACGGCGGCCTTTCTCGAGGTCGGCCCCGGTGGGACCCTCTCGGGCCTGGTTCGTAGCCAGTACCCCGAGCGCCTGGTGGCGAGCTCACTGCCCGGGGTGAAGGACCCGGAGGAGGACCTGGAGGTGCTGTTGCGGACCGCCGGCCGGCTGTGGCTGGCGGGGGCGGAGCTGGACCCCGAGGGCCTCCAGGGCGGGGTGCGCCGGCGCCGGCTGCACCTGCCCGTCTACCCCTTCGCCGGCCCTCGCTTCTGGGTCGAGCCGGGCCGGACCGCCGCCACCGTCGGCGCCCTCGAGCGCCTGCCGGTCGAGGACTGGACCTGGCTGCCGGGCTGGAAGCTCGGCCGGCCCGCCCGCCTGCTGCCTGCTCTGGCCGGGCCGGCGACCTGGCTGGTGGGCCTGGATGGCTGCGGCGTCGGCGAGCGCCTGGCGGAGCTGCTGGCCGCGGCCGGGGTGGACGTGCTGACCTTCGGCCGCGGCGGCGCCGGCTCCCGCCACCGGCGCCTCCAGCCCACCGACGGCGAGGGCTGGCGCGGCTGGCTGGAGGAGCTGGCGGCCGAGGGGCGCTGGCCCCGGGGCATCGTTTACACCGCCGCCTTGACCGCCGCGGCCGAGGAGGGGGCCCGGGCGGTCACCGAGCTGCCCACCTTCTTCGCCTTCCACGCCCTGGCTCGCGCCCTCGCGGGCTTCGACGGCCGCCCCGAGACCCTGCTGCTGGTGGCGGCCAACCGCCTCCAGGCGGTAAGCCCGGGCGAGCCGGTCGAGCCCGAGAAGGCCACCCTGCTGGGCCTGCTCAAGGTGCTGACCCAGGAGGTCGAGTGGCTGCGTTGCCGCTCGGTGGACCTGGCAGCGGCCGACCCCGCCACCGCGGCCCGCGAGCTGTTCTGCGAGCTGGGGCTCGGTGCCGGCGAGGAGATCGTGGCCCTGCGCAGCGGCCAGCGCTGGCTGCGCTGGCACGAGGCCGTGCGGCTGCCGGCTCCGGCGGCCCCGGTCTGGCGCGAGCGGGGGGTCTATCTGTTGACCGGCGGCCTGAGCCCCCTCGGCCTGGCCCTGGCCGAGCGGCTGGCCCGCCAGGCCCGGGCACGGCTGGCCCTGGTGGCCCGCCGGCGCCTGCCGCCGCGAGAGGAGTGGCCGGTCCTGGCGGCGCGCGCCGACGGCGACGGGGCGGCCGAGGCCGTGCGCGCAGTGCTGGCGCTCGAGGCGCAGGGCGCCGAGGTGCTGGTGATCTCGGCGGACGTCACCCGCCGGGGCGAGCTGGCCCGTGCCCTCGACGCCACGCGCCAGGCCTTCGGGACCTTGAACGGGGTCTTCCACCTGGCCTCGGTGCCGGCGGTGGGCCTGATCCGCCAGCGCAGCGCCGCCGAGGCCGCCGCCGTGCTGGCTCCCAAGCTCGAGGGGGCCTGGCTGCTCGCCGAGCTGCTGGCCGGCTCGGAGCTCGACTTCCTGGTGCTCTATTCGTCCCTGGCCGGCACCATCGGTGGCCTGGCCCAGGGCGACTACAGCGCCGCCAACGCCTTCCTGGACGCCTTCGCGCCGGTGCTCGCCGCGAGCACCGGCCTGCCGGTCACCGCCATCGACTGGGGCTATTGGCAGCTCGCCGACGTCGAGGCCGAGCGGCGCCTGCAGGCCGGCCTCTCCGGCGAGCTCAAGGCCCGCCGCGAGAGCGGCATGCGGCCGGCCGAGGCCCTCGACGTGCTCGAGAAGGTGATCAGCGCCGGGGTGCCGCGGGTGCTGGTGTCGACCCGCGACCTCGAGCGCGAGATCCGCACCGTCGAGGAGCTGCGCCAGGCCGGCGAGGCCGAGGCCGGCTCGCGCTCTGGCGCGGTCGAGGCCCGTCCCAACCTGGATACCCCCTACGTGGCGCCCCGCGACCAGCTGGAGGAGAGCCTCTGCGAGCTGTGGGCCGAGCTGATCGGCGTCGCGCCGGTGGGCATCCGCGACAACTTCTACGAGCTCGGGGGCCACTCGCTGCTGGCCACCCAGATCACCTCCCGGATGTGGGACCGCTACCGGGTGGAGCTGCCCCTCGACCGCATGCTGGCCGGGCCCACGGTGGCCGAGCTGGCCGCCGTGGTCACCGAGCTGCGGGCCGAGCAGATCGACGGCGAGCGCCTGGCGGCCCTGCTCTCGGAGATCGAGGCCGAGGGCGCGGCCGAGGTGGGGAGGAGCGCGTCATGAGGGGCGGCCTGGCCGAGGTGATGGAGCGCCTGACGCCGGAGCAGCGGCGCCGGCTGCAGGAGCGGCTGGACCGCGAGGCCGCGGCCACGGTGTCGGCGGCCGAGCCCGCTGACGGCGAAGCGATCCGCCCCCGCGAGGGCGGCGCCCCGCCGCCCCTCTCCTTCGCACAGCAGCGGCTGTGGTTCCTGGAGCAGCTGTCGCCGGAGCTCAAGGCCTACAACCTCGGCCACGCCTTGGAGCTGGTGGGCCGCGTCGAGGTGGCCGCCCTGGCCTCGGTGGTGGATGAGCTGGTGGCTCGTCACGAGACCCTGCGCACGCGCTTCGTCCTGCCCGCGGGCGGCGGTGATCCGGTGCAGGAGATCCAGCCGGCCGCGGCCGTGCCCCTGCCGGTGGTCGATCTTTCGGCCTTGCCCGAGGTGGCGGGCGACGAGCTGGCCCTGGCCCTCGCCGGCCGCCTCGTGGCCCGGCCCTACGACCTCGCCCGGGGTGAGCTGCTGCGGCTGGCCCTGCTGCGCCAGGCCCCGCGCCGGCACCTGCTCGCCGTGGCCATGCACCACATCGTGTCGGACGGTTGGTCCTTCGGCATCTTCGTGCGCGAGGTCAGCCAGCTCTACCAGGCGCGCCTGGCCGGCCGGCCGTCGCCCCTGCCGCCCCTGCCGGTGCAGTACGCGGACTTCGCCGTCTGGCAGCGGACCCGGCTCCAGGGCGAGGTGCTGGAGCGCCTGCTCGCCTTCTGGCGCGAGAGCCTGGCCGACGCCCCGGCCGTGATCGACCTACCCTTCGACCGGCCGCGGCGGCCCCTGATCTCGCCCCGCGGCGGCCAGGTCCCCCTGGAGCTGCCGGCCCCGCGGGTGGCCGAGGCCGAGGCTTTCGCCCGCGGCAGCGGCGCCAGCCTGTTCATGCTCCTGCTGGCCGCCATGGCCGCCTTCCTCTCCCGGGTCACCGGCCAGCGCGACCTGGTGATCGGCACTCCGCTGGCCGGGCGCACCCGCTCGGAGATCGAGGGGCTGATCGGCTTCTTCATCAACTCGTTGCCCCTCAGGGTGCGGGTCGCGCCGGGGGCGTCGTTCGTCGAGGTGCTGGACCAGGTTCGCTCGCGCCTGCCCCAGGCCCTGGCCCACCAGGACCTGCCCTTCGAGCGCCTGGTCGAGGAGCTGCGCCCGGAGCGGGACCTGGCCCAGGCGCCGATCTTCCAGGTGGTGCTGTCGCTGCTCACCACGCCGCTGGGCAACCTCGAGCTGCCGGGCCTCGAGTTGGTGCCGCGGGCGCTGGAGAGTGACCGGGCCCTGGTCGACTTGACCATCGACCTCGCGCCGCAGGGCGGGCGGCTGGTCGGCACCCTGGACTACAACCGCGACCTCTTCGATCCGGCCACCGCCGAGCGACTGGCCGGAGCCTGGCGGCGCGCGCTCGAGGGCGCGCTCGAGGACCCGACCAGGCAGGTTTCCGCCCTGCCCCTGCTCTCACCGGGCGAGGAGCGCCAGCTGCTGGTGGAGTGGAACGCCACCGGCCGGACGTGGCCCTTTGCCGGCTTCTGCCACGAGCTGGTGCTGGGCTGGGCGGAGAAGCGGCCGGACGCGGTGGCGGTGGGGCTCGCCGGCGAAGTGTGGAGCTACGGCTACCTCTCCGGCCGGGCCCTGGCCCTGGCCCAGCAGCTCCGGCGGCTGGGGGTGGGGCCGGAGGCCCGGGTGGCCGTGCTTGCCGAGCGCACCCGGCCGGAGCGCATCCTGGGCTCGCTCGCGGCGATGGTGGCCGGCGGTGCCTACGTGCCCCTGGACCCGACCTACCCGGCCGAGCGTCTGGCCTTCCTTTTCGAGGACGCCGGGGCAGAGGTGGTGCTGACCCAGCGAGATCTGCTCGAGCGGCTGCCCGAGACCAAGGCGACGGTGCTGTGCCTGGAGGACTTCCCCGAAGTGCCTGGCACCCCTCGTCGCCCTGCTCCTCGGGGCAAGCCTCGGGCCACCAACGGCCCCGGAGGTCTTCCCGAGGAGCGCGGCGACGAGGAATCTCTCGGCCGGGTGGACGGCGCCAACCTGGCCTACGTGGTCTACACCTCGGGCTCGACGGGCAAGCCCAAGGGGGTGCAGATCCCCCACGACGGCCTCTTGAACATGGTGCGCTGGCACCAGGACTACTACGGGGTTACCGAGAGCGACCGGGCCACCCAGGTGGCCTCGCCGGCCTTCGACGCTTCGGTGTGGGAGCTGTGGCCCTACCTGACGGCCGGGGCGAGCGTGCACGTGCCGGACGAAGACACTCGCCTCTCGGCCCCGGCCATGGTCGATTGGTGGCAGGACCAGCGCATCACCCTGGCCTACCTGCCGACGGCCCTGGTGGAGGGGGTGCTGCGCGAGCCGATCGGCCCCGAGCGGCCGATCGGGGTGCGCACGATCATCATCGGCGGTGACCGCCTGGTGGGCCGGCCGCTGGCGGACGCTCCGTATGTGCTGTCCAACACCTACGGCCCAGCCGAGTACACCGTGCTGTCGACGGCCGTGCCGGTGGCGCCGTGGGGCGCCGTCGGCGAGGAGGGCCTGCCGTCGATCGGCCTGACCATCGCCAACACCCGGCTCTACGTGGTGGAGCCGGGCCGGGCGGTGGCGCCGGTGGGAGTGCCCGGGGAGCTGTGGATCGGCGGCGTCGGCCTGGCCCGGGGCTACCTGGGCCGGCCGGGGCTGACCGCCGAGCGCTTCGTGCCGGACCCGTTCTCGGGGGAGCCCGGGGCACGGCTCTACCGCTCGGGGGACCGCATCCGCCGGCGGCCGGACGGGGACTTCGACTTCCTGGGCCGTTTCGACTTCCAGGTCAAGCTGCGGGGCTTCCGGGTCGAGCTGGGAGAGATCGAGTCCGTGCTCGAGCGGCATCCAGGCGTGGCCCAGGTGGCGGTGGGGGTGCGGGCGGTGGGTGGTGGGGAAGTGCTGGTGGCCTGGTGGGTGCCGGCGGCGACGGAGTGTGACGAGCCGGAGGCCGGGGAGCTGGGTGTCTTCCTGCGCGAGCGGCTGCCGGCCTACATGGTGCCGGCCGCCTACCTGCGGCTCCCCCGCCTGCCGCTGACCGCCAATGGCAAGGTCGACCGCAAGGCCCTGCCGGCCCCCGAGGGGACCAGCCAACGCGAGCACGTGCCGCCCCGCACCGCCACCGAGGCCGCCCTGGTCCAGATCTGGGAAGAGATCCTCGGCCTCGAGAGGGTGGGGGTGACGGACAGCTTCTTCGAGCTGGGCGGCCATTCCCTGCTCGCCGTGCGGGTGGTCTCGCGCATCCGCGAGCGCCTGGGTGTCGAGCTGCCCCTGCGCAGCGTCTTCGAGCGTTCGACCCCCGAGGCCCTGGCCCTGGCGGTGGAGGCGGCGTCTCCCCAAGCCGGCGACGGCGTGCCGGCCCTGGTGCCGGTGGCCCGGGAGCCGCGGATGCCCCTGTCCTTCGCCCAGGAGCGGCTGTGGTTCATCGAGCAGCTCAACCCGGGAACACCGGCTTACAACGTCGCCCTCGCCACCTGCTTCGAGGGTCCCCTCGAGGTCCGGCGCCTGGCGGCGGCGTTCCTGGCCGTCTGCGACCGCCACGAGGTGCTGCGCACCCGCTTCGAGAGCGACGGCAGCCGGCCCTGGCAGGTGATCGAGGCGCGGGTGGCCTTCCCGACCCCGGTGGTCGACCTCTCCGGGCTGGCGGCGGCGGACGTCGAGCAGGTCGTCCCCCGGCTGGCCAACGCCGAGGGCTCCCTGCCCTTCGACCTCGAGCGGGCTCCGCTGCTGCGGGCGACCCTGCTGCGCCGGGGCGAGCGCTCCCACGTGGTGCTGATGACCCAGCACCACCTGGTCACCGACGCCTGGGCCATGGGTCTGCTGATCGACGAGCTGGGGGCCTTCTACCGCGCCGGCGTCGAGGGCACGCCCGTGGGGCTGCCGCCCCTGCCGGTGCAGTACGCCGACTACGCCGTCTGGCAGCGCCGTTGGCTCGAGGGTGAGGAGCTCGGCCGCCAGCTCGACTACTGGCGGGGGCACCTGGCCGGGGCGCCGCAGCTCCACGAGCTGCCCACCGACCGGCCCCGCCCGCCGATCCCCAGCGGCCGCGGCGCCACGCTCTTCCGCCTGCTGGGCGATCCCCTCGCCGGGCGGCTCCATGGGCTCTCGATCCGCTCCGAGCTGACCCCCTTCATGACCCTGGTGGGTGGCTTCCTGGTGCTGCTGTCCAGGCTCTCGGGCCAGAACGACCTGGTGGTGGGCACGCCGGTGGCCAACCGCGGCCGGCGGGAGATCGAGGGGCTGATCGGCTTCTTCCTGAACGTCCTGCCCCTGCGCCTCGACCTGTCGGGGAACCCGCCCTTCCAGGAAGCCCTGGCCCGGGTGCGCAGCGTGGCCATCGAGGCCTACGCCCACCAGGACCTGCCGTTCGAGCGCCTGGTCGAGAGCCTGGGGCTGCCGCGGGCGATCGACCGCTCACCCCTGTTCCAGATCTCGGCCACCGTGCGGCGAACCGACTGGCACGCCGGGGAGATGCCGGGCCTCAGCCTTTCCTCGCTGCCGGTGCGGTCCCAGACCTCCCGCTTCGACCTCTCCCTGCTGGTGGCCGAAGGTCCCTGGGGCTTCAACCTGGGGATGGAGCATGCCAGCGACCTCTTCGACGCCGCCACCATCGAGCGCTGGCTTGCGGCCTTCGAGCGCATGCTGACGGCGGCTGTCGAGGAGCCGGGCCGGCGCATCGCCGCCCTGCCCTTGCTGTCGCCGGGCGAGGAGCGCCAGCTGCTGGTGGAGTGGAACGCCACCGGCCGGGACTGGCCGTTCGAGGGCTTCTGCCACGAGCTGTTCGCCGGCTGGGCGGAGAAGCGGCCGGACGCGGCGGCCGTGGGGCTGGCGGGCGAGGTGTGGAGCTACGGCTACCTCTCCGGCCGGGCTCGGGCGCTGGCCCATCGGCTGCGCGGCCTGGGAGTGGGACCGGAGGTGCGGGTGGCCGTGCTCGCCGAGCGCAGCCGGCCGGAGCGGATCCTGGGCTCGCTCGCGGCGATGCTCGCGGGCGGTGCCTACGTGCCGCTGGACCCGACCTACCCGGGCGAGCGGCTGGCCTTCCTGTTCGAGGACGCGGGTGCGCGGGTGATCCTGACCCAGAGCGACCTGCTCGAGCGGCTGCCCGAGACCAAGGCGACGGTGCTGTGCCTGGACGGCCCTGACCGTCAGCCCGAAGAGCGCAGCGACGAGGGGTCTCTCGGCCGGGTGGACGGCGCCAACCTGGCCTACGTGGTCTACACCTCGGGCTCGACGGGCAGGCCCAAGGGGGTGCAGATCTCCCACGACGGCCTGTTGAACATGGTGCGCTGGCACCAGGACTACTACGAGGTCACGGAGAGCGACCGCGCCACCCAGGTGGCCTCTCCGGCCTTCGATGCCTCGGTGTGGGAGCTGTGGCCCTACCTCGCGGCCGGGGCGAGCGTGCACGTCCCGGACGAGGAGACCCGCCTCTCGGCCCCGGCCATGGTCGATTGGTGGCAGGACCAGCGCATCACCCTCGCCTACCTGCCCACGGCCCTGGTGGAGGGGGTGCTGCGCGAGCCGATCGGGCCCGAGCGGCCGATCGGGGTGCGCACGGTGATCATCGGCGGCGATCGCCTGGTGGGCCGGCCCCTGCCGGACGCGCCCTACGTGCTGTCCAACACCTACGGCCCGGCCGAGTACACCGTGCTCTCGACGGCGGTGCCGGTGCCGGCCTGGGGCAGCGGCGAGGAGGGCCTGCCTTCGATCGGCCTGACCATCGCCAACACCCGGCTCTACGTGGTGGAGCCGGGCCGGACGGTGGCGCCGGTGGGGGTGCCCGGGGAGCTGTGGATCGGCGGCGTGGGCCTGGCCCGGGGCTACCTGGGCCGACCGGGGCTGACCGCCGAGCGCTTCGTGCCGGACCCGTTCTCGGGCGAGCCGGGCGCACGGCTCTACCGCTCGGGGGACCGCATCCGCCGCCGGCCGGACGGGGACTTCGACTTCCTGGGCCGTTTCGACTTCCAGGTCAAGCTGCGGGGCTTCCGGGTCGAGCTGGGAGAGATCGAGTCCGTGCTCGAGCGGCATCCGGGGGTGGCCCAGGTGGCTGCGGGCGTGCGGGAACTGGGTGGCGGGGAAGTGCTGGTGGCCTGGTGGGTGCCGGTCGAAGCAGGGACCGAGCCGGACGCCGAGGCCCTGCGCGCTTTCCTGCGCGAGCGTCTGCCGGCCTACATGGTGCCGGCCGCCTACCTGCGTCTCCCCCGCCTGCCCCTGACCGCCAACGGCAAGGTGGACCGCAAGGCCCTGCCCGCCCCCGAGGGCGCCGGCCAGGGCGAGCACGTGCCACCGCGGACCTCGACCGAGGCCCTGCTCGTCCAGATCTGGCAGGAGGTGCTCGGCCTCGAGCGGGTGGGGGTGACCGACAGCTTCTTCGAGCTGGGCGGCCATTCCCTGCTCGCCGTGCGGGTGGTCTCCCGCATCCGCGAGCGCTTCGGCGTCGAGATGCCCTTGCGCGGGATCTTCGAGCACCTCACGGTGGCCGAGCTGGGCGCGGCGGTCGACCAGCTGCGCCTCGAGGGCCGCACCGGCGAGGTCCTGCCTCCCCTGGTGCCCATGGGCCGGGACCGCCCGCTGCCCCTGTCCTTCGCCCAGGAGCGGCTGTGGTTCATCGACCGCCTGACCGGCGGCACCGCGGCCTACAACGTGGCCATGGCCACCCGCTTCGAGGGGGAGCTGGACCTGGCCCTGCTGGCCCGCTGCTTCCTGGCGGTGTGCGACCGCCACGAGGTGCTGCGCACCCGCTTCGTCACCGAGGCGGGCCGTCCCTGGCAGGTGATCGAGCCGTCGGTGCGCTTCCCGACGCCGCTGATCGACCTCTCCGGTCTGCGCCCCGAGGATGCCGAGGAGCTGTCCGTCCACCTGACCAGCACCGAGTCCTTCCTGCCCTTCGACCTCGAGAGGGCCCCCCTGCTGCGCGCCACCCTGCTGCGCCTGGGGCCCCGGCTCCACGCGGTGCTGATGACCCAGCACCACCTGGTCACCGACGCCTGGGCCATGGGCATCCTGATCCAGGAGCTGGGGACCTTCTACCGCGCTGGCATCGAGGGCGGGGAGCCGGGGCTGCCGGACCTGCCGGTGCAGTACGCGGACTACGCCATCTGGCAGCGCCAGTGGCTGGAGGGGGCCGAGCTGGAGCGCCAGCTGGCCTACTGGCGCGAGCACCTGGCCGGGGCTCCCCAGCTCCACGAGCTGCCCACCGACCGGCCCCGCCCCCCCTACACCAGCGGCCGGGGCGCCACCCACTACCACATGGTCGAGAGCGGCCTCGCGGAGCGACTGGTGCGCCTGTCGGCGCAGACCGGGCTGACCAACTTCATGACCCTGGTGGGCGGCTTCCTGGTGCTGATGTCGCGGCTGTCCGGCCAGACCGACGTGGTGGTCGGCACTCCCATCGCCAACCGCAACCGCCGCGAGACCGAGGGGCTGATCGGCTTCTTCCTGAACGCCCTGGTGCTGCGCCTCGACCTCGGCGGCGATCCCACCTTCGGGGAGGCCCTGGAGCGCCTGCGCCGCATCGCCCTCGACGCCTACGCCCACCAGGACCTGCCCTTCGAGCGCCTGGTCGAGAGCCTGGGGCTGCCGCGGGCGATCGATCGCTCGCCCCTGTTCCAGGTGGCGGCCACGGTGCGGCGCACCGACTGGACCACCGGCGAGATGCCCGGCCTCACCCTCTCGCCCCAGCGGGTCCACACCCAGGGCTCCCGCTTCGACCTCTCCCTGCTGGTGGCCGAGGGGCCCTGGGGCTTCAACCTCTCGCTCGAGCGCAGCGCCGATCTCTTCGACGGCGCCACCATCGAGCGCTGGCTGCGGGCCATGGAGCGGCTGCTGGCCTCGGCGGTGGAGGATCCGGGCCGGCGCATCTCGCAGCTCTCCCTGCTGGCCCCGGCCGAGGAGCGCCAGCTGCTGGTGGAGTGGAACGACACCGCCGCGGACTACCCCCGCGAGGGCTGGTGCCACCAGCTGTTCGCCGGCTGGGCGGCCCGGCAGCCGGATGCCGTGGCGGTCTCCGGCGAGGGCGAGGTGTGGTCCTACGGCCACCTACACCGGCGGGCGATCGAGCTGGCCCGGGAGCTGCGCCGGCTGGGCGTGGGGCCGGAGGCGCGGGTGGTGGTGCTCGCCGAGCGCACCCGGCCGGAGCGCATCCTGGGCTCGCTGGCGGTGATGCTGGCCGGCGGCGCCTACGTGCCGCTCGACCCCAGCTACCCGGCCGAGCGCCTGGCCTTCCTGTTCGAAGACGCCGGGGCCGCGGTGGTGCTGACCCAACGCGACCTGCTCGGCGGCCTGCCCGAGACGGCGGCCCGCGTGCTCTGCCTCGAGGACTTCCCCGAAATGGCTGGCACCTCGGATGACGGCCTTCCCGAAGTGCCTGGCACCTCGGTGGACGGCGCCAACCTCGCCTACGTGGTCTACACCTCGGGCTCGACCGGCCGGCCCAAGGGGGTGGAGATCCCCCACGAGGGCCTCTTGAACATGGTGCGCTGGCACCAGGACTACTACGGCGTCACCGCGGCCGACCGCGCCACCCAGGTGGCCTCGCCGGCCTTCGACGCCTCGGTGTGGGAGCTCTGGCCCTACCTGACGGCCGGGGCCAGCGTCCACATCCCCGACGAGGAGACCCGCCTCTCCGCCCCCGGCATGGTCGAGTGGTGGCAGCGCGAGCGCATCACCCTCGCTTACCTGCCCACCGCCCTGGTCGAGGGCGTCATGCGGGTGCCCATCGGCCCCGAGCAGGCGGTCGGCGTGCGCACCGTGATCATCGGAGGCGACCGCCTGGTCGGCCGGCCGCGGCCGGATGCCCCCTACGTGCTGTCGAACACCTACGGCCCGGCGGAGTACACCGTGCTCTCGACGGCTGTGCCGGTGCCGCCTGCCGAGGACGCCGTGGCCGGTCTGCCTTCGATCGGCTTCACCATCACCAACACCCGGCTCTACGTGGTCGAGCCGGGCCGGATGGTGGCGCCGGTGGGGGTGCCCGGGGAGCTGTGGATCGGCGGCGTGGGCCTGGCCCGGGGCTACCTGGGACGGCCGGGGCTGACTGCCGAGCGCTTCGTGCCGGACCCGTTCTCGGGCGAGCCCGGGGCGCGGCTCTACCGCTCGGGGGACCGCATCCGCCGGCGGCCGGACGGCGACTTCGACTTCCTCGGCCGCTTCGACTTCCAGGTCAAGCTGCGCGGTTTCCGGGTCGAGCTGGGGGAGATCGAGGCGGTCCTCGAACGCTGCCCGGGAGTGGGGGAGGCGGCCGTGGGCGTGCGCGACGCCGGCGGCGGCGAGGTGCTGGTGGCCTGGTGGGTGGCGGCGGGGGCAGAGCCCGGCCAGGACGAGCCCAGCACGGACGACCTGCGGGCCTGGCTGCGCGACCGCCTGCCCGCCTACATGGTGCCCTCGGCCTTCCTCCGTCTCGAACGCCTGCCGCTCACCGCCAACGGCAAGGTGGACCGGCGGGCCCTGCCCGACCCGGAGCGGGCCTCGGGCGAGACCTTCGTGGCCCCGAGCACGCCGACCGAGGAAGCCCTGGCGCGCATCTGGTGCGAGCTGCTGCACCGCGAGGAGATCGGCGTCGAGGAGAACTTCTTCGACCTCGGCGGCCACTCCCTGCTGGTCTCCGAGATGCAGCACCGCCTGCGCCAGGAGCTGGGGGTCGAGATCCGGCTGGTCGACCTCTTCCAGCACGGCACGGTGCGCGCCCTCTCCGACCACCTGGCGGCCCAGGGCCAGGTCGCCCGGGCCGGCGAGGCCGCTGCCGAGCCGGCCCTGCTGCCGATCCGCCGTTCTCGCCCCCGGGTCGACCAGTCGGCCATCGCCGTGATCGGCATGGCCGGCCGCTTCCCCGGCGCTGCCGATCCGGCCGCGCTCTGGCGCAACGTGCTCGGCGGCGCCGAGTCGATCTCCTTCTTCACCCCCGAGGAGCTGCGGGCAGCCGGGGTGCCGACCCAGCTGTCCCAGCATCCGCGCTACGTGCCCGCCTACGGCGTGATCGAGGACGGCGACCGCTTCGACGCCGCTTTCTTCGGCTACAGCCCCCGCGAGGCCCAGATCATGGACCCGCAGCAGCGGCTGTTCCTGGAGTGCAGCTGGCAGGCCCTGGAGGATGCCGGCTACGGCGCCGAGAACGGCCGCGGCGTGGTCGGCCTGTTCGCCGGCTCGGCGATCAGCACCTACCTGATGAACCTGATCAGCAACACCGAGCTGATCGAGGCGGTGGGCAGCCGGGCGGCGATCATCGGCAACGACAAGGACCACCTGCCCAACCGGGTCTCCTACAAGCTCAACCTGCGGGGGCCCAGCCTCTCCGTGCAGACCGCCTGCTCGACCTCCCTGGTGGCGGTGCACTACGCCTGTCAGAGCCTGCTGCTCGGGGAGTGCGACATGGCCCTGGCGGGCGGGGTGTCGATCGGCGCCCCCCTGCGCGGCGGCTATCTCTACGACGAGGGCGGCGTGGTCTCGCCGGACGGCCACTGCCGCAGCTTCGACGCCGAGGCCCGGGGCACGGTGGGCGGCCAGGCCGTGGCCGCCGTGGTGCTCAAGCCGCTGGAACGGGCCATCGAGGACCGCGACGCGATCTACGCCGTGATCCGCGGCTCGGCGGTCAACAACGACGGCTCGGCCAAGGTCGGCTACACCTCACCTTCGATCGAGGGCCAGGCCCTGGTGATCGCCCAGGCCCAGGAAGCGGCGGGCGTCGACCCGCGCACCATCGGCTTCCTCGAGGCTCACGGCACCGGCACCGCGGTGGGAGATCCCATCGAGGTCGCCGCCCTCACCCGGGCCTTCCGGCGGGCGACGGCCGACCAGGGCTTCTGCGCCCTGGGCTCGCTCAAGCCCAACGTCGGCCACCTCGACACCGCCGCCGGAGTGGCCGGGCTGATGAAGGCCTGCTACGCCGTGGCCCAGGGAGTCGTGCCGCCGAGCATCAACTTCGAGCGGCCCAACCCGCAGATCGACTTCGCGACCAGCCCCTTCTTCGTCAACACCCAGGCCATCCCCTGGCCGACGAACGGCGGCCCGCGGCGGGCCGGGGTCAGCTCCCTGGGCATCGGCGGCACCAACGCCCACGTGGTGGTGGAGGAGCCGCCGGCCGCGCCCGAGCCCGGCCCCGGCCGGCCCTGGCAGCTGGCCCTGCTCTCGGCCCGCGACCCGGCCGCCCTCGACCGGCTCACCGACCGCCTCGCCGCCGACCTTGCCGAGCGGCCCGAGAGCGACCTGCCGGACGTCTGCTTCACCCTGGCCACCGGCCGGCAGCGCCTGGGCTGGCGGCGCCTGGCCCTGGGCCGCACGCCGGCGGAGCTCGCCGGCCGCCTGTCCGATCGCGAGGTGCTCGACCGCCAGGACGAGGGCAGCCGCCGGAGCGTCTCCTTCCTCTTCGCCGGCCTGGGCCCGGAATACGTCGGCATGGGCCGTGAGCTCTACGGGCAGGAGGCCGTCTACCGCGAGGTGGTGGAGCGCTGCTGCCGCCGGATCGAGCCCGCCCTGGGCTTCGACCTGACCGAGATCCTGCTCGCCGAGCCCCCGGGCTCGGAGCGGGCCCAGGAGAAGCTCGGCGAGATCGCCATCGCCCTGCCGGCCCTGTTCATCGTGCAGGTCGCCCTGGCCCGGCTGTGGATGAGCTGGGGCGTGCGGCCGCGGGCCATGCTCGGCCACTCCAACGGCGAGCTGGTGGCGGCCACCCTCGCCGGGGTCTTCCGCGAGGAGGACGGCCTGGCCCTGGTGGTGCGCCGCTCGTCCCTGATGCAGCAGCTGCCGGCCACCGGCGCCATGCTCGCCATCCCGCTCGGGCGCGAGCAGGTCGAGCCCTTCTGCGGCCCGGGCTCGGGCCTGTCGCTGGCCCTGGTCAATGCCGCCGACCTGTGCATGGTCTCGGGGCCGGTGGCGGCCGTGGAGACCCTGGAGGAGAGGCTGCGCGAGGAAGGGCTCGAGGTGCGCCGCCTGCGCGCCGCCACCCGCGCCTACCACTCGGACGCCCTGCTGCCGGCGGCCCGCGAGCTGGCGGCCTTCGTGGCCGGCCTCGAGCGGCGGCCGCCGACGATCCCCTACGTCTCGAACCTGACCGGCACCTGGATCGCCGCCGAGCGGGCCATGGACCCGGAGTACTGGGCCGAGCACCTGACCCGCACCGTGCTGTTCCGGGAGGGACTGGGCTGCCTGGGCGGCGAGTCCGGCACGGTGCTGCTCGAGGTCGGCCCCGGGGGCACCATCGCCAACCTCGCCCGCCGCCAGCTGCCCGAACGCACCGTGCTCTCGACCCTGCCCGGCGCCCGCGACACCGAGGAAGCCCCCGAGGCCCTGCTGCGCACGGCGGGCCGCCTGTGGCTCAATGGCGTCGACCTCGACTGGGGCGCCTACTACTCCGACTCGCCCCGCCGGCGGCTGCACCTGCCGGTCTATCCCTTCGAGGGGCCGAGGTTCTGGGTCCACCCCGGAGCCCCGGCCGCGGCCACGGTGCGGGAGCCCGAGCGCCTGCCGCCCGAGGACTGGACCTATCTGCCGCAGTGGCGGCCGGGCCTGCCCTCGGCCTTGCGGCCCGTCCCCGAAGTGGCTGGCACCTGGTTGCTGGTGCCGGACCGGCTCGGGGTGGCCGAGGAGCTGGCCGCCGAGCTGGGCCGCCGGGGCGCCGAGGTGATCACGGTCGAGGCCGCCGAGCGGGACTTCGAGGTCCACCGGGAACGGCTCCAGGCCCTCGCCGACGCTGGCCGCTGGCCGCGGGGGATCGTCCACCTCGGCACGCTGACGGCGGCCGAGAGGCCGCTCGAGGCCGCCCTGGTCGAGCTGCCCTCCCTGGTCTCCGTGCTGCCCCTGCTGCGTGCCCTGGCCGGCTTCGAGCGCCAGGCTCCGACGGTCCTGACCGTGGTCAGCAACCGGCTGGCGAAGGTGCTGCCGGCGGACGTCCTCGAAGCCGAGAAGACCAGCCTGAACGGCCTGCTCAAGGTGGCCAGCCAGGAGATCGAGTGGCTGCGGGTTGCCGCCGTCGATCTCGACCAAGCCTCACCCTCCCGGATCCCGGCCCTGCTCGCCGAGCTGGACGGCCCGCGCGAGGAGGGCGAGGACCGGGTGGCCCTGCGCGCCGGGCAGCGCTGGCTGCGCAGCTACCAGCGCGCCCGCCTACCCGAGCCGGACCGCACACCCTGGCGGGAGGGGGGCGTCTACCTGCTGACCGGCGGCCTCGGCCAGCTCGGCCTGGTGCTCGCGCGCCACCTGGCGAGCCAGGCCCGGGCCAAGCTGGCCCTGGTCTCCCGCCGCAGCCTGCCGCCCCGCGAGGAGTGGCCGGCCCTGCTGGCCGCGGCCGCCGACAACGACCCGGTGGCCGCGAGCCTGCGGGCCGTGACCGAGCTCGAGGGCCTGGGGGCCGAGGTGATGCTGGTCTCCGCCGACGTCACCGACCGCGAGGAGCTGGCCGAGGTGATCGCCAAGGTCGAGGCCCGCTTCGGCACCCTCCACGGGGTCTTCCACCTGGCGGCGGCGCCCGGCCTGGGCCTGCTCCAGCAGCGCGGAGTCGCCGACGCCGCGGCGGTGATGGCGCCCAAGGTCGAGGGCACCTGGACCCTGATCGACCTGCTGCGCGGGCGGGGCCTCGACTTCGTGGCGATCTACGGCTCGGTGGCCGGCACCATCGGCGGCATCGCCCGCGGCGACTATGCGGCGGCCAACTCCTTCATCGACGGCCTGGTGCAGCGCGAAGCCCCGACCTACGGCACCCCCCTGGTGGCCATCGACTGGGCGGTGTGGCAGATGGCCGATCTCGAGGCCGAGCGGGCCTTCCAGGCCCTGCTGCGCGGCGGCACCCTGGCCCTGCGGCAGAACGGCATGCGCCCCGAGGAGGGGCTGGCCGTGCTCGAGCGCGCCCTCGCCGCCGGCCAACCCCAAGTCGTGGTGGCCACCCGCGACCTCGAGCGGGAGCTGCGCACGGTCGAGGACATCCGCGCCGGCGAGCGGGGTGGCGGCAGCGCCGGGCCGGGTGCGGTCTCCGAGCGTCCCCAGCTCGATACCCCCTACCTGGCCCCCCGCGACGAGCTGGAGGAGGCCCTCTGCGGGCTGTGGGGCGACCTGATCGGGGTCGACCGGGTGGGCATTCGCGACAGCTTCTACGAGCTGGGGGGCCACTCCCTGCTCGCCACCCAGGTGACCTCGCGCATCCGCGACCGCTTCCAGGTCGAGCTGCCCCTCGGGCGCATGCTCGCCAGCCCCACCGTGGCCGAGCTGGCCGTGGCGATCGCCGAGCTGCAGGCCGCCCGCATCGACGACGACCAGCTCTCGGCCCTGCTCGCCGAGATCGGGGCCGATTCCCCCGGCGCTTCCGAGGAGGCCCCCTGATGACCAACATGGCCGAGGTGCTGGCACGCCTGACCCCGGAGCAGCGGCGCTTGCTGGTGCGCCGGCTGGGGGAGCAGTCGGCGCGCGAGTCGGCCCGGGTCGCTTCCGCCGAGGGCCGGGAGGACCGGGTGGTGCGCCGGGCCCTGCCCACGCCGCCCCTCTCCTTCGCCCAGCAGCGGCTGTGGATCCTCGAGCAGCTGGATCCCGACTCTTCCGCCTACCACCTGGGCAACGGCATCGAGCTGCGGGGCCGGCTCGACCTGGCGGCCCTCGACGCCGTGGTGCAGGAGCTGGTGGCCCGTCACGAGACCCTCCGCACCACCTTCCAGGTGCCCGCCGGAGCCACCGAGGCCCTGCAGGTGATCGCCCCCCGGGGCAGCCTGCCGATCCAGGTGGTGGACCTGCGCCCCCTCGCCGAGCCGGGCCGCGAGCAGGCCCAGGCGCAGCTGATGCGGGTGATGCTGACGCGCAAGTACGACCTGGCGCGGGGGCCGCTGATGCGCCTGCTGGTGCTCCGGCTGGGGGCACGCCGCCACGTGCTGCTGGTCGGCATGCACCACATCATCTCGGACGGCTGGTCCTTCGGCATCTTCACCCGCGAGGTCGGCCAGCTCTATCAGGCCTTCCTCAACGGCCAGCCCTCGCCCTTGCCGGCGCTCACCGTGCAGTACGGCGACTACGCCGTGTGGCAGCGCGAGCTGCTCTCGGGTGAGGCGGTCCAGCCTCTGCTGGACTTCTGGCGCCAGGCCCTGGCCGGCGCGCCGTCGGTGATCGAGCTGCCCACCGATCGCCCCCGCTCCTCGGCGCGCTCCTCACTCGGCGGACAGGTGCCGGTGCGCCTCGATCGCGACCTGACCGCCGGCCTGGAGGCGTTGGGGCGGCGGGAGGGCGCCACCCTCTTCATGGCGGTGCTGGCCACCTACGCTGCGCTGCTGGCCCGGCTCTCGGGCCAGGGCGAGGTGGTGGTCGGAGCGCCGGTGGCGGGGCGCAACCGCTCGGAGATCGAGCACCTGATCGGCTTCTTCGTCAACGCCCTGGCGCTGCGGGTGAGCCTCGCCGGAGACCCCAGCCTGCGCGCCCTGCTCGAGCGGGTGCGCCAGGGGGTGCAGGGCGCCTTCGGCCACCAGGACGTGCCCTTCGAGCGGCTGGTCGAGGAGCTGCGGCCGGACCGCGACCTCTCGCAGTCGCCGGTGTTCCAGGTGGCGCTGTCGTTCCTCAGCACCCCGGCGGGGCGGCTGGAGATGCCCGGCCTGGAGCTGGTGCCGGTGAGGTCGGTGAGCGAGAGCGCACCCTTCGACCTGACCCTCCACCTGGTGCCCTTCGAAGGCCAGCTCGGGGGCTCCTTCGAGTTCCGCCGGGACCTCTTCGACGAGACCACCGTGCGCCGCTTCCAATCCGGCTGGCAGCGCCTGGTGGCGAATGGGCTGGCCGACCCGGACGGCCCGATGTCGCGCTTGCCCCTGCTCTCAACGGGAGAACGCCACCAGCTGCTCGGGGAGTGGAACGACTCGGCGGCCTGCTGGCCCGAGGAGGGTCTGACCCACGAGCTGGTGGTGGGCTGGGGCGCGCGGCGGCCGGACGCCGTGGCGATCTCGCGGCGCGGCGAGGTGTGGAGCTACGGCTACCTGCTCGGGCGAGCCTGGACCGTGGCGGAGCGGCTGCGCGGGCTGGGAGTGGGGCCGGAGGCACGGGTGGTGGTGCTCGCCGAGCGCACCCTGCCGGAGCGGATCCTGGGCTCGCTGGCGGTAATGCTCGCCGGCGGTGCCTACGTGCCCCTCGACCCCTCGTATCCACCAGAGCGCCTGGCCTACCTGTTCGAGGACGCCGGGGCGCGGGTGATCCTCACCCAGCGCGACCTGCTGGAGAGGCTGCCGGCGACCGAGGCGACGGTGCTCTGCGTGGACGCTCCCGAAGTGCCTGGCACCCTTCGTCGCTGCGCTCCTCAGGGCAAGCCTCTCGCCGCCAACGCCCCGGAATGTCATCCCGAGGAGCGCAGCGACGAGGGATCTCCCGTCGCCGTCCATCCCGCCAACCTGGCCTACGTGGTCTACACCTCGGGCTCGACCGGCAAGCCCAAGGGGGTGCAGATCCCCCACGAGGGCCTCTTGAACATGGTGCGCTGGCACCAGGACTACTACCGGTTGAGCGAGACCGACCGCGCCACCCAGGTCGCCTCGCCGGCCTTCGACGCCTCGATCTGGGAGCTTTGGCCCTACCTCGCCGCGGGGGCCAGCGTGCACATCCCGGAGGACGAGACCCGGCTGTCGGCGCCCGGCATGGTCGACTGGTGGCAGGACGAGCGGATCACCCTGGCCTACCTGCCCACGGCCCTGGTCGAGGGAGTGCTGCGCGAGCCGATCGGCGCGGAGCGGGCGATCGGCGTGCGCACCGTGATCATCGGCGGCGACCGCCTGGTGGGGCGGCCCCTGGCCGCGGCTCCCTACGTGCTCTCGAACACCTACGGCCCGGCCGAGTACACCGTGCTCTCGACGGCGGTGCCGGTGGCACCCTGGGGCTCGGGCGAGGTGGGGCTGCCTTCGATCGGCCTGACCCTGGCCAACACCCAGCTCTACGTGGTGGAGAGGGGGCCCTCGGCGAGCGGCTGGAGCCTGGCGCCGTTGGGCGTGCCCGGGGAGCTGCTGATCGGCGGCGTGGGCCTGGCCCGCGGCTACCTGGGCCGGCCCGGGCTGACCGCCGGGCGCTTCGTGCCGGACCCCTTCTCGGGGCAGAGCGGGGCGCGGCTCTACCGCTCGGGAGACCGGGTGCGCCGGCGTCCGGACGGCGATCTCGACTTCCTCGGCCGCTTCGACTTCCAGGTCAAGCTGCGCGGCTTCCGGGTCGAACTGGGGGAGATCGAGGCCACGCTCGAACGCCATCCCGGGGTAGGCCAGGTGGCTGTGGCGGTGCGCACGGCGGCGGGCGGCGAGCTGCTGGCGGCCTGGTGGGTGCCGGCCACGGCCGCGGAGGGCGAGGCCCCGCCGACCTCGGACGAGCTGCGCGCCTGGCTCGCGGAGCGGCTGCCGGGCTACATGGTGCCGGCCGTCTGCCTGCGCCTGGAGCGGCTGCCCCTGACCCCCAACGGCAAGCTGGATCGGGCCGCCCTGCCGGCTCCCGAGGGCGCCCTGGGTCGCCAGCACGTGCCCCCCTCGACCTCCACCGAGGCCGTGCTCTGCCAGATCTGGGAGGAGGAGCTGGGGGTGGCGCGGGTGGGGATAGAGGACAGCTTCTTCGAGCTCGGCGGCCATTCGCTGCTGGCCATCCGGGTGGTGTCGCGGATCCGCGAGCGTCTCGAGGTGGAGCTGCCCCTGCGGCGGGTCTTCGAGCATCCCACGCCGCGGCAGTTGGCCCAGGCGGTCGAGTCGACCCGCCGCGAGAGCGCCGGGGAGCAGGCCATGCCGCCGCTGGTGCCGGTACCCCGTGAGGGCCCGCTGCCCCTCTCCTTCGCCCAGGAGCGGCTGTGGTTCATCGATCAGTTCACGGGCGCCAGCGCGGCCTACAACGTGGCCACGGCCACGCGCTTCGAGGGCCCTTTCCGGCCGGAGGTGCTGGCCGAGAGCTTCCGCCACGTCATCGCCCGTCACGAGGTGCTGCGCACCCGCTTCGCCAACGAGGGCGGCCGCGCGGTGCAGGTGATCGAGGAGGAGGTGGCCTTCCTCATCCCGGTGATCGACCTCTCCGGGCTGCGCGCCGAAGACGCCGACGCCGCGGTGGCCTCCCTCGCCGACGGCGAGTGCGCCATCCCCTTCGACCTGCGCCAGGCCCCGGCCCTGCGCGGCACCTTGCTGCGCCGGGCGCCGGACGACCATGCCCTGCTGATGACCCAGCACCACATCGTCACCGACGCCTGGGCCATGGGCCTCTTGATCCAGGAGCTGGGCGTCTGCTACCGCGCCGCAGCCGAGGGGCGGGCGCCGGCCCTGCCGCCGCTGCCGGTGCAGTACGCGGACTACGCGGTGTGGCAACGGCAATGGTTGGCCGGCGAGGAGCTGGAGCGCCAGCTCACCTGGTGGCGCCAGCAGCTGGCGGGGGCGCCGCATCTCCACGAGCTGCCCACCGATCGGCCGCGCCCGGCCCTGGCCAGCGGGCGGGGGGCGACGCACCGCCACGTGCTGCCCCTGGCCTTGAGCCAGCGCCTGATGGAACTCTCCAACCGCTCGGGGCTGACCAGCTTCATGACCCTGATGACCGGCTTCATGGTGCTGCTGGGGCGGCTCTCCGGCCAGACCGACCTGGTGGTCGGCACGCCGATCGCCAACCGCGGCCGGCGTGAGCTCGAAGGGCTGATCGGCTTCCTGCTGAACATGTTGGTGCTGCGCCTCGACCTGTCGCGGGACCCGGGCTTCGACGAAGCCCTGGACCGCCTGCGACGGGTGGCCCTCGATGCCTACGCCCACCAGGACCTGCCCTTCGAGCGGCTGGTGGACAGCCTGGGCGTGCCCCGGGCCATGGATCGCACACCGATCTTCCAGATCTCGGGCTCGGTGCGGCGCACCGATTGGACCCCGGGCGACCTGGGGGGCCTGGTGCTCAGCGGGCTGATGGTGCACACCCAGACCTCCCGCTTCGACTTGAGCTTGCTGGTGGCGGAGGGACCCTGGGGCTTCGGCGTCGGCATCGAGCGCAGCTCGGACCTCTTCGATGGCGTCACCATCGAGCGCTGGCTGCGCGCCTTCGAGAGCCTGCTCCAGGCGGGGGTCGAGGATCCCAGCCGGCCGATTTCGTCGCTCCCTCTGCTCGCGACCTCGGAGGCGCAGCAGACGGTGCGGGAGTGGAACGACTCGGCGGTGACCTGGCCGGTCGCAGGCCTGACCCACGAGCTGGTGGTGGCCTGGGCCGAGCGACGGCCGGACGCGGTGGCGATCTCGCGTCACGGCGAGGTGTGGAGCTACGGCCACCTGCTGGCGCGTTCCTGGGCTCTGGCGGCGGCGCTGCGGGGTCTGGGAGTCGGGCCGGAGGTGCGGGTGGTGGTGCTCGCCGAGCGCACTCTGCCGGAGCGCATCGTGGGCTCGCTGGCGGTGATGCTGGCCGGCGGCGCCTACGTGCCGGTCGATCCCGGCTACCCACCGGAGCGGCTCGCCTTCCTGCTCGAGGACGCCGGGGCGGCGGTGATCCTGACCCAGGAAAACCTGGCCGGCGGCCTGCCCGAGACCCCGGCCGCGGTGCTCTGCCTGGACGCCCTCCCCGAAGTGCCTGGCACCTCGGACGCCATGGCTCGCGTCCAGCCCGCCAACCTCGCCTACGTGGTCTACACCTCGGGCTCGACCGGCAAGCCCAAGGGCGTGGAGATCCCCCACGAGGGCCTGCTCAACATGGTGCGCTGGCACCAGGACTATTACGGCGTCACCGCGACCGACCGCGCCACCCAGGTGGCGGCGCCGGCCTTCGACGCCTCGATCTGGGAGCTGTGGCCGTACCTCGCGGCCGGCGCCAGCGTGCACATCCCGGAGGAGGAGACCCGGCTCTCGGCCCCGGGCATGCTCGACTGGTGGGAGCAGGAGCGCATCACCCTGGCCTATCTGCCGACGGCCCTGGTCGAAGGGGTGCTGCGCGAGCCGATCGGCCCCGAGCGGGCGATCGGGGTGCGCACGATCATCATCGGCGGCGACCGTCTGGTCGGCCGGCCACTGGCCGACGCTCCCTACGTACTCTCGAACACCTACGGCCCGGCCGAGTACACCGTGCTTTCGACCGCGGTGCCGGTGGCGCCGTGGCGCGCTTCCGGGGGCCCGGGGGGGCAGGCCGCGGGGCTGCCCTCGATCGGCTTCACCCTGGCCAACACCCGCCTCTACGTGGTGGAGCGGGGCCCCCTGGCGAGCCCATGGACCCTGGCGCCGTTGGCCGTGCCCGGCGAGCTGCTGATCGGCGGCGTCGGCCTGGCCCGGGGCTACCTGGGCCGGCCGGGATTGACCGCCGAGCGCTTCGTGCCGGACCCGTTCTCGGGCGAGGCCGGGGCGCGGCTCTACCGTTCCGGGGACCGGGTCCGCCGGCGCCTGGACGGCGACCTCGACTTCCTCGGCCGCTTCGACTTCCAGGTCAAGCTGCGGGGCTTCCGCATCGAGCTGGGTGAGATCGAAGCGGTGCTCGAGCGCCAGAGCGGGGTGGCCCAGGCGGTGGTCGCGGTCACGGTGGTGGGTGGGGCCGAGGTGCTGGCCGCCTGGTGGGTGGCCGCCGCCGACGGTCCGCTGCCAGACGCCGCCTCGCTGCGCTCGGCCCTCGCCGCCCAGCTGCCGGGCTACATGGTGCCCACCTCGTTCCAGCGCCTGGACGCGCTGCCCTTGACTGTCAACGGCAAGCTGGACCGCAAGGCCCTGCCGGCGCCGGAAGGGCAGCTCGCCCGGCAATACGTGGCGCCGCGGACTCTCACCGAGGCGACGGTGGCGGAGATCTGGTCCGAGGTGCTGGGGCTCGAGAAGGTGGGCATGGAGGACGAGTTCTTCGAGCTCGGCGGCCACTCCCTGCTGGCCACGCGGGTGATCTCGCGGGTGCGCGAACGCCTGGGCGTGGAGCTGCCCCTGCGCCGGATCTTCGAGGCCACCTCGGCCGAAGCCCTGGCTGCCGCCCTCGACGAGCTCGCCGTCGAGCCGGCCGCGCCGACCCTGCCGCCGCTGGTGCCGGTGCCGCGGGATCGACCGCTGCCCCTCTCCTACGCCCAGGAGCGGCTGTGGTTCCTCTACCAGCTGAGCGGCGGCGGGCCGGCCTACACCGTGCCGATCGCCGCCCGCCTCACCGGCAACCTGGACCTGCCCCTGATGCGCCGGGCCCTGCTCGCCGTGATCGACCGTCACGAGGTGCTGCGCACCCGCTTCGTGGAGGTGGACGGTACCGGCTTCCAGGTGATCGAGCCGAGCGTACCCTTCGAGATCCCGGTGGTCGACCTCTCCGGCCTCGCCACCGAGACGGCCGAGCGCCTGGCCGCCGAGCTGCGCTCGGACTACGGCGCCCGCCCCTTCGACCTCGGCCGGGCACCGATGGTCCGCGCTTCCGCCCTCCGTCTGGCCCCCAACTGCCACGATCTGTCGGTGGTGCAGCACCACCTGGTGACCGACGTGTGGTCGATGGGCACGGTGCTCGGGGAGATCACCCGCTGCTACCGCTCCCTGGTGCTCGGCGAGCCCCTGGACCTGCCGCCGCTGCCGGTCCAGTACGCGGACTTCGCGGTCTGGCAGCGGCAGTGGCTCGAGGCCGGCGAGCTCGAGCGCCAGCTGGCCTACTGGCAGGGCCAGCTCGCCGGCGCGCCGGTGGTGCTCGAACTGCCCACCGATCGTCCGCGGCCCGAGATCCCCAGCGGCCTCGGTACCAGCCGGCAGGAGATCCTGCCCCGGCGCCTGGCCGAAAGCATCCGCGAGGTTTCCCTGCGCCTGGCGATCACCCCGTCGATCACCTTCAACACCCTGTGGGCCACTTTCCTCGGCCGGCTCACGGGGCAGCAGGAGGTCCTGGTGGGCATGCCGGTGGCCAACCGCTCCCACCGCGAGCTCGAAGGCCAGCTGGGCCTGCTGCTCAACACCGTCGTCCTGCGGGTGAGCTTCGCCGGGGATCCCAACTTCACGGCCCTGCTGGCGCAGCAACGGCGGGTCTCCCTCGATGCCTACAGCCACCAGGACCTGCCCTTCGAAGTCCTGATCCAGCACCTCGACCTGCCGCGCCACCTCGACCGCGCACCTTTGATCCAGTCAGTCGTGACAGTGCGCAACACCGACTTCGCGACCGCCGAGCTGCCGGGCCTGACCATCGAGACCCGACCGGCCCGCAACCAGGGAGCCCGCCTCGAGCTCAGCGCCTACGTCGCCCAAGGGCCCTGGGGATTGAGCCTGAGCGCCGAGTACGCCTCCGACCTGTTCGACGCGGTGACCATCGATCGCTGGGTGCGCTCCTTCGAGCTCATGGCCCAGAGCGCCGTCGACAATCTCGACCTGCGGTTCTCCGAGCTGCCCCTGCTGTCGGCCGAGGAGCGCCAGCAGCTGACCCAGGAGTGGGAAGCCGCCGAGGTGGCGGTGCCGGACCTCGGCTCGCCGCAGGAGATGTTCTGGCAGCAGGCCGTCAGCCAGCCCGATGCCCTGGCTCTCCGCCGCCAGGACGAAACCTGGAGCTACGGCTACCTGGCCCGGCGCGCCGCAGCTCTGGCCGGCACCCTGGTCGAGCTGGGAGTGGGGCCGGGCGTGCGGGTGGCCCTGCTCGCCGAGCGCACTCTGCCCGAGCGGGTGGTGGGGACCGTGGCCGTGTCGCTTGCCGGTGGGGCCTCGGTGCTGCTCGATCCCGACCATCCCCGCGAGCGCCTGGCCTTCCAGCTCGCCGACGCCGGGGTCGAAGTGGTGCTCACCCAGGGCAGCCTGATGGCGGAGCTGCCCGCGACCACGGCGGCCGTGCTCTGCCTCGATGCCTTGACCGAAGTGCCTGGCACCCTTCGTCGCTTCGCTCCTCAGGGCGAGCCTCGGGCCACCAACCACCCGAACTGTCATCCCGAGGAGCGCAGCGACGAGGGATCTCTGCCCCCCGTGCAGCCCAATCAGCTGGCCTACGTGATCTACACCTCCGGGTCGACCGGCCGGCCCAAGGGAGTGGAGGTCGAGCAGGCCGGCCTGACCAACCTGGTGCACTGGTTCCACGACACCTACCGGCTGGGGCCCGAGGACCGCGGCTCCCTGGTGGTCTCGCCGGGCTTCGACGCCGCCTTGCTCGAGGTCTGGCCCTACCTGGCGGCGGGCGCCAGCTTGCACGTTCCGGAGCAAGAGGCCCGACTCTCGCCCGGTGCCCTCGTCGAGTGGTGGCGCGAGCAGCGGATCACCGTGGCGGTGCTGCCGACGGCCCTGGCCTCGGCGGTGCTGCGCGAGCCCCTCGAAGGGGATTGCTCCCTGGCCCTGCGGGCGATGATCGCCGGCGGTGAGCCCTTGCTCACCCGGCCCCCGGCCGGGGCGCCGTACCAGCTGATGAACGCTTACGGCCCCACCGAGGCGACCATCCTCGCGACCACCGGCACCGTCGCCCCGGAAGGCAGCGGCGAGCTGCGGGCGCCCAGCGTGGGCCGGCCGATCCGCGGTACCCGCGTGCTGGTCGTCGACCGCTTCGGTGGGCTGTGCCCGAGAGGTGTGGTGGGCGAGCTGCTGCTCGGCGGCGTCGGTCTGGCCCGGGGCTACGTCGGAGCGCCCGGCTTGACCGCCGAGCGCTTCGTGCCCGACTCCTTCGGCACGCAGCCGGGTGCCCGCCTCTATCGCACCGGCGACCGCGCCCGCCTGCGCTCGGACGGCGAGGTCGAGGTGCTCGGCCGTCTCGACTCCCAGGTCAAGGTGCGGGGCATGCGGGTCGAACTGGGCGAGATCGAGGCAGCCCTCGAGCGCTGCCCGGGCGTGGCTCGAGCTCTGGTGGCCCTGCGGCCCGGAGCTCTGGGCGAGCGGCTGGTGGCCTGGTGGCTGCCGGCGGCGGATGCGCCGGCCGAGCTGGGAGCGGAGTCGCTGCGCGGGCGTCTGGCGGCCGAGCTGCCGGCCTACATGGTGCCGGCCCTCTTCCTGCGCCTCGACAGCCTGCCCCTGTCCGCCAGCGGCAAGGTGGACCGTGGCGCCCTGCCCAGCCCCGAGGTGCGCGAGGTCGCGAGCCACGTGGCGCCGCGCGATGGCGTCGAGGCAGCCCTCACCGAGCTGTGGTCCGAGCTGTTGGCCCTCGACATGGTGAGCGTCCACGACTCCTTCTTCGCCCTCGGTGGCCACTCGTTGCTGGTGCCGAGGCTGGTGACCCGGGCCCGTGAGCGGCACGGCCTCGAAGTGGCGGTGGCGGACCTGTTCCGTGCTCCCACGCCCGCCGGCCTGGCCGCCCTGCTCGCGGCCCGGGGAGCCGCCGGTCCCGACGACCCGATCCCCTTGCAGCCCGACGGCGAGGGCACGCCCTTCTTCTGGATCCATGGCGGCGCTGGCACGGTCCTGGGTTACCGGGAGCTGGCGGCCCGGCTGGGCTCGGACCGGCCGTTCCTGGCCTTCCAGAGCCGAGGCCTGTTCGATCGCGAGGCTCCCCGCAGGTCGGTGAGGGAGATGGCCGACGCCTACGTCGCCGCCCTCTGCCGCCGGCAACCGTCCGGCCCCTACCTGGTCGGCGGCTGGTCGTTCGGCGCGGTGGTCGCCCTGGAGGTGGCCCGCCGGCTGCGGGCGGCCGGCGAGGAGGTGGCCCTGCTCGCCCTCATCGACCCGACGCCGCTCGAGGCCGGGATCGGAAAGGCCGTTGGAGCCGAGGGGCTCGCCATCCCCGCCGAGTGGCAGGCCCTGGCGCCTGGAGCGGAGACGGTCCTACGGGCCAACGTCGAGGCCTTCGAGGGCTACCGGCGGGAGCCCTACGGGGGTCTGATCGACGTCTTCTGGGGTCGCCAGAGTGAAGCCAGTCGGGGCGCCGCGAGTTGGCGTGAGCTGGGCGCGCCGGTGCGCGAGCACTGGCTGGAAGGCAACCACGAGACGCTGCTGCAAGAGCCCCACGTGGGCGCTCTCGCCGCCGAGCTGCGCTCTCGTCTGAGCGAGGGAGAGCCATGACCGATCTCGAGCACGCCCTGACCCTCAACCTCGCCGACCTGCTCGACCGCTCCCTCGAGCGCTTCGAGCAGCGCCCCTTCCTGCTCGGCGGTCCTGCCGGCCGGACCTTCGGCGAGATCGGGTCGGAAGTGGACCGTCTCGCCGGCTCGCTGGCCGAGCTGGGCGTGGGCGCGGGCAGCCGAGTGGCGGTGCTGCTGCCCAGCCGGCCCGAGATGCTGACCCTCTGGCTGGCCCTGGCACGGTTGGGGGCGGCGATGGTGCCCATGCACCCGGACTCGACCCTGCCCGAGGTGCGCGTCCTGCTCGCTCGCGCCGGCGCCTGTGGCCTGGTGACCGACCAGGCCCATGGCTCCGCGCTCGAGGAGGCGGCCGCCCTGCCGTGGCGAGCGGTGATCGACGGCGAGCCGCCGCCCCAAGCCCTGTCCTGGTCCCAGCTGGTTGGGGGAGTGCCCCGCAGCCTGGCCCGGCCGGCGCCGGGGCAGCTGGTCTCGTTGCTGTTCACCTCGGGCACCACCGGCGCGCCCAAGGGCGTGCGCATGACCCACAGCAGCTTCGTGCTACCCGCCCTCGCCTTCGGGCGGTTCATGGCGGTGACGCCCGAGGACCGCTTCTTCGGCTGCCTGCCTCTCTTCCACCTGGCTGGCCAGGCCTTCGCGGCCAGCGCGCTCGCCGCCGGGGCCTCGATCGCCGTGGTGGAGCGCTTCCGCGGCAGCGACTTCTGGCGCCAGGTGGCCGAGACGCGGGCGACCCTGGTGCGCTACATCGGCGAGATGCTCGCCGTGCTCTGCAAGCACTCGCCGGTGCCCGGAGAGCGCGAGCACACCCTGCGGGCGGTCTACGGCGGCGGTGCCCGTCCCGACGTGGCGGAGGAGTTCTCCCGCCGTTTCGCCGTGCCGGTGGTCGAGGGTTATGGCCTGACCGAGACCAGCACCGTGCTGTGCAACTCCCTCGCCCTGGGCCGCCGGGGCTCGATCGGCAGGGCCTTGGAGCACGCCCGGGTGCGCATCGCCGACGACCTTGGCCGGAGCCTGCCGGCCGGCGAGGTGGGGGAGATCCAGGTCGAGCGCAACGCCGCCATGATGGACGGTTACGAGGGCGATCCGGCCCTGACCGCCAGCGTCTTCGTCGGTGACTGGTTCCGCACCGGCGATTCCGGCTATGGCGACGAGGAAGGCTGGTTCTACTTCCTGGGTCGCGACAAGGACGTGGTGCGCCGGCGGGGGGAGAACGTCGCCGCCTCGGAGGTGGAAGGGGTGCTCGCCCGCCATCCCGCGGTGGCGCTGGCCGCGGTGGTCGGTGTGGCGGACGACCTCGGCGGTGAGGAGATCAAGGCCTATCTGGTGTTGCGCCCGGGCTGGCAGGTCTCGGCCACCCAGCTGCGCAGCTGGTGCGCCGACTCGCTGGCGCCGTTCAAGGTGCCGCGTTTTCTCGAGCTCTGCGAGGAGCTGCCGATGACTCCCACGCACAAAGTCAGGAAGAAGGAGCTGAAGGTTCGTGGCCCCTTGCTGGGGGCGTGGTTCGACTGTCGCGAGGAGGCGGGGATCTCCCTGGTCACGTCATAATGCGCCTTTCCGACCTATGGTGGGACGGACCACGCTCTGATTCGTGAGTTGGGAGACTGCTATGCATGCCCTGAAACAAGACCTCCTCTACGCCTGGCGCCAGCTGGTCGCGCATCCCGGCTACGCTCTGGTGGCGATCCTCACTCTCGCCTTGGGGATCGGCGCCAACACGGCCATCTTCAGTGTGATTTATGGAGTGCTGTTCAGGCCCCTGCCTTATCAGGATGCCGATCGGCTGGTGCACGTGCGTCAGGTCAATCCTGCGGAGCCGGATGCCGACCTCGCCTTCGCGGTCCAGGAGTACCTGACCTTTCAGCGGGAATCCCGGACCTTCGAGCACCTCAACGAGTACCACTCGATGTTCTACAACCTGACCGGTCTCGGAGAACCGGACCGGGTGCAGGTGGGAGTGGTCAACGAGACCTACTTCCCCGCCATGGGCGTGCAGCCCATCGACGGCCGAGCCTTCAGCCCGGCCGACAACGAGACCGGCGCGGAACCGGTGACGCTGCTCAGCCATCGCTACTGGCAGAGCCGCTTCGGGGGGGACCGCGGGGTCATCGGCAGGGCCCTGCAGATGAACGATCGCTCGATCACCGTCATCGGCATCCTGCCCCCCCTGCCCGCCTTTCCGGACGCCAACGACATCTACATTCCGCCCGCCGCCTGCCCCTTCCGCAGCAACGAGATGATGATCCAGGAACGGTCCATGCGGATGGTCGCTCTCTACGGCAAGCTGGCACCGGGACGCACCGTCGCCGACGCCCAGACCGAGCTCGACGCGATCAACCGTCGCATGCGCCAGGAGCACGCCGCTTCCTATCCGGCCGACTCGCGAACGGAGCTCCGGTTGGGCACGGTGCGCGAAGAGCTCCTGGGCCGCTTCCGGCCCCTGGTCTTCATGCTGGTCTCGACGGTCGGGCTGGTGCTGCTGATCGCCTGTGCCAACGTCGCCAACCTGACCCTGGCGCGGATGATCCGGCGCGACCGCGAGGTGGCGATGCGCACCGCGCTGGGAGCATCGCCGGGACGCCTGGTGCGCCAGCTGGTGACCGAGAGCGCGCTGCTCTCCGTGATCGGCGGTCTGCTCGGGCTCACCCTGGCCTTCCTGGGCAAGAGCGTGCTGGTGAGCTTCGCCTCCCGCTTCACGCCCTGGACCGACGAGATCTCCCTGTCCTGGCCGGTGCTGGTCTTCACCCTGCTGATCTCGGTGGGCACCGGGCTGGTGTTCGGGCTCTTCCCGGCCTGGCACAGCCTGCGCCGGGACCTGGTCACCACCTTGAAGGATGCCTCCGGGGGCAAGAGCACGGGCGCCGCCAACAAGCACCGCTCGCGCCGGGGCCTGGTGATCGTGCAGCTCGCCGCCTCCTTCGTGCTGCTCTTCGTCACCGCGCTCATGGTGCGCAGTCTGATCAATCTGCGCCAGGTGGAGACCGGCTTCGAGCAGGACAACGTGCTCACCATGCTGCTGCCCCTGTCTTTCGGCAAGTACCAGACCTATCAGCAGATCCGGGACTTCCACCTGCAGCTGGTGCCGCGGGTGCAAAGCCTGCCCGGGGTGGTCTCGGCGGCGGTGGCCAGTGACTTTCCCCTGAACGGTGTGGTCGCCACGCCGATCTTCCGGGTCCAGAACCGAGAGGTGAAGCCAACCGACGCCGCCGCCACGGCGACCATCCGGATGATCACCGACGACTACTTCAAGACCCTGAGCATCCCCCTGCTCAAGGGCCGCGACTTCGACCCGACCGACACCTCGGAAGCGCCGATGGTGATCGTGATCAACCGCACCCTCGCCGAGCGCTACTTCCCCAACGAGGAGCCCCTGGGCCAGCGGCTCGGAGTGGTGGTCTCGCCGACCCGCGAGCCCCGCTGGCGCACCATCGTCGGTGTGGTGGGGGACGTCAGCCAGGCTCGGCTGGGTGAAACCGTGGAGCCGGAGTTCTACATCCCGATCACCCAGTACAACGACTTCGAGATGCGGCTGCTGGTCAAGACCCAGGGGCCGCCGCGCAACCTCTTGCCGGAGATCCGCCGGGTGATTCGCTCGGCCGACCCGGAGCTGCCCGTGGTCCAGGTGCGCACCCTCCAGGAGGTGCGTGAGGAGTCGATGGCACCGACCCGCCTGACCACTCGTTTGATGATGCTCTTCGCCCTCCTGGCCTTCGTCATCGCGGTCACCGGCATCAGCGGGGTGATCGCCTTCCTGACCCAGGAGCGCACGCCGGAGATCGGCATTCGCATGGCCCTCGGGGCCGAGAAGGAGACGGTAGTGGGTTTGATGCTGCGCGAGGCGGCCCTGCTGGTGGCCGCGGGTCTCTCGCTCGGGCTGGTGGCCGCCCTGGTGGTGGCCCGCCAGCTCCAGGACCTGTTGTACGGCCTCCAGGCGGCCGACGTTCCAACCCTCCTCGGCGTGGCAGTGATCCTCGCCGTGGTGGTGGGCGTGGCCTGCTGGGTGCCGGCACGACGGGCGGCGAGCGTCGATCCGGTGATCGCGCTGCGCGCAGGTTAGTAGCAGGGCTCCGCCCCCTCGGGGACTTTCCCCGAGACGGGCGGAGAAATAGACATAAATCTAACGAATTTGGGAATGGCCTTCCCTAGAGGTGAGTTGTGTCTACGGCGCTAAAAATTGTCCCCGAGCGAGTCGCGGACCTCGACCTCTCCGAGCGAGCAGGGGCCTTGAGCGGCCTCGCCGACGCCATCGAGGAGCGGCGGGAGCAGTGGGTCACGGCGATCGTCCAGGAGCTCGGGAGGATCCGCTTCGAAGCGGAAGGGGAGGTCGCCCTGGCCTTGCGGCGGTTGCGGGCGTACGGCGAGCTGGTCGGCCCGCTCGGGGAGCGCCGGCCCCAGGGCGGGGTGGCCGTGGTCTTCCCGAGCAACGCCGCCCTGTCCAACCCGGTCGGTGCCCTGGGCACCGCCTGGCTGGCCGGCAACCGGGTGGTGGGGCGCTTCCCGTCCGCCTCCCGGCGCTGGGCCGCGCGGCTTGAGCCCCTCTTCCGCGATCACCTGCCGGGCCTCACCTTCGACCACCGGCCGGGGCCGGAGTTCCTCGACGCCACCCTGGCCGGTGCCGAGATCGACGTGGTGATGGTCTTCGGGGACGACGACTGGGCCCTGCCCTATCGCCAGAAGGTCGAGGCCGGGCGCAAGAAGCTGATCTTCGAGGGGCCGGGCAAGGACCCCTTCCTGGTGCTGCGCGGCTGCGACCTCGAGCAGGCGGCGCGGGACGCCGTGCGCGGCGCTTTCTCGAACGCCGGGCAGGCCTGCACCTCGCCGGAGCGCTTCTACGTCCACGAGACGCTGCTCGGGGAGTTCACCGAGGCGGTGGTCGAGCGGACCCACAGCCTGGTGATCGGTGACCCTTACGACCCGCGGGTGCGCATGGGGCCGATCCTCGCCCGCCACGTCGCCGAGCGGGTGCGCCGCCAGCTGGCGGACGCCGTGGCCAAGGGGGCACGGGTGCTCGCCGGCGGCCGGTGGTCCGACACCCGGCTCTCCGACGGTCGCCCGGCCGTGCTGATCGAGCCCACGGTGCTCGCCGGCTGCCACGGCGAGATGGCTCTCTTCCAGGAGGAGACCTTCGGCCCGCTGCTGCCGATCCAGGTGGTGGGCAGCGACGAGGAGGCCCTGCGCCTCGCCGCCGCCAGCCCCTACGGCCTCGCCGCCAGCCTCTACGGCGGCACCCGCGCCCACTTGGACGAGCTGGCCAAGAGCCACGGGCTGGTGTTCCACAACGAGATCTGGCTGGACTACTTCGGCCGCATCCCCCATCCCCCCTACGGCGGCCGGAAGCGCTCCGGCTGGGTCTGGGCCTGGGAGGACGGCCGTTTCATCGAGCGCGACGGTCCGCGCATCACCTATCGAGAGCTGAGCCGCCCCCTGGCGGCTTGAAACCCCGAACGGAGGACTCTTCTCATGCGTGACAACCCCGAACTGCCCTTTCCCATCGACGAGTACCGGCGACGGATCAAGAAGGTCCAGGCCGGGATCGCCGACCGCGGCATCGACGCCTGCCTGGTCAGCATCCCGGAGAACATCTATTACCTGACCGGATTCACCACCACCGGCTACTACATGTACCAGACCCTGGTGATCCCGGCCGAAGGTGATCCGATGTTCGTCTGCTACCTGGAGGAGAAGATCAACATCCTCCGGCGCTCCTGGCTCGATCGCTACATGACCTATTCGGTGATCGAGGATCCCATCGAGGTCACCCTCGCGGCGCTGCGCGAGATGGGCCTCGAGGACAAGGTGCTGGCCCTCGAAGAAAAGGGTTTGTTCTTCCCCATCGCCACCTACAAGCAGCTGATGGCGGCGTTCCCGCGGGCGCGTTGGAAGGACGGCAGCGGCATCGTCGAGCAGGCCCGCCTGGTCAAGAGCCCGCTCGAGGTGAACTACATCCGCCAGGCGGCCAAGGCCGCGCGGGCCGGCATGGTGGCGGCGATCGCCGCCGTCGAGCCGGGCAAGACCGAGAACGACATCGCCGCCGAGGTCTACCGGGCGACGCTGCAAAACGGCAGCGAGTACCCCGGCTCGCCGCCCTACGTGGTCTCGGGCGAGCGCTCGGGCCTGCCCCACGGCACCTGGGAGGGCCGGGTCCTGCGCGAGGGGGACATCGTCTTCCTCGAGCACTCCGGCTGCATCAAGCGCTACAGCGCGGCGATGATGCGCACCTGCTTCATCGGCGACCCGCCGGACGTGGTGCGCCGCCACGCCGACATCATCCTCGAAGGTCTGCAAAAGGCCATCGACACCATCCGGCCGGGTGTGACCTCCGGCGAGGTGGACTTCGCCTGCCGCAACACCATCACCTCCGCGGGCTTCCCCAACTACACCCACGAGACCGGCTATTCGATCGGTGTGGCCTATCCGCCGGGCTGGAACGAGTGCCACATCATGAACCTCCATCCGGGCGATCCCACGGTGCTGGTGCCGAACATGGTCTTCCACCTGGTGCCGTCGCTGATCATTCCCGAGATCCAGGGCCACGTCGGCTTCTCCGACACCGTGCTGGTCACCGAGAACGGTTGCGAAGTGCTCACCAACGTGGGCGTCGAGCGCAAGCTCTACGTCCTCGAGCCGGTGGCGAGCTAGGGAGGTCGTGGCGATGGAAACGCTCGTACGGACCAGCCGGCTCGCCGTCCACGGCGGCGAGCCCACGATTCCCCCCGGCGCCCTCGCCGAGCCCTGGCCCCTGGTGACCGAGGACGACGTGGCCGCGGTCACCGCCACCTTGCGCTCGGGCAAGCTGTCCTGGGTCAACAACACCGCCGTGCGCGAGCTGGAGGACGCCTGGGCGGCCTACTGCGGCACCCGCTACGCGATCGCCGTCAACAGCGGCACGGCGGCGATCCACGCCGCGGTGGCGGCGGTGGGGGTGGGCCCGGGCGACGAGGTGATCGTTCCCGCCCTCACCTTCCTGGCCTCGGCCTCGGCGGTGATCCATCACCAGGGCATCCCGGTCTTCGCCGACGTCGATCCCCGCACCTTCAACCTCGACCCGTCGAAGATCGAAGAGAAGATCAGCGACCGCACCAAGGCGATCCTGGTGGTCCACCTGCACGGCCTGCCGGCCGACCTCGGACCGATCATGGAGATCGCGGCCCGGCACGGCCTCAAGGTAATCGAGGACGTGGCCCAGGCCCAAGGCGCGCGCTATCAGGGCCGGGTCGCCGGCGGCATCGGCGACATCGGGGCCACCAGCATCATGGCCGGCAAGAACCTGGCGACCGCCGGCGAAGGCGGCATCATCTCCACCAACGACCGCGGGCTACGCGACGCGGCCGACATGGTGAAGATGTTCGGCGAGCGCATCACCGACGCCGAGCACCGCGAGTACAACGCCGAGACGATGGGCTGGAACTATCGATTTTCGTCGATCCTCGCCGCCTTCACCAACAGCCAGCTGAAGCGCCTCGATCACTACATCGCCGAGGTCCAGAAGGGGGCCCAGAGGCTGAGCGCGGCGTTCCGCGAGCTGCCCGGCCTGGTGCCGCCCCACGTGCCCTCGGACCGCACCCACGTCTACCACCACTACCGCTTCCGGGTCGATCCCGCGGCGGCCGGCCTCGAGCTCCATCCGGGCCGCTTCCGCAAGGCATTGCAGCGGGTGATGGCCGCCGAGGGGGTGCCTTTGATCGAGTACCAGAACCGTCCGGTGCCCGGCCAGCAGCTGTTCCAGCAGCGCCAGGGCTACGGCCGGGGCTGCCCGTGGTCCTGCGGTCACACCAGCCGCGAGGTGGACTACGCGATCGAGGCCTATCCGCAGACCCTCGACGTCATCCGCTGCTCGCTGCTGGTGGGCAACCGCCTGTGCATGGCGAGCTTCATGGACCCGAGCAAGGTGACGCTCTACGTCGACGCTTTTCAAAAGGTTTTCGAGCACCTCGACGAGGTCGTCGAGCTGGCGCGGAGCCTGGACTATCGCGAACCGTGGGAGGAAGCCGCTCGGCTGGCCTAGCCGCGGCGGACTTCGCTCCCATCAACCCATTTCTCGGAGGTTTCCCTCATGAGTCTTCAGAGCGCGGCGCCCTCGACCGAGCCGAGCACCGAGCAGCTGGAAGAGATCGCTCGCCGGTTGCGCCACCACGTCGTCCACATGGCCGCCGACTCGCCCGGAGCACACCTGGGCGGCTCGATGTCCTGCGTCGAGATCCTGACCGTGCTGTACTTCGACGGCGTGCTGCGGGTCGACCCGGCACGGCCGAAGGCCGCCGGCCGGGACTACCTGATCTTCAGCAAGGGCCACTCGAGCGCCGCTCTCTACGGCGCCCTGGCCGAGCGCGGCTTCTTTCCGGTCGACGAGCTGGCGGTCTACAAGCGGGCGGGCAGCCGTCTCGCCGGTCATCCCTCGAAGGCGGTGCCGGGGGTCGAACTGGCCACCGGCTCGCTGGGCCACGGCCTGCCGGTGGGCAACGGCCTCGCCCTCGCCGGCAAGCACGACCGGGCGGACTACCGGGTCTTCGTCCTGATGGGCGACGGCGAGTGCCAGGAGGGCTCGGTGTGGGAGGCGGCCATGGCCGCGGCCCACTACCGGCTGGACAACGTGGTCGCCATCGTCGACCGCAACGGTGTCCAGGAGGACGGGCCGACCGAGGAGGTCATGGCGCTCGAGCCCCTGGACGAGAAGTTCCGGGCCTTCGGCTGGGCGGTCAAGGTGGTCGACGGTCACGACGTCGACTCCCTGCGCGAGGCCCTGCGCCGGCTGCCCTTCACCCCCGGCAAGCCCTCGATGCTGATCGCCGAGACGATCAAGGGCAAGGGCGTCTCCTTCGCCGAGGGCAACCACGAGTGGCACTACGGCAAGCTCTCCCCCGAGCTCAAGGCCAAGGCCTTGGGCGAGCTCGGCCCGATGCCGGAACGGAGGGTCTGGTAATGGGCGCCCCCGCAACCAAAGCCGCCGAGACCGGGGCTGCCGTCGGCAGCCCGGAGTGGGTCGAGCAGCACACCCTCTCCTGCATCGCCACCAACCGGCTCGGCCAGCTCCACGCCGGCCGGCTGGACGACCGCATCTACTCGCTCGAGGGGGACCTCGGGGACTTCTACGGTTTCCCCTTCCGCGACGAGTTTCCCCATCGCTTCGTCGACCTCGGCATCGCCGAGGCCAGCCTGATCGGCATGGCCGCCGGTCTCGCCCTCTCCGGCAAGGTGTCGATGGTCAACACCTTCGCCGCCTTCGCCCTGATGCGCGCCTGCGAGCAGGTGCGTCTCGACGTCTGCTACCACAACCTCGACGTCAAGATCTTCGGCAGCTTCACCGGCTTCCAGTCCCCCTGGTCGGGGTCGACCCATCACTCGATCGAAGACCTGTCGATCTCCCGCGCCCTGCCGCACATGACCGTGCTGGTGCCGGCCGACGCGGTGGCCACCTACCACGCCACCTTGCTGGCCTGCCGCACCAAGGGCCCGGTCTACGTCCGTCTGGGCATGGACGTCACCCCCCAGGTCTACGGCGAGGGGGCCCACTTCGAGGTCGGCAAGGCCAACCTGCTGCGTGCCGGCGACGACCTCACCCTGGTGGCGGCCGGCCTCTCGGTGGTCGCCGAGGCCCTGAAGGCCGCCGAGCTGCTGGCCAAGGACGGCATCAGCGCCCGGGTGCTCGACCTCTTCTCGATCAAGCCGATCGACCGCGAGGCCCTGGTTGCGGCCGCGCGCGAGACCGGGCTGGTGATCACGGTCGAGGAGCACAACGTGCTCGGCGGGGTCGGCGGCGCGGTGGCGGAGGTGCTCGCCGAAGAGCATCCCGTGCCCATGCGCATCCTCGGGGTGCCCGACTGCTTCGTCGAGACCCTCGACACCCACGCAAACCAGCTCGAGCGGTTCGGCATCTCCGCCGAGCGCATCGCCGCCTCGGCGCGTGAGGCCTGGGTCGCCACCCGGGCCGACGTCGCCGCGGTGGGGGGAGCCTCCCGATGAACGACCTCGCGTCCCGTCCGCCTCTGGGCATCCTCATGCTCGCCGGCAAGATGTCCTTGGAGCCCGGCTGCATGGCGAGCGAGGCGACCTTTCCCTATCCCGTCGTGCGCCGGGTAGTGGCCGGCTCGTCCACCCCACGCACGGCCGACGACGCCAAGGCCATGCTGCCCCTCTACATCGACGAAGCCCGCCGGCTCGAGCAGGAGGGAGTGGGGGCGATCACCGCCAACTGCGGCCTGATCGCCCTGATGCAGAAGGAGCTGGCCTCCTCCGTCAAGGTGCCGGTGGTGACCTCGGCCCTGCTGATGGTGCCGCTGGTGGCCAAGCTGATCCCCGGCCGCCGGGTGGGCATCCTCACCTTCTTCACCGACGCGGTGGGGGAGGACAACTACCGCGCCTGCGGCTGGTCGAGCGCGGAGATCCCGATCGCCCTGGGCGGAGTGGGGGAGTCGGAGGGCTGGAAGGAGTTCCTGCGCACCAAGGAGGTGCCGCCGGCCCTGCGCACGGTGCTCGAACGGGACCTGGTGGCGGTCGCCCGCGGCCTGCTCGAGCAACACCCGGACATCGGCGCCTTCGTCTCCGAGTGCACCATGCTGCCGACCTGTCTCGAGGCCGTGCGCCGTGAGATCGGCCTGCCGGTGTGGGACATCCTGACCGCCCTCGACCTGGCGATGAGCGGCAGCTACCGCCCGGCCGACGCGCTGCACCAGGAGCTCAGCCATGCCGCATCGTGAGCCGACGCTCGGGGTGCTGATGCTCGAGGGCAAGATGGCCGCCGAGCCGGGGTGCCTGGGCTCGCCGGACTCTTTCCCCTACCGGGTGCTGCGGCGGGTGGTGCCGGGCAGCCGGGCCCCCCGCACCCTGGCCGACGTCGAGGCCATGGCGCCGGCCTACGCTGCGGCGGCCCGGCAGCTGGCCGAGGACGGCGCCGACGTGATCACCGACAACTGCAACGGCCGCATGGTCACCCTGCAGGAGCGCCTGGCGGCCGTGGCCGGGGTGCCGGTGGTGATGTCCACCCTCTTCCTGGTGCCCTGGGTGACGCGGCTGATCCCCGGCCGGCGGGTCGGCATTCTGGCGCTCGCCGAGGAGGATCCCGGCGAGTGGCATTACCAGGCCTGCGGCTGGTCGAGCCGGGAGATCCCGATCGCCGTCGCCGGCGTCGGTGCCTCCGCGGCCTGGCGCCAGTTCCTGGCCACCAAGGAGATCGGCCCGGCCCAGCGCCGCGAGATGGTGCACGACCTGGTGCGCGCCACCCACGACCTGCTGCGCCAGCACCCGGACCTCGGCTCGTTCGTGGTCGAGTGCACGCTCCTACCCCCCTGTTCCCAGGAGGTCCGCGAGGCCCACGGCCTGCCGGTCTTCGACATCCTGAACGCCCTGGATTTTGCCGTGGCCGGCCGCAGCCGCCCGGCCGGGCTCAACCACCACTGAGCGAGGAAGCTCCCATGCAGCCGTTCTTCTTCCAGATCGTCCCCGAGATCCACTACGGCCCCGGTGCCGCGGCCAAGGTCGGCTCCGTCCTCCAGCGCTTCGGTGCCCGCCACGCCATGGTGGTCACCGACCCCGGCGTGCTGGCCGCCGGCGTTTGCAACACCGTGCTCGAGTCGCTGGCGGCGGCCGGCATCCGCCACACTCTGTTTCACGATGTCGCCACCAACCCCTGCGACACCCACGTCATGGCCGCGGTGGCGGCCTTCGGCGAGGCCGGGGCGGATTGCCTGGTGGGGGTGGGCGGTGGCAGCCCGATGGACGTCGCCAAGTCCGCGGCGGCGGTGATCGGCAATGGCGGCCATATCCGCGAGTACGAGGACGGCGGCCATTCGACCGCCAACCCCGGGCCGCCCCTGGTCTTCGTGCCCACCACGGCGGGCACCGGCAGCGAGGTGGTCGGCGGCACGATCATCGTCGACACCTCCCGGCCGTTCAAGATGCACATCGTCGCCGTGCCGGGCAAGGCCGCCTTCTGCGATCCCCTGCTGACCCTGTCGCTGCCGCCGGCGGTGACCGCCGCCACCGGCCTCGATGCCCTCTCGCACGCCATCGGCGCCTACGTCTCGGCCGACCGTCAGCCCCTGGCCGACGCCTACGCCCTCTACGCCATCGAGCAGATCCGCCACTGGCTGATGCCGGCGGTCGAGAACGGCGCCGACCTCGAGGCCCGCTCCGCGATGATGGTGGCCAGCCTCACCGCCGGTATCTCGATGAAGGGGGGCGGCAGCGGCGAGCACGCCTTCGCCCACGGTGTCAACGCCCTCCACAACGTCCACCACGGCGTGGCCTGCGCCCTTTTCCTGGCCGACGTCATGGAGTTCAACCTGCCCCACGTGCCGGAGCGCTACGCCCGCATCGCCGAGGCCCTGGGCGTGCCGGCCGCCGGCCGCAACGCCGTGGAGCACGGCCGGGCCGGCATCGCGGCGGTGCGCGACCTGGTCGAGCGGGCCGGCATCCCCACCTTCGCCCAGCTGGGTGTCAGCAAGGGCCAGATCCCCGGCCTGGTCGACTACGCCATGCAGGACGCCTTTCACCTCGGCCTGAACCCGGTGCCGATCACGGTCGAGGATGCCGAGCGCATCTTGACCATCACCCTCGCCGCTTGAGGAGGAGGCCGGCATGCGCATCGCTTCCACCGAATGGATCGCCCGCTACGGCTTGTCGAGCCGGGCGGTCTGCCGCAAGGCCCAGCTCGAGATCGCCCACCAGGACGAGCGGGTCTTCTCGATCGAGGGCGACCTCGCCATGCCCTCGGTGCCTTTCCACCTGGAGATCCGCGAGCGCTTCCTCCAGGCCGGCATCGCCGAGGCGGACCTGGTGGGTATCGCCGTGGGCATGTCTTTGCGCGGCAAGATACCCTTCGCCAACTCCTTCGCCTCCTTCCTGACCTTCCGGGCCAACGAGCAGGTGCGTCTGGACGTGGCCTACCACAAGGCCAACGTCAAGCTGGTGGGCTACTACGCCGGCCTCTCCGGCGGCGTGGCGGCGAGCACCCATCACGCCACCGAGGACCTGGCGGCCCTGCGCGCCATCCCGGGCTTGACCATCGTGGCCCCGGCCGACGCGGTGGAGGCCTACAAGGCCACCTGGGCCGCCTACCTGCACCAGGGCCCGGTCTACCTGCGCATCGCCCGCGCCGAGACTCCCCAGGTCTACTTCAACAACTACGACTTCGTGCTCGGCAAGGCGGTGCGCCTTCGCGAGGGCTCGGATCTGACCCTGGTGGCGACCGGCAACTTGATGGTCGCCGAGGCCGTCAGGGCCGCCGAGCTGCTGGCCAAGGACGGCATCCGCGCCCGGGTGGTCAACCTGCACACGATCAAGCCGATCGACCGCGAAGAGATCGCGGCGGCGGCGCAGGAGACCGGCGCCCTGGTCACCGTCGAGGACCACCAGGTCTTCGGCGGGCTGGGGACGGCCGTGGCCGAGGTGGTGATGCAGGCGGCGCCAGCGCCGGTGGAACGGGTGGGGATCCCGGACTGCTTCTGCCACGAGGTGGCTTCGCACGAGGAGATGCTCACCCGTTATCGCATGGACGCGGACGCGATCGTCGCTGCGGCGCATCGCGCCCTGGCCCGCAAGGGAGCCGCCGTCGCCGCTTAGGCGAAGGCCGGAAAGGAGAACGCCATGGCCCCCCCTGCCCCTCTTTCCCCGTCCGGAGCGTTGCGCATCCGGCATCCCGCTTCGCTGTACTTCGGGCCCGGGGCCATCGTCCAGTTGCCGGCCGTGCTCGCGGAGCTGGGGCTCGGCCGGCCCCTGGTGGTGACCGACGCTCATCTGGCCGAGCTGGGCCTGGCCGCGCGGCTGGTCGACGACCTCGGCGCCGCCGGAATCACGGCCGTGGTCTGGCCCGAGGCCCAGGTGGACCCCCACGACGGCCACGCCCTCGCCTGCGCCGAGGCCCTGCGCACCTGTGGCCACGATTCGGTGCTGGCCCTGGGGGGTGGCAGCGTCATCGACCTCGCCAAGGTGGCGGCGTTGATGGCTCGGTACACCGGGCCGATCACCGAGCTCTACGGCCTCGACGCGGTCAAGGCTCCCGGCCTGCCCTTGATCGCTGTACCGACCACCGCCGGCGGTGGTGGCGAGGTCTCGAGCCACGCCGTCCTGATGCACCGGGAGCCGCGCAAGAAGGCGGTGGTGGGAGGGCCCTTCGTGCTGCCGGTGGCGACCCTGGTCGACCCCTGGCTGACCCTCACCCTGCCCTGGCGGGAGACCCTGCACGCCGCGGTGGACGGCCTGATCCACGCCATCGAGGCCTTCGTGGCGCGCAAGGCCAATCTGTTCAGCGATTCCTGGGTGCGCCAGGCGGTACCGCGCATCCTCTCCGCGCTGCCGCGGCTCAAGGGCGATCCCACCGATCTGGCGGCCCGCGAGGAGCTGAGCCTGGGCTGCCTGTTCTCGAGCCTGGCCATGGCCAACGCCAACGCCGGAGCGATCCATGCCCTGGGCTATCCCCTGAACCTCCACTTCGGCGTGCCCCACGGGCTGGCCAACGCGATCATGGCGCCGTCCCTCTTGGCCGTCACCTGCCAGGCCCGGCCCGAGCGCTGCGCCGAGCTGGCCGGCTTCTTCGTCGGCCGGCCGGCCCGGGCGGCCGAGCTGCCGAGCCTGGTGGCGAGCTTCCTCACCGGCCTCGGGCTGACCGACGGCCTCGCCGACTGGTCGATCAGCGAGAACGACCTCGAGTGGCTGGCCCGCGAGGCGACCGCCTACGGCCCGGTGCTCGCCAACACCCCCGTCCAGCTCTCCGAGGCCGACCTCGCCACGGTCTACCGGGATGCCTGGCAAAGCGACCTCGAGGAGGCCCGGAGATGAGCCCACGCGCCACCACACCGATCCCCACCGCCCCGCCGGGGGGCGAAGCGACCTTGCCGACCTGGTTGCCTGGCGTCGCCGCCGTGGGCGCCAACGGCAAGCCGCCGGCCTCGTCGTACTCGCCCTTCATCGTCGGCATGCGCTGCCTGTCGACCGGCGAGCTGTTCCCCTTCGGCCCGGTCGACGTCCTGCCCCCGGGCTGCCAGAGCTACGTCGAGATCGTCTACGACTACCCGGCGATCACCACCGCCCTGATGCGCGCCATGTGGGAGAGCAACCGCAGCGGCGACTGCTCGATCTGGCGCTATGGGCCGCTGCTGCCCCTGTCGCGGCCGCCGCGCATCACCCTGCCGGTGGGCTGGACGCCCCTGCTCGAGGTGGAGGGCGACTACGGCGTGCATCTGCACTTGAAGGACGAGACCCGCAACCCGAGCGGTTCGTTCAAGGACCGGGCGAGCCTGATGGCGGTCACCGCCGCGCTGGCCGAGGGCCGGCAAGCGATCGCCGTGGCCTCGACCGGCAATGCCGCCAGCTCGCTGGCCTGCCTGGCCGCCAACGCCGGGCTGCGCGCCCGGGCCTACGTGCCGGAGAACGCGCCGCAGCCCAAGCTGGTGCAGATCCAGATGCACGGCGCCGAGCTGGTGCGGGTTCCCGGGGCCTACCAGGAGGCTTTCCTGGCCTGCCGGGAGCAGTGCCAGGAGCCGGGCTGGATGAACCGCTCGACGGGCTTGAACGCGGTGACCCGGGAGGGCAAGAAGACCTGCTCGTTCGAGATCTGCGAGCAGCTCGGCTGGAAGGTCCCCGATTGGGTTTTCGTCGCGGTGGGAAATGGCAATATCATCAGCGGCATGTGGAAAGGCTTCGTCGAGCTCAAGGCGGTGGGCTTGACCGACTCGCTGCCGCGCATGGTGGCCGTGCAATCGCGCAGCTGCAATGCGATCGCCGAGGCCGTGCGCCTGCACCGGCGACAGCGGGGGAGTGATGCTCCCTCGTCGGAGAGGAGTATCGCGGACAGCATCCAGGTGGCCTTTCCCCAGGACCACGTGGCGGCGGTGCGGGCGGTGCTCGAGTCCCACGGCGAGGCCTTCGAGGTCGACAACCACGAGATCGTGGCGGCCATCCGCACCCTGGCCGAGCGCTGGGGCATGTTCGCCGAGCCGGCCGCGGCGGCCAGCTACGCCGGCTTCCACCGGCTCGGGCAGGCGGGGAAGCTGGCGCCCGGCGAGCGGGTGGCCTGCGTGATCACCGGCCACGGCCTGAAAGACACCAAGGCGGCGGGGCTGATCGTTGAGAACCGTTGAGACATCGACCGAAGGGAGCACCTCGCGATGGAGCATTCGAGCACGTTCATGCGGTCCTGGACCGTGAAGGGTCTGCTGGTGGTGGCGGTGGTGATGGCCGGCTTCCTGCTCTGGAGGAGCTCGCTCTCCGGGGAGGGCGGCGTCGACGGTGGTGGGATCGACCATCGCAAGGTGGCGATGCTGGTCTTCCCGGGAGTCGAGCTGCTGGACTTCGCGGGGCCGGGGGAGGTCTTCGCCGCCAGCCACGGCACCTTCGGCCGGCCGACCTTCGAGGTGTTCACGGTGGGCCTGACCACCGACCGAGTGATCAGCCAGGGCTTCGTGGCGATCACCCCGGAGCACAAGCTGACGGCGGATCTCGAGGCCGACATCGTGGTGATCCCGGGCGGGGACGTGGGCGTGCTGATGGAGAGCCCGTTGATGCTCTCCTGGCTGCGCGAGCGGCTCAGCCGCGGGGCGACGCTGCTGTCGGTGTGCAACGGCGCCCTGGTGTTGGCCGAGGCCGGCCTGCTCGAGGGGGGCGAGGCGACCACCCACCACGGCGCCATCGGTGAGCTGCGCCGGATGGCGCCGCGCACCAAGGTCCACAGCGACCGCCGGGTGGTGGACAACGGCCGGGTGATCACCGCCGCCGGCATCTCTGCCGGCATCGACGGCGCCCTCTACGTGGTGGCCAAGCTCAAGGGGCTGCGCACGGCCGCGCGGGTGGCCGAGCACATGGAGTACGACGGCTGGAAGAACCTCGAGCCCCAGCTGGTGAGAATCCAGGGCGAGACCGGGCCGGTGAAGTCGATCGAGGGCAGGGTCTGGGGCGGCAGGTAGCCCGGGAGCGAAGCCTCAGAGGTGGTACCGGCGGTCGATCAGCCTGCCCGCCAGCCAGAGCACCCCCCGCCCGAGGGTGCTCTGGAGCAGGGAGTAGCAGCCACAGAAGGCCAGGTATCGCCAGCCCCCCGGCGCCAGCCAGAGGCTCGCCAGCCACCAGGCGAGCCAGCCGACGCCCACCACCACGGCCACCAGCACCAGCGTCTTCAGAATCGAGATCTCGAAGGCTTGGCCCGAGATCCGCTGGTAGTGCGACAGAAAGAGATAGAAAGCCGCCCCGGCGAGGACGAGCAGGAAGGCGCCGAGCGCGATGGCCCAGAGGTGGGTGGTGAGGAAGGTGGAGATGGCGGGGGGCTCCGGGGAGCGGTGGGCTGAGCGATGGTATCCCACCGCTGAGTCGGCCACCGGAGTCGTCCTCCCCGAGCGAGCGGGATCCATCCCAATTCGTGCAACGTGGGAGCGTTTCCAGTGTCCAACGTATTAGGCTCGGTATTCTCCACCTACCCTGTATGGGAGGCGATGTTGAAAAGAAGCCTCGCTCCGTTCCTCTTCTCGCTGTTCTCATGCGTGTCGGCCCTGGCCGCCCCCACCCTCACCTTCGCCACTCCCAACGTCGTCCTTTCGGGCCTCAGTCCCGGCGGCTCGGCGATCCTGCTCGCCCTCTCGCGGGACACGGACGAGGGCATCGCCATCGTCAAGCCCGTGGATGAGGCGCTGGCGGACGGAGATAGCGACGGCGTGGTCACCTTGGACCTCGGTGGCGACCCGGTGCTGCGCTCGATCTGGGTGGGCATCGACCTGGCGACGGGGGACGGTGCGGTGGCGACGCCGCCGGAGTTCCCCCTGGCCTACCTGGCCGATCCCCTGGTGAGCCTGGACGTCAAGCCCACGGGGGACGAGGTCCGGGTCGCCCGGCTCTACGTGCAGGCTTGGTGGGTCCGGCCTGGCGTGGGAGCCTGGGGTTTGGCCCAGGGCGATGGCGGGGCTTTGGACCAGACCGTCGACGGGGACGGCCAGGTGGCGATGCAGATCTCGACCATGGAGGCCGTGGGTGGCACGCCGCCACCCGGGGAGAGCGCTGCCGCCGGGGATTGGGTGGTGGTGATCGACCCGCGGACCATGGAGCTCTACACCGGCGAGGTAGAAGCGGGCACCTCCGCTACGGCACCGTTGCGGCTGCGGCCGGTGGTGCTGCCGGGAAGTGGGCGGTGAGGAGGGCGTTTCTGCCGGCTCTGGCCGGCCTGCTGGCCGCCGCTCCCTGGCGGCCCAGGTCTACCCGGCGCTCAACAAGGGCCTGCGCTCGGACGGCAGCTACGTTTCGGGCGGCCTCGACACCATCTCCACCTTCAACGGCAGCCTGACGATCTCGATCCCGCTCGGGCAGAGCTACCCGGTGGGCGGCGGGCTCTCCTACGGCCTGGGGCTCAGCTTCAACGGCCGGACCTGGGACTACGAAGAGGTGGACAACGGCTCCGGGCAGGTGGTGCAGGCCTGGCCGGCGCGGCGCTCGAACGCGGGGATTGGCTGGACGGTATCGCTGGGCCAGCTGCTGCCGCCGAATGACGCCTCGAATGACTCGGGGGAGATGCTCTACGTCTCCCCTTCGGGCAGCGAGCATGCGCTCTACAAGACGCTCCACGAAGGGGACCCGGAAGACGCCGGGGACTCAGGCTCCACCCAGAACGTGCGCTACAGCCGGGACGGCACCTATCTGCGGCTGAAGGCCGCCGGAGGTGGGGAGCAGGACCTCGAGATGCCGGACGGTACGGTGCACCGCTTCGACAGCCAGGGGCGGCTGAAGCGCATCCGCAACCGCTTCGGCACCGAGGCCAACCCGGCGAACAAGGTGGACGTGGCTTACTTCTCGAACCGCTGGGAGCTGACGGACAGCCACGGCCGGGTGCAGAAGGTCTGGTTCATGACCCAGCCCGAGGCGATGGAGATCTCCCGGGTGGTGCAGAAGGTGGAGCTGACGAGGTTCGGCGGCGGCCTGCCGGCCACCTACACCTTCGGCTACTCCATCCAAACCCTGCCCCGGGGCTGCCGGGACACGGACGCCAACACCAACAACGTGGCGGTGCCGTTGCTGACCTCCGTGACGCTTCCCGACGGCAGCCGCTACGCAGCCGACGTGGCGGACTATCACCTGACGACCAGTCCCGAGGTCTGCTGGCCGGGCTCGCTCAAGCGGCTGCGCTTGCCCACCCTGGGCTACGTGGCCTGGACTTACCAGCAGTACAGCTTTCCCCAGGAGGGCAAGAACTACCGCTACCTGGTCCAGGGCGTGGCCTCGCGCAGCTTGCAGTCCGAGAACAGCGCCACGCTCGGCACCTGGACCTACCAGACCGAGCTGCTGCCGGCGCCGCCGGGCGCCACCAAGGCCACCGACCTCAAGAACACCTTGATCGACCCCTCGGGCAACAAGCGGATCTCCCACTTCACGGTGGCGGTGCTCAACCAGGCCGGCCGCACCCGCATCGAGTACGGCCTGCCCTACACCCGTGCCACCGCCCACGCCTCGCCGTGGAACGGTGTGTCGATGTACCTGTCCTCGGAGGTCATCCCGGTTGGGCAGTCCACGCCGATCCGGTCGACCTGGGTGCTCTTCGAGGTGGACCAGAAGGGGGCGGCGACGGCCCTCACGCACCTTCAGAACCGCAACCGCCGGCTCGTGCGCTCGCGCACTCTGTTCGACGACGACGAGGTGGCGTACCCGCCGGGCTCGAGCGCTCTGGTGCCGGTCGAGGCCGAGGAGATCCTCTCGGACTTCGACGGCCTGGGCCATTACCGCTCCCGGCGCACCGAGGGGTCTTTCCAGGCCGCCAACGTGCGGGTGGAGACCACGCGCTTCAACCCGAACCGGGGCCGTTACGAGATCGACCCGGCCACGGACGCCCCCACCGCCAACCACACCTTCAGCATGCTGCCGGCTTCGTCGGCGTGGGTGGTCAACACCTACGACCAGGTGGTGGTGGACGAGCCGCAGGTGGAGCAGGAGAAGACGCTCCTGTCCTTCGACGCCGCCACCGGCTTCCTGAACTGCCAGCGCACGATCGCCAGCCGCACCAGCATGGGGGCCACGGACGTGCTGGTGGTGTGGACAGCCGACGCTTCCGGCAACCCGGCCACGGAGAGCTGGTGGGGCGGGGACGGGGCCACCCTGCCCACGGGCAGCACTTGCGCCACCGGCCCCGGGAATCCGATCTACCGGGTGGACCACACCCACAGCTCCGGCGTGCCCTCCAAGAGCCAGCAGCGCGCCTCCGGCACCCTGGCGCCCTTCTACCTGCTCGACCTGACGATCGACAACCCGACCGGCTTGCCCTCGGCGAGCCGGGACGTGGCCGGGGTGACGACCAACTTCTCTTACGACTCGATGGGCCGGCCGACCGTCGTGGCCCCGGCCGGCGAGGCGCAGACGGAGACCAGCTACTCGATCGCCTCCTTCACGGGCTCCACCTTCGACCCGGCCAAGGTCCACACCCTGCGCCGCACGGTGACGCCCAACACCACCTACGAGGAGAGCCAGCTCTTCTTCGACAGCCAGGGTCGGCTGATCCGCGAGCGCCGCAAGCAGCCGGACGGCACCTGGAACCGCCGCGAGCGCCAGTGGGACAACCAGGGCCGACCGAGCAAGATCTCGACACTGCAGACCACGACCGCGAGCGAGCAGTGGACGACTTTCCAGAGCTACGACGCCTTCGGCCGGCCGGGCAAGATCATCCCTCCCGACGGCTCCGGCCACGACGTGGAGCTGACCTACGCCGGGGCTCAGAAGGCTTTCCGCAAGGTGTGGATCGCGGACAGCGGCTCGGCCGGGGTGGTGACCGAGAGCGAGAAGACCTTCTCGCAGATCTTCGACCGCCAGGGCCGGGTGTATCGGGTGCGGGATCCGCTCTACGGCGGTACGGAGTCGATCGAAGCGGCCCTCGGCACCACCACCTACCTCTACGACTCCGGCGGCCGGCTGCGGCAAGTGCAGCAGGAGATGGGGGAAGGACTCCAGGTCCGCAACTTCACCTACGACGGCCGGGGCTTCCTCACCTCCGAGCAGCACCCGGAGAAGGGGGCGGTGGCCAACGGAGTCGTGAGCTACGGCAGCTTCGACCCCAAGGGCCGGCCCCGCACGAGGACGGACGGCACGTCTTCCATCGAGATGATCTACGACGGCTACGAGCGACTGGAGAAGATCAAGGAGGCCGGCCCCACCGGCCGCACCCTCAAGACCTTCACCTACGCCGCCACCAACGCGGCCCCGAACCAGCGCCTGGGCAAGCTCGAGACCGCCGAGCGCTGGCAGTACCTGGCGGCGCCGGACGGCAACACCTACACGGCGCGGGTGATCGAGAGCTACGTTTACGCGGGCCTCGGCGGCCGGATCTCCAGCCGGGACACGGACGTGCGCCTCGACCCCAACAACCCCGGCTACCGCTTCACCCAGAGCTTCACCTACCATCCGCTCGGGATCCCCGAGACCATGGGCTACCCGCGCTGCACGGCTGCGTTCTCGACCTGCGCGGATGACCCGGGCACCACCACGGCACCCACGGTCGCATACGGCTACACCAACGGTTACCTGACCTCGATCACGAAGGACTCGGCGAACGTGGCGACGATCGGGTATCACCCGAACGGGCTGGTCTCGCAGGTGGCTCACGCCAACCTGGTCAACGACGTGATCGGAAACGACCCGTACGGCCTGCCGCGGCCGAGTGTGATCGGTACGTCGAACGCCGTGACCAACTGGACGACCGGGGCTTTCTCTTACGACGGCGTGGGCAACATCAAGTCCATGGGCGGCGCCGCCGGCTCCTGGTTCCTCTACGACGGCGCCTCGCGGCTGAAGGAAGCACACGTCAAGACCGCGCCCACGGGCACCGGGTCCGAGGTCTGGCAGACGTACTCTTACGACGGCTTCGGCAACCTGCTCTCGACCAGCGGCACCGTAGGCCGCAACACGCCCGCTTCAGCAGCCAGCAACCGCTTGACCGGCGCCACCTACAACGACCGCGGCTCGATGACCGGCTGGAACGGCAACGTGTACAAAGTCGGGCCGCTCGAGGAGCTGTGGAACTACCAGTCCGGCGCTGAGGACTGGTACTACGCCTACACGGCGGACGACGAGCGGGTGCTCTCCGTCTCCTGGAACGGCGGCTTCAAGCTGCTGACGTTGAGGGACCTGGACGGCAAGGTGCTGCGGGAGTACAAGCAACAGTACGTCAGCGGTGCCGAGGTCTGGACCGTGGAGCGGGACTACCTCTACCGCGGCAGCCAGCTCCTGGCGGCGGAGACTCCCCAGGGAAGGCGCCACTTCCACCTCGACCACCTCGGCACGCCGAGGCTGATCACCGACCCCAACCGCCAGCTCGTCGCCTTCCACGCCTACTACCCCTACGGCGAAGAAGCCACCGCCTGGAACCAGGACGGCGAGCAGATGAAGTACACCGGCCATGAGAGGGACTTCGCGGGAGCCGGTGGGCCGGGGGATGACCTGGACTACATGCACGCGCGGTACTTTGGGGTGGTGGCGGGGAGGTTCCTGAGTGTGGATACCCTGCCACCAGACATGCTCGCCCCACAGAGTTGGAACCGTTATTCATATGTTGAAGGCAATCCCGCCACTCATTTCGACCCCGACGGGCTCAGCAGAGTGAGCTTCATCATCAAGATCGTTGAACTGGCCATTCACAAGGGTCGCAAGATTATCGGAAAAGTGACTTCCCGCCAGGCCGGAATGGATGCTCAGCAGGCTGGCGAAGACCTCTTGATGCACAACCGCAAGGCAGCGCATGACATAGCTAAGGACATCGGAGATGGGCACCCCCCAATACACGAGGTTGGAAAGGGACCTGGCCAGTATCCTCACTATCATCCGTACGACCGGAGCGGTGGACACATCTTCTACGATGTTGCTGCTGCAGTGACTCTTAGCCACTACGCTCAGGACCAGGGGCCAGTCCGTCAGTTCTTGGCAGAGGTCGTTGACTTCATCAACCCTCTGTCCTTGGGCCAGGATGTCATTACGCTTTGGGAACTGTTCTCTGCGGGCTCTGATGTGACAGGGGAGCGGGCAGGAAGCTTAAGCATTGCCATCGATGTGCGGGGGTTTGGGCCGCCCTCTGTTTATCATAAGATACCTCCAGCACTGTTGTCCTATCATCTTGATAAGCATGGGTACACAACGGGGAGATTTGTCTCTCGGTACGATTTATTCAGTTCTGGATCGCTGTGTATTGAGGGAGTGTGTCAAGTACCTACAGCACCACGCTTCTGAGGCATCTGCTATCGGCGACGAGTCTCAGCGGGCGAAGAGTCGGAGTGAGTGCGCGCACATTTCCCACCTTCTATTGCGTTAAGTAGGAGAATCGGGAGACATACTCAGATGGTCAGCATAGAGGAGTGGCTTGAGGACAGCACTTTGGCCTGGAGGGCCATGACGAAACGAGAGTTCATCGACTTCTTTCGTGACTGGCAAGAGTGCTTCGAGCCACTCTTCCGCGAGGGGAGATGGGCGGCAGAAGGAATTGACGCAATGAATTGCCTTGAAGGGCGCCTCCCCTTCGATGCCGCTGTCTTCTGTGTCCCGGGCTATCGCTTTGCCCCAGCAGATACGCGCCAGCCCTTCTTCGCTTACTACGCGGACCGCCTTGCGGCAATAGATCGAGATCTCTGCAACTCTCATGACGTTACGATAGCTGACAGGTCTCTGGGCTTTTGCTGTTTTTTCACCCACGAGTTTGGCGGCTTGAGTGAGCCGAAGTACTGGGAGAGGGATCGGTACGAGGAGCTGGGGGAACAGCCTTCGTACCACAATCTCGGAGGCGTTGGCCCGCCAGTTCGTGGGAAAAGGCGGTCGCGGCGGCAGGTGCGGCCCGGTGGCTACCGGCTGCGTGCTGGAAGGTTGGTCGCCCCGACAGCAAATGGCTGGGACACTTTCTCTTTACGCGGTAGCGGCTTCTTGGATGGAGGAAGCGCGCAGCGGCTGCTGGCTGCTGCGGCAGCCTGATTGATGACCTATTGGATCACTCTCTGCATCGACCTCCACGAACCGATCTCCTTCGAAGACGGTGAGGAGGAGGCTGTTGCCGTGGGCTACTACCGCCACTTCGGCGTGGCGGCCAGTAGGGAGGGGAGATGTTGGGAGCTGGTGGAAGCAGATGTCAGTGACGGCGAGGTCTTCTGGCCGGACTGTCGGATCCGGGAGGTGGACGTGGCTTCCTTGGGCGTGCAGGTTCTCCGGCGTGCAGGCGATTGGAGTGCCGAGGGGATTTGGTACCGGAGCGGGAGAATCTTCTTCCCGGACGAGTGATGCCTTCGGAGGTGATCGAAGTCCGTATGCTCCACGATCGCGGCTCGATGACGGCCTGGAACGGTAACGTCTACAAGATCGGCCCGCTCGAGGAGCTGTGGAACTAGGCTCTTCCGTTCTTTGTGTGGGTAGGGCGCTTGGCGAGGTGGTTCCGGAGCATGCGGGCTGAGGTGCGCCCCTCGCTCTTACGGCTCCATTCGCCTGAGAAGCTGTGAGGAGGCGGTTCAGCGAATCAACGTCCCCGGTACCGCCCCCCGCCCTCGACGGGCAGCTCGGTGTCTGCCGGCAGCTGGGACTGGAGGGCGGCCGTGGCGCCCTCCGACGCTATGATTCCCCCCCGATGACCCCCGAGCGCTTCCTCCGCTTCGCCAAAGTCTGCCTCCTCTACAACCTCGGCGTGATTCTCTGGGGCGCCTTCGTGCGCGCCTCGGGATCGGGGGCCGGGTGCGGCAGCCACTGGCCCCTGTGCGACGGCGAGGTGATCCCGCGCGCCCCGGACCTCGCCAAGCTCATCGAGTACAGCCACCGGCTCACCAGCGGCCTCGCCCTCCTGGCCGTGTTGGTGATGTGGGTGGCGGCCACCCGGCTGTTCGCCAAGGGCCACGGCGCCCGCCGGGCGGCCTTCGCCTCCCTGCTGCTGGAGCTGGTCGAGGCCCTGGTGGGGGCTGGGCTGGTGCTGCTTCGGTTGGTGGGCGTGAACGACTCCATGGCCCGGGCCGGTTGGATGGCGGTGCACCTGGCCAATACCTTCCTGCTCCTGGGTGCCCTCTCCCTCACGGTCTACTTCGCCGCCGGCGGCCGGGCGATCTCGTGGGCGGCGGCCCCCGCGCCCCTGCGCCGGCGGGTGCTGCTGGCCCTGATCGGCCTGGCCCTGGTGGGCGCGAGCGGCGCCGTCGCGGCCCTGGGGGACACCCTCTACCCGGCCGAGAGCCTGGCCGAGGCGGTGCGGCAGGACCTCTCGCCCACGGCCCACGTGTTCGTCCGGCTGCGGATCATCCACCCCTTCCTGGCCGTGGCCGTGGGGCTCTTCCTGCTCTTCGACCACAAGCCCTGGCCCCGCCACCCCGGGGCTTCCGCGCGTCACGACCTGTGGGTGACCTGGCTGGTCCTGGGCCAGCTGGCCCTGGGGCTGGTCAACGTTGCCCTGCTGGCGCCGATTCCCATCCAGATGCTGCACCTGTTGCTGGCGGACCTGCTGTGGATCGCCGTGGTGCTGGCGAGCGCCCAGCGACTGACCGCGCCCCTGCGGACCTGAGGGAGTCGAGTCACCGCCGCCGTTCTCTGTTGCGAGGCAGGCTGTTAGGATCCGTTCATCCAGGCAGGGCAGGGGACCGGCGCCCGGCGCCGGCAAACCATTGGATCGAAGGAGGTCTCGTCATGACGAAGACTCGGCTCGCGATGACAATCTTGTGCGTGGCCCCGTTGCTGGCCGCCCTCGGCGCCGGAGCCCAGGCACCGGCGGAGGGAGGCGCGCCGGCGATGCCGCCGGAACTGCTAGCGGCGATCTCACCCGGTGAGCACCACAAGCACCTCGATCACCTGGCCGGCAGCTGGGACACCTCGGTCAAGAGCTGGATGGTTCCGGGAGCACCTCCCACCGAGTCGAAAGGCCGGTCCGAGGCGCGCTGGATCCTGGGTGGCCGCTATCTGGAGTCCACCTACACGGGCGACATGGGCGGCATGCCCTTCGAGGGGCATGGCCTCGACGGCTACGACAACCTGGCCAAGCAGTACGTCAGCACCTGGGTGGACAGCATGGGCACCGGGGTGATGTTCATGCAGGGAGACTGCTCGGAGGGCGGCAAGGTCCACACCCTCCACTCCGAGATGCTCGACCCCATGGGCGGACCCAAGGTCAAGACCCGCAACGTCACCACCATGCTCGGCCCCGACTCCTACAAGATGGAGATGTTCATGATCGACGCCTCGGGGACCGAGGCCAAGGTCATGGAGCTGGTGGCCACCCGCAAGAAGCCCTGATCCGCCTCCTGTCTCGGGTAGAATGCCGGAGGCGCGCGCCTCCGGCATTCTGGCGCCGCCTCCCGACCCAACATCCCCAGCATCCCGCCGACCAGGAGGTTGCCATGCCCTACCCCGAGTTGATGGTCAAGCCGATGCGCGAGGAGCTCACCACCCTCGGCATCTCCGAGTTGCGTACCGCCGAAGACGTCGAGAGCTTCATGGCCGAGAAGGAAGGCACCACCCTGGTGGTGGTCAACTCGGTCTGCGGCTGCGCCGCCGGGGCAGCTCGCCCGGGGGTGCGCCTGGCCCTCGCCGGAGCCGCCCGCCCCGACCGCCTGGGCACCGTCTTCGCCGGCCAGGACGTCGAGGCCACCGCCCGCGCCCGTGGCTACTTCGCCGACATCCCCCCTTCGAGTCCCTGCTTCGCCCTGTTCAAGGACGGCGAGCTGGTGCACTTCGTGCCCCGCCACCGCATCGAGGGTCGCGACGCCACCCAGATCGCCGACGACCTGATGACCGCCTTCGAGCGCCACTGTGGTGCGCCCCAGATGGCCGCGCCGGTGGCCTGAGCGGGCGGCATGGGGACCTTTCACCAGAACAAGGACCCCCTCCACGGCATCACCGTGGTGGTGGACACCCCGGGGCCGGAGATCTGGATCGGCCGCTGCGACGACGTGATCGGCGGCGACGTGATCCTGCTCGACGCCGACCGCCACCAGGACGGCGAAGGTGGCCGTTCCAAGTCGGAGTGGGTGAGCCGCGCGGCCCAGGTGGGCCATTGGGCCCGCCACGCCCGGGTGGTGGTGCCGCGGGACGCCGTGGCCTCGATCCGCCGGCTCGGCGAGATCGAGACTCCGTAAACGCATGCGCCCCTGGCTCGCAATCGGTGCGTTGGGGTGCGCCGTCGGTGTGGCCGCCGGAGCCTTCGGCGCCCACGGCCTCGCCTCTCGCCTGGACGCCCGCTCCCTCGCCTTGTGGGAGACGGCCGTCCGTTATTGGTTCATCGCCAGCCTCGGCTTGCTCGCCCTCGGCCTCGCTGCCGGGCGGTTAGCTCCGGGGCTCGTTCGGGGCGCCGGGCTCTGTCTGTCGCTCGGCGCCCTGGTCTTCTCGGGCACCGTCGCGGCCCTGGCCCTGGGCTCGCCCCGCTGGTTGGGTGCGATCACCCCGATCGGCGGGGTGCTCTTGATCATCGGCTTCACGCTCTTCGCCTGGGCGGCATGGAGGATGGGAGATGGCTAACGGAATCGTCAACGTGCCGCACCCGGTCAACGAGCCGGTGCGTGCCTACGCGCCGGGGTCGGCGGAGAAGAGCTCGCTCAAGGCCCGACTGGCCGCGATGATGGCCGAGGAGATCGAGATCCCCCTGGTGATCGGCGGCAAGGAAGTGAGGAGCGGCCGGGTCGCCAAGGCGGTCTGCCCCCACGACCACGGCCACGTGCTGGCCACCTTCCACCTGGCCGGGGAGGCCGAGGTCAACCAGGCCGCGGAGGCTGCGGCCGGGGCCTGGCGGGAGTGGTCCGAGATGGAGTGGTCGGCGCGCCTGGCGGTCTTCCTGCGCGCCGCCGAGCTGCTGGCCGGGCCATGGCGGGACACGGCGAACGCCGCCACCATGCTCAACCAGTCGAAGACCTGCTTCCAGGCCGAGATCGACTCGGCCTGCGAGCTGATCGACTTCTGGCGCTTCAATCCCTATTTCGCCACCCAGCTCTACGCCGAACAGCCGATCTCCTCGCCCGGGGTGTGGAACTACGGCGAGTACCGGGCCCTCGAAGGCTTCGTCTTCGCGGTGTCGCCCTTCAACTTCACCTCGATCGGCGGCAACCTGCCGACGGCGCCGGCGATGATGGGCAACACCGTGCTGTGGAAGCCGGCCTCGACCTCGATCGTCTCGAACTACTACATCTTCAAGGTGCTCGAAGCCGCGGGCCTGCCCCCGGGGGTGATCAACTTCATCCCCGGCCACGGCCGCGAGGTGGGGGATCCGGTCTTCGCCCGGCCCGACCTGGCGGGGATCCACTTCACCGGCTCGACCGGCACCTTCAACGGCATGTGGCGCACCATCGCCGGGCGCCTTGGGCACTACAAGGCCTATCCGCGCATCGTCGGCGAGACCGGCGGCAAGGACTTCATCTTCGCCCACCCGAGCGCCAGCGTGCCGGCCCTGGTGACCGCCCTGGTGCGGGGAGCCTTCGAGTACCAGGGGCAGAAGTGCTCCGCAGCTTCGCGGGCCTACGTGCCGCGTTCGCTGTGGGGGGAGGTGCGGGAGCGCCTGGTGGCGGAGGTGGAGTCGATCGCCATGGGCAGCCCGCTCGACTTCCGCAACTTCATGGCGGCGGTGATCGATGAGCCCTCGTTCGACAACACCATGGCCTACGTCGAGCACGCGAGGACGACGCCGGGCTTCACCATCGTTGCCGGCGGCACCGGCGACAAGGGCCAGGGCTACTTCGTGCGGCCGACGGTTGTGCTGAGTGAGGACCCGCGCTCGAAGTTGATGACCGAGGAGATCTTCGCGCCGGTCTTGACCCTGCACGTCTACGACGACGCTCGGGTGGACGAGGCCGTGGCGCTGGTGGACTCGACCGGCCCCTACGCCCTGACCGGCGCGATCTTCGCCGAGGAGCGGCGGGCGATCGTCGAGCTGACCCGCGGGCTGCGGCACGCGGCGGGCAACTTCTACGTCAACGACAAGCCGACCGGCGCCGTGGTGGGGCAGCAGCCCTTCGGCGGCGCCCGGGCGTCGGGCACCAACGACAAGGCGGGCTCGAAGGCGAACCTGATCCGCTGGGTATCCCAGCGCTCGATCAAGGAGACCTTCGTGCCGGCGACGGATTATCGGTATCCGTTCATGAACGAGGAATAGGCTGTGGCATAATCCGGCCGGTTCTTCCGAACAGGTCTTCGCGCCGTGGCCGAGCCGACGCCCCGCACCCATCTCGCCATCGATCCCCGTCTGTGCGGGCACCCGGTCTCGATGGAGATGGGTGCCGCGCGGGTGGACCTGACCACCCTGCCCGAGATGGGTGTGGACGAGGCCGGCCTGCTGCACGGCGGCTTCGTCTTCGGCCTCGCGGACCACGCGGCGATGCTGGCGGTCAACCATCCCAACGTGGTGCTGGGGGCTGCCGAGGTGCGCTTCCTGATGCCGGTGCGGGTGGGGGAGACCCTGCGGGCGGAGGCCCGGCTGGAGCCCAACGAAGGGACGGCGCGCAAGCAGCGGGTGCGGGTCTCGGTGTTCCGGACCGACGAAGAGGTCTTCCACGGCGTCTTCACCTGCTTCGTGCTCGAACGCCACGTGCTCGCGCCGCGCGGTAGCGCCTCCCAGGGCGGTTCCCGGCCGTGAGCGGCGGCGACCTGGTCGCCCGCGAGCTCGAGCGCCAGGGCGTTCGTTTCGTCTTCACCCTCTGCGGCGGCCACGTCTCGCCGATCCTGGTCGGCGCCAAGCACTGCGGCTTGACGGTGGTGGACGTGCGCCACGAGGCCACGGCGGTGTTCGCGGCGGACGCCACGGCGCGGTTGACCGGGGTCCCGGGGGTGGCGGTGGTGACCGCCGGCCCGGGGGTGACCAACACCATCACGGCGCTCAAGAACGCCCAGCTGGCCCAGTCCCCCCTGGTGCTCTTCGGCGGCGCCACGGCCACCGTGCTCAAGGGCCGCGGTGCCCTCCAGGACATCGACCAGCGGCCCCTGGTCAAGCCCCACGTCAAGGCGGCCTTCTTCGTCGAGCGAATCCGTGACCTCCCACGGGCCGTGGTGGACGCCTTCGCCGTGGCCCGCTCCGGAGTGCCGGGGCCGGTGTTCGTCGAGTGTCCGGTGGACCTGCTCTACCCCGAGGCGATGGTGCGCAGCTGGTACGCGGCGAAGACCGACCGGCCGGCCCGCAACCTCGCCGAGGCGCTCCAGAAGCGCTACCTCGCCTGGCACCTCGACCGCACCTTCAAGAGCCCCCGGCGGGAACGGGACATCGAGAGGGCGGCGGTGCCGCCGGTGGCGCCGTCCTCCGGTCAGGTCCGCAAGGCCGCGACCCTGCTTTCAAAGGCGAAGCGGCCGCTGTTGATCCTCGGCAGCCAGGCCATGTCAGAGCCCCAGGCCGCCGAGGAGGTCGCCGCGGCGGTCGTCCGGCTCGGCGTGCCGGTCTACCTCGGCGGCATGGCGCGGGGCCTGCTCGGCCAGGCCAGCCGCCTCCAGCTGCGCCACGAGCGGCGCTCGGCCTTGAAGGAGGCCGACCTGGTGCTGCTGGCCGGCTTCCCGAGCGATTTCCGGCTCGACTACGGCAGCCACGTGCGGGGCAAGACGGTGATCGCCGTCAACCGGTCGGCCCACGACCTGCGCCTGAACCTGCGGCCGACCCTGGGCGTGCTGGCCGACCCGGGGCTGTTCCTGGTCGCCCTCGCCGAGGCGGCCGGCGGTGAGCCGGAGCGCTTCGGCTCCTGGCTCGCCGAGCTGACCGGCCGCGACCAGGCCCGGGAGGCGAAGATCGCGGCCGACGCCGCGTCGGCGCCGGCGGGGCAGGGGGTCAATCCCCTGGCCCTGTGCCGAGCTATCGAGGCCGGCTTGCCGGACGCTTCGGTGCTGGTGGCGGACGGCGGGGACTTCGTGGCCACGGCCTCCTACGTGGTGCGGCCCCGAGCCCCCCTGTGTTGGCTCGATCCGGGAGCCTTCGGCACGTTGGGCGTGGGCGCCGGATTCGCCCTGGCGGCCCAGCTCTGCCGGCCGGGCTCGGAGGTCTGGCTGCTGTGGGGAGACGGCGCCGCCGGTCTCTCGCTGGCCGACTTCGACACCTTCGCCCGTCACCGGCTGCCGGTGATCGCGGTGGTCGGCAACGACGCCTCGTGGGCACAGATCGCCCGCGAGCAGGTGGAGATGCTGGGGGATGCGGTGGGCACCGAGCTGGCCCGCTCGGATTACCACGTGGCCGCGCAGGGGCTGGGTGGCGAGGGCCTGCTGCTGACCCGGCCGGACCAGGTCGAGGCGACCCTGGCCGAGGCCCGCCGCCTCGCCGCCGGCGGCCGGCCGGTGCTGATCAACGCCCACCTGGCGAAGACGGATTTCCGGAAGGGATCTCTCTCGATGTAGGGGCGGACCAACGTGTCCGCCCTCTTCGCCCCGGTGGGCGCACACGTTGGTCCGCCCCTACGACCGGAGGGCAGGCACGGGGGCCTGCCCCTACGACGCCATCTCCGGCTGCGCCACCATGGGCTTCGCCACCGGCTTCTTCGGCCGCTTGCCCAGGCCCGCGAGGAAGGTCTCCCACTCCGCCCGCAGCCACACCCTGATGCCCGAGCGCAGCATCGGCATGCCGCCGGTGCGGCCGAGGGTGGCGGTCTTGATGAACAGGCGCCAGCCGACGTTGCGGTGGCCGTAGATGCCGAGCGTCCGGCGGCGCCGGGCCAGCTTGATCAGCCGGTGGTGGTAGAAGCTCATCCAGCCGTAGGCCAGCCGGGTGGGCAGGATCTCCTCGGAGAAGATCGGCGTGCGCAGGGCCTCGACGTTCTCGTAGGCCGGCGTCACGATGCCCATGTAGTACATCGCCGTGTCCATCAGGAAGGCGGCGGCGGTCAGCTCGGCATCGCCCATCAGCTCGTACTTGCCGATGTAGAGGGCGGAGATCCAGCGCTGGTAGGAGCGTAAGAAGTTGCCGTTGTGAGTCTCGAGGGCGGCGCCCAAGGCCTGCCGGTCGAGCTTGCCGGAGAGCTCCTCATCGATCAGGCGGGCGGTGGCATAGGCGGAGATCGAGGCGTGATCCAGGCCCGGGCTGTAATACGGATCGATGAAGGAGGCCGCGTCGCCGACCAGGGCCCAGCCGAAGTCGGCGTAGCGCTCGGTGCAGTAGGGCAGGTGGGCGTAGGAACGGAAGTCCTCGAGGTCCAGCTCGGCGTGCTCCAGCAGGTCCTTCAACCCCGGGTTGGCGTCGATGAAGCTGCGATACTGCTCGAGCAGGTTGGCGCCCGGCGGCAGCTGATACAGCTCCTTGTTGTAGACCAGGCCGACGGAGGTGTCGCCGCCCGAGAGGGGGATCACCCAACACCACCAGCCGTAGCCGCAGAAGTGGTTGGTGGCCAGGCGGCGGGCGCTCGCCACCGGCTCGAGGCAGGGCTTCCTGGGGTCGAGACCCATCACCTCGGCGCCGTCCATGTCCTTGACGCCCTTCCAGCGTCCCCACACCGCGGCGGTCGGATGGTTCTTGGACTGGCGCAGCAAGCCGTAGCGCCGGGCCAGCACGGCGTTGCGGCCAGAGGCGTCGACCACCCAGCGGGTGGAGATCTCGCGGACTTGACCGTCCTCGGTCTCGACGGTCAGCCGGCTCTCCGGCCAGGCGAGGCCGGTGGCGCCGATCTTCGCCGGGCGCAGGATCTCGACGCCGGCTTCGCCGGCCACTCGCAGCAGGGACTCGTCCAGCTTGGCGCGGTCGAGCTGGAAGGTCGGCAGGCGTGGCACCTCGCGGGGCCCCACCTCGCTCATCGCCGACAGCTTCATGTCCGACGAGCCGTCGGTGAACCAGTAGCGCAGGCCGTGCTTGGGCAGCTGCTCGCGGCAGAGCAGGTCGTGCAGGCCGAGGACCCGGTAGAGCATCAGGGCCGAGATTTCGACCGTGGCCTCGCCGACCTTGCGGTCGAAGGCCTGGGCCTTCTCGACCAGCAGGATGCGGGTCTCCGGCCGGAAGCGCTTGAGCAGGGTGGCGACGACGGAGCCCGAAAAGGCCCCGCCGATGACCACTGCGTCGTAGTGTTGGGCGGCTTGATCGCTGTTCATCGAGAGCGGAGTTTACACCGAGGGCTAGTATCATCGTCTCTCGACCCAAGGAGAACTCGGCATGGCCCAACGCGCGCTCGCCCTCGCGGCCCTCTTGCTGGCCGCCCAGCCCTTCTCGCCGTGGCAGTCCCTTTCGGCCTCCCAGACCCATCCCTTCAACGCCCAGGACCTGGTCGGCATGGATCGGGTCAGCGACCCGCAGCCCTCGCCCGACGGCAAGTGGGTGGCCTTCGTGGTGCGCAAGACCGACCTCGACGCCAACCGGGGCAGGAACGACCTCTGGCTGGTGGCGGCCGACGGTGGCCCGGCCCGCCAGCTGACCCGCCACGAGGCGGCCGACACCGAGCCCCGCTGGGCCCCGGACGGCAAGAGCCTGTACTTCCTCTCCACTCGCTCCGGCGCCAGCCAGATCTGGAGGCTCTCCCTCGAAGGGGGCGAGCCCGAGCAGGTCACCGACCTGCCCCTCGACGTGTCGGCCCTGTTGGTCTCGCCGAGCGGCAGCCACCTGGCGTTCTCCCTGAACGTCTTCACCGACTGCCCGACGCTCGCCTGCACCAAGGAACGACTCGACGAGAACGCCAAGAAGAAGGGCTCCGGCCAGGAGCACGATCGCCTCTTCATCCGCCACTGGTCGAGCTGGGAGGACGGCCAGCGCCAGCACCTCTTCGTGATGCCGGCGGCCGGCGGCGACCCGGTGGACGTGAGCAAGGGGATGGACGCCGACGTGCCCTCGCTGCCCTTCGGCGGCGCCGAGGAGGTCGCGTTCACCCCGGACGGCAAGGAGATCGTCTTCTCGGCGCGCATCGCCGGTGAGACCGAGCCCTGGTCGACCAACTTCGATCTCTACGCGGCCCCCATCGACGGCTCCGCACCGCCGCGCAACCTGACGGCGGCCAACCTGGCCTGGGACACCCAGCCCCGCTTCTCACCGGACGGCAAGACCCTGATCTACCTGGCGATGTCCCGCGCCGGCTACGAGGCGGACCGCTTCCGCATCCTGGCCCAGACCTGGCCGGGCGGCACCCCGCGGGAGGTGGCGCCGCAGTGGGACCGCTCGCCGGGCTCCCTGGTGTGGTCAGCGGACAGCAAGACCCTCTACGCCACCGCGGACGACCTCGGCCGCTCCGCCCTCTTCGCCATCGACGTGGCGAGCGGTGAGGCCCGGCGGTTGCGCGCGGAGGGCAGCCACCACGCCCCGGCCCTGGCCGGCGGCCGCATCGTGGCCACCTGGGATGACTTCAAGACCCCGGCCGAGCTGTACAGCTTCTCCCTCGACGGCAAGGACGCCAGGGCCCTTACCAGCTTGAACGCGGCCCGCCTGGCCGCCATCCGCTTCGGCGACTACGAGCCGTTCACCTTCACCGGTGCGGGTGGGGACACGGTCCACGGCTGGCTGGTCAAGCCGGTGGACTTCGATCCGGCCAAGAGATACCCCCTGGCCTTCCTCATCCACGGCGGCCCCCAGGGCTCCTTCGCCAACAATTTCCACTACCGCTGGAACCCCCAGAGCTATGCCGGACGGGGCTACGCGGCGGTGATGATCGACTTTCACGGCTCGACCGGCTACGGCCAGGCGTTCACCGACGCCATCCGCGAGGACTGGGGCGGCAAGCCCTTCGAGGATCTGCGCAAGGGAATGGCAGCGGTGCTCCAGAAGCACCCCTGGATCGACGGCTCCCGGGCCTGCGCCCTCGGCGCCTCCTACGGCGGCTACATGATCAACTGGATCGCCGGCAACTGGTTCGACGGTACCGGCAAGCCGGGCTTCCGCTGCCTGGTCAACCACGCGGGTCTCTTCGACCACCGGGCGATGTACTACACGACCGAAGAGCTGTGGTTCGTGGAGTGGGAGCACGGCGGCCCGTACTACGCCAACCCGGCGGCCCACGAGCGGCACAACCCGGTGGCCCACGTGGCGAAGTGGCAGACGCCCATGCTGGTGGTGCACGGCGCCCTGGACTACCGGGTGCCGGAGGCCCAGGGCTTCGGTACCTTCACCGCCCTCCAGCGGAGGGGCATCCCCTCGAAGCTGCTCTACTTCCCGGACGAGAACCACTGGATCTTGAAGCCGCAGAACTCCCTGCAATGGCACGACGAGGTGCTGGGCTGGTTGGACGAGTGGACGAAGGAGTAGGGGGGCTCCGGCCCCTCACCCCCTCGGTCCCCCTCCCTTCGGCTTCGCTCAGGGCGTGCTCCCGGCCCGCCCACACCGACCTCCGGGAGAGACGCAGGGGTGAGGGCTCCGCGCCTCTACCCCCGCCCTACCTCCACCCGCGCATCGTTGAAGCACGCCCCGCCGGCCACGTCGGTCAGGGTGTCCGGGGTGAGGGCGTTGGAGGTGAGGCCGTTGAGGGTGTGGTGGGACCACAGGCCCTTGGGCAGGAAGACCACTCCCGGCCGCACCTCCCGTGACACCTTGAGCAGGCAGCGCACCTCGCCCAGCTCGTTCCACACCCGCACCACCTCGCCGTCCGTCAGGCCCCGGGCCGCGGCGTCGTCCGGGTGCATCTCGAGGGGGATGGTGCGGCGGTCGAGCTCGCCCAGGGTGGAGCTGACCGTCCTCGAGGTCGCCGGTGAGATCAGGGCCAGCGGTCGGGCCTCGGTGGCCGGGTCGCTCTGGTAGCCGTAGAGGCCGGCGGGAGCCTCGCGGTCGAGCTCCGGCGGCAGCAGGTGGATCTTGCCGTCCGAGGTGCGGGGGAAGACGTTGACCATCTGCACCGGCCGCACCGGGTCGGTCTCCGCCAGCCCGCGAGCGGCGAACGAGGCGGCGATCTCCTCGGCCCGGCCGTTGCGCTCCAGGGCGGCGCGGGCGAAGCCGTCCAGGTCCTCGACGTCTCCCGGCCGGTAGAGCCCCAGACGATGCACCAGCTCCAAGAACACGGCGTGGTTCGGCCGCGCCTCGCCCACCGGCTCGATGACCGGCCGGCTGCGCTGGGCCACGTAGGAGCCGTAGCCGCGGGAGAGGTCCTCGTGCTCGAGGAAGGTGGTGGCCGGCAGCAGCACGTCGGCGTAGCGGGCGGTGTCGGTGTGGACGGCGTCGAAGACCACCGTGAACAGATCCTCGCGCGCGAGGCCCCGGCGCACCCGCTCCTGGTCGGGCAGGGTCGCCAGGGGGTTGGCGTTGTAGACGAAGAGCACGCCGACCGGCGGATCCTCCTCCTCGAGCAGGGTGCGGCCGAGGTGATTCATGTTGATCAACCGGGTGGCGGGCTCGGCAGCGGCCACGGCCGCCGAGGCGTCGAGGTTCCAGGCTCCGGAGTTCGACATGGTGTAGCCGCCGCCCACCACGCCGAACTTGCCCCCGACCGCCGGCAGGGCGAGGATCGCCGCCACCGCCGAGCCGCCGTTGCGGTTGCGCTCCGGGCCCCAGCCGCAGCGCACCAGGGCCGGAGAGGACTCGGCATAGAGGCGGGCCAACTGCTCGAGGTCGGCCGCCGGCACCCCGGAGACCTCGGCGGCACGCTCGAAGGTCCAGGGCGAAGCCCGGCGCTCCAGCTCCTCGGCGCCGTGAGCGTGGGTGCTCAGGAAGGCGCGGTCGGCGGCGCCGCTGGTGAAGAGGTGGCGATGGAGGGCGAGGGCGACGGCCACGTCGGTGCCCGGTCGCAGGGCCAGGTGCAGGTCGGCTTTGGTGGCGAGGGGGATGCGGCGGGGATCCACCACCACCAGGCGGGCGCCTCGCTTCTGGGCCTCGAGCACGTAGGGCACCAGGTGGATGCTCGAGGCCGAGGGGTTCTGGCCCCAGATCACGATCAGCTTGGCCTCGGCGAAGTCCGGGTAGGCCACGCCGGGCATCCGTCCGTAGAAAGCCGAGGCGATGCGGGTGGTGGGCGCGGCGCACACCGTGCGGGCCAGTCGCGAGGAGCCGAGCCGGCGGAACAGACGGGCGTCCGCGGCGCCCTGGGTCAAGAGGCCGTTCGAGCCGCCGTAGAAGAAGGGCAAGATGGCCTCGCCGCCCCAGCGGTGTCGGGCCTCGCCGATGCGCTCGGCGATCCGGCCGAGGGCCTCGTCCCAGGACACCGGGCGGAAGTTGCCCTGGCCCTTGGCGCCTTCCCGCAGGGCCGGCTGGCGCAGGCGGTGGGGGCCGTAGACGTGCTCGGGGTAGTGGCGGACCTTGGTGCAGATGAAGCCGGCGGTGACCGGGTTGCGGTGGTCGCCGTCGAGCTTGGTGAGCCGCCCGTCCTCGATCTGTACGGTCAGGCTGCAAGAGTCGGGGCAGTCGAGGGGGCAGTAGGTGGTGGCGGTCTCTGGAGTGGTTGGGGACATGGCGAGGTGCATGATAAGGAATCCTGAGATGAAAGAGATCCGGCCACGGCCCACCAGCGCGCTCAGAAGCGGCGAGAGCGCCCTGCTCTTCGTTTACGGCTCGCTGCGGCGGGGTGGCGAGAACCACCGTTTCCTCGATGGCGCCCGCTTCCTGGGCGAGGCGCGCACCGAACCGGGGCATCAGCTGCTCGACCTCGGGCGCTATCCCGGGATGGTGGCGGCGGCGGAGGGGCGGGTGCTGGGTGAGCTCTTCGAGGTCGATGGCGAGACGCTCGCGGCGCTCGACCGCTTCGAGGGGCATCCCACCTTCTACCAGCGCCGGCCCGTGCGCCTCGATGGCGATCTCATCGCCTGGTCCTACTTCCTGGTCGAGGTCGATGCCGAGGCGAAGCCGGTGCCCGGGGGCTGTTGGCCTTCCGGCAGGTCGTAGGGGCAGGCCCCCGTGCCTGCCCCCCGCCCAGGGCGGCCACGGGGGGCCGCCCCTACGACCGGGTGAGGCGACATCCTCGGCCCGGTGCTAGCATCCAGCGCCCGCGCCGACGTGGCGCGACGCAGGCCCTGGAGAGGGATCCCGATTCGATGAACGCGGCGCAGCGAGGTCGGGCCGGCGGCCCGGTGCTGGTTGCCTTCGGCACCCGGCCGGAGGTGATCAAGCTCGCGCCCGTGGTGCAGGCCCTGGCCGCCCGCCAGGTGCCCCGTTTCGTGCTCTCGACGGGCCAGCACCGCCAGATGCTCGACCAGATGCTCGGGGTCTTCGGGCTCGAGCCGGACGAGGACCTCGCCCTGATGCAACCGGATCAATCCCTGGCCGGTCTGTCGTCCGCCATGATCGCCGCGGCCGACCCCCTGCTCGCCCGGGTTGCGCCGAGCCTGGTGGTGGTCCAGGGTGACACCACCACCGTGGCGATGATCGCCCTCGCCGCCTTCTATCGGCAGATCCCCGTCGCCCACGTCGAGGCCGGCCTGCGCACCGGCGTGCGCTACGACCCCTTCCCCGAGGAGATGAACCGCTCCCTGTTGGGGCGCCTGGCCGAGTGGCATTTCGCGCCCACGCCCCGGGCCGCCGAGAACCTTTTCGCGGAAGGGATCTCTCGCGAGCGGATCTTCGTGGTCGGCAACACCGTGGTCGATGCCCTCGAAGAGGTGCGCCGGCGGGTGGCGCCCGAGCCCTGGGGCGCCTTCGGCCTGCCGGACCCCGGGGATCGCGCCCTGATCCTGGTGACCGCCCACCGCCGCGAGAACCTGGGCGGCGGCCTCGAGCGCCTGGCCGAGGGCTTGCGGCGGATCGCCCTCGCGCACGCCGGGCGGGTCCAGGTGGTCTACCCGGTGCACCTGAACCCCAACGTCCGCTCCGCCGTGCTGCCGCCCCTCGCGGACCTGCCCGGCGTCACCCTGCTCGAGCCCCTGGGCTACCCGGCTTTCGTCAAGGCCCTCTCGGCCGCGCGTCTGGTGATCACCGACTCGGGCGGGGTGCAGGAGGAAGCCACCGCCCTCGGCGTGCCCCTGCTGGTGACCCGCGAGACCTCCGAGCGCCCCGAGGCGATCGAGGCCGGGGTGGCCGAGCTGGTGGGCACCGACCCCGAGCGCATCGCCGCGGCGGCCGGGCGCCTGCTCACGGATGCCGGACACCACGCCTCCCGCGCCCGGGCCGCGGCCGTCTTCGGCGACGGCCGGGCCGGGGCGCGCATCGTCGAGCACCTGCTCGAGGCACTGGCCGGCCCATGAACGCTCGCGGCGTGCCCGCCGTGGCCCTGTCGGTGGACCTCGACGCCCCCACCGACTACTACCGCTTCTATCGCGTGCCGGACCCGCCCCCGGCCGGGCCCTTCCTCGCCGATGCCCTGGCCCGCTTCCTCGACCTCTTCGCCGAGCTGGGCATCCGTGCGACCTTCTTCGCCATTGGCCGGGATTGCGCCGATCCCGAGGCCGCGCGCTGGTTGCGCCGACTGGTGGAGGCCGGCCACGAGGTCGCCAACCACAGCTTCAGCCACCCCATCGCCTTCGGCCGCTTGCCCCGGTCGGAGAAGGGGCGCGAGATCGACCAGGGCCGCTCGGCGATCGAGCAGGCGACCGGCCAGGCCGTGGTGGGCTTCCGCTGCCCGGCCTACGACCTCGACCGCGAGCTGCTCGACCTCTTGCTCGAGCGGGGTGCTCTCTACGATTCCTCCCTCCACCCGAGCCCCTTCCTGCTGCCCATGAAGTGGCTGGTGCAGCTGAGCGGCCGGCGCTGGCACGTGGGGCTCGGGGGCCTCGCCCACGCGGTCCAGCCCCGGCGTCCCTTCGCCATCGAGGGACAGGGCGCCCGACTGGTCGAGCTGCCCCTGGCCGTGCTGCCCGGCCTGCGCCTGCCCTTCTATGGCACCATGACCCAATCCCTCGGCCACGCCTTCTTCCGCGCCGGGCTCGCGGTGTTGCGCCGGGGGAGCGCGCCGATAAACTATTCGCTCCACGCCGCGGAGATCACGCCGCTCGAGCGGAGGGGAGGGTCCCTCGCCCGGGTGCCCGGCTACGGCCGGCCGATCGCCGAGCGCCGCCGGCTGCTGGCCGCCACCCTGGCCGAGCTGGTGGCGGGGGCCGAGAGCGTGACCCAGGCCGAGCTGGCCGGCCGCGAGATGAGAGCGATCCCTTGACTCCAACTCCCCCTGTCGTCCTGCGGGACTTCGAACCGGCCGACGCAGCCAAGCTTTGCCGCCTCCTCGCCACCACCTTCCGCGAGGAGTACGCCCAGCAGGGCCTCGACGTGATGAAGTTCGAGCGGATGTACTGGCTGATGGGCTGGGCCAACCGCTTCCTGAGTCCCTTGCGGCTGGATTTCTTCCGAATCACCGTGGCGGTGGAAGGGGAGCTGCTGCTGGGCGCCCTGACCTCCTTCCGCGCCGGCCCCCGCGCCTGGTATCAGGGCTTCGGGGTGATGGCGCCGGAGAGCCGGGGCCGGGGGCTCTACAAGCAGATCATCCGACACACCCTGGACGGGGTCCTCGCCCGCGGCGGCCACATCGCGGGCGGTGAGATCCGGCCGGACAACACCCCCGCCCTGCGCCCGTACCGGGACTACTTTGGCACCGAGGTTCTGCCCGCGCGCCACGTACACCTGGTGGCCCTCGACAGCGTACGGGAGCCTGAGCGCCGCCTGGACCTCGAGGAGATCTCGGCCCGGCGCTTTGCAGGCCTGCCCGAGGCGGCGGCCCTCCGGCAGGAGATGCGCGGCGGCTTCCTGCTCGAAGGGGAGGTCCGCCGCGGCCTGCTCGCCTGCTTGCTGGGCCGGCTGCTGCCGCCTCTGACCGCGCGCAGCTGGGGTTTGTTCGAGGGGGGGCAGCTGCGGGCGTTCGTGCGGGTGCGCACGCATTGGCCGGCCAGGATCCAGGCCCTCGACGTGATCTCCTTCGCCCCCGACCTGCCCCTGGCCACGACCCGCGACGTGCTGCGCACCCTGCTGGTGCGCCTGCGGTGCCAGACCTCGGCGCCCATCCGCCTCTACCTGGACCCGGGCGAGCCTCGGCTCGAGAGCCTGGCCCGGGAGGAGGGCTGGCCCCTGCTCGCCCCCCTCCATCCGATCCGCACCGACGTGGCCCGGGCCGTCGCCCGGACCAACCAGGACGGCAGCCTCCGCGACCAACCCGAGGCCGCCGCGAAAGGAGCCGCGTGACCCCCCCTGCGCCTGTCAGCGAGCGCCGCCGCCAGCACATCTGGGTGGTGCTGCCGGCGTTCAACGAGGAGAAATCCCTCCCCCCTCTGCTCGACGCCATCGACGAGTCGATGTTCGAGGCCGGGCTGACCTACAAGGTGATCGTGATCGACGACGGCTCGAGCGATCACACCTTCGAGATCGCCCAGAAGGCGGCCGAGAGGCTGCCCTTGATCGTCGAGCGCCACGGGGTCAACAAGGGCCTGGGCATGACCATCCGCGACGGCCTGGTGATGGCCGCCAAGCTCGCCGACCCCAAGGACCTGATCGTGACCATGGACGCGGACAACTCCCACAGCCCGGAGCTGATCCAGCGCATGGTGCGGTTGGCCCGTGAGGGGCACGACGTGGTCATCGCCTCGCGCTACCGCCCGGGCAGCCGCGTGCGCGGCGTGCCCTTGTTGCGGCGTATCCTCTCCTACTGGGGGGGATGGCTTTTTCGAGTGGCTTTCCCCATCCCGGGCGTTAGGGACTACACCTGCGGCTACCGGGCCTACCGTGCCGCCCTGATGCAGCGGGTGATCGAACGCGACGGCCAGGAGTTCTTCGATCAGGAAGGCTTCCAGTGCATGGTGGACATCCTGCTCAAGCTGCGGCGTGAGCCGGACCTGATCTTCGGCGAGGTGCCCCTGGTGCTGCGCTACGATCTCAAGGAAGGCGCCAGCAAGATGAGAGTGTTGAGGACGATCCGGAGCACCCTGGGGTTGATGTTGGCGCGGCGGCTGGGGCGGTAGGGGAGGAGGAGAGGGAGAGGGAATGGACGAGGTGGACGGCGTAGACGAGGTGGACCGGGGAAGAGACGGGAGGTGGGTGGCCCTACATGAGTGGTTTTGAGCAGGGTTACTTCGAGGCCAACTACCGCAACTACCGGGCCCAGAATCCGCCCTGGAAGCTGCGCTACTACCGGCGCATGGTGGAGCATCACGCGCCGCCGGGGCGGCCCGTCTCCCTGCTCGACGTCGGCTGTGGCCTGGGCGCCTTCGTTGGCTCGTTGTCCGGCAACCCGGACTATGACCTGGCGGCGACCGACCTCTCCGCCTACGCCATCGAGCACAACAAGAAGCTCTGGCCGGGGGTCGACTTCCGGGTGGCCTCGGCCACCGACCGGCCATTCGCGGACGCCAGCTTCGACGTGATCACCGCCTTCGACGTCGTCGAGCACGTGCCGGACCTCTCCGAGGTGGCCCGGGCGGTCGACGCCATGCTCAAGCCCCGGGGCACCTTCCTCTTCGTGGTGCCGGTCTACGACGGCTTGACCGGGCCGGTGATCCGTGCCCTCGACCGCGATCCCACCCACGTCCACAAGCATCCCCGTTCGTTCTGGCTGCGCTGGGCCCAGCAGTCCTTCGAGGTGCTCGGCTGGCACGGCATGCTGCGCTATCTGTTGCCCGGGGACTTCTACCTGCACCTGCCCACCAAGGTCTGGCGCCAGCACACGCCCGCCGTGCTGGTGGCCTGCCGCCGGCTGGAGAAGGTGGCTTGAGGACGGCCGCGGGGGAGGGCCGGGTGCTCGCCGGGCTCGCCCTCACCCTGGTGGTGGTGGCCTTCGCCCTCCGCCTCTGGTACGCCAGCCCCCACCTCGACGGCTCCCGCTGGTTCGACGAGCTGTACAGCTTCCGCAACGTCGGAGCGGTGCTGGTCGAGGGCGGTACCCGGCCCGCCAACGCCTTCTATCCCAGCCTCTCCTACTGGCCGCAGACGGTGGCCCTGGCCACCTCGGGCTGGCTGTCGAAGGTCACCGGCATCGAGGGGCTGGCCGTGCGGGGCGAGACCGCAGACGGTTGGACGCCCACGGCCTACGCCATCAGCCGGGGGCTCTCGGCTCTCTTCGGAGCCCTATCGATCGGGGTGCTCTTCCTCTTGGGACGCCGCCTTTTCGATGCCCGGGTGGGCTTGCTGGCGGCGGCCTTGCTCGCCGCCCTCGAGCCGCACCTCTTCGCCTCGGCGATCTTCAAGCCGGACGTGCTGGTGGTGCTGCTGGTGCTGATCACCTTCGGCTGGGGGCTGGACGCGGTCGAGAAGGGGGGCTGGGGCCGCTGGACCCTCGCCGGGGTCGGTGTCGGGCTCGCCGTCTGCGCCAAGTACACCGGCGTGGGGGTGGCCTTCGCCCTCGTCGCCGGCGCCCTCTGGGGCCGCGGCTGGCGCCAGCGACGGGCCTGGGCGCAGCTGGTGGTGGCCGGGCTCGCCTCGGCCTTGACCTTTGTGCTGCTCAACCCCTATCTCTTCGTGGTGCTGCGCTACATCCCACGGCTCTTCAACATCGCCGAGGGCAAGGCCGAGGCCCTGGCCTCGAGCCCGGCCGTGGTGGCGCGGCGGGAGCTGGAGTTCCTGTGGTTCCAGCACCGGCCGGTCGTGTTCGTGTTGGCGCTCGTCGGCCTGGTGGCCTTCGCGGCGCGGGCCTGGGGCCGGGAGCGCTTCTTCGCCCTGGCCGTGCCCGACCGTCTCCCGCCGCGGGCGGCGGCGATGGTGCTCGCCTACGTGCTCGGCTACTCGGCCCTCTACGCCGCGGCCGGGGGAGTGTTCCGGGGCCAGAACTACATCCCGGTGGCGGCCTTCACCTCGTTGGGCGCCGCCTGGGTGGCCCTCCGACTGTGGGAGGCCGTGGCCGGGCGCTGGCGGCCCCTCGCCTCACCGCCGGCCCGTGCCCTGGCCTGGGCGCTCGCCCTGGCAGTGCTCACGGCCATCCCCCTGCGGGCGACCTGGCAGGAAGCCGTGCCCACCACCACGATGCGGGTCGAGCGGGTGCTGGCCGACGGCCTCCCCGAGCTGGAGTGGCGCCTGTTGCACTTCGAGCGGGGCGAGGACCCGATGCGGCCCAAGCAACGCGCCAACCCGATGACCGCCATCCCGGTGGACCGGCTCAGCGCCGTGCCGCCCGTGGACCTGGCCCGGGGGGATGCGGCGGTCTTCTTCCTGGCCAACCGCCGGGGCCCCGACGCCGACCTCTACGGCCGGCTGGAGTCTGCGGCCGGGGTGGCGCGGACCGAGCTCCGCCCCGGGCTGCTGGCGGCCCGTGGGCCGGCCATGGCGGTGTTGCTGCACCCCTGGCGAGCTCTCGGCGCACCCCTGCCCCTCACCGCCGAACCGGTGGGGGAGGCGGGGCGCCGCTTCCGTGCCCTGCTGCCAACCCCTCCCGCCGGGGCGGAGCTGGCCTCGATCGCACTCTGGCTGCCGATCGAGAGAGGCCGCCGGCGGCCGGACTGGCTGTGGGTCGGTGAGCAGAAGCTGCCCCTCTTCGAGACCCACAACCGCGGCCGGCGCTCGCGCTTCCTGACGCCGCGTTGCGAGCTGGCGGCGGGCGAGTGGCTGGAGCTCGGGTTCGAGGAAGGCACGGTCCTCGCCGGCCCTCCCGAGGTGGAGCTGCGCTGGTGGCGCTCGCCGTGAAGGGCCACTCTCGCTGGGCTCATCTGGGCCTCGCCAGCCTGCTCGTCGCGAGCTTCGCCCTGCGCCTCGCCTCGAGCGGCGCCGGCCTCGACTCCACCCGCAACTTCGACGAGCGCTTCACCCTGCACAACGTCAGGGCCTTCCTGGAAGGCCGCTTCGTCCCCGCGAACGGCTTCTACCCGGGGCTCTCCTTCCTGCCCCAGACCCTGGTGCTGGCGGCGAGCCGCGAGGTGCACCGGGCGACCGGCTGGCAGCGAGCGGCCGTCTTCCTGGAGGATGACCAGACCTTCTCGCCCACGGCCTACCTGCTCGCCCGGCTCCTTTCGGTGATCTACGGCACGCTGTCGATCTGGCTGGTCTACCGCCTCGGCCGTCGCCTCTTCGACCCGGCGGTGGGGCTGCTGGCGGGGCTGCTGCTGTCGGCGATGCCCGCTCACCTGGCTGCCTCGGTGGCGATCAAGCCGGACATCCTGGTGGTGCTGCTGGTGCTGGTGGCCTTCGACCTGACCGTGACCGCCGTCGAGGCGCCCACCCTCGGGCGCTACGCCCGGGCCGGGGCGGCGGTGGGCCTCGCCGTGGCGGCCAAGTACACCGGCGTGGGCGCTGCAATCCCCCTGACCCTCGCGACTCTCTGGCCGCGGCCCCTCGAGAGGCGGCCCTGGGGGAGGCTGGTGCTCGCCGGCGCCGCGGCCGTGGGTGCCTTCCTCGTGGTCAACCCCTTCTTGCCGGTGTTGCTGCGCACCCTGCCCGAGCTGACCGGGATCTACGCCAAGAAGGGGGCCGAGGCCGGCGGCAGCCACCTGGCGGTGCTCGCTCTGGAGCTGCGCTTCCTGGTGCGCCACCACGGCGTTGCGCTCACGGCCGTAGCCCTGGCCTCGCTGGCGGCCCTGGCCTGGCGAGTCCGGCGGCATGCAGATCCCCGGGAGCGAGGCCGGGCCGGCCTGCTGCTGGCCTTCCCGATCGGCTATTCGCTGTTCTACGCCGGGGCCACCACACTCTTCAAGGGCCAGAACTACCTGGCTGTGGGGGCCTTCACCTCGCTCGCCGCGGCCTGGGGGCTGGTGACGGTGGCCCGCCGCTTCGTCGTGCCGCGGCTGGGGCGGTGGGGCGCACCCGTGCTGGCCTCGGCGGGGGCCGTCCTCGCGGTGCTGGTACTCAAGCCGGGCCTCGGGCTGGTCTACGCCGAGCTGGTCCCCACCACCCACGAGCGGGTGGCCGAGAAGCTGCTGGCCGCCTTCCAGCCCCTGGAGGCTCACCTGCTGGTCTACGAACGGCGGAACAAGGACGACGAGCCGCTGCGGGTGACGGCCGGGGCGTTCAAGGCCGGCACGCTGTTGACACCGAGCCTCGCCGAGGTGCCAGCCACTTCGTTGGACCGCTCGGACGCCGAGGTCTTCCTGGCCGAGCGGCTGGCGGAGCCCTTCTACCGCCAGCGCTGGGAGCGCACGCCCGAGGCCGGCCGGCTGCGCTTCGGCCCGCGCTGGTTTGCCGCCCGCGGCCCCGAGTTGGTGGTGCTGTTCCACCCCTGGCGGCAGGTGGCGGAGGGCGGCGAGCTGGCGTCCTTCACGGTCGAGCTGCCGCTGCCGGCCGAGGGAGGAAGGACGGTCGAGGTCGCCGGCCGGCTGGTGCCGCTCCACCTCACCCAGGACCGGGGCAGGAAGGGGCTGTTCCTGTCGGAGCGTTTCGAGGTGCCAGCGGACGAGACGCCGGAGCTGCGTTTTCCGGAGGCGCCGGAGCCGGTGGGGGCGCCGGTGGTGACTTGGTATCGGTGGGAGAAGCCTTGATCGGTCCCGCTGTCATTCCGAGCGCAGCGAGGAATCTCCCGGGGCAGCGGGTGGGGGCGCCGGCTCTGCGGCGTCATCGACGAACCTCCACGGCACCCAATGGAGGCGCGCGTCCACCGCGGTGAGGCCCAGGAGGATCGCCAACGCCACCGGCGACATCACCGGGTAGTAGGGCCGGAAGAGGCTGATACACGCCGCCGCAACCACCAGCAAGGTCAGACCGAGGTTGCCGGCGATCGACAGCACTTGCCGGGCCTTGCGCGTGCTCATGAACTCCTCCCAGAGGAGCATCTCCTTCGGCACCTCGAAAGGCTGCCGCAGCTGCGGCTCGAGGTGCTCCCGCGTGTAGTAGCCGATGCGCTTGATGGTGAAGCTGTAGCTGGTGATCAGGAAGTCGAAGAAGATCGCTGCGAAGGCCGGGATGACCAGCAACGCATCCGCGAGATCCTTGCGGTTGGTGACGATGATGCCGGTGACGGCGCTGACGAAGGTGATCTTGAAGCCGATCGCCTGAGCGCGGATCTTCTGCCCGTCGACGATCTCCTTGCGTAGCTCGGTGAACAGTCGCCAGGCCAGGTCCGCGGACTTCTCGCTCATGGCTCAGGGCCTCTTGCTGTCATTCTCGCGAACCGGGAATCCATCCTGGCCTCCATTTCATTGGAGGTCGATCAGCGTACTACAAACCAGCACTTGTATCTGTAGTAGTCGTGTTTGAAGGGAGTGTGCTCGCTCTTGTGGTCCTCGTCCTTGTCGACCAATACAACCGTTCGATCTGGGTATTGTTTCTGATACGCCTTGCGCTGCCCTTCACAATACTCTCGAGGAGATGAGCCTCCTCCACGCCAACCAGAGTCGGCAGTGAGAGTGACCCTGGTCGGCTTACCCGTGAGCCAATGCTGCAGGTCGATCGGCTTGCGGAAGAATACCGACAGGAACAGCACCGTGGCGGTCGCGATGACAAGGAGCAGCGCGAACCAGGTGAACACGATGGCTGGCAGTGCGATGTGGCGAGCGGGGAGAGTGGTGAGGCGGGCGAAGATCACGAGAACTGTCATCAAGACGAGCATCACGATCGTGCCGAAGATCGCGACGCGGGCATCGATCCTCCACGAGAAGACAATCGCGATCGCGGCGATCAGGCCACCCACGCCGAGGGCCCACTTGACCGCGGGGACAGCACGAACTGCCTGGTGGATTGCAGTGCTGGGGGTCACGGCTTGCTCCTTCTCCGATGTTGCTCTTGCAATAGCGTGGCAGGGCCGACTCACCTTGCAGCTCTTGGGGCTTCCTCGAGCGAGTACCTCTCGCTGGCGAGAGCTGGCGCGCGAGGGTGTATCCAGCGCTTACTTGTTGGCGAAGACAGTGTTTGGGATTGTCTTTGCTACCATGGCCGAAGTCAATAGGGCGAAGGACGAGCTGAGCCCATGCTGGTGCAGTCCACCTGGGCCCTCCCGGAGGGCGGAGCGCCCGGACTTGCGTTCCCACGCAGAGCGTGGGAACGAGGGAGGAGAGATCCCTCCCTGCGGTCGGGATGACAGCGGGGCTGCGAGGCAAGCAGAAATGCCTACAGAGTCTTCCCCAGCCCCGGCACCTTGTCGTAGACCTCGGCCAGGGCGAGGGTGACTCCGACCTCCGGGATCTCCAGGCTGGCTTCGAGGCCGCTGGCCTCGGTCAAGCGCCAGTCGCCGTCGGGCAGGCGGCGGAACAGCTCCAGGTGGGGCTTGTCCTGGGAGACCAGGAGGTAGGCGGCCAGAGAGGGCAGGCGGCGGTAGTGCTCGAACTTGGCGCCGCGGTCGTAGGCCTCGGTCGAGGGCGAGAGCACCTCGACCACCAGCAGCGGATTGACCAGGGTGTCGTGGTGCTGGTCTTCGAAGATCGGTTCCCCGCAAACGACGGCCACGTCGGGGTAGGTGTAGAGCCCCGTCTCGTCCACCTTCAGACGCAGCCCTTTGAGGTGGACCTCGCAGGGGCGACGCTTGAGGTGGTGCCGCAACTCGCTGGCTAGATTCGTGAGGATCAGACTGTGCGCCTGGTTTCCTCGGTCCAGCAGCCGTACCTGACCGTTCACGAGCTCATGCTGCTCCTGCGCGTTGCGCTCGAAAGCCAAGTACTCGGCCTCGGTCATCAGCTGCTGAGCCTGGAGAGTCATGGTCCGGAGACCATACCTCGATAGAATCCCCTCCGCACCGACCACCGACCCCCACCCTCGCGAAAGGACCCCCGCATGCGCCGACCCGCGGCCTGGCTCCTCCTGCTTATCAGCTTCGTCACTTTCGGACCCTTCGACCTGCGGGCCGACGCGCCCTCGCTGCTGGGCTTCTCGGCCTCTCGGGCGGCCGAGCAGGTGGCCCTGGAGCAGCGCTTCGACGGCGTCTTGAAGGCCGAGAACCTGCGCGAGTGGATGCGCCAGCTCACCGCCCGCCCCAACCACACCGGCTCACCGGGGGCCAAGGCCAATGCCGAGCTGCTGCTGTCGCTGTTCCGCTCCTGGGGCTACCAGGCCGAGATCGAGGAGTTCTGGGTGCTGATGCCGACGCCGAGGGAGAGGCGGGTCGAGCTACTGGCGCCCACCAAGTTCGTGGCCGGCCTGGTGGAGGACACCATCCCCGAGGACTCCACCTCCGGCCAGAAGGCCGAGCAGCTGCCCACCTACAACATCTACTCGATCGACGGCGACGTCACCGCTGACCTGGTCTACGTCAACTGGGGCCTGCCCGAGGACTACGAGGAGCTGGCCAAGCACGGCATCTCGGTCGAAGGCAAGATCGTCCTCGCCAAGTACGGCCGCTCCTGGCGGGGCATCAAGCCCAAGGTGGCGGCCGAGCACGGCGCCGTGGGCTGCATCATCTACTCGGATCCGGTGGAGGATGGCTACGCTGCCGGCGACATCTACCCCAAGGGGGGCTGGCGGCCCCCTTCCGGCGTGCAGCGGGGCTCGGTCAAGGACGCGCCCCTGATGTCGGGCGACCCCCTCACGCCGTTCATCGGCGCCACCAAGGACGCGCCGCGGCTGCCTCTGGCCGAAGCCAAGGATCTGACCCGGATCCCCGTGCTGCCGATCTCCGCCCGCGATGCCGAGCCGCTGCTGCGCGCCCTCGGCGGGCCGGTGGCGCCGCGGGAGTGGCGGGGCGCCCTGCCCTTCACCTACCACCTGGGCCCCGGGCCGGCCAAGGTGCGGCTCAAGCTGGCCTTCAACTGGGACCTGGCGCCGGCCTACGACGTGATCGCCCGCCTGCCCGGTGCCGAGCTGCCGGACCAGTGGGTGATCCGCGGCAACCACCATGACGGCTGGGTCACCGGCGCCACCGACCCGGTCTCCGGTGCGGTGGCCGTGCTCGAGGAGGCACGAGGGGTGGCCGAGCTGGTCAAGGCCGGTTTCCGGCCCCGCCGCACCATCGTCTACGCCCTGTGGGGCGCCGAGGAGCAGGGCCTGCTGGGCTCGACCGAGTGGGTGGAGCACCACGCCAAGGAGCTGGCGGACAAGGCCGTGGTCTACGTCAACTCGGACTCCAACACCCGAGGCTTCTTCGGCGGCGGCGGCTCCCACACCCTCGAAGGGCTGGTCAGCGGCGCGGTCTCGGCGGTGACCGATCCCCAGACCGGCGGCAGCGTGCTCGAGCGCAGTCTGGCCTACGGCCGGGTGTGGGGCTCCCTCGACGAGGACGCCACCGAGCTGCGCCTCTCGGCCCTGGGCTCGGGCTCGGACTACACGCCCTTCCTCCAGCATCTGGGGATCGCCTCCCTCAACATCAGCTTCGGGGACGAGGAGGAGTACGGCCAGTACCACTCGATCTACGACTCCTTCGATCACTACGTGCGCTTCGGGGACCCCGGCTTCCACTACGGCGTGGCCCTGGCCAAGAGCGCCGGCCGGGTGGTGCTGCGCCTGGCCAACGCCGACGTGCTGCCGATCGAGCCGGGGCGCCTGGCCAAGTACGCCCGGCGCTACACCGACGAGGTGATCGCCCTCGCCGACTCGATGCGCGCCGAGACCGAGAAGGAGAACCGGCGCATCGCCGAGGGGGTCTACCGGCTGGTGGCGGACCCGACAAAGACCTTCGTGGTGCCGGACCCCAAGGACCCGGTGCCGCACTTGAACTTCGCGCCGCTTGAGAACGCCCTCGAGGATCTCGACGCCAGCGTGGCGAGCTACGACAAGCACCGTGCGGCGCGGCTCGCCGGGGACCAGCCCTTGACCGCTGAAGAGGCGGCGCGTCTGGACCGCATCCTGCTCGGCCTCGAGCGAGCGCTCACCAGCGCTCAAGGCCTCCCCGGCCGGCCCTGGTACCGCCACCAGATCTACGCCCCGGGCTTCTACACCGGCTACGGCGTCAAGACCCTACCGGCGGTGCGCGAGGCGATCGAGCTGCGCCGCTGGGCCGAGATCCCCGCTGCCGTCGACGCCGTCTCGGCGTCCCTGAAGCGCTTCGCGGACGACGTGAGCAAGGCCGCGGAGATCTGGCAGGGGAGGTAGGGGCGGGGAGGGGTGAGGGATTCACCCCTCCGCACCCGTTTTCTTGTCGATGACCTTGATCAGCTCGAGACTTCGGCGTACCCTCGTACCATCCGTTTGACTCGGTGAGCGCAGTGGGCCGGACCGGCGCCCGCAGGGGACCGGCCGGTTGGCCTGGGCTGCGGGAGGCTCCATGCTCGACTTCGGGGGCTCCTCTTCGGGACTTAGCCGGTCCGCGGTCGCTTTCGCGGCCGCGCTCTTGCTGCTCCTTCCTTCTTCGAGCCCCGCCCAGAGCCTGCCCGGCGACGCTTCGGCCGACGGCGTCGTAGACGCCGCCGACCTGCCGGCCATCCGCGACGTCATCCTCGAGCGCGGCACGGCGCCGGGCGACCCGGACTGCACCCGGGACGGCGCCGTCGACGTGCGCGATCTGGTCTGCGTGACGGCGATCGCCGCGCTGCCCCTGCCCGTGGTCACGGGTCTTGAGCCCAGCGCGGTGCGCGCGGGGCAGTCGGTCACCCTCACGGGCACGGGCCTGGCCTCGCCCCTGGGCCTGCCGCCGCGAGTGGAGCTGAGCCGCCAGGGGGGGGGAGCGCTCGACGCGCCGGTGACCGCCGCCGATGCCGTTTCGATCGTTCTCACCGTGCCGGCCGGCGCGGCCAGCGGCCCCGTGCGGGTGACGGTGCCCGGCCGGCCGGCGGTGACCTCGGCCGCGTCCCTGCTGGTGCTGCCCACCAGCGCCTTCAGCCTGGAGGTGATGCCGCCGTCGCTCGCCATCCAGGTCGGCCAGCGGGGCAGCCTGGTCGTCCGGCTGACCTCTGCGGACGGCTTCAACCGCCTGGCCGAGCTCTCCCTCTCCGGCCTGCCCGCGGGGATCACTGCCGGCTTCTCGCCGGCGCGGATCACCGCCGGGCAAAGCGCCCTGCTCACCTTGACCGTGCCGGCCGGCGCCGCGCCCGCCAGTTGGCCCCTCGCCGTCGCGGCGAGCGCCACGGTGGACGGCGTCGCCCTGGCCGACAGCGTGCCCGTCACCTTGACCGTCGAGCCCCTGACCACCTCCTTCCTGGGCCGCACCGTGGTGGCCGACCCCCTGCAGACCCCGCTGGCCGGCGTCGTCGTCTCGATGCTCGGCCGGGACGGCCAGGGCAATGCCACCGGCTGCGCCGGCCAGACCGTCACGGATGCTGCCGGCAACTTCGCCTTGACCAACCTGCCGGCCGAGTGCGTAGGCCCCCAGCTGATCCGCTGGGACGGCCGGACCGCCACCGCGCCGCCCGGGCAGTACGCCGGCCTCGACGTGGTCTTCACCTTGACCGCCGGCCAGGCCACCGTGTCGCCGGTGCTGGTCCACCTGCCCCGCATCGACGGCTCCGAGACCTTCTTCGTCGAGCAGAACGCCCCCTTCGACCAGACCCATGTCTTCGAGACCATCCCCAACCTCTCGGTGACGGTCTATGCCGGCACGGTCTTCACCTTGCTCGACGGCAGCCAGCCCGATCCCTTTCCCCTGATCGGTGTCCAGGTGCCCATCGACCGCCTGCCCGACGACATGCCGCCGCCCCCCGGGCAGGTCACTCCCTTCATCGTCGCCTTCCAGCCGGCCAACGCCACGGCCAGCCAGCCGGTGGCGGTGTGGTTCCCCAACCTCCTGGCGACCCCGCCAGGGACCCAGATGCCGCTGATCACCCTCGACCCCACCCTCGGCCTGATGGTCCCCTACGGCACCGGCACCATCTCCGCCGACGGCCGGCAGGTGGTGCCCGACCCCGATCCGGCTCGCCCCGGCCACCGCTACGGGCTGGTGCACTTCGACTGGCACGGCCCGGTGCCACCGCCGCCACCCCCCGGCACTGGCTGCAAGACTCCCTGCTGCCTGGCGGCAGGAGCCCCAGGGAGCGCCGGTGCCGGCGGTGGCCTGGGCGGCAACCCCTCGGCGGGCAAGCCGGTGGACCTCTCCTCCGGGATCGAGGTGCTGCGGGCCACCGACCTCGCCCTGCGGGGCCCCCGCGGGGCGATCGAGATCGCCCGCACCTACCGCACCCGCTGGGGCGAGGCCGGCCCCTTCGGCATCGGCACCGGCCACTCCTACGGCTGGCGCCTCGATACCCCGCAGCCCCAGACGGCCCTGCTGATCAACCTGATCACGCCCGAGGGCAACCGCTTCCCCTTCCGCCGGCAACCCGACGACACCTTCGTCAGCGAGGCCATCCCGGCCCTGGCCGGAGCCCGGATGACCCTGGCCGGCGGTGCCGTCGAGCTGCGCTTCAAGGACGGCGGGATCTACCGCTTCGTGTCCACCGGCAGCTTGCTGCTCGGCTCTCTGCTCGAGTCGATCACCGACCGCAACGGCGGCGCGGTCACCCTGGTTCGCGACGGCGCCCGGCCCCTGCGGATCCTCGAGATCGTCGACCCGGTGGGCCGCAAGCTGCTGCTCAACTGGGATAGCTCGGACCGGGTCACCGGGGTCACCGACCCGATCGGCCGCACGGTCGCCTATGCCTACAACGCCCAGGGCACCCTGGCGGAGGTGACCGACCCGGCCGGCGGCCTTACCCGCTACGAGTACGACGGCGCCAACCGCCTGCTGCGGGTGATCGACCCGCGCGGGGTGGTGGTGGCCGAGAACGCCTACGACGGTGCCGGGCGGGTGGCCCAGCAAACCGCCGGGGACGGCGGGGTCACGCAGTTCAGCTACCAGCTGCTCAACCCCAACGACCCCTCGGGCCCCCTGCTCGGCACCATCGTCACCGACCCCCTGGGGCGAGTGAGCCGCTACCGCTTCAGCTCGGAGCAGCTGCTGCTCGGTGCCACCGACCCCACCGGCCAGACCCGCGTCTTCACCCTCGAGCCGGGCAGCAACCTCCTGGCCTCGGTCACCGGCAACGCGGCGTGCAGCACCTGCGGCGTGCCGGCGGCAGGCGCGCGCTCCTTCAGCTGGGACGAGCGGGGCAACGTCACGGGTGAGACCGACGCGGTGGGTGCCACCACGACTTACACCTACCTGCCGGACCTCGCCCTGCCGACCTCCCGCACCGACGCCCTGGGCGGCGTCGCCACCTTCAGCTATGACGCTGCCGGCAACCTGCTCTCGGCCACGGCCGAGGACGGCAAGGTGAGCTCCTACACTTACGACGCCAACGGCCAGTTGCTCGAGGCCCGCGACCCCCTGGGCCGGACCACGCGCCATGCCTACGACGCCTGGGGCAACCTGGTGGAGGTGGTGGACGCCCTGGGCCGGACCAGCCGTCTGGGCTATGACGCCGTGTACCGGCTGGCCGAGGTGATCGATCCCCAGGGACGGGCGCGCCGCTTCGACTACGACCCCCTGGACCGGCTGGTCGCCGTCACGGACGCTCGCGGCGGGGTGACCCGCTTCAGCTGGGACGGCGCCGGCAACCTGCTCTCGGTGACCGACGCCCGGGGCAAGGTCACCAGCTTCGCCTGGGATGGGGCCAACCGCCTGATCCGCCGCACCGATCCCCTGGGCCGGGAGGAGCATCTCAGCTATGACCTGGCCGGCAACCTGATCGCGACCACCAACCGCCGGGGCCAGATCCGGCAGCTGGTCTACGACGAGCGGGACCGGCTGGTGGCCGAGCTTGAGCCGGACGGCGCGCGGACCGACTACGACTACGACGCCGAGGGCCGCCTGGTGGCCGTCCGCGACACCGTGGCCGGCGACCACCTGCTCGCCTGGGACCCTGCCGGCCGCCAGGTGCGATTGGTCTCGCCGGTGGGGACGGTCGAGACTTCCTATGACCTGCTCGGCCGGGTGAGCCGGCGGCAGGTGGTGGGGCTGGCGCCGGTCGACTACGGCTACGACCCGGCCGGCCGCCTCACCAGCGTGGCCGCCGGCAGCCTGGCAGCGAGCTTCGGCTACGACAACGCCGGTCGGCTGGCCGCCACCTTGCGCAGCAACGGCGTGCGCTCCGACTACACCCTCGACCCCCTCGGCCGGGTGCTCGCCTTGGTCCACGCCAACGCCGGCGGAGCCCTGGCCAGTCTGGCCTATGAGATCGACGCCCTGGGCCGGCCGACCTCGACGACCGGCGAGCACCTGGGCCCGCTCGCCACCCCGGCTTCGGTCTCCAGCTACGACGACGCCAACCGCCTGCTTTCGAGCGGCACCGAGACCTTCACCTGGGACGAGGACGGCCACCTGCTCTCCCGCCAGGGGGTCGCGGGGACGACCACCTTCGGCTGGGATGCCCGCGGCCGCCTGCGCTCGATCAGCGCTCCCGGCGCAGCGCCGGTCGAGCTCACCTACGACTTCACCGGCAACCTCCTGAAGCGCCGGCAGGGTGGCGTCACCCGCGGTTATCTCTTCGACCCCTTAGGCAACCTGCTGGCCACCGCCGACACCGCCGCCGGCACCACCCGGGTGATCGCCGGCCGGGGCCTCGACGCCACCCTGGCCCTCGAGCGGCCGGACGGCACGCTGGAGCTGCCTCTGAGCGATCCCGCGGGCTCGACCATCGCCACCTTGGACGCGACCGGTGCCCTGGTGGCCCGCCATGGCTACGAGCCGTTCGGCCAGGCCAGCCCTTTGGGCAGCGGCTTCGAGCTGGGCTTCCTCGGCCGCTTCGAGGTGGCGCCGGGCCTGGTGCAGCTCGGTGCCCGGGTTTATGACCCCGGGCTGGGCCGCTTCCTTTCCGAGGATCCCCTGGGCTTCGACGGCGGCGACCCCAACCTCTACCGCTACGCGGCCAACAGTCCCACCACCCTCTCCGACCCCCGAGGGCGCGCCGTCGTCGAGACCAGCAGCACCGCCTCGGTCGGGCTCGGTGGCCGCAGCCAGCTGGGCGGCAGCCTGGTGGTCGACCCGACCAACGGCCTGATCGGGCTCAAGGTCTGTGGCGGGGTGGGGGTGGTCAAAGGGGGAGGGTTGTTCATCAACGTCGGCAACGTGACGGTGAGCCCGGGCTCCTTGAGCCCCGGCTGGAGCGGCGACGTGAGCCTGGTCGGCCACGCCCAGGCCGCCTTCGGCTCCGGCGGCGGGGTCTCCGGTAGCCTGGGGCTCTCCGGACCCATCGGGGGTGGCTGTGGCGGCGGCCAGCCCAGCGTCCAGGCCACACCGAGTGCCGGCACGACCTACGGCATCGGGGCGGAAGCCGGCGTCTCGGTCGTGGGGTGTGTGACCTATGTCTTCTAGGTCCTCCTCCCCACTCCGGCCCTGGCTCGTCGTCTGGGCTCTGCTGGTCTCTACTGCGTCGCTATCGGCCCAGCCCCCGGCCACGCACCGCGCCTTCTACGACGACCTCGGCCAGTTGGTGAAGGTGGTGGACTCCGCGGGCAACGTCGTCGAGTACGTTTACGACCCGGTGGGCAACCTGCTCGAGGTCCGGCGCACCGGCGTGGCCGCCCTCGCCCTCTTCCACTTCTCGCCCGGGCAGGGGCCGGTGGGCACGGAGGTGACGCTCCAAGGCCAGGGCTTCTCAGCCCTCGCCGGGGACAACGCGGTGGCCTTCGCCGGCACCCCGGCCAGCGTTTCGAGCGCCAGCGCCACCGAGCTGCTGGTGACCGTGCCCACGGGTGCCGCGACCGGGCCGATCTCGGTGACCGTCGGCGGAGAGACCGCCGTCTCCAGCAGCGACTTCACGGTGACCGCCGTGCCGGCGATCACCGGCCTCGACCCGGCCCTGCTGCTGTCCGGGGACGTGGTGGCGGACCTGGCGGTTACGGGGGTCAACCTGGGCGGTGCCGGCTTCGCCTTCCACCCCCTCCTGGCGCCGCCGGCGATCACCGTGGACGGCGCGACCGTGGCCCCGGACGGCGCCTCGGCCAGCCTGGCTTTGAACGTCGGCGCGAGCACCACTGGCCTTTTCGTCCTGGTGGCCAGCTCCAGCGGGGGAAGCTCGACGGCCCTGCCTTCGGCCGCCAACACCCTGCGGGTGCTCTCGCCCGGGGGCGACGACGATTTCGACGGCCTGACCAACGCCGACGAGCGCAGCCGAGGCACCGACCCCCTGGACGGCGACAGCGACGACGACGGCTTCGGCGACGGCGACGAGGTGGCGAGCGGCTCCGACCCCCTCGCCCCGGCCAGCCGGCCGGTTGATCCCTTCGCTTCGCCAGGGGAGGTCTTCCCGGTGACCCTGGCCCTGCTCGACGGCCAGAACCCCGGCGCCCCCGGCCTGCCCAACGAGGCGGGGTCCCCGGCCTTCTCTCTGCTCGATTCGACCAGCCCGGCGGCCCCGGGCCTGCCCAACGAAGCCGCGAGCCTGACGTTCTCGTTGCTCGATACGACCAGCCCGGCGGCCTCCGGCCTGCCGAGTGAAGCGATCAGCCCGACCTTCTCTCTGCTCGACGCCCCCAGTCCGGCCGCCCCCGGCCTGCCCAACGAGGCCGTGGGAACGGCCTGGAGCGTCGAGGACCAGAGCCCGCCTTGAGATCTCGCAACGTGGAGGATGGAGCGATGTCGACTCGCAATCGCGGATGGTTCTCTCCCTGGCTCGCCCTCGGGTTCCTGCTCTCGGCGGCGGCCGGCTCGGCCCAGACCTTCGACAGCGGCTCGAACGGCAGCGACGGCGCCCTCAACCTGACCACCCCCGGGACGGTCGTCTTCGACCCGGCGAGCTTCGTGCCCGCCCTCGACCCGGACGGCGACCACGTCTACCACTTCACCACCATCACGGTCGGCGCCGGGGTGACCGTGAAGCTCACCGCGACCAAGGTCAACGCCCCGGTGTTCTGGCTGGCCCAGGGCGCGGTGGCCATCGACGGGGTGATCGACCTCGACGGTGAGCCTGGGCAGAACGGGGTCCTGATCTTGAACAACGGCGACCGGCGGCCGGCGGTGCCGGGCTCGGGGGGCTTTCCGGGTGGGGTGGGTGCCATGGGCAGCGCCTATCCCGCCGGCGTGGCGCAGCCCGGAGCGGGGCCGGGGGGCGGCCGGGTCGCGATCGGCAGCTCCAGCGCCGGCAATGCCGGCCACAGCAACCCGGGCGCCGGGACCTACGGTGGAGCGGCCTATGGCAACGCCTTCCTGGTGCCTCTGCTGGGAGGCTCGGGAGGTGCCGGGGGAGGTCCGGACTCGGGTGGAGTGAGCACGCGCTGCGGCAGCGGTGGCGGCGCCGGCGGCGGCGCGATCCTGATCGCCAGCTCGTTGTCGGTGACCGTGAACGGCGCCGTCCAGGCCAACGGCGGCGCCGCCGGCACGGGCAACACCGTTGGCGGCTACGGTAGCGGCGGCGGCATCCGGATCGTCGCGCCGACCTTCGCCGGCAACGGCGCTCTCGGTGCCGGGGCCAACGGCGGGGCCGGCCAGGGGCGGATCCGCATCGAGGCCTTCGCCCGCAACTTCACCGGCTCGTCGTCCCCCTCCGCGGTCTACGCCTCGCCCTTCGGCCTCTTCCTACCCACCTCGCAGCCCTCGGTGCGGGTGGTGTCGATCGACGGCGTGCCGGTACCCACCCTGCCCGACGGCAGCTTCACCCCGCCGGACCTGACCATCAACAACAGCGGGGCCTCGACCGTGGCGATCGAGGCCCGGAACGTGCCCCTGGGCACCCTCGTCAAGCTCGTCCTGCTGTCGGAGAACGCCGCCGACCAGATGGTGGACTCGACACCCCTGGCCGGCACCCTGGAGCTGTCCACCGCCACGGCCACCCTGGCCATCCCCTCCGGCTTCTCGCGTGGCTACGTCCGCGCGACCTGGACGCCCTGAGGCCCGCGATGCGCCCCCGAAACGGCTGGCACCCCGCCTCGCAACCCGGTTCCCGAAGTGCCTGGCACCTCGGACGGCAGCGCTTCCGAAGTGCCTGGCACCTCGTTTCCCGAAGTGGCTGGCACCTCGGGTGGCTGGTCTCCGTCCTCCTGGCAGCGCCGCTCGGCGCCCAGCCGGCGATCACCGTGGGCCAGGCCACGGGCGAGCCGGGGGCCACGGTCTTGGTGCCGGTGGAGCTGACCGCCGCGGCGGGCGTGGCGGCCCTGCAGCTCGACCTGGTGAGCGACCCGGCGGCCCTGGCGGCGGGGGAGCCGAGCCCCGGCCCGGCCCTCGGCGATCACCTGCTGTCCTGGCACGAGCCCCTGGCCGGACGGCTGCGGCTGCTCTTGGACTCGCCCACCAACGCCTCGCTGGCCGATGGCGACCTGGTGCTGCTGCCCTGGGCCATTGCCCCCTCGGCACCGCCGGCCTCGGTGCCGATCACGCTCGAGGGGGTCAAGGCCGCCAACGCCCAGGCCCAGCTGGTGCCCCTCGGCTCCCTGACCCCGGGGGCGGTCGAGGTGACGGCGCCGATCCCGCCGCGGGTGCTCGGCGTGGCCACGGTGGCCGACACCGGCGACGGCCAGCTGTTGCCAGGGGAAGCGACGCGGCGTTCCCTGACCCAGCTGTTGCTCGCCTTCAGTGAGGCGGTAGCGGACCCGGCCGGGAACGGTGACCCCGACGACGTGACCAACCCCGCCAACTACCGGCTGGTGGGGGATGGTGGCGACGGCGTCTTCGGCAGCCTGGCCTGCACGGCGCCCCCGGACCCGGCGGACGTGGTGATCCCGATCGACGAGGTGCTCTACGACGGCGTGGCGCGGGTGGCCCTGCTGGCGGTCAACGGCCGGCGGGCCCTGCCCCGTGGGCTCTACCGGCTGGTGGCCTGCGGCTCGACCTCGATCGTCGACCTGCCCGGCAACCCGCTCGACGGTGACGGCAACGGCACCGGCGGCGACGATTTCGTCCTCGCCTTCGCCCTGACGGCGACCAACCTGCTCGCCAATCCCAACTTCGACGGCGACCTGGGGGGCTGGACGGTCACGGCACCGCCGCCCTTGACGGTGGCCTTCGCTGCCGAGGACGCCGACGGCGCGGCCACGTCCGGATCGGCGCGCATTGCGGCCAACGAGGCGACCGGGGAGCTGGGCTCCCTGGCGCAGTGCCTGTCGGTCTCGGGAGGCACCGCCTTCGCCCTGCGCACCCGGACGCGCATCGAGAGCGACGTGGCCGGCAGCCCCCGGCTCGAGGGGGAAGCACAGTTCTTCGCCAGCGTGGATTGCACTGGCACCGGGCTGGGGGGAGGCGTCGCCGTCCTCGCCCCAGGTGCCACCGGCGGCCTCTGGATCGAAAGTGCCCTCGGCCGGGTCACCGCCCCGCCGGCCGCACTCTCGGCGCAAGTCACCCTGCGGGTCGTCCCCGGGGCCGCCACCGCCTTCGAAGTCGCCCTCGACCAGCCCACCTTCGGCCCCAGCCTGCTCTTCGCCGACGGCTTCGAGAGTGGGGACACCTCGGCCTGGCCGGTCCGGGTGCCGTAGGGGGGAGGCTCTCGGGAGAGCACCAGAATCGGGCCGTAGGGGCGGACCAACGTGTCCGCCCTCCGGGTCTTCGAAGAGGGCCGACACGTTGGTCGGCCCCTACGGCCGGACCTCCAACCCCGCCGTCCTGACCAGCTCTTCCCACCCCGCCTCGCCGCGCAGGTCGTCGAAGAGGGACCAGCTCTGTAGGAAGACCACGAAGCGGGAGCGCTCCTCGACGGCCTGGGCCAGCTCGCGCAGGGCGGCTGTCTTCTCGCCCAGGCCGGCGCGGATGAGGGCCGGGTGGCTCGGGTCCACGTACTCGCTCTTCGCCCGCTTTTCCAGCTCGCGGAGGATCAGCTGCGCCTCCTCGCGGTCGGCAGGTCGGCCGGTGCGGGCCAGGGCCTGGCCGAGGGCGGCCTGGAGGGCGGTGGTGCCGCGGGCGGCCTCGACCGCCCGGCGCAGCTCGGCCACCGCCGCCTCGAGCCGGCCCTGCTGCTGGTAGGCGTGGCCGAGGCCGAAGCGGGCGTAGGAGAAGGAGGGATCGAGCTCCAGCGTCCTCTCGAGCTGGCTGATCGCCGCCTCGGTCTTGCGTCCGAACTGCAGCACCATGCCCAGGTCGGCGTTGACGATCAGCGACAGCGGGTCGAGCTCCAGGGCGCGCCGCGCCTCGGCCTCCGCGTCCTCGTGCCGGCCCAGGGCCGAGAGCAGGAAGGCGTACCACTGGTGGGCCGTCGAGTAGCCCGGCTTGGTGGCGATCGCCCGGCGGAAGCCGGCCTCGGCTTCGTCGTACCGCCGCTCGTAGACGAAGTGGGCGTAGGCCCGGCTGGTGCGGGCCTCGGCCAGCTCGGGGTCGAGGGCCAGGGCCCGCTCCGCCGCGGCTAGCGCCTCGGGGAAGGCGCGCACCGGCGGCTCGTTGGCGTAGAGGGGCAGCAGCACGTAGCAGTCGGCGAGGCCGGCCCAGGCCGGGGCGTAGGCCGGGTCCAAGGCAATGGCCTGGCGGAAGGAGGCGATCGCCTGCTCCAGGCTGGTGGCATTGCGCCGGTTCCAGAAGTAGCGCCCGCGGGCGTAGTGCTCGTAAGCCTGCGGGTTCTCGGTGCCGTGCTCGGAGAGCCGCGCCCACTCCTGGCGGGTGAGCTCGAGGTTCAGCTCGGCGGCGAGCTTCTGGGAGATCGCATCCTGGAGCTCGAAGAGGCCGGCCGCCCGGGCATCGTATTGGGCGGCCCAGAGGGGGGCGGAGTCGCTCGCCGCCACCAGCTGCACCGAAACTCGCAGCCGGTCGCCGTCGCGCTGGAAGCTGCCGTCGAGCACGGCGTCCACCTTGAGCTCGCGGGCGATGCCGGCGAGGTCCCGGCCCGTGCCGTTGTAGCGACGCACCGAGCTGGTGGGGCGCACGGCGAGGCTCTTCAGGTTCGACAGGCGGGTGATCAGGGCGTCGGCCATGCCGAGGCCGAGGTAGGCGTCCTCCTCGACCGAGAGGGGGGCGCCGAGGCGCAACGGTTCGAAGGGCAGTACGGCGAGGGAACGCACGGTGCCGTGGAGCGCTGCCGGCGGGGAGCTCCCGGCGCCCGGGCGGGTGCTGTGCCAGACCGCCGCGATGCCGGCCAGGCCGACGGCGATCAGCAAGGCGATGCGCAGCCGCAGCGCGAGGCGAGGGGTCTCGGCGGCGGCCGGCGAGCCGAGGGGCGAGAGCGGTGCCGCGGCCGGCTCCTTCGGGGCGATCTCGACCACCGGCGCGACGAAGCGATACCCCCTCTTGGGCACGGTCTCGATCCAGTTGCGCGAGGCCCCGGCGTCGGCCAGGACCTTGCGCAGCGTGTAGACGTTCTGGGTGAGGGTTGCTTCTTCGACGAAGGTGCCGGGCCAGACGCGGGCGAGCAACTCGTCCTTCTCGACCACCTGGCCGTGGCGCTCGAGCAGCGCTGCCAGGGTGTCGAAGGCTTTGGGCGTCAGGGTGACCTGGCCCTCACCCCGGTAGAGGAGGTGATCTCCGAGGTCGGCACGGAAGCCGTCGAACTCGAAAACCCGACGAATGGCGGCCATGGACGGCTTTGAGAGAACTTTGACCCGGGTTTGAGGGGTCTTCGATAGGCCTCTGAGGACCGGGCACGGCTGCCGGACCTACCGTCCCTTCACCGTGATCGCCGGCCCTGCCGCAGCCCGCGGCTGGCCGCCGAGTCTAGCACTGGAGGGAGAACGCGATGACCGGAGCCCTGGCCCTTACCAACGTCCCGAAGCCGCGACCCGCGGCCCCGTCGACCCCGAGCCGCCCCTGGCTGGTTCCCGCCCTGCCGCCCGCATCGACTGACGAGGAACTGCTGGCGCGCATCGCTGGCGGCGACCAGGAGGCCCTGGCGGACCTCTACGACCGCTACGCCCGGGTCACCCTCGGCCTGCTGCACCGGATCTTCGGCGATAGCGGTGAAGCCGAGGAGGTGGTGCAGGAGGTCTTCCTCCAGGTCTGGCGCGATGCCGCGAGCTACCGGCCCGAGCGGGCCTCGGCCAAGAGCTGGCTGCTGCTGCTGGCGCGCTCCCGGGGGCTCGACCGCCTGAAATCGTGCGGTGCCCGGCGCCGGCGGGAGGACGCCGTGGCGCTCGAGGCCCGCGGCCAGGCGGTAGCTCCCCTGGGCAGCCGCCGTCTCGAACGTGCCGACACCCGCCGCCGGGTGCGCGAGGCCCTCGCCGGCCTGCCGGTGGAGCAGCGGGCGGCCCTGGAGCTGGCCTTCTTCGAGGGCCTGACCCACGTCCAGGTCGCCGAGCGTCTCGCGGCCCCCCTCGGCACCATCAAGTCGCGGGTGCTGCTCGGTATGCGCAAGCTCAAGACCGCCCTGGCCGGGGAGGATGGGGCCCTGCTCCAGGCCTGATCCGTGCCCGCCGGAACCTGACCCCCGTGCCGGACGTACTGAAGGCGGATGGACCTCTGTCACGGGAGAACCCCATGAGTCGTGTCTTCGAAGACCTGCGCTTCGCCGCCCGCTCCCTGGCCAAGCGACCCGGCTACGCCGTGCTCGCCATCGCCACCATCGCCATCGGCATCGGCGCCGCGACCGCGGTCTTCAGCGTGGTGAACACAGTCCTGCTCGAGCCCCTGCCCTTCGGCCAGCCCGACCGGCTGGTGGCGGTCTCCTCCACCAACCTCGAGAAGGGCATCGAAGGCGCCGGTGTCTCGGCCCCGGACGTCCTCGACTACCGGCGCCGGATGACCACCTTGGCCGGCATCGAAGCCTGGTCCTGGTACGGTCTCTCCCTCAACACCGACGGCCGCCCGCGGGACATCACCACCCTGCGGGTCACTCCCGGCACCATCGACCTGTTCCAGGTGGCGCCGCTCTCCGGCCGGACCTTCCGGGCCGGGGAGCGCGAGGAAGATCGGGTGGTGCTGCTCAGCTGGGGCATGTGGCAGAGCGAGTTCGGCGGCGACCCCGGCATCGTGGGCAAGCAGATCCGTCTGGAGGAGGCGCCCTGGACCGTAGTGGGGGTGATGCCCGACTCCTTCGCCTTCCCCAGCCGCGAGGTGAAGATGTGGATCCCCCAGGATCCCACGGCGGACACCCGCCGCGCCGGTCGCTTCCTGGGCGGCCTCGCCCGGCTGGGCCCGGGGGTGAGCCTCGAGAGGGCCCAGCGCGAGGCCGACACCGTGGCGGGCGCCCTCGCCAGCGAGTACCCCGACACCAACAAGGGCTTCCGCCTGCGGCTGACCCCGCTCCAGGAGAGCGTGGTGGGCGGTGTGCGCAAGAACCTGTTCCTCGCCCTCGGCGCCGTGGGGCTGCTGCTCCTGGTGGGTTGCACCAACGTCACCAACCTGATGCTCGCCCGCGGCCTCGCCCGGCGCCCGGAGCTGGCAGCGCGGGTGGCCCTCGGTGCCGGCCGCGGCCGCCTGCTCTCGCTGATGCTCGCGGAGAGCACCCTGATCGCCGTGGCCGGCGGCGCCCTCGGCATCCTGCTCGCGGCCTGGGGCACGGAGATCCTGGCCGCCGCCAACCCGGCGGACCTGCCGCGGGCCGCCGAGGTCGGCCTCGACGGGCGGGCCCTCGGGGTCTCGATCGTGTTGATCCTGCTGGCCGGGCCGGTCTTCGGGCTGCTGCCCGCCTGGCAGCTCGCCGGCAGCGCGCCGTCCGCGGCCCTGCGCGCCGGCGGCCGGGGCTCGGTGGGCTCGGCGGCCCGCTCGCGGCGCTGGCTGACCGTGGCCGAGCTGGCCATGGCCCTGGTGCTGCTGGTCGGCGCGGGTCTGATGATCAAGAGCCTGTGGCGCTTGAACGCCCAGGACCCGGGCTTCCGTCCCCAAGGTGCGCTGGCCCTCCAGCTCTTCGTCTTCGGCGATCAGTACCGGGAGCCGGCCGCTTGGCGGCTGTTCTACGAGCAGCTGGAATCCAGGCTCGCGGCCCTGCCCGGGGTCGCCAGCGTGGGCGCGATGAACACCCTGCCCCTGTCGGTGATCCAGGGTGGCACGCTCTCGGTCCAGGTCGATGGCCGGGCCGAAGCGGAGAAGGATCGCGCCGCGATCAAGACCGCGACCCCCGGCTTCCTGCCCGCCTTGGGCCGGCGACTGGTCTCCGGCCGCGCGTTCACCGCCGCCGATCGACCCGAGAGCCAGCCCGTGGCGATGCTCAACGAGACCGCTGCGCGCCGCTTCTTCCCGGAGGGCAACGCCCTGGGCCAGCGGGTCAAGCACGAGGCGGACCCTCGCTGGTGGACGGTGGTCGGAGTGGTGGCGGACATGCGCCAGGAGGGCCTGGAGGTGGCACCTCGGCCGGAGCTGGTCACGCCGTTCGCCCAGCGGCCCGGGGGCATGATGTCGGTGGTGGTGCGGGCGAAGGGAGATGCCGGCGCCCTGCTCGAGGCGGCCCAGCAGCAGGTCTGGCAGGTGGACCCGGTGCAGCCGATCTTCCGCGCCGCCCTGCTCGAGGACTTCGCCCGGGAGAACACCCAGCGCCGGCGTTTCCTCACCTGGCTGGTCGGGGTCTTCGCCGGTCTCGCCCTGGCCCTGGCGGCGGTGGGCATCTACGGCGTGGTCTCCTACGGCGTGGCCCAGCAGCTCAGGGAGTTCGCCCTGCGCCTCGCCCTCGGCGCGCGGCCGGCGCAGATCCGCCGCCTGGTGCTGCGCGACGGCTTCCTGCTCACGGTTGCCGGCATCGGCCTCGGGGCCGTGGCCAGCCTGTTCCTCGCGCGGGGCGTGGCGAGCCTGCTCTACGAGGTCGATCCGGCCGATCCCCCGACCTTCCTGCTGGTGGGCGTGGGTCTCGCGGCGATCTCCCTCCTCGCCTGCCTGCTTCCGGCCCAGAGAGCCGCCGCCGTGGCGCCGTTCGAGTCGTTGAAAGAGGGGTAGGGGAGGGGGTCTTCGTGTCTGGTTCCCACGCTCTGCGTGGGGACCCGAGTCCGGCCGCTCCGCGGCCTCTTTTCTCCCCGCAGAGCCGCGTGGCGTTTCAACGCCTCGCGACCACAGGCCCGCCGTGCGAAGGGCTGGAAGCCGACCTGCGACGCCCTGGTGCACTGCCTCCACCTGAGCTGGCCAGCAGGCCAGAGCCCGAGGTGCATCGGTGGCCTGGGTGCCGGCTGCGAGGGCACCTGCGGCTGCCAGGAGCGAGCAGGGCGGGCCAGCCCTCGATCCCGATCTCTTCCCCGGGAGCGCCGGGAGGGAGGAGGGCGGACACGTTGGTCGGCCCCAACGAAGAGAACCTCCGACCGTAGGGGCGGACCAACGTGTCCGCCCCTTGCGCCGCAACCCCAAGACCTTGCGGCTTTGACTTCTTGAGAATGCTGTGTAGAATCACCCAAAGTTCAAATTTTGTAACAGATCACCATAACCCACTATGTTCAAGCGCAGACTGCTAGCGCGGCGGCGACGGGTCGCCATGGTTGCCGGGGGCGATGTTGGGGAATGGAGAGGCCCTGGTTGGTGGTCAAAGGCTGGCTGTTATTGGTGAATTTGGGCCAAAGGTTCGAGTCAGCGCCTGCAACTCCGGGCGCTTTACGTACAGAAAGGAGCTTACGATGCTACACCGAGCTGTTCTCCCGGCCATCCTCGCTCTCGGCGCCTTCGCAATCCTGCCAGGGAACGTTCAAGCATGCTTTGAGCCGGTTAGTTGTCCGAGCAGCTGCTCTCTCGAGTTGACCTGCCCCAATGGCTGTCCGATTTACTGTTTCAACTATCCCTCCCCCCAGTCGGTAAGCTGCCCCAGCACCTGCACCGACTGTAGCTCGGGATCGACCAGCACGGGAGGAATCTCGTATCCGTGGGTGGCGTGTGATGGGGTTTCCTACCATTGCGCCCCGTATATCTGTACTCAAGGCGAGACGTGGATTCAGTGTAACAATAACGAGGTCATCTACTGCAGCGAGGGGCCCTGCACCTGAGCTGGCCTGCGGCCAACCTGCCAACGGTGCTGAGCTCCGGTTCCTTGTAAGGCGCTTCCGTTCTCTGTGTGGGTAGGGGTCATGACCGAGCACCTCCGGGCTCGGCGTCGGGGTGTTGGCGAGCCTGATCTACGAGGTCGACAGGCAGACCCACCGACCTTCCCGCTGGTCGGAGTGGGACTCGCGGCGATCTCCCCCCTCGCCTGCCTGCTCCCGGCCCAAAGAGTCGCCGCCGTGGCACCGTTCGAGTCGTTGCAGGAGGGGTGGGGGAGGATCGAAGATGAGGACGCCCCTGGAGTTGGAGGATTAGGTCGAGAGGAGACCAGGCCATGACCCCACCCCCCGACTACGAGACCTTCACGTTCTCCTACGACGGCCTCGAGGTCCCGGTCTTCTTTCGCGGCAAAGGGCCGGGCGTTCTGCTGATGCACGAGCTACCGGGGATGGTGAAGGAGTGCCTGGACCTGGCGAATCGGCTGGTGGCGGAGGGGTTCACGGTCTACCTGCCGCTGTTCTTCGGCCAGCCGGGCGAGCGTTCTTCCTCACTGCTCCAGCTGCCGAGGCTGTGCATCCGCAAGGAGTGGCGGGCCTGTGCGGCGGGGCAGACCAGCCCGGTGGTCGGCTGGCTGCGCGCGCTGGCCCGGCGCATCGCCCAGGACCGGCCGGGCAAGGTCGGGGCGATCGGCATGTGCCTGACCGGCGGCTTCGTGATCCCCCTGATTCTCGAGCCCGCGGTCCACGCGGCCGTGGCCGGCCAGCCGTCGATCCCGATCGTCTTCCCTTGGAGCTCACGGGCGACGAGGGCCGACGCCGGGGTGGCGCCCAAGGATCTGACCGCCGCCCGCGCCCGCTGCCAGCGCGAGGGGCTCCAGATCTTCCTGCTGCGCTTCGCGGAGGACCGGATCTGCCCCCAAGAGCGCCGGGAGACCCTGCGCCGGGAGCTGGGCTCGGTGCTGCGCGAGCCGGCGGTGCCCATCACGGGCAAGGGGCACTCGGTGCTGGCGGGGGACCTGTCGGAGGACCCCGGTCACCCTACGCGGAAGGCGCTGGCGGAGGTGATCGAGTACCTGAAAGTCAACCTCGGGGCGTAGGGGGGGAGGAGGGCCGACACGTTGGTCGGCCCCTAGGAAGAGAACCTCCGGCCGTAGGGACGGACCAGCGTGTCCGCCCTCTTCGCTTCTACCCCACCGCAGCCGTCGCCGATGCTCCAGCAATGCCTGGCTGGGCCAGCGGAAAGCTGAGCAGCAGCGGGTCTCGGCCCCGCATCGCCCGCTGCTCCGGTGGAGCGAAAGCGACCCCTGCAACCGCGCCCATCCTCCCCAGGTCGCCCGCTCCGTGAGCACCGGAGCTGTAAAGGAACTCCTTGCACCCAGAGGTACGCAGTGTTACAATCGCTCCACTATGCAACTGCTAAGCAGTAGGGATTTGATCCGGGAGGCTCGGCACGCCCGCTGGCGAGGCACCCGCGACCCAGCGAGCGAGGCTCAGACCAGGGCCCCTCCCTGCGCCGCTTCACCAACGCTCGATCCAAACTCCATAGACCTGCGCCAACGGCCCGCAGCTTCGTCCAGCACACGTCTTTCCAAAGTCCGCGCGTCTCCGGGGAACCTCTGATGGCCCCAGCGGCGCGCTGCCATACCCAGCCACGCGCGGACTTCGGGGAGACGTTTACTGGTTGGGCGAATCGAGTCCGAACCTCTCGCTGTCCGAATATCTGACCGCCAAGGAGGTAGTCATGACGCACTCTCAGGCCGGGAAACTCGTTCTTGTAGCCGCAGCCGCAACTCTCGTCGCCGTCGTCGGTTGTTCTCTCACGCAGCAGGCGCTTCCGCCGGACGCGGGAAGTTCCTGCGCCACCTCGCTCACTCCCGCGGAATTCAACACGTGGTTTGAATCCGGCGCCGTTTCGTTGAACGGAGCGGTGCGGCCCGCCAACAGTGTGCTGTTCCCTGACACGCCCAACTGCAGCTTCTACAAGTGGTCCGAGCAGATGTTCCTCTGGCTGACGTCGCCGGCCCCCCCGAGGTACGGCGGCGGCGGCGGGTTGGTCATGAACACTCCGGCGTTTTTCGACGTGTCGCTTCCCGACGCCTCCGGACAGAGGCATTTCGTACCGCATACCTCCGGCCTGATCCGAGCCTTCAACTTGCGCACGGCCCAGAGGGGCACGCTCGATCTGCCCGTCGTCATCGAGAGGAAGACGCTCAGGTTGCTCGAGGTCATCCCTCCGGTCGTGTCGCCGACGGGCAAACAGGTGGTGTCGGACAAGGACGGAAATGAAGTGGAAATCGGCAGCGTCCGGTTCACGCAGGAAAACGCGCCGGTGCTGCTGGATGTCGGAGGCAAAGAGATCCAGGGGCCGCGAGCCCTGCTGCGGTCGAAGAACGACGCCGAGCCGCGGAATTTCGAAAAGAAGCTCGCCAGGTTCGACAACTTCGACCGCAGCGAACTGGTGCAGAAGATCGTCTTCGACAAGAGGGTCGTCCTGCTCGATCTGTTTGGACACTTCACCGAAACCGAGCAGGGCCAGGCGGACGGCGGTGTCCTGATGGCGCAAAACGGCTCGTTGGTCTACTACTCTCTCGTTGTGAACAACGTCTTCGCTCTGTATCGAACGATGCAAGGCGCCACCGTTCCGGCTGGCACGAAGTTCCCGGTGACCCAACCCCAGCTCGACGCCATCATCGCATTCGCCGCCGCGAGCGGACAGCCGCCAGTCATCGATTCAGAGGCGCTGGCGGTTGAAATCAAGGCGTCGTGGGTCGAGGCGGCAGGCCTGGTGGATGCGGACAAGTTCATCCAAATGAAGGCGATCGTTCCCAAGTACGACAAGGTCACGAACCCTGATGATTGGGTGCCCATGGGAACACAGACCGTGACGCTGGCGATGGTCGGGATTCACGTCGTAGGCAGCACCGGGTCGACGAACCCCTCGAATCCCAATGGTGGTCATCCGGAGATGCTATGGGCCACGTTCGAACACGTGAGCAACGGTCCCGCGGCGCAGTACAACTATGTAAAGAAGACGCCGCCGGGCGGGAGCGGAATGGTCCCGCAGGACACCACAGGCACTTGGGTGTTCTGCGCGAATGGAGCGGGCGCTCCCTTCAACGAGAAGCACATGGAAATGGGCGGGCCGGCCCCCTTCGACCATATCGTTGCGAGTCCGCCCTTCCTTATCGGACCCAGCAACATCCTGAGGACGATGCCTTGGGGATTGAACGGTTCCAGCTCCACCGGGAACGCCGAGGTCATCAGCATCAACAACACGGTTCGATCGCTGCTCGACCCCGCCGATCTCAGGAGAAACTATTTCCACGAAGGTACTACTTGGACGATCTTTGGCGGCAGCCCCGGTGCAGGCAACCAAGTGGGGACCAACAAGCTGGAAAACACGACCATGGAAACGTTTAGTCAGGGAGCCAACTGCTTCAGTTGTCACGCCACGAACACTACCTCCGTGAGCCATGTGTTCAATGAGACGAGCCCGCTGTTCTAACCTGGACGGGCGGAGAGGGTGGGCGAAATTCGGCCAACCTGGGGCTTGCAGCGAGCGGCTTCGCCTGCGCTGAAGCACAACCAACATTGGCAGATGAAGAGCTGCGGAGCGGATATACGGAGCGAGAGTAGGCCAGCCGTGCAGCACGATCATCGTAACACGCCGCTTCCCCGAGTGGAGCAGTGGGCTCGCGGTTCCCGCATAACCGAACGAAACTGTTGTCGCTGTTGTCGCGTGGGTGTTTGACACTCGGCGCTTTGCGGCGCGCGCCGAGCATGTTCATATAGTCCAGCGCCGACTGCGTATACGCCCGGCTTCCCGTCTTTGCTGCTTGACGCCGACCAAAGCCGCCGATACGTTTACCTCATTCTTCAAGGAGCAATGCAATGAGAGTCCCACAACAGAGAGTTGCGTTCACAGTCCTTTTGCTCGCAGCGGTTCATCTGTCCCTCTCCGGGTGTGCCACACGGGGCCACAATCAAGGACACAACGCCGCATTCCTCGAGGCCGCGAAGGCCGCTGGAGTTTCAGTTCGCGGCGATGAGATCGTCACTCACAGAAGTGGAACGCAGACCGTTGCCATAGCGCCGGTTACCACGTGGGAACGAACCCCGGCCACAGCGCTCCGGAGTGGTGTTGATGTGGCATTTGTGCACCTCTCAAATGCAACCCAAGCGATCCCTGCAGGATACTACACCCTGCGAGCATCGGCAGACGTGTCCAAAATTGGTACCGCACCCGCATCGATTCAATTCATTGATCGACAGGGGAAGGTGGCCGGAAACCTGGAAGCAGTCACGGAAGTCCACTCCCTGACGATTCCCGAGCAGGCGTCTACCAGAAGGACGTTCGTCACGATAGGTGACGAGCCGCGGCCGGGTTCGCCTTCGGAGCGGGTCATAATCATCGTGCTGTGCTGCCCAAACGGCGATTGCTTAATCATCGTCATACTCTGACGAGCGCCTTGAAGCAAGTGGTTTCTGCGACCAGTAGCGTTTGACGGCCCTCAACCTCGAACGCATGACGATAGCTCCGGATTGAGCTGGCCGATCGCGCTTCGGGAGCGCGTTCGGCAGCAACGCAACTTCGCGCGGTGATCGAGTCGCTGCCCAACTGCTCGCTGAAGCTGACGAGACGCCGCCTTGGCTTTTTTCTTGAGCCAAGCCGCCAAAGCGGCGTCCGAGCGGCTCCGGACTGGGCCTGACGGAGACTCCAGACCTCCTGACCTGCCGATCTCCGAGAATGTGGCTCTCCTCCAGCAGGTGTAGCTTGCTAGGGGGTTTGGGGGCGGGCCTGGGGCAGTCTTGGGGTAGGACCTCGCCCCAGCCCCTGCCATCCCGGCGAGCCGTCTACGCTGGCCTGTTCCGTCAGGGATAGGTGGCGGCGCCGGGCTCTCGCAGGGCGTTGGCGGTGGCTCGTAGAAGGTAGGCCCTGGGCTCGATGCCGCGCAGCTTGGCGGTTTCGCAGAGGGTGTAGAGGATGGAGAGGAGTTGCGATTCTGCAGAGGAGCGGCCTTCGTCTGTCGTCGCGTGACCGCCGCTCACCCTTGAGCGTTAGGCGGACGAGTGGAGCGGCGACCTAGGTTGCGATGCACCACGGGCAGGCGCCAGGCAAGAGGTCGCCCACACGGCTCGCCGGCTTGCCTGCAGGCGTTGAGGGGTGCATACTCAGGCGCATGCCACGCATGCAAGTTTACCTCCCCGCAGACTTGTACGAACAGGTGAAGGCCCGCGGTCTACCGGCCTCGGAGCTCCTTCAAGAGGCTGTGCGCGCGGAGTTGGGCCGGCTGGATCTGCTCAGCGAAACGGACCGCTACGTTGCGGATCTGATCGCCGAGGTGGGGCCACCCACCGCTGCTCAGCGCACGCGCGCCGCCGCCGTCGCGCGGCGGCTTGCGCGACGACCCGCCCGTCAGGTGGGCTGACCGTCGTGCTGGTCCTCGATTCGGGCGGAGTCACCCGGCTGGCCGAGCGGTCTCAGCAGACGGTAGCGCTGATCTTGGCGCTGCGCGAAGAGGATCTCTGGCCGCCCCTCGTTCCCTCCATCGTGCTCGTGGAGTGTTTGCACGGGCATCCGGGCCGCGACGCTCTCGCAAACAGATTTCTCAAGACGTGCGACATCGTGGAGGAGATCGGCGAACCGCTGGCACGGCGAGCTGCACGGTTGCGGAGACTGGCACGGCGAGGCTCCGCAGTCGATGCGCTCGTAGTCGCCTTGGCAGAACCGGGCGGAACGGTGCTCACCTCGGACCTTGGCGATCTCGAGGCCCTCGCTCAATACACACACGGCGTCATCGTGGAGAAGGTCTGATCGCGATCCGAGTCCTTCGGCGAAAGCACCTCCGAGCCCGGCGAATGCCCCACCCCCCTCGCTCGTAATGTCTGGACAGCCCGCACCCGCCGGCGGGCCCACGACGAACACGAGCGAGGAGAGCTGAAATGACGATGGCGCCGAACGAGGGGAGCCGGCTTCGCCGGCCGTTGCGGTTGTGGCCTGGGGTGGTGATCTTGGTGCTGCAGTGGCTGGCGCGGTACGTGGGGCCGCTCCTCGCGCCGGACCTGGCGCCGCTCGCCATGCTGGCCACCCTGCTCGGCGGCGCCCTGCTCGTCCTCTGGTGGCTCTTCCTCAGCCGCGCTCCGTGGGTCGAGCGGCTGGGCGCCTTGGTGCTGATGGTGGGCTCCGTGGCGCTCGCCCACTCGCTGGCCGATCCGTCCATCGCACCGCCGGGGGCGATGGGGACTTTCATCATCCTCGGCTTCACGGTTCCCCTCCTCAGCCTGGTCTTGGTGCTCTGGGCGGCCATCAGCTCTCGCCTCACCACCGGACAGCGTTGGGCCGCGCTGGTGGCGGGCGTGGTGGTCGCCAGCGGCGTCTGGACCCTGGTGCGCACCGGCGGCGTCACCGGCACTTTGGAGCACGAGCTCGCCTGGCGGTGGTCGGCGACGCCCGAGGAGCGACTGTTGGCGCAGCAGGCAGGGCAGCCGCCGAAGCCGGTACCTCCCGCGGCGCCTCCCGTGGTTGCGACGGAGCAGCCCACGACCGGGGCTCCGCCGGTAACGTCCCAAGCAGAGACGGCCAAGACCGCGGAGGCGAGCCCCGCCGCAGAGCCAGTCAGCCCTGCGGCGCCTCTGCCGCCGCAGCCGGTGGCGCCGGCGGCTGCCACTGAGCCGGCCTCGCCGGTCGCCACGGCGGCTCTGCCCGCGGCCCCGGCGAAGGCGTCGCCGGGAGCGGCTTGGCCGGGCTTTCGCGGCCCCCGCCGCGACGGCATCGTCCACGGCGTGCGCATCGCCACCGACTGGGCCGTGTCGCCCCCGGTGGAGCTGTGGCGGCGGCCGGTCGGCCCGGGCTGGTCCTCCTTCGCCCTCGACGGAGACCTCTTCTACACCCAGGAGCAGCGGGGCGAGGAAGAGGTCGTCGCCTGCTACCGCGTGAGCGACGGCGAGCCGGTGTGGCGGCACGCGGACACGGCACGATTCTGGGAGCCGGCGGCGGGCGCCGGACCGCGCGCCACGCCCACCCTCCACGCCGGCCGCGTCCTGACCCTCGGCGCCACCGGCATCCTCAACGTCCTCGACGCCCGTGACGGCTCGGTCGTCTGGTCCCGCAACCCGGCAGAGGAGCATGGCGTGGAGGTGCCGGGCTGGGGCTTCGCGGGCTCACCCCTGGTGGTCGGCGACGTGGTCATCGCCGCGGTCTCCGGGCGCCTCGCCGCCTACGACCTCGCGACCGGCACACCGCGGTGGACGGTGCCGTCGGACGGTGGCGGCTACAGCTCGCCGCACCTGGTGACCCTCCTCGGCGTCGAGCAAGTGCTCCTCCAGCGTGGCAAGGGCGTGGTGAGCGTGGCGCCGGCCGACGGCACCGTGCTGTGGCGGCACGAGTGGCCGAGCGTCGCCATCGTCCAGCCAGCGGTCCTTCCCGACCAGGGCGTGCTGCTCAGCGACCAGGACAACGGCATGCGCCGGATCGCCCTCTCTCAAGGCTCACCGTGGACGGTCGAAGAGCGTTGGACCTCGATGGGCATCAAGCCCTACTTCAACGACTTCGTGGTGCACGAGGGCCACGTCTACGGCTTCGACGGCTTTCTGCTGGCGAGCGTCGACGTCGCCAACGGCAAACGGACCTGGAAGGGTGGCCGCTACGGCAACGGCCAGCTGATCCTGCTCGCCGACCAGGACCTGCTGCTGGTGCTGGGCGAGAAGGGAGAGCTGGTGCTGGTGTCGGCCTCGCCCGAGAAGTTCGAGGAGCTGACACGGCTGCCGGGAACGGTCCTCGAAGGCAAGACCTGGAACCATCCAGTCCTGGTGGGCGACGTCCTGCTGGTGCGCAACGACCGTGAGATGGCGGCCTTCCGGCTGCAGCGGGAGGGAAGCTGAGACGCGGGGGATTGGGCCCTCCTGTCCTGGACTACACTCGAGGGCACCATGCCGTCCTATCGTGAACGGATCTTCCTCTGCCCGGCGGAAACCGGCCAGCCCGGTTGGATCATGGACTTTCCGCTGTGGTGGAATCGCAGCGGGTTCTTCGAGAAGTTCGGCGCGCGGCGGTTCGACACCGAAAACCCCTTCTACGTGGACTACGCCCTGCTCCTGACCGTGTGGGAAGCGATCGTCTGGGACGAGCACTGCCGGAAGGCGTTCGTCCAGGACCCGCGCAGCCAAGTAGCCCAGGTCATCGAGGCGATGGAACAGCTGGCGACCAGATTGAAAGCCACGAGCTGGGTCGTCGTCGAGTCTTCCGAGTGGGAGTCGGGCCTGGACTAGCCTCGAGGAAGAAAGCCGCACGGGCGGCCCCCGGGGCCGCCCTCCGGGTCAGCGCAGAAGAGGGGCAGGCACGGTGGCCTGCCCCTCAAGCTCTTTGCCTTTACGGCTTGCGCACCCGCACCGGGAACGGTGGCTTCTTGGGCTCCTGCGGCGGATTGGCGGCGAGCTCGGCGAGGATCACCTCGATCGCTTTTTCGAGCTGCGGATCGCGGCCCTTGGCGGCCTCGGCCGGCAGCATCTCGACCTCGATGTCCGGCGGCACGCCGACGTTCTCCACCACGAAGCCTTCCTCGGTCCAGATCGCCACGTTCGGTGCGGTGATCCTGCCGCCGTCCATCAGCACCGGGAACCCCAGGATCCCCACCAGCCCGCCCCAGGTGGGCCGGCCGATCAGCTTGCCCACGCCGTGCTTGCGGAACATCCACGGCAGCAGGTCACCGCCGGAGCCCGCCTGCTCGTTGATCAGCATCACCTTCGGCCCCTGGATCGATCCCTTGGGCGTCTTCAAGTCCTTGCCGTAGCGGGTCGCCCAGTGGCTGAGGTAGGGGCGGCGCAGGACGTCGATGTAGTAGTCGGCGATCTGGCCGCCGCCGTTGAAGCGCTCGTCGAGGATGATCGCCTGCTTGTGGGCCTGGGGGAAGAAGTAGCGCTTGAAGTAGACGTGGCCTTCGAGGGTGGTGTCCGGCACCCAGACGTAGGCCACCCGGCCGCCGGTCGCCTCGTTCACCCGCCGCAGGTTGCCCTCCACCCAGTCCCGGACCCGCAACGCTCCCTCGCGCTCGATCGGCACCACCGTCACCGTGCGCGAGCCGCTGCCGTCGGCTTTGGGGCCGACGGTGATCTCGACGTTCTTGCCCGCCTTGCCCTCGAAGGGGCGATAGGGGCTGTCGGGTGGCGCCAGATTCTCGCCCTCGACCGCCAGGAGATATTCACCGGCGACCACGTCTACGCCCGGCTCGGTCAGCGGCGAGCGCAGGTCGGGGTTCCAGTTGAGGCCGCCGAGGACCTTCTTGAAGCGATAGCGGCCCTCGTGGACCTCCAGATCGGCGCCCAGGAGCCCGCCGGGCACTTTCTTGGTCTCTTGAGCCCGCTCACCGCCGAAGATGAAGTGGTGACCCACGGCGAGCTCGCTCGCCATCCACTGCAGCACCCGGTTGAGATCGGCACGGCAGGACAGGTGGGGCAGGAAGACCTCGTACTTCTTGCGCATGGCCGGCCAGTCGGCGCCGTGCATGCCCGGGTCGTAGAAGTAGTCGCGGTTGATCCGCCAGGCTTCCTCGAAGATCTGCCGCCATTCGGCTTCCGGCTCGACCCAGACCTGGATGGCCTTCAAGTCCACCGCCCCGTTGCCGCCCTCGAGCTTGGCGCCGGCGTCCACCACGGACAGGCTCGTCTCGGTGCGCGCGACCAGCTTGGCACCGCCGGGAGCCACCTCGAAGGCCAGGATGCCCTCGGCGAGGACGTTCTCCTTCTTCTCCTTGAGCTGGAACTGGATCAGCTTCGACGGGCCAGCGCCGAAGGCCACGAAGTCCTCGTCATAGCGCAGGTAGTAGACCTCTCCTTCTTTGCCCGCGGCCAGGCCGAAGTGGAAGGCGGGCGCCACCGGCAGGGCGAGGATGCGCTGGCCGATGCCCTCGAAGTCGATCTTGACCGGCTTGGGCTCGTCGCTCTTCGCCGGCTCGGCCGCGGCCTCCTTGCCCTTGCCGGCCTTCTTGCCGGCCGCGGGCTTGGCCTCCTCGGCCTTCTCGTCCTTCCCGTCCTTCTTGCTCTCCTCCTTACCCTTCTCCTCGTCGCTCTCGCGGGCCAGGGGCGACGGCTCGCCCTTGGCCAGCACGATCAGGTAGAGGGTGTTGGAGAGCTTGGCGTCGACGTTCGACATGTCGAACCACTGGCGCAACGGCCCGGCGTCGGTCGAGGCGAGCAGCCAGAGGTACTTGCCCGAGGCGTCGAAGACCGGCTCTCCGGCGTCCGACAGGCCATCGGTGATGGGGTAGGAGCGGTTCTCCGGCAGGGAGTGGATCCAGACCGTCTGGAACAGGGACTCGCTCTCGAGGGTGTAGGCGATCCACTGCGAATCCGGCGCCCAGGCGTAGCGCAGGGTGTTGAGGGGGCCGTAGTAGGACAGGGCGGCGACCTGGTTCTGCTTGCCGGTCGCCACGTCCAGCCAGTAGAGGGTGCGGGAGTTGTCCTGGAAGGCGATCTTTTTGCTGTCCGGGGACCAGATCGGGCTCTCGTAGAAGCCCGAGCCGGCCAGGGCCAGGGCACGCACGGCTCCCTTGCCGTCTTGACTCTCGAGGTGGAGCTGGTACTCACCGGAAGCATCCGAGAAGTAGGCCAGGGTCTTACCATCCGGCGACCAGGCCGGTGAGCGCTCGTGAGCCCCGGGGGTGCGGGTCAGGTTGCGCGGGTCCCCCTTGGCCGCCGGGGCGGTGAAGATCTCGCCCCGGAACTCCAGGGCCACGCGGGCGCCGGAGGGAGAGAGGTCCATGTCCCGCACGTGCTCGGGCTTGCCGGCCCAGCGGGGTCGCAGGTCGGGAAGATCCGCGGCCACGCCGAGGGTCAGCCTCTTGGCGGACTTCGTCGCGGGATCGAAGAGGTGCAGGCTGCCGGCCTGCTCGTAGACGATCTTGCCGCCCCCGGCAGAGGCCAGGAGGACCGGAAAGTCCTCGTGGTGGGTGAGCTGCTCGAGGGCCTCGGTCCTGGGGTCGTAGCTCCAGAGGTTGAACTCGCCGGCGCGATCGGACAGGAAGTAGATCGTCTCGCCGATCCACATCGCCTCGTGATCGTTCGAGCGGCCCGCGGGCTGCGGGATCATGGTCACCCCGAGGTCCGACCAGCGCACGATCCAAAGGCGCGAATGGGTGCCACCCCGGTAGTTCTTCCACTGGCGGAAGGCCGGCGGCAGGGGGTTGTAGACCATGCGTGTGCCGTCCGGCGAGTAGGTGCCGTCGAAGGCGTTGGGCAGGGGCAGCCGCTCGGGCAGTCCTCCCGCCAGGGGAAGGGCGAAGAGGTGGAGCTCGTTGGCGGCCTCACGGTCGGAGAAGAAGAGCAGCTTGGAGCCGTCGGGAGTGAACCCGACGAAGACGTCGTCGGAGGGGTGCCAGGTCCGCCGCTGGGGAAGGCCGCCTTCGATGGGGATCGTGTAGACGTCCACGTTGCCGTCGTACTCGCCGGAGAAGGCGAGCAGGCGCCCGTCGGGCGAGAAACCGGGCCGCGCCTCGCGGCCGGGATGGCTGGTCAAGCGCCGGGCTGCGCTGCCGTCCAGGTTGGCCACCCACAGGTCGTTGGCGTAGGTGAAGGCCAGGTGGGTCTTCGACACGGCCGGGTCGGTGAGCAGCCGGGTGTCCCTGGTGTCGATCGCCGAGGCCGAGACGGCCGTGGCCAGGTGGGCGAGACTCAGGAAGAATGCAACGCGAATCGATCTCATGTCTCCTCCGGTGGATCGTGCATCCTCCATCCTACGGCCTGGATGCCATGAGGGTTGCAGGTCCGATACGCTAGCACTGCCACGCAAACGAACCTCAACAGCGAAGGAGGCACGTCATGGGCCTGATCGACTTCATCAAGGGAGCCGGGGCGAAGATCTTCGGCAAGGAAGCGCCACCGCCCGAGCCGCACGTCGATCCCGAGGAACATCGGCGGGTCCAGCGGGAGAACGCCCTGCTCCGGTTGGTCTCCGAGCACGGCCTCGAAGTCGAGGGCCTGCGGGTGCAGCTGGTGGGCGACACGGTGATCGCCGAGGGCCGGGCCTCCAGCCAGGCCCTGCGCGAGAAGGTGGTGCTGGCCCTCGGCAATGTCGAGGGCGTCGCCCACGTCGACGACCGCATCGAGGTGGTGGTGCCCGAGCCGCCCTCGCAGTACCACACGGTGGTCTCGGGCGACAATCTGTCGAAGATCGCCAAGCGCTACTACGGCAACGCCAACAAGTATCCCGTGATCTTCGAGGCCAACCAGCCCATGCTCAAGCATCCGGACAAGATCTACCCCGGGCAGGTGCTGCGCATCCCGCCGCAGGCGTGACGAGAAGGACGTGATCGGCAACCCGGGGCAGCTCCACTTCGAGCACCTCGAGCACGACTCGGCCCTCGGCTCTTGGAGCCTGACCACGGCGCGTCCTCTCGGTGCCCTCGGCTCGTGGGTGGAGTCGCTGTGGATCGCTTCGTCGTCCGACTGCTACGCCCAGGAGCGTATCCTGCCGCGCTCCACCACCATGATCCTGTTCAACCTGGTGCCCCACCCCCAGTACCTGGAGGAAGGGGGTGGTCGCCGGGGCTTCCTCACCAGCTGGGTCTCGGGCCTCCAGCAGGGGCCGCTCGAGATCTTCCCTTCGCGGCAGATCTGCAACGTCGGCATCCAACTGCGGCCTTCGGGTGCCCTGCCGGTGCTCGGAGTCCCGCCCAGCGAGGTTGCCGGGCAGGTGGTGGACCTCGATCAGCTGTTCGGGCCGGGCGTGGAGGAAGTCCGCATGCGGATGATCGATGAGCCGAGCCCCCGCTCTCGCCTGCTGCTGCTCGCCTCGGCCCTCGAGCGCCGGCTCACCGATCCGCCCCGGCTGCGGGGCGAGGTGCTCGAGGCCCTCGGTGTCCTGCATGCCAGCCGGGGCAAGGTACCGATTCACCGCCTGGTGCGGGGCTCGGGCTGGAGCGAGCGCACCTTCATCCAACGCTTCCGCGAGCAGGTCGGGCTCAACCCCAAGCGCTACGCGCGGGTGCTGCGCTTCGAGACGGCGATGACCGGTCTGCTCGGGATCGAGCGGGTGTGCTGGGCGGACTTCGCCGTGGCCCACGGCTGGTTCGACCAGGCGCACATGGCGCGGGACTTCCGCGAGCTCGCCGGCGCCACCCCGCTCGAGGTCTGGCGGCATCAGTCGCCGGACGGGCTGAGCCTCCTCGAGACCGAGTCGCGGTGAGCGGGCCGCCTGCTCCCGAAGTGCCTGGCACCTCGGGCGGGGGCGGGGGCGGCTCTTGGGGCCGTTCTAGAATGACCGTCCCAAGCTTTGGCGTAGGGCGGCTCCGCGAGCACTCACGGACCTTCCCCCTGCTCCCAGACAGGAGACTTCGAATGTCCCGACTCACCTCCGCCGAGCGCAAGCACCTGCGCGGCCTCGCTCACGCCTTGGAGCCGCTGGTGCGCATCGGCAAGGCCGGCCTGGGAGAGCCCCAGCTGGCCCAGATCGACCAGGCTCTGGCCGACCACGAGCTGATCAAGGTGCGCTTCCTGGCCGGCAAGCCCGATCCCGGTGAGGTCGTCACCATTGAGGAGCGCCTCACCTGTGACACGGCCGGGGCCATCGGCCACGTGCTCATCCTCTATCGCCAGCAACCGGACCCCCAGAAGCGTCGGGTGCGGCTCTCATGAGCCGTGGCGACCTCGCTGCCGAGAATGCTCAGATCCTCCTTCGCGCCCGGCGTCGCTTCGCCCTGCGCGCAGCGGCGCTGGGTGTCCTCGCCCTGGCCTTCCTGGTGGCTGCCGGCTGGGTGGCGTTGGCCGGCGCCGAGACGGTTCCCGCGGGGCTGGCGGTGCTCCTGGCCGGGGTCGGGGTGTTCTGGCTGGTGAAGTTGCGGCCGGCGCTGGCGCTCTGGCGGGGGGTGGGGGAGGATCTGCGCAGCGGCGAGGTCGATGTCACCACCCGGCCCGTCTCGCTCGAGATCGCCATCGGGCTGGGCATCCTCGGCGTCCAGCACCACCTCCTGCGCTCGGGCGACGAGCTCTTCGAGATCGACCGGGCGACGGCGGCACGGCTCGAGGCGGGGCGTACCTATCGGCTGCGCGTCGCCCGGAAAAGCCGTACTCTCCTCGGGATCGAAGAACCCGAGGAGAGCGTCGCGGCAGGCTCGGGACGAGCTTAGAGGGAGCGCTTCTTGGCGCGGATGTTGCGCCGGCTGCCCTTCGGCTTGCCGCCGCCGAAGCCGCCGCCACCGCCCCGGCCGCCGCCACCACCACCGCCCCCGAAGGAGGGGCGGCCGAAGCCACCGCCACCACCACCGCCGAAGCCGCTGCGCTGGGGCCGATCCTCGGCGGCGTTGACCCGCAGGGCGCGACCGTCGAGCTCGTACTCGTTGAAGCGCTCGATCGCCGCCGCGGATTCTTCCTCGGTCTCGAACTCGACGAAGGCGAAACCACGTGGGCGGCCGGTAGCCCGATCCATGGGCAGGAAGACATCCAGAACCTGCCCGGCCTGGGCGAAGAGGTTCTCCAGCGTGTCGCGGCTGGTGCGGAAGTCTAGGTTACCGACGAAAACCTTGGAGCCCATTCACACATCCTCTCTCTGCGGCCTCGCGCCGCCCTGGTGGACCAGCTATCCCGCTGGCAAGTTGCCTGAGTGTAGCAGTCCACCGGGGCGGGTGGCAGAGCCCTCACCCGAACTGCGCCACCTCGGTGGACTCGGCCATGGCCGCGGTGGCGGCGGTGCCGCCGCCGATCACCTCGCGCACGTGGTCGAAGTAGCCCGTGCCCACCTCCCGCTGGTGGCGGGTGGCGGTGTAGCCGAGCTTCTCGGCCGCGAACTCGGACTGCTGCAGCTCCGAGTAGGCGAGCATGCCGCGGTCCTTGTAGTCGAGGGCGAGGGTGAACATTGAGTAGTTGAGGGCGTGGAAGCCGGCGAGGGTCACGAACTGGAACTTGTAGCCCATGCTGGCGAGCTCGCGCTGGAACTTGCGGATGGTGAAGGGGTCCAGGTTCTTGCGCCAGTTGAAGGAGGGCGAGCAGTTGTAGGCCAGGAGCTTGCCCGGGAACTCGGCATGGATCGCCTCGGCGAAGGCGCGCGCCTCGGCGAGGTCGGGCTTCGAGGTCTCGCACCAGAGCAGGTCGGCGTAGGGAGCGTAGGCGAGGCCCCGGGCGATCGCCGCCTCGAGCCCGCCGCGGAAGCCGAAGAAGCCCTCGACCGTGCGCTCGCCGGTCAAGAAGGACCGGTCCCGCTCGTCGACGTCCGAGGTCAGCAGGTGAGCGCTGTCGGCGTCGGTGCGCGCCACCAGCAGGGTCGGCACGCCCAGCACGTCCGCCGCCAGCCGGGCCGCGGTGAGGGTGGAGATGAACTGCGACACCGGCACCAGCACCTTGCCGCCCATGTGCCCGCACTTCTTCTCGGAGGCCAGCTGGTCCTCGTAGTGGACGCCCGAGGCCCCGGCCTCGATCAGGGCCTTCATCAGCTCGAAGGCGTGCACCGGGCCGCCGAAGCCGGCCTCGGCGTCGGCCACGATGGGCGCCATCCAGTCGGTCCCGTCGTCCCCCTCGGCGTGGTGGATCTGGTCGGCCCGCAGCAGGGTGCGGTTGATCCGCCGCACCACCTCGGGGACGCTGTTCGAGGGATAGAGGCTCTGGTCCGGGTACATCTGGCCGGCGAGGTTGGCGTCGGCGGCCACCTGCCAGCCCGAGAGGTAGATCGCTTTGAGGCCGGCCTTCACCTGCTGCAAAGCCTGGTTGCCGGTGAGGGCGCCCAGGGCGGCGACGTAGTCCTCGTCCTGGAGCAGCTGCCACAGCCTGGCGGCACCCCGCTCGGCCAAGGTGTGCCGGATCTCGAAGCTGTTCGACAGGCGGGCGACGTCCTCGGCGCTGTAGGGACGGCGGATGCCCTGCCAGCGGGGCTCGGTTTGCCAGAGGTGTCGTAGCTCGTCGGCGGTACGGGTCATGTCGGTCTCCTTCCCAGGGTCGGGGATCGCTCAGCCGCCCATTCGCTCGCTGGCGAGGGCGAGGAAGGGGCGGAGCTCGGTTTCGGTGAAGATGGCCTCGGCCTCGGCGCGGGCGGCGGCGAAGCGGGCAGCGGTCGCCGCGGCCTCGGCGGGGTCGCTCAGGGCGGCGCGGATCTCTCCGGCGATGGCGGACTCCTCCTCGGCGAAGAGCCCCCGCACCAGGGCCGGGGTGACCTCGCGGCCGTCGTCGAGCCGCACTCGGTGGTGGAGCCACTGCCAGGTCTGGGCGCGGGAGATCTCGAGGGTGGCGAGGTCCTCCATCAGGTCGTCCCAGGCCACGCAGCCGAGGCCGCGCCGCCAGCCCTCGAGATAGGCGATGCCGACCCGCAGGTTCTTGCGCAGGCCGGCCTCGGTGTAGGGGCCGCCGCCCACGGGCAGCAGGTCCGGGCGCTCCGGCAGCTGCGGGATCACCGCGAGCTGGTTCTCCTCCGGGAAGGCCGAGAGGGCCGGGGCGATGAAGTAGGGGTGGGAGACCCAGCAGCCGTCGTGGCCGAGGGCGTGCTCGAAGCGCTTGTCGGCCACCACCTTGGCGATCTGCTCGGCGCGCCGCTCGGCGGTCTTGCCCGGGGTGAAGGCGGCCATCCCGCCCATGCCGAAGGCGCCGTGGCGGTGGCAGACGGCGATCAGTCGCTCGGCGTAGGCGCGCATCCAGGGTCGCTCGAGGGAGATTGTGGCGCGGTCGGCGAGCACGCGGTCCGGGTGCGCCTTGAGTGTCTTGATGTCGCTGAAGATCTTGTCCCAGCGGCCGACGTTCAAGGCCGTGATGCGCTCGCGCAGCTGCCAGAGGATCTCCTCCATCTGGAAGGCTGCCGGCAGGGTCTCGATCAGCAGGGTGACCCGCAGGCAGCCCCGCTCGAGGCCGAGGCGTTCCTCGAGCAGGGTGAAGAGACGGCCCCACCAGCGAGCCTCCAGGTGGTGCTCGCACTTCGGCACGTAGTACTTGGGAGTCCGACCGCGGGCGAGCAGGGCCTCGGCGGAGTGGTAGACGGCGCCGGCGAGGTCGAGCAGGCCGCCGGCCACCGGCTCGCCGTCGACGGTCAGGTTGAGCTCGTCGAGGTGGAGACCCCGGCAGCGCACCATGACCACCGGCATGTCGGCGGGATCGAGGCGGTAGACCTTCTCAGGCTTGCCCCCCTCGGCCGGCTGCCGCCAGGCGAGGTCACCGCGCGCGGCCCCGGCCAGGTTGGCGAAACCGGCCAGCACCCGCGGCCACTCCGGCTTCATCGAGTCTTCGAAGTCGAGCATGGCGCAATCGGCGCGGGCGCCGTCCTCGCCGCGGGAGAGCATCTGGATCACCATCTTGGCGCTGTCGACCGGGCCGGTGATCTCGACCCGACGCCGCTCGAGGTCGGGAGGCAGGGGGGCGATCTGCCACTCGCCGCGGGCTGCTCGGGAGACCTCGTCGTCGAGGTATCCGGGCAGCTCGCCCTGATCCCAGGCCGCCTGGCGCTCCCGCCGTCGGGCCAGGAGAGTCTGGCGCTCCCCCTCGAGCTCGCGGTGGAGCTCGGCGATCAGGCCGAGGAGGGGCAGGGGGAGCCAGCTGCGTGCAGCGGTGGTCCAGGCGGCGGCCGGCACCTCGACACCGGGGAGGGGAGCGTGGGCGACGGCTTGTTCCAGGGTCAGGGTCGAGCTCATGGGATCCTCTTTCCGGCGAAACCATAGTTTCAGTGAAAGTAGCACGTCAAGCGAAATTTCGCTGACAGAGACAGAATCGCCACGACTGGGCTAGAATTTCGCTCCCAGCGAAATCTCAACCGAGGTCAGCCCTTGAGCACGACCCACGCCGAGACCCTGCGTTTCACCTTGGGCCTCAAGGTCCGAGTTCTCCGCCAGGAGCGGGGGTTGCAGCTGTCGCAGCTCGCCCAGCGGGCGCAGATGGCGGTGTCCTACCTGTCGGAGATCGAGAAGGGCAAGAAGTTCCCCAAGCCGGAGAAGCTGCTCGAGTTGGCGCGGGCCCTCGATGTCTCCTACGACGAGCTGGTGTCTCAGCAGGTCGACGGCCGGCTGGGAGCGGTGCGCTCGGTGCTCGACTCGGAGTGGTTCCGCGAGTTCCCCTTCCACCTCTTCGGCATCGACGCCAAGGACGTCTTCAGCCTGGTCACCCGTGACACCGATCGCGCCGGGGCCCTGCTGCGCACCTTCTTCGAGATCGGTCTGGCCTACGACCTCGGGGTGGAGCAGTTCCTGCTCGCGGCGCTGCGCTCCTACCAGCAGCTCTCCCACAACCACTTCGAGGATCTGGAGGAGGCCGCCGGGGAGTTTCGCCGCCAGGCCAAGCTGCCGGCGATGCCGCCGCCGGGCGCCGAGGAGCTGGAGCGGGAGCTGATCCGGCGCTGGGGCTATGAGATCGACCGCACCACCCTGGCGACACACCCCGAGCTGTCGTTCCTGCGCTCTCTCTACGTGCCCGGGGATCCGCCCCGCCTGCTGGTGAACGGCCGGCTGATGCCCACCCAAGCGGCCTTCGTGCTGGCCCGGGAGATCGGCTTCCGCCATCTCGGGGCGAGCGAGCGGCCGGTGACCTCGTCGTGGATCAAGGTGGAGTCCTTCGACCAGGTGCTGAACAACTTCCGGGCCTCCTACTTTGCCGGCGCCCTGCTCATCGACGGCGAGAAGCTGGGCCGGGACCTCGACCGCCTGTTCGGCCGGCCCGCCTGGCAGCCGGCGGAGTTGCTGCGCCTGCTGGTGCGCTGGCGGTCCACGCCGGAGACCTTCTTCCACCGCCTGACCGAGGTGCTGCCCCATCGCTTCGGGCTGGAGCAGCTCTTCTTCCTGCGCTTCGCCCAGCCCGCGGGGACCGACCGGGCTCGGCTGACCAAGCTGCTCAACCTGTCGCGGGTGGCCGTGCCGCATGGCCTCGGCCTGGCCGAGGCCTATTGCCGGCGCTGGCCGGCCCTCGCCCTGCTGGCGCCGCCCCCGGACGTGGACCCTGCCTCGATCCTGGTCGACGCCGCCTACCAGCACTTCCAGTCGGAGGAGGCGGCATTCCTGGTGCTCACCGCCTCCCGGCCGCTGGCGCTCAACCCGGGCGCCCGCTCCACCGTGGCTCTCGGGGTGCTGGCGGACGACACCTTGCGCCAGACCCTGCGCTTCGCCGCCGACCCGGCCCTGCGGCGGCTGGAGGTGGACCTCACCTGCGAGCGCTGCCCCCTGCCCCTGGAAGCTTGCGCCGAGCGCGTGGCCCCGCCCCGGTTGCATCAGGAACAGCTCGACGTCGCGCGCCGAGAGAGGGCCGTGCGCGAGGTCTCGGAGCGGCTCAAACGGCGGGGGCGGAGCTCGTAGGCGGGGTTAGTGGCGCAGCCACGTAACCCAGCTCAGTTCTCCGGCGATCGAGCTGGGTTACGCCGCAGACGGCCAACCCAGCCTACGAGCTGGGTGCGGGAGCCTCCTTCGAGTCTGTCCCCCGCCCGTCGTCGCTTTGCGTTACTGTCGGTGGAACGCGGTTTCGGGGGATTGCACATGATGGGCTACCGGTGGTGTCGGGGAGGGCGGCTGTTGGCAGCCGCTCTCGGCGTTCTCGGTCTGATCGCGGGGGTGGCGGGAGCGAGGGCCGGGGATGCCGCGCCGGCAGGGGCCGACCGGGTCCGCCTCGAAGCGGCGGAGCTGCCGGCCGCTGGCTTCCAGGCCACCGTGCTCACGGTGCCCCGCTTCGGCCGCTATTCCGTCTCGGTGGCGAGCGGCGCCGGCACGGCCCTCTACCTGGTGGACCGCATGGCCGGCACCCTGGCCGTGGACGGTGCCCCCGGTGGCAAGGACGGCCGCATCGACCTGCTGCTCGATCGCGGCGAGTACCGCGTGGTCACCCAGGGCGCGGAGGAGGCCGGCGGGCAGGTGAAGCTCGCGGGCCGCACCTTCGCCGAGAAGAGCTCCACCCCGGCCCCCCGGCTCCTCGACGGCAAGCTGATCGCGGCCGATCTCGGCGACTTCGAGCAACGCTCCTTCTGGCTCGACCTGCCCAAGGCCCAGCGGGTGACCCTCGAGGCCGCCGGCCGCCACTTGCGCGACCTGCGCCTCTGGCAGGACGGCTCCTGGCTGGTCGACGCGGAGCCCCTGGTGTCGGTGATCGAGCCGGCCAAGGGCAAGCCCCTGACCCTCTGCCAGCTCACCGCCCAGCTCGACGCCGGGCTCTACCTGCTCACCGCCTATGGCGGCCCGGAGCAGCCCTGGTCGGTGGCGGCACCGGATCGGCCCTTCTACTTGCGCTCGGGCTTCCCCCGCCTGCCCGAGGCGGGGCGCCGGCGCTTCGTCACCAGCCCCTTCGGCTTCGACACCTACCTGGTCTCCGGCCTCGCCACCCACTACCGCCTGGAGCTGCCGAAGACCGGCGCGGCCTTGCTGGGGGCCGCCCGCTTCGACCCCGAGCAGCCCTTCGTCGAGGACGCGGACGGCGCCATGGTCACAGAGAAGAGCGTGCCGCCGGTGGCCACCCTCGAGCGGGACGAGCGCAGCGACGGCCTCCATCGCATCACCGTCCGGGGCACCGCCGGGCAGCCCTACCTGCTGCAGCAGATGCGCAGCCGCACCGAGTACCCCATCGAGCCAGGAGGCACCTACTGGATCGCCGCCTTCTCCTCCGGTCACCCCGAGGACTCGATCGGCCTGACCGGCGTGCTCTTCGACGGCAAGAACCGGGTGCTGGCCAGCCAGGCCGTGCCCCTGGGCCCGGGCCAGCCCTGGCAGCGCCGCTTCAACCTGCTCGGCCCGGCCACCCTGCACGTGCAGGTCAAGGTCAACGGCCGCTACGAGCTGCTGGCCAAAGGGACCAAGACCCGCTTCCGCTTCGAGCCCTTCCCGATCCCCACCCGTGGCTACAAGGCTCCGGCCTTCGAGGATGCCGGCAAGTCGGTCGAGCTGTCGGCCGGGCTCTATCTGCTGAGCCTCGAGCCCGTGGAGCCGGGGATCGTCTCCGTGCTGCTGCGGCCCTCGGACCTGCTCGGTCGAGCCCTGGAGTGGGTGGGGTTGGCCGAGGACACAGAGGTCTCCCCGGTGCGAGCCGGCCTGCTCTTCCCCTCCCTGGCGGTGCCGATCGAGGGCAACCTCTCTTATCGCCTGGCGGTCAACCGCCAGCCCGGCCTCGCCACCGGCGTGGTGATCCGCGAGCGCCCCCTCGATCCCACCGAGCCCCTGCCGGTGGTCCAGGGGCCGGGCGAAGACCTGGAGATCCCTTTCGACACCAAGACCGACGGGCGCCTGTCGGCCTTGGGCGAGGACGGCAAGCTGCTACCCCTCTCGCTGGACGGCGCTCCGGCCTCGGAGGCGGCCGCGGTACTCCCCGGCGCCCACACCGTGCGCATCGCCAACGCCACCGAGCGACCGGTCTTCTACGCCCTGACCCTCGAGCCGGCGATCCTGGCCGCCGACCGCCCCCTGCCGCCCATCGCGCCGGAACGCCTGGCGCAGCTGCCCAGGCTGACGCCGGTGAGCGAGCAGGAAGTGGTCCATTTCGACCTCGGGCGCGGGGCGTCGCGCTCCTTCCAGCTACGGGCGGACCGGCCGGCCCTGTGGCGGGTGGAGACCACCGGCTTGCTGGCGACCAGCGGCCGCTTGCGCACCCGCACGGTGACCAACCTGGTCACCGAGGAGCACAACGGCGTCGGCCGCAACTTCCTGGTGCAGCGCTACCTGCGCGAGGGCGATTACCAGGTCACGGTGTCGGCCCTGGGGCAGTCCGCCGGGCATCTGGGCCTGCGGCTGGCGGCGGCGCCCCTGGCGGACGGCGGCAGCCTGGCGCCGGGGGTGCCGGCCCGCCGGTCCCTGGCGGTGGGGGAGGGGGTGGCCTACCGCTTCGAGGTGCCGGCCGAGGGGCGTTGGCGGGTGCGGGCGATCGGCCAGGAGCGGGACTTTCCCGTGCGGCTGGAGGACGCGGACGGCTGGCCCCTCGCCCCCGAGATGGCGAGCGGCGAGGAGCCCTTGCCCGCAGGCGCCGGCGGCTACCGGCTGATCATCCTGCCCGGCGCCACCGAGGGCCGGGTCCTGGCCCTGCTCGAGCGCACCGATGCGCCGCCGCCACGGGAGGGCCACGGTCCCCACGCCCTGCCCCTTGAGCGGGCCCTCGAGCACGTCTGGCGCGAGACCGGCGAAGGCGAGGCCCGGCAGCCCGACCGCTGGCGCTTCACCCTGGACGGCCCGACCCCGGCGACGGTGCGCGTCGGCGATGGCATGACCGGCGAGCTGAGGCTCGTCGGGCAGAGCGAGGTGGTGGGGCGGGTGCTGCCCGGCCGCAGCTTCAGCGCGCCCCTTGCGGCCGGCGAGTACGAGCTGGCCGTGCGGGCCGTGTGGGTGAACGACCGCCTGCCCTACACCGTGTCGGTGTGGCCAGAGGCCCTGGTGGCGGGCGTCGAGCGCGAGCTCAGCCTGCCCGACGAAGCTACCCTCTCGGTCGGACGAGAGGGGGGGCTGTACGAGATCTCCTCCTTCGGTCCGGCTGACGCCCAGGCCCGCCTGCTCGACGCCAAGGGCGAGCTGCTGGTCACCTCCTGGGACCGCCCGGACGACTGGAACTTCCTCCTGGTGCAGCGGTTGACCCCTGGGCAGTACCGCCTCCAGGTGGACCAGACCGGGGGCCTCTACCAGACCATGGTCGCGGTGCGGCGTCTCGCCGAGCAGCCGGTTTCCCCCCTCGCGCTGCCGGGCAAGGTGGCCCTCACGTCCACCCCGGGCACGGTCCAGGTCGTGCCCCTGGCCGCTGCGCAGGGAGAGGGGCTGATGGTGCTGGCGGCCCGCTCGGCCGAGACCATCGGGCTGGCCGTCGAGCGCAAGGAGGGCGGCTCCTGGCGCACCGTCACCACCCGGCTGGGGCGGGAGCCGGCGGCGGCCGTGCCCGTCGCGGCCGGCACGGCGCTGCGCCTGCGGGTCTGGTCGGTCGATGGTCGCGGCTTGCCGATCGAGCTGGCCTCCGGCCTGACGGGTCCCCCGGCGGCCGACGGAGCCGACCTCGAACGGGGCCTCGGTCTGGCGGCCGTGCGCGGCCTCGAAGGGCGCTTCCTGGCCGCGGGGGTGCGCCTCGAGCCCGGCTGCTTTGAGCTCGAGCCCTGGCCGGGCCTCGAGCTGGGCAACCGGGGAGGAGCCGCCCTGGAGCTCGCCCGCTCCGGGGCCACGGCCCCCGCCGGCGTGCTCTGGGCCCTCTCGCCGGCCGCCGATGCCGCTGGGGAGCGCTTGGTCGCTCGCCGCCAGCGGCTGGGCGAGGGGGACGGTGGCATCGACCTCACCCTCCCCGCGGGAGGCGAGATCGTCTGCGACGTGGCCGCCGGCCCCGTGCTCGCCGTGGCTCGCAGCGTGGGTGGCCAGCCCGTCGCCGGCTGGCTGCCGGCGGGCCGGGGAGAGCGGGCCGGTGACCTGGACCGAGCCCTGGCGGTGGTGTCGGAAGGCTCCCTCGTGGCCTCCCTGGCGCCGGAGCCCGGGCGGCTCCGGGTGCGGGCGCCGCGCTCGCCGGAGGTGGCCACCCGCCTGACGGCGCACCGCTTCGCTCGCCCGGCGGCGAGTGAAGGGGCGAGCTGGGGCGTGACTTCCGCCGCCGTGCCGGCGGGCGGTGTCCGGGTCTTCGACCTGCCCGCGGGAGCCAAGGCCGCGCGCCTGGTGCTCGCTCCGGGCCTGGCCGCCGTGCTCGCCACCGGCGAGGGCATCTTCTCCGCCCACTGGGCGGACCGCGAGGGCCTCGACGAGACCCTCGACACCGAGGCCGCCAACCTGTGGCTCTTCGACCTCTCGGGTGCGGGCACCAGCGCCCGCTTCGAGCTGCTGCCCGTGGACCCGGGACGACGGCTGACCTTCGCCGGCGAGACCTTCGAGGCCCGCCAGGCCCAGGGCGGCACCCTGCGCCTGGCCCTGCCCGCGGACGCGGCCGAGGTGGGCACCCGCCTGCGCATCCGCGGTGCCTCGGGAGCGCGGCTGCTCACTGCCGGTGGTGACGTGCTGCGCGGCCTCGAGCTGCCCCTGCCGGCGGTCGGCGGCACCCTGCTGATCGACCATGGGCCCGGCCATCTCCTGGTCGCCCGGGCCGACTCGGCGCAAGGCCCCGTCCGGCTGGGCCTCACCCGCCGCCTGTCCCAGGTCACCCGGCTCGAGCTGCCGGCCCGGGTCCGGCTGTCGGGGCCCGCCCAACGCTGGGCCATCGCCCACGATCAGCCGGCCCTGGTCAGCTTCGCGACGGCCTCGGGGGTGATCGTCGAGGCCCTCGCCCAAGAGGTGAGCCGGTTCGAGGTGCTGCCGGAGGGGGGGCGGCTGGACTTCTTCCTGCCCACCGGCGAGGGAGAGCTGCGGCTCGCCGGCCTCGCCGGCCAGGACCTCGCCGGCACCGCCGAGGTGGTGGCCCAGGCTCCCGTGACCCTTGGCGAGGGCCTGGGGCCCGAGGCCGTGCTGGGAGCGGGAGATAGCCGGGTCTACCGCTTCGAAGTCCGGCGCAAGGGCTCGGTGGGGGTGGGCGCCCGGGCCAGCTCGGACGTGGTCGAGACCCGCCTGCTGGCCGCCGACGGCCGCGAGCTGGGCCGGGGCGCCGTGCAACTCCACGACCTCGAGCCCGGCACCTACCTGCTGACCGTCGCCAGCCCGCGGGACGCGCCTCCCCTGACCGTGCGGCCGGCCGTGGTGGGCATCGACCCGCCACCGACCTTGCCGCCGGGACCGGTGATCCGCTGCTACGTCGAGGAGGCCGGCGCCGACCCGGCCAAGGACTGCCTGGCCCTGGCCGAGGAGAGGCAGGCCCGCGAGCGGCTCGCTCCCCGCGGCCGGCCGGTGGTCGAAGAGGCCGAAGACGAAGAGTGCGAAGAGTGCGACGAGATGCTGAACGCCGAAGACGATGAGGAGTCGGGCGATGTGTAGGCGCGGGTGGCTGGCCGTTCTGATGCTCAACCTGGTGCTGGTGGCGCTCCTGGCTGCACCCGCGTTCGCCGGGCCCGTGCGGCCGGCGGGCAGCCGGGGCACCGTGCTGGTGCCGGACCACTTCCTGCGCAGCTGGGACCCGGTGACGATCTTCTTCGACCGCGACCTCGGCCCGGCCAAGGGTGGACCCGAGGACCGGCCGGAGCGCTGGGTGCGCTTCACCCCGGCCCATCCCGGCGCTTTCACTTGGCTCGACTCCCGCACCCTCCAACTGCGCCCGGCCGAGGCCTGGCCGGCCCTGACCCGCTTCCGCTTCCAACTGGAGGGCCGGACCACCGAGCTGGTGACCCTGCTGCCGGCGCCCGTCGAGACCTGGCCCTGGGACGGCGCCGAGGGCCTCGAGAGGGTGGAGAGGGTCGAGCTGCGCTTTCCGGAGCCGGTCGACGTCAAGGCCTTGGCCAGGGCCGTCACCCTCGAGCTGCGGCCCCTGCCCGGGGTGGGCAGTGAGAGCTCGCGCTGGCTCGATGCCGACGACTTCACCGTCCAGCCCCTGGAGCGCCGGGGGCGCGACGAGCCGGCGGGCTACCTGCTGGCCCTCGCCAAGCCCATCCCCCTGGGCTCGAAGGTGGTCGTCCACTTGAAACTCTCCCTCGACGAGGGGGCGCCGGAATCCCTGGCCAAGGTGACCTTCTCGACCCTCGAGCCCTTCCGGCCCACCCAGTTCGGCTGCCCGGGCAGCCAGGTGCCGGTGACCCCCTCGGGCTCCCGCTTCACCCCCGAGCAGGCCCTCTCCTGCCCGGCGAGCGAAGCGGCCCTGGTGGTGGACTTTTCGGCCACGCCCAAGGAGCTGGGTACCCTCGAAGCCCGTAACCTGGTGCGCATTTCGCCGCCGGTGGACAACCTCAGCTACCAGCTGATCGGCCGCCGGCTGCGTGTGACCGGCGACTTCGCCCGCGACACCCGCTACCGCCTGGACCTGGTGCCGACGCCGATTACCAGTGAGCAGGGGCAGACCCTCGACCTCGCCGCCAGCAACCAGGTCTACCTCTTCTTTCCCGCGCGAGAGACCTATCTGCGCTGGACGACGGGGGCCGGCGTGGCCGAGCGCCGCGGGCCGCAGGAGGTACCGCTTTCCGGCCGTGGCCAGGACCAGGTGGACCTGCGGATCCAGAAGGTCGACCCCCTGGACCGCTCGTTCTGGCCCTTCCCCGAGTCGCCGGTGGTGGTCGACGAGAGCCGCCGTCCTCCTGGACCGGGCGAGGAGAAGCCTCGCTGGACCGAGGTGCAGAGCCATCCCACCACCGAGGATCTCGCGGCTTATGTGCACCAGCTGGGCAGCCCGCCGCTCTCGAAGCTGATCCCCTTGCCGCTGGCGCGAACCGGCACAGCGGCGAGCTTCGGCCTCGACCTGGCTGGGCTACTCGCGACCGTCGCCGGCCCCGAGAGGCCCGGCACCTACCTGCTCGGCCTGCGCAGCCTCGATGCCTCGAGCACCCGGGCCTGGATGCGCCTGACGGTCACCGACCTCTCCCTGACCACCACCGAGGAGCCCCGCCGCGCCGTGTTCTGGGTCACCTCCCTGGCCACCGGCGCCGCGGTCGCCGGCGCCAGGGTGCGGGTGGAGGGGGCGGTCGATCAGGCAGGTGCCAAGGACGTGCGCGGGGTGCGCTGGGAGACCCTCTTCGAGGGCAGCACGGACGCTCGCGGCCAGCTGGCCTGGACTGCCCCGGGCGCGGTGACCGGCAGGAGCGTACGGGTGCGCCGCATCGTGGTGGCCAAGGACGACGATCTGCTGGTGCTCGATCCCGCCGGCGCGCCCGACTACTACAGCGACGGCGCCTGGCTGTCCAGCCGGCGGCCTTGGCTGCAGTGGACCCAGGAACAGTTGGGGGAGCGGGGGCCGGAGGTGCGCACCATCGCCCACGTCTTCACCGAGCGGCCGGTCTACCGCCCGGAGGAGCCGGTGCACGTCAAGGGCTACGTGCGCAGCCTCGACGACCGCCGCTTGTCACCGCTCAGCGGCAAGGGTCTGCTCACCGTCCAGGGCCCGGGCAACGTCTCCTTCCGCTATCCCCTGGAGGTGGCGGCGAACGGCAGCTTCTACCACCGCTTCCAGGAGGACAAGCTGCCCACCGGCACCTATCGGGCCCTGTTCCAGTGGAAGGCGGACGGCGAGGCTTTCGGCGAGGTGAGCTTCCGCGTCGAGGCCTATCGCCTGCCGACCTTCGAGGTCCAGCTGTGGAGCGCCGAGAAGGTGCCCCTGGACCGTCCCTTCGAGGTCAAGCTCACCGCCACCTACTACGCCGGCGGCCGGGTGACCGAGCGGCCCGTGGCCTGGCGGGTGACCCAGTTCCCTTACGCCTGGGCGCCGGCAGCCCGGCCGGGGTGGTTCTTTTCCTCGGACGGGCGCTTCTCGCCCGCCGGCCGCTTCGAGTCCACTCCCACCCTGTCGCGCCAGGACTCGACCAACGCCGAGGGCGGGGCGGCGATTCAGCTCGACCCCACCCTGGAGCCCACGGCCCAGCCCCGCACCTACGTGGTGGAGGCCACGGTCACCGGCGCCGACGACCAGACGGTCACCAACACCCGGCGGGTGGTCGCCGTGCCCCCCTTCCTGGTCGGCGTGAAGGTGCCCCGCTACCTCGAGCGGGCGGCGGAGATCCACCCCGAGGTGCTGGTGCTGGGGCCGGAGGAGAAGGAGCTGCCGGGCGTGGCCCTGACCGTGCGGCTGATCCACCGCCAATGGCACTCCCACCTGCGGGCCAGCGACTTCTCGGACGGCGTGGCCCGCTACGTCACCGAGCTGGTCGACGAGAAGGTGGCCGAGAAAATGGTCGACAGCGGCGCCGGGCCCCTGAGCGTGGCCCTGCCCACTCCGGAGGCCGGGGTCTACCTGGTCGAGGTCGAGGCGCGGGACAAGCTGGGTCGGGCCCAGGTGGTGTCGGTGGACCTCTTCGTCGGCGGTGACGAGGCCGTGGCCTGGGCCAAGCCCGGTGCCGGCGTGTTCAAGGTCGCCGCGGACAAGAAGAGCTACAAGCCCGGGGAGACCGCCACCCTGGTGCTCGAGAGCCCCTTCCAGAGCGCCCGCGCCCTGGCCATCGTCGAGGCCCCGGAGGGGGTGCGCTACGAGTGGCTGGAGGTGGCAGGCGGCAAGGCGACCTATCAGCTGCCCCTGTCGGGGGGCTGGACGCCCCGCCTGCCGGTGCACTTCCTGCTGATGCGGGGCCGCATCGCCGGCACCCGGCCGGTGCCGGGCAACCGCACCGACCTCGGCAAGCCGGCCACGCTGGGAGCCACGGCCTGGCTCGAGATCGAGCCCCTCGACCGCCGGGTCGAGGTGAAGCTGGCGCACCCGGCGCAAGCTCTGCCGGGCAAGGAGATCACCGTCGAGATCACCTTGAGCGACCCCGCGGGCAAGCCGCTCGCCGGCGAGGTGACCCTCTGGCTGGTCGACCAGGCCGTGCTGGCCCTGGGCCGCGAGCAGCGCCTGGACCCCCTGCCGGACTTCCTGCGCGACGTGCGCTCCTACCTGGTGGCGCGGGACACCCGCAACCTGGTCTTCGGCCTGCTGCCCTTCGCCCCCGAGCCGGGCGGCGACGGCGGCGAGGAGGCCAAGAGCCTCTTCGACCGCCAGACCGTGCGCAAGAACTTCCAGCCCGTGCCCTTCTACGACCCGGCGATTGCGATCGGGCCGTCGGGCAAGGCCAGCGTCAAGGTGCAGCTGCCGGACAACTTGACCAACTTCAAGCTGCGGGCGAAGGCGATCTCCGGGCCGGACCGCTTCGGCTTCGGCACCGGCCACCTCGAGGTGCGCCTGCCGGTGATCGTGCAGCCGGCACTACCGCGCTTCGTGCGGCCGGGAGACCGGTTCGTCGCCTCGGCCGTGGGCCGCATCGTCGAGGGTGGGGGAGGAGCCGGTCGGGTGGAGGCCCGTTTCTCGGGCGTGGAGCCCTCCGGGCCGTTGTCGCGGGCCTTCGAGTGGAACATCGCCAAGCCGGAACGCTTCGACTTCGAGGTTGCCGTACCGGGTGGGGCGGGCGCCGGCACGGCGCCGCCGGAGGTGACCTTCCAGGTCGGCGTCGAGCGCGCGAGCGACCGCGCCGGGGACGCCTTCGAGGTGCGGCTGCCGGTGCGCCAGGACCGCGACGAGGTCAAGCTCTCGGCCGTCGTGGCCGTGGGCCCCGGCCAGACCGTGGCCTTCCCCGAGCCCAGGGAGGCGCCACGGCCGGGCACGCTCGAACGCCGGGCCCTGGTCACCGGCCAGGACAAGCTGCTGGCCCTCTCGGCCGGGCTCGACTTCCTGCTCGAGTACCCCTACGGCTGCACCGAGCAGCGGGTCTCCCGCTCCCGGGCCCAGCTCGCCCTCGGCAAGCTCTCGTCCCTGTTGCGCGAGGTCGAGGAGAAGGCCGAGCTGGAGCGCGGCGTGCGCGACAGCCTCGACTGGCTGGCCCAGGTCACCAAGCCCAGCGGCCTGATCTCCTTCTGGCCGGGCTCGGACGGCTACGTCTGGCTGACCGCCCAGGCGGTCGAGTTCGAGGTCGAGGCCAAGGCCGCCGGCTATGGTGTGGACGACAAGCTCCTCGCCACCCACCTGCGGGCCCTGGAGGGGGCCCTGCGCTCGGACTACGCCGGCTTCCTCCCCGGCGAGGAGTGGAGCGAGCGAGCGGCGGCGCTGCGCGCCCTGGCCCTGGCCGGGCGCTTCGAGGCGGCCTATGGCGACGAGCTGGCCCGCCAGTCGCAGTTCCTCGATCTCGATGCCCTGTCGGACACCGTGCTGGCCTTCTCCCGGGCTGGCCGCGGCGGCTCACCGGCCGTGCCGAGGCTGGTCTCGGAGCTGTGGAACGGCGTCGGCACCCAGCTCCATCAAGGCAAGGAGATCTTCGCCGGGGTCAAGGAGCGCCAGAGCGAGCGCAACCGCCTGATCCTGCCCGGCGAGGTCGCAACCCTCGGCCGCATGGTGCGAGCCCTGGCCGCCACCGACGCCGCCAATGCTCGGCTGCCCCTGGTGGTGGACGGCCTCGCCGAGCTGGGCCGGGGCGGTGGTTGGGGCTCGACCGACGCCAACGCCGGCGCCCTGCTGGCCCTGGCGGAGGTGATCAAGCCGCCTTTCGCCGGCGCACCGGTGGCCCGGGTGGAAGCGGTGGCGGGCAGCGACAAGAAGAGTCTCTTCCTCGACGCCGAGCGGCCTTCGGCCTTCTTCAGCTCGGGCGCGGCGGGCCAGGCGACGCTCACCCTGGCGAGCGGGCCGCGGCTTGCCGCCCGCACCGAGACCCGTTACGTGCCGGCCGCCGACGGCAGCCAGGCGCCGCCGCGGCGAGACGGCTTCGTGGTGCGCCGCGAGATGCTGGTCTACACCTCCGAGCCGCCTCAGAGGACCGCCCTCGCCGAGCCGGGCCGGACGCTGAGCTTGACCGTGGGCACGGTGGTGGAGGACCACGTGGAGGTGGTCAACCCCGAGGATCGCCACTACGTCGCCGTGGTAGTGCCACTGGCCGCCGGTATGGAGCCGCTCAACCCGGCCCTGGCCACGGCCCCTCCCGAGGCCCGGACCGCCGGCCGGCTGACGCTGCAACCGAGCTACGTGGCCTTCCTGGACGATCACGTGGCCTTCTACTACGACAGTCTGCCCAAGGGGACCTACGACTTCTACTTCCGCACCCGGGCCACGGTGCCGGGCACCTTCATCCAGCCGCCGGCCAAGGCCGAGATGATGTACCGCGGCGAGGTCGTGGGCACGTCGGCCGGGGCCAAGGTGGAGGTCGAGCGGGCGCCGGAGGGGAAGTAGGCCATGGTGGAGGACGACGGTGACGGGGAGGGGCAGGCACGGGGGCCTGCCCCTACGGGGTCGCAGGAACGGACCTCAACATCTCATTCGGTCGTAGGGGCGGCCCCCAGTGGCCGCCCTCCTCGGCCCGACGTACCCATCCGCCGCCTCTCGGCCCTCCTGTCCCGTTGTCACCCCGAGCGCAGCCGAGGGGTCTCCCCGGGTAGGTGGCCCCCCGCCCCGGAGGCCCCTCGGCCACCCCTTCGTCGCTGGCGCTCCTCAGGGCATGGCTCGGGGCGACATCCGGGCCGGAGTGCCCATCGCCTCCGCCGCCTTGCCCGACGCGCCGCCGGCCTCTTCGTCCTTGCCTTCACTCTCTGGGTGGCCACCGGCGCGCACTTCGTCCGCCCCGCCCCCACGCCCCTCTTGCGCGACCGCCACGGGACCTTCCTGGCCGAGGCGGCGGCGCCGGACCAGGACCGCGGCTTCTGGCCCCTGGCCGCCTTGCCCGATCGGGTGGTGGCCGCCACCCTGGCGATCGAGGACCGCCGCTTCTGGGATCACCCCGGGGTCGACCTCCTGGCCATCGGCCGGGCGGTCCGGCAGAACCTCGGCGAGGGGGAGCGCGTCTCCGGCGCCTCCACCCTGGCCATGCAGGTGGCTCGGCTCCAGCGTCCCGGCTCCCGTACCTACCTGCGCAAGGCCGCGGAGGCGGCCACGGCCTTGCTGCTCACCGCCCGCTACGGCCGTGAGGCGGTGCTGGCCCAATATCTGACCCTGGTGCCCTACGGCAACCGCATCCACGGCATCGCCTACGCCGCCCGGCGCTACCTGGACAAGCCCGTCGAGGACCTCTCCTGGGCCGAGATCGCCTTCCTGACCGCCATCCCCCAGTCCCCGGCCCGGATGAACCCCTTCGATCCCCTGGGCAAGGCCAGGGCGATCGCCCGCGGCCAGCGCATCCTCGCCGCCCTGGCCGCGAGCGGGGTGATCTCGCCCGAGGAGCACGCCGTGGCCCGGGAGGGCGTCCTCCGGCTCGCCGTGCCGGCCCGGGGCGAGCGCTCGGAGGAGATCCTGCACGCCGTGCTGCAACTGAGCCGCAACCTGGCCGAGGAGGCCCGCGGGCGCGGGCAGGTGCCGCCCCTCCTGTTCGAAACCACCCTCGATCTCGAGCTGCAGAAGGAAGTGACCCGGCGAGCCCGCTTCACGGTCGGCGAGTGGGAGCGGCTGGGGGCGGGCAACGCCGCCGTGCTGGTGGTGGAGCGGGCGACCGGCGAGGTGCTGGCGGCGGTGTCCTCCACCGGCTACTTCGACGCCGAGAGGGCCGGGGCGATCGACTACCTGCGGGTGCCCCGTCTGGCCGGCAGCACGCTCAAGCCCTTCGTCTACGCCCTGGGGCTGGAGCGGGGGCGGATCACCGCTTTGACCCGGCTGGACGACCTCGAGCCGGCCGTGGGCGGCATCGTCAACGCGGATGACCGCTACCTGGGCCCCCTGCTGCCTCGTTTCGCCCTCGGCAACTCGCGCAACGTGCCGGCGGTCAACCTGCTCGCCGAGCTGGGGGTCGAGGAGGGCTTCGCCCTGTTCGGGGACCTCGGCCTCCACGACGGCTCGGCCACCGCCGACCGCTATGGCGTGGGCCTGGCCCTGGGCGGCATGCCGGTGACCCTCGAGAGCCTGGTGACGGCCTACACCGCCCTGGCCGGGGACGGCCGGGTGCGGCCGCTGGTGTGGCAGCGAGGGCAGACCGGGGCGCCGGGCAAACGGGTGCTCTCGGAGGACACGGTGCGCCAGATCACCCTCTTCCTGGCCGACCCGCAGGCCCGGCTGCCCAGCTTCCCCCGCATGGGGCACTCCGAGTACCCCTTCCCGGTGGCCGTCAAGACCGGCACCTCGTCACAGTTCCGCGACGCCTGGACCGTGGCCTGGTCGAACCGGTACCTGGTGGGCGCCTGGGTGGGCCACCCGGACTACCGGCCGATGCACGAGGCCTCGGGCTTCCGGGCCGCGGCCGGGCTGGTGCAGGCGATCCTGCTCTCCTTGCACCGGGACCAGCTCGGGGGGCTGGCGGATCTCTCCTTCCCGCCGCCCCGGGGTTGGCGCGCCGAGCGGGTGTGTGCCCTCTCGGGCCAGCGGGCCGGCGCGGCCTGCGACCGGGTGCTGGTGGAGTGGCTCTCCCCGGCCCAGCTGCCGCCGGGGGAGTGCCGCTTTCACCGCCAGGTCGTGCTCGATCGTACCAACGGCCGGCCGGCGACCCCGGCCACGCCCCGCGGCCGGGTGGCCCTGGCCACCTTCGTGGACCTGCCGCCGCGCTACGCCGCCTGGGCGATGCGGGAGGGGTTGAGCGCTGGGCCCGGGGCGCGGGAGCTGGGTTACGGCCCTGGCGGGCCTAAGCCAGCCCACTCGGTACAGACCTCCGGGATGCGGCTGACCATCACTTCGCCGCGGGGCGGCGAGCGCCTGCTGCTCGACCCGGAGGCCCCGGCCGCGGCCAGCTCGCTCGCCCTGCGGGTGACGGTGGCCGGCGGTGCCGAGCAGGTGGTGTGGTACGTGGACGATCGCCCCTGGGCCACCGTGGATCGCCCCTTCACGGCCCGCTGGCCCCTCCAACCGGGGGAGCACACCTTCGAGGCCCGGCTGCCGTTCTCGAACGAGAGGTCGCGGCGAGTGACGGTGGTGGTGGAGTAGGCCTACTCCACGTAGCCCAGCGCCCGCAGGGCCTTCTCGACCTCCTGGCTGCGCTGGACGGCGAGGCCCTTGGGGGGGTAGATCCACAGGCGGCCGTTCATCCAGGTCTCGAGCAGGGGCCGGAGGCGGTCGGCCTCGCCCCGGTCGGTGGCGATCAGGTCCTCGGTCTCGAGGGGGTCCCGGCTCAGGCGGTAGAGCTCCCAGCGCGTCGGCCGCTCGCCCTGGCGGGTGGGCAAGGGTGGGTGGAAGACCAGCTTCCACTCCTTCTCCTGCACGCTGCGGAAATGCGTCAGGGGATTGCCCCCTCCGGCGGCCGAGAAGGCGTGGCGGAAGACCTCGCCGGCCCGGGCCAGGGCGCGGTCGTCGCCGCGCAAGAAGGGCAGCCAGCTCTTGCCCTCCAGCCCGGCCACCTCGAGGCCCGGCGCCACCAGATCGCGCAGGGTGGGGTAGAGGCCCACCAGCTCCACCGGCTCGGCGATGCGCCGGCCGGCGCCCTGGCGGTAGGGCTCGTAGACGAAGAGGGGCACGTGGGAGGTGGTGTTGTAGGGCAGCCGGCCGTGCTCCAGGTAGTAGTCGTGCTCGCCCAGGCTCTCGCCGTGGTCGGCGGTGACCACCACCACGCTGTCGGCCAGCAGGCCCAGCCTGTCGAGCTGGCCCATGAGCTGCTCGATGGCGCGATCCACCACCAGGACGTTGGCGTCGTACTGCGCGACGTAGAACTTGAGGTCCTGGCGGCCGTCGATCTCGGTGGCCTGCGGCTGCTCGAGGAGCACCGGCTGGTCGCCCACGAAGAGGCGGTCGCCCAGGAAGGGATTGGCGACGTCCGGCGGCAAGATGTAGGGGGTGTGAGGGTCGGAGTAGTGGATCCAGGCGAAGAGGCGGTCGGCCTTCTTGTGCTTCTCGAGCAGGGGGAAGGCCAGTTCGTTGACCCGCCGGGCGTTCATCGAGGCGCGGTAGGAAGCCTGGTCACCCTCGGTGAACGAGAAGAAGCTCACCGTCTCCAGGTACTCGTCGAAGCCGCGGTTCCAGCCCAGGTCGTCCGAGAGCACGCCGTTGGAGTTGACGCCGAGGGTGGTGAAGCGGCGATCCTTGAGCAGCTCCGGCAGGGTGAGGAAGCCCTCCGGGATGCGGATGGCCGACTTGTGGGTGAGGCCGGTGGTGTGCGGGTACTGGCCGGTGAACATCGAGGCGAAGGAGGGCCCGGTCTTCGGCCACTGGACGATCGCCCGCTCGAAGAGCACGCTCTGCTTCGCCAGGCGGTCGAGGTAGGGCGAAGTGTCCCGGCCGTAGCCGTAGGTACCGAGGTGGTCGGCACGCAGGGTATCGACCGTGATCAGGAAGACGTGGCGGGGGTGGAGGGGCTCCCGCTCACGGCCGCAGCCGGCGGAAAAGGCGAGAAAGACCAGGGAAAAGAGGGCAGAGAAGAGCCGCGAGCGCATGCCGGCGCAACATAGCACAGGGCTCTGGGTCCTCAGGGATCCGCGCTATATTCCTGCCGTGAAGCGCGGCGCCGTCTGGACCTTCCTGGCCCTCTCCTTCTTCCTCGTCCTCTTCCCCTTGACTCTCGGCAAGCCCGGCCTGCCGGCGGGGCTGAAGTCGGACGAGCCGGCCTATTACCTGATGGCCCTGTCCCTGGCCTACGACCGCGACCTGCGCGCCGAGGCCAAGGACGCCGATCGTCTGTTCCAGGAGTTCCCCTTCCGCCGCGTTGACAACCTGATCCTGATGACCGACGACGCCTGGCAGACGGCCTACTTCGGCAAGCCGTACCTCTACTCCCTCTTCGCCGCCCCCTTCGCCCGGCTCTACGGCGGCAACGGCCTGATCGCCTTCAACATGCTGATGCTGGTGGCCATGGTCGCCATGGGGGCGGTCTACCTCTCGCGCTTCAACCCACCCTGGCTGGCCCTGCTCTTCTCGGCCGGGTTCTTCCTGCTCTCGCACAGCTTCTCGTACGTCTTCTGGCTGCACCCCGAGGTCTTCAACATGTTCGGGGTGGCGGCCTGCCTGTTCCTGGCGTTCCATCGTTTTCGCGCCGGCGAGGCGGGCGAGGATCCGCCCCTGCCCCTGGGGCAGGCGGCCCTGTCCGGGGCGGCCCTCGCCCTGGCGGTGTACAACAAGCCGATCTACCTCGCCCTGGCTCTGCCGGTGGTGGGCATCTGCCTGCTGCGCCGGCAGTGGAAGCCCCTGGTCGCCTTCGCCGGGGGCGGGGCCGTCACCCTGGCGGCGGCAGCCGGGCTGGCGGTGGCCTTGACCGGCCACCCCACCAGCTATCTCGGGGTGCGCCGGCAGGGAGTCATCGTCTGCGAGCCGGGCCGGGTGCCGATCGCCCCCGAGGGCGCCGCCGCGGCCCCCGGCCAGACGGTCCCCAAGCCCCTGATGGGCACCGGCGGCGCCTGGACCTGGGTGCTGCGCATCCCCGAAGTGGACTGGGGCAAGCTGGGCATGAACCTCGGCTACTTCGTCTTCGGCCGGCACGCCGGACTCTTCCTCTACGCCCCCTTCGTGCCCGTGGCCCTGCTCTTGTTCCTGCTGCGCAACCGGCGCAGCCGCGAAGGCTGGTTGACCCTCGCCGCTCTGGCGGCCGTGGCGCTGTTCTTTCTGGTCTACATCACCGAGAACTGGCAGGGGGGCGGCGGCTTCGTGGGCAACCGCTACTACGTCTGCGTGCTGCCGGCCTTCCTCTTCCTGGTGCGCAAGGTCACACCGACTCCGACGCTCGCCGGCTACGCCCTGGCCGGGCTCTTCGTGGGACCGATCCTGTTCACCCCCTTCGGCGCCGGCGGGCCGGAGCCCACCCTGCAATCCCACGTCAGGAACGCCCCCTTCCGCTACTTCCCCCTGGAGCTGACCCTGCGCGAGGTGCCGGGCTACGACAAGCTGGAGCTCGGCGACGTCTCCGTGCGCGGCCGGCGGGACGTGTTCCTGCCCCAGGGCGAGACGATGTGGCTGCGGGGTGCCTCGCGCCAGGAGCTCTGGCTCCAGAGCCCACGCCCCCTCTCGCGCCTGCTCTTCGAGCTCGAAAGCCCGGCGCCGGACAACCGGGTGAGCCTCTCGCTCGGGGGAGAGGAGCAGGAGCTGCACCTCGGGGCGGACGTGCCGGCCCGGCTGGAGCTGGCACCCAAAGCCGCGGATCGCACGCGGCGGGTGCCGGGCGGCACTCTCCACTACTACCGGCTGGAGGTCTTCCCCGCGACGGGCCGCAACCGCCCCTGGACCCGCTGGCTGCCGCCCAACCTCTGCCCGGGCTTTGCCCAGGACGACCAGTTGGCCGAGAACTTCTTCCTCGGCGTGCGCCTGTCCCTGCTCGGGGACCCGGCGGCGGTGGCGGCGGACGTCTACTCGGTCACCTGGAAGAGCGTCAGCGTGCCGGCCCGGCTGGCGCCGGGACAGCGCATCGAGGTGCCCGTGCGGCTTGCGAATGCCAGCAGCGTGACCTGGGCCGCCACCGGCTCGGCGCGGGTCAAGCTCGCCTACCGTTGGAGCGGTGAGGACGGCCGCCGCCTGCCGGACGACGGCCGCCGTGCCGAGCTGCCGCTGCCTCTGGCACCCGGCGCCGAGGCGGCGGTGACGCTGGAGGTGCAGGCGCCGGCCCTGCCGGGTCGCTACACCCTGGAGATCGAGCCGGTGCTGGAGCACGTCTCGTGGTTCTCGGAGAAGGAGACGGAGGCGGTGTACCGCGCTCCGGTCGAGGTCGCGAGCGAAGGGCCGACGGAGGCCGACGCCGTTGTCTGAGGGCCGGCCGAGCAAGCTGGTGGTGCTCACACATTCCCTCACCGGCGGGGGAGCGGAGCGTTTCGCCAGCACCCTGGTGCGGCACCTCGACCGCCGGCGCTTCCACCCCTCGGTGCTCGCCGCCACGGCGGAGCGCACCTACCAGGTACCGGCGGACGTACCGGTCTCGGTGCTCGGCTACCGGGGGCCCCTGGACCTGCCGCGCACCGTCCTCGCCACGCGCCGCCACCTGGCCGAGCTGGCCCCTGACCTGGTGCTCTCGAACGTGCTCTCGACCAACTGCCTGGCGGGCGGAGCCCTGTGGCGGCGGCCGGAGCCACCGGCCTGGGTGGCCCGGGTGGGCAACGCGCCCGAGCTCGCCGAGCCCTGGTGGCAGCGGCTGTGGGCCGAGCGGGTCTATCCACGGGCTCGCTTCGTGGTCAGCAACTCGGCACGCATGGCCGAGGCCGTGGCCCGGGAGTACCCCGAGCTCGCCCCACGGCTGCGGGTGCTGCCCAACCCCACCGACTTCGCAGCCCTGGACTCCCTGGCCGCTGCGCCGCCCACGCACCGGCGAGGCGAGGAGGAGGCGCGACTGATCTGGGTGGGGCGGCTGACGCCCCAGAAGCGGCCCCTCCTGGCCCTGGAGGCCCTGGCTCGGCTGCGCCAGGAGGTGGATGCGAGGCTCTGGCTCTGCGGCAGCGGCCCGCTGGCCGAGGCGGTCGAGCGGCAGGTCGAGAAGCTCGAGCTGGGCGACGCCGTGGAGCAGCTGGGCTTCGTCGCGAACCCCTTTCCCCTGCTCGCCCAGGCGGATCTGTTCCTGCTGACCAGCGACTTCGAGGGCCTGCCGAATGCCCTGATCGAGGCCCAGGGCCTGGGAGTGCCGGCCCTCGCCACTTCGTGCCCCTACGGCCCGGACGAGATCGTCGAGGAGGGCGTGACCGGCCGGCTGGTGCCGCCCGGGCAGGCCGGAGTCCTGGCCTGGGAGGCCCGGCAGCTGCTCGCCGACCGGCCGCAGCTCCTGGAGATGGGCCGGGCGGCGCGGGAGCGAGCCCGGCGTCTCTTCGACCTGGCGGCCGTGCTGCCCCGTTGGCAGGCCCTGCTGCTCGAAGCTGTGGGAGAATCGGCCTGAAATGTGCGGCATCGCCGGCTTGATCGTCCGCCCCGGAGAGCGACCCGACGAGGCGGTGCTCTCGGCCATGACCGAAAGCCTCCGCCATCGGGGGCCGGATGCCGGCGGAGTCTTGATCGAAGGCAACCTCGGCCTGGGCCACCGCCGGCTGGCGATCATCGACCTCTCCCGCTCTGCGGACCAGCCCCTCGGCAACGAGGACGGTACCGTCCAGGTGATCCTGAACGGCGAGATCTACAACTTCCAGGCCCTGCGCGCCGAGCTGGAGGCGAGGGGCCATCGCTTCCGCACCCAATCGGACACCGAGGCCATCGCCCACGGCTGGGAAGAGTGGGGGCCCGCGGTGGTCGGGCGCCTGCGCGGGATGTTCGCCTTCGTGGTCGCGGACCTCGCCCGCCGTCGGGTCTTCCTGGCCCGCGACCGCCTGGGCAAGAAGCCCTTCTACTACCGGGCGACCGCGGAAGGCTTCACCTTCGCCTCCGAGATCAAAGCCCTGAGGCGCCTGCCCGAGATCTCTTCGGACCTCGACCTCGCCGCCTTGGGGGAGTTCTTCGCCTTCGGCAACGTGGCGGGGGAGCGCTCGATCTGGCGGGAGGTCCGCCGCCTGCCTCCTGGCTGCTGTCTCTCGCTCGACCTCGACGGCTCTCCTCTGCGCTTTGCAGTCGAGCGCTACTGGCGCTTCGAGCCCGACCCGGATCCCCGTCTCGACGCCGGGGCCTTCGCCGAGGAGCTGGACGCCCGGCTGTCCGAGGCCGTACGCCTGCGCATGATCGCCGACGTGCCCCTGGGTGCCTTCCTCTCTGGGGGCATCGACTCGAGCTTGATCGTGGCCTACATGGCACGCCACGCCACGGAGGCGGTCTCGACCTTCGCGATCGGTTTCACCGACCCGCGCTGGAACGAGGCCCCTTACGCCCGGGCCGTGGCCGACCACCTGGGTACGTCACACCACGAGGAGATCGTCGAGGCCGACGCCGTGGCCCTGCTGCCCGAGCTGGCGGCGGTCTACGACGAGCCCTTTGGTGACCCTTCCTCCATCCCCACCTTCCTGCTCTGCAAGACGACCCGCCAGCACGTGACGGTGGCCCTTTCCGGCGACGGCGGGGACGAGCTCTTCTTCGGCTACGACCGCTACCGTGCGAGCGGCAAGCTGGCCCAGCTGTCCCGCCTGGCGACTCCCGCCGGCCGGGCGGCGGCCCGGGGGGCGGCTCACCTCTTCCCGCCCGGGGCCTATCTGCGCCGGGCCCTCGACCGCGGATCCCGGAGCGGCTCCGAGCTCTATCTCCATGCCCTCGGCTTCTCCTCCGACCACCTGGAGATGCTGCGCCCTGCCGTGCGGGAGGCCCTGGGCTCGGCCCGGGAGCAGAAGATCGCCCGCGACTTTCAGGACCGGGCCGGGCTGGCCTACCTCGACCGCTGTCGGGCCGTCGACCTCGACAACTACCTGCCCGACCAGGTGCTGGTGAAGGTGGACCGGGCTTCGATGCGCCACGCCCTGGAGGTTCGCTGTCCCCTGCTCGACCAGGAGGTAGCCGAGCTGGCCGCCAGGGTGCCCAGCCAGTTCCAGATCGGGCGTCGCGAGCAGAAGCTCCTGCTCCGTCAGTTGGCCTACCGCCACGTGCCCCGGCAGCTGCTGGACCGGCCCAAGCGTGGCTTCGGCGTCCCCCTCGCCCGCTGGCTCAAGACCGATCTGGCCCCGCAGCTCGAGCGGTTGATCGCCGATTCCAGCCACCCCGTCTGGGGGCTGGTGGACCGCTTCGAGGCCGGCCACCGCTTCGAGATCCACCGGACCGGCCGGGGTGACGACTCTTACCCCCTGTGGCGGACGCTGGTCTGTGCCCGCTGGCTCGAGGCGGTCGGGCTGGACACCTCCGGTCTGATGGCGAGGGAGGTAGTGCCTCTGCCGTCCCGGATCCTCGGGGCGAGCCACCAGAGGGCCCTGCCATGAGCGCCCCGCGGGTGGCCGCGATCGTCCTCAGCTACGAGGGTAGGCAGCTGACCCTGGCGGCCCTGCCCAGTCTCCTCGGCCAGAACTACCCGGCCTGTGACGTGCTGGTGGTGGACAACGGCTCGACCGACGGCACCGCGGAGGCGATCACCGCCGCCTTCCCGGCGGTGACGACGCTGCGCACCGAGGTCAACCTCGGCCCCTCGGGCGGTGCCACCTTGGGCATGCGCTGGGCCATGGCGCGGGGCTACGACTACCTGCTGATCCTGAACAACGACATCGAGGTCGCCCCGGACATGGTTGCCGAACTGGTGAAGGTGGCCGAGAGCGACCCATCGATCGGCATCGTGGGCCCCAAGTGCTATTACTTCGGCGAACGCGACAAGCTGTGGTCGGTGGGCGGGTGGATGGGCTTCCGCGAGGCGGTGACCAAGGACCGGGCGCGCAGCGAGCGCGACCGCGGACAGTGGGACCGCGACGAGGAGGTCGACTTCATCAACGGCTGCGCCATGCTGGTACGCCGCGAGGTGGTGGCGGCGATCGGCTACTGGGATCCCCTCTACGAGCTCTGCTTCGAGGACGCGGACTTCTGCTGGCGCGCTCTGGAGCGGGGGTATCGCTGCTATTTCGCCCACCGGGCGAAGCTCTGGCACAAGGTCTCGGTGACCACCGGCGGCTACAAGCCGGGCAAGAACTTCCACAGCGCCCGCTCGACGGCGATCTTCATCCGGCGCTACGCCCGGCCTTGGCAGAAGGCCCTGGCCGTGGCGATCATCCTCCTGGCCATGCCCCTCGCCTTCGGCCGCGAGCTCACCCGCGGCAACCAGCGCGCGGTCACCGCCAAGCTGCGCGGCTACCGCGCGGGCTTCTCCGTCGAGCTACCCAAGCCTCCCCGCTACGACGAGGAGTGACCCCGCCGTCTCCGCGGTGTGGCCGGCCGCCATCCCATGTTCCCCAACCTCAATCGCGACCTCGACCGCCTGGGCCAGGAGGGACGGCCTCCCTCCTGGCGGCGGCTGCTCGAGGCTGCTCTCTTCGACAACGGTTTCCAGGCGGTGGTGATCTATCGCCTGGCACGCTGGTTCAGGGTCAAGCGCGTGCCCTTGCTGCCTCCCCTGCTGGCGCGCTGGGGGACCTTCGTCACCGGTGCAGAGATCAGCCCGGGGGCGGAAATCGGCCCGGGGCTCAAGATCTCCCACGGCGTGGGCTTGGTGGTCGGCGGCTACGCCAAGGTGGGGCAGGATGCCCTGCTGCTGCACGGTGCCACCATCGGCTCGCCATCGTCCTCGCGGGTGCGCGAGATGCCGGTGATCGGGGATCGGGTCTTTCTCGGCGCCAACGCGGCGGTGATCGGCGCCGTCACTTTGGGCGACGACGTCAAAGTCGGGGCCAACGCCGTGGTCACCCGCGACCTGCCTTCGGGGATCCGGGTGCGGGCTGCGGAGGCCGTGCTCGTGGAGCCGGGGCCGCCCGGGGCCACGGCCACGGTCTGAGCCCCACCGCGACCGCATGCGCAGGGCCGACCGCCTCTTCCGCCTCCTGCTCCAGCTGCGCCGCGGCCGGGTGACCACGGCCCGCCAGCTCGCCGAGCGGCTGGAGGTCTCCGAGCGCACCATCTACCGCGACGTCGCCGACCTCCAGGCGAGCGGGGTGCCGATCACCGGCGAGGCCGGCGTGGGCTACCAGCTGCGCGGCTTCGACTTGCCGCCACTGATGTTCGACCGCGAGGAAATCGAGGCCATCGTGCTCGGAGCGAGGGTGGTCGAAGCCTGGGGGGACGAGAAGCTCGCCCGGGCCGCCACCGAGCTGCTGGCCAAGGTGGAGGCGGCCCTGCCCCGCGACCGCTGCCACCTGGTGGAGGAGACCCGTCTCTACGTGCCGACCTACGGCGAACGACGGGTGGACCGCCTGCCTCTCTCGGCCCTGCGCGAGGCGATCCAGCAGCGCCGCCGGCTCTTCCTCGGCTACGCCGACGAGCAGGGCCGGGAGAGCGAGCGCACCGTGCGCCCCCTCGCCCTGGCCTTCCACCCGCCGGTGTGGCTGTTGATCGGCTGGTGCGAGCTGCGGCAGGACTTCCGCAACTTCCGGGTCGACCGCTTCAGGGCCCACGAGATCCTGTCGGAGACCTTCCCCCTCGAGCCCGGCCGGACCCTCGCGGACTACCTCAACGCCGTCGAGCGAGAGCTGGCCGCTCAGTCCTCGCCGTAGGGCATCTTCGGCACCTTGCCGAGCAGCCGGGCGTAGACCGCCAGGGCTCCGCGGTGGTGCGCGGTGTGGTCGACGATCGACTCGACGACGTGATAAAGGGGCCGGCCGGGGAGGATGGGGTTGTCCGGCAGCGTGGTCGCCAGCTGCTCGGCAGTGGCGACCTCGACGGCCTCCCTCAAGCGACCCCAAGCGTCCTCCAGCCAGCGCCGGGCGGTGGTCAACGACGTGACCTTCGCCGTTTCGACCGCTTGCGCCTCCCAGTCCATGTCCCAGTCGCCGGTGAACGCCCCCTCGCGGAACCAATCGATGGCGTGGGCCGCGTGAGCGACCTGGCCGGCGACCGTCATCATCCCCGGAGCCGGCTGGAAGGCCGAGTCCGCCTCCGCGAGGCATTCGGTGGTGCGGGCGAAGAAGTGACGGCTGATCTCGACCTCGTTCAAGGCTTCTGCTTTCAGGTCCATGCTCTCTCCTCGAGTTGTCGTGACCGAGGGAGTCTCTCGCGAGCCTGCTGACAGCGTGCTGGCAGGAGAGGTTCGGGCGGGTTCCCCGAGTTGGCTGGCACCTCGGAATGGCTTGACGGCGAGTAGGTCGTGTCCTACTCTTTTGTCGAGTCATACCGACTTGACGAAACCTACTCGACGAGGTGGTTCCTATGGCAACACTGGTAGGGACAAAGGGACAGGTGGTGATCGAGAAGGAGATCCGCGACGCCCTCGGTGTCGAGCCCGGCTCGAGGGCGATCCAGGAGCGGGTGGGAGACCGAGTGGAGATCCGTTTCCTGCCCCCCGAGCATGATCGGTCCCTGCGTGGCGTCCTCGCTCCCTTCGTCCGCGGTAGCCTCCCCGACAAGCCCTGGCCCGAGCTCAAGGAGGAGGCCTGGCGTCGGGCCCTCGAGGCAGAGGCCGCAGAGGAAGAGGCTTCGACCACGGAAGGCCGCCGCCCGTGAGCGACCACGCCGGCATTCCCTTCCTGGATACGAGCTACCTGGTCCGCTACCTCACCAACGACCTCCCAGACCTGGCCGAGCAGGCCGCCGCGGTGATCGACCACGCCGAGGCCCTCATTCTGAGCGAGCTGGCGCTCGCCGAGACGGCGCACTCCCTGACGACCTTCTACGATCTGCCCCGACCCCGGGTCGTCGACGCTCTGGTCGAGATCGTCAACCGCAGGAACATCCGCCTCCTCAGCCTGCCCAAGCACCTCGCCCTCGAAGCCCTGGCGCTCTGCCGGGACTCGAAGCGCGTGTCGATCACCGACGCCCTGCTCTGGGCTCAGGCCCGGCACGCGGGCGCGCCGATGGTGTGGACCTTCGACAGGAAGTTCCCAGAGCTGGCACGGACGGGATGAGGCGGGTGAGCCTTCCTCGTCCTGATCAGCTCGCCGCTCAGACCCCCCCGCTCTCCGCCCCCGTCTCCGACTGGTTCGGATAGCTCGCCGCCTTCCTCAGGAAGAACCACGCCGCCGCCAGGCCGGCGAGCATCCAGAGGATGCCCCAGAAGAGGGTGGGTAGGCCGGTGAGGCGGGCGAGCTGGGAGGCGTCTGAGGCGCAGAGGTTGGGGCGGGCGAGCACGTCGCTCTGGATGTCGAACAGGGCGTAGAAGAGGCTGACCAGGCCCACCAGCCGGAGCAGGAAGTCGTTGGTGACGTGGCCCAGCTTCCGGCTCACGACCAGCAGCGCCAGCCCGGCGGCGGCCGTGAAGGCGAAGCCGAAGCTCCAGAAGGGGCGCACCCAGAGCAGGGCGGCGCCGAGAACGATGGCCGCCAAGACCGTGGTCACGGCCCGGTCCAGCCGGCTCTTCGCCGCGGCGAGCAGGATCATCCCGCCCCACAGCAGGCTGCCCAGATAGCCGGCCGAGAGCACCAGGAAGCGGCTGCCCCCGGCGGTGCGGGCGAGACCGCCCTCCTGCGGCACCAGCTCGATGGACAGCACCGAGCCGCCGGTCGCGATCGCCGCCAGGGCGTGCGACAGCTCGTGGAAGAGCACCACCAGGATCTTGAACGGGAACACCAGCCAGCTCGACCAGAAGAACCACAGCAGGGCCACCACCCCGAGCAGAGCGAGCCACGAGCCACCGCCGGTGGCGTGGGGCGCCGGCCCAGAAAGAGGCCCCGGGCGCGACCCAGGGGGGCGAAGCTTGGGATCGCTGATCATGGCTAGACGGGGACCATCTGCCGCACGTCCACGTCCGTGACCTCTGCCCGGCGAGGCAGCAGCAAGGCGTTCAAGGTGACGGCTGCCACGTCCTCGGGCTGGAGCAGCTTCTCGGGCTCGTAGGGCTTCCCCTCGGTCTGCCGCACCAGGACCTGCATGGCCGATGCGGTGCGGGCGGGGAAGACCGTGAGGACGCGGACGCCGGCGCCGTTAACTTCGTCGCGCAGACCGTCGGCCAAGCCCTTCAAGGCCCACTTGGAGGCGGCATAGGAGGCCACCCCGCCACGGGCCACGCGGCCGGCACTCGAGTTGATGAACACGATCTGCCCTCTCCGGGCGATCAGCGAGGGCAATAGCAGCTGGGTCAGCAGATAGGGGGCGCGCAGGTTCACGGTGAGCTGGCGGTCCAGGTCTGCCAGGGGCACGTCCGCGACTTTGCCCCCCACGAAGAGGCCGGCGCTGTGCACCAGTAGGTCCACCCCACCGAAGGTGCCGAGCACCCGCGTGGCCAGGCGCCTGAGGGCCGCCTCGTCGGCGAGGTCCGCGGCCTGCACGTCGATCTCCGGCGAGCTGCCGCGCAGTTCTTCGGCCAGCATGCGCAGGCGGGCCGCGTCCCGGCCGGCGAGCACCAGGCGGGCGCCGGCTGCCCCCAGGGCACGGGCGATGGCGCCGCCGATGGCCCCGGAGGCGCCGGTCACCAGGGCGATCTGGTCGCGAAGGTCGGTCATCAGCTTTCTCCCTCTGCCAATACGGCCAGCAGGCTGGCAGCTTCCAGGTCCCGGGCCGCCGCGGCCAGCCGGCGAAAGGGCAGGCCGGAGCGTTCGGCCACGTCGAGCAGGCTCTGAGCCCCGTCGGACTGGTTGAGCACCCAGAGCAGGGCCAGCTCCCTTTCCTTCGCCGAGCCGCCCCCGAGCGAGCCGTAGAGCCCACGCCGGCCGAGCTGGGGCTCTCCCTTGGGCAACAAGTTGCGGTACCGGCGGTCCCCCTCCAGCACCTCGACCACCGCCAGATAGGTGGCGAGGGACCCGGCCAGGTGCTCGGGCCGGACGAAGCCCGGGTCGTCGGCCGAGGTGTGGTACTCGGGGTAGCGGCCCCAGGGGGTGCGGGTGAGGGAGCCCACGGGCAAGTTGAAGCCCGGGGAGCAGAACTGGCGCTCGTCGTAGCCGAAGGGCACGAAGCGCATCACCTCGAAGGGCCGGCCGGACTCCGCCAGCACCCGCGCCACGGCGCGGTCGATGAAAGCGTCCCCCTGCCGGCTCTGCTTGTAGTGGAACGGCCCGCCGTCTCCCAGGTTCGCCGCCACCAGGCCGGCCGCGATCCGGTCCACCCTCTCCTCGTTGCCGGCCAGCCAGGTGATCGAGCCGATGGTCCCGGGGATGAACAGGAAGCGGTAGCCGAAGCGCCGCCCGCTCAGCTGCGCCAGGGCCGCGGCCAGCTCGGTCATCACCGAGATGCCGGAGAGGTTGTCGTTGGCCAGGGAGGGATGGCAGAGGTGGGTGGAGAAGAGCACCTCTCGCTCGCCCTCGCCGGGCAGGAAGAGCTCGCCCCAGGTGAGCGAGCCCTCGCGCAGCTCGGCATCGATGAAGACCTCGTACTCCCCCTCGGGCAAGGTTTCCCGCCGGGCATGGGGCAGACAGAAGCCCCAGGTCTCCCGGTAGTAGGAGGTGCGGTAGGGGATGAGCCGGGGCTGCTCGGGTAGGGAATGCAGGTGAGCTTCCAGCTCCTGCCGACTCATCCGAGCGTGCACCGGCACGCTGTAGGAGACCAGGTGGAGGGTGTGCTCGGCGAAGTCGACCACTTTGCGGCCATCTGGCCCCTTGATCCAGGCTTCCCGTGCCTGCCACTCCTTCGGCACCGTCCAGTCCAGCACCGGCGTGCCGGTGGGCACCTCGTGGACGGTCAAGGGGATGCGCTCGGCGAGCATCTCGAGCGTCTGCCGCACCGCGGGGCCGGTGATCGACCGGCAGAGGGGGTAGGCGCGGCGCACCAAGGCGTGCATCCGCTCGCCGACGGCGGCGCGGTCCAGCCCGTCGAGCAGCTCGGTCACGCTCACGGCCGGCGCTCTCCCTCAGCACCGAAAAGCGGCAAGGTGGCGTCGCGCTCCGAGATCACCGCCACAGGCAGGGGCCAGCGGATGCCGAAAGCGGGGTCATCGAAGCGGTAGCCCCGGGCAGCCGAGGGCTCGTAGGGCGTCGAGATGAAGTAGGCGACCTCGGTGTCATCCACCAGGGTCTGGAAGCCGTGGGCGAATCCCTTGGGCACGTAGAGCTGCTGGCGCGCGTGAGACGACAGGGTCATGGAGCAGCTCTGGCGAAACGTCGGCGAGAGGGGCCGCAGGTCGACGATCACGTCGAAGATCTCCCCGGCTGTGCAGCGCACGATCTTGGCCTCCTCGTGGGGAGCGGCCTGGAAGTGCAGCCCGCGCAAGGTGCCTCTCTTGTGGTTGAAGGACAGGCTGGCCTGGGCGATCTCCCCCTCGAGCCCCTGGGCCGCGAGCTCCTGCCGGCAGAAGACCCGGGTGAAGGAGCCGCGCTCGTCCTCGATCGGCTCGAGGTCGATGCGGTAGGCGCCCGGGAGCGGCAGCTCGTGGAGCTTCACGGCAGCACCGTCACCTCCGGGATCGGCACCACGAAGCGCCCGCCCCAGCCGCGCACGTCGGCCATCTGGCGGGCGATCTCCTCCTTCAGGTTCCAGGGCAGGATCAGCACGTAGTTCGGCCGGGTTGCGCGCAGCTGGTCCGGCGCATGGATGGGGATGCGGGTGCCGGGCAGGTAGTGGCCCTGCTTGTGGGGAGAGAGGTCCACCGTGTAGGGCAGCAGATCGGGGCGGATGCCGCAGAAGTTCAAGAGAGTGTTGCCCTTGGCCGGGGCGCCGTAGGCGGCGACGGTCTCCCCGGCGTCGGCGGCATCGAGCAGGAAACGCAGCAGGCCCCGTTTGACCCGTCCGGCCGCCGCGGCAAAGCCCTGGTAGGCCCCGGCGGTCTCGAGGCCGGCGGCCTCCTCACGGGCGAGCAGCTCCCGTACCCGCTCGCTTTCGCCCCTCCCGGCCTCCGGCCGGCTGGCGAAGACCCGCAGGGAGCCGCCGTGGGTGGCTAGCTCCTCGACGTCGAAGACCACGAGGCCGTGGGCGGCGAAGACCCGCCTGGCCACGGTGAACGAGAAGTACGAGAAATGCTCGTGATAGATGGTGTCGAACTGGTTCTCGGCGAGCAGCCGTAGCAGGTGGGGGAACTCCATCGAGAGCACCCCCGTGGGCTTGAGCAGGTGGGCGAGCCCAGCCACGAAATCGTTCAAATCGGGCACGTGGGCCAGCACGTTGTTGCCCACCAGCAGGTCGGCGGCCTCACCCTGGGCCACGAGCTCCTCGGCGAAGGCCCGGCCGAAGAAGCGGGAGAGGGTCCGAATCCCCAGGCCACGGGCGTGCTCGGCCACGTTGGCGGCCGGCTCGATGCCCAGCACCGGGATGCCCCGGGCGTGGAAGAAGCGCAGCAGGTAGCCGTCGTTCGAGGCCACTTCCACCACCTTCGAGCCGGCGCCCAGCCCGAAACGCTCGGTGGCGGCCCCGGCGAAGCGCTCGGCGTGGGCGAGCCAGCTCTCCGAGTAGGAGGAGAAGTAGGCGTAATCCGAGAAGATCGCCTCGGCGGACTCCGCCGCCGGCAGCTGGACCAGCCAGCAGCGTTCGCAGAGGTGGACGGCGAGGGGGTAGAAGGTCTCCGGCCGGCCGAGGTCCTCGGGCCTCAGGTAGGAGTTGGCCAGGGGGGAGAGCCCCAGGTCGAGGATCAGCCGGTCGAGGGGCGCGGCGCAGAAACGGCAAGACAGTGCCATCTCTGCCTACCAGGTCTTCCAGGGCGGCTGGCCCTGGCGCCAGACCTCGTTCAAGTGGAGGTAGTCGCGGTAGGTGTCCATGGGGTGCCAGTAGCCCTCGTGGAGATAGACCGAGAGCTGGCCGTCGCGGGCGAGGCGCTGCAAGGGATCGAGCTCGAGGAGCAAGCTGGGCTCCGCGTCGAGGTAGTCGAAGATCTCGCGCTGGAAGACGAAGAAGCCGCCCGAGACCACGCCCTCGGCCAGGGTCGGCTTCTCGTTGAACTCGACGGCCCGCCCATCCTTGACGTGCATCTCGCCGTAGCGGGAGGTGGGGTGCACGCCGGTGACCGTGCCGATGCGACCCTGGCTCCAGTGGAAGTCGAGCAGGGCCTCGACGTCCACGTTGCCGACGGCGTCGCCGTAGGTGAAGCAGAAGGTGTCGCAGTCGAGGTAGGAGCGCACCCGCCACAACCGGCCCCCGGTGCCGGTCTCTGCCCCGGTCTCGGCGAGGGTGACCTGCCAGTCCTCATCGCCCGTGCGGTTGTGGTACTCGATGGGGCTGCGCCCGTCCATGGTCAGGGTGAAGTCCCGGTGCATCTCGTGGTAGCGCAGGAAGTACTCCTTGATCGACCAGCCCAGATAGCCAAGGCAGAGCACGAAGCGGCCGAGGCCGTGGGTGCTGTAGATCTTCATGATGTGCCAGAGGATCGGCTGCTCGCCGATCTCCACCATCGGCTTGGGGCGGTAGCCGGTCTCCTCGCGCAGGCGCGTGCCCTTGCCGCCGCAGAGGATGACCACGGGAATCTCCGACAGGGGGGGCCTCGAGCGCATCGGATCTCCGGGGGATCGAGCCCGTCGTTGGGCCCGCGGCGGGATTATCCCTGTCGGCTCGTCACGGCTGCAAGTCAAAGCCAGCTGAGCCAGCTCGGCTCAGGGTCGCTCTCGCTGGGTTCGGGACCGCCTACGAGGTGCCCTCTTGGCAGGTTGGGCCGATTCCTGGCCGGCTACGGTCACTCCCTGACTCTTCGGCTTCTCGACGAGAGGGTCGGCTACGCCAGCGGCCCTCAGAGTCGGCTTCAGCGGGCAAACCAAGCTCGGGCAGTTGAGGTCGGCGAAGCGCTCACGCCTGTCCCTCGCCGGATACTCCGCAGGAAAGGCCCAGAACACATCGGCGCGGCGAGGACGAGTGTTGAGCAGATAGCGAGCTGCTGTTACAAATGAGCTCCAGAAGCGCACGAGGTCGACGTAGTCCAGGGCGTCCTCGATGAGTTCCAGGAGAAACGTGACGGCGCCGTTCGCCTCGTCGTCGGCGGCAGCTCTGTGCGGTGGCACCGTCTTGGGTAGTCTCTCGAGAGCGACCGACAACCCGGCTGGAAACTCTCTGGGAAGGAGCGCGAGATCAGCTTTGGTGGCGCCTTCCATCCATGCTCGATAGCGCGTATCCAGATGGCCTCCTCCTACAACGAAGAGGTGCAAGAAGGTTCCCGCAAATCGCTTGTCTCCCCAGATCTCACAGGCCCTGCCCAGCCGCTTCAAGGCCATCTCCCAGAGCACCTTTCGAAGCTCTTCTCTCTGGGCCGGCTGCGGCCCCTCGGTGAGGACTCGGATGAAATAGCGGGCATAGCTACCCTGCGCCCTCTCGAGTGCCACGTTCCAGGCATCGCCGCCGACCAGCTCGGCCGAGCGTTTCAGGTTGGGGTCCTCCCGCAGCCAGGCGTCGAAGATGCACCCACGTAGCAAACGGGGCAGATACTCCGAGGTATGCCAAAGGACGTCCTTCAGGGAAGGCCGCTTGTAGCTGCCATCCTCGTGACTGTGTCGGCGTTGGCGGAACCAGATTTCGGAGATGCGGCCGATTCGCGGCATCTCGCTCTTGGAAAGCTGTGGTCGCCGTTCACCTTCGAGTGGCAGGCCAAAGTGTCTCAGCTCGTGATGCAGCGCGAACTTCAAGTGATCGTCGATCCACATCACGAAGGCGGTCAAGTTCGAGAAGGGTGGCAGGTCGAGGATCGCGCTATCACTCAGGCAGAGGCCAGCTCCGCTGATAACTTGGCGGAAGGGGTTGGCGCCGATCTCCCAGAGGCTGCTGAGGAACTGCTGGACTTGAGGGAGGTCGAACTGTGCCTCTTCGTCCTCCAGCTGCCTTGCTGGATCCTGCTGTGGATCGAAGGTGCCAATGGGCAGCTTCGCTAGCTGCACAATCCTGGTCGCAAAGCCATTGATGCCTTCATCGAGGAAGTCCGCGTAAGGTGAATCTGTCGAGGAAGTCTCTAGATCGCCCTCTAGCCAAGCGTCGGCTCTTAGGGGAGAGAGATAGCAGCCGGAATATGAGAAGTAGTGGACATCCGGATGGCGAGAGAGTTCGGTGTAGCGGTGGCAGAGTGCCAAGATGCTGGACCTGGTGTCGTCAAGGTGCCGCTCATAGTCAGGCCGGATGCTGTAACGAGAGGGAAAAAAGACCACGTCATCGTCAAAGCGGAGAATCGGGACATTCCGGCCCAGGTTCACCAGGCGAATGACCGCTTCGATGACTTTCGAGCTGTCGTAGAGGAGGCGCCTCTGCGCCCCTGCGAGGTACTTCCAGACTCTCCCGCGATCGTGCTGGTCCAGGTTGTGCTCCAAAATGACCAGCAACTGGAGCAAGTGAACAGGGGTCACGATGCGGATGGGGACATCGCCAGCGACGAGATCCGTCAGCCGCTCCTGCAGGTTCGCGAGCTGCGATCCCAGGAGCGCGGCCTCGAGGCGGCTGCTCTTCTGTCGCAACACCTCGGTCCAGCGAATGTCCAGGAAGAGGAAGGCGAACCCATGCCAGCCGCCGGTGGCAGACAGGAGCTCCTTGAGGTACCGGATGTCATGCTCGAGGCGTGCCTCCGCCTTCGGCGTCAGGTGGATGGTGGCATCGAGCGCAGGTGTCCAGTCCTTGCCCTCCCGCAAGACGTAGTGGATGAATAGGACGTAGAGTCGCTCGACTTGGGGCGATTCGCTGGTGGGAGGCTCGCTCATGGCACCCTCCGCGGAGGCTTCGCGAGGCGGAACGGATCTTAGTAAGACTGAAGCTTTAGAAAACATCATAGTGTCGCTCTCAAGAGCCGTCAAGACAGGCGAGGGGGACCGGATCGCCGAGTAGAATCCGCATCGTGTCCGATTCCCGACGAGCCCTGGAAGTCGCCCTCATCTCCTGGCTGGGGGCGGCTTTCATCCGCTTGCTGCGGATGCTGGTGCGGGTGGAGTACCACGGCGAGGGGGAGATCCGCCGCCGGGAGAGGGAAGGCGAGCGCTTCCTGCTCGCCTTCTGGCATCGGCACCTGCTGCTGATGCCCTATGCCTACAGAGGTTCCAAGATCTCCATCCTGATCAGCCAACACCGCGACGGCGAGCTGATTGCTCGCACCATGGCCCACTTCGGCCACCACTCGAGCCGCGGCTCGAGCACGCGGGGGGGAGCGGCGGGGATGCGCGAGCTGCTGCGCCGTTTCAAGGAAGGCTACGACCTCGCCATCACCCCGGACGGTCCCAAAGGCCCGGCCCGGGTCGCCAAGGCCGGGGCGGCCCAGCTCGCGGCCCTGGCAGGGGTGCCGATCATCCCAGTGGCCATGGCCGCCAGCCGGGCGAAGCTGCTCGCCAGCTGGGACCGCTTCGTCATCCCCAAGCCCTTCTGCCGGGTCTGCTTCGTCTACGGCGAGCCTCTGACCGTGGACCGCCACGAGGATGCCGAACGGGCGGCGGAGCGGCTGACCGAGGCCCTGAACCAGGCCGAGCGGCGGGCCGAGCAACTGGCGGGAACGCCCCAGGAGGTGCGATGCGCAGCATGACCGGCTTCGGCAGGGCGGCCGGGGAGAACGGCAGCTGGGCCGTGACTCTCACTGTCAAGACCGTCAACGGCAAGGGTCTCGACGTGCAGCTCTACGCCCGCGGGATCGATCCGGCCCTGGACCTGGCCCTGCGCGAGGCGGCCGGCAAGGCACTGTCGAGGGGGCGAGTGGAGATCGGCCTCGATCTGCGCCGCCAGGGGGAGGGCAAGGGTCTGGTGCTCGACACCGAGCTGGTGCGCTCCCTCGCCCTTGGCGCGGCCGGGCTGGTGGCCGAGGGCCTGGTCGAGCCCCGGCTCACCCTGGGCGACGTCCTGCGCATCCCCGATGCGGTGACCACCTCGGGGATGGCGACGTGGAGTGAGGAGGACACCGCCTTCGTGCTCGACCTCTTCGCCGCGGCCCTGGCCGAGGTGGTGGCAGCCCGAGACCGTGAGGGGGCCAAGCTCGGCGAGGTGCTGCGGGCTCGGCTGGGCGAGCTCGAAGGGATCGCGGCGAGGCTCGACGCCCTGCGGGTGGAGGCCCTGGCCCAGGCCCTCGAAGCGGCGAGGCGACGGATCGCCGAGCTGCTGGGCCTGCCGGCCCTGGACGAGGCCCGCTTCGCCCAGGAGGCGGCGATCCTCGCCGACCGCACCGACGTCACCGAGGAGCTGGACCGCCTGCGCGCCCATCTCGCCCACCTGGCCGAAAACCTCGAAGAGGCCGGTCCGATCGGCAAGCGGCTGGATTTCCTGCTCCAGGAGGTCTTCCGCGAGCTCAACACCCTGGGCGCCAAGTGCCGCCACCCCGAGGTCACCCGTGCCGTGCTCGACGCCAAGGTGCTGGCCGAGCAGGTGCGCGAGCAGGTGCAGAACCTGGAGTAGGGCGGAGGGTGGGCGGGAGGCGTGATAGCCTCACCGCTTCTGGGCCCGACCATGCCACGCGGCGAGCTGTTCATCCTCTCGGCACCGTCCGGTGCCGGCAAGACCACCCTGATCCGGCACCTCTTCGGCAACCCTCTGCTCGAGGCGGGAAGCCTGGCCTTCTCGGTGAGCCACACCACCCGCCCTCCCCGTCCGGGGGAAGTGGAGGGCAAGGACTACCACTTCGTCGACACGCCGACCTTCGAGGCCATGGTCCGGCGTGGCGAGTTCCTGGAGTGGGCGCGGGTGCATGGGCAGCTCTACGGCACCTCCGAGGTGGAGGTCGTCGGTCGCCTCGAGCAGGGTGTCGACGTCGTCCTCGACATCGACGTGCAGGGTGCCCGCCAGGTGGTCGAGAAGCTGCCGCGAGCCCGGACGATCTTCATCCTGCCTCCGAGCTTCGAGGTACTGCGACGGCGCCTGCACGGGCGAGGCGTCGACGACCCGGCGGAGATCGACCGGCGCCTCGCCGTGGCCCTCTCGGAGATCCCCGAATACCAGCGGTATCAATATGTTATCGTCAACGACGACGCCGAGCGGGCCGGAGCTCAACTGGCCGCGATCATCCTGGACAAGAGGCTAAGCCTGGAGCGCATGCGCGATCGGGTGGAAACCTTGTGGAGCGAGCTGGCAGCGCCAGCCTCGCCCCGGGATCCCTCGACCTGAGCAAGGAGACTGAGCAGCATGGAACCGATCATCCCCGAGAACATCGACAGCAAGTTCCGATACGTCCTCCTGGCCGCCCGACGGGCCGAGCAGCTGATGCGCGGAGCCCGACCCAGGGTGGAGACCGGGGCCCGCAAGCCCACCGTGGTGGCCATGCGGGAAGTGAGCCGCGGCGCCGTGCAGTGGGGCTACGGCCCGGCTCCCCAGGACTCGGTCGAGGAAGCGCCGGAACCCGCCGAGACGGCTTGAGCAGCTCTGACCTCGGGGCGTTCCGGCGATGGCACGACGGATCGAAGGCCCGCTGGCGGACATCCTTTCCTATCTCGAAGACATCGGCTACGACAGCTTGAGGCGGCCCGAGAGGGCCGGCCCCAAGGTCGAAACACACCCGACGGCTGCTGGCGCCGCGACCGAAGCTCCGGCCGGGCTGGCCAGGGGGCCATCCGGAACCAGCCTCGGCGAGCTCGAAGCCGAGGCCCTCGCCTGCACCCGCTGCCGCCTCGCCGGGACCCGCAGGAAGGTGGTCTTCGGCACCGGCGACCCGCACGCCCGGCTGATGCTGATCGGCGAGGGGCCGGGGGGCGAAGAGGACCGCCAGGGTCTGCCCTTCGTGGGGCCTGCCGGGGAGCTGCTGACCAAGATCCTCCAGGCCATCGGCCTGGCGCGGAGCCAGGTCTACATCGCCAACATCGTCAAGTGCCGCCCGCCCGAGAACCGGGATCCCGAGCCGGACGAGGTGGCGGCTTGCCGGCCCTATCTCGAGGGCCAGATCGCCGCCGTCCGTCCGGCCGTGATCGTCGCGCTCGGCCGCGTGGCGGCTCAGGTGCTGCTCGGCAACGAGACCCCGATCGGACGACTGCGAGGTCGCTGGTACCGCTACGCCGAGGCGGATCTGATGGTGACCTACCACCCGGCGGCGCTGCTGCGCAACGCCGACTACAAGCGGCCCACCTGGGAGGACATGCAGAAGGTGCGGGACCGGCTGGCACAGCTCGCTCAGGCCGAGAACACCAGCCGATAGCCCAGGGCCATCAGGGCGGCATCGACCAGGACGTGGGCTACCCAGGGCGGCAGCAGGGAGCCGCTCCGTCGATAGAGCAGGCACCACAGCCCACCCCCCACGGCCACGGCCAGCGTCGCGAGCACCCCGAGGGGCCAGAACCCTCCCTCCGGCAGGTAGCGGCCCACCACCAGCGCGTGGTGGGAGGCGAAAGCCAGGCTGGCGAGCACCAGGGCCGGCGCCGCCGCCAGTCGCCGCCCGAGGTGGCGGTAGACGTAGCCCCGCCAGTACCACTCCTCCAGGAACGCATGGGCCACCGAGAGGCCGACGCTCATCGCCAGGTAGGCGAGGGGGGAGGAGACCTGGAAGACCCGCAGGGTGGCGGTCACCCGGGCCGCCGCTTCGGCCTCGACCGGCCGGCCGGCCACCAGCCCCACCCAGGCCGCCAGCACCCCGGCCACCATCAGCGCGCCCAGCCCCAACCCCGCCAGCAGATCGGCCCTCCTGGCGCCGGCGACCGGACCGGGCAGCCCCGCCTCGGGCGCGAGGCGGAACGCGAGCAGGGGCAGGGAGAACTGCACGAGCTTGGCGGCGAGATAGACCGGCCCGGACCAGGCGCTGTCGCGCAGCACCACGAAGTAGAGCCAGGCCGCCAGCGTGGGCAGCACCATGGCCAGGGCGACCAGGAGATCGGTGGGGGCGGGGGCTCGGCGGCGGCGCACGGCGCGCGATCGTAGCAGCAGCTCGCTCATGAGAAACTGAGCTTCGACCGACGCCACGACCGTGAACCCGATCGAACGCCCTCCCTCCCTGCGCCGTCTCCTCGAGCGGATCGCCCTCTTGCCCGGGCCGGTGGTGCAGCTGTGGTCGTGGCCGGGCGGGGGAGGGCGCGCCGTCTTGAGCGCGCTCGCCGCCGATCGCCAGGGGGTCTGGATCGACGACGCCAAGAGCCTTCCCGTGCTGCGTGGTACCGAGGGCCGGCTGGCCCTGTGGGCCGGCGAAGGGCCGCCGCCCCCCCTCCTGCTGGCCCAGCTGCCGCCCGGCGGTCGCTGCCTGTGGGCCGGTGCGCGGCGGCAGCAGCAGGAGGCCCCGGGCGCGGTGGTCTTCCCGACCGAGATGCTGCTCTCCGAGACCGAAGTTGCGCTCCTCGCCAAGAGTCTGACCCTCGAAGGCGTCAGCCCGGAGCTCGCCCGGCGGCTGTGCTGGGCCACCGACGGCTGGTTCGAGCCCCTGGCCATTGCCCTCTCCGCCGGCGTGGGCCGCGGGCGCTTCGATCCCACCCCGGCCGCCCTGCTGTCCCTGCCCGGGGTGCGCTCCTTCCTGCGCACCGAGGTCTGGGACCCGCTCGCCTCGACCCTCGGCGAGTTACTGCTCGAGATCGCCGTGCCGGGTAGTGTCGACGCGGGCTTCTGGCTCGATCAGTGGTGGGAGCAGGAGCCGCAGCGGGAGGTGTTGCTCGGGGAGATCGTCGAGGAGTGGGGCCTGTGGCTGGACGAGGGGCAGGGCCGGCGCCTGCCCCTGCTGTTGCAGGCCTTCCTGATCGATGAGCGGGAGCGCTCCTGGCCGCCGGCACGTTCCTTCGCCCGCAGCCATCGCGCGGCCGTCTCGGCGTACGGGTTGGGCTCACCGACCCTCGCGGTGGCGGCGCTGGCCGCGGCGGGGGACGTGGTGCGCGTGGGCCTGCTCTTGAGCCTCGAGTGGCTGGAGCTGTTGCTGCGCTGCGACCTGCCGTCGCTGCGCACCGCGCTGCGGGTCGCTCGGGGCCGCTCGAGCCCTGGGGCGGAGCTGCTCGAGCTCACCCTCGAAGCGGTATCCGGCGAGCGGCGGCGGGCGGTGGTGGGCCTCGCAGAGCTCGCCGCCCGCACCGACGAACCGCGCCTCTCCGCCGCCTGCCGGCTGGTGCTGGCCTCCCTGCGGGGAGCCCGAGCCTCCTTCGAGGTGGCGGCCGCGGTGCGCTCTCACCTGCAGCCGGCGGCCAGCCCTTCGGCGGCCCTCGACGCGCTGATCGCCCTGATCGAGGGCCGGCGGGTGGAGGCCCCGCCCGGCGGGCTCTCGCCGAGCGACCCGCTGATCGTCCACCTGCTGACCTTCGCTGGCAGCGGTGCCGCCCGGGCCGCCAGCGCCGGGCCGGCGACCCAGGCGCCGACGCGCCAGCGGGCTCAGGCGGAGCAGACCTTCCACGCCCGTTTCTTCGGCGATCCGCGGGTCTTTCGGCTCGAGGCGGGGCAGCGCCAGGAGCTGCGCTGGACGCTCAGGCGCTCGCTCAAGATGTTCTCTTTCCTGGCCTCGCAGCCGGATCTGTCGGCCAGTCGCAATCAGCTGATCGAGGCGATCTGGGGCGACGAGCCGGAGGAGGCCATCGAGCGGAACTTCCATCCCACCCTGACCCATCTGCGGCGTTCTCTGGCGCTGCCCTCGGGGGGAGCGCCCCCCCTCCTCCTCGTCGCCGGCACCTACCGCCTGAACCCGGACTTCGATTGGCTGGTGGATGCCGCCGAGTTCGAGAGCCTCGCCCAGCGCGGGCGCCAGCGGCTGGCGGCCGGGGATGCCGACGCCGCCGCCGAGCTCTGGCAGGCGGCCTGGCGGCTCTACGGCGGCCCCTTCCTCGACTCCTGCGAAGAGCCGTGGGTGCTCTCACGCCGGGAGCTCCTCGAGCAGACCTACCTGCAGGTGCTCCAGGGTCTGGGCGAGATCCACCAGGAGCGAGGCCACAACGAACCGGCGATGGATGCCTTCCGGGCGGCGCTGGTGATCGATCCCCTGCAGGAGCGGGTCCATCTGGAGGTGATGCGGCTCTACGCTCGCCAGGGACGGCGTGACCTGGTACGCCACCAGTACGACCGGCTGAGCACCATCCTGCGCCAGGAGCTGGGCGTCGAGCCCTTGGCCGAGACCACGGCCCAGTTCCACCGCTTGATGGGCTAGTCGCCGTTCCGGCGTAGAATCCCGCCCCGCATGTGCCCCCAGCCCACCGATGCCGTCGAGGTCAGCGTCGTGATCCCCGTGCTCGACGAGGTGGGCACCGTCTCGGAGTTGGCCGAGAAGGTGGCGGCCGTGCTCGACCGCCTGGGCCGGCACTTCGAGATCGTCTTCGTCGACGACGGCTCTCGCGACGGCACGGCGGCGGCGATCGAGGTCGCCCACGGGCGGGATCCGCGGGTCAAGCTGGTGCGGCTGCGGCGTAACTTCGGCAAGGCCGCGGCCTTGACCGCCGGCTTCGAGCACTCGCGGGGGCGCATCGTCATCACTATGGACGGCGACCTCCAGGACGATCCGGAGGAGATCCCCCGCTTCCTCGAGCAGATCGAGGAGGGGGGCTTCGACCTGGTCTCGGGCTGGAAGCGGGAGAGGCGGGACCCGATCTCCAAACGCTATCCCTCCCTACTGTTCAACTGGGTCACGTCACGGCTCGCCCGCGTGCCCCTGCACGACTTCAACTGCGGCTTCAAGGCCTACCGTCGCGAGGTGGTGGAGGAGGTCTCGATCTACGGCGAGCTGCACCGCTACATCCCCGTGCTGGCCAGCCGCCGCGGCTACTCGATCGGCGAGCTCGAGGTGAAGCACCACCCGCGCACCTCGGGGGTGAGCAAGTACGGCTGGGACCGGCTCTACAAGGGGCTGCTGGACCTGATCACGGTGCTCTTCATCACTCGCTACACCAGCCGGCCCCTGCACCTCTTCGGCCTGGTGGGACTGGTCTCGCTGCTGCTGGGCTTCGGCGTCAACCTGCACCTGGCGATCCAGTGGATGCGCGGGCAGTACCTCTCGAACCGGCCCCTGCTCCTGCTCGGCGTGCTGCTGATGCTGCTCGGCATCCAGGTGCTCACCACCGGCCTGATCGCCGAGATGCTCGCCTCCCGGGGCTTCCGGCGGAAGGAGAGCTACTCGATCCGGGAGTTGATCGAGTGAGCGGCTCCTGGGCCACCCGGTTGGTCTGCTCGCGAACGGGGGAGACGGCGCCGCTCGACCAGGCAACCTTCCTGTCGCCCGCCGGCGCTCCCTGGCTGGTCGACTACCAGCTCGACCCCGAGCGCGGTGAGAAGCTGCGGGCAGGCCTGCCCGGGCGGCCCTGGACCCTCTGGCGCTACCGCGAGCTGCTGCCTTTGGCCGACTTCGACGGCCGCGTGGACCTGGGCGAGGGGGGCACGCCCTTGGTGCCGCTGCGGCGGCTGGCGCCGCCCGAGGTCGAGGTGCTGGTCAAGGAAGAGGAGGGCAATCCCAGCGGCTCGTTCAAGGCCCGGGGGCTCTCCCTGGCGGTCAATCGCGCCCGCGAGCTGGGGGCGCCCGGGGTGCAGCTGGCGAGCGCCGGCAACGCCGCCCTGGCCCTCGCCACCTGGGCCGCCGCTGCCGGACTCCCCGCCCGGGTGGCCGTGCCCGAGGACACCCCGGCCACGGTGGAGAAGCGCTGCCGCGAGCTGGGAGCCGAGGTGCTGCTCTCGCCGGGTACCTTGGTCGAGGCCGGCCGGATGCTCGCCGAGCTGGGGGGGCAGCTGTGGTCTCTGGCGACGCTGCGCGAGCCGTATCGGGTCGAGGGCAAGAAGACCATGGGCCTCGAGCTGGCCGAGCAGCTCGGCTGGCGGCTGCCGGAGTGGATCCTCTATCCCACCGGCGGCGGTACCGGCATCGTGGGCATGCACAAGGCCTTCGCCGAGCTGGAAGCCCTCGGCCTGGTGCCGCCTGGCCGCCGACCGCGCTTCGTGGTGGTGCAGATGGCCGGCTGCGCGCCCCTGGTGCGGGCCTTCGCGGCGGGGCTCGATGGAGCGCCGGCCTGGCCGGATCCGCACACGCGGGTCTGGGGATTGCGGGTGCCGCAGGCGATCGGGGATTTCCTGATCCTGCGGGCCCTGCGCGAGACCCGGGGCCTCGCGGTGGCGGTGGCGGAAGAACGGCTGCCGGCGATCACCGCCGAGGTAGCCCGCCGGGAGGGTCTGCGGATCGGGCCGGAGGGAGCGGCTTGCTTCGCCGCCTTGGCCGACCTCGCAGCAGACGGGACGATCCGGCCCGGAGAGCGGGTGGTGCTCTTCCAGACCGGCAGCCCGGATAACTACCTGTGAGGAGAGAACCGTAGGGGCAGGCCCCTGTGCCTGCCCCCGCCCGGGCGGCCACGGGGGGCCGCCCCTACGAAGCCTCAACAGCTCTGCAGCGGGATCCCGGTCTCGCGGCAGATGCCGTCGAGCAGGCCCCAGTAGGCATCGAGGGCCTGGTCGGCGGCGGCCAGCACCTCGTCGCCCGAGGTGCCGTTGTCCAGGCAATGAGCCAGGGCTTGGCGCTCCCCCTCGCGGTGGCGCACGTCGGCCTCGGCGTGGACGGTGAAGTAGGCGAGACCCTCGGCCGAGGTCACTCCATAGTGGTCGGCCAGGCCCTCGGCCTTAAGCGCCGCCACCTCGGGCTGCTGGCTCTCATAGGCGTAGAGGGCGGCGAGGGCCGAGCCCGTGCCGGCAGCGGCGAGACCCTGGAAGGTTGCGACCGTAGTGCCCGTCGAGGCCAGAGCTGGCGCTGCGGCGACCGCCGCGCGGTCGAGGCCACAGGCGGCGGCGAAGTCCAGCCACAGCTCGGGGTGAGCCTTGGGGGAAGAGGTCTCCTCTCGGAGGTTGTCGGCCAGCTCGGCGCGAACGCGGCCGTCGGCGGCCCCTTCGATCGCCCGCGCCAGGTAGCCCGGGAAGGCGGCGACGTGCGGGTAATAGGCCTCGGCGTAGCGGGCCAGCTGGTCAGCCGTCAGAGTGCCGGCCGTCCAGGCCTGGTAGAAGGGGTGATTGAGGATCGAGCGCTCACGGATGCGCTGGTCGAGTGCGGCGAGTACGGTCTGCGTGCTCATCGAGGTCCTCCACGGATCGGGTGAATGGGCTTCGGCGAGCGGACCCTATAATAGGCAGCCGGCCGGTGCCAAGGCATCGGTCATGGCACCCCACCATCCCCGCCGCCCCGCCGCGAAGCGGGGCGCTCCCAGAGGAGGAATCTCTCTCGTGGACGTCCAGGAACTCGTTCTGGTCGACGGAGTCCGTACTCCCATGACGGAGCTCAACGGCTCCTTCGCCGACCTTTCCGCCATCGAGCTCGGTGCCCGGGCCGCCAAGGCCCTGTTCGAGCGCACCGGCATCGCCCCCACCGACATCGACCACAGTGTGGTCGGCAACGCCCTCCAGACCTCCGCCGACGCCATCTACGGCGCCCGCCACGTCGCCCTGCGGGCCGGCGTGCCCAAGGAGGTGCCGGCCCTCACCGTCAACCGCCTGTGCGGCTCCGGCATCCAGTCGATCGTCTCCGGAGGTCACCTGATCCTCGCCGGGGAGGCCACCACCTGCCTGGTGGGCGGCATCGAGAACATGACCCAGGCGCCGCACGTGGTGCGGGGCGCCCGCAAGGGCTTCCGGCTCGGCCACGGCCAGCTCGAAGACTCCTTGCTGGCATCCCTCATGGACCCCTACTGTGGCTGCTACATGGCCCAGACCAGCAACAACCTGGCCCGTGACTACGGCATCAGCCGTGAGGAGCAGGACGCCTTCGCCCTTGAGAGCCAGCGCCGGGCCGTGGCCGCCTGGGAGGCCGGCCGGCTGGCCGAGGAGGTGGTGGCGGTCGAGGTCGGCTCCGGCAAGCGGGCCAAGCTCGTGGAGCGCGACGAGCATCCCCGGCCGGACACCACGATGGAGGGCCTCGCGAAGCTGCCCCCGGCCTTCGACGAGAACGGCTTCGTCACCGCCGGCAACGCCTCGGGGATCGTCGACGGTGCGGCGATGATGATCCTGTCCTCCGCCGAGCACGCCCGCAGCAGAGGCTGGTCGACCCTGGGACGGATCCTGGGCTGGTCGACCGTGGGGGTGGAGCCGTCACGCATGGGCATCGGCCCGGCGCCGGCCATCCGCGCCGTGCTCGCCAAGCGGGGCATGACCCTCGGCGACCTCGACCTGCTGGAGATCAACGAGGCTTTCGCCGGTCAGGTCCTGGCGGTGGTCCGCGAGCTGGGCCTCGACACCGCCAAGCTCAACGTCAACGGCGGTGCCATCGCCCTCGGTCACCCCCTGGGTGCCACCGGCACGCGCATCACCTTGACCCTGCTCAAGGAGCTGAAGCGCCGCGGCGGCGGCATCGGCGTGGCCTCGGCTTGCATCGGCGGCGGCCAGGGCATCGCGATCTTGGTGGAGTCGGCATAGGCTAGGGCCCAACCCACGAAAGGACCCACGATGCCCGACTCTCCCCAAGAGCCCGGCGGTGACTCTCGACCGCCTGACATCCGCATCGCCAGCGTGCAACAAGGTCCCCGGATCTCTCTCGAGGGAACGCCTCCCACTCAACCCCCCGTCCCCTTCGGTGCGGGGGGAGCGCCCCCTCCCGGTCAACCCGCGGCTCCCCAGCCTCCCTCCCCGCCGAGGCCTCCTTTCAGTCTGCGCTCGCTCGTGCTTTCGAAAGTCGGACTGATCGCCTTGGTCCTCCTTCTGGGCCTCGTGGTGCTCAAGATGGTGCTGGTGCCCAGGTTGGTCTCGCGAGCCGTGGAGCGCTACGCCTCCGAGCAGGGCTTGAAGCTGGAGGTTCAGGGCTGGAGCAGCTTCCTCCTCGGCCTCGGCGCCACGGCTGAAGACCTGAAGGTGCTGGTGGCCGGTCCCTTCGCCCGGGAGGAGGTTCTGCGCGCCCGCGCCGTCGAGCTCGACCTCTCCCTCTTGAGCGGGCTCTTCGGCGGCAGCTGGCTTCAGGAGGTCCGTTTCGTGGCGCCGGAGGTCTTTCTCGAGCGATTGCCGTCCGGGCGCTGGAACTGGCAGAGCGCGGCCAAGCCGCGGCCGGACGAGCCCGGCTCGGCCTTCGACCTCTCGCGGGTCCGGGTCGAGGGGATGAAGCTCGACTGGGTCGAGAGCCTCGCAGAGAGCACCAAGGGAGACCTGGCCCAGTTCGGTCGGGCCAACTTGCGCTTCGCGGACGTCTCGGTCCAGGCGCGGGAGGTCGCGGGCTTGAAGGACGCTCGCGACCTGCCGAGCAACCTGCGACTGGGGGCCAAGCTCGGTGGCGGCGAGATCAGCTTCGAGGCGCGGGCGAACCTGTTCCGATGGAGCCCACCGGTGGGCGGCAAGAAGCCGGTGGCGATCTCCTCGCAAGAGGAATGGAACCCGAGCCTCGAGGGCCGAATCGACCTCGAGAACCTGCCCTCGGCAGCCTTCAACCAGCTGATCCCGGACGCGCCGATCCTGCCGGCGGCCGGCACCCTCACCGGCCGCGTCGACCTCAAGATCGTCGACTACCGGCTGGAGTGCCATGCGGAGCTGGTGCACGACAACGTCACCTACGTCTTGAACGAAGCCTCGCCCCTGCTGCGCCGCAAGGACGTCCGTCTCGCTTCCCAGCTCGAGGGCTACAAGTCCCACGGCCGATTCGAGTTCGACTGCGGCGGCATGCTCTCGGACGACGACTTCCGGCCCTTCCAGGCTTTCCTGCTGGCCGCGCTCCGTCAGGGGCTCTCGAAATCGACGAAGACCGTACGCGGCCTGGTGGAGGTGGAGTACTCGCGCTACACCACGGTGGGGGTGGACCTCGTGCTGATCCGCGACGTTCTCTACCTCGTGCGCGCTCTCCACCCCGACCTGCGCTACCTCCTCCGCTATCCGCCCTATCTCTTCCTGCCCGGCCCGCCGCGGTTACCGGGCCCCGGCATCCTGCCCGGGCCGGGAAGACTGCCAGGGCCGAGAGGCTTGCCGGGGCCACGGGGCCTGCCGGGGCCGCGGTTCCCGTAGCGCGAGCTCGTCTCAGGAACCCAACACAGCTTCGGCAGCCAGCATCCCCGCGGTGGGGCGGACCCCGCCTCCGGGGTGGCTGCCGCTTCCTGCCAGGTAGAGCCCGGGGACGGCGGTCTGGTAGCGAGCAGCGGTGGGAGTGGGCCGCATCACCAGCAGCTGGTCGAGGGCCTGCTCACCGTGGTGGAGCTGGCCGCCGGTCAGGGCGAAGCGGGTCTCGAGGTCGGCGGGCGTGAGCACCTCACGGGCCACGATCCGCTCCCGCAGGCCCGGCGCGTGCCGCTCGAGCACCGCGACCACCGCATCTCCCAGCCGCTCGCGAGCCTCCGCCGTCCAGCCACCTTCGAGGTCATAGGGCGCGAAGCTGGCCAGGATCGACACCACGTGGTGGCCGGCGGGCGCCAGGCCGGGATCGGCGACCGTCGGCACCCGCACGTCCAGGTGCGGGCGCTCCGAGAAACGCCGGTACTTGATGGCGTCGAAGGCCCGCTCGAGGTCATCCACGTGGCCGCCGCCGATCCGGATCGCCTCGTGCGGACGGCCGTCCCTCGCCAGCTCCAGGGAGCCGGAGAGGGCGAGGTGGACCTTGGCCGCCGTGCCCCGGCAGCGCAGGCGCCGGAAGTCCTCCTCGACCTTGAGCGGCAACGTGCCCGGCGCCAGGAGCCGGAGCATGGTGCGCTTGGGGTCAGCGGAGGAGAGCACCACGGCCGCGTCGATCGCCTCGCCGGAAGCCAGGGTGACGCCGGCGACGCGGCCCTTCTCGAGCCGGATGCGCGCAACCTCGGCGCCGGTGCGCAGCTCGGCTCCCGCGGCGCGGGCCGCGGCCAGGAGCGCGGCCACCAGAGCCGGCGGACCGCCCTCGATCGCCTCGCCGCCGCTCGCCTCCTTGAGCAGGAAGTTGGTCACCGTGCCGGCCGACCAGGGGCCGGACCAGGTGGAGGCCACGGCGGGCGCGGCCAGGGCCTCGACCAGGAGCGGGGACTCGAAGCGCTCGTTCAAAAAGTCGGCGACGCACATCGGCGCCGTCCGCGCCAGCTCGAGCAGATCGGCTCGGCTGACCTGGAACAGAGAGAGGCCGCGCCGGGCCAATTGCCAGAGGTCGCCCGCCGACTTGGGGACGAGGGCCGGCGGGGCCTCGGTCAGGATGGCGGCGAGCAGCGGCGTGATCCGCTCGAGGAAAGCGGAGAGGCGCCGATAAGCCTCGGCGTCCTTGGGGGAGCGCTTGGCGAGGTCTTCAGCGGCGGCCGCCGGGTCGCTCGGCAGCAGGATGCCGGGACCGTTCTCCTCGGCGATGCAGGTGGCCGGCGGCGTGCGGAAGGCCAGTCCGTGGGCCGTCAAACCCAACTTCGCCGCGATCTTCCGCGGCACCAGGGCGTCATCGTGCAGCAGGCCCGGCACAGCGTATCCGGGATGGAATTCGAGCCGCGCGGACAGGCCGCCGGGGGCCGCGGCGCGCTCGAGCACGAGGACCTTTCGGCCTGCTCCCGCCAGCCGGGTGGCTGCAGCCAGGCCGTTGGGCCCGGCGCCGAGGACGATCGCGTCGAACGCCATCACACCGCCCTCTTGCCGAGCATGGTGCGGGCGCAGAGGGCGCCCGGCGCCCCCATGATGCCGCCGCCGGGGTGGGTGCCGGAGGCACACATCCAGAGCTTGTCGACCGGCGTGCGGTAGCGGCTCCAGCCGGCCAGAGGCCGCAGGAAGGCCAGCTGCTCGAGCGACAGCTCGCCGTGGAAGATGTTGCCCTCGGTCAGGCCGTAGACCTGCTCCAGGTCCCAGGGGGTGAGCACCTGGCGATGAAGGATCAGGTTCTTGAGGTTGGGCATGTACTCGGCGAGGGTGTCCACCACCGCGTCGCCGAAGGCCTCGCGCTGGTTCGGCCAGTCCGCGGCCCCCTCCTTCAAGTGGTAGGGCGCGTATTGGACGAAGATCGACATCACGTGCTTGCCCGGGGGAGCCACCGTGGGGTCGGTCGCCGAGGGGATCACGACGTCCATGAAGGGCCGGCGGGAGAAGGCGCCGTACTTGGCGTCGTCGTAGGCCCGCTCCAGGTAGTCGATCGACGGCGCGATGGTGATGTCACCCTGCAAGTGCGGCCCCCGCCCCGGCAGGCAGGCCAGCTCGGGCAGGCCGTCGAGAGCCAGGTTGACCTTGCCCGAGGAGCCCCGCATCTTGAAGCGTCGCACCTGCTGCGCCAGCTCGGGGTCGAGGTTCCCCTCGCCCACCAGCTTCAAGAAGGTGCGGTGGGGATCGAGGCCGGAGATCACCGTGCGGGCGTGGATCTCGTCCCCATTCTCGAGCACCACGCCGGCCGCCGAACCGTGCTTCATCAGCAGCTGGGCCACCGGCGCTTCGGTGCGGATCTCGACGCCCAGGGCCCGGGCGGAGCTGGCGATGGCCTGGGCGATGGCCCCGGTGCCGCCCTTGGGCAGGCCCCAGGCCCGGAAGGAGCCGTCGATCTCGCCCATGTAGTGGTGGAGCAGGACGTAGGCGGTGCCCGGGGAGCGGATGCCGAGGAAGGTGCCGATGATGCCGGAGACCGCCATCGGGGCGATCAGCTGCTCGCACTCGAACCACTCCGAGAGGAAGTCCACCGCGCTCATCGTCATCATCTTGACGTTGGCGTAGAGCCAGCGATCACCCTGCCCGCGCAGGTGCTTGGCCAAGCGGGCGAGGCGCAGCAGCTCGCGTGGGTCGCGCGAGAGGGGGTCCGGCGCCGGCTCGTCGATCAGCGGCTTGACCAGGCGGCCCAGCTCGGCCATCTCCTGGCCAAAGCGCTTGTAGACCTCGGCGTCCCGGGGGGAGAACCTGGCGATCGCCCGGCGGGTGCGCTCGGGGTCGCCGTCCCTCAACAGGTAGCCGCCATCCGGGAACGGGGTGAAGGTGGTCTCGAGGGGCAGGATCTCATAGCCGTGCCGGGGCAGGTCGAGGTCGCGGATGATCCACGGCCGCAGCAGGGAGACCACGTAGGAGCAGCAGGAGAAGGTGAAGCCCGGGAAGATCTCCTCGCTGGTGGTGGCACCTCCCACCTGGTGGCGCCGCTCGAGCACCAGCACCTTGCGTCCGGCCTTGGCGAGATAGGCGGCGCACACCAGGCCGTTGTGCCCGGCGCCGACCACGACGGCGTCCCAGCGTTGGCGGCTCACGGCTTGCGCTTCCTCTCGGGGTCGTAGAAGGGGAGGGGAGCGACGGTGGCGGTGACCTTGCGCCGCTCGTATTCCACGGTGTGCTCGATCTGGAGCCTGGTCCCCGGGGCATGGTGGCCCCTGTGCACGGAAGCGATGGCCAGGTACTTCTTGAGCAGGGGAGACCAGGTGTGGCTGGTCGCCTGCCCGACCTGGCGGCCCTCGTCATCGTAGACCGGGATGCCGTCCCGCCGCGCCGTGACCGGCAGGCTGGGGGGCAGGTCGAAGCTGGCGTAGAGAGCCTCCAGCTCCTCCCAGCTGATCTCGAGGCCGACCAGCTGCCAGATCGAGCCGCGCTGGCGCTCGGCGGCGATAGCGGCTCGGCCGATGAAATTGCCGCGTTCGAGGTCGACCATCCAGCCGAAGCCGAGCTCGTCCGGGGTGGACTTCTGGGCCTCGAGGACGACCTTCTTGGCGCTGAAGTAGTCGATCCCCAGCAGCACGTAGCCGGCCTCGATGCGCGAGACATCGAGGGCGTCGAGGCCGGCGGGCTCGATGCCGAAAGGCCGGCCGGTGGCGATCAGGGCGTCCCAGAGGGGCACAGCCCGGTCCCGCTCTACCCAGACCTCGTAGCCCAGGTCGCCGGTGTAGCCCGTGCGGCTGATCCAGCCCGGGATGCCGGCGATGCTGGCCCGGGTGACGCCGAAGAACTTGAGCTTGGCGAGGTCGGCGTCGCTCGCCTCGGCGAGGATGGCCCGCGAGGTGGGCCCCTGGAGGGCCACGGCGGCCAGGCGGGCGCTCGAGTCCTCGATGGTGACGTCGAAGCCACGGGAGAGGGCCAGGAGCCAGTGCAGGGTGGGGTCGGCGGCGGTGACGCGGTAGTGGTTCTCGTCCAGCCGGGCTACGGTGCCGTCGTCGAGCACCTTGCCCTCGTCGTCACACCAGCAGGTGTAACCCACCCGGCCGACCTTGAGCTTGGCCACGTCCCGCACCATCATGCGGGAGAGCAAGGCCGTGGCGTCCGGCCCGGAGACTTCGTACTTGTAAAGCGGCGTGACGTCCAGCAGGCCGGCCGACTCGCGGACCGCGAAGTACTCGCGCTCGTGGGTGGTGTCGTAGCTCGAGACGGCGCAGTACCCCGCCCAGTCCTTCCACCGGTAGCTGGTGCACAGCGCCGCTGTGCGCTCATGAAAGGGCGAGGGGATCGGCATAGGAGTCGGGGCGCCCGGTAGGGCGGCGCGGAGTGTACCATCGCTCAGTCGCGTACCGCTCAGGCTGGGCACGCTTCAGCCGGGTGGGACCTTGCTAGAATCCCTGCCCATCATGAAACCCCGCACCTCCTTCGGCCAGCGCACCCTTTCGGGCGAGTACTTCACCTCCCTGGACATCTTCGAAACCGAGCGCGAGCGGATCTTCCACCGCTCCTGGCTGCTCTCCGGGCACGTTTCCCAGGTCGAGAAGCCGGGCTCGTACTTCCTGTTCGAGCTGGACCGGGAGAGCGTGATGGTGCTGCGCGACGGCGAGGGAGAGGTCCGCGCTTTCCACAACCTCTGCCGCCACCGGGGCAGCCGCCTCTGCACCGCGGCCCAGGGCGAGCTGGGCGGGCACATCCAGTGCCCCTACCACGCCTGGACCTACCGCCTGGACGGCGCCCTCAAGGCCGCGCCGAACATGGCCCAGGTGGCCGGCTTCGACCCGGCGGACTATCCCTTGAAGCCGGTCGCCCTCGCTGAGTGGGAGGGATTGCTGTTCGTGAACCTCGACTCGGACCCGGTGCCCTTCGAGTTGGCACTGCCCGGCTTGGACGACCGCTTCAGCGCCTGGCGGCTGCCGGAGCTGCGGTCCGTCCACCAGAGCGTCTACGAGGTCGAGGCGAACTGGAAGTTGTTCTTCCACAACTACAGCGAGTGTTACCACTGCCCGGGAGTCCATCCCCACTTGAACAAGCTGACTCCCTACCGCAACACCGAGAACGACCTCGACGAGGGCCCCGTCCTGGGCGGGCCGATGTGGATGACCAATGCCGAAGGCAGTATGACCATGGGGGGCACCCGTTGCGCCCTGCCCCATCCCGGGCTTTCGGCCGAGCAGCGGGGGCGGGTCTACTACTACACGGTGTTCCCCAGCGCCTTCCTCTCCTTCCACCCGGACTACGTCCTGGTCCATCGCGCCCAGGTTCTCGCGCTCGACCGCACCCGGATCCTCTGCGACTGGTATTTCCATCCCGAGGCGATCGCAGAACCGGGTTTCGACCCCCAGCCGGCGGTCGACTTCTGGGACCTGACCAACCGCCAGGACTGGGAGCTCTGCGCCCAGACCTACAAGGGCGTCTCCTCCCGCGCCTGGGAGCCCGGGCCCTACGCCGATCTCGAAAGCCAGCTCGCCGCCTTCGACCGCCAGTACTTGCGAGCCTTGTCGGATCAGCCGCCGGCCCGTGCCGCTGCCAGGCGGTAGCCCAGGCATTTGTAGATCAGCTTGGCAGCCACGAAGTCGCTGGCGGGCATGCCCGGCCAGGGTGCCAGCTCCACCACGTCCATGGCCACCACCTCCTTGGTGGCGAAGAGGTGGGAGAGCAGCTTCATCGTCGGGTACCACTCGCCGCCCCCGGGCTCGGGGGTGCCCGTGGCGGGCACCAGCGACGGGTCGAAGTAGTCAATGTCGAAGGTGAGGTAGACCTTCGGCGGCAGGCCCTCCAGCAGGGCGGCGAAGCGCTCGAGGGCGGTTCCGAACTGGTAGGCCCAGACGATCGGCAGCGCGTTCTCGGCGGCGAAGACCGCCTCCGGGGTCGACAGGGAGCGCAGGCCCACGGCGAGGGTGGGGATACCCTCTTCGACGATCCGTCGCATCACACAGGCGTGGCTGAAAGGGGAGCCCTCGTACTGCTCGCGCAGGTCGGCGTGGGCGTCAAACTGCACCACGCCGATCTCCCCATGGACCTTGCGCGCCGCCCGCACCGGGGCCAGGGTCAGGCTGTGCTCGCCACCCAGGGTGACCAGCAGCTTGGCGGCGGCGAGATGGCGGGTGGCCTCCGCTTCCACTTGCCCGAGTGCCTCGGCAATGTCCGGGGCGTCGGCCTGGAAGGAGGGGAGGGTGACGATGCCGTCGCCGAAGCTCTCCTGACCCAACTCCTCGTCCCACAGCTCCATGAACTGCGAGGCGCGGATGATCGCCTCCGGCCCGGCGCTCGTGCCCTTGCCGTAGGAGACGGTGCGTTCGAAGGGCACCGGCAGGACCACCGTCGGGCTCTGGTCGTAGCCGCAGCGGTCCTCGGGCAGCAGGGCGAAGTTGTCGGGGAAGCGCATGGTGGGCGCTTTCTAGCAAGCACCTCGGGAGGTGTCAAACCTCATGGCCGGGCTTGTCGAGTGGTTTTCCGTCTATCAAGAAGAGAGGACCCGATGAGCCATGCGCGAGATCCGTACCCTGATGAGTGAGATCCCCGATGAGGAGCGACCCCGTGAGCGCTTGCTCGCCCATGGTGGAGCGGCCTTGTCCGAGGCCGAGCTGGTGGCGGTGCTGCTGCGCACCGGCCGCCAGGGCACGCCGGTGATGGAGCTGGCCCGCCAGCTGCTCGACGAGTCAGGGGGCCTGGCCGGCCTCCAGGCGGCACGCCCGACCTTGCTGCGCCGCAGCGGCATCGGCGGTGCCAAGGCCGCAGGGCTCTTGGCAGCGCTGGAGATCGGCCGCCGCCTCGCCCGCGCCGAGTTCAGCGAGCGCGACCCCATGACCCGGCCCGCCGAGGTGGCGAGCTACCTCCATCTGCGCTACGGCGGCATCGACCAGGAGGTGATGGGAGCCCTCTATCTCGACGTCAAGAACCGCCTGCTGGTCGAGCGCGAGGTCTTCCGTGGCACCCTCTGGAAGGCGTCGGTCGAGCCGCGGGCCATCCTCAAGGCCGGTCTGCTGGCAGACGCCGCCGGGATGGTGCTCTTCCACACCCACCCCAGCGGCGACCCCACGCCCAGCCTGGAGGATCTGATGTTCACCCGGCGGCTCGCCGACGCCGGCGAGCTGGTGGGGGTCAAGCTGCTCGACCATTTGATCGTGGGTGGGCGTTCCCGCTGGATCTCCCTCAAGGAGAGCCGGCCCTGGTGAGGGTGCCGTGCAAGAAGAGATAATGCCCGCGATGGAGACGATGGACCACTCGGAGCCGGAGCGCGAGCCTTTCGCCCGCGGTGCCCTGGAGGTCGGCCTGGCGGGTGACGGTGACCTACGCTGGGCCGTGGTCGACCTCTCGGCGATCGTCGAGGCCGCCCGTGGCCGGCTCGATCTTTCCCCCGTGGCGGCCACGGCCCTGGGCCGCACCCTCGCCGGAGCCGCCTTGATGATGCGCCTGGCGATCAAGACGCCGAGCCGGCTGCTCGTCGAGCTGGTGGGGGATGGTCCCCTCGGCTCCGTGCTCGCCGAGGTGGACGACCTCGGTCGCCTCCGCGGCTCGGTCGCCAACCCTCGGGCCGTCGTGGCGCATCGCGAGGACGGCAAGCTGGCCGTGGGTGCGGCGGTGGGCAAGGGGCGGCTGCGGGTGCTGCGTGAGCTACCGAACGGCCGCTACCACAGCCAGGTGCAGCTGGTAAGCGGCGAAGTGGGGGAGGATCTGGCCCACTATCTCGAGCAGAGCGAGCAGACCCGCTCGGCGGTGATGGTGGGAGTGCTCGCGCGGCCGGCGGGCATCACCGCCGCCGGGGGCATGATCGTCGAGGTCCTGCCGGGCGCTTCGAAGGTGGTCGTCGACACCCTCGAGGACAACCTCTCCCGTCTCGCCGGTTTCAGCCGCCTGATCGAGCGAGAGGGCCTCGACGGCGCGGTGAGCCGGGTGCTCGCCGGGCTCGAGCCACGGATCCACTCGCGCCACGACCTGACCTACACCTGCCGTTGCAGCCGCCAGCGCGTCGAGCGCCAGCTCGAAGCCCTCGTCCGGGCCGGTGAGCCCCTGACCAGCGAGGACGGCGACATCGTCGTCGACTGTTCCTTCTGCGGTGAACGGTATCGCTTCCTGCCGGAGGAGCTCCAGCCGGCCAACTGACCGAGAGACCCCCCGAGGGGAGACCATGATCACGATCGAGGATTTCTTCAAGACCGAGCTGCGCGTGGCCACCGTGACCGCCGCCGAGGCCGTGCCCAAGTCGAGCAAGCTGGTCAAGCTGACCGTGGACCTGGGCGACGAGGTGCGCACCGTGGTCGCGGGCATCGTCCAGCAGTACCCGCCGGAGGTGCTGGTGGGCCGGCAGGTGGTGCTGGTGGCGAACCTCCAGCCGGCGACCCTGATGGGTGTGGAGTCCCAGGGCATGGTGCTCGCGGCGTCGATCGACGGCGCCCCGGTGCTGCTCGCGCCAGACCAGCCGGTGCCCAACGGAACCCGCATCAAGTGAGCTCGGCTGCCTTCCTGGTCGATTCCCACGGCCACGTCCAGAACCTGCCGCCGGACGAGCGTGAGCGAGCCTTCGATGCCGCCAGGGAGCGGGGTGTGAGGGGCTTCTTGTTGCCGGCGGTGCGCCTTGCGGACGCCGACGAAGTCCTGGGACTTTGCCATCGCCATCCCGACGTCTGGTGTGCTCTCGGGGTTCATCCCCACGAAGCGTCGACCTGGCAGCCCGGAGACCGGCAGGTCCTCGCCGAGCTGCTGGCGGATCCGCGGGCGGTGGCGGTGGGGGAGTGCGGACTCGACTTCTACTACGACCACGCTCCCCGGGAGGTCCAGGATCAGGTGCTGGCCGAGCAGTGGCGGCTGGCGATCGAGTTGGGCCTGCCGGTGGTGGTGCACAACCGGGACAGCAACGAGGCCATGCTGGAGATGGTCCGGCGGCCCGAGCACGCCAGCCTTAAGGGCGACTTCCACTCTTTCGCCGGCGGGCTCGAGATGGGCCGCGAGCTGATCGAGCGCGGCTTCTACCTCGGCCTCTCGGGCATGATCACCTTTCCCAAGGCCGACAACGTGCGCGAGGTGATTGCGATCCTGCCCCGCGACCGCACCCTGGTCGAGACCGACACGCCCTACCTGGCGCCTTTGCCCTACCGGGGCAAGCCGAACCGCCCGGCCTACGTGGTGGAGGTGGCCGAGAGGCTGGCCCAAGAGTGGCGAACCGACCGCGAAGAGGTGGCGCGCCGGACCACCGAGAACTTCTTCCGCCTCTTCGCCAAAGCCAAGCCGGCCTGAAGGCTCAAACCGGATTGGGGACGTCGACGAACTCGACCTCGATGTCGAAGCGCATGGCGATGTGGTCGCCCAGGGCCTGGATGCCCAGCCGCTCCGTGGCGTGGTGGCCACAGGCGAGGTAGTGGATGCCGGCCTCCCGCACCAGGTTCATCACCCACTCCGTGGCCTCCCCCGTGACGTAGGCGTCGAGCCCCTGGCGGATCGCCCGGTGGACCTCGCGCTCGGCGCGGCCGGAGACGATGCCCAGGCTGGTGATGGAGTCTGGCCCCGAAAGGAATGCGAGCGGCTCGGCGCCGAACAGGTGCCGGCATCGAGCCACCAGCTCGACCGGAGTCAGCGGAGCAGGGAACGTCCCGGAGAAGCCGACCGCCAGACCATCGTGGAAGGCGAAGGGCTCGAGGTCGATCAGACCCAGCCGTCGAGCGGCGACGGCATTGTTGCCGACCTCGGGATGGCGATCGAGGGGAAGGTGGTAGGCCAGGAGGGCGACCTCCGAGCGCACCAGCTCGGCGACGCGCCGGTAGGCCACGCCGGTCAACGCCCGCGAGTCGCCCTCCCAGAACAGACCGTGATGGACCAACAAGGCGTCCGCACCGAGATGCCGGGCTCGATCGAAGAGGGCTTGGCAGGCGGAGACGCCGGTGACCAGCTTGTGGATGCGGCGGCGCCCCTCGACCTGCAGGCCGTTGGGGCAGTAGTCCCGCCCCTGTCCGGCTTGCAGGTAGTCGTCGAGATACTCGACCAGGGTCTCGCAGTCGATCCCGGCGCCGCGGACCATGACGCCCCTCAGGGCCGGTCGGTGCGCTCGAAGCGGGGCGGACGTCCGCCACCACCGCCTGGGCCGCCACCCGGACCACCGCGGCGAGGACCACCGCTGCCGCCACGACCGTCACGCCGGCCGCCGAAGCCGCCGCCGCCCCGCCCGCCGCGGCCGCCTTCCGGCCGTTCGCGCTCGCCCTCACGGGGCGGCCCGGTCTCACCCATGCCCGCGTACTGGGCCGGGTCGTAGTCGGGAGCTTCCATGATCACCGCCTTGCGGGAGAGACGGATCTTGCCGGTCTCGTCGATCGACAGCACCTTGACCTCGACCTCGTCACCCTCGGTGAGCACGTCGGAGACCTCGCGCACTCGGTACGGAGCGATCTCGCTGACGTGGACCAGGCCATCGGTCCCGGGCAGGATCTCGACGAAGGCGCCGAAGCTCTCGATGCGCCGGACCGTGCCGGTGTAGACCTTGCCGATCTCCGGCACCTCGGTCAGCCGCTCGATCATCTGGATCGCCCGGGAAGCCGCCTGCTCGTCCGGCGAGGAGATGATCACCTTGCCGTCGTCCTCGATGTCGATGTCGCAGCCGGTCTCCTCGATGATCGACCGGATGGTCTTGCCGCCTGGGCCGATGACGTCGCGGATCTTGTCCTTCGGCACGTGGAGGGTGTGCAGGCGCGGCGCGAAGCGCGACAGCTCCACGCGGGGAGTAGGCAGCACTCGCTCCATCAGGCCGAGAATGTGCAGCCTTCCCGCCCGCGCTTGCTCGAGGGCCTTGGACATGATGTCGCGGGTCACCCCGCCGATCTTGATGTCCATCTGGAGAGCGGTGATGCCGTCGCGGGTGCCGGCGACCTTGAAGTCCATGTCGCCGTAGTGGTCTTCCTGGCCCGCGATGTCGGAAAGCACCACGAAGTCGGAGCCCTCACCCTTGATCAGGCCCATGGCCACGCCGGCCACCGGGGCCAGCATGGGCACGCCGGCGTCGAAGAGGGCCAGGGAGCCGCCACACACCGTCGCCATGGACGAGGAGCCGTTCGACTCCAGAATGTCCGAGACCAGGCGGATGGTGTAGGAGAAGTCGTCCTCGTGAGGCAGGACCGGGGTCAAGGCACGGCGGGCGAGCATGCCGTGGCCGATCTCTCGCCGGCCCGGCGAGCGCACCGGCTTGACCTCACCGACCGAGAAGGGCGGGAAGTTGTAGTGGAGGAGGAAACGCTGGAGGCTTTCCCCCTCGTACTCCTCGATGATCTGGGCATCTCGCTTCGAGCCGAGGGTGGCCGTGACCAGGGCCTGCGTCTCGCCGCGCTGGAAGAGGGCCGAGCCGTGGGTGCGGGGCAGCAGGCCGGCCTCGATGTCGATGTCGCGGATCTCGTCAACCCGGCGGTCGTCGAAACGACGCCGCTCGCTGAGCACGCTGTCGCGGAGGATCTCCTCCTCGAGCAGGTGGGCGACCTTCTTGGCATAGCCGATCCGCGCTTCCTGATCGGCCGGGATGGTCGCCAGGTAAGCGGTCATGGCGGCGTCGACCGCGTCCCGGCGAATGAACTTGCCCTTGGTGTGGAGGGCGGTCTTGAGCGGGCCGTAGAGCTCCGACTTGATCTCGTGGTAGATCTCTTCCGGCACCTCCTGGGGCACCGTCCAGACCGGCTTGCGCAAGCCGGCGTTCCGGAACATCTCGTGCTGCAGGCGGATGATCTTCTGGATCTCCTCCTGGCCGCGGAAGATGCACTCGAGCATCTTCTCCTCGGAGACCTGATTGGCACCGGCCTCCACCATCGCCACGGCCTCCTCGGTGCCCGCCACGACCAGGTCGAGGTCGGAGACGTCGCGCTGGCTGTTGGAGGGGTTGATCACGATCTCACCCTCGATCAGCCCGACGCGCACGGCGGCGATCGGGTTGTAGAACGGGATCTGGGACAGCACCAGCGCCATCGAGGCGCCGTTCATGGCCAGGATGTCCGGGTCATGGTCGCCGTCGGCCGACAGCACGGTGCAGATGATTTGGGTCTCCGACTGGTAGCCCTCGGGGAAGAGGGGCCGGATGGAGCGGTCGATCAGGCGAGAGGTGATGATCTCCTTCTCGGTCGGGCGCCCTTCCCGCTTGAAGAAGCCTCCCGGGATGCGGCCCGCCGCGGAGGTGGCCTCTTTGTAGTCGACGGTCAAGGGCAGGAAGCCGCGAGGTGGCAGGTTGCCCTTGGCGGCGACGGCAGTGGCGAGGATGATGGTGTCGCCGACACGGACAGTGCAGGAGCCGTCGGCCTGCTTGGCCAGGTGCCCCGACTCGAAGGTCATCGAGTCGTCACCGACATGGATCGTCTTGGTTTGCCTCATCTTTTTTCCTTAAGCGCTTTTCCTTGAGCGCTGGACGGCCGACAGGGGAGGGGGGGCCAGGGCCTCCGGGTCGGCGGTCTACAAGCTAGGCCCCGCCCGTTCCCGGATGGGAAGAGGGGAGCGGGGCGATCGTGGGTGGTAGGCGTCGTTTACTTCCGGATCCCGAGCCGCTCGATCGTCGACCGGTACCGCTCGATGTCCTTGCGGCGGAGATAGTCGAGGAGACGGCGCCGGCGACCGACCAGCTTGAGCAGGCCACGGCGGCTGTGGTGATCCTTCTGATGGGTCTTGAAGTGGTCGGTCAACTCGTTGATCCGACTGGTCAAGAGCGCGATCTGAACCTCCGGAGAACCGGAGTCGAGGTCATGGCGGCGGAAATCGGTAATGATCTTGGTCTTCGCTTCAACGCTCTGAGCCAAGGCAAACTCCTCCCTAGCAACTTGCGGATGGTAACACAGACCATCAGCGGAACACGACTTTCGGCTGCACCAGGCTCATCCCGGCACTGCCGATCTTCTCGACAATGGACCCCACGGCGATGAGCTCTCGTCGCCGGTTGACTACCTTCACCCAATCGCCTTCCTGGCCCGGGAGCTCCCGCACCAGCACGGCCTGGCCGTTGTGAATCCGCTGCTCCTGTTGGCCGTCGGCGGTCACCTCCTCGAAGGGGAGGGGAATCGCGTCGAACGGATACCAGGCGGCGCCGAGGTCCCGATCCTCCGCCATGCGCTCGGTGAGGGCCCCGATGGTCAGGGCATCCTCGACCTTGAACGGCCCCACGGAGAGGCGGCGCAGCTCGGCGAGGTGAGCACCGCAGCCGAGTCGGGCTCCCAGGTCGTGGACCAGCGAGCGGGCGTAGGTTCCCGAGGCACAGGCCAGACGGAAGCGCATCCTACCTTCGACCAGGGGGCCGGCGGGCACGAATTCGTAGACCTCGACCTCCTTCGGCTCGACCTCGACCTCCTCGCCGCGGCGAGCCAGCTCGTAGAGCCGGACTCCCTTCACCTTCTTGGCCGAGTAGGGTGGAGGCTGTTGCAGGTAGGAGCCCTCGAACCACGTCATCTCGCTCCGCACGGCTGCTTCGGTCACGGCCTCGAAGGGTGCCTCTCGCTGCACCCTCCCCTCGGCATCGTAAGTGTCGGTGGTCACCCCCAGCCGAAGCACTCCCTCGTAGACCTTGGGAGCGCGGATCAAGAAGCGGGTCAGGCGGGTGGCCCGTCCCAAGGTCAGGACCAGCAGCCCGGTGGCGGCGGGATCGAGGGTGCCGCAATGGCCGATGCGCTTCTCAGCAAGGATGCGGCGGCTCTTCTGGACGACGTCGTGGGAGGTCCACCCCGGCTCCTTGTCGACCAGGAGCAACCCGTGCTTCGACTCTCTGCTCAACCCCGTCCCTCCTCGAGGGCCTGCCCGAGCTCTGCTACGACCTGCTCGCGGATGGCCTCGGCCGGGCCGGTCAGCTCACAGCCGGCGGCGTTCTTGTGGCCACCACCGCCGTGGCGGCTCGCCACCGCCTGAACGTCGACCGCCCCTCGGCTGCGCAGCGAGACCTTGAAGCGCTGCTCGCCCCGCTCGCGCAGGAGGGCCGCGGCCTCGACTCCGGCGATCGAGCGCGGGACGTCGATCAGCCCCTCGCTGTCCCCTGGCGCAGCACCGGCCCGCTCGAACATGGCGCGCGTCAGCAGCACCGAGGCGATGCGCCCGTGCGCGTGGAGCTGGAGCGTGGCGAGCATCTCGCCGAGGAGCCGGACCATCGCCGGTGGGTTGCTTTCGTAGAGCCAGCGCGAGACCTCTTCGGGTCTCGCTCCGGCCTCGACCAGCGCGGCTCCCGCGCGGAAGGCGGCCGGCGTGGCGTTGGCGAAGCGGAAGCCGCCTGTGTCCGTGACCAGGGCGAGCAGCAGACAGGTCGCGGTGTCCACGTCGGGAGCGACACCGAGCCCACGCGCGAGGCGGAAGACCATCTCGCCGACCGCCGGGGCCTCGGGATCGACCCAGGCCACCTCGCCATAGCCATCGTTGCCCAGGTGATGGTCGATGTTGAGCAGGTTGGGATGGCGTGCGAGCGCACCTTCGAGGCCGGTGCGGTCGAGGCTCGGGCACTCCAGGACGACCACCGCCTCGAAAGCGGTGGGGAAGCCCGCAGGGGGCTCTTCCCCGACGTGGATCGCCGCGCTCCCCGGCATCGGCCGGTAGAGGCCGGGCACCGGGTCACGGTTCCAGATCAGGGCTTCCTTGCCCAGGTCGGCCAGCACTCTGGCCAGGCCCAGCTCCGAGCCGATCGCGTCACCGTCGGGGTTCGCATGGCTCGTCAGCAGGAAGCGGGAACCGGTGCGGACCTTGTTGAGGAGGGCGTCAGGAAGGCTCACGCTCATCGCGGAGCTCCTCGTCCAGGATGTCGGAGATGCGCTGGCTGTACTCGGCGCCGCGATCCAGCTCGAAGACCAGCTCTGGGACGAAGCGCAGGTCGAGGCGCTGGCCGAGCAGCCGGCGGACGAAGCCGGCGCCGTGGCGGACTGCCTCCAGGCTGGCCTGCCGCTGCTCCTCGCTACCGAGGATGGACAGCTTCACCCGCGCGTGGCGCAGGTCGGAGCTGACCTCGACCATCGACACCGTGGCCAGGCCGACGCGGGGGTCGCGCAGCTCCCGGCGGACGATGTCCGAGATTTCGGCACGCAGCAGGTCTGCCACCCTCTCGGGACGCCGGCTCACCCGGAGACCTCCAGCAGCTGGGGCTGCCACAGAGTCACGAAGGCCTCCGCCTCCTGGTCGAACAAATCCCTCATCTGGTCGAGCACTCTCTCTACTTCCTGGTCGTTGTTTCCCACCACGGCGAGCGAGATCTCGGCGCGCTGCAGCAGGTCGTGGTAGTCGGTCTCCGCGGAAGAAACGCGGAAGCGGCCATGAATCCTCTCCACGAGGGACTTCACCACCCGGCGCTTGTCCTTGAGACTGCGCGAGCCGGGGAGGTGAAGCTCACAGATGGCGACGCCGACGATCATGGCTGGATCGAGGGCTAGAGGGCCGGGGCGACCTCCTTCTTGACGAAGGCCTCGATGACATCGCCCGGCTTGTAGTCCTGATAGCGGTCGAGGGAGATACCGCAGTCGAAGCCGGCGCGGACCTCGGCGGCGTCCTCCTTGAACCGGCGCAGCGAGGAGATCCGACCCTCGAAGACCACGACGTTGTCGCGCAGCAGGCGGACCTGAGCGCTGCGGGGTATGACGCCGTCGATGACGTGGCAGCCGGCGATGACACCCGCCTTGGGCACCTTGAAGATCTCGCGGATCTCGGCGCGACCACGGGTGACTTCTTCGAAGGTGGGCTCGAGAAGCCCGGCCATGGCCTTCTTGAGCTCGTCGGTGAGCTCGTAGATCACCGTGTGGAGGCGGATGTCCACCCCCTCCTTGGCGGCCAGCTCGGCGGCGTTGCGCTCCGGGCGAACGTTGAAGCCGACCACGATCGCGCCGGACGCCGAGGCGAGCAGCACGTCGTTGGTGGAAATCGCACCCGCCGCGGACATGATCACCCGCACCTTGACCTTGTCGGTCGAAACCTTCTCGATCGTCTCGCGCAGCACCTCGACCGAGCCCTGAACGTCGGCCTTGATGATGATCGGCAGCTCCTTGACCTCGCCGGTCTCGATGCGGTTGAAAAGCTGCTCCAGGGAGAGGCGACCGGCCGTCGGGGTGAGGTCGCGATTGCGCTGCTCGAGGCGGCGGAACTCCGCGATGGAGCGAGCCTTGGCTTCGTCCTCGACGACCTGGAAGAGGTCGCCCGCTTCCGGTAGCTCGCCGAAGCCGGTGACCTCGACGGGCGTCGAGGGGCCCGCCTGCTCGACCCGCTTGGCGTCCTCGTCGTTCATCGCCCTCACCCGTCCCCAGGTCTTGCCGGAGACGAAGAGATCGCCGACCTTGAGCGTGCCGTCCTGGACCAGGATACTGGCCACGATGCCGCGCCCGATGTCCTTGCGGGCCTCGAGCACCGTGCCCTGGGCGGCGATCTCGGGACTGGCCTTCAAGTCCTTGAGGTCGGCGGTCAGCACGATCATCTCGAGCAGCTCCTGGATGCCGATCCGGCTCTTGGCCGAGATCGGCACCGAGACCACCTCGCCACCCCACTCCTCGAGCAGGACTCCGGCATCCGCCAGCTGGCGCTTGACGCGGTCGACGTTGGCGTTGTCCTTGTCGATCTTGTTGATCGCCACCACCAGCGGAACCTTGGCGGCCTTGGCGTGATCGATCGCTTCCTTGGTTTGCGGCATTACGCCGTCGTCCGCAGCTACCACCAGCACCACGATGTCGGTGACCCGGGCGCCACGTGCGCGCATCAGGGTGAAGGCCTCGTGGCCCGGGGTGTCGAGGAAGACGATCTTGCGGTTCTTGACCTCGACGTGGTAGGCGCCGATGTGCTGGGTGATGCCGCCATGCTCGCCCTCCGCGATGCGTGAAGAGCGGATGGCATCGAGCAGTGAGGTCTTGCCGTGGTCGACGTGACCCATGATCGTGACCACTGGAGCGCGGGCGCTCTTGGCGCCGGTGCTCGCGCCCGTGGCCATCTCCTTGGTGAGCTGGACCTCCTCTTCGAAGGTCACCACCATGGTCTCGACCCCGAAGTCGGCGGCGATCCGCTGTGCCAGCTCCGGCTCGATCACGTGGTTGATGTTGGCCAGGATGCCCCGATTGAACAGGTCCTTGATCAGGTCCTTGGCCTTGACCCCGAGCCGTTCGGCGAAGTCGCGCAGGGTCATGCCCTCGGAGATCATCACCGGCCCGCTCGGGCTCTCCTCGCGGAACGGCAGGACCTTGCCGGTGACGGCCCGCTCGCTCTCCGCGATGCGGCGGTCGAACCGGCGGCGGCGGCGGCTGCTGCCGGGTGCCGTGCTGAAGATCTCGTCCTCCGCCGCCTCGATCTCGCGGGCCGAGCCACGGAAGGTGGAGAGGTTCTCGTCGATCGTGCTACGGGGGCCGATGGGCTTCTTGACGCCACGCTTCGTCTTCTTGTCGTCCCGCCTCTCTTCTCGGCCATCCTGGCGGACCTCGGGCCCGCGATCGGTGGTCGGCTTGAGCTCGCGGTCGGGCCGCCGCAGCAAATCGGTCGGCGAGGTCGGACGGACAGGGCGCGGGCCGAAGCCCGGTCGGTCAGCTCCGGGCGGTCGCCCGGGTCCACTGGGACGGGGGCCCATACCAGGCCGGTCACCAGGACGTCCCGGCCCTCCGGGGCGCGGGCCCATGCGATCGCCACCGGGGCGTCCTGGCCCTCCCGGGCCGCCGCCCGGACGACCGGGGGGACCGCCGGGCCGGCCACCGGGCCCCGGAGGACGGCTGCCAGGGGGACCGCCAGGGCGAGGACCGACCGGCGGCCGCTGATAACCCTGGGGCGGCGCGGTGCCACGCTCGATCAGGCGCGCACCGGTGGTGTAGGGCTGCTTGCGCAGGGTCGCGGTACCAGACTGGCCGGGCGTCGCAGCCGGCGTGGGCGGCGCAGTGTGAGCCTCGGCCGAGACAGCCGGATTAGGCTGCGCCGGCGCGGCGCTCGGCGCAGGCGGGGTGGTGTGGGTAGGCTCCTCCTCGCCGCCGACGAACGAGGCCAGCGCCTCGGTCTCGGTGAAGGTCTGGACGTCGCCGTAGTCCTCCTGGGAGGAGTGGAGAGCGCCAGCCCTGTCAGCCCCATGGAGAGTCGGGATCCGTGGCTCGACCGTCTGGATCACGGTGCGAGGTCGAGCCGGCCGAAGTGGATTGGTCATCGGGCGGCGTGGTGCCGGCTGAGGAGCCGGGCGACGCACAGCCGTGGCGCCGGCAGCGGCGGCCTCATCATCGCGCAGGATGACCTCCCGGGGCTGAGGGAGCTTCTTGCCCTGGAGGATCGCCGAGATGATCTCGGTGTCGATGTGGGCGCTGTCGCCCTCGACCCGAACACCGATCGAACGAAGCTTGAAGACCAAGTCCTGGTTCGAGATGCCCATCATCTTCGCCAGGTCCTGGACCGGAATCTTTCCCATAGGCTCTTGTGATCCTTCCTTACGCTGCGTCGTTCGGTGCTCCGGGCCGCGTCGGAGACCCTACCGCTCCGGCTCCGTGCTTTCCGTCTCGGAGGCATCCGCCGCTTCCTGCTCGGCGGCCTCGGTGTCCAGGGCGACGCGCAGAGCCTCGCTCTCCTGGAAGGCCCGCGAAAGCGCGGCCATGAAGTCCGTGTCGTCCATCGCCGGCTTGGAGGGCTCGGAGAAGTCCATGCCGAGATCCATCGAGCTGATCCGTTCCTCTTCCTGCCGGGCCACCCAGCCGAGGATCGCCGTCGCCATCTCCTCGTCGACCCCTTCGACCTGGGTCAGGGCCTCGGCATCGACGTCCCGCAGGTCGTCGATGGTGGTGTAGCCGGCGGCCCGCAGGTTCGCAGCCGCCTCGGCGGTGACGCCGGCGACGACCGAAAGGTCGATCTCCACCTCGTCCGCGGGCGTCGAGCCCATGGCGGACTGGAGCATCTTGGCGAGGGCGTCGGCCACCTCGTCCTTGACGTCGGATTCGCTCTTGATGTCGATCTTCGCACCGATCAGCTCGGAAGCGAGGCGCACGTTCTGGCCGCGCTTGCCGATGGCCAGGGAGAGCTGCTCGTCCTCGACGATCACGTCCAGGTGCGGCACCTCGCCCTGGTGGGTGATCGAGACGCGGGTGATCTTCGCGGGAGCCAGCGCGCTCTGGGCGAAGGTCACCAGGTCGTCGCTGTACTCGATGATGTCGATCTTCTCGCCGCGCAGCTCGCGGATGATCGACTGCACTCGGGAGCCCTTCATGCCGACGCAGGCCCCCACCGGGTCGACGTCGCGCTCACGGCTGTAGACGGCGACCTTGGCCCGCTCGCCCGGGGCCCGGACGGCGTTCTTGATCACCACGGTGCCGTCGTAGATCTCCGGCACTTCCATCTCGAAGAGCTTGACCAGCAGGCGCGGATCGGTGCGGGAGAGCACGATCTGGGGGCCCTTGGGCTGGGTGTGTACGTCGACGATCACGGCGCGGATCCGCTCGCCTTGGCTGTAACGCTCGTGGCGGGCCTGCTCCGGCCGGGGGACTACCGCCTCGGTGCGGCCGAGGTCGATGATGATGTCGCCCCGCTCGAAGCGCTTGACCGTGCCGTTGACGATCTCGCCCAGGCGTGGGGCGTACTCACCGTAGATGTTCTCGCGCTCGGCCTCCCGCACCCGCTGGTAGAGCACCTGCTTGGCCGACTGGGCGGCGATGCGCCCGAGGCCCTCGGTGGAGATCGGCAGCAGAACCTCATCGCCGGCTTCGGCCTCGGGCATCTTCTCCCTGGCCTCCGCCACGGTCCACTCGGCGAGGGGATCCTCGACCTCCTCGACCACCTTCTTGACGATGTAAGCCTCGAACTTGCCGGTGTCGAGGTCGAGCCGGGCGCGGACCGGCTCCTTGATCCGGTGCTGCTTTTTCGCCGCGGAGGCCATGGCGTCCTCGAGCGCGGCGATCCAGCGGTCGACGTCGATGTCCTTCTCGCGGGCGACCTGACGGATCACCTCGGTGATGTTGATGTCGGCGGCTTGTGCTTGCGGCATCGCTGGCAGGTTCCTATAGCTCGATCTCGAGTCGGGCGACCAGGACTTCGGGGAGCGGGATCTCGATCCGCTCCCCGGTCTCGTCCACCTCGACCTCGATGCGGCCCTCGCCGCTCGTCTCGAAGGCTTCGAGGCGGCCGGTGACGGTTCGCTTGTTGCGGGCGGAGGGAGGCTTGAAGGTCACCCGCACCCGGTGTCCCTGGAAACGTTGGTAGTCCCTCGGGCCGAAGAGCTGCCGGTCCAGTCCCGGCGAGCTGACTTCGAGGGTGTAGCGGCTGCGGCCGAAGTCGTAAAGGTCGAGCAGCGCCGAGGCCCGCCTCGACACCTGCTCGCAGTCACTCAGGGTGACGCCGCCGTCTGCGCGGTCGAGGACGAGGCGCAGGATGCCGCCTTTGAGCTCGACGTGGAGCAGCTCGCAACCCAGCTGGGCCGCGGTGGCTTCCAGCTCGGCCGAGAGCTCGGCGGGCAGGTTCGGCAAGGCTCGAGAGGCGTCGGTCTGCATGTTCCTTTCGTTCCGGTCCGGGGCCGTACGCGAGAGCGAAACTCTGCTGCCGCTTCCTCGGGGAGGATTGTCACGGGGACCCGTGGCCGGAGACTCTTTCGCCAGGGATCGGCACCAACAAAAAAAGTGGGCAGGTGCCCACTTTCCAGGGCCAAGCCGAACTGGCCGTGCAAGTATAGAGCACCACAGCCCCGAGAGCAATCCAGTCTGCTCCGGGACACGCCAGAATGGCAGGTGGGGGAGCATGGGCCCTCGATAGCCAGTCTGGGCCACTGGCAAAGGGCTTGCTTGAAGGTCGATTCCCGGGGGCCACCAGCAGGTCTCCCCCTTTGCGAAAGGAGAACGAGTGCGTATGAGAGCGTCGAGGAGCCGTCAGTTCTTCACCCTCCTGCTCGTCATCGGAGCCATGGCGTTCGGGATGGTGCTCGCCGGCGGGCTCGAGATGACACCAGTAGCCCAGAGCGGCCCGGCGACGGTGGCCACGACCGCGACGAACCAGGCCACGGGGACGGTCGCGTTCCCCGATTTCGCAGACCTCGCCGCCGCGGTGGACCCGGCGGTGGTCTCGATCCGGGCCACCAAGTTCGAGGACGCAAGCCAGGCTCCCCGCGGTGGGAGCCCCTTCGAGTTCTTCTTCGGACCCCGGCAGCGGGGTCCCCGCCAGCCCACTCCCCAGCCCGACAACAACGAGCCTTTCCGCTCCGACTCCGGCGGCAGCGGCTTCGTGGTCAGTGAGGACGGGCTGATCGTCACCAACAACCACGTCATTCGCGGTGCGACCCAGATCGACGTCGTCCTCGGCGACCGTGAGTACCGAGCCGAGATCCGCGGCACCGACCCTTCGACCGACATCGCCCTGCTCAAGATCGACGCCGGCCGGCCCTTGACCTACCTGCGACTGGGTGACAGCGAAACGCTGCGGGTCGGCGAGTGGGTGATCGCCGTGGGCAGCCCCCTCGACCTGCGCCATACCGTCACCGTCGGGGTCGTCTCCGGCAAGGGCCGGGCCCTCGGCATCAGCGACTTCTCCTTCGAGAACTTCATCCAGACCGACGCCGCGATCAACTTCGGCAACTCCGGTGGCCCGCTCCTGAACATCCGCGGCGAGGTGGTGGGGATCAACACCGCCATCAACTACGACGCCGAGAACATCGGCTTCGCCGTGCCGATCAACACCCTCAAGACCATCCTCCCGCAGCTGCGCGACAGCGGACGGGTGCGCCGCGGCTATCTCGGACTCAGCGTCCGCAACGTCGACTGGGAGATCGCGCAGGCCTATGGGCTGCAGGCCGCCGAGGGCGCTTTGGTGGCGGTGGCGGTGCCGGGCAAGCCGGGCGACAAGGCAGGCGTAAAAGCCGAGGACGTGATCCTCAAGGTCGACAACCGCCCGGTCAAGACCACCCGCGACCTCATCGACTACGTCTCGGCCAAGGGGCCAAATGCCAGCGTCGAGCTCGAGATCTGGCGCAACGGCAAGAAGCTGCGCCTGGACGTGAAGCTCGACGAGCGGGAGCCGGGTGACGAAGAGGAGGCGGAGCCGGCCGAGGAGGAGTCGAAGGGCATCGAGTGGCTGGGGCTGCGATACCAGAACCTCACGCCGCAGCTTCGCAGCTCGCATCAGCTGCCCGACACGGTGGAAGGCGTCTGGATCACCAGCGTCGCGACCACCAGCCCGATCTACGATGACTTCCCGCGAGGCAGCGGCCTCATCCTCCTGCTGACGGCGGTCAACGGCGAACCGGTGACGACTGCCGAGGACCTGGAGAGGGCGGTCAAGAAGGCCGCCAGCGGCTCGAGACTGCGCCTCTACGTCCGCACTTTCGTCAACGGCGAGGAGGGAGGCCCGGTGCTGGTCTTCCCGATCGTCCCTTAGACTCTCCCCTTTCGTGGTCCTCCCGCCCTCCCCATGGGCCGGGCGGGAGGACCCCCTCACCCTGCTAGACTGCCGCCCGCCATCTGGGAGGGATCCCCTTGAGTCGAGCTGTGCGCGCTTCGGTGCTGGTCGTGGACGACGAGAAGTCGATTCGCGAGAGCCTGCGGATGATCCTGGAGTACGAAGGCTATCGGGTGGACGAGGCGGCGAGCGGCCCCGAAGCCCTGGCGCGGGTCGCCGGGATGCCTCCCGACGCGGTGCTCCTCGACATCAAGATGCCGGAGATGGACGGGCTGGCCGTGCTCAGGGCCCTGCGTGAGCGAGGCTATGACGTCCCGGTGCTGATCGTCAGCGGCCACGGTGACGTGGCGACGGCAGTGGAGGCCACCCGGCACGGCGCCTACGACTTCTTCGAGAAGCCCCTGCAGCGGGAGCGGGTGCTGGTATCGCTCGCCAACGCCGTCGAGAGCTACCGGCTCAAGCGCGAGAACCGTACCCTCCGCCTCGAGGCCGACGAGCTGGTGGGCACCTCGGCGGCGATGGAGAAGCTGCGCGAGACCATCGAGCGGGCGGCGCCGACCCCGGCCACGGTGCTGGTGACCGGCGAGAGCGGCACCGGCAAGGAGCTGGTGGCCCGGGCTATCCACCGCGGCAGCCCCAGGCGGGACAGGCCCTTCGTCCAGGTCAACTGCGCGGCGATCCCCGAAGAGCTGATCGAATCGGAGCTGTTCGGCCACGAGAAGGGCAGCTTCACCGGTGCGGTCAAGAAGCAGATCGGCAAGTTCGTGGCCGCCCACGGCGGCACGATCTTCCTCGACGAGATCGGTGACATGTCTGCCCGCACCCAGGCCAAGGTGCTGCGGGTGCTCCAGGGTGGCGAGGTCGAGCCGGTGGGCTCAGAGCACATCGAAAGGGTGGACGTGCGGGTGGTGGCGGCCACCAACCGCGACCTCGAGAAGGAGATCGGGGAGGGCCGTTTCCGCGAGGATCTCTTCTATCGCTTGAACGTCATCCCGATCCGGACGCCTCCTCTGCGCGAGCGCCCGGAGGATCTGGTCTTGCTGGTGGACTACTTCGTGCGCCGCTACGCCGCGGCGAACAACTACCGGCCCAAGACCTTCGCGGACGAGGCCCTTTCCTTCCTCAAGGGCCTGCCCTGGAAGGGCAACGTGCGTGAGCTCAAGAACCTGGTGGAGAGACTGCTGATCCTGACCCCGGGAGACCGCATCGGACGCGAGGACGTGATGGTCGCCGGGGGCGAGGTGAAGGCGGAAGCGGCGGCCGGTCTGCTTTCGATGAAGACCCTGCGCGAGTTCCGCGAAGCCTCGGAGCGCCTGTTTCTGGTGCGCAAGCTCGAGGAGCACGACTGGAACGTGACCCAGACGGCCCAGGCCGTCGACACACCGCGCAGCAATCTCTACAAGAAGATGGAGCAGTATGACATCCGACGCAAGGACGGCGACCAGCTCGCCTGAGGCCCTGTCGGCCGCCGAGCTCGAGGGACTGCTCGCCGAGACCGGAGCCCTGCGCCGGGGCCATTTCATCCTCTCCTCGGGCCTGCACTCGCCGGTCTACGTCCAGTGCGCCCTGCTCCTCCAGTACCCGGGCCTGGCCCGTCGGGTGGGCTCGGCCCTGGCGCGGCGCCTCGCGTCACTGCGTCCGGACTCGGTGCTGGCCCCGGCTCTGGGTGGGCTGATCATCGGCCACGAGGTGGCTTCAGCCCTCGACGTCCCCTGCCGGTTCACCGAGCGCCAAGGGGGCGAGATGAAGCTCCGGCGCAGCTTCGCGCTGGCACCCGGTGAGCGGGTGGTGATCATCGAGGACGTCATCACCACCGGCAAGTCCACCCGCGAGACCGCCGCCCTGGCCGAGGCGGCCGGGGCCGAGGTGGTCGCCGTGGGCGCGATCATCGACCGCAGCGGCGGGCCCAACCCGTTCGCGCAGCCCTTTTTCAGCTTGATGAGCCTGAGCGCACCGGTCTACGACCCGGCCTCTGGCGAGGCCCTGCCCGATTGGGGCCCAGCGGAGAAGCCCGGCAGCCGGTCGTCCTGAACCTTCGACGGGAGATCTTAGAGATGAGCACGATGTGGTACCTGGCGGTGGGGGGCCAGCAGGAGGGTCCCCTCTCCGAAGCCGAGATCCTCGGCCGGATTCGCTCCGGCCGCGTCGCCAAAGGCGCCTTCGTCTTCGCCCAGGGCATGGCCAACTGGGCGCCGATCGAGGGCCTGGACCCCTTCGCCAGCGCCTTCGGTGGCGGCCCCATCCTGCCACCTCCGCCTCCCGGGGGGCGCCCGACGGCGCACGAGATCGACTACGTGATCCACGGCGAGGAGATGCAGTTCGTCGAGGTGACCCTCGATCCCGGCGAGGCGTGTATCGCCGAAGCCGGGGCCTTCCTCTACATGGAGAACGGCATCGAGATGCAGACCCTCTTCGGTGACGGCTCCGGCTCGGGCGGCGGCGGGCTGATGGGCAAGCTGTTGGGGGCCGGCAAGCGGTTGCTGACCGGGGAGTCCCTATTCACCACGGTCTTCTCCAACAACGGCGCCGGCCGGCGCAACGTCGCCTTCGCTTCGCCCTACCCGGGCAAGATCATTCCCGTGGACCTCAAGGAATTGGGAGGCACCCTGCTGTGCCAGAAGGACGCCTTCCTCTGCGCCGCCAAGGGGGTCTCGATCGGCATCGCCTTCCAGCGCAAGCTCGGTACCGGGCTGTTCGGCGGCGAAGGCTTCATTCTCCAGAAGCTGGAAGGGGACGGGCTCGCTTTCGTCCACGCCGGCGGCACGATCATCGAGAAAGAGCTCGGCCCGGGCGAGAGCCTGCGGCTGGACACCGGCTGCCTGGTGGCCTTCGAGCCGCGGGTGGCCTACGACATCCAGTTCGTGTCGGGGATCAAGACGGCCATCTTCGGTGGCGAGGGTCTGTTCTACGCCCTGCTCACCGGCCCCGGCAAGGTGTGGATTCAGTCGCTGCCCTTCAGCCGTCTGGCCGATCGGGTGATCTCCGCCTCGGGAATGGCCGGACGCAAGGAGGAAGGCTCGATCTTGGGCGGCCTCGGCAACCTGATCGACGGCGACTAGCGGGGTGGGGGGAGGGGCGTCGCTCAGCCAACCGTGGCGGGCGCAGCTTCTACCTTCAGCATGCGGCCCCAGGCCTGGCGGAGGTTCTCGGGCAGGTCGAGCAGGGGGAAGATGTCCCGAACCTCCTCGCGGCTGACGTAGGTCCAGATGTCGTCCCACTGGGCGTAGCGCAAGAGGTTCGAGATCGCCCAGGCGCGCTGTTTGTCATTGCCTTCGAGGAGGATCCGACGCAGCTGGTCGGCCGTGACCTGGGCCTCGGGGAAGAAATAGAGCGACGAGGAGGTCGAAGGAAGCTCACGGTCACGGATCGGCATCGCGGGTGAGTATAGCGAGGCCCACGCCGACGCGGAAGCCGCTCAGGACCTCTTGACACACCCAAGAGGCCCCGGTATCTTTACCGCCGCTCCGAGCGGGCGGGAATAGCTCAGTGGTAGAGCACAACCTTGCCAAGGTTGGGGTCGCGGGTTCAAATCCCGTTTCCCGCTCCAGATCGTCTTCCCCTCTCCGGCCGTTTTGGCGGTAGACTGTCTTTGAAGAGGGCCCGCGCCATGCGGCCTCTCCCGTCCCGGGCGACGTAGCCAAGTGGTAAGGCGAGGGTCTGCAAAACCCTTATTCAGCGGTTCGAATCCGCTCGTCGCCTCCAAGTCCCGACCTCTTCCAGCGAGACCTCCCTTCTTCTTAACCTGAAATGAAAGGTTGGGGCCCTATCCTGCCCGGATGGCGGATCCCCACAGCCTCTCTCGGCGCCATGCCCTGAGGCTCCCGAGCTGGGGAACCTTCTGGGGCTCCCAGGTGCGGGAGTCGTCGGTTCCTCCAGTTCTCGCCACGACGGTGGTCGTCCTCACCCTGGGGAGCCTGGTCGATGTCCTGGTGGGTGGACCGCTCAGCGATGCAGCTCCGGCGTGGCGCAGCTTCCTCCATGTCGTGCTGCCGT
>DASUEU010000050.1:0-144509 GCA_036274895.1 Thermoanaerobaculia bacterium | reverse complement strand
GGGGTTCAGCCCCCGGCGAGGTGGGGAGGGGAGATCCCTCGGCTTCGCTCGGGATGACAGCGGGTGGCGGTGGGTCGGGGCCACCCTTCCTGTCGTCCTGAGCGGAGCGAAGGACCTGGGCGGGGGTGGGCAGCGCCGGGGGCTGAACCCCCCGGCCAGGTTCGCTGCGTCGCTGCGCGACGCCTTCCCCCCGTGGCGCCGCCACGGTACCAGGGTAGCCGGGGGGTTGAGCCCCCGGCGAGGGTGGCTGGGGCGCCGGGGCGTGCTCCCCCCGGCTATTTTCGCTGCGTCGCTGCGCGACGCCCTCCCCCCGTGGCGCCGCCACGGTTCGAGGGTAGCCGGGGGGTTCAGCCCCCGGCGCGGTGGGGCGGGGAGATCCCTCGGCTTCGCTCGGGATGACAGCGGGGGAACGGGTGGGGCTGGCAATAGGGAAGTCGGCCGGGGTGATGGCCGCCCCCACCGGCTCGAACAGGGACGGCAGCCGCGGCGCCACCACCGGGGTGAGCCCGAGGCTCCTTTGCGCCAGGCGGCCGAGGAAGTCGCTCATGCGCCCACCAGCTGGAGGTAGGCCGAACGGCGCCAGGCCGAGAGGGCGAGGATCTCCCGCTCGGCCCAGCCGTAGGCCGAGGCGAGGACGTGGACCTCGCGCAGGGTCCGCAGGGCCCAGGCCTCGATCTCGCGCCAGAAGAAGGTGGTGATGTCGAAGCCGGCCAGCCAGCCGTGGCCACAGCCGGGGCAGGCGAGGGCGAGTTCGACGTCAGCCTGGGGGTCGGCCTCGGCCAGCCGGGCCATCGCCGCCTCGACCAGCTCGGGGGGGAGCTGCCCCAGATCGAAGCCCCGCGGGCCCAGTCTCTCGACCTCGAGCCGCCGGCCCTTGGCCCGGCCGTCGAGCACGAGGCGGGAGAGCAGCGCCTGCCGCAGCTCATCGACGCTGCCGGCGGCGGGCAGCGCGGCGAGGTCGCGGCTGTCGGGCAGGCGCAGCGTCAGCGAGCTGCCCGCGACCGCGACCTCGATGGGCGCGGCCCCTTCCCCGAGCGCCGGGGCGCCGGCGGCCTCCGGCACCAGCAGCTCGGGGACCGAGGTGGTCAGCTCGACCATTTCGCCGCAGGCCGGGCACTCCATCGTGGCGGTGATCTCCGGACCGAAGGTCCACGAGCGCAAGCGCAGAAGCGCGGCGTCGCGCCGGCCGATGGGCAGGGCGGCGAGTTCGTCGGCAGGGGTCTCCGGCGAGGCCGCCGCCACCAGGGCCAGGGCCCTCTCCACCGGCGGGCGCGTGCAGGTCTGCTCCCAGACCGCGAGCAGCTCGGCTGCGTCCAGGGGGCGCACGGTAGGACCCCCTCTAGAGCACCGGCTCGGTGGGCTCGCCGACGTCGGCGTCCAGCTCCCAGCCTTCGTTCTCGAGCTTCAGGTGCTCGAGGGCGATGGCATTGGCGTTGGCGTCGAGGTCCGGCAGGGCCTGGTACTCGGAGACCCAGGCACGGTAGATCTTGTAGCGCAGGGCGAGCTGGCCGGCCTCGTTGTAGACCTCGAGCAGCAGGTTGCGGCGGAAGTCCTTGAGCGAGACCTCCGCGCCCAGCCCGCCGCCCAAGGCCCACACCTTTTTCGCCCAGGCGGCGAAATCCGGATCGTGGGTGACGCCCCGCTCGAGGGTGATCGCCTCGTACTCGGTGCGCCCGGGAGACTTGCGGCTGGTGGACGGGTCGCCGCCCTCGCGGTGCTTGACGACCTCGGTGGTGCGCTTCAAGGAGCTGACCTTGGAGACGCCTGCGACCGGGGACGTCACGCCCTCGAAGAAGACCCGGAACTTGAAGTTCTTGTACGGATCGAAGCGATGGGTATTGACGGGGAACTGCGCCATGGTCTTCTCCTCTTCCTCAGGCCGCGAGCTGGCCGGCGATCTGCTGCAGCTTGATGATCACGAACTCGGCCGGTTTGAGCGGGGCGAAGCCGACGACGATGTTGACGATGCCCGAGTCGATGTCGTTCTGGGTGGTGGTGGTCTTGTCGCAGCGGACGAAGTAAGCCTCCTGGGGCGACTTGCCCTGGAAGGCTCCCTGCCGGAAGAGGCTGTGTAGGAAAGCGCCGATGTTGAGGCGGATCTGCGCCCACAGGGGCTCGTCGTTGGGCTCGAAGACCACCCACTGGGTGCCGCGGTAAAGGCTCTCTTCGAGGAAGAGGGCGGTGCGGCGCACCGGGATGTACTTCCACTCGGAGGGAGTGCGGTCGTCGCCGACCCGCGTACGGGAGCCCCACACCACCCGGCCGGCCGCGGGCCGCACCCGCAGGCAGTTGATGCCCAGAGGGTTGAGCTCGCCGTTCTCGGGGTCGGTCAGGTTGACCGCCAACTCGGGCACCCCGACCAGGGTGGCCTCGAGCCCGGCCGGAGCCTTCCACACCCCGCGCTGGACGTCGGTGCGGGCGAAGATTCCGGCCACCGCCCCGCAGGGGGCGAAGGTCTCGATCTGCCCATCGCGCAGGAAGTTGGGCTGGCGCAGGCGGGGGAAGAAGACGGCGGCGTTCTTGCTCAGCCCTTCGAGGCTCGAGATGCCGCTCTTGGCCTGGTCTTTGGTCGTCCAGCCCGGCGGCGCGTCGATCAACAGCATCGCCCGGCGCTTCTCGCAGTAGGCCGCGGCGGCGTCGGTCACGCCGCTGTCGATGTCACCACCCTTCTCGTCGTCCAGGTTCTTGTAGGGTGGGATGCAGAGCAGGTTGAACAGGTCAGCCTTCTCGAGAGCCTGGATCCCGGTCTTGTTCGCTTCGGAGCCGATCACCGTCGCGGCATCGAGGTCTTCGTCACCATTGTCGGCGGCTTCGGTGCTCACGGCTGCCGAGTACTTGACGTCGCCCCAGGGGAACTTCTTCAGCTCGTCGGGGTCCGTGGGCTTGGCGTCGTGCTTCGCCGGCCGGTTTCCCGCCACCGCGCCCTTGAAGCGCATCAGCGCCGACTCGGCGGCGAGCACGCGATCGACCCGTCGGCCGTGATCGGTCATGGTCAGGTTGCGGAAGACCTCGACGGCTCCCGTGCCGCCGTCGCGCACGGTCAGGTTGAAGCGGTCGGCCTCGGGCAGGCCGAAGACTTCGCCCGCCGCCACGTCGTGGTCGACCCGTATCCGCAGCTTGTTGCCCCAGGTGCCGGGGCTGGCGGCCATCAGGGTCAGGTTGCCGTGGGTGAGCTCGGCGGTGTCCGCGGCGGCGCCCTTCTTGTGCAGCCGCACTACGATGGCCTGGCCGCCGCCGTTCTCGAAGAACGAGCGCAGGGCATAGCCGAGGCGGCTGTTGAGCCAGAGCCCGCCGAAGATCCGCTCGAAGTCGCCGAAACCGTTGATCGTGATGGGGTCGTTCACGGGCCCGCGCAGAGCTCGCCCGACGAAGGCGGCGATCGAGGTCGCCACCCCCGTGATGGTGCGCACCCCGCTGGGCAGTTCCTCGATGTAGACGCCGGGATAGGTGGGTGTGACGGGCATGGGCATCCCCTCTTCAGTACCGCGGGCGCCGACCATCGAGCGCCCTGGGAGGCCTGACGATTGCCCTTCTTGGGCACCCTCTGCGGGTCCCGGGGCTGGTGTGCAGGTCCCTTCGTGGGCATTAGGCCCCCCTGCCCGCGGTTCGTTACGGCCGCCATGACTTTCGCTTGACCGACCCCATGATTCCAGCAACAATGGATCTTGCAAATCGCCAGTGACCGGTCAGAAGACCCGCCAACGAAGCGAAGGTTTCGATGGGGATCGGAGTCATCAGGTGAGCGGCCCGAGGTACGACGTGGTGATCGTGGGGGCAGGCCCGGCGGGCCTGTCCGCCGCCGCGCGTGCCCGGCAGCGGGGCCTCTCCTGCGTCCTGCTCGAGCGTGCCGACCACCTGGCGGACACCATCCACTGCTACCAGGCCAGAAAGCACGTGATGGCCGAGCCCGGCCTGATCCCGCTGAGGAGCGACTTGCCGTTCGCCGCCGGCAGCCGGGAGGCGATCCTCGCCGGCTGGCAGGGGGCGGCGCGGGACCTCGGCCTCGACGTGCGCTGCCGCCAGGAGCTGGCCGGCCTCGAGCGGCTGGCCGACGGCGGCTTCCAGGTCCGGACGGCGAGCGGTGAGAGCTGGGAGGGCCGCAAGCTGGTGCTGGCCCTGGGCACCCAGGGCAACCCGCGGCGGCTGGGCGCCCCGGGCGAGGAGCTGCCCCACGTCTCGACCCGCTTGGTGGACCCGGCCGCCTACAGCAACCAGGACGTGCTGGTGGTCGGTGCCGGCGACTCCGCCCTGGAGATCGCCCTCGCCCTCTCGGAGGAGAACCGCGTCGGCCTGGTGGTGAGGACGGCCGAGATCGTCCGTGCCAAGGAGACCCTGGCCCGCGAGGCCGTCAAGCGGGACAAGACCGGCCAGCTCACCATCCACTACGGCTCGACGGTCAAGCGCCTGACTCCGGAGAGCGCCGAGCTCGAGACTCCCGAGGGGCCGCGCACGGTGGCCGCCCGCCACGTCTTCCTGAAGCTCGGCGCCACCCCGCCCCGAAAGCTGCTCGAAGGCTGGGGCGTGGCCTTCACCGGCGAGGGCCGGGAGGGCCGGCCGGTCTTGACCGAGGCTTACGAGTCCTCGGTACCGGGGCTTTACCTGATCGGTGCCGTGGCCGGCTCGGACCTGATCAAGCTCGCCGCCAACCAGGGCTACGAGGTCATCGAGCACATCGTCGGCAACCCCCTGGCCCCGGCGGACGAGGAGATCCTGAAGAGCCGCCTGCCGACCTGGGTGGGCACGGCGGCCGAGAGATTGGCGAGCCTGTGCGACGAGATCCCCCTCTTCGAGGCGGTGGACCCCCGCGACCTGCGCGAGGTGCTGCTCGCCGCCGAGGTGCGCTCGTTCCGGGACGGCGAAGTCATCCTCTGCCAGAACGACTACACCGACACCTTCCTGGTGGTCACGGAGGGCCGGGTGGCGATCACCGTGGTGCCCGAGGGGGGCGGGGCGGAGAAGCGGGTGGCCGCCCTCTCGGCCGGCAACTTCTTCGGTGAGATGAGCCTGATCTCCGGCCGTCGCCGCAACGCCACGGCCAGGGCCGAGGGGCCGGTGACCCTGATCGAGATCCCGCGCAAGGCCATGGTCAAGCTGCTCCACACCCAGCCGGCGCTCAAGAAGCTGGTCGATCAGACCTTCCTGGTGCGGGCCTTCGAGCGCTACCTGTTTCCCCAAACCCCGGAGCTGCGGCTGTGGGAGCTGGTGGGCCGCTCCGAGGCGATCCACGTGGAGCGCGACGGGGTGATCTGCCGCGAAGGGGACCCGGGAGATGCCTACTACCTGATCAAGAGCGGCATGGTGAAGCTGACCAAGGCCTCGGGGGACCGCGAGGTCGTGGTCTCCTACCTGACGGCGGGCAACGCCTTCGGTGAGATGGCCCTGCTCGACGGCGCCCGGCGCACGGCCACGGTGACGGCGATCTTCCCCTCCGAGCTGGTGCGCCTCTCGAGGGCCGAATGCGACGCCTTCCTCGCCCGCTATCCCGAGGTGCGCGCCGACCTGGTGGCCCGGCTCGAGCCCCAGCGCATCGCCAACCTGGTGAGCGATGCCACGCCGCGGGCCGGCGAGGTGCTCCACGACCTGATCCAGGCCGAGGTCGTGATGGGCACCGACGCCCTCCTGATCGACAACCACCGCTGCGTGCGCTGCAACAACTGCCTGCGCGCCTGCGAGGACGTCCACGAGGACGGCCAGGCCCGGCTGTCCTTGACCGGCATCGAGATGGCGAACCTGCTCGCCCCCAACTCCTGCTGGCAGTGCGCTGACCCCCTGTGCATGCTCGACTGCCCGCCGGACGCCATCGTGAGGAACGCCCGCGGCGAGGTCTTCATCAAGAGCAACTGCATCGGTTGCGGCAACTGCGCCGGCAACTGCCCCTACGGCAACATCTTCATGGTCCATCCCAGGGAGCCCGTGCGCGGGCCCTTCGACTGGCTGAAGCGGCTGCTGGGCGCGACACCGGCCCAGGTGGACCGCGAGGTAGCGGTGAAGTGCGACCTGTGCAGCAGCTTGGCCGGCGGCCCGGCCTGTGTGCGCGCCTGCCCGACCGGGGCGGCCTTCCGGGTGGACCCCGGCACCTACCAGCAGACCATCGCCGGGGTGGTGGTGGCGCGGGGGGAGGGCTAGATGTTCCTCGCCGGCCCCCGTGCCCGCCGCTGGCAGCTCATTGGCCTGGCCTCGTTGGCCTTGCTGGTGGCGGCGTGGTGGTGGCAGGGGCGCCTCGAGCCCTACCGCCACGGTGGCTCGGCCTGGGGCCTGGCCTGGGGCTTCCTGGGGCTGGGCCTGATCCTCCTGTTGACCGCCTTCGGCGCCAGGAAGCGGGCCTACAAGAGCACCCTGGGAACGGTCGAGGGCTGGCTCCAGGCCCACCTGGTGCTCGGTCTGGCGACCGTGCCGGTGGTGCTCGCCCACACCGGCCTGCGCTTCGGCGACCGGCTGGCGGTGACGACCCTGGCCGTGATGCTGGCGGTGGTGGCGAGCGGAGTGGTGGGGGCGCTGCTTTACGCGTTCGTGCCTCGCCGCTTGACCGAGGCGGGGGCGAACCGCACGCCGGAGGGGATCTCCCGCCAGCTCAACCAGATCGCCGGCGCCATGGCACGGCTGGCCACGGGGCGCTCGGCACCCTTCCAGCGGGTCTACACCAGCGAGATCGGCGAGACCACACCCAAGGCCCTGGCCGGCTGGCGCCTGCTGCTCGGCCGCCGCCGGGGACGGGCACCCCGGGAGGAAAAGGCCTGGCAGCGCCTGCTCGGCGAGGTGGTGGTGGAGGAGCGGGAGGAGCTGCGCCGGCTGCTGGTGATGTCTCGCCAGAGGAAGGAGCTGCTGGCCGCCCTGCTCGCCCAGCAGTACTACCGCAACTGGCTGGACGCCTGGCTGTGGGTCCACCTGCCGTTGTCCCTGGCGCTGATCGTGTTGGTGCTGGTGCATGCGGGGCTGGCTTTGTATTACCGGGGGTTGTGATGAAGAGAGTGGACGATGCGGACGTTGTGGACGGCGTGGACCGGGGGGAGAGACGCCGAGGTTGGGCTCGGCGCTCCTTGGGCCTGGCTCGGACTCTCACCTTCGCCCTGCTGGTCACCGCACCGGCCCTCGCCCAGACGCCGCCTCTCACGGTTGGCGAGGTGGTCTTCGTGCGCAACCAGGTGGTGGGCATCCCGCCGAACGCCACGGCCAGCCTGCTCGCCCTGGGCGACGACCTGGTGCTGCGCCACCGCGTCGAGACCGGGGTTGACTCCGGCGCCCGGCTGACCCTGGGCGAGACCGGCAACCTCTCGTTGGGGGCGAAGACCGCCATCACTCTCGATGAGGGCGTGCTCAAGAAGGCCCAGGCCGGCCGCTCCCGGCTGTCGGTCGTCGTCGGCACGGTGCGGCTCAAGCTCCAGTCCCTGTTCTCGGGGGAGCTCGAGGTCGACACCCCGACGGCGGTGATCGGCATCAAGGGCACCGAGCTGCTGATCGAGGCCAGCGCGGGGGAAACGGTGGTCACGGTCTTCGAGGGCCGGGTCACGGTGCGGGGCAAGGCGGGCGGCTCGGTCGAGGTGCGGCCGGGGGAGATGACGGTGGTGCGCTCGGGCCAGATCCCGACCCAACCGATCCGGCCTCCGCGGATGCCCGAAGCGGACCCGGCGGACCCGAGCCCGGGAACGCCTGGCGGCACGCCCCCGGCCACGCCGCCAGCCCCACCGGCGGGCGGGGGAACCCCGCCGCTACTGCCCCCGGGCGGCACGCCGCCGGCGGGTAAGCCGCCGACCGGCAAGCCTCCCGGGGAGGTCCCTCCCGGCCAGAGGCCCCCGAGTGGCAAGCCGCCGAGCGAGACTCCACCCGGCCAGTCGCCACCTGGCCAGGGGGGACCGCCGCGGATCACCGGCTGCGAGGGCCGCGGCCAGGCGGGGGAGCTGATCTGCGTCTGCGGCAGCTTCCCGGACGCGCGGGCGGCCCAAGGCCTGCGCCTGGACGGCAAGCGGCCTCTGGAAGTGGCCTCGGTGTCACCCGGGGTGCTCCAGGTCCGGCTGCCCAAGCCCTTGGCGGCCGGCGAGCACACCATCGAGGGGGACGCGCGGGCCGGCTTCGGCCGGGGTGACCGCTGCGCGGTGGACGTGCTGACCCTCGAGAGTGAGTACAAGGACACCCTCAAGCAGGGCCGCTCCACCTGGCTGGTGCTCACCGTCGAGGGCAGCCGGGACAAGCTGCGCATCCGGGTGCGCAACCTCTCGCCCGACATCATCCGCATCCGGGGCGGCGCCGACCAGGTGGTGACCACCCGCGGCGGGCGCAACAACACGGCCCGCCTGAAGGTCAAGGCCGTCGGCGACGGCGAGGCGCGCTTCCTGCTCGAGCTGCAGGATCTCGCCCGCTGCCCCTGCGGCACCGGGGCCACGGCTCGTCCGGGCGGAGGAGGCTAGCCGGGCATGCCCTTCCTGCTCACCCGGGTCGACGAGGGCGAGAGCGAGCCCCGGCGGGTTGCCGGGACCTCCCTCGGCATCGGCCGCGGCACGGACGCCCACCTGCGCTTCGCCGACGAGGCGGTCGACCTGCGTCACGCCGTGATCGGCCGGGATGCCCAGGGCTTCGAGCTGCTGGACCTGGGGAGCGTCTCGGGCACCTACCTGAACGGCCAGCCGGTCGAGGCCGCACGCCTGGCGCCCGGGGATCGCATCGGCATCGGCCCCTTCGAGATCTCGGTCGAGCCCGGAGCGGACCCGAGCACCCTCGGCCTCACCGTCCGCCGCCTCGCACCCGAAGCGAAGCCGGCGGCGGGCGTGGCCGCCCTCGCCGCCCCCAAGCTCGACTATGCGGCCTCCTACGGCCTGGGCCGGGGCGGCGCCCTGTCGAAGGCTGCCCTGTCGCTCGGCGCCCTGGGTCTCGCCACCCTGGCGGCGGTGGGCGTCACCGCCGCGGCCCTGGGCGGGCGCAGCACCCTGCCGCGGCCGGGGCCGGTGTCCTCCGCCCACGAGGCCGCGGGCCTGGCCGCGGACTGCGCCGCCTGCCACGCCCCGTTTCGCGGGGTGGTGGCCGCCCTCTGCGAGGACTGCCACGCCGGCCCCCGCCACCAGGCCGAGCAGGTGGGCAATCCCCCCTGCGGCGGCTGCCACGCCGAGCACCGCCGGCTGCCCGAGCTGGCGCGGGTGCCGGATGCGGTCTGCACGGGGTGCCACGGGGACCTGAAGCTGGCGAGCGGGGCCGCGCCCAAGGTGGCGAGGCGGCTGGTCACCTTCGATGAGCATCCGGACTTCCGGCCCAAGGCCGATCCGACCGTGGTACGGCTGAACCACGCCCTGCACCTGAAGCCGGGACTGCGGGACGAGGCCGGCCGCCCCGAGCAGCTGGACTGCGCCTCCTGCCACGCCTTCGACGCCGAGCAGGGGGAGATCCTGCCCCTTGAGTTCGAACGCCACTGCCAGCGCTGCCACAACCTGGCCTTCGACGACCGCTTGCCCGACCGCGAGGCGCCCCATGGCGAGGCCAAGGAGGTGGTGACCGGCATCTTCGGCATCTATGCCGAGAGCTCGGCCAACCTGCGCGGGCTGACCCGCGAGCAGCTGCGCAGCCGGATCTTCAGCAGCCAGCAGGCCGTCCTCTCCTTCGACGCCCGGCTCAGCCGGCAGACCGTGACGGCCTTGGACCAGGTGGTCCGCCTGAAATGCTCGCTGTGCCACGGCGTCGAGCTGACCTCCCCCCTCGAGCCCAAGGTCGAGCCGCCGGCGATCCCCCGGAAGTGGCTCCTCGGGGCCAAGTTCTCCCACGGCACGCACCGTTTGAGCCCCTGTGGGGATTGTCATGAGGGAGCGGCGGCCAGCCGGGCCTCGGGCGACGTGCTGGTGCCCGGCATCACCCCCTGCCTGGACTGCCACGGCGTGGCAGCGGCGGGGACGGGCGCGGCGAAGGCCGCGGGAGCCTCGGCGTGCGTGACCTGTCATCCCTACCACGAGAAGACCGCCCAGGGCGGCTGGGAGGCCACCCTACCCCCCGGCCGCGCCCGTCGGGCCGTGGCGCGTTGAGGAGGATAGCGATGGAGACGAAGATCCTCACCCCCTCGATCCCCCTTCCTTCGGCTTCGCTCAGGACATGCTCCCGGCCCGCCCACTCCAGCCTTCCGGGAGAGGGGGAGGCCGGAGGGGAATCCTGGTTGCCACGCTCTGCGGCCTCTTCCCGGTCCCCTCTCCCCCGTCACGGGGAGAGGGGACCGGAGCATCCGGGCGCGCTATCCCTCCGGAACCCCTCTCCCGGAGGACGGTGTGGGCGGGCCGGGAGAGGGGCAGGGGTGAGGGTCTTGATTCTCCTCGTAGCCCTCCCCCTCTCCGCCCTGCCCCCGGACGAGCGCCCTGGCCGGGACCGCGAGCCGCCTTCGGCGCCGGCGCCTCCTGCTCCCTCCCCGGTTCCGGCCCCAGCTCCGGATCCTCTCGATCCCCCTCTTGGCCCCTCTCCCGCCCCCGCCGTGGCCTGCCCGCCGGGGGCCGCGCCGCTCACCGCCGCCGAGGTGCAGGCCCTGCTCTTCGCCGCGGCCCAGGCTCTCGACAGTGACTACGCCGTGGCCGTGGTGGACCGCGGCGGGGAGGTGCTCGGCGTCTACGACAAGAACCCGGCCGCGACGGTGCACAACGAGCGCGCCGTGGGACTGGCCCGTACGGCGGCCTTCTTCAGCCACGACCAGGCACCGCTGTCCTCGCGCACCGTGCGCTTCCTCTCCGGCGTGCACTTCCCGGCGGGGGTGGCCCGCACCGCCAATGCCGCCCTCTACGGCATCGAGAACACCAACCGCGGCTGCCCGCTCAACGTCAGCTTCCTGGGCGGCCAGAGCGTCACGCCCGCCATGGCCCTCGCCGGCGGCCCGGGCACGGGGCCCGTGACCGGCAAGCCGGATCCTTCCGACAGCCATCTCCCCGGCCCGCCGGCGCACAAGCCGGGCGCCGTGGCCGTGGACCCGGGGGGCATCCCGGTCTTTCGCGGCGGCTTTCTGGTGGGGGGGCTGGGGGTGGCCGGGCCGCCGGCCGCGGAGGCCGAGTTCGCGGCCATCTCGGGTGTGGCCGGCGGCGGCTTCGGCATCGTCCCCGTGAATCCTCTGCCGCCGCCGGGGGCGGTGTTCATCGACGGCATCCGCCTGCCCTTCGTCCAGCAGGTCAAGCGTCCCGCAGGCACCGTGGCGGACCCGGCCCTGGGCGGCAGCTTTGCCGTAGCCCCGGTGGCGAGCCCGGGCTGTGTGCCCGAGGGCTACCTGGTGGGGCCCCTGGGCTCGGCCCAGCTCTCGGCAGCCGAGGTGGACCGCATCGTCCAGCAGTCGATCGCCGCTGCCAACCGGATCCGCGGGGTGATCCGCCTGCCCCTGGGCTCCCGGGCGCGGATGGTGATCGCCGTGGGGGATGCCAACGGCAACGTCCTCGCCCTTTACCGCATGGCGGACGCCACGGTCTTCTCGATCGACGTGGCGGTGGCCAAGGCGAGGAACGTGGCTTTCTATTCGGCCAACGGCCTGCCGGGCGTGCCCCCGGGCACGGCGGTGACCAACCGCACCATCGGCTTCGGCGCCCAGCCCCTGTTCCCACCGGGGATCGACGGCACCTCCCCCGGGCCGTTCTACAACCTCTTCCTGCAGGATCTCGCCAACCCCTGCACCCAGGGCGGCACGGCGCCCAACGTCAACGGCGTCGTGTTCTTCGCCGGCTCGGTGCCGCTGTACCGGGCGGGCACCAATCCGCCCCTGCTGATCGGTGGGCTGGGGATCTCCGGGGACGGGGTGGAGCAGGACGATTACGTGTCCTTCTTCGGCGCCCAGGGCTTCCTGCCGCCCGAGTCGATCCGTGCCGACCAGATCAAGATCGGCGGCGTGCGCCTGCCGTTCTTGAAGTTCCCGCGCAATCCGGAGCGATGACGATGTGGCTGAAGACGAAGAGGGCAGGCACGGGGGCCTGCCCCTACGGATACCGCCCGGGCACCTCCGGTGTAGGGGCGGCCCCCCGTGGCCGCCCTCTTGCCGTGTTCCTCGTCCTTTTCCTCGCATGGTCTGTTTCGGCTCAGGAGGGCGCCCTCCGCCTCGAGGTCAACGAAGGCCGGCCGATCGTCTCGGCCGGGGCGGGGGTGCTGGTGGTGGGAGTGACGGATGCTCCCTACGGCTCGGCGGTGGTGGCGACGGTGGGGGATCTGAGCTGCTCCGGGCGCGTCGAGGAGCACGGGCGTTTCGCCCTCGAATGCCCCTGGAGCCTCGAGCGCGGTACCTACACCGTCGAGGTGACCGTCACCGACCTCGACGGCCGCACCGGCAGCGCCCGCCAGGGTCTGCTGGTCGAGACCCGAGGGCGCTTGCCCCGGCCGCCCCTGCTCGCTCCGCCGGTCGCCTGGGAGGACCCGGAAGATCCCACCACCGGCGACTTCACGGAGACCACCGACCGCTGGCGCTTGGCTCCGCCGCCCTACGAGATCAACGCCCGGGGCCGGCGCTGGGACCCCTACAACCAGAACGTGCTCAAGGGGGACTACCCCATCCTCGGCCAGGACGTGTTCCTGGTCCTGACCGCCACCTCGGACACCCTGCTGGACGTCTTCACCATCCCCACGCCATCGGGCGTGTCGGCGGTGCGGCCGGGGAGCATCTCCTTCTTCGGAGACGACGCCCAGCTGCTGGCCGTCGAGAACGTTTTCCTCTCGGCGGATCTGTTCAAAGGCGACACCGCCTTCAAACCGTTCACCTGGCGGGTCAAGGCCACTCTCGCCGGCAACGTCAACTATCTGAACACCCGCGAGAACGCCATCGTCAAACCCGACGTGCGCCGCGGCACCACTCGTACGGACGGCCGCGGCTCGCTCCAGGAGCTGTTCTTCGAGGCCAAGCTGGCGACCCTTTCCGCCAACTACGATTTCGTTTCGATTCGCGCCGGCGTGCAGCCCTTTTCGAGCGATTTCCGCGGCTTCGTCTTCACCGACACCAACCTCGGCGTGCGCCTGTTCGGCAACCTGAACGCCAATCGTGATCAGTTCAACCTGGCCTATTTCGAGCGGCTGGAAAAGGACACCAACAGCGGCCTCAACCGGCCGGAATTCCGCGATCAGCAGGTGGCGGTGGCCAACTGGTACCGGCAGGACTTTCTGACCAAGGGCTACACCAGCCAGTGGAGCCTGCATTACCTGAAAGACGAGCCGACGTTCGTCTTCGATCGCAACGGCTTCCTCGCCCGGCCCGACCCGATCGGCTCGTTCACACCGCACGAGATCGAAGCCCTGTATCTGGGCTGGACCAGCTTCGGCCACGTCGGCCGGGTGAACGTGGACTCGGCCCTCTACTACGTGACGGGGGAGGACAGCCTGAACCCCATCGCCGGGCCGGACCCGGACTTCGAGGGTGACGACGGGGTGGACATCTCGGCCTTCATGGCCGCCCTCGAGCTGTCGATCGATCGCAACTGGTACCGGCCGAAGGTGGCCGTGCTCTACGCCTCGGGGGACGACGACCCGACCGACCGCGATGCCGAGGGCTTCGATGCCATCTTCGACAACCCCAGCTTCGCCGGTGGCGGTTTCTCGTTCTGGAACCGGCTGGGCATCCGCCTCGCCGGCACGGGTGTGGCTCTGGTCAACCGGGGGAGCCTGCTGCCGTCCCTGCGCAGCAGCAAGGAGGAGGGGCAGCCGAACTTCGTCAACCCGGGGCTCACCCTGCTGAGCCTGGGCCTCGACATGGAGCTGACGCCCAAGCTCAAGGCCGTGGCCACGGCCAACTACCTGCGCTTTGTCGAGACGGCGCCGATCGAGGCAGTGCTGTTCCAGCGCGAGGTGCGGGAGGAGATTGGCCTCGATCTGTCGCTGGGGGCGCGCTGGCGGCCGCTCTTGAACCAGAACGTGATCGTGGTGGGAGGGGTGGCGGCCCTGGTGCCGGGCGCGGGTTTCGAGGACATCTACGAGGACGGCTCGGTGCTCTTCGCCGGCTTCGCGAACCTGATCTTGACGTTCTAGGAGGAGGGGGTCATGGCGAGAGCAAGGGATCTCATTCCCAGGAGCGTAGGCTGGGTTAGCCGTCTGCGGCGTAACCCAGCTCCGGGGGCCGGGCCGGGAGCTGGGTTACGGCTGGCGCCTAACCCAGCCTACCTGCTCGCAGCTGTACCCCTCGCCGCGCTCCTGTTCTCGGCCTTCGCCGCCGAGCCTTCCGTCACCGGACCTCCCGCCCCGCCCGGCCTCACCACCGCCGAGGCCGAGGCCGGGAGCGTCGGTTGCCTGTCCTGCCACGCCGGCATCGAGCCCATTCACGCCTCGGCGGCGGTGCGCCTTGCCTGTGTGGACTGCCACGGCGGCGACGGCGAGGCGCGGACCAAGGACGCGGCCCACCCCGAGCCGCGCTTCCCCGAAGCCTGGACGGGTGCGGACGGCAAACCGAGCGCCGCCAACCCGGTGAGGAGCTACGCCCTGCTCAACCGCGAGTCCGCGGAGTGGATCCGCTTCGTCAACCCCGGGGACCTGCGGGTGGCCCAGCAGAGCTGCGGCCCCTGCCATCAGAAGCAGGTCAACGCCGTGGCGAAGAGCCCGATGACCACGGCGGCGATCTTCTGGGCCGCGGCGGGCTACGCCAACGGCATCCTCTCGACCAAGCGGGCCATCCTCGGCGAGACCTACGCCGCCACCGGGGCGGGCCAGGGCGTCCGCCCCCTTCGGCCCCCCACTCCCGAGGAGCTGGCCCGCGGGGCGCTCTCGGCCCTGCTGCCCTTGCCCCGCTGGCAGACCACCCAACCCGGCGAGTACTTCCGGGCCTTCGAGCGGGGCGGCATCCTCCAGCCCTCGGCTTTCCCGGAGATCGCCAACCCGGCCGCCCTGGACGAGGCCGGCAAGCCCGACATCCGCCTCTCGAACCGCGGCCTGGGCACCGGCCTGCGCATCAGCCCGGCCCTGATCAACCTGCACAAGACGCGGCTCAACGACCCGCACCTCTCCTTCCTGGGCACCAACGACCACGCCGGGGACTTCCGCTCGAGCGGCTGCTCGGGCTGCCATCTCGTCTACGCCAACGACCGCGAGCCCCGGCATTCGGGGCCGTGGGCCCAGGCCGGCCACGGCGGCACCACCCGGAGCGGGGACCCGACCCTGGCAAAGGGCGAGCCCGGTCACCCGATCCGCCACCAGCTCACCCGGGCGGTGCCCACGGCCCAGTGCATGTCCTGCCACATGCACCAGCCCAACTCCTTCGTCAACACCTACCTGGGCTACACCATGTGGGACTACGAGACGGACGGCGAGCTGCTGTGGCCGGAGAAGCAGAGCTACCCCACGGCCGCCGAGACCCGCTCACGCCTGGACGCCAACCCGGAAGGGGCGGCCGTTCGCGGGCTGTGGGGCGACGGAGCCTTCCTGGCGCGCGTGTCGGAGCTCAACGACCGAACGAGACACACCCGCTTCGCCGACTACCACGGCCACGGCTGGGTGTTCCGGGCGGTCTTGAGCCGGGACCGCAAGGGCAACCTGCTCGATGGGCAGGGCCGGATCGTGCCCTTCGACGATCCGGCGCGCCTGGACAAGGCCGTGCACCTGATGGACATCCACCTCGAGCGAGGGATGCACTGCGCGGACTGCCACTTCTCCCAGGACGTCCACGGCGAGGGCCTGCTCCACGGTGAGTACGGCAACGCCATCGAGATCGAGTGCCAGGACTGCCACGGTGGTGTGGGCGGTCCCACCAACCTGCGCACCTCCGGGCCGGCGGCGCCGCCCGGAGGCACGGACCTGCTGGGCGGCACCACCCCCTTCGGCGCCCGGCGCTTCTCCTGGCGGCACGACGATGCCGGGCGGGTTGAGCTGGTCCAGCGCTCGATGGTCAACCCCGGGCAGGAGTGGGTGGTGCCGCAGGTCATGGACTCGGTGACCCCCGGCCACCCCCGCTACAACCAGCGCTCGGCGTGGGCCAAGACGGTGCGCCGGGACGGCGACGACCTGGCCTGGGGAGCGGTCGAGAAAGCGGCCTCGGCGGCCCCGGGCTACGCCCACGGCGAGTCGCAGATGACGTGTTACTCCTGCCACTCCTCTTGGATCACCTCCTGCTTCGGCTGCCACCTGCCGCAGGAGGCCAACGTCAAGAGCGAGGTGCTGCGCTACGAGGGGGGGGAGAGCCGCAACTACGCCTCGTACAACCCCCAGGTGGTGCGGGCGGACGTCTACATGCTGGGCCGCAACAGCCCCATCAAGGGCGGTAAGGTGGCGCCGGTGAGGTCGTCCTCGGCCCTGGTGCTGTCGTCGACCAACTTGAACCGCCAGCGCTTCTACCTCCAGCAGCCGCCGATCTCGACCCCCGGCTACTCCAGCCAGGCCTTCAACCCCCACGTGCCCCACACCGTGCGCACCCGGGAGACCAAGGCTTGCGGCGACTGCCACCTCTCCGAGGCCGGCGACAACAACGCCTGGATGGCCCAGCTGCTGCTCCAGGGTACCGGCTTCGTCAACTTCATCGGGCGCTACGCCTGGGTGGGGGAGGGCAAGGACGGCTTCGAGGCCGTGGCGGTGACCGAGTGGGACGAGCCTCAGGCGGTGGTCGGCAGCTATCTCCACCGCCTGGCCTATCCGGACTTCCATCGCCGGCACCAGGAGCGGCAGCTCGAGCTCGCCGTGGCCCACCACCACGACGGCGGCCGGGGCAAGGTGGAGGTGCGCTCCCTCCAGCTGCGAGGCGAGTACCTGTTTGTTGCCAAGGGAGCCGGGGGCTTCGAGGTCTTCGACGTCGCCAACGTCGACAACAAGGACTTCTCGGAGCGCATTGTCACGGCCCCCGTCTCGCCCCTGGGCCAGCGCACCTTCGTGCGGACTCGCTTCGCCACTTCCGTGGCCCTGCCCACCAACCAGCCGATCGCCCCCCACCGCAACCCCAACCCCGATCCGGCCAACGGCGAGCGGCCCATGCACCCCCTCTACCGCTACGCCCTGGTCACCGACCGCGAGGAGGGGCTGATCCTGGTCGACGTGACCACCTTGACCGACCGCGACCCGACCAACAACTTCCTCGAGCGGGCCGTGACGTTCAACCCCCAGGGCGTGCTGCGGGGGGCGGAGAACTTGGCCGTCGCCGGCCGCCATGCCTACCTGGTGGGCAGCTTCGGCCTGGCGGTGGTGGACTTGGAGGTTCCTCTCGAGCCCCGGCTGGTGGCCACGGTGCCGGACCTGCGAGGAGCCAAGGCCGTGGCCCTGCAGTTCCGCTACGCCTTCGTGGCCGGGGAGGACGGGCTCACCGTACTCGACGTCACCGCCCCCGAGCGGCCGCGGGTGGCCGCCCGCTTGCCGGAGGCGGGGGCGGTGAGCAGCGTCTACCTGGCCCGCACCTATGCCTACCTGGCCGGGGGCGAGCGGGGCGTGGTGATCGTCGACGTGGAGAAGCCCGAGGCCCCGGTCGTGGACCAGATCTTCGACGCCGCCGGCACCCTCTCGGACACCCGCGACGTCAAGGTCGGCGCCACCAACGCCAGCCTTTTCGCCTACGTGGCGGATGGGGCCAACGGTCTCGCCGTGCTCCAGCTCACCTCGCCCGAGACGGTGCCGGGCTACCTCGGCTTCTCGCCCCGCCCGGCTCCCCGGCTGATCGCCAAGCGTCACACCCACGGCCCGGCCCTGGCCCTCTCCCGCGGCCTCGAGCGGGACCGGGCGGTGGACGAGAGCGGCAACCAGGTGGCGGTGTTCAATCGCATCGGCGCCCGGCCCTTCACCCTCGAGGAGATGCAGCGCCTCTTCCTGCGCAACGGCCGCCCCTTCACCGTCCCCAACGCGCCGCCCACCCGGGCGGCCGAGGAGGCCCCATGAGCTCCCACCGGCTCTCCCCAGCCTTGGCGTTCGTCGCCCTCGCCGGCCTGGCGATCCTCACCCTCGGCCAGGCGCCGCCCGCGGCGCCCCCGGCCCCGGCGGCGGTGGCGCCGCCGATCGCCGGCGGCCAGCCGGGCTTCTACCTGGGGATGGGTACCTGCCTGGCGAGCGGCTGCCACGGCAGCCCCCGGGCCCGCGCCGGGGACACGGTGCTGGGCAACGAGTACTTCACCTGGCTGCGCCAGGACCCGCACCAGCGGGCTTACAACGTGCTGTTCGACGGCCAGTCCCAGCGCATCGCCGCCAACCTGAAGCTGGGCGCCGCACACCAGTCCCAACGCTGCCTGGACTGCCACGCCCTCGCCGTGCCGGCGGAGCGGAGGCGGGGCACCCTTGCGCTCGAGGACGGCATCTCCTGCGAGGGCTGCCACGGCCCGGCCTCCGGCTGGCGGGACGGCCACACGGATCCCTCCTGGACCCACGCCGATTCGGTCGCCAAGGGCCTGGTGGACCTCGCCAGCCCGGCCGTGCGGGCGCGCACCTGCCTGGGCTGCCACCTCGGCCAGGGGGGCCGCACGGTGGACCACGAGCTGATCGCCGCCGGCCACCCGGCCTTGACCTTCGAGCTCGAGACCTGGGGCCTGGCCACGTCGCCGCACTGGAAACCGCGGCCGGGGACCGGGACGGCCACCTGGGCTGTGGGCCAAGCGGCCTCGTTCCGCCGCGGGCTCGAGGACCTGGCCCGCCGGGCCCGGAGCGAGCGCTGGCCGGACTTCGTGGACTTCTCGTGTTACTCGTGCCACCACTCTTTGAAGGACGAACGCTGGCGCCGGGCGGACGCCTTCCGCGGCCGGGAGCGCATCGGCCTGCCGCCGTGGAGCCCGGCGCGCTGGGCCGTGCTGCGCGAGCTGGTGGAGCTGGCGGCGCCGGCTGAGCGGCCAGCCCTGGACGCCAAGGTGCGGGAGTTGGCGGCGGCGGTCGAGAAGCTGAACCGCCCGGCCGAGGTGGCCGCCAAGGCCGAGGAAGCCGCGGCCCTGCTCGCCCGGGTGGAGGGGGCGATCGCCGCCCTCGCCTGGGACGCTCCGCGGGTGCGGGCGGCTCTCGGGGCCCTCGCCGCCGACCGGGACGGCTGGCTCGGGACCGACGTCCACTCCGCCGAGCAGGCCTACTTCGCCACCCGCACCCTGGTGGGCTTCCTGGTCGGGGGCGACCCGCTGCGCGCCGGCGGCGAGCTCAGCACCCGCCTCGACCGCCTCTACGACGACCTCGACCAAGACCCCGAAGCCTTCGACCGCGAGCGCTTCCGCGGGCTGCTCGCGGGGGTGGCGGAGGTGGTGGGGCGGTAGGGGGGTGTCTGGAGCCGGCGTCCGAAGCGGCGTATGCTGCCGGATCAACGCAAGGAGGTGGGTTCATGACCTATCACGGCCGGGTCAGCGGAGGTCAGATCTTGCTCGAAGAGCCACTCGAGCTGGCAGAGGGGGTCGCGGTGCGGGTGGAGGTCGAATCGCTGGAGCTGGACGAGGGAATCGAGTCATTGTTGAGCATTCCAGACCTGGCGGTGGAGACCGGAATCCCAGACCTCGCCGAGAACATCGACCACTACCTTTACGGACATCCCAAGGAGAAGCTTGGTTGAGTCCCGGTTCTTCCTGGACACCAACGGTTGGGTAGCCTTGCTCAACGCCTCCGACGGCCTGCACGGCGCATCCCGAGCTTGGTGGAATCGTCTGATCCTCGGCGGTGTAGCGGTCGTCACAACCGACTGGGTGATCGCAGAGACGGGCAACGGCCTCGCCAAGTCACTGGCTCGGGTGGCGTTCTGCGAGGCTGTCGAACGATTGCAGGGCACGCCCCAAACCCTGGTGATCGAGATCGATCGCCAGCGCAGGGTGGCGGCACTCGAGTTCTACCGCCAACGGCCGGACAAGGACTGGGGCTTGGTCGACTGTGCGAGCTTCCAGGTGATGAACGAGCTGGCGATCCGGCAAGCTCTGACCAACGATCGACATTTTACTCAGGCCGGGTTCGAGGCATTGCTGCGTAGCTGACTGAGTGGCCATGATGCCAGCTCCAAAAACCGACCACCAGAAACAGATCGACGAGCGGATCTCGATCAGTGAGCCGACCCTGACTCTCACTCCACGGGAGTGGGACGCGTTTCTGATTGCCCTGGACGATTCTGAGCGGCCGCGCCCGCGGCTCGCGAGGGCCGTGCAGCGCTACCTGGCCCGACGCAACGACGAAGGCAGCTAGATGCCCGCCCCCCGCCCCTCCCGCCTCCCCCTGCTCCTCGGCCTCGGGGCGTCCTTGGTGGCGCTGGGGCTGCAGGGAGAGGGCTGGTTGACCCGCTTCGAGGCGGTGTGGGTGGACCAGATGATGGCCTCGCGGGGCCGCCAGGCGGCCGACCCGCGCATCGCCATCGTGGCCATCGACGCCGAGAGCGTGGATGCCTATGGCCAATTCCCCTGGCCCCGCACCCGTATCGCCGAGCTGGTCGATCGGCTCTCCTCGGCCGGCGCGAAGGTCATCGCCCTCGATCTGGTCTTCTCCGAGCCCTCCCGCCGCGACGAGAAGGTGGACCTCTCGGCCGAGGACGGCGAGCTGGCGACGGCCATGGCCCGTGCCGGCAACGTCGTGGCCGGCTACTACTTCCGTCCCAGTCCGGGCGCGCGGCACGGGCCGATGGGCGGGGATCCCGCCAACATCGAGCCCTCGGCCATCGAGCAGGTGCTGGGGGATCCCCCGGAGGGCTTCATCGTGCCCGGCCGGCCGGCGGTCGAGCCCAACCTCGACCTTTTCGCCCAGGCCGCCTCCTCCCAGGGCTTCTTCTCCAAGGGGCGCAGCTCGACCGGGGTGCTGCGCGACTACGATCTCGTCATCCGGCACTCGGGACGCTACTACCCGGCCCTCGCCCTGCGCGCCGCCGAGCGCTTTCTGGGCGGGCAGGGCCTGCGCCTCGAGCCGCGGGACGGTAGGGTCGCCCAGGTGCTGCTCGCCGGCGAGCCGGTGGCGGCTAACGACCACCTGGCGCTGCGTCTGAACTATCGCGGTCCGGCCCGGAGCTACCCGACCCGCGGCGTGGTGGAGGTGCTCGAGGGTCGCATGCCCGCCGGCGCCTTCGCCGGCATGCTGGTCTTCGTGGGGGCCAACGAGCCGGGGATCGGCGACTTCCAGACCTCCCCCTTCGGCTCGGAGATCCCTGGCGTCGAGGTCCACGCCCACGCCGCGGACAACCTCTTGAACGGCGACGCCCTCTCCGACCGGGGGCCGCAGAACGGGCTGTCGTTGCTCGCCCTCTTCGTCCTGGGGCCGGCCGTGGCCCTGGTGGTGGCCCGGGGCAAGCCCTACCGGCGGGGGGCCTTCTTCGCCCTCGGCGTGGTGGCCGCCTGGCCGCTGGTGGCCTTCGCCGCGTTCCAACTAGCGAGCTGGCACCTCCAGACCGTGGGGCCCGCCCTGGCCGGCCTCGCCGCCCTGGTCTTCACCCTGCCCTACCAGATCGGCTGGGTGGACCGCCGCGGCCGGCAGGTGCGGCGGTTGTTCGAGCGTTACGTGGCGCCGGCGGTGGTCGAGGAGCTGCTCCAGGATCCGGAGGGCGTGCGACTGGGGGGCGAGCGGCGGGTGATGACCGTGCTGTTCTCGGACATCCGCGGCTTCACCGACCTCTCCGAGGAGCTCGACCCCACCGAGGTCACCCGGCTGCTCAACGCGTTCTTCACGCCGATGACCCGCGTGGTGCTGGCCACCGGCGGCACCCTCGACAAGTACATGGGCGACGCCCTGATGGCGTTCTTCGGCGCGCCGGTCGCCCACCCGGACCACGCCGCCCGGGCCTGCCGGGCGGCCCTCGGCATGCGCGCCGAGCTCGAGCGGCTGAAGGCGGGGTGGCAGAAGAGCGGCGCCTTCCCCAGGGCCTCCGGGCTGGGGGTGGGCATCGGCATCGCCACCGGCGAGATGTCGGTCGGCAACATGGGCTCGGAGGACGTGTTCAGCTACACGGTGATCGGCGACAGCGTCAACCTCGGCTCGCGCATCGAGGGGCTCAACAAGCTCTACGGCACCTCGATCCTGCTCGCCGAGTCGACCGCGCGGGCGGCGGGGGAGGGCTTCCTTTGCCGTGAGGTGGACCGCGTGCGGGTCAAGGGCAAGAAGGTGGCGGTCACCCTCTTCGAGCTGGTGGCCGAGGGCTCCGGCACGCCGGAGGAGCGCCGGCTCGTCGAGCGCTTCGCGGCCGGCCTCGCCCGCTACCACGCCGCCGACTTCGCCGGGGCCCTGGCCCTGTTCGAGGGTCTGGAGGCCGAGGGCCTCGAGGACGGCCCGAACCGGCTCTACCTCGAGCGCTGCCGGCGCTTCCTCCAGCACCCGCCGCCGGCGGACTGGGATGGGGTGGAGACGCTGACCAGCAAGTGAGGGGGCGTTTCATCGACGGCCGCTTTTGCAGGAAACGATCTTTTGTGCTAAAAGGGGAAAATCTGGAATACCGCCACGATAGCTGCGACGCTTCCGGGAGCGCCGTGGAGGTCAGACGGTGCCTCGAGCTGCCTCCCTGCTTCTCCTGCTCCTCGGATGGGCGTCGCTCGGCCTTCCCGCCGCAGCGGGAGAGGGAGGCCGGGCCGACGCCGAGGTGGCCTTCGCCTACGGGGTGGACGCCTACAACCGCGGTGACGACGCCACGGCCGTCCAGCTGCTGACCGAGGCCCTCGAGCTCGACCCCCGCCATCGCCTCGCCCGCCACTACCTGGCCCTGGCACGGGCGCGCCTGGGCGGGGAGCCGGCCCCCGGCGAGGTCTTCTTGCCCACGGCCTTGGGCGAGCTCGCGCCGCTGGGCGACGTGCCGCTCCTGGCCCTGCGGGTGGGCGCCGCCCAGGGCCGGGACAGCAACCCCCTGCTGGTGCCCGAGGGCACGGCGGCCGAGCTGCCCGATGGCGATCGGCTCACCGGCCCCGAGGCCGACCAGGTCACCGACCTGGACCTGCGCCTCGACCTCCACCCCGTCGTCGGCCGCCGCGGCCTCACCCTGGGCATCGCCCTCGCGGCACGGCAGAGCCTGTTCTCGGACTTCGGCTTCCTCGACTTCGGCAGCGGCCGGGCCGTGGTCTCGCTGGCCTGGGGTGAGGACTCCCTGGGCCTGCTGACCGGGCCCCTGGGTTACGCGCGGGTGCCGCGAGGCGGCGGCGCCGTGGTGGCCCTGGCACAGGCCGGCTTCGCGCAGGAGCAGCGCGACGGCGAGACCTTCCGCCGAGGGAGCGAGGCGAGCCTGGCCCTTCGCGTGCACGAGGCTGCCTGGACTGCGACCCAGCTCGAGCTGGCCTGGACGGACGACGACTACACGGGAGGGGCGAACGATCCGCGGAGCGGCCGGCGGGTGGCAGGCTCCCTCTCCCAGTGGCTCTACTTGGGCCGGCGGGACCGCTCGCTGCGCTTGAGCGCCTGGCGCGAGGAGCGCGACGCCGGAGCGGCCTTCGACGCCACCACGACCGAGGGGCGGGCCGAGCTGTCCCTGCCTTTCGGCGCGCGCTGGACCCTCTTCCTGGTCGGTGCCGCGGGTCGCCAGGACTTCGACGATCTGGCCTCGAACCCCTACTTCCCCCTGTTCATCGCCGATCAAGCCCGGGAGGACTCCTACTCCCGGGCGGCGGCCTCCCTGGCCTGGGCCTTCCGGCCGAGCTGGGTGCTGTCCTTGCGCGGCAGCTGGTTCTCGCGCGAGACCGAGATCGGCCAGGCCGACACCCTGGCCAACCTGGACGTGGAGCGCACGACCTTCGCCCTCGGCGTCAGCTGGTTCAGCCGGTTCGAGGGAGGTGGGCGATGAGCGGCCGAGCCGCGCCCTGCTGGCTGGCTGTCCTCCTGCTGCTCGGCGCCGCGCTGCCGGGCCACGGTGCCGACGCCGGCCGGGTGGCGATCGCCGTCAACGACGTGCGTGGCACGCCTCCGGGCGCCCCTGAGGTCCGCCTTGCCGCCGGGGACGGCTTCACCCTCGGCTACCTCATCGCCACGGGCAAGAGGTCCGAGGCCCTGCTGACCTTCGACCCGCGCGGCTCGTTGCGCCTCGGCGCCGAGGCCAGGGTGACCATCGACCGGGCCACGATCGACGCTTCCGGCCGCTCGCAGAACGGGCTCTCGGTGCTGGTGGGTCGCCTGTGGGTGGCCCTGTCCCGGCTCTTCCAGGGCGAGTTGGTGGTGGAGACCCCGACCGCCACCATCGGCATCAAAGGTACCCTGGTGATGATCGAGGTGCTGCCCAGCGGCGAGACCCGGGTGGTGGTGATCGAGGGGGTGGTGAGCGTCCAGGGCAAGGCGCTCGGGGAGCCCTTGCTGGTGGGACCCGGGCAGCAGACCACGGTCGCCCCGGGGGGCCTGCCGACACCGCCGGCCCCGACGGGCAACGCGGTGGCCTCCCTCTCGCCTTCGGCCGGGGGCCCGGGCTCGCCGGCCGCCGAGCCCCCGGACCCGGGGGACCTGGTGGACCTGCTGCTGCCCAACGACCGGGGCAACCAGTAGCGAGGCGCCATGGCCCGCCCCGCCCCGTTTGCCGCGCTCCTGCTGGCCCTCGCCGCCAGCCGGCTGCTCGGCGACGCCGGCAGCGGCGGCCTCGAGAGGGCCACCCCCGGGGGCCTCGCCATGGGGGACAACTATGGCTGCTCGCTGGCCTACTCCGGAGGCGCCCTGATCGCCGCCTCCTTCGGCGACGACACCGACGGCAGCAACTCCGGGGCGGTCTTCCGGCTGAGCCGCGATCCGGTCTGCCCCCCCGGGGGCACCGGCTGCTGGGCAGCTGCCCGGCTGCCCGGGGCCGGCTTCGGCGCCGGCGCGGAGCTGGGCTGGGCCGTGGCCTTCGACGGCCAATGCGCCGTGGCCGGAGCTCCCTTCGCCGCCGAGCGGGCCGGCGCGGCGCGGCTCTACTGTGGCGGGGGTCTGAGCCAGACGGCCGACCTGCACCCGGCCGGCCCCACGACCGGAGACCAGTTCGGCTGGTCGGTGGCCCTGGACGGCGGCATCGTGGCGGTGGGTGCCCCCGGGGACGACGATCGCGGCTCGAACGCCGGCTCGGTCACGGTCTTCGAGGCAGGGGGGGCTCGCTGCCCGGCCAAGGTTCTCGCAGCCGACGCCGCGGCCGGGGACGGCTTCGGCTTCGCCGTGGCCCTGTCCGGCGGCTGGCTGGCGGTGGGGGCTCCTTTCGCCGACGTGGCGGGCGCGGACTCCGGCGCCGTCTATCTCTTCGAGCGGAGCGGTCCTTGTCAGTGGGATCAGCGGGCCAAGCTCGCCGCCGGCGGTGGCGGCGGCACCTTCGGACGGGCCGTGGCCCTGTCCGGCAGCCGGCTGGCCATCGGCGCTCCCCGCCAGGCCGGCGGCCGCGGCAACGCCTACCTGGCGACCCGTTCGGAAGCCGGCTGGGGCGCGCCGACCTCCCTGCCCCGGCCCCCCTCCTCCTCGTCGGGGGAGGAGTACGGCATCTCGGTGGCGGTGGGCGGCGGGCTCGCCGTGGTCGGCGCACGCTGGGACGACGAGACGGCCGAGGACGCCGGCGCCGCTTACGTCTTCGACCTCCGGACTGGCGAGCTGCTCGCCGAGGTGCGAGACCCCGCGGGGGGCCGGGCCGACGAGCTGGGCCTCGGCGTCGCCACCGACGGCAGCTGGGTGGCCGTGGGCTCCTATCTGAACGACCTCCAGGCCCCCAACGCCGGCGCGGCCTTCGCCTGCCCGGCGCCGGTGGCTGCGCCGCCGGTTGATCTCTCGGTCACCCTCGCGAGCGACCTCGAGCTCACCCAGCCCGGGGCGAGCTTGCCGTACACCCTGGTGGTCAGCCGCCCCCAAGGCTCTGGGCCGCCGGTCAGCGCGGCGGTCGGGACTCGGCTCTCTTCGTTCCTGACCGGGGTGAGCTGGAGCTGTCAGGGCGCGCGCGGAGCCGGCTGTTCCCCCGGGTCCGGGAGCGGGGACGTCGTCGGTCAGGTGATGCTGCCGCCGGATTCGAGCGTGACCTGGACGCTCACGACCACCGTGGCCGCCACCGCCAGCGGTACGGTGGTCAGCGCGGCAACCGTGTCGACCTCGGACCTCGCACCCGATCCCCGGCTGGCCAACAACACGGCGACGGAATCGACGCCGATCGCTCCGCTGCCGCGAGCGGACCTCGCCATCACTCTCGACGTCCCCGCCCCTCCCCTCGCGGCGGGCGAGGCGTTCACCCTCACCGTCGAGGCGTCCAACCTGGGGCCGGATCCGGTCGAGGACGCCCTCGTCCGCGTGGGCTTGCCCGCCGGTCTCGCCCTGGAAGGGGGAGCGCTCGAGCGCCTGGTCGACCTCGCCGCCGGCGCGCGGGTCACGCGCACCCTCACCCTGCGGCCGGCCTGTGCCGCTGCCGGTCCTCTCGAGATCGAGGGCCAGATCCGTGCGCCCGATCAAGTCACCGATCGCAGCCTCGGCAACAACCAGGCAAGCGCGACTGTGACCGTCGTCCCGAGTGCCACCTGCCCCACCGACCTCTCCCTGAACATCGAGGCGGTCGCTCCGCCCTTCGCCCGGGGAACGACCGTCCAGTACCGGCTGATCGTCACCAACCAGGGGCCGGGGATCGCTTCGTCCGGGACGATCGGCCACGCCCCTCCGGCGAGCCTCTCGAACGTCACCTGGACCTGCACCGCCACGGGCGGCACCTGTACGCCGGCCGGCACCGGGCCGGTCGGGGACACGTTCACGCTCGCTCCCGGGGGCCTCGCCACCTACACCGTCACGGCCGCGCTCGACTGCGCCGCGCCCGACCCCTCGACCCTCACAGCCGGGGTGACCGGCGGCCCGCTGGACGACCCTGATCCGGCTGACAACACCTCGAGCCTGGAAGTGGTGGTCGCTGGAGCCTGCGCGGCGGACCTGGCCGTGACGGCGCACCTGGTGTCGCCGGCCAGCCTGGTGCCCGGCGACAACGTGGAGTACGAGGTGACGGTGACGAACCTGGGACCGGCCGCCGTCGCGGGGGTCGAGATCGAGCACCTCCTGCCGGCGGGCTTGCTCGAGATCCAGACGGCTTGCTCGGCGGGACCCGGGGCCGCTTGCGGCCCCGAGAGCGAGGGAGGGGTCAGCGCGGGGATCGACCTCGCCCCGGGTGCCGCCGTCACCCTGAAGGCCTTCGGGGCGGTGCGCCTTCCAGCGCCCGGCAGCCTCTACCTCGACGAGGTGGAGGTCCGCTCGCCGCCGGGGGTCGAAGACCCGGACCTCGCCAACAACCTCTCGACTCTCTCGACGCCGGTGACGGGCGTCGGGGCGCTCAAGCGGGTGTCGTTCGCCGACGAGAACCCGAACCAGGTCCACTTCGAGATCGAGGTGATGAACGCCGGCCCGGTCTTCCAGGGCGACAACGACGGCCCGGAGCTCCGGGACTTCCTACCCGGCGGGCTCTCGGTGTTGAGCGCTGCTGCCGAGAGCGGCGAGATCTCGTTCTCCCCGGTGAGCGTCTTCTGGAGCGGTGCCGTGCCGCCGGGGGCGACGGTGAGGATCGAGGTCGACGCCGAGCTCCCCATCGGCACGGCGCCGGGAACCCGCTTCTGCAACCAGGCAGAGGTCCAGGTCGACCTCAACGACAACGGGCAGAACGAGACCCTGCGCTCCTCGAACGCCGCCGGGACTCCCACCAACCTCGACCCGACCTGCTTCGTGATCCCCGGAGGTGAGGTCGACCCCCTGGAGATCCCGGCCCTCTCCCAGCTCGGCGTGCTCGTGCTCGCCTGCGCCCTCGCCCTAGCCGCCGTCCGCCGCCTCGGCCGCGGGTGACCTTCCTCCCGCCGCAAATTGACTCCCCCCCGCCCGGGGCGTATGCTCGCCGGGCTTCAACGCCTGATTTTCCCATGAGCGCAACCCTCCCGCCCAAGCTGGGGCGTTACCAGGTCGTCGACGCCCTCGGGAAGGGTGCGATGGGGGTCGTCTACCTGGCCAAGGACCCCCTGATCGGCCGCCTGGTCGCGCTCAAGACCTTTCGCGGCATCCAGGCCTCGGACGATGAGATGGAGGAGGCCCGCGAGCGCTTCATCCGCGAGGCCCAAAGCGCTGGCATCCTGTCGCACCCCAACATCGTCACCATCCACGACGTCGTCGAGCACAGCGACGAAGGGCTGACCTTCATCGCCATGGAGTACGTCCGCGGCACGGACTTGAAGGAGATGCTCCGCCGGGACGAGGTGCTCGACCTGCCGACCATCGCCGACATCATCTGGCAGGTGGCCCAAGCCCTCGAGTACGCCCACTCCAAGGGCGTGGTGCATCGCGACATCAAGCCGGCCAACATCCTCTTGACCGCCGACCAGCGGGTCAAGCTCACCGACTTCGGCATCGCCCGCCTCGCGAGCTCCAACCTGACCCACTCCGGCCAGCTCCTCGGCACTCCCAACTACATGGCCCCGGAGCAGATCCAGGGCAAGGACGTCGACCACCGGGCGGACATCTTCTCGCTCGGGGTGGTGCTCTACGAGCTGCTGACCAGGAAGAAGCCCTTCCAGGGCGAGAACCTGACGGTGGTCACTCACCGCATCATCAACGAGCCCTTCACCCCGCCCGAGGAGTACGTGGGCGAGCTGCCGGCGAGCATCAAGGCGGTGCTCGGCAAGGCCCTCGCCAAGCAGCCGGCGGAGCGCTACCACCGGGTGGGTGAGCTGGCGGTGGAGCTCAAGAAGGCGGTCGAGCAGGTCGAGGCCGAGGAGAGCAAGCTCAACGACACCCAGGACGTGGTGGCCGAGGCCCCGGCCGCTCCTCCCTCGCCGCCCGAGGCGGCCACGCAGCTGATCCCCATCGTGCCGGTGGCTCCGCCCCCGGAGCCGGAGGCGCCTGCCGCTCCCCTCGAGGCCCTGCCGGCCCTGGAGCTGCCGCCGATCCCCGAGCCGGCGCCCAAGCCGGCCACCGCCCCGATCGCCGTGCAGCGGCCCGCGGTGGCGGACGACAAGCAGAAGCGCCGGCGCCTGATCGCCATCCTCGGCGGCCTGGGCGTGGTCGCCGTCATCGCCGTCGGGATCGTCCTGGCCATGAGCTCGGGCTCGTCGCAGCCGGCGGCCCCCGCCAAGCCGGCGCCGGTGGTGGACACCCGGATCCTGGTGAGCAAGGCCGAGGCCCTGCTCGCCAAGGGGGACTTCGCCGCCGCCCTGTCGGCCATCGCCGAGGTCGAGCGCTATGACCCGGGCTCCTCCCACGTGGCCGAGCTGCGCCGGCGTGCCGAGGAGGGCTCGCGGGCGCAGCTGCTGTCCGTCTACAACGACGAACAGGTCGGGGCGTTCGTCACGGTGGGCGAGAAGGCCCTGGCCGAAGGCCGGCCGGCCGAGGCCGCCGCCGCGGCTCGCCGGGCCCTCGAGATGGCTCCGGGCGACGCCCGGGCCGCAGATCTGCTGCGCCGAGCCGAGGCCGCGACGCGCTCCCCGGGGAGCCGGCAAGGGGCACCGGCGCCCTCGCCGGCCCACACCACCCCCGTGGTGCCGGCTCCCGCCACCTCGACCGCGGCAGAGGCCCCGACCACCGCTCCCGCACCCGCCGCTCCGGCTGCCGCCGAGGAGCCGGTGGTGGGGGACGCCCAGCTGCGCATCGCTTTCTTCACCGAGAGGCCCCAGGGCGTGCTCACGGTCTATGCGGACAAGCGCCAGCTGCTGCGCGAGTCCTTCCGCTATTCGGAGAAGTCCGGTTTCATGCGTTCCAAGGGCACCTCCGGCAGCCTCGAGCGGCAGGTCACCATCCCCGCAGGCCCGGCCACCCTGCGGGTACTGGTAGTGCTCGACAAGACCGAGGTGGAAACCGTGCAGGGCAACTTCCGCCCCGGGGCCACCCGGACCCTCGAGATCCGCGTCAGCGCCGACGGGATCGTGCGCGTCACGCTGCGCTGATCCGGCTCACCTCTCCGAAGGGGGCGAGAGCTCCCTCCAGCTCCGCCGCCGGCCCCACCGCCACGATGGGCATCTGCGCCGGGTCGAGCATTTCCTCGGCCAGCTGGCGGATCTGCCCGGCGGTGATCGCCCGGTACTGCTCGGCTTGGCGCTCGAAGGCGTCGTCCGGCAGCCCGAAGGCCACCAGCTCCTCGAGTCGGCCGGCGAGGTCGAAGAGGGTCTGGAGGGTGTAGGCGAAGGTGCCGGTCAAATAGTCCACGGTCTCGGCCAACTCGCGGGCGCCCACCGGCTCGGTGCGCAGCCGCTCGATCTCGGCCAGGGCCTCGGCCGTGGCCTGAGCGGTGGCGTCGGTGGCCACCGCCGCCCGGACCACCCAGGGCGAGGGTCCCCGCCGCGGCTGGAAGCTGCACTGCACGGAGTAGGTCAGCCCCAGCCGTTCGCGCAGGTTCAGGTTCAGCCGGCTGGTGAACTTGCCGCCCAAGAGCGACGAGAGGAGGCGCAGGACCAGGTACTGCGGATGGTTGCGCGGCAGCCCGGCCTTGCCCAACCGCAGCTCGGTCTGGCGGGCGTGGGGCCGGTCGACGATCACCACCCTGCGGGTCGAGGGGGGCGCCTCCCGGAACACGGTGGGGGCGGGCGAGGTGGCGGCGGGCGTCGCCCCCAGACCGCCCTCCAGCCGGCGGAAGACCTCCCCGGGATCGACGTCTCCCACCACCAGCACGTGGCCCCCGGCGAGGCCCCAGTACCGGCGGAAGAAGGCGGCCACGTCCTCGCGGCCGATGCGGGCCACCGTGCTCTCGTCGCCCAGGATGGAGCGGCCGTAGGGACCGCCCCGCCCATAGACCGCTTCCAGGATCGTGACCTCGGCGAGGGTCTCGGGCGAGTCCTTGCGGCGCAGCAGCTCGGCCAGGCGCTCTTGCTTCAGCCGTTCCGTCTCGTGTTCGGGGAGCTCCGGCGCGGTGACGATCTCGGTGAGCAGCTCGAGGCCCAGCCCCAAGTCCCGGGAGCGCATCTGGAGCCAGGCGTTGGCGAGGTCCCAGTTGGCCCCGGTGCCCAGCTCGCCGCCCAGCTGCTCGACCGCCGCGGCGATCTCCGGGCCGGTGCGGTGGGCGGTGCCCTCGTCGAGCAGCGACGCGGTGAGGGTGGCGAGCCCGGCCTTCTCGAGCGGCTCTTCGAGGGTGCCGGCGGGGGTGAGCACCTGGACCATGGCGAGCGGCGCATGGCGTGCGACCACCACCAGGGCCTCGAGGCCGTTGGCGAAGCGGTGGCGCTCGATCGGCGGAAAGCGGACGGCCCGCGCCGACCCTCCTTGAGGAGGCCGGCTGCGGTCGAGACGGCTCACGCCGCCGGGCCTCCCTGGTGGACCACCACGGTCACCGAGCGCTCCGGCCGCAGGAGGGAGGCGGCCACCTCGGAGATCGCTCCTGCGGGTACCTCGAGGTAGCGGTCGGCCTCGGTGGCCAGGCGTTCGGGCTCGCCGAAGAAGAGGGCGAGCTCGGTGTACAGCTCGGCGCGGCGATCCACGCGCTGGAGGCCGTCGAAGAGCTGGTGGGTGATGCGATTGCGGGCCCGTTCGAGGTCGGGGGCGGCCGGCGGCGACTCGGCCAGCCGGGCGACGTGGGCGTCGAGAGCCTCTTCGACCCTCACCACCTCGACGCCCGGCCGCACGGTCGCCACCAGAAGGAAGGCGGCGTCGAGCTCGGTGCCGTAGACATAGGAGCCGACCGAGGTGGCCAGTTGCCGGCGATAGACCAGGTCGTGGTGGAGGGGGCTCGACTTGCCGTCGGCCAGGACGTAGGCCGCGAGGTCGGCGGCGTACCACTCGCGGCGGCCGAAGGGCGGCACGGGGTAGGCGCGATAGATGCGAGCGAGCTGCACCGGCTCCTGGCTCTGCTCGCGCAGCGGGCCGGCGAAGGTGGGCGAAGGGGCGGCCACCTGGGGCGGCGGTGCGCCGTCCGGAATCGAGCCGAACCAGCGCTCGGCGGCGAGCAGGGCGGCGTCCGGATCGACGTCCCCGACCACGGCGAGCACGGCGTTGCTGGGGCGGTAGTAGGTGCGGAAGAAGTCCGCGATCTCCGCCAGCCGGGCCGCGGCGATGTCCTCCATGGTACCGATCACCGGCCAGGAGTAAGGGTGCGGCGCTGGGTAGAGCAGCTCGAAGAGACGCTCGGAGGCTCGGCCGTAGGGCTGGTTGTCCACCCGCTGGCGGCGCTCGTTCATCACCACCTGGCGCTGGTTCTCGAGCTTCTCGGCGGTCAAGGCCGGGAGCAGGAAGCCCATGCGATCGGACTCGAGCCACAGGCCCAGCTCGAGGTGCTCGGCCGGCAAGGTCTCGTAGTAGGTGGTGGTGTCCCGGGAGGTCGAGCCGTTGGCCACACCGCCGACCCTCTGCACGTGGGCGAAGTGGTCGTTGGTACCGACGTGCTGGGAGCCCTGGAAGAGCATGTGCTCGAAGAGGTGGGCAAAGCCCGTGCGGCCCGGCCGCTCATTCTTGGAACCGACGTGATAGCGCACGTTGACCGCCACCAGGGGCAGCGAGTCATCCCGCTCGACGACCACGGCGAGGCCGTTGTCGAGACGGTGGCGGACCAGTTGAGGGGTGACACCCGTCATCTCGGGGAATCCCGGCGCAGCATAGCGGGGGGAGGGGGATGGGTCAATCAGGGGCCCTCCCCTTGCCTTCCGCCTTTTTTTTGCCTACCCTACGCCCATGGGCGAAAGGCCGGAATACCTGACCGAGCGGCAGAAGGAGATCCTCGAGTTCATCGAGGACTACCACCAGCGCCGGGGCGTGGCGCCGACCCTGCGCGAGATCTGCGAGAAGTTCGGCTACTCCTCGTACGGCACTCCCTACAAGCACCTGAAGCTCCTGGCCGAGAAGGGCTTCCTGCGCCGGGACTGGAACCAGAAGCGGGGCCTCGAGCTGCTCAAGCCCTCGCCCGCCCGTGAGCGGGAGCCCGAGGCCGTGCGTGAGCTGCCCTTCCTGGGGCTGATCGCCGCCGGCCGGCCGATCGAGGCGGTGTCGGGCAACGAGAAGCTGCAAGTACCCGAGCACCTGCTGGGCGGGCGGCTGGGCAACCACTACGTGCTGCGGGTGGTCGGCGACTCGATGATCGAGGAGGGCATCCACGACGGCGACTTCGTGGTGGTGCTCTCCCGCGAGGAGGCCGAGCCGGGCGAGATGGTGGTCGCCCTGATCCACGGCGAGGCCACCCTCAAGCGCTTTTACCCCGAGGGCCGCAAGGTCCGCCTGCAACCCGCCAACCCCACCATGAAGCCGATCCGCGTGGCCGCCGGGGACGTCCGCGTGCAGGGCATCGTGGTCGGCTTGATGCGCCGCTTCTGATCCGGGTCATAGGTCGGTAGAATCTCCCGGCTTTCGGGTCCCGCTCCGCGGCGTTCGCCGCCGGCCGGAGTCGTGGTGGGCCCTTTTTCTTGCGGGTCATCCCATGGATTTGAATGAGCTGCTGACCTTGATGACCGAGCAGGGCGCGTCGGACCTGCACCTGAAGCCGACTCGCCCTCCCCTCATCCGTATCAACGGCCGCCTGGTGCCCATGCCGGCGGATCCCATCTCGCCCGACGAGCTGGAGCGGATGGTCGACGGCATCCTCAAGCCGCACCAGAAGAAGCGGCTCGAAGAGAGGATGTCGGTGGACCTGGGCTATGGCGTGCGCGGCCTCGCCCGATTCCGCGGCAACTTCTACTTCCAGCGCGGCAGCCTGGCGGCGGCCTTCCGGCGCATCCCGTACCAGATCCTGACCCTGCCCGAGCTCGATCTGCCCGAGGTCCTGCTCGACTTCTGCGACATGCCGATGGGCATGGTGCTGATCACCGGCCCCACCGGCAGCGGCAAGTCCACCACGCTCGCGGCCCTGATCAAGTTCATCACCGCTGAGCGGCCGGTGCACGTGATCACCATTGAGGATCCGGTGGAGTTCCTGTTCACCGACGAGATGGCCTCGATCTCCCAGCGGGAGGTGGGCACGGACACCTACAGCTTCTCCGAGGCCCTGCGCAACGCCATGCGCCAGGATCCCGACGTCATCATGGTCGGTGAGATGCGCGACCCGGAGACCATCGGCACGGTGATCACCGCCGCCGAGACCGGGCACCTGGTGTTCTCCACCCTGCACACCAACAGCGCCGGCCAGACCATCGACCGCATCCTCGACAGCTTCCCCGCCGACCAGCAGGGCCAGATCCGGGCCCAGCTCGCCCAGGTGCTCAAGGGCGTGGTGTCGATGAAGCTGGTCGAGAGGCAGGACGGCAAGGGCCGGGTGGCCGCTCTCGAGATCATGAAGACCTCGCCCAAGATCGCCAAGATGATCGAGCAGGGCGAGACCTCGGGGCTGCTCGAGGAGATCGAGTCTTCGGTGGGCTACTACCGGATGCAGTCGATGAACCAGTCGCTGCTCGCCCTGCTGGCCCACGGGGTGATCTCCTACCAGGAGGCGATGCGGCAGTCCTCGGACCCCGAGGATCTGTCGCTCAAGCTGCGCAAGACGTTCCCGAAGATCGAGGAAAGAGGAGGAAGCATGGCCCCGTCGACCGCGGATTTTTCCGAGATCTTGGAGCTCCAGCAGTTCCGCCGGCTGTACGAGGAGCAGGAGGAGAAGATCAAGCTCCGGCTCGCAGAGAAGGACGAGAAGATCGCCGAGCTGGGAGTGAGGATCGAGGAGCGCGACGAGCAGATCCGCCAGCTCCATGGCCGCCTGAAGCAAACCGCCGAGGAGCAGGAGCGTATCCGCGGCGACTACAACCGCCTGCGCCAGGAAGCCCAGGAGAAGATCGACAAGCTGATGGAGCGGATCAAGGAGCTCAATCAGCGGCTGATCGGGAAGTAGGGGAGGCCTGCCCCCGCAGCCACTCCTGGGCCTCTTGCCGCGTGCGGATCTGCCCTTCGATCTGCATCCGCCGCAAGGTGTCGAGGGCGCGGCCGAGGGCGCGGCCGTCGGGCAGACCGAGCAGCTCTCGGGCCTCGTCGCCGCGTACCAGGCGAGGCGGGTCGCGCAGGATCTCGGCCTCGGCTGCCGCCAGCTCGAGGAGGGCGCCGAGCTCCTTCTCTTCCCAGTCGGAGCCCACCTCCCTCGCCATGGTCGTCGCCGTCACCACGGCCGTCGGCCACAGCTCAGCCGTCAGGTGGAGGAACCAGCGCCGGGCCCTTTCTCCTCGCGGCGGCTCGGCGGCCGGCAGGAGGTGCGCCGCCTCGCGGTTGCGGTCCCGGGACAGCCAGCCCCTCTCGGCGAGGAGCCGCAGGCACTCGGTGGGGGGCGGCGGTGGTGACAAGGCCAGCGCCGCGAGGGTGAAGCGGGCCGCCGCCCAGCCCAGCGGTGCGGCGGGCAGCCGCCCACCGAGCGCTGCGGCTGCGCGATCGAAGCCCTGAAGCAGGCGGTCGAGGCGAGCGAGCTCGCCGGCGCGGGCGGGCCGTGACACCCACTGCTCGGGATAGATGCCCACGGCGCCCAGCACCGCGAAGCCCCGGGCGGCCCCGGGGGCGGCGGCGAGGGTCTCGACCTCGGTGCGGATGCGCTCGGAGGCCACCCGCGCGAGAGCTGGGGCGGCCTGGCAGGCCAGCTCGAGGGTGTGGCGCTCGGGGGCGAAGCCGTCCAGGCTGGCAGCGAGCCGCGCCAGGCGTAGCACGCGCAGGGGATCGTCCGCCAGGGTGTGCTCGGTGGTGGCGCGCAGCCGCCGCGCGGCGAGGTCGGCCCGGCCGCCGAAGGGGTCGGTCAGCTCGCCGCCCGGCAGCTCGGCGGCGAGGGCGTTGACGGTCAAGTCACGCCGAGCCAGATCCTCCTCGAGCGAGCTGCCCTCGCGGTCCCAGACGTCGAGCACGTCCGAAGGCTCCCCCTCCACCCGCGGCGGGAAGACCACTCGCCAGGCGGCGAAGCGGTCGCCGCCGAGCGCCACCAGCCGCCCCCCGCCCGCCCGCGCCAGAGCCGCCGCCAGGGCCCGGCCGTCGCGGTCCACGGTCAGGTCGACGTCGTGGCTGGCGCGGCCGAGCAGGCGATCCCGCACCGCGCCGCCCACCAGGTGCACCCGCGCCGAGCCCGCCAAGGCCACCACCCGGGCGAGCAGGGGCTCCTCGCCAAGACCGTGGAGGTGAGTGGGGAGATCGGACATGGGCGGCATCATATTCCCCCGTCCCGTTTGCCCATCCCCCCTCAGCAGGGCTAAGATGACGCTTTAACGATATGGGCGTAAAGGTCGACGATTCCAGGAGAATCGGCCCTCGCGGCCGGTGGGTGGCGGCCCTGCTGGCCGTTGCCGCCCTGGCGCTGCCCCTGCTCGCCGCCCAGCCCACCGGCCTGGTGCGTGCCAAGGTGGCCGACGGCACCGCCCTCCTCACTCGCGATCACCAGATCTTCCTCGAAGTCTTGCCCCGCCGCGGCGAAGGCCTGTACGCCCTCTCGCGCCGCCTCTGCGGCACCGAGAAGGCCGCCTCCACCATCTCGGCCGCCAACGGCGGCCAGCGCAGCTTGAAGAAGGGCGTCAAGGTGCGGGTCCCTCTGGCTGCTCTCGAGGCTTCCCGAAAAGTGGCGGTGCTCGCGGCCCTGTTCCCGGAGGACCGGGCTGACGGCGCCGGCTGGCGGCACAAGGTGCGCCGCTTCAAGACCGTGCCCCCCGAGCCCCTGGTGGCGGTGGCGAACTGGTTCACCGGTTCGGCAGAGCACACCCGGCTGCTCGCCTCCTACAACGAGAGGGGAGATCGCCCCCTCGCCCCGGGCGAGGTGGTGATGATCCCGGCCGAAGTGCTGGCGGAGCCGTTCCGCCAGGCCGTGGCCCGCGGCGCGGTGCAGCCGCCGGAGCCGGCGATCCTGAAGGCGGAACCGGCGTTGGCGGAAGCGGCGCCGGTTCGTCCGGACGAGCCGGTGCCCTTGACGGCCGAGCCCGCTGCCCAGGAAGCGGCCACCGCCGTGCCGGTGGGCCATCCTCCGCCCGCGGGAAGCGAAACCAGGGTGCGCCTCGACTACGGCCGGGACTCCCAGGGGGAGTACGCGATCTACCGCCTGCGCGCCGGCGAGGCCCTCTACTCGAGCGTGGTGGTGCGTTTCACCGGCCGCTTGCTGGCCGCAGACGTCAATGCCCTGGCCGAGGAGATCGCCCAGCGCAGCGTCATCGCTGACGTCACCGACATCCCCGTGGGCTACCGGGTGAAGATCCCCTTGGACCTGCTGCTTCCCGAGCACCTGCCCGTGGGGCACCCCCGCCGGGCGGAGTGGGAAGCCCGCCGGGCGGAGAGCGATCGCTTCGCCAACCGCGTCGAGGCGCTGGGCCTCGATGGCGTGACGGTGATCCTCGACGCCGGCCATGGCGGCCGGGACGTCGGGGCCTCCTTCCACGGTGTGTGGGAGAGTATCCACGTCTACGACATCATGCTGCGGGTCCGGCGCCTGCTCGGCGAGCACACCTCGGCGCGGGTGCTCCACACCACCCAGGACGGCTCACGCCTGCATCCCGAGGAGCAGGAGGTGCTCTCCTTCTCCCGCGGCCACCGGGTGCTCACCGACCCGCCCTACGCCATCGAGGACGGACCGACCGCCACCAACCTGCGCTGGTACCTGGCCAACAGCCTCTACCGGCGCGAGGTGAAGGCGGGCCTGCCCGCGGAGAAGGTGGTCTTCCTGTCGATCCACGCCGACTCGCTCCACCCCTCCCTGCGCGGGGCGATGGTCTACATCCCGGGCGCCGAGCTGCGTGGGGGCACGGCCGGTCGCAGCGGCCCCATCTTCGAGGCCAGGCGGGAGTACACGGAACAGCCCAGGGTGAGCTTTTCCTGGCAGAGCCGGATCAAGAGCGAGGGCTTGTCGCGGGACCTGGCCGAGCACGTCATCGCCGCTTTCCGCAGCCGCTCGGTGGCGGTCCACGCGGAGAAGCCGGTGCGCGAGAAGATCATTCGCCGCCGCAGCCAGTACGTGCCGGCGGTGCTGCGCTACAACGAGGTGCCGGCGAAGGTGCTGGTGGAGGTCTGCAACCTCGCCAACGAGGCGGATCGCCGCCTGCTCCAGACCCGCGCCCACCGCCAGCGCATCGCCGAGTCGATCGTCGAGGGCCTGCTCACCTACTACGGCTACCAGGCCGGCAACCTCGACCTACGTCTGGCCGCCACCGCCGCGCCGGCGGGGCGGTAGGCGCCCTCACCCCCCGTAGACCCGGATCCCCCGGATTTCGAGCACACCGCCGCCGAGCTCGGCGAGGTCGCCGACCTTCTTGCCCAGCAGGCTCTGGCCCAGCTCCGACTCGTACGAGACGATGCCGGCGTCCGGGTCGCTCTCCCAGGGGCCGAGGATCGACAGGGTGCTGGTCTCGCCGTCGCCGGCGAGCTCCAGGGTGGTGCCGATGCGCACTTCCGACGGGTCGATGGTGGCGAGGTCGAGGGGCCGGGCGCGGTCCAGCTGGATCTTGAGCTCGGCGGCGCGTGAGGTCAGGTACTCGTGGCGCTGGCGCGCCGACTTGTACTCGAAGTTCTCGCGCAGGTCGCCCATGGCGCGAGCTTCCTCGATCGCCTTGCGGTTGGCCGGGATCTCCTTGGCCAGGATCTGGTGCAGCTCGGCGCGGCGTGCCTCGAGGGTCGCCGGCAGGCCGTAGAGGGGCAACACCTCCTCCACCGCCCGCAACAGCGGGAAGCGCAGCTCGATGGCCCGCTTCAAGTCGTCGCGACGGTAGGTCTCGAGGTAGCCGGCGCGGTCCACCGCCTCCCAGGCCCGTGCGGCCTCGTCCTCGGAGAGGTGGGCGAGCAGGCGCGGCACCGTGCTGCCGGAGTCGAACAGGGCCATCACGCGGCTGGCCCGGTAGGGAGCGAGCTCGTTGAGCGAGAGGGCGCCGAGGATCTGCTGGAACAGGCGCAAGGGACTGCGAGCGCGGATCTCGCTGTGCTCGGCCGCCTGCTCGGCGAGCCAGACGAAGGCCGCCGGGGACTTGGCCGGCTGGGCGAGCACGGTGTCGAAGAAGCGGCCGAAGGCCCCGGGGTCCTCCTCCGCCAGGGCGGAGGTCAGCAGCTCGAGAGTGCGCGCGTCGTCCTCCTTGAGCAAGGCGGCGGCGAAGTGGCGGGACCAGTCCTCGCGCAGCTGGCGCAGCAGCAGGTAGGCGCGCTCGCGCAGCGCGCGGTCCTCGACACCGATGATCAGATGCCGCGGGTCGGGGCGGGTGGCGAGCAAGGCCGATGCCGACCAGGGCTCGCCGTCCGGGGCGCGGCCGTCCTTGTCCAGGGCGAGCCACATCTCGAGGGCCAGGGAGGGGTCGGAGGCCACGGCGCGGGAGGCGACCGCCGATAGGACCTCCTCCATGCGCTCGCGCAGCTCCTCGTCGCGCCCACCTTCGCGGCGGTAGAGATCGATCTTCTTGCGCGGGTCGGCCTTCTCGAAAGCCTTCCAGACGCTCGCCAGGGCGTGCTCGTTGCTCGCGGCCCAGCTGTAGGTCTGGCGGCTGCCGGCGCCGCTGACCACCACCTGGGAGTGCCGGCGGGCGGCCGTCCACCAGCTGGTCCAGGCGGAATCCGGCACCAGCCCGGCGAGGTCCCGCTTGATCTCCGTGGCGGTGAGCGGGCCGTCGTAGGAGCACAGGAGGATGCGCAGCAGCTCCGGCGGCTCCTCCTTGGCGATCGCCGCCAGCTCCTCCCGCCGGGTCAGCTTTCGGTGCAGGAAATGATCCCCGTTCAACCGCTTCAGCAGCTTGGGGGCGGCGCGAAAGCCGACCGCCATCTTGGGCAGCCCCGGGATCTCCACCCGGAAGGTCTGCAGCTGCAGGTTGACCTCCACCACCCGGCCTGCCCCCTTGCCCTCCATGAACACGATTTCACCCAGCTCGAAAGCCACCAGACTCTCCAATCGTTCGACCTTTTCCCAGGTCTTCGGTACGTCATGTGTCGCGCGTAGCAGGCCGACGGTTTCGGCCAGGCCCTGGAAGCTGGGGCCTCCGCCATAGAGGGCCGAGAGCGTCGCGAGGATCGACGCGTGCAGGGCCTCGGGCGTGCTGTGGAAGATTTCTCCTGCCCGCCGCAGGAGGTTGAGCCGGATCCGGTGGCTCTGCCGGCCGGCCAGCTCACCGGCGAGCATCTCGAGCAGATTGCTGGCCCGGCCGGGCTGGCCGTGACCGACCAAGGCCCGGGCGACGCCGACGAAATGGTCGAGATCGTGCGGATCCTCCTCGAGGTGGGCGAGCCATTCGTCCTCGACGGCCTCGAAGTCGCCTTTGGCCAGGAGGTCCTGCGTCTGTCGTGAGATCGCCATGCAGTCCGTGGGTAGAGTAGACGATCATGGGCGAGACCCTCAACTCGACCGAGATCTTGCACCGTCGGCTGCAGGAGGCCAACGCCGAGGAGTTGAAGATTTTGCTCGTCGCAGAGGCGGCAGAGCTCGACCTGGTCGGGGCCCGCCACGTGCTGGCCAATCCCTTCGTCGGCAAGGAGGCGATCGAGATTCTGCTCGGCCAGCCACGGCTGGTCGCCACCTACGAACTGCGGCGGGCTCTGGCCGGTCATCCTCGGACGCCCCAGGCTGCCGCCCTCGACTTGGTCCCCACCCTCTTCTGGCGCGACCTCGCCGAGCTGACGGTCTCGATGCAGACGGCGCCGGCGGTGCGCCACCTCGCCGAGCGTCATCTGCTCGAGCGCTTGCCGGTCCTGACCGAGGGCGAGCGGATCGCCCTGGCGCGGCGGGCGGTAGGCGGGGTGCTCCAGCGCCTGCGCCACGATGGCAGCCAGCGCGTGGTGGCCGCCTTGCTCGAGAACCCGCGCTTGACCGAGGGGCTCCTGATGCCGCTGGTAGCCTCCGAAAGCGCGCTGCCGGAGGTTCTGCGGCTGGTCGCCACCAGCCGCTGGGGCCTGCGTTATGAGGTCCGTGTGGGCCTGGTGCGCAACCGCCGCACGCCGGGCCCCATCGCCCTTTCGCTGGTGGCTCAGCTGCGCCGCGCGGAGCTCGCGGCGGTGGCCGCCGACCCCCGCCTCGCCCTGCCCTTGCGCCGTGCCGCGCGTGACCGATTGACCGGAGCGGCAGGCCGCGACTAATCTAAGCAGATCGAAGGCTTTAGGCCGAAGAGCGATATGTCGAACCAGAAGGCCAAGAACCGCGCTCGCCCCTGGCAGGAAGGGAGCGACGAGAAGGCGTCCTTCGGCTCGTGGCTGCGCCGCCAGCGCGAAGTTCGCGAGATCGGGCTGCGCGAGATCGCCGACGCTTCGAAGATCAGCCTGCGCTACCTCGAGGCCCTCGAGCAGGATCGCTTCGACGTGCTGCCGGCACCGGTGTTCTCGCGGGGGTTCCTGCGCGAGTACGCCAAGTACGTCGGACTCGACGCCGACGAGGTCGTCAACCACTTCCTCTCCGCCTACCAGGAGGTCGAAGCCGAGCAGGCCCCGGAGGAACCGCGGGCACCACGCACCTCCGGCAACCAGTGGCTCTACAACCTCCTGCTCTTCGCGGCGGTCGCTGCGGTGCTGGTCCTGGTGGCCTTGATCGCCTTCCGGGCCGACCGCCGCGACAGCGAGGAGCTGGCCCAGGTGGTGGCGCGGCCGGCTGAGACGCCTGCCGTGGCGTCGCCGGCACCGGCCGAGGCAGCTCGCCCACAGCCCACCGAGACCGCCTCGACCGCCGCCGCTCCGCCGGAGCCGGTCCCACCACCCGCCGCCGAGCCCCTGGCCCCCACGGAGGGCGCCCCGCCGCCGGTCGCCCCTTTGGTGGTCAACCTGGACTTCGCGGAGAACTGCTGGGTCGAGGCCCGCATCGATGGTCGCCGATACAACCAACAAGAATATGCCCACGGCGAATCGCTGCTCCTGACGGCCCAAGAGTCGGTCGAGCTCACCCTGGGCAACGCCCCTGCGGTCCGGATCCTGGTCAACGGCAAGCCCTTCCCGGTGCCTCCGAGCGGCGGCAAGGTGCTGCGAGGCCTCAAGATCGATCTGGCCGCGCTCTCGGCACCCGGCGGTTAGCTTGACGATCGTGACCGAAGCTCTCCCCAGCCTCGCCGGGCAGATCCTCTCGGGAATCGCCAGCCGAGAGCTGAAGCTGCTCGCCGCGCGCGGGCTCCTGCCGATCGCTCCCGAGGATCTGCTGCCCCTCCAGATCCAGCTCGCCGAGGAGCTGGATCCCGAGATCGCCGGCCGGGCCCAGATCGCCATCAAGGCCACCGAGGCGCGGCTGGTGATCGATTTCGTCGCCCACGCCGCGCGCGAGCCGGCCCTGGCCTATCTCTCGCGCAGCACCGACGACCCCGCGATCCTCGATGCCCTGATCCGCCGGCGGGACGTTCCCCGGCCCCTCCTCGCCGAGATCGCTCCTCGTCTCTCGGTACCGCTGCAAGAGGTGCTCATCCTGCGCCAGGACGCCATCGTCGAGCATCCGCGCATCCTCGACGCCCTGGAGACCAACCCCTACCTCGAGACCCACGTCCGGCGCCGGATCCACGAGTACCGCGAGCACCTGCTGCCCCGCTCCAAGAAGATCCTCGACAGCTTGCCGACGGTGACGGCCGGCGAAGCGGGGGACGGCGAGCTGGTCTCGGCCATCCTCGCCGTCGAGGCCGTCGTGCCGCCGGCCGGCGAGGTGGAGGAGAAGACCGGCTTGACCGAGAGCCAGCTGCGAGCCTTGCCCCTGCCGGCCCGCCTGCGCCTCTCCCGGGGCGCCCCGCGCACTCTGCGGGGCTTCCTGCTCAAGGACCCGCACCCCCTGGTCGCCGTGTCCGCCTTGACCAACAACGTCCTCTCCGACGAAGAGCTCGAGATGGTGGCGCGCAGCCGGCTGGTGGTCGAGGACGTGCTGGTCGAGATGGCCCGTCACCGGGACTGGATGAACAAGTACTCGGTGGTCAACGCCCTGGTGGCCAACCCCCGCACGCCGGTGGGCGTCGCTTTGCGCCATCTGTCGAAGCTGGGCATCCGCGACCTGCGGGCCCTTTCCCACAGCCACAACGTGTCGGCGGCGATCAAGAGCGCTGCCCGACGGTACTACCACTCGAAGACGGCTTGACCTGCCATGGCGAAGAGCTACTACGACATCTTGGGGTTACCGCAGAACGCCACCGAGGAACAGATCCGCAGCCGCTTCCGGGAGCTCGCCCGGGTGCGCCATCCGGATCGCTTCCAGGGCGCCGAGAAGGACCGCGCCGAGCGCGAGTTCCAGGAGCTGACCGAGGCGCTCAACCTGCTCACCAACCCGGACAAGCGCCGGATCCACGACGCCGACCTCGCGCGGCCGGTGGCCCAGAAGCAGGACGCCGATCCGGGCCAGCTGGCGCGGGTCTACTTGCAGCGAGGGGTCAAAGCGTACAAGGATCAGAACTATCTCGAGGCTGCTGAGAACTTCGATCGAGCCACCAAGGCCCAGGCCGGCAACAGCCGGGCCTGGTACAACCTGGCGCTCGCCTGCAGCCACCAGCGACGGTGGCTGTCGCGGGCCACGACGGCGATCGCCCGGGCCTGTGAGCTCGAGCCGATGAACCCGACTTACCTGAAGCTCGCCGGCCGCCTCTTCGAGACCGCCGGGATGGCCGCGCGGGCTGAGCAGTACTACGAGGACAGCTTGCAGTGGGGCGGCTCCGACCCCACGGTCGAGCAGAAGCTGGACGAGCTGCGGCGGGCCAAGAAGGGCCGGCCGGGCTTGTTCGGCTAGACGACATCGCGGGCTTGAGGACGGGGGATGCGGCGCGTCAGAGCTTGTGGGCTTTCCGACGTCGGGATGACCCGGGCACACAACGAGGACTGCTTCGAGATCGACACGGGGCGGCAGCTCTTCGTGGTAGCCGACGGCATGGGCGGCCACAGCCACGGCGAGATCGCTTCGCGCATCGCCGTCGAGACCATCCGCGACTTCACCAAGAAGGCCCTCGATCTGCCGGGCCCCTGGCCTTACCCCTACGACTCCCGCCTGCGCCACGGCTCGAACATCCTGGCCAACGCCGTGCGCCTGGCCCACCGCAACGTCTTGAAGGAGATCGGCAAGGACGCCGCCCTCCAGGGCATGGGCACCACGGTGGTGGGCCTTTTGGTCGACACCGAGGGGGCCTCCATCGCCCACGTCGGCGACAGCCGCCTCTACCGCTGGCGGGAAGGCCGGCTCGATCTGCTGACCCAGGACCACACCTGGGTCAACGAGCAGGTGGCGGCGGGCTTCCTCTCCGAGGAACAGGCGCGCAACCACCCGCTCAAGAACGTGGTCACCCGCGCCCTGGGCGGCGAGGGTGAGGTGCAGGTCGACCTCCAGGAGGTCGAGCTCCGGCCGAAGGACCGCTACCTGCTCTGCTCGGACGGCCTGACCACCATGCTCGCCGACGGCCAGATCGAGGCGATGTTCACCGAGGGAGCCACGCTCGAGGAGATCTGCCGCCGCCTGGTCGGTGAGGCCAACCGCCGCGGTGGCATCGACAACATCACGGTCGTGGTGCTCGAGGTGGAGGAGGACGGGCGATGAGCTCGGACAAGCCTCTGCAGCTGACCCTCTCGCGCCTTCCCGGCCGCTGGGCCGTGTGCCGCCTGCCTCCCGGCGACCCCCTGCCGCCACGCCTGCCGGACGGCTTCTGGTCGATCACCCGCACGCCCTTCGAGCTGTCGCTGGTGATCCCCGAGGAGGTGGCGCCGGACGGCTACCCGCTGGAGACCGGCTTTGCGGCCTTCATCGTGGCCGGCCCCCTCGACTTCGCCTGGACCGGCATCCTCGCGGACTTGACCGGCGCCCTCGCCGAAGCCGGCATCTCGGTCTTCGCCGTCTCCACCTTCGACACCGACGTCCTCTTGGTGCGCGAGGACCGGGTCGAAGAAGCCGTCGCAGCGTGGACCGGGCGGGGGCACGTGGTGGGGTGAGAAGAGGGGCGCAGCAGGACGCTGCGCCCCGGTCCAGGCGCGGTTGCTAGCTGGACGGCGCCGCCACTGCCGTGGTCGGCGGCACCGGGGCACCGCTCTCGAACAAGCTGATGCCTTCCTTGGCGACCTCATCGCGGAACGGCTGCACCTGCTCGGTGAGGAGCTTGTCGAGCTCGACGATGGTCTCGCCGATCCTCTTCTCGGCGATGGCGACGTAGGCGAGGGCGCTCTCCGAGGGCCGGTCCCACGAGGACTCCACCGCCCACATGCCGCGGTAGAGGTCGGACAGCGCGTCGTCGTCGGCCACGATGCCCACGGTCTCCGGCGGCTGCCAGAGCTTCTTCTCGACCTTCGCCAGCTCGCCCTTGAGCTTGCCAGCCTTCTCGATCAGCGGGTTCTTGGCGATCTTCTCGGCGTCCTTCTCACCGGCGGCACGGGCGCGCTCGCGCACCTTGCGCTCCACCACGTCGAGGTCCGCGCGCACCGCTTTCAGACGCTCGAGGGCCTCGACCAGACGGTCGTTGGCGGCTCCCACCCGCTCCACCGTCTGCCATCGCGCCTGCCAGTCGTCGGCGGTGTTCTTGGAAGCCGGGTCGGCGAGCACCTTGACCGCGCCGCTCGCCTCCTCGCCGCGGAACTTGACGGTCAACCGATACTCGCCGGGAGGCAGCTCCGGTCCGCCGAAGTCGGAGCCGCCGCCCTCGCCGAAGGGAGGCCGCTTGAAGCCGTCGCGATCCAGCCGCCAGACCGCGCGGTTGATGCCGCGCACGACCTTGTGCTTCAGCGTACGCAGGGTCTTGCCGGCGGCGTCGGCGATGACGATCTCGGCCTCGGTGGCGGCCTTGGTCTTGTCCTCTTCCTTCTCGGCGTCTTCTTTCTTCTCGGCGGCCTCGTCCTCGGCCCCGGACTCGGCCGAAGCCTTGGTGGCCGCCTTCTCCGCCGGCTTCTCCATGGCCGCGACGCGCTCCTGCTTTTTGCGCTCCCGCTCCTTCTTCGCGTCGGGCAGGGGCAGGTCGTCGCCCGCGACCGAGAAGGTGATCAAGGCACCGTAGGGTCGGTTCTCCCCCTCGAACTCGCCGCCGCCGAGGCCGTAACCGCCTTCGAGGGCCAGCCGGCGGTGCTGCTGGGCGGGGGCAACCGGGAAGAGGTGGAGCTTCTTGGCCGCCACTTCGGCGCTCACCTCGCGGAGGGGGCGGATGTCGTCGAGGATGAAGAGCGCCCGGCCGTGGGTGGCGACGATCAGATCGTGCTCCCGGGGATGGACGGCGAGGTCCATCACCGAGGCGGTGGGCACGCCGTGCTTCCAGGCCATCCAGGCCCGGCCGCGGTCGAAGGAGACCCAGAGGCCGAATTCCGTGCCCAGGAAGAGCAGGTCCGGGGTTACCGGGTCCTGCTCGAGGACCAGGGCGTAGCCGGAGAGCTCCTTGGTGGCCAGGCTCTTCCAGGTCTTGCCGTAGTCCACCGTGTGGAAGACGTAGGGAGTCCAGTCCGAGCGACGGTGGTTGTCGGCCACCACGAAAGCTTCGCCGCCAGCGAACTTCGAAGCCTCCACGTGGGGGATCCAGGTGTTGGCCGGCAGGCCCTTCAAGTTGCCCTCGACGCTGGTCCAGGTGCCGCCGCCGTCGCGCGTCACCTGCAAGCGGCCGTCGTCGGTGCCCACCCAGATCACGCCCCGCTCGGCCGCGCTCGGCGCGATGGTCAGGATGGTGGTGTGGTTCTCGGCCGCGGTGACGTCGGGGGTCAGGCCGCCACTCTCGGCCTGCTTCTGCCACTCGGGGTTGTTGGTCGTCAGGTCCGGGCTGATCGTCTCCCAGCTGTCGCCCCGGTCCTTCGAGCGATGGACGAACTGGCTGCCGTAGTAGATCGTCGCCGGCTCGAAGGGGTCGATGGCCAGACCGGCGTTCCAGTTGAAGCGCAGGCGGGTGCCGTCGGCAGGGGGAGTGGGGCGCACCCACTTCTGCTCACCCGTCTTGAGGTTCCAGCGCGCCAGGTAGCCGCCCTGGGACATCGAGAAGCCGATGCTCGAGTCGGCGGGGTCGGGGAGGGTGTCGAAGCCGTCGCCGCCACCCACCTCGACGAAGTGGTGGTTCTTGATCCCGCCCTGTCGCCGGCTGGCGGAGGGCCCCCGCCAGGAGCCGTTGTCCTGCAGCCCGCCGTAGACGTTGTAGGGCGTCTCGAAGTCGTAGCCCACGTGGTAGTACTGGGCCAGCGGCAGGGTGGTGATCATGCGGAAGGTCAGGCCGTGGTCCCGGCTCTCGCCGATGCCGCCGTCGTTGGTGACGTACATGTGCCGCGGGTCGGCCGGGTTGATCCACATGCCGTGGTAGTCGCCGTGGAGGAAGCGCCAGCTGGCTCCAGGCAGGGTGCTGAAGGTCTTGCCGCCGTCGTCCGAGACGCGCACCTGGTAGTCCAGGCTGTAGACCCGGTTGGGCCACGCCGGGTCGATCCGGATCTCGTTGAAGTAGAAGGGCCGCGGCGCCACGTCCCAGCGGGAGTTGACGGTGGTGAAGCTCTGGCCGCCGTCCTCCGAGCGCAAGAGGGCGCTGGCGGCGGCCTCGACCAGGGCGTAGACGACGTTCGGATGGGAGCGGGAGATGCCGAGGCCGATGCGGCCGAGCTCGCCGGCGGGCATGCCGTCCTCCACCTCCAAGCGCTTCCAGCTGGAGCCGCCGTCGTGGCTGAGGTAGAGCCCGGAGCCGGGGCCTCCCGACTTGGAGGCCCAGGGCCAGCGGCGGAACTGCCACATGCCGGCGAAGAGCTTGTCCGGGTTGGCGGGGTCGAGGGCGAGGTCGCCGCAGCCGGTCTTGTCGTCGACGAAGAGCACCTTCGTCCAGGTCTTGCCGCCGTCGGTGGTCTTGAACACGCCGCGCTCGGGGTTTTCCCCCCACTCGCGGCCGAGGGCGCAGACCCAGGCGGTGCCGGGCTGGCCGGGGTGCAGGGCGATCTTGTGGATGCGCTCGGTGGCGTCGAGGCCCAGGTGCTGCCAGGTCTTGCCGCCGTCGAGCGTCCGGAACACCCCTTTGCCCACCGAGGTGCTGTTGCGCGGGTTGGCCTCACCGGTGCCCACCCACACCACGGAGGGGTTGCTCTGGTCGATGGTCAGGGCGCCCACCGAGTGCACCGGCTGGTCGTCGAAGACCGGCTCGAAGGTCAGGCCGGCGTCGGTGGACTTCCACACGCCGCCAGAAGCCGCGCCGACCCAGACGATACGGGGGTCCGAGGCGACCACGTCGATGGCCGGGACGCGGCCGCTCATGCCCGCCGGGCCGATCGAGCGGGCCTCGAGCTTGGCGAAGTAGTCGGGGTCGAGGGCTCCGGCGGGGGCCGGGGCGAAGAGGGCTGCCGTGAGCAACGTGCCGAGCACGGCGGTGGCGGTTCGGCTCCATTCCATTCTCATTCTCCAATCTTCACGCGGTACTTCCGGTACAGCTGCTCGTGGCGGTTGTCGAGGTCGACGGCGCGGCCCTCGATGAAGACGCGGGTGACGCGTTGGGTGAGCGGATCGAGCACGTCACCGTCGGAAACGAAGAGGGTGGCGGACTTGCCGACCTCGAGAGAACCCTGCCGGTCGGCGATGCCCAGGATCTCCGCCGCGGACAGGGTGATGGACCGCAAGGCCACCTCCTTGGGCAAGCCGAAGCCGGCGGCGATGCCGGCCTGGAAGGGCAGGTTGCGCACGTCCCAGGCGCTGCCGCCGGTGTAGGAGAGGGCGAAGCTGACCCCGGCCTCGTGGAGCAGGGCCGGCAGGCGGTAGGCGTGGTCGTAGGCGTCGTCGTCGCGGTAGGCCACCTCGGTGGTGGGGGGCAGGAGAACGGGCACCTTGGCCTCGCGGAGCACGCTGGCCACCAGGTGGGACTCACGGCCTCCGACCAGCACCATCCGCACCCCCTGCTTGCGGCAGAACGCCACCGCGGCTTCGATCTGCCGCGGATCGTCGGCCTCGACGAAGAGGGGGATCTCGCCGCGGAAGAGAGGCCGCATGGCCTCCCAGCGCAGATCGGTGGTCCCGGTCTCGCCGGCCGTGCGGGCGAGGTGGTAGGCGCGGGCCTCGGTGAAGGCGCGCTCCAGGAGCGCGTTGGCCTCGGCGATCTGCTTCCTCTGCTCCTCGGCCGGCGGCAGCAAGGAAAGGTTGAACACCGAGACCCCCGGCCAGGAGAGGTAGACGCCGTCGACGGCGCGCACGGCGGCGTCCTCGCGGGTCCAGCCGTCGAGCTGGAAGATGCCCGAGCGGCCCGGCAAGAGCCCGCCGGAGGGCGCCACCTGTGCGGTGGTGACGCCATGGCGGCGGGCGACCGGGATCAGCTCGGAGTCGGAGTTGAAGGCGGTGCCGGCCCAGGCCTCGGGGCTGATCGCCCCCGTCTCGTCGTAGTCGCTGGTGGCGCGCACGGCGCCGATCTCGGTCAGGCCGAGCTGGGTCGCGGCGGCGATCAGGCCGGGATAGACCCGCTTGCCCCGGACGTCGAACACCTGGGCACCGGCGGGCGCCGCGAGACCGGGGCCGATGGCCACGATCTTCCCGCCTTCGAAGAGCAGGTCGGTCGCCGGCAGCACGCCGTGGGAGACGGTGTAGAGGTCGCCACCCTGGAGCAGGATGGGCCGGCTCTGGGCTGCACCCGGCACGAAGGGGTGGGCCTGCGCGGCTCCCACCCCGACCAGGGCCGCCAGCAGGGTGAAGAGGATGCGGCTCTCAGTGCGTGCGCTCATGGCTCACCCCCGCGATGTCATCGCAATGCCAGTTGGGATGCTTCATCTTCTCGTCCCAGCCCTTGCCGCCGCCGCCCCGAAGCTTCGCCGCCAGGGCCTTGGCCACCAGGGCCCGGCGCTCGGCGGCGAGGGCGAGGCGTTCCGCCGCGTCGGCCTCGCGGCTGAAGAGGCGGGCGCCGTCCACCCAGGTCTCGTCCGGACGGCTGAAGGTCGACAGCGGATGGTCGTTCCAGATCACGAAGTCGGCGTCCTTGCCGGGCTCGAGGCTGCCCACCCACTTGTCGATCCTGAGCTGGCGCGCCGGGTTGATGGTGACCATCTCGAGGGCCTTCTCGGGTGCCATGCCGCAGTGGGTGATGGCCTTGGCGGCTTCCTGGTTGAGCCGGCGGATGGCCTCCCCCGAGTCGGAGTTGATCGAGGTGACCACCCCGGCGTCGGTGAGCAGGCAGGGGTTGCCGGGGATGGCGTCCCAGACCTCGAACTTGTAGGCCCACCAGTCGGCGAAAGAGGAGGCCGCCGCGCCGTGGGCGGCCATCTCGCGGGCCACCTTGTAGCCTTCGAGCACGTGGGTGAAGGTCTGCACCCGGAAGCCCAGCTCTTCGGCCAGGCGCATCAGCATCAGCATCTCGGACTGCACGTAGGAGTGGACGTGGGTGAAGCGCCGGCCCTCGAGGATCTCGAGCAGGGTCTCGAGCTGGAGATCCCGCCGGGGCGGCACGGCGCGGCCGCGCTCGGCGGGGGGCAGGGCCTGGTAGCGGCGGTGCTCCTGGCCATAGTCCCGGGCGGCCAGGAAGGCGTCTCGCATCAAAGTCTCGACGCCCATGCGGGTTTGGGGGTAGCGGCTGCGGAAGGCGTCCCCCCAGTTGGCCTGCTTGACGTTCTCGCCCAGGGCCAGCTTGATGGTGGGGGGCGCGTCGGCGACGGCCAAGGCATCGGCGCCCCGTCCCCAGCGATGTTTGACGATCGCCGCCTGGCCGCCGATCGGGTTGGCCGAGCCGTGCAACAGCTGGGCGGCGGTGGTGCCGCCGGCCAGGGCCCGGTAGACGCCCACGTCCTCGGGGTCGATGACGTCACCGATGCGCACCTCGGCGGTGATGGCGTGGGAGCCCTCGTTGACGTTGTTGGCGATCGCCAGGTGGGAGTGCTCGTCGATCAGGCCGGCGGTCAAGTGACGGCCGGTGCCGTCGATCACCCGCGCTCCCGGGGGGGCGGTGAGGTTGCGGCCGACGGCGGCGATCTTGCCGCCCACCACCAGCAGGTCACCCGGGGAGAGCACCCCGGCCGGGCCGGAGGTCCACACCGTGGCGTTCTTGACCAGCACGTCCTCGGCCTGGGGCACGGAGGTGTAGCCAAAGGGCACCAGCGGTGAGGTCCGCCGGGCGATGGGGGCGGTGTCCGGAGCCTCGTCCTTCTTCTCGTCGCGGTCCCAGCGGCCCTTGGGCTTGTCGCCGGTCGGTTCGGGCAGCCTCGCCACGGCCACCGGTGCCACCGAGCCGTCGGCCAGGTCGGCCCGGCCCTCGAGCTGGCCCGCCCTGGAAATCAGTCGGAAGCGGGTCACCCCGGCTGGTCCGCCGAGCCCGGCCAGCTCGGCGGCGAAGGTGAGCCGGTCCACACCGGCCTCGACCTCCTCGGCGTCTGCCTCCTGCCTCTTCTTGTCCTTACCGGCTTCGAGGGAGCCGAAGTAGTGACCCTCCTCGCCGAAGAGGGAGAGCTCGAAGCTGCGGCCGGCCAGGGTGAGGCGGTAGCGGCCGTTGAAATCCACCTGATCGAGGGCCTCGTTCAGCTGGGCCGGTTTGCCACCGATCCACACCGAGAGGATGCGCGTCTCCTCATCGGCGAGGAGGTCGCCGCTGGTGATGAGAAAGTCCGCGCGGCGGCCCGCGGCGAGGGAGCCGACCTGGCCGGCCACGCCCAGCAGTTCGGCGGGCACGGTGGTCAGGGCGGCCAGGGCCGTGGCCTTGGGCAAGCCCCGCTCGATGAAGCGGCGCAGGTTCTCGAAGGCGTCGTCTCGGTCGCCCAGGCCGGCACCGGTGAAGGCGAAGCGCACGCCCTCCCGGGCCAGCAACTGGGGGTTCGAGGGAGCCTGATCCCAATGCCGCAAGTTGGCGAGAGAGACATCGCGCTCGGCATCGACCGTGGTCACGTCCGGGGTGGCGGGAAGCGTCAGCGGGAGCAAGATCGGCGCCCCGAGGCGGGTGATCGCGGCCAGCTCGGCGTACTCCATCTGGCTGCCGACGTGGATCAGCGGCACGTTCATCTCGCGGCCGATGCGGGCCGCGCGTAGCAGGGCCTGGTGATCGCCGCTCTCGAAGACGATCGGCTCGCGGTTCTGCGCCAGGGCCTCGAGCGAGAGATCGGCCGGCGGCTTGCCCTGGGCGGGGTTGGCGCGGAAGGCGGCCTGGGCCTCGCCGTACCAGCGAGCGTCGAGGAAAGTCTGGCGCAGCAGGGCGATGGCGCCCATCTGGGAGTCGGGGTAGTCCTGGGTGGAGGAGCCCTTGTCGAAGGACCCCCAGTGGAAGCTCTCGGCGTCGAGCACCAGCTCGTCCGGGGTGCCCTCGCCCAAGGAGACCACGAAGCTCCTGCCGCGCAGAATGCCGTCCCGCTTGCCCGAGGCCACGGTGGTGACGCCGCGCTCGAAAAAGGCGCGGGCGGTCTCGGCGTCGGGGGTGAAGGAGTCCACCCAGCGGCGCTCGGGGTGGATCGCCTCGTTCCAGGAGAGGGCTCCCTTGGGGTCGCGCAGGGGTTTGGGGCCACGGTCGCGGCGCCGGCTGCGCTCGGCCTTCTCCGTGGCCGGCAGGCCGTACTCGGCCACGGGGTCGACGAAGCCCGGGTAGATCCACTTTCCGGCCACGTCCACCACCAGGGCTCCGGCCGGCGGAGCGAGGTCCCGGCCCACGGCCACCACCCGGCCATCTTCGATCACCAGAGTGGCCTTCTCGAGGGTCTCGGTGGGCGAGGCCACCACGGTTGCGCCCACCAGCGCAACCAGCGGTGGCGGCGCGTGGTGGAGGCCGATCTGCGGCGCCGCCCGGGGGGTGCCGAGGGCGCTGGCCGCGAGCACAGCCCCGAGGCCGAGGAAGCTGACGAGTCGCAAAGCGGGAGGCGAGGCTTGAGCCGACAAAGGAGCCCCTTTCTCGAGATGGTCCGAAGCTCTAGGGGTGAACGGGGGACACACCCCCCAACCCGGTCTGTACGGGGCGGGCGGGCGGAGGTTGCAGGGGGGTGAGGAACCACGAGGTTCCTGCACGTCTCATTAGTCAGAAGTGATGAAAATCTTTCCCTACGAGCCAACCGAAGAGTGGAAATTGGTGTCAGTGCCCAGAAGTAGAGCTTTCGCCGTAAACCGGCAAGGAGATTCCGCGATGTGGAGGAGATGGCTTCGCTTCACCCTGCTGGCCGCAGCCGCCATGGCTGTCGTCGCCACTTTGGGCAATGGACCTGCAAGCGCTCAGGGCTCATCGAGCGCTGGGACCTGGACCCGCCTGACCGCTGAGGAGCTGGAGCGCCGCCAGGCCCCAGGCAGCCGGCCCTGGATCCGGCCGCAGCGCTTCGCCGCTTTCGCCCTGGACGCGGCCCGACTGGAGCGGAGCCTCGCGAGCGCTCCCGACGAGCGGGACGGGTCTCGGGCTCCGGTTTGGCTGTCTCTGCCCCGGCCGGATGGCACTCTCGAGCGCTTCGAGGTGGTCGCTTCGCCGGTGATGGCGCCCGAGCTGGCGGCCCGCATGGCGGCCCTCGGCTGGCCCATGCAGACCTACCTGGCCCGAGGCATCGACCGGCCCTCGGCCCGGGGCCGCTTCGACTGGGGCGGCCCGGATGGCTTCCACGCGATGATCGAGTCGCCGGAGGGCACGTACTTCATCGACCCTTACTGGAAGGGGGATCGGGCGCTCTACATCAGCTACCTGCGCGCCGACTTGACCCGCGAGGCGCCTTTCGAGTGCGAGGTCCACGGCGAGGCACCGCCGCAGGGGGTGTCCCTGCGAGGAGACACCAGCGGTGCCCTGCGCCGCTACCGCCTGGCCGTGGCGGCCACGGGGGAGTACACCCAGGATCAAGGGGGCACCGTCGCGGCTGCGCAGGCAGCGGTCGTGACCACCATCAACCGGGTCAACCAGGTCTACGAGCGGGACTTCTCCGTTCGACTCGAGCTCGTTGCCGACAACATGGACTTGATCTATACCGACGGGACGTCTGACCCCTATACCAATGGCAACTGCCCCGCCATGTGGAGCCAGAACCAGGTCAACGTCGACACCGTGATCGGCAACGCCAACTACGATATCGGGCACGTGTTCGGCTTGGGAGGGGCAGGGAAAGGCAAGCTCCGCAGCGTGTGCGACAGCGCCGTCAAGGCACAAGGCTGCACGCACGGCAACCCACCGCAAGGCGATGCCTTTGACATCGACTACGTGGCTCACGAGATGGGACATCAGTTCGGCGGTCATCACAGCTTCAATGGCGAGGCCGGCAACTGCCTCAACGCCTGGACGACCGGGGCGTCCTACGAGCCGGGCAGCGGCTCGACGATCATGAGCTACGCGGGGATCTGCTTGACGGACAATCTTCAAGGGAACAGCGACGCCTACTTCCACCGGAGGAGTCTGGACCAGATCCTCTCCTTCGTTGCCGGGGCCGGCAACTGCTTCACCAGCGACCCTGGCGTGAACCCCTCGGCCCCCACGGTCGATGCCGGCTCGAGCTACACCATTCCCGTCGGCACGCCTTTCGAGCTCGAGGCCCAGAACGGTACAGATTCCGACGGCGACCCGCTCACCTTCACCTGGGAGCAGTTCGACCTGGGAACTCAAGAGCCTCTGGCCACCGGCGACGACGGGGTCCAGCCGATCTTTCGCTCCTTCGACCCGACCTCGAACCCGGTCCGGGTGTTCCCGAAGCTGCCGGCACTGCTTTCGGGGAGCTCGTCCGTCGGCGAGACTCTCCCGGTGACGGATCGCACCCTGACCTTCCAGGTCACCGTGCGCGACAACCACGCCGGAGGGGGGCGAGAGAGCAAGGACTCGACCACCATCACCTCCACCACCAGCTCCGGGCCCTTCGAGGTCAACGCGCCCAACGGCGGGGAGACGCTCGTCGACCAGGCTACGGTGAGCTGGGACGTGGCCAGCACCACGGCGGCGCCGGTCGGCGCGGCGGCGGTGGACATCTCGTTGTCGATCGACGGCGGCATGACTTACCCGTTCCGCTTGGCCAGCGGGACCCCCAACGATGGGTCGGAGACGGTCAACCTCCCAGCGGTGGCCACCACCACAGCCAGGGTCAAGGTCAAGGGGGCCGGCAACGTCTTCTTCGACATCTCGAACGCTAACTTCACCGTCTCACCCGCAGCTCCCGGGGGCCACCTGCTGATCCTCCTGGACCGAACCGGCTCCATGAGCGCGACGCGGCCCTCGACGGGAAACACCCGGTGTGAGGATGCCCTGGTCCTGGCGCAGCAGGACGTAGCGGATTTCGTCGCGACCCGCCCGGCCGGGTCCTGGGTCGCGGTCTGGACCTTCGCGGACGATGCGCCGAGCGATCTGACCGGCGGCTTCGTGGATCCCAGCCTCGCCGCCGCAGCCCTCGCGGCGCTCTCTCCGACCGGCTGCTCGGGCCTGACTCCCCTGGCCGAGGCGCTGTGCGCGGCCGGGGATCAGTTCGTTGGGCTCGGTGCCGGAGTCAGCGATCGGCAGCTTGCCGTCTCGAGCGATGGCGAGGAGAACAACAGCAGCGGGCCTTGCGCCGGCCCCTGGAGCGGGGGAGGTCCGCCCTGGGATCCGGGCTCGTGGCAGGATCGCGTCGAGACCAGGCTCACCGGCCTGGCCGTGGTCCAGGCCCGCTACTGGGGTAGCGTGACGGAGTCCACCTTCGATCGGGAGCTCGGCGTGCCTCGAACTGAGGGCGCGGTCTCGGACGCTGCGTTCTTCGAGCACCTGGCTCTGGTAACGGGCGGGACCTTCCAGAACGTCGGCGACGGTGACCCGCTGCCCCCCAGCTTCTTCGGTTCCCCAGGCTCGGCCACTCCGGAGATCCCGACCCTCGGCGTCTGGGGCTTGGCTGCGCTGGTGGTAGCGCTGCTCGGCGCCGGGCTGGTGCTGATGCGGCGGCGGGCTTAGAGGCAGGTGGACTTGCAGCGCCGGGCTGCTGGGTGCGCCGCCCAGTGGCCCGGGTTTGTGACCTCCCTTCCGCCGTTGACATCAACATTCTCGGTTGCTAGGTTTCCCGAAACTACAGGGAGACAAGGCATTGCTCAGCCCCTCGTCGTCGCAGGGGTTTCCCGGGCGGCCCAGCGCTGCCCAAGTCGCCAGATTCCCCTCCTGGCGAAGCTAACAGAGGCACCCAGGCTCTCGCTCGCGCTGTGATCAACTGGTTCTACTTCCCCAAGTCCGACGCGCCGCCAGAGCTGTGCGCGCAGGTCGTTTCGGTCTTCCAGGACCATGAGGAGGACATTACGTCCGATCGGCGCACCCTGGACAGCAATGGAGTGTTACTGACGATAGCCCGCGACTTGTCGGCTCTTGGTTTCTCGGTCGAGAGCGGAAAGAAGAAGCACGAAAAGGTCTCCGTACCGGTGCTCTTTGGCGTCAACGGCAAGATCGAGAAGTCCTTTGGAGTGGATGCGTGGCACCGAGAGCGACGTTTCGTGATCGAGGTCGAGGCAGGTCGGGCGACGGTCAATCATCAGTTCCTCAAGGATCTGTTCGAGGCTTGCATGATGCAAGGCGTGGACTACTTCTGCGTCGCCGTGCGCAACATGTATCTCGCGGCAGGGATCAAGAATCCGGATTTCGATCGCGTCGTGACTTTCTTCGAGACCCTATACGCCAGCCGTCGCCTGCAGCTGCCGCTCAAGGGTGTCCTGGTCATTGGCTACTGATGAGGACTAGCCGGTCGTTCCAAGTGACCTCCCGCCCCCGCCTCCACCCGCTGCCACGCATCGCCCTGCAACGGGCCTCAGAAGTCCCGGATCTGCTCGGAAACCTCCCGTAGCTCCGCTTCGTGGGCGAGGAAGAGAGAGAGCAGCCAGGGGTCGAAGTGCGAAGGTTGCGAGCGGTAGTCCCCGGAGACCAGGATCTTCCAGGCCACTTCGTGGCTGAAGGACGCCTTGTAGGCACGACGGCTGCGCAGGGCGTCGTAGCTGTCGGCCAGCCGGACGATCCGCGCCTCGAAGGGGATCTCCTCCCCAGCGAGCCCCCAGGGATAGCCGCTGCCATCCCAGTTCTCATGGTGGCAGAGGGCGATGGTACGGGCGATCCGGGCGAGGGGAGACTGGAAGCCTTCGAGGAGCCGCGCACCGACCAGGGTGTGGAGCTCGACGATCCGCCTCTCCTCCACCGTCAGGGGGCTGGGCTTCTGGAGGATCTCCTTGTCGACCGTGAGCTTGCCGATGTCGTGGAAGCGCGTGGCTTCGGCGATCAGGCGGGCACGCCGGGGCGCCACCCCCGCCGCGAGGGCCAGCATCTCGACGTAGATCGACAGGCGGTGCAGGTGGGCCGCGGTCTCCTCGTCCCAGGAGGTCGAGAGCTCGAGCAAGCAGCCGAGCGCTTCCCGCTCTCGGGCGACCTCACCGCAGAGGTTGCTGTTGGCGAGCTTACCGACCAGCTCCCGCAGGGTCGGGTCGGCGATGGCCGGGACGGCTCGTGGCGCCGAGCTCGGCGAGGAGCTCTCGGGGATCGGCGGGGCGTGGGCAGAATCGGGCATTCGAGCGAGCTCGCTGGTCGGGTCTTCAGTCAATCTAACGGTCATTGCTTACGAACCGGATTAATCCGGTCCGAACTTTCTAGAAACGGAGCCCGTCAAGGCCGATGGCGATCTGGTGGAAGGTCTCGGCCGTGGCCGGTCCCATCCCTTCATCGAGGACCCAGGGCAGGAGGCGGTTGGGAAGGGCCTCGCGAAGCTCAGTGAGGGCGTCGAGGGAGGTGGGGGAGGCGGCGTCGAGGCGGGTGGCGAGAAAGCCGAGGATCGAGACCTCGGCGTTGAGCTGCTGCTTGACCTGCAACACCTGGTCGACCAGCTCACCGATTCCCGGCAGAACGGGAGGCAAGCATGGCGCCGGCACCAGGACTCCGGACGAGGCGGCCAGCGCGTTGAGGGTCAGCACCCCCAGGGAAGAGGGGGTGTCGATGAGCACGAAGTCGAAGGGGATCGGGTAGGCCCGCAAAGCCAGGCGAAGCCGGTCCAGGGGCAGGGTGGTGCCGGCGCCGGCCGGCGCCGCGTCGCGCAGGAGGGGGCTCGCGGGCAGCAGGAAGAACCGCTCTCGCAGCCGCCGCGTCATCCTGGGCAGATCGGCGAGCCCGGCTCGCAGCAAGCTGTGGACACTGTGATCGAGCGAAGCCGGGTCGACACCCAGGGCGCGGGTCAGGTCGGCCGAGGGCACCAGGTCGACGAGGAGCACGGTGTGGCCCAGCTCCACCAGAGCCTGGCCGAGCCGAGCGGTGGTGGTCGTCTTGCCCGATCCGGGGCGCGGGTTGGCAATCGCCAGGATACGAGGCATCCGAGACAGTGAGGATCGGGCGTGCGGCGCCGGGTCAGGAGCGAGGACCGTGGAGGAGGGGAGAGTCGGGCGTGACCTCAGAGCCGTGGGCAGGCGGCGTCTGCGGCCCGAACCGGCCCGGATGTCGCCGCTCGAGCTCCACCAGCACGCACTGGTTCCAGGTGCCGAGGGCCGCCTTCAGCGTGTCCGCCGGCATCGTGGCGAGCACGCGGTCGGCGCCGGGGAGCACGCTCAGGCACCCATCCCCTTCGATCTCGACCAGAGAGATCATCGGCAGGCTCTCGAAGAGCTCCGCCCGCACCTCCTCGAGCACTTCGGCGAGCTCGCCCGGCGCGAGGAAGGAGCGGGTCTCTTCGGCCAGGGTCTCGAAGGCGGCGAGGGCCTCGGCGAGGGCTTCCCAGGTCCGGTTGTCCTCGGTAGCCGTGACGGGCTCGTCCGCAGTGACCTCGGAGCCGAAGAGATCCTCGAGGTCCTGTTCCTTGCTCGCGGAACCGTTCTGCGGCAGGGAGGCAGGTGGCACCGGGCGGGTGCCGAGGGCGCCCGATGGGCTCGCCGGAGCCCAGACCGGAAGCCGCTCGCTGCTCAGGGGCAGGAAGGAGCCCACGGTGAGCAACAGCTCATGGTCCTCGCAAGGTACCGGCAGGTGCTGGGTCAGGCCCATGCGCAGCGCTCGGCGACGATCGTCCGAGCCCGGGCGTACCAGCACCAGGATCGGCACCGGGAGCTTCCCGGGCGAGCGGGAGCGCAGCTGCCCGAGCTGGTCGGGTGCCGCTTCACACTCGACGATGCCGGTGAGGACGAGGTCGGGACGGGAAAGCCGGAAGAGCGTCAAGGCATCCCGGATCGACATCGCGGTCAGTACTCGCACGCCGCGCTCGCGCAGGGCGTGGGCGAGCAACCGAGCCACCTCCCCGTCGTCGTGGACGATCGCGAGGGTGGGCGGGCGGCTCTTCATGGTCTTCTCGGTGGGCTGAGCGGCCTGGAAGATACGAGTACTAAGTTACTGTTCATATTACGCTTTCGGAGCGACCATGGACGGCCGCACCTGACCTCGGCTGGAGATCGAAGCCGATGGACGGGGTCTTGTGGCACAGCTCGCCGTCCGGGTGCTACACTTCCTTTAGTTGGATCTAAAAGATCCTGACAAAGGAGATCAAGGATGTCGCAATCCCTCGCTGGTCCCGACGGCTGTCGTCTCCTCATCGAGCGCCTGGATCAAGCCCTCCGCTCGACGGTGGGTCCGGAAGCGAGAACGCGGGCGGTACGCGATGTCCTGACCGAGCTCATCCACAACGGCTCGATCGAGCTCCCCTCGGAGCTGACCCGTCCGAGCCCGGACGGCTACGCCCGCCGACTCATCCACACCGACGACCGCCTCGGCTACGCGGCTCTCGCCATGGTGTGGGGGCCCGGGCAGGGAACCCCCCTCCACGATCACGCCGGACTGTGGTGCGTCGAGGGCGTGCTCACCGGTCAGATCGAGGTCATCCAGTACGACTTGGTCGAGCGCCAGGGTCCCCACTGTCGCTTCGTGGCCCAGGGTCGCGAGCTCGCCGGGGTCGGCAGCGCCGGCCGGCTGATCCCCCCCTTCGACTACCACACCATCGCCAACGCCTTGCCGGATCAGTGCTCGGTGACCATCCACGTCTACGGCGGTGAGATGTCCCGGTGCTCGATCTTCCAGCCACTGGGCGACGGCTGGTACGAAGAAGGCGAGCGGATCTTGAAGCTGACGGCGTAGAGCTCGTCCACCTACGAGGCGTACATCCGCAGCCGCGAGCCGATCTCGTCGGCCATGCGCAGGGTGGCGGACAGCTCCGGGTGGCGCACCACCAGGAAGCCGTCCGAGACCAGGGTGTTGCGCCAGTCGCGGCGGCGGGCGCCGACCGGCAGCAGGTTGTCCCACACCAGCCAGGGGCCGCACAGGCGGCGGATGTGCTCATAGCCGTGGATGTGGTGGATGAGGCCCGTGCCCTCGGCCCGCTTGTAGACGTTCGCCACGTTGTAGAGGCGCTGGACGTTCTCGCTGAAGCGCTTGAAGCAGATCGCCTCGGCCCAACCACGGAAGACGTCGATATCGCAGGCGAAGTTCATCTGATCGACCTGGTGGGCTCCCGGAGGCCGAGCGCCGATCTCGCCGAAGACCACCTCACCGTCGGCCTTGCGGTACCACTCCATGTGGGTGAAGCCGGATTCGAAACCCAGGGCCTCGAGCACGGCACGGCCCATGGCGACGCCGTCGGCGAGATCGGCCTGGTCGACGTGGCGCAGGGCCACGACCTGGGGGCTGATCCACTCCGTCGAACGGGCCACCAGAGGCCGGGGGCGGTACCAGGCGATGTTGTAGTAGGCCGGCACGCCGTCGATCGAGACGGTGTCGAAGGTGAATTCCTCGCCGTCGACGAACTCCTCCACCGAGACCTCCGGCACGTGACGCAGGCGCGAGAGGGCTTCCTTCAGCTCGCCGGGGTCGTGGACGCGGTAGGTGTCGGCCGAGCCGGCGCCCGCGATCGGCTTCAAGATGAGGGGGAATCCGATCACCTCGGCGGCCTCCCAGCAGGCCGCGGCGGTGGTCGCCGAGATATGGCGGGGGGTGCGAATCCCGGCCGCGTCCAGCACCTGCTTCATGCGTTCCTTGTTGCGGAAGGCGAAAGCTTGCTCGCGGGTGAGCCCGGGCAGCCCGAGGGTCTCGCGCAGGCCCGCGGCGAGCAGCACCCCGGGCTCCCAGAGGCACTCCACCCGATCCGGTACCTGGCTCCCCAGCCAGTCCCGGACCTGCTCGGCCACGGCCTGCTCAGCCCACAGGTTGCGCACCTGGAGGTAGGCCGAGAGGCTGCTCCTGGCAGGCTCCGGGATCGCTCCCGGCGCCTGGTCGCCGACCCCGAGCACCTCGGCGCCCACCTCCGCGAGACCGCGGGCGAAGTTCGGCATCTCGCCGGGGTAGCCAGGTGAGATCAGCAGCACTTTCATGGCGGAGTCCTTTCCGGGAAGCCGCGGGGATTATAGCCGGGCAGGTTCCGAGGGCTTGCCCGGTCCTCGGGCGATCTGTACAATCCTCCTGTACATGTCGACCCTGACCACGACCTACACCGAAGCCAGAGCCCGCCTGGCTCAGTTGCTGGACGAAGTCGTGGCCAACCGCGAGCCGGTGGTGATCCGGCGCCGGGGCCACGAGGATGTCGCCCTGATCGCTGCCAGCGAGCTGACCAGCCTGGAGGAGACGGCTCACCTGCTGCGCTCCCCGGCGAACGCGGCGCGGCTCCAGGCGGCGCTCGAGGAGGTCGAGGCCGGCCAGGGCGAGCGGCTGAGCCTCGAGGAGCTCCGCCGCTCGGTCGGCCTTGACCCCCAGAAATGACCCGGAGGCCCCGCGAGGCGGTGTTCCAGACCACCTTCCTCGACGACCAGCGCTTTTGGGTTCAGACCGACCGCCGGACGGCGCTGCGCATCCTCGACCTGGTCGAGGCGGTGCTGCGCGACCCCTTCGATGGCGTCGGCAAGCCGGAGCCCCTACGACACGTACCTCCCGGCACCTGGTCCCGCCGGATCACCCAGGAACACCGCCTGGTGTATCTGGTGAGGGAGGAAGCGATCCACTTCCTCCAGGCACGCTTCCACTACTGAGCGAGAGAGACCTTCGCCACCTTCTCCACCGGCCCGAGCAGCAGCCCGGGGTCGATGCGGGCGCCGCGCCAGCGCAGGGCGAAGTGGAGGTGGGGGCCGGTGGCGCGGCCGGTGGCGCCGACGGCGCCGATCGGCTGGCCGCGCTTGACCTCGGTGCCGGTGGCCACGTCGATCCGCGAGAGGTGGAAGGACATGCTCACCAGCCCGTCGCCGTGGTCGATGAACACGCTCTTGCCGGAGAAGAAGTGGTCGGCGGCGAGGACCACGCGGCCGTCGGCCACGGCGAGCACCGGCGTGCCAGCGGCGGCGCGGTAGTCGGCGCCCGAATGGGGGCTGCGCGGCTGGCCGTTGAAGAAGCGACGGGAACCGAAGCGGCCCCCCGGGGGCAGCTCGGTGAGGGGAGGCGAGAGGGGCAGGCTGAAGCGGCCGGGGCTGCGTGAGGCCCAGAGCTTACCGACCTCCGCCTGCTCCCGGCGGCTGCGCGCCAGGTCGGCTGCCGACAGCTCGACCTGGCGGTCGTCTTTAAGGGTGATGTGCTCGGTCTCGTAGGGATACGCCCCGACCACCAGCAGCGCCTCTTCGCGCGCGCCGCCACGGATGCGGAAGATCCGGACCTCGCCCTTGGCCTGGAGTAGGTCCACCGGATACCAGCAAGCACCGCCGAGTGGCGCCCACGCCTCGACGCCGCTGCGCCCGCAGCGCTCCAGTGCTTCTCCCGGCCAGCGCACGACCGCGCCGGGGGGTACCTGCGCCCGCGGTAGGGTGGGTGGCGCCCCGCCTGCATCGCCGGCGAGCGCGAGGGCAGCGACCAGGGCGAGCGCTAAAAGTCGAAGCACTGCCGTCACCCCCCGATGTGGGACATCTCGACCTTGGAATCCTCGCGCAGCACGACGAAGCGTTGCTCCGAGTAGCGGTCGGTCCGTCCCCGCCACACCCCGGCGATCGCCGCCGCGATCTCGTCGTCGGTTGTGCCGTTTCGTACCAGAGCACGCAGGTCGAAGCCCCGGGTGGCGAAGAGGCAGGTGTAGAGGCCCCCTTCTGAGGAGAGGCGCGCGCGTGTGCAGTCGCCACAGAACGGCTCGGTCACCGAGGTGATGACGCCGATCTCTCCCCCGCCATCCCGGTAGCGCCAGCGCCGGGCCACCTCGCCCCGATAGTTGGGCTCGAGGGGCTCGAGGGGCATCGCGGCGCTGATCCTCTCGACGATCTCCCGGCCGCTGACCACCTGCTCGGAGCGCCAGCCGTTGCTGTTGCCCACGTCCATGTACTCGATGAAGCGCACGATGTGGCCGGTGCCGTGGAAACGCCGGGCGAGGTCGACGAGGGTGAGGTCGTTGAGGCCGCGGATCACCACGGTGTTGACCTTGATCTGCCCGAAACCGGCGCGCTCGGCCGCCTCGATGCCGGCGAGGACCTGCGCCACCGGTACTCCCACGTCGTTCATGCGGCGGAAGACCTGGTCGTCGAGGGAGTCGAGGCTGACCGTCAGGCGGTCGAGGCCGGCTGCCTTCAAGGCCGGCGCGAGGCGGGGCAGGAGCACGCCGTTGGTGGTCAGGGTGAGGTCCTCGAGCCCCTCGATGGCCGCCAGCATCTCGATCAGCTTTGGCAGGTCCCGGCGCAGCAGGGGCTCGCCGCCGGTCACGCGGAGCTTCCTCACCCCCAGAGCGACGAAGACTCGTGCCAGGCGGTGGATCTCCTCGAAGGTCAGGATCTCGCTGCGGGCCAGGAAGGGGTAGTCCGGGCCGAAGACCTCTTTCGGCATGCAGTAGGGGCAGCGGAAGTTGCAGCGGTCGAGGACCGAGATCCGCAGGTCGGAGAGGGGCCGGGACAGGCGGTCGGAGAGCGCCATCACGGGGAGATCTTAGCTGGAGCGCGGGGAGAGAGGCGGGGGGGCGCTGTAGCGAGTGGGACGGTGCCCGCTACAGCGCCGAGAGGACCAGCGGCTCAGACGGAGGAAGCGCGAGCTCCCTCCCGGCGCCACCGGCATGCGCAGTTGGAGAGCTGCGCGCGGGAAGAGCGGGGGAAGGGGGGTGAAGCCGAGGGAATGTCCCAATGAGCCAAAGTTGTGTCTCCGGTCTCGTGAGCGACTCCCGGATGTGTGGTCCGGATTTGCGCATATTTATATAGAATCCGATCGATCTTGTCAAGCCGCATCGGCAGGCCTCTTCTCGATCCCCAGCAGCCGCGCCACGAGGATCGTGATCGGGGCGGCCAGGAAGGAGAGCAGCGCCCCCATTTTGGCGGCGTCCTGGAGCCCGCCGGGCGGGAAGGCGACGGTGCTGACGAAGAGGGCCACCGTGAAGCCGATGGCCGCCGCCCAGCCGATGACGAAGAGGTCCCTGCCGCTCATGCCCCCGGGCAGGCCGAACCCCAGCTTGCGGGCGGAGAAGAGGCCGAAGCTCCAAATGCCGAGGGGCTTGCCGATCAGCAGCCCGGCCAGCACCAGCCAGGTCACCTCGCCCATCGACTCGAAGACCACGCCGGCATTCAAGAGCCCGAACAGGCCGAGGATCAGCTCGACCGGGTTCTTCCACCAGACCTCGAGCGCGGTGATGGTGTCCTGCCTCCCCAGCCGGCTCCAGTCGTACAGGCCCTTGTCCGAGTGGGCGTGGGGCATGACGGGGATGATCGGCAGCAGGCCCAAGGCGGGATGGAGCCCCGCCTGAGCGAAGCCGAACCACGAGATCGCCCCGGCGATCAGCAGGTAGGGCCAGAAGCTGTGGACGCGCAGGCGATGGAACAGCCAGGCGAGGCCCATGGCCGCCACGGCGAGCAGCAGCCAGGCCGGCTCCACGGCCTTCTGGGGATAGAAGACCGCGAGGATGATCAGGCCTGCTGCATCGTCCACGATGGCGAGCAGAAGCAGGAAGGGGATGGCCGGGTGGCCTGCTCCGAAAACGAAGCGGGCGACCATGTAGCTGAAGGCGATGTCCGTGGCGCAGGGGATGGCCCAGCCGCGGCCCAGGGCATCGAGATCGCCGAGCAGGGCGGCGCCGGCCACGAAGACCAGGGCCGGGATCGCGATCCCCCCCAGGGTGGCGATGAGGGTGGTGGCGGCCTCCCTGGGCCGGGCCAGGGGACCTCCCGGCAGAAAGGCCTTGCGCACCTCGATCCCGGCGATGGCGAAGAAGAGCGCCATCAGGATCTCGTTGATCAGGAAGTGGAAGTCGATGACCTTGGTCGCACCGTGGGGCACTCCGATCCAGGAGTTCTCCAGGATGGCGAAGTGCAGCAGCTTCTCGTAGCCCGGGTGATCGAGGTTGGCCCAGGCGAGCCCGGCCATTGCTCCCAGGATCAGGAACGCCGAGTTCTCGAGCAGGAAACGAATCGGCTTGGGCAAGTTCTGGTTGGTTCGGGCCATGCGTCCCTCCCTCCCGGGCTCAGGAGCCCGGAGGGAGAACGATGACCACCTCGGCGGGGCGGGCCATCCAGAGCTCCTCGCGGGCGATCTTCTCGATGGTCGAAGGATCCTTCTCGAGCAGCTCGAGCTTGCGTTCGAGCTCGGTGATCTCCGCCTCGGTGGCGGCGATGGTGGTCTTGAGCGTTTCTTCCTGGGCGCGGGCGGCCTCGAAGTCCTGGTAGCTCTTGGCGCCAGCGACGCCGAGCAGCGCCAGCAGGGCGATCGTCGCGATCACCAGCCAGGAGCGATAGGAGCGGCTCTCGCCCACGGTTTGTCTCCTCGGCGCCGTCAGCTGGAGCGCCGGCGGGGGAAGGCGGCGACTCCGGCGTAGGCTGCGGCGTCACCCAGGTCTTCCTCGACGGCGATCAGGCGGTTGTACTTGGCCACGCGGTCGCTGCGGCAGGGAGCGCCGGTCTTGATCTGGCCGGCGCGGGTTGCCACGGCGAGGTCGGCGATGGTGGTGTCCGAGGTCTCGCCGGAGCGGTGGCTGATGATGTTGGCGTAAGCGTTGCGCTTGGCGAGGTCCACGGCCTCGAGGGTCTCGGTCAAGGTACCAATCTGGTTGAGCTTGACCAGCAGGGCGTTGGCGATGCCCTCGCGGATGCCGCGGGCGAGGATCTCCGGGTTGGTCACGAAGAGGTCGTCGCCGACCAGCTGGACCCGTCCCCCCAGGGCCTCGGTGAGGATCTTCCAGCCGCGCCAGTCGTCCTCGGCGAGCCCGTCCTCAATCGAGATCAGGGGATAGGCGGAGGTCCAGTCCTGGTAGAGGGCCACCAGATCCTCGCTGGCGAGTCCGCTCCTGCCCTCGCCGGCGAGGGCGTAGGTGACGCGCTCACCTTGACGATCCTCGGCGAACTCGCTCGCCGCAACGTCCAGGGCCAGAGCGATCTGCCGGCCCGGCTCGTAGCCGGCCTGATCGATCGCCTGCATCAGCAGGTCCAATGCCTCCCGGTTGCTGCCCAGGTTGGGGGCGAAGCCCCCTTCGTCGCCGACGCCGGTGCCGAGACCCTTCTTCTTGAGCACCGACTTGAGCGAGTGGTAGGTCTCGACCCCGGCCTGGAGGGCCTCCGAGAAGGTCTCGAAGCCGTGGGGCACGATCATGAACTCCTGGATGTCGACCGAGTTGTCGGCGTGAGCGCCGCCGTTGAGCACGTTCAGGAGGGGCACCGGCAGCACCGTGGCGGCCGGGCCGCCGAGGTAGGCATAGAGCTCGAGGCCGCTGCCGTCCGCCGTGGCCCTGGCCACCGCCAGGGAGACCCCGAGGATTGCGTTGGCGCCCAGGCGGCCCTTGTTGTCGGTGCCGTCGAGGGCGATCAGGGCGCGGTCGATCATCGCCTGGTCGCGGGCATCGACGCCTTCGAGCTCGGCGGCGATCTCGCCGTTGACGTTGCCAACCGCCTTGCCAACCCCTTTGCCCAGGTAGCGGTTGCCGCCGTCGCGCAGCTCGAGGGCCTCGCGGGATCCCGTCGAAGCGCCGGAGGGCACCGCGGCGGTGCCGAAGCCTCCGCCCTCCAGCAGGCATTCGACCTCCAGGGTCGGATTGCCGCGGGAGTCGAGGATCTCCCGGGCGTGGATCTCTTCGATCGTGAACATCCGGTCCCCTCCTGAAGGGAGCACGAGAGCGATAACGAGCGGAGTTTATCAGCCCCGCCCCTTGACAAAGCCGGCCGGGGCGAAGATCGTTCGCCGCGATGACGCTGTTCAAGAAGAAGCCGGTCCGCCTCCACATCGGCTCGGGGGACAAGCGCCTCGACGGTTGGGTCAACATCGACCTCAAGCCTCTGCCCGGCGTGGACGTGGTGGCCGACGTCACCCAGGGGCTCGAGTTCGATCACGTCGAGGCGGTTTTCGCCGAGCACTTCCTCGAGCACCTGCGCGTGGATCACGCCCTGCGCTTCCTGCGCGAGGCCCACCGGGTGCTCATGCCCGGCGGCGTGATCCGCCTCTCGACGCCCAACCTCGACTGGGTGCTCGAGACGCACTACCGCGCCGACGCTCCCCCGCGCGAGAAACTGATGATGACCGTGCGCCTCAACCGGGCCTTCCACGGCTGGGGGCACCAGTTCCTGTGGAACCGCGAGACCCTCGCCCTCGCCCTGGCCGCCTGCGGCTTCTCCGAGCCTCGCTGGTGCCGCTACGGGGAGAGCGACATGGCGGTCTTCCAGGGGCTGGAGCGCCACGAGACCTACGGCGACTCCGATCAGCTGCCCCACGTCATCATCGCCGAGGCGACGAGGCTCGAGGCGAAGCCCGCGGAATACCTGGAGCTCGCCGGCCTCTTCGAGCGAGAGCTGATCGACCATCTCGCAGGCTAGAGCGGCGGCCCGGTAGCGATGAGCGTCGATCGCCGTCGGCTGCTCTCGGAAGCCGGGCTGCTCGCCATCACGGCGGTCTGGGGCTGGACCTTCGTGGTGGTGCACGAGGCGGTGGCGCTGCTGGCGCCGCTACCGTTTCTGGCCAGCCGCTTCCTGATCGCCGCCGCCCTGGTGGCCGCCGTGTTCTGGCGGCAGACCCTGGCCCTGGGGCTGGGTGGGCTCAAGGCGGGGCTCGCCATGGGGGCCGCCCTGACCGCCGGCTACGTCTTCCAGACCTCGGGGCTCACCCTCACCTCGGCGGCCAATGCCGGTTTCATCACCGGCATGGTGGTGGTGTTCACCCCGTTCCTGGGCGCCCTCTTCTTGCGCCAGAAGGTCACCGCGCAGGCCTGGGTCCTCGCCGGCGTGGCCGCGCTAGGGATGTACCTGCTCTCCGGTGTGGAGGGGAAGTGGAACCCCGGCGACCTGCTGGTGCTCGGCTGCGCCCTGAGCTTCGCGGCCCACATCCTGATAACCGACCGGGTGGTGCAGCGCCATCATCCAGGAGCCCTGGTGGTGGTGCAAGTCGCCTTCTGCGGCCTCGCCTGCCTCGGCGGTTCGCTGGCCCTCGGCCAGTGGCGCCTGCCCCCAACGCCCCAGGTGTGGTGGGCGATCGGCATTACCGCCGTGCTGGCGAGCGCGCTGGGGTTCTTCGTCCAGACCACGGCCCAGCGCTACACCACACCGGCCCGTACGGCACTGATCATCACCGCCGAGCCGGTCTTCGCCGGGCTCGCCGCCTACTTCCTGGCCGGGGAGCGGTTCACGGCCCGCCGTCTCTTGGGTGCCGCATTGATCCTCACCGCCATCCTCTGGGCGGAGCTGTCGCGGCTGCGCGCCGAGCAAAGCGAGCCGGATCCGGCGCCGCCTTGACGGGCATGGCCCCCTGAGCACAAGCTCCCTGGCGCCACGGTGGCGACCATCCTGTGCGGGGGCCACGGCGACCCGGGGAGGCCGAGGGAGGGGCCGATCGCATGATCACCAGAATCTGGCGAGGTTGGACGACTGCCGAGAACGCCGCGGCCTATCGCACCCTGCTGCTCGAGGAGATCTTCGTGGGCATCGCCCAGAGAGAGATCCCGGGTTTCCGGGGCATCTCCCTGGGCGAGCGGCGGTTGGGCGACGAGGTCGAGTTCGTGACCATCATGTGGTTCGACTCCTTCGACGCCGTGCGCGCCTTCGCCGGCGAGGACTACGAGGTCGCCGTGGTGCCTCCGAAGGCGAGAGCGCTGCTTTTCCGCTGCGACGAGCGCTCCGCGCACTACGAGACGATCGTGCCGCCGCCCGAGCTTGACTCAGCGCGTCGACAGGCGTAGCGTCGACTTCGCGTTCCAACGCCAGACAAGCAAACGCTTTGCACAGGAGGGGGCTATGAACCTCAAGAGGTTCGTCATGGCCGGTCTCGCCGGTGGCATCGTGCTCAACGGTTTCGACTTCGTGGTCCACGGGAACCTTCTCCAGTCGCAGTACTACTCCCAGAACCCGTCGCTGTTCCGCCCGGACGCCCCCTTGCCCTGGCTGATCACCGGTGACTTCGTGGCGGCCTTCGTGCTCGCCTGGGTCTGGGCGCGGGTGGAGGGCAGCTTTGGCAGCGGGGCGAAGGGGGGCGCTCTCGGCGGCTTCTACGCCGGAGTGCTGGTGAACTTCCCGACCTGGATTTTCTCGCATCTGTTGTTCGTGGGTTTCCCCTACAGCCTGTCGTGGGTCTGGACCGTCACTGGCATCGTCTCCACGGTGCTGGTGGGCGCGGTGATCGGCGCGATCTACCGGAAGTAGTCGGGGTGCCCGTCCGTCCCATCCTGCAGCTGGGCAACCCTGCGCTGAGGGAAGTCTCGCAGCCGGTGGCGGATCCCACGGTGCCTGCGCTGGCGGCCCTGGTCCAGGACCTCGCCGACACCCTGGCGCACTGGCGCTCCACCACCGGCTACGGGCGGGGCATCGCCGCGCCCCAGATCGGCGTCCTCGAACGGGTGGTGTTCCTGAACCTGGGGGAGCCCTGGCCCCTGGTCAATCCAGAGATCGTGGCCGTGAGCGAGGAGAAGGTGGTGGTCTGGGACGGCTGCCTGTCCTTCCTCTCGGTCTTCCTCCAGGTCGAGAGGCACTGCCGCATCACCGTCCGCTACCAGGACCTCGAGGGCGCCCGGCACCAGGTGGAGGCCGGCCCGGAGCGGGACTTGGCCGAGCTGCTCCAGCACGAGATCGACCACCTGGACGGCATCTTGGCCATCGACCGCATCGTCGACTTGAAGACCCTGGTCACCAGGGAGGAGTTCGAGAGCCGCTACCGGGCGGGCTCGCCTTACGGGCGGTAGGATCCGGCCATGTCGCCCGCCCCGCTGCTCGCCATCGCCCTTCTCGCCATGCCCGCCACCGCCTCGCCCCGCGACTTCGACGCCGGCGCGGCGGAGCGCTTCGCCCGGCTGGCCCTCGACTGTGTCCACAAGGAGTTCCCGAACAAGATCGCCCACGTGCTGGCGAGCGACGCCGACGTCAAGCCACCCCGCGAGCTGACCCCGGCCTTCTACGGCTGCTACGACTGGCACTCCGCCGTGCACGGCCACTGGCTGCTGGCCCGGCTGGCACGGACCTTCCCCGGCGCTCCATTCGCCGCGCCGGCTCGGGCGGCGCTGGCCCGGAGCCTGACACCGGAGAAGATCACGGCCGAGGCGGCCTACCTGGCGGGGCCGGGCCGAGTCTCCTTCGAGCGGCCCTACGGCCTCGCCTGGTTGCTGCAGCTGGCGGCCGAGCTGCGCGAGTGGCCGGACCCGGAGGCCGCGCGCGGGGCAGCGGCCCTGGTGCCACTCGAGCGGGCCGCGGCGCAGCGCTTGAGGGATTGGCTGCCGAAGCTCTCCCGGCCCATTCGCGTGGGCGAGCACGACCAGACGGCGTTCGCCTTCGGCCTGGTGCTCGACTGGGCCCGCACGGCCGGAGACGGCGAGATGGCGCAGCTGCTGCGGGAGCGTAGCCTCGCCTTCTACCAAGCGGATCGGGCTTGCCCCCTGGCCTACGAGCCAGGAGGCCAGGACTTCTTGTCTCCCTGCCTCGGCGAGGCCGACCTGATGCGCCGGCTGCTGGCCCCGGGAGAGTTCGCCGCCTGGCTTTCCGGGTTTCTACCGCAGGTGCCCACGGACGGCAGCGCTACCTGGCTCGAGCCCGCCGTGGTCACCGACCCGACCGACCCCAAGCTCGCCCACCTCGACGGTCTCAATCTCAGCCGCGCCTGGATGCTCGAAGGCATCGCCGCCGGCCTGCCCGAGGCCGATCCCCGGCGCCCCTCCCTCGCGGCCACCGCCCGGCGCCACCGAGAGGCCGGCCTCGCCGCCGTCACCGGCGAGCACTACGAGGGAGGCCACTGGCTGGGTAGCTTCGCGGTCTACCTGACGACCGGGCGAGGGCTGCCGTGACCGCCCTACTTCATCCCCACCACCACCCGCGCCTCGCGGCCCTTGCCGGTGACGTCTACTTTGATCGAGCGCAGGGTTTCGGGCGACAGCTCGCGCTCGGTGTAGAAGGTCAGCAGGTACTGGCTGCGCAGCTCCGCCTGGATCTGCTGGTAAACGCTCGATAGCTCTTCCACCGATTCCGGGAAGGCCAGGCGGCCGCCGGTCTGCTTGGCGATGGCCTCGATCTCGAGCGAGGCCGTGCCGGTGACCGCCCGCTCGCCACCCAAGACGATCAGGTAGACCGGCACGCCCAGGCGGCGGGCGTACTGGATCACCTTGTTCGGGCCCGAGCGGCTGTGGGTGTCCGAGCCGTCGGTCAAGGCGACCAGGGCGTGGCGACCGGGCTGGGAGCTGAACTCGAGCAGCGAGAAGAGCAGGGCGTCGTAGAGGGCCGTTGAGCCTGCGGCCTGGAAGGTGCGGAAGCTCGCCAGCAGCTCGGCGACGCTGCCGGAGGGGCGGTGGCGCAGGCGCGGACGGTCCGAGAAGTCCACCACGAAGGCGCGATCGATCTTGCCCAGGCTCTGGGAGAGGAACTGCCCCGCTGCCTGCTTGGCCTCGGGCAGCAGGAACTCCATCGAGCCCGAGGTGTCAACCAGCAGGCCGAGCAGCAGGGGCACGTCGGTGGCGAAGGAGGCGCGTTCCAGGCTCTGGGGCTTGCCGCCGAGCCGGACCTCGAAGTCCTTGGGCGCCAGCTCTCGCACCGGCCGGCCGTCGCGATCGGTGACCACGGTGTAGACCTCGACCAGGTTGACCTCGACCGACTCGGCGAGCACGCCCTCGGTGAGCAGCCTCACGTCCTCCGTCGCCGAGCCGTCGGCGAGAGTGGCGGTGGCGCGCAGGAAGGCGCTCGCGGCCAGCACCTCGGCGGCAACCCGGGTGCGGACGATGGGTCCGGCACCGCGGGCCAGCTGCGAGTCGTTGGCGTAGAGCTCGATCTGGGCGAGCTGGGCGCCGGCGGGCAGCTCGGCCCGGGCCTCGATCTCGAGCGACCCGTCGGCCGCCCGCGGCCCGGCCTCGCTCAGGCGGACCCGGAAGCTGCGGCTGATCTCGTTGACCGTCAGGGTGTCCTGGCCCAGGCGGCGGCCGTCCGCCGTGAGGGCCACGGCGGTCACCGTCTGCGGCTTTCCCGGTCCGGCGAGGCGGATCCTGGTCTGGAAAGGCTCCTTGCTGTCGGTCAGCACCGGCGTGCCGTCGAGCAGGAACTGCACTTTGTTGACCGCGTAGTCGGCCACCAGCACCTCGAACTCGATCGGGCCGGCCAGAGTCCGGCCACGAGGCGGTAGGAGGCGCAGCACCGAGCTGGGGCCCAACGCGGGCGCCGCGGCGGCTGCGGGGGCCGAGGCTGTCGCCGGTGAGGGCTGGGGTGCGGGAGCGGGTGCCGAAGGCGACGGCGCGGCGGGAGGGGGAGCCGAGGTCGCCACCGCGGGCGGTGCCCCCCCGTCGCCCCCGGCCAGAGCCCAGACGCCGGGGCGGATCGAGGCCACGGCGTCGTCGGGAATTTCGACCTCGTCGTCCACTTCTTCGATCACCGCGCCACCCCAGCGCCGGCTGGCCAGATCCTCGACCAGGGCCACCACGTCCCGCACCTCGGCGGGCAGCTCGACCTCGCTCTCGAAGGAGAGGAACCCGGTGCTCGGGCCGAGGACTGGCTGGATCTCGTCGTTGTGGAGGCGGGTGTTGCCGTCCTGGTCCTCGAGCACCAGGGTGATGCGGAACCGGCGTGGTGAGCCCTCCCCCCCTGGCACGGATGTCGCTGGGGGCAGGTCCATCAGATCGATAAGCAGGTGAAGAGCGCCCTGCTGACGGTCCTCGCTGAGCCGTTTCGGCAGATAGCTGGCCTCGACGAAGAGGTCACCTCCGTCCTCCTCGGTGAGGACGCGGTCGGCCCGCGACAGGGCCGTGCGGTCCTGGCTGGAGAGGGACTGGGCGAACAGGGGGATCGAGAGGGCGATGGCGAGGCAACTGAAGGCGAAGAGGCGGTGGGCGGACATGAAAAGATGGGTTTCCTGATGAGAAGGTACGGTTCGAAGGTCCTGAGCGCGATCCTCGGTTCGACGTTGGCCTTGGCGACAGCCGCTGCGGTGCAAGAGCAGAGCCAGGAGCCCGCGTCCTCCGGCTTCACGGAGACGGTCGAGGTCAGGCTCGCCGAAGTCTACGTCGCGGTGACGGATGCCTCCGGCCGGCCAGCGGTCGGCCTCTCCCTGCCCGACTTCACCCTCGAGCAGGGAGGCATCCCTCAGCGCATCGAACGGGCGGTGGACGCTCGCGACCTGCCGATCGCTCTCGGCCTTGCGATCGACACTTCGGCCTCCATGTTCGCCAAGCTGCCCGCCGTGGCCAGCGCCGCACGCGCCCTGCTCGACCAGCTGGTGTCGGGACGGGACCGGGGCTTCCTGGTTTCCTTCGGCGGCGAGCCCGAGCTGGTCGAGCCCTCCACCCTGGACCTCGGCAGCCTGCGCTCCAGCCTCCAGGACCTCGAGACCGTGGGCCGCACCCCGCTGTGGGCCGGCATCGAGCGGGGCCTCGAGGAGCTCGAAAGGGTGACGGGCCAGCGTGCTCTGGTGGTCTTCTCGGACGGCGCCGATGAGGATGGCAACCGTGCCTACGCGGATTGCCTCGCCCGTGCTCGCCGGGTCAAGGCGCCGGTCTACATCGTGGTGATGAACAACGAGGCCGCTCGTTCGGAAGGCCGTGACTTCCAGACCCGTCGCTTCATCTCCCGTCTCGAGCGAGTGGCCGGAGTCGGCGGCGGGCAGCTTTACTTCAGCGCCACCCGCGGCGACCTCTCGGCCGTCTACACCCAGATCCAGGACCAACTGCGCAGCGCCTACCTGCTCACCTACTACCCCAGCCCTGGCCTCGACGCCCCCTCGGCCGGCGACCTCAAGGTGAAGGTGGGTGGCCGCGGCTTGAAGGCCCGCCCGGTCTCGGCGGCCACGGCGGTGAAGTGAGAGCCTGACGGCCCTCGATCGGGAACGAAACGGTCCCGTTTTGGGTTATCCTCCCGCGCGAACGGTTGGGGAGTAGCCACCCGCGGGTGCGGGAGAGGGAGGTCGTCAGGACGGAGCCTGCTTGGCGAAGGCTCCCGGCCCCCTCGCTAGACCCTCTCTAGAGGCGAGACCACCACGAATCCCGGCTCCGCCGGCCACCCTGGTTCTCCGGGGTCGCCCGCGGGCCTGAGAGCCGTGGGGGGCTCGCCTCTCTCGTTTTCCCCCTCCGGCTCCGGAGGAGAGATCCGTGTTCGGAGAGATGCTCTGGATCTGGGTGGGCTTCATCGCTTTCGTCCTGGCGATGCTCGCCCTCGACCTCGGTGTGTTCCACAGGAACGCCCACGAAGTCTCGATCAAGGAAGCCGCCACCTGGAGCGTGGTGTGGGTGATGCTCGCCCTGGCCTTCAACGGCCTGGTCTGGTGGTGGCAGGGCGAGACCGCCGCTCTCGAGTTCTTCACCGGCTACCTGATCGAGAAGTCCCTCTCGGTCGACAACATCTTCGTCTTCGTTCTGATCTTCGCTGTCTTCGCGGTGCCCGCGAAGTATCAGCATCGGGTGCTCTTCTGGGGGATCCTGGGCGCTCTGCTGATGCGTGGTGTGATGATCGCCCTGGGCGCCGTCTTGATCGAACGATTCCACTGGATCATCTACCTGTTCGGCGCGTTCCTGGTGTTCACCGGCATCAAGATGTTCGTGTTGCGGCACAGCGAGATGGACCCGGGCAAGAACCCGGTGCTGCGGCTGGTGCGGCGGATCTTCCCGGTGACCGATCAATACCACGACGAGAAGTTCTTCGTCCGCCACGCCGGCAAGCTTCTGGCGACACCGCTGTTTCTGGTGCTGGTGCTGGTCGAGACGACCGACCTGATCTTCGCCGTTGACTCGATCCCGGCCATCTTCGCCGTCACCAAGGATCCGTTCATCGTCTTCACCTCCAACGTGTTCGCGATTCTCGGCCTGCGTTCGCTCTACTTCCTGCTGGCGGGGGCGATCACGAAGTTCTACTACCTGAAGCCGGCCTTGGCAGCGATCCTGGTCTTCGTCGGCGCCAAGATGCTGCTGGTCGACGTCTACAAGATCCCCATCGGCCTCTCGTTGGCGGTGATCGGCGGGCTGCTCGGAGTCGCCATCCTGGCTTCGTGGTGGCGGCTGCGCCGGTCGGCTATATTGCAGGGGTGAAGTCCCAGGCAGCATGCGTCCTCTGAGCCCGAGCTGGCTGCGTTGGCCGGTCCTGGCCGCTTGGCTGGTCGTGGCGGTGTGGGTGGCGGCCCTCTACGGTCACTTCGCCGTCGACGACTTCTTCATCACCTACCGCTACGCCCAGAACCTGGTCGCAGGGGACGGCTTCGCGTTCAACCCGGGCGAGCGGGTCTTCGGCGTGACCGAGCCCGCTCAGGTCCTGGCGCTGGCGGCGCTGCACCGCCTGACGGGGATCTCGATCCCGCTCCTCGGCACCCTGGTGACCGCGGCGGGGCTGATCGGACTGGCGTGGACCGTGGCCGCCGAGGAGCGTGCCCGGGGCCGGGAGCCGGAGGCCCTGCTGGGCGGCACGCTGGTAGTCCTCCTCACCTTGTTCTGGGGCTGCCGCGGGGCCGGGGTGATGCCCGGGCTCGCGTTGCTGGCCTGGGCAGCCGTGGCGCACGCGAGGCTGCCGAGGCTCGCGGGCCTGGCGGCCGGCTGCGCCCTGTGGTTCCGGCCCGAGCTCGGCCTCGGCATCGCCCTCATCGCGGTGCTGGCCTGGCTTCGGGAGCGGCGCATCCCCTGGCGCTTCGGCCTGGCGGCGGCGGGGGTCGTGGCGCTCGGAGCCGCAGCCTGCTGGCTCTACTTCGGACGCGTCACGCCGATCACCCTCGGGGCGAAGCAGCTCTTCGCGGCCTGGGATCCGGCCGGCCGGGCCAGCGGACGGCACTTCTGGCCCGGCTTCCTGCCCCTGCTCGAGAGGCATTGGGGAGAGCACAGGTGGCTCTTTCTCGCCCTGGCAGGGGCCGGGCTGCCCTCGCTGTTCCGCCGCGCGGGCGCGGCTCTCGCCTGCCTGGCCGGCCTCGGCGTGGCGCTCGCCCTGGCCTACCCGCTGCTCGGCGTGCCGCTCTTCGCGTGGTACGTCATCCCCTGCGTCGTGGCGGTCCTCTATGGCTACGCATTCGCCGTGGGAGCGGCCCTGCGCTGGCTTGCCGGGCGCCTGGAGAGCTGGTCGGCGGGGCGAAGGCGGCTGGCCCTGGCCCTGCCCCTGGTGCTGCTGACGCTGCCCATGGTGCCGTTGGTGCGCAGCCTGTCCTTTGCCATAACTCATCCCGTCGAGCCCGGCCAGTTCACCTCCTACCGCGACGCCGGCCGGTGGATCCGCCAGCACTCGGAGCCGGGGCAGCGGGTGGCCGCTCTCGAGGTCGGCACCTTGGCCTACTTCGCCGATCGGCCGGTGGTGGACCTGCTGGGTCTGGTCTCGCCGAGCTCGCTCGAGCACGTGCGGGAGCGCAATGTGATCGAGGCCCTGCGGCGGGAGCCCACCGACTTCTTCGTGCTCACCAGCGGGCTCGAGGGCCTGATCGGCCCGGTGCGGACCCTGCCCTGGTTCGTCGAGCGCTATGAGCAGGCTCACTCTCTCCCGGGCGAAGAGGGGCAGGAAGTCTGGATCTTCCGGCGGACCGGCCGGAACGGGTCTTGACCCCGAGGCCCACTCACTGCTAAGTTTCGCGGGATAAAGGGCACAATCGAGACGGCCTCAGATCCCGCTTGGCGAGGCCGCTCTATGACTTCGACACCGACATCGATCGGAAAGGGGTTGGGACGATGAGGATCGCGACTCGTTCAACCGCGTGGAGCCTCCTGAGCCTGATGCTGCTGGTCTCAGGTCTCGTGGCTCTCGGCGCGGCGCCGGCGCAGGCTGCCACCAAGGAACAGATGCACCAGGAGATGATCTCCCTGGCCCAGCAGATGGCGAACCTGAAGCCGCTGCGGGGCTCGGATCCCAGCGCTGCTGCCCAGTACGCAGCCGCCGAGACCCGCTACCGCGAAATCTCCGACTCGATGGGTGGAGACGATCCGGGCAACGTGATCTCCGGCATCGGCCGCTCGGCGGGCCGCGTTGCCTGGCGGGGAGCTCCGACCAGTCCCCCCAACTGCACGGCGACCACCCAGACATTCAACGGCAACCCCTTTGCTATCGCTGACGTCGCCGTCTCGAGCGGCACCGCTGCGGTGGCCGGCGCCGGCCCGTGGATCTGGGACATCGACCTCACCGCCAACATCACCCACACCTTCGCGGCCGACATGGACATCACCATCACCTCGCCCGGGGGCACGACGGTGACCCTGTCGACCGACAACGGCGCCGGCAACGACAACGTGTTCGCCGGCACCACCTGGGACGATTCGGCCAACCCGGGCGGAGCGGTGCCCTACGTCACCAACAACGGTATGACCACGGACCAGGCCTACGTCAACCTCACGGTGGCCACACCCCTGGTGCCCGAGGAGGCCATGGCGGCCTTCATCGGGGAGGATCCGAACGGCACCTGGACGTTGACCGTCAGTGACGACCTCGGTGGGGACACCGGCATGGTCGCCTCCTGGTCCCTCTCGATCACCACCTTCCCAGCCGCGCCGATCCTCGACACGGCAGCGACCTTCAACAACACCACGCCGACGGCCATCGCCGACGTGGCCCTCTCCTCCTCGACGGTTGCGGTCACCACCGCCGGCACTGCCCTTTGCGACGTGGACGTGACCACCAACATCACCCACACCTTCGCCGCCGACATGGACATCACCCTGACCGGCCCCGGCGGCCAGGTGACCACCCTGTCGACCGACAACGGCGCCGGCAACGACAACGTGTTCAACGGCACGGTATGGAACGACGACGCCAACCCCGGGGGCGTGCTGCCCTACGTGACCAACAACGGCTTGGCGACCGATCAGGCCTACGTGAACCTGACCCTAGCAAGCCCGCTGGTGCCGGAGGAGGCGATGGGCCTGTTCAACGGCTCGAACCCGAACGGCACCTGGACCCTGTCGATCAGCGATGACCTCGGCGGCGACACCGGCTCCTTCACCTGGGGCGTGACCGTCCAGACCTGCTCCTGTATCCCGCCCGAGGCGGACCTGACCCTGACCAAGACCAGCGATGCCGCCGGCACCGTCAACCCCGGTGACACCGTGGTCTACACCCTGACCGTGACCAACAACGGCCCGGCCAACCCGGCCACCGGCGTGACGGTGACTGACACCCTGCCCGCTGCCGTGACCTACGTCAGCAACGACTGCGGTGCCCCGGCGGCGGTGGGTCAGCTCTTCACCTGGACCATCGGCAACCTGGCCCTCAACGCCTCGGTCGTCTGCAACGTCTCGGTGACGGTGAACCCGATCGCCGGCCAGGTGGACAACACCGCCTCGGTTTCGGGTGACCAGACCGAGCTGGTGCCGGCGGACAACAGCTCCACGGCCTCCTTCGGCGTGGGCGGCACCCTCGACATCCCGGCCCTGGACGAGATCGGCCTGGTGCTGCTGGTGACGGCTCTCGCGGGTGCGGCCCTGGTGGCCCTGCGCCGTCGCGGCTAGTCCTTCCGCACCACCGCAAGCGCAAAGGGGGCAGGTCCTTCGGGCCTGCCCCTTTTTCTTTGGGGAGCGCGGCTTACCGCACGCGGGCGATCGCAACCACCGGCACGGCGGCGAGGAGGTAGGAAGTGGTCGCTCCCAGGGTGTCGGTCAGGCCCACGGCGACCTGGTGGTCGCCCTCGCGCATCAGCATCTTGACCTCGTAGAGGAAGCTGCGGCTGCGGGCGGCCTCGAGCTGCTCGGCCGGGATCTTGAGCGGGATGTCCGCGGTGCGCAGGGGGGCCACCTTGCCGGCGCGGTCCCGGGCCGCCAGGTGCAACCGCAGGCTGCCGACGTGGGCGCCGTCCTGGAGCACCAGGGTGATCTTGGCGAGGGGGATGCGCAGCCGGATGGGCACCGCGTGGAGGGAGCCGTCGAGCGAGGTCAGCTCGCCGATCTCGAGCTCGACGGCGAGGGGGTTGTCCTCCTCACCCAGCAGGAGGGTGCCGAGGGTGCGGTCGACGATCTGCTCCTCCTGGCTGCGGGCCTGGTGGCGGCGCTGGAAGCGCACCTCGACCCCCGGCCGCCGCACCTTGACCTCGATCTCCCGCATCTTGCCGCCGGAGCCCTCGCGGGGCCGGTAGCCCAGGGAATAGTAGTGGTCGAAGCCGTCCGCCACCCTGGCCAGGGCAGGCTTCCAGTCGATGGTGTTGAGCAGGGCTTTGCCGCCGGTCTCGTCGGCCAGCAGATGCAGCGAGTCCTGCAACCCGGCCACGCGGAGGAAGTCCACGCTGTCGAAGGCGACGCGGCGGTCGCTGGTGTCGATGTTGCGGCCGGAGGTGCCCCGGGGCCCCATCGCCTCGAGCGAGAAGATCACCAGCCGCTGCGAGCTCGCCTTCTCCGCCACGCTACGGAAAAGGCTGGTGGTGTCGTACTTCGTGAAGTCGAGAGCGAGGGATTTCGCCCAGCTGCCGGCGCCCTGGCCCAGCGCGTCCGAGTCGAAGACCGCGGTCTCGTTGCCGTCCACCCCACCCCGGGTGATGCCGGCCGCGAACCCTTTGCCACCGCAGATCTGGTCCAGCAGGGCGAAGACCTCGTTGCCTGGCTGGAGGGGGATGCCGTCGCTGACGTGGAGCAGGGCCTTGCGTCCCGGTAACCCGGCGAGGGAGTCGACCAGGGCGGAGAGACCCTGGATGCTCGCCTTCACGTCGTCATACACGGCCTTGGCGTAGCTGTCGGCAGCGCGGCCCAGGTCCGGCGGGCAGGGTGCGGAGAAGCGAGCCTCCACGGCGGCGTCCTGGATGACCATCATCTCCTCGACGATGCGCCGGTAGCGGGCATCCTGGTCCATGCCGACCGTCGGTGCGTCGGCCAGGGCCCGCACGGCGCGCTCGATGTCCTTGGCCGAGGTGGTGAAGGGCTGACGGATGGCCAGGCGTTTGTCGAAGGTCGCCACCATCACCCGATCCCCCTGGCGCATCCGTTCCTCGAGCAGCTCGAGCAAAGGGCCGAGCAGGCGGTTGCGGGAGAAGGGGGTCAGGTGGGTCTGATCGACCAGGACGGTGAGATGGAGGGGGGGCTCGTCAACGTTGGGAGTGCTCGTCTCGAGCCTCTCTTCGCCACCGGGGGAGGACAGGGTCAACCTCTCCTCGGTCACCCGCCGGCCCTCCTCGACAGCGAAGAAGTTGGTGATGGGCACCTCGGTGCCGTTGTCGAAGAGCTGGAAGTCCCCGCGCGTGAGGTCGGTGACCGGCTCGCCATCCTCGCCCGTGGCGATCACGTCGACGTTGACCACCTCGACCTTCAAGGTCTCCCCGAAGCCGCCGGCAGGTGGCTCGGCCTGGGCAGAGAGGTGAGTGGTGTTGGCGACCAGCAGGAAAGCGAGGGTGATCAGCGGAGGACGTCGCATCGGAGCACCTCGTGGGAGCCGGCGGCGCCCGCAGCGCCCGGCTCCGGCTCAATGGTTGGTGGTGGTATGAAGGGTCAGCAATGCCTGTGCCAGAGCCTGCTATGGTTCGCGATCGAGAGGAGGAAGCACCCGCTGAGCTTCCTGGTGGATGGCTCGAACCTGGGCGGCGTGGCCGCCTCGCGGGCGGGCTCGCGAGACGCCGCCGCCGTGCTCCAGCGTCTGCTGCCCTGGGCGCGAATGCGCGCCGAGGTGGTGGTGGTCTTCGACGGCCCCCCTCGGCCCGACGTGGCCGAGCGCTATGGATCGGTCGAGGTGCGCTTCGCCGGAGCCCGGTCGGCGGACGAGGTGATCCTGGAGCTGGTGGCGGCCCGGCCCCGGCACTGGACGGTGGTCACCAACGATGCCGCCCTCTCCCGGGCCAGCCGCGACCTCGGGGCCAAGACCCGCCCCGCCACCGAGCTGCACCAGCGGGCCACCGAGGTCAAGCAGCAGCGCCAGCGGGAGGAGCGGGAGAAGCCTCTCCCCACCGCCGACGAGCTGGCGCACTGGAAGAAGGTCTTCGGCGCCTGATTCACTTCTCGGACTTTGGGGCTGCTCAGTCCCGCGGCGACGGAACCGCGGCCGGCGAGGCTGGCGCGATGCCCAGCTCGGATAGCAGGCCCGCGGCGCGGGAGCCCGCCACCTCCTCGAGCATCCACAGCAGGTAGCGCACGTCGGCGCTGACGTTGCGGGCCACCTCGGGGTTGTAGCCGAAGTCGTTGGCGACGTTCTCCCACACGCGGTCGAAGTTGATGCCCACCATCTCACCGCGGCCGTTCACCACCGGGCTGCCCGAGTTGCCGCCGGTGGTGTCGGCGGTGGCCAGGAAGCACACCGGCAGGTCCCCCAGGGCCGCCGAGCGGAAGCGGCTGGTCGCCGCCCGAGGGGCGGCGGCGAGCACGGCATCGGGTACGTCGAAGGGCTCCTCGCCGGTGTGCTTTTCGAGCAGGCCGGCGAAGGTGGTGGCCGGGCGCATCCAGACGGCGTCCCTGGGGCTGTAGCCGGCGACCTTGGCGAAGCTCACCCGCTGGGTGCTGTTGGCGTCCGGGTCGAGGGGGCGGCCGAGGGAGGCCGCCACGGCCCGGCGCCACTGGGGCCGCAGCCGGGACACGGCGCCCTTCCAGGTCTTCTCGCTCTTCTCGATCTCGAGGATCTCGCGGGTGAGTGCCAGGCCGAGGTCGAGGAGAGAGTCCTCGCGGGCCGCCAGCTGCGCGGCGGTCTCGCCGAACATCGCCTCTCGCTCGGCCAAGACCCCCACCCGGCTACCGGCGAACAGGGCCTCGACCCGGGCGGCGATCGTCTCCGGCGTCGGCGCGGGGCCCAGCAGCGCATCCACCGCCGCCGACCGCTGGCTCGTCGGCAGGGCGGCGAGGCGGCCGAGCTGGTCGGCGAGCAGCTTCTTCTCCGTGGGTTCGTGGAGGCGCTTCTGGTCTCGACGGATCTCGTCGAGCAGGCGATCGCGGTTGCGCTCCTGGTACTCGGGCTCCCGCTCGAGGTCCGGCTTCTCGCGTTCCACGGCCCAGCGGGCGAGCTGCAGGGCCAGGCCGAGCGGCTTCGAGCCGGCGCGCAGCTGGCCGAGGAGGAAGTCGCGGTCCCAGGTCTCGAGCTGGCGGGCGAAGAGGGTCTCGAGCTCCCGGTAGGCCGCAGCCGCCGCGGTGTGCTCGGGGTGAGCGGCGATCCAGGTGAGGACGGCCTCATCGGCTCGCCGCCGCGCCGCGAGCAAGTCCCCCCGAGCGATCCCCGCCACCTGGCCTCGGGCGTTCTTCTCCCGGTTGGCGAGAGTCTTGGCCCGGTCGGCGAGCGCGATGGCCGCCCCGGGGTCGGCCGCCGAAGCCTCGTCCATCAGGTCCAGCCAGGCGCGATAGAGCCGGGAGCGGCCGGGGAAGGCCCGCTCGGCCTTCTCGGCGACCTCGCTCGCGATCAGGGAACGGAAGGTCGTGCCCGGGTAGCCGATCACCATCACGAAGTCACCCTCGGCGACGCCCCGGGGCTGGAGGGCGAAGAAGCGCTTGGGCCGGTAGGGCACGTTGGTGGCGGCGAAGGGGGCAGGGTTGGCACCGTCCTCGGCCCAGACCCGGGCGAGGGCGAAGTCCCCCGTGTGGCGGGGCCAGGACCAGTTGTCGACCTCGCCCCCGTACTCGCCGATCGCCCGCGGTGGTGCCCACACCAGCCGCACGTCCGGCAGCTCCAGGGCCTCGATCAGCTCGTAGCGGACGCCGTCGTCGTAGATCGCGACCTGGCAGCGGCGGAAGGGTTGCGCCTCGCAGGCGGCCACCAGCTCCTTGCGCTTGCGCTCGATGGCGAGGTGGCGTGCGTGATCGTCGTGGGCGCCCGCCGCCGCGGCCTCGACCTCGGCGGTGACGTCGGTGCGTCGGTGGGGGATGGTCACCCGGACGGTCGCCCCCGGCAGCTCCTCCTCGCGGCGGGTGGCGAGGAAACCGTCCCGGATGAGGTCCCGCTCCGGCGTCGAGTGCTGCTGGAGGATCGAGAAGATGCAGTGGTGGTTGGTCAGCAGCAGCCCGTCGGCCGAGACGAAGCCGGCCGAGCAGCCGGAGATCTGCACCGCCGCCTCGAGCAGGCCGCCGCCCTCCGGCCGCCACAGCTCGGAGACCGGCAGGGCGAGGCCCAGCTCGGCCAACCAGGCCGGGTCCAGCTCGGCCAGCTGGGGCGGTGTCCACTTGCCGCCTTGGGCGAGGAGGGGGGAGGAGGCGAGAGGGCTCGTCATGGCAATCAGGAAGAGGAGGGTGGTGGTCGTCCGTTGGCTCATGGCGTTGCCGGGGCTCGAAGAGTGTCCGGTTGTGGATCCCAGACCGCGACCTCGTCCAATGCCTTCCGGGTGAGGTCCGGAACCTCGGCCCCGGGTGCCGGGTAGCCGATGGGCACCAGCACGAAGGGGCGCTCGTTGGCCGGCCGGCCGAGGATCTCGTTCAAGAAGGCCATCGGGCTGGGGGTGTGGGTCAGGGTGGCGAGGCCCATGTGGTGCAGGGCGGCGAGGAAGAGGCCGCAGGCGATGCCGGTGCTCTCGTTGGGGTAGTAGTTCTTGCGCCGGCTGCCGTCCGGGTGGTGGCTCCAGCGCTCCTCGAAGATCACCACGATCCAGGGCACGATCTCGAGGAAGGGCTTCTCCCAGCCGGTGCCCAGGGGGGCCAGGGCCTCGAGCCACTCGGCCGGCATGCGCCCGCCGAGGTAGCTCTCGCGCTCCTCAGCCTCGGCAGCGACGCGCAGCCGCCGTTTGGTCTCGGGATCGGAGATCGCCACGAACTTCCACGGCTGACGGTGGGCTCCGGAGGGAGCGGTCGAGGCGGTGGCGATGGCGAGCTCGATCAGCTCACGCGGCACCGGCTCGGGCGAGAAGTCCCGCACGGTGCGGCGGCGATCCATCAGCTGGAAGAAGCCGCGTGCCCGCTCGAGCATCTCCGCCTCCTCGCGGCGCTCGAAGACCAGGGGACACATCCGGGGCTCGAGGGCTCCCGTGCTCACACCGCCTCCTTCCCGAATCGCGGTCGCAGGGCAGCAGCTTCCTCGCGCACCAGCCGCCAGGCGGTGGCGACGTGCTCTTCCTCCGTGCGCAAGTTGCCGATCGCCACCCGCAGCACCAGCCGCCCCCCGAGCTTGCTGTGCGACAGGAACACCGGCCCCCGCCGGTTGACCGCGGCGAGGATCTCCTCGTTCCAGCGGTCCTCGGCCTCGGGGTCGGCCAGGCCCACGGCGCGGAAGGCGACCACCGACAGGGGCACCGGCGCGGCCAGCACGAAGCCGGGCTCGGCCTCGACCCATCCGGCGAGCTTCTGGGCGAGGGCGAGGTGGTGGCGGATGCGCTCGATGATGCCCTCGACGCCGAAGGCGCGGATCACCATCCACAGCTTGAGGGCGCGGAAGCGGCGGCCGAGCTGAATGCCCAGGTCCATCAGGTTGGTCGCCCCCTCGTCCGCGGTGCGCAGGTACTCGGGCACCAGCGAGAAGGCCCGCTTCAGCTCGCCGGGGTCGCGGCAGTAGAGCACCGAGCAATCCACCGGCACGAAGAGCCATTTGTGGGGGTTGATGACGATCGAGTCGGCCTCCTCCATGCCCGCCATCTGGGCGCGGATCTCGGCGCAGACGGCGGCACCGCCCCCGTAGGCGGCGTCTACGTGCAGCCACAGTCCAAGGCGACGAGCGATCGCGGCCACTTCGACGATGGGATCGAGGCTGCCGGTCGAAGTGGTGCCCGCGGTGGCCACCACGGCGGCGGGCTGGCGCCCAGCGGCCAGGTCCTGCTCGATGGCCGCCTCGAGAGCGTCCGGCCGCAGCCGCAGGGCCTCGTCGCTGGCCACCCGCCGGACCTGCTCGAGGCCGAGGCCGAGGGCGATCCAGGCCTTGTCGACCGAGGAATGGGCCTGGTCGGAGCAGTAGACCACCAGGGGACGGGAGAGCCCGGTCAGGCCCAGCCGCCGGCCCTCCGGCGCCGCCCGATCACGAGCGGCGGCGAGAGCCAGGAAGGTCGAGGTCGAGGCGGTGTCGTTGATGTGGCCACGGAAGGCAGCCGGCAGGTCGAGCATCTGGCGCAGCCAGTCGCAGGCCCTCTCCTCGAGCTCGGTGGCGGCCGGAGCCGTGCGCCAGAGCATGGCGTTGACGTTGAGGCTGGCGGCGAGCAACTCGGCGAGGATCCCCGGTCCGGAGCCGGTGTTGGCCAGATAGGCCATGAAGCCGGGGTGGTTCCAGTGGGTGACGTTGGGCTCGATCAGCCGGCGGTAGTCGGCGAGGATGTCGGGGAGGGTCTCGGCATGCCGCGGCGGAGCTTCCGGCAGGGAAGCGGCGACCTCGCCGGGAGAGACCGGCGGCAAGACCGGGTAGCGCTCGACGTTGGCCAGGTAGTCGGCGACGTGCTCCGCCGCCTCGTGGAGGGCCGAGCGGATGTCGGGGATGGGCAGGTCGCGGGACATCGCAGGACCGAGGATATCGCGAGGCCCCGGCCTACAAAGTGGAGAGGGCCGACACGTTGGTCGGCCCCCACAGGGATCTTGCGGTTTCTCGGGTAGGGGCGGACCAATGTGTCCGCCCTCCCCGGTTGAAGGGCGCGGAGACCGCGCCCCTACTTGCCACCCTTGCGGGACAGCTCGTCGTCGATCACCTTGGCCAGCTCCTCGAAGGGCACGGCGCCGGAGACCAGACGGCCATTGACGAACATCGCCGGGGTGCCGGTCACGCCCACGGCGGAGCCGGCGGCCATGTCCTCATCGACCTTGGCGGCGTACTTGGCGGAGTCCAGGCACTGATCGAACTTGGCCTGGTCGAGACCCAACTGGCCGGCGTGGGACTTGAGCTGACCGACCTGGAGCTCCTTCTGCTTGGCGAAGAGGGCGTCGTGCATCTCCCAGAACTTGCCCTGATCGTTGGCGCAAAGGGAGGCCTCGGCGGCCTTCTTGGCGTTGGGGTGCATGGCCAGGGGGAACTGGCGGAAGGCGATGCGCACCTTGTCACCGTAGGTCTCCTCGACCTTCTTGAGGGTCGGCACCACACGGCTGCAGAAGGGGCATTCGAAGTCGGAGAACTCGACGATGGTCACCGGCGCGCTGGCCGGGCCCTTGGTGGGAGCGCCGGCGATCTGGACGTCCTCGCGGGGAGGCTCGAGGAGGATCTTGACGTCGTGGCTCTTGCGCAGGCCGGTGAGGAAGGCGGTGCGGGCCTCCTGGGACCGCTGCTGGGCGAGGAAGGCCTTGATGCGGTCGGCCACCTGCTCCTTGGGCACGTTGACCCTCGCCTTGTTCTGCTCATACCAGGAGTCGACTTCGGCGTCGGTGACCGGGGCGACCTTGGCATCGACCTCGGCCTTGACGAGGTCCTGGGCGGACAGGCCACGCTTGGCGGCCTCGGCCTCCACGAGCTTGTCCTCGATCAGCGCGTTGAGGGCGCCCTCGAGAATCTGGCGGCGCTGGGCTTCGAGCTGCTTGAGCTCGCGAGCGGCCTTCTTCTCGAGGTCGGCCATGGTGACGGCCTTGCCGTCGATCTGGGCAACGGCCTCAGGGGCCTTGGCGGCCTGGGCGCTGGTCTCCGGAGCGGAGCAGGCGGGCAGGGTACCGAGGCCGAAGAGGGCCAGAATGGCACCCGCAGCGAGACCACGAGACACGGACTTCGGCGAGGACAGGCGATTCATGATCGGATGGGCTCCTTCGTGGCTAGTTTTGAGGCATTGTAAGGACTCGCCTAGGCAGCAGCAAGAGCCATGCCGCTCGACTTCGGTTTAGCGAGCAGTCAAGTGGCGTGAGAACAGGCCGTCCAAGATGCGCTCGGCGGGGATCCCACGCAGGCGCAGGGAGGGTGCCCGCAGGAGGGCGTCGGCCAAGGCGAGACAGCGCCGGGGCAGGCGGTCCACGGCCAGGCTGTGGGTGGCAACCTCCACCAGGGCCGCGGCAGTGGTGCTCCAGGGGCGACCCTGCCGGGGATCCTCCCAGCCGCCGAGGGCCTTCCGGGCCTCTCCGGCGCAGGCCAGGGCAGCCAGCCCCGGGCTCCCCCCGAGCGCTCCCAGCAGGCGACCGAAGGAGGCGGCGAGGTCGCCGATCTCCGCCGGGTCGACGTCCTCGGCCGGCCCGAGGTAGAGCGAAAGGGAACGGCTGCGCAACGTGGCGGAGAGGTCGAGGCGCGAGGGAGCGAGCAGCAGGAAGTGGCGGGGGGCGCTGACGTGGGGCTCTTCCAAAGTCTTGAGCAGGCTGTCGGCGGCCTCGCCCGAGAGAGTCTCGGCGCTGGCGATCACGAAGACCTGCCCCCGCGCCTCGAAGGGCGAGACCTGAGCGGCCCGGAGGCAGGCACGCGTCGCCTCCGCCGAGGTGGCGGTCTTCAAGTCCCGCAGCAGCACGTGGAAGTCGGGATGGAAGGCGGAGCTCTCCTCGCCCTCGGGCCAGGCGATGCGCCGGCAGTGGCGGCAGACGCCGCAGGGCCGCGCCGCCGGCTCCTCCTGACAGAGGAGGGTCCGCGCCAGCTCGAGGGCGGTTGCCCGGCGGCCCTCCTCGCCCGCGCCGTAGAGGATCACGGATGGATAGAGGCGGCCCTCGCGGGCCAGCCCGAGGGCGGCGGTGCGGTTCATGGCGGCTCGACCAGGTCAGCGAGGGCCGCGAGCACTTGAGGCGCCGTGGCCTCGGTCGGGCCGGAGGAGTCGATCACCCGGAAGCGTCCCGGCTCGTTTCCTGCCAGGGTCAGATAGCCGTCGCGCACCCGCTGGTAGAAGTCCAGTTCCTCGGCGTCGAGGCGGTCGATCTCACCGGCCTGGCGACGGCGGGGCGAATGCCCCCGTTCTCGAGCGGTCTCGGCCGGCAGGTCGAAGAGCAGGGTGCGGTCCGGCCGCCGGCCACCCGTGGCGACGTGATCGACCAGCGCGATCTCTGCCCTGGACACGCCTCGCCCGTAGCCCTGGTAGGCGAGGGTGGAGTCCGTGAAGCGGTCGCACAGGACGATGTGGCCCGCTGCCAGCGCCGGGTCGATCACCTCGACCAGGTGCTGCCGGCGGCTGGCGAAGACCATCAGCAGCTCGACGATGCCGTCGGCGATCTCGGAGCGATGGTCCAGGAAGAGCTTGCGGATCTCGCTGCCCAGCGCCGTGCCCCCCGGCTCCCGGGTCTCCACCACCGCGAGCCCATGCTCCTCCAGCCACGCCTTGACCCGCCGCAAGTGGGTGGACTTGCCACTGCCGTCGAGGCCCTCGAAGGTGATGAACGTGACGGGCACGGGGGCGGAGGTTAGCACGGGGGTCGGGTCCCTCATCTCAGCAGCCGCGGCAGCGCAGCCCGCACTTCTTCGGCGGTCAGACCCAGCAGGCCGGCGTTCGCCACCAGCGCTTCCAGGTCCACCGGATAGAGGTTGCCTCGGGCGGGGTCGGCCAGGCCGGCCAGGTTGCGCGGGGCGATGGCCTCTCTCATCCAGCTCTCGAAGTGAGCTGCTTCCTGGTCCGTCGCGCAGTGCCCCTGCCCTGTGTGCCCGCTCAGGCGTGCCAGGACCTCGCCGAGTGCGCCACGGACCACCTCGTCCTGGCAACCCAGGAACCCCTCCCACACCCAGTCCTTCGCCTCTGGCAGCAAGCGCCGGGAAGCTTCGCCGAAGCTGGCGGCGGCGAAGTAGAGCAGGGCGAAGGGGACGAAGAGCTGGAAGTCTTCGAAGGTCGCGTAGGCGCCGGCCACCAGGCGGTCGATGTGGTCGGCCTCGTCGGCGAGGAGCCCCCCATAGCGCTCCAGCCCGGCCTTTTCCGGCACCTCCTCGGCCTCGAAGAGCCGGCCCAGCCGTTCGACGCCGGCCAGGCTCCAGGCAATGCCGGTCGAGAACAGGGGGTCGGTGAAGGCGAAGGTGCTCGGCAGAGCCAGCCAGCCCGGCCCCGCGGCGGCGGAGAGTCGGTGCTGGAGCCGGGGCACGAACGCTGGACCCACCACGGCCCGGGCCTCACCGAAGCGGGCCGCGAGTGAGGGATGGCGGGCGAGCAGCGCCGCCCAGGCTCCGGCCGGGTCCTGGGCGGCCTGCGCGAACCGGGGCCGGGTGGCCGGCCGGGCGTGGTCGAGCACGACGCCGGCCGAGACCACACCGTGATCGAAGGGCAGCTGGTAGGCCCAGCCCACGTCCAGCAGGTGGTGGACGGCGGCGCGGTCGTCCGGGTAGGGGCCCGGGGGCACAGCCAGGCCCTGCTGGCGGGCCACCTCGCCGGTCTCGACCACCTCCTCGAAGTGCCCGAACACCAAACCGCTCGCCACCCGGCTCGGCGAGGCCAGCGCCGCGGCCCCGAGGGCCTTCGCCACCACCGCGGCCGGGCCGGAGGCATCCACGACGAAGCCGGTTTCTGCCTGCCACGGCTGGCCCTCGCGTTGCCCTCGAAGACGAATCCGCGACCCCACCCGTTCGATCAAGCCGATCGTCGTCCGGTCGAAGAAGCTCACCCCTTCGGCTTCGGCCCGGTCAACGAAGAAGGCGTCGAGGTCCGCGCGCAGCCAGTGGGTGTCGGAGAGCTCGTCGTTGGGGCTGGCGGCGACCAGCAGGCGTTCGTCCGGCTGCGTGCCGAAAAAGGTGAAGCCCCGTTTGAGCCCCCGCCGGAGGTGGGGCCAGGCTCGCAGCCACTTACCGTAGGCGGCCAGAGGCGCCAGGTCGGGCAGGTCGTAGCGCTCGGCGAGGCGGGTGAGGGCGAGGGCGGCGAGCGGTGTCGAGGACTCGCCCAGGGCGAAGCGAGGATGGCGGCCCCGTTCCACCAGCCAAACCCTGCGGCCCAGCCGGGCCAGCACCCGCGCCGCCAGGGCTCCGGCGAAGCCCGAGCCGACCACCACCACGTCCGGCCGATGGCTCATCCGGCGCAGGCCTCACAAGTGACCGCCGGTTCCACCTGGCCGGAGAGGTTCTGCCGGTGCAGGCGCTCCCGCCGGGCGGGGGAACAGGCGGCACAGACGGCGAAGCGCTCGAGGTCCCAAAGGTCGGCCTGGGCGACTCCGCCGCCCAGGGCCAGGCAGCGCTCCAATGCCTCCTCGAGCTGGCCGAGCCGAGGAGGTGTGAAGCGGCCCTCGGCTTCCAGCCGGGCCAGGTGGGAGCCGCCCCCTCGCACCGGGATCAGGGTCACCGTGCCCACCCCCTGCGCGAAGGCGTGCTCGGCCGAGCGCACCGCCCAGTCCACCGTCTCGGCAGCCGGCACGAAGGGGGCCCCCACCAACACGAAGGCGCGCAGCGACACACCGGCGCCCCGGAGCCTCCGGCAAGCGGCGTCGAAGTCCGCCAGGTGCATCGACTTGCCCAGCCGGGGCAGGGCCTCGGGGTGCACCGTCTCGAGCCCCATCGCCACCTCGAGCCGGCCGTCGAGGGCCTCGGCGAAGGCCAGGCAGCGCTGGCTGGCCAGGCGGGGATGGTTCTCCACCACCACGCGGAAGAAGGGGGAGAGCAGGGGCAGCAGGCGCCCCTCCTCCCCTTCGGGCACCGCCCGGGGCTCGAAGAAGTTGCTGGCGTTGTAGAGCTTGATCGAGGTGGTGCCGGGCTCGACCGGGCCCATCTCGATCAGGGCCAGCTCGAGCTGCCGGGTGAGGGCGCCAGGCGGCGTGGCACCCACGATCGTGTAGCGCCAGAGGTCGCAGAAGACGCAGGAGAAGGGGCACTCGGCGCCGGCCAGGAAGACCGTCCGCGTGGGCACGACTCTGCCCTCCGGGGTGCGCTCCTCCTCGGCCAGCCAGCCGAGGGGCCGCCAGGGATCGACCGGCGCTCTGGCGGCCCGGTCCGCTCTCACCGTGGTGTGTGGAGGGCGAGGAAATGCTGCCGGTAGCGCTCCGGGTGGCGGCCGAAGCGGGTGGCGAAGAGCTCGCTGCCCACGGCCCCCTCCTGGAAGCGCCGCTTGGGGAAGACCGGCATTTCGCAGCCCAGCACCTGGGCGACGCCCCGGCGCACGATCTCACCCTTCAAGGCGTAGAGCCGCTCATGGGAGCCTTGGGACAGCTCGGCGAAGGGGATCGCCTCCGAGGTGGCGATCACCGCCGGCCGCATCAAGGGGGAGAAGCCCACGAAGCCGTGGCGTGCCAGGGGTGCGTAGCCGCGCACCACGCCGCGGGAGAGCCCGCCGCTGTAGGTCAGGGAGTGCTTGATCGCCTCCACCCCCCAGCCCTCGTGGTAGAGCATGCGGTTGCTGACCACGCTACGGAGGGTCAGCTCGGCGTTCTCCTCGATCGGATAGTCCTTCAAGTTCTCGTCGCCGCCGTCGCCGTCCACCAGGTACCTCCAGTCGGGGTAGCGGCGGCGCAGGGCGTCGGCCAGGGCCAGGGTGACGGCCGCGCACTCGACGTCGCGCTGCTTGTAGTCCTCGATCACCTCGATGGCGGCCAGGGGGTCGATGGCCTCGGCCGGTACCTCGACCGGCTCGAGCAGGAAGTCGAGACCGAGGGCCGCGAGGAAGTGCCGGGCCTGGGCGAGGTCCGAGCCGCCGCCCTCGACGGCCAGGGTGAAGCCTTTGAGCCGCGCCGGGCTCATCCCCGCCTCGATCAGGGCGCGGTAGAGGCCGAGCAGCACCGAGCCGCTGTCCACCCCGCCCGAGAAGAGCACGCCGATCGGTGCCTCCCGCGGGATCGAAGCCACCCAGGCCCGCAGCTCGGACATCAGAGCCTCGACGTAGGTGCGGCCGAGGAGGTCGAGGTCCGGCGGCATCACCGCCCGGGGCGGGTCGAAGAAGCGGTGATGGACGGGGTTGGGGTCCGGGCAGCCGATCAGGCGGAGCTGGGTGACGTGGTGGGCCGGCACCATGCGGGTGTAGCTGGGATGGAACTGGCCGCCGTGGCCCTCGGCTTCGAGGCAGGCGCGCAGGGTGTCGATGCGATCGGCCACGGCGAGCATCGGCCCGTCCTTCTCTTTGGCCAGGAAATAGCGCAGGGGCCGGTCCAGCGACCTGGCCAGGTAGACCCGCTCACCCTCCCGCACCACCAAAGCGAAGGAGCCGTGGATCACCGAGACCGCCTGGGGATCGCCCGAAAGCACCCGCAGCCGCGCCTCCTCGACGCTCATGTTGAGGATCTGCTGGGTTTCGGGGGCGATCAGGTCGATGACGCGGTGGACGGGGTGGTCGGGGTGGCTGGGCTGCATGTCGTGGTCTCCAGGGGTCGGATTCTAACGGGCTGGGGTACCATCTGGCGTTCTGTCTGCCGAGGGACTGTCCATGGCCCGAACTCTCATCACCAGCGCCCTGCCCTACATCAACGGCGTCAAGCACCTCGGCAACCTGATCGGCTCCTTGCTGCCGGCCGACGTCTACGCCCGCCACCTGCGCCAGCAGGGGGAGGAGGTGCTGGCCATCTGCGGCACCGACGAGCACGGCACCCCGGCCGAGCTAGCGGCCCTGGCCGAGGGCAAGAGCCCGCAGGAATACTGCGACGAGCAGTTCGCCATTCAGGACCGTATCTACCGCGACTTCGAGCTCTCCTTCGACTACTTCGGCCGCACCTCCTCGCCGGTCCACCACCAGCTCACCCAAGACATCTACCGGCGCCTCGATGAGAACGGCTACATCGAGGAGCGCGAGATCGAGCAGATCTACTCGATCGATGATGCCCGCTTCCTGCCCGATCGCTACGTCATCGGCACCTGTCCCCACTGCGGCTTCACCGACGCCCGGGGCGACCAGTGCGACAACTGCGGTTCCCTGATGGACCCCACCCAGCTCGGCGAGCCCCGCTCGGCGGTCTCCGGGAGCAAGAACCTCGAAATTCGTCGCTCGAAGCACCTGTTCCTGCGCCTCTCGAAGCTCCAGGAGCGGGTGCGGGCCTGGGTGGATGGCCATCCCTCCTGGCCGCCGACCACCCGCGGCATCGCCTACAAGTGGCTGGACGAGGGCCTCCAGGACCGCAGCATCACCCGCGACCTCGCCTGGGGTATCGCCGTGCCGCGGCCGGGCTTCGAGGGCAAGGTCTTCTACGTCTGGTTCGACGCCCCCATCGGCTACATCAGCATGACCATGGACTGGGCCCGGCTCGGCGGCGACCCGGAGGCCTGGAAGCGCTGGTGGCTGGCCCCGGGCGAGGTCGAGTACGCGCAGTTCATGGGCAAGGACAACGTGCCCTTCCACACCGTGATGTGGCCGGCCACCATGCTCGGTACCGGCCAGCCCTGGGTCTTCGCCAGCAACGTCAAGGGCTTCAGCTGGCTGACCTACGAGGGCGGCAAGTTCTCGACCAGCCGGGGCCGGGGCATCTTCACCGACACCGCCCTCGAGCTCTTCCCGGCCGATCTGTGGCGCTACGCCCTGCTCGCCACGGTGCCCGAGGGCACTGACTCGGACTTCAGCATCGAGGGCTTCGCGGCCCTGGTGAACAAGGACCTGGCCGACGTGCTCGGCAACTTCGTCAACCGGGTGCAGACCCTGGTGGTGCGCAACTTCGACGGCCGGGTGCCCGAACCGGGTCCGCAGGAGGAGGTCGACCGCCAGCTCCTGGCCCGCTGCCGCGAGCTGGCCGAAGAGCTCGACAGCGAGCTGCGGGCGACCAACTTCAGGAAGGCCATGCGGGCCCTGCGGGCCTTGTGGGCGGCGGGCAACGAGTACGTCACCCAGACCCAGCCCTGGGCTCTGGTCAAGACCGACCGCGCCCGCGGCGGCGAGGTGCTGCGGCGCACCCTCCAGCTCGCCTGGCTCTACGCCGTGGCCAGCGCTGCGGTGATGCCGGCCAAGAGCCGCGAGATCTTCGCCCTGCTCGGCGAAAGCGGCGACCCGGGCCGGGTCTCGCTGGCCACGGCCCTGAGCTTCGACCATCCGCCGTCGGGCCAGGCGCTGGTGCCGGGACCGCCTCTCTTCGAGAAGATCTCCCCCGAGCGAGTGGCCGAGCTGACCGAGCGCTTCCGGGGCAAGGAGGGGTAGCGCTGGCTCCTACCCCAGCGGGTCGTTGCATCGGGCCCCACGCCCGGCTACCATCCCCGCGAGTTCGGACAAGGCAGCCCCAGGAAGGCGATGATGACCAAGATCTGGGTCCCCAAAGAGCAGCATCCGGGCGAGCGCCGCGTGGCGGCCACGCCCGAAACCGTGAAGCGGTTGGTCAAGGACGGCCTCACCGTCGCCCTCGAAAGCGGCGCCGGAGAGGGCGCCCATCACTCCGACGAGGAGTACCGCCAGGCCGGTGCCGAGGTCGCAAGCGACCGCAAGGCGGGGTGGCAGAGCGCGGACATCGTCTTCAAGGTCCGTGAGCCCTCCGAGGAGGAAGCCGGCTGGCTCAAGCAGGGCGCGATCCTGGTCGCCCTGATGGCAGCCCACAAGAACCTGTCGCGGGTCGAGCAGCTGGCCAAGGGCGGCGTCACCACCTTCGCCATGGAGCTGGTGCCGCGCATCACCCGCGCCCAGGCGGTGGATGCCCTCTCCTCCCAGGCCTCGATCGCCGGCTACAAGGCCGTGCTGATCGCCGCCGCCCGACTCTCGAAGTACTTCCCCCTCCTGATGACCGCCGCCGGTACCGTGCCGCCCGCCCGGGTGGTGGTGATGGGCGCCGGCGTCGCCGGCCTACAGGCGATCGCCACCGCCCGCCGCCTGGGTGCGGTGGTCGAGGTGTCGGATATCCGCGCCGCGGTGAAGGAGGAGGTCGAGTCCCTCGGCGGCCGCTTCATCGAGCTGCCGATCGCCGAGAGCGGCGAGGGCCAGGGCGGTTACGCCAAGGAGATGTCCGAGGACTTCCTGCGCCGCCAGCGGGAGATCGTGGCGCGCCACCTGGCGGCGGCCGACGTGGTGATCACCACCGCCCTGGTGCCGGGTCGCCCGGCGCCCCGGCTGGTCAGCCGCGAGATGGTGGAGGGCATGAAGCACGGCAGCATCATCGTCGACCTGGCTTCCTCCGAAGGCGGCAACTGCGAGCTGTCGAAGGCCGACGAAGAGGTCATGCACCACGGCGTGCTGATCCTCGCGCCCTCGAACCTCGCCTCCGCCCAGTCGGTGGACTCGAGCGCCCTCTACGCCAAGAACCTGGTCAACCTGCTCGCCTTGATGTGGCAGAAGGGGGAGCTCAAGGTCGACGTCACGGACGAGGTCCTCGCCGGAACGCTCCTCACCCACGAAGGCAAGGTCACCCACGCCCCGACCGCGGCGCGGCTTCAGACTCCCGCCTAGGGCTGCCGAACAGGGCGGCCCCCTGTGCTAGCCTCCCGCCAGCTTTCCTGACGGAGGAGGCAGCATGGTGGCAGGCTCGAAGGCCAGGGACGAGTCCGTCCTCGAGTTCACGGTGCGGGCGGCGGCGGCCGGCATCGTCTTCGGCATCCTGTTCGGCGCGGCCAACGCCTACCTGGGCCTGCGGGTCGGCCTCACGGTCACCACCTCGATTCCCATCGCGGTGCTCACCGTGGCTTTCTTCCGGGCCATCCGGGCGAATGGCTTCACCATCCTCGAAGCCAATCTCTCGCAGACCATCGGCTCGGCTTCCTCCTCCCTCGCCTCGGGCACCATCTTCACCATCCCGGCCCTCTTCCTGTGGGGCATGGCGCCGCCCTTCTGGCAGGTGGCGATCCTCGCTTTCCTGGGCGCCATCCTCGGCATCTGCGCCATGGTGCCCCTGCGCCGGCTGCTGATCGTCGATAGCGCCAAAGAGCTGCCCTACCCGGAAGGCACGGCCTGCGCCGAGGTGCTCAAGGTCACCACGTCGGAGTCGGCCTCCGGCGGTAAGTGGATCGCCCTCGGCCTCGTCGTGGGGGCCACGGCGAAGATCGGCCTCGGCGGCTTCGGCCTGTTCCGGCCGGAGCTCCATCTCGCCCTGCCGGGCATTCCCAAGGCCGAGCTGTCCCTCGAGGTGGCCGCGGCGCTGCTGGCCGTGGGCTACATCCTGGGCTACCGCCAGGCCGCGATCATGGTCGCCGGCAGCTTGATCTCGGCCCTCTGCTTCATCCCCTTGATCGCCATCGTCGGCGACTCCCTGGCCACCCCCCTCTTCCCCGAGCTCGAGAAGCCGATTCGTGACCTCGGTGCCGGGGCGATCTGGAGCCGCTACGTGCGCTACATCGGTGCCGGGGCGGTGGCGGCGGCGGGCATCGTCACCGTGGCGCGCTCGCTGCCCACCATGTGGGCCTCGCTCAAGGCCGTGCTCACGGGCTTGTCGGCACAGCGGGGCGAGGGGGCAGCGGCGAGCGTCGACCGGCGCACCGACCGCGACATCCCCGGCTGGGTGGTGATCGCCGGTCCGGCCTTGGTGGTGCTGACCCTGATCGCCGTGCCCGGCCTGCTGGCTGGGGAGATGAGCCTCGGCCCCCGGACCCTCGCGGCCCTGGGCGTGGGCCTCTTCGGCGTGCTCTTCGTGGTCGTCTCGTCGCGCATCGTCGGCCTGATCGGGGTGTCCTCGAACCCCACTTCCGGGATGACCCTGGTCACCCTGCTGGCGATCTCCCTGATCTTCGTGGCCCTGGGCTGGAAGGATCCCTCGGCGCGGGCGGCGATCTTGACCGTCGGCATGGTGGTCTGCGTGGCCGCTTCGAAGGCGGGGGACATCTCCCAGGACCTGAAGACCGGTTATCTGGTGGGGGCCACTCCGGCCCGCCAGCAGCTCGGCCAGTTTCTGGGCGCGGCCTTCGCCTGCTGGGCGGTGGCCGGCACGGTGATCCTGCTGGGCAAGACCTACGGCTTCGGCACCGGCGAGCTGGGGGCGCCCCAGGCGATGCTGATGAAGACGGTGATCGACGGCGTGCTCACCGGCTCTTTGCCCTGGGGCCTGGTGGGCACGGGAGCCGGACTGTCCGTTGCGGGGATGCTCGCCGGCTTGCCGGGTCTGGCCTTCGCCGTGGGCATTTACCTGCCGCTTTCGAGCATGACGCCGATCTTCGTCGGCGGCCTGGTGCGCCGGGTGGTGGAAGCCAGGCGCGGCGAAGGAGCCATCGACAGCGACCCCGGCATCCTCGCGGCCTCGGGCCTGATCGCCGGAGAGGGTCTGGCCGGGGTGCTGATCGCGCTGCTCGCAGCAGCCCGGGAGACCTGGGCCGAGTCGGGCTTCGCGGCGGCGATGCGGATGGTGCACTTTGGAGAGAAGGGCTTCTCCTGGGTCACCGGGCTGCCGGCGACCTTGCTCGCCCTCACCCTGGTGGTGGGGTTGTGCGGGCTACTCTTCCGGGCGGGGCGCGCGGCGGGCCGGGCCGGATAGCGTTGTTGGCAAGACCTGCCGAACGCACCGTCCCGGGAGGAACATGGGCGAGCAGCGGATCCATCGCGAGAGCGAAGCCGAAGCCCTCCGCCTGTTCAAACGCAAGGTCCTGGCCGACCTCACGGCTCTCGAGCACCTGCTCGAGAACGGGCGGATCGAGTCCGGGATCGCCCGCATCGGGGCCGAGCAGGAGACCTGCCTGGTCGACTCGGCCTACCGGCCGGCCTACGAGAATCTGACCCTGCTCGGCGAGCTGGCCGACGAGCACTACACCACCGAGCTGGGCCGCTTCAACGTCGAATACAACCTCGATCCCCTGGCGGTGGGCCCGGATTGCCTCGATCGTCTCGAGAAGCAAACCCGGGAACTGCTCGAGCGCCTGCGCGAGGCCGCGGGCCGGCACGGGCTGGAGGTGGTGCTCGCCGGCATCCTCCCCACTCTCGACATCTCGGATCTGGAGCTCGAGGCGATGACGCCGTTGCCGCGCTACGCGGCCTTGAACGAAGCCTTCAACCGCCTGCGGGGGGGCGAGTACCACCTGCGGATCAAGGGGCTCGACGAGCTGCTGATCCGCCACGACAACGTCATGCTCGAGGCCTGCACCACCAGCTTCCAGGTGCATCTGCAGGTCGACCCCGGGGAGTTCGCCCTGCGCTACAACACCGCCCAGGCCCTGGCCGGGCCGGTGCTCGCCGCCTGCGCCAACTCCCCCCTGCTCTTCGGCCGCCGCCTGTGGCGGGAGACCCGCATCGCCCTCTTCCAGCAGTCCATCGACACCCGGCCCACCACCCGCCACCGCCGCCAACAGCCGGCCCGGGTCTCCTTCGGCCAGCGCTGGCTCAAGGACTCGGTGCTCGAGATCTTCCGCGAGGATGTGGCGCGCTTCCCGGCCCTGATCTCGGCCCCCATCGAGGAGGACTCGCTGGCCGTGGTGGCGGCGGGCGGGGTGCCGAAGCTCGCGGCCCTTCGCCTGTTCAACGGCACCATCTACCGCTGGATGCGCCCCTGCTACGGCGTGGCGGACGGCAAGGCCCACCTGCGCATCGAGAACCGCATCCTGCCCGCCGGCCCGTCGGTGGTGGACGAGATCGCCAACGCCGCGCTGTGGATCGGCCTGATGCGGGCCCTGCCGGAAGAGCTGGGTGACCCGTCGCGCAGGATGGACTTCGCCGCCGCGCACGAGAATTTCGTCTCGGCGGCTCGCCTGGGGGTCTCCGCGCACTTCGACTGGCCGGGCCGGCCGAACGTGCCGGCGCAGCAGTTGCTCACCGAGGTGCTGCTGCCCCTCGCGCGGGCGGGGCTCGAAGCCTGTGGCGTCGATTCGGGCGCCACCGACCGCTACCTGGGCATCGTCGGGGAGCGGGTGGCGAGGCTCAAGACCGCCTCGCTCTGGCAGCTCTCTTCGCTCGCGGGCTTCAGCGAGGAGAGCTCCCTCGCCCGCCGCCTCGCCGCCTTGACCAGTGCCATGATCTCCCGCCAGAAGAGTGGCGAGCCGGTGCATGAGTGGCAGCCTGCCGAGCTGGAGGAGGCGGGGCGCCGGGCCCGTTACTATTCGCGGGTCGAGCAGTTCATGGTCACGGACCTGTTCACCGTTCACGAGGACGAGGTGATCGACCTGGTGGCCGCCATGATGGACTGGCGGCACATCCGTCACGTGCCGGTGGAGGACCAGGACCACCACCTGGTGGGCCTGGTCACCCACCGCGCCCTGCTGCGCCTGCTGGCGCGGGGAGAGGATCGGGGCCGGGCGATCCCGGTCAAGGAGATCATGCAGAGGGAAGTGGTGACCTGCCGGCCCGAGACCACGACCCTCGAGGCGATCGCCATCATGCGCCGCCACCGGGTGGCCTGCCTGCCGGTGGTCGAGGACGATCGCCTGGTCGGCATCATCACCGAGCGGGACCTGATCGCCCTCGCCGCCCACCTGCTCGAGGACGAGCTCTCGAAGTAGCCGCCGATGATCCAAGCCCCCTTGCCGGCCCGACGGCCTCTGACTCTGCGGGTCCTGCTGGTCGGGGTCCCCCTCTCGTTGCTGATCACCGCCTACTCGGCCTGGGCCGGGCTCAAGGTCGGCGGTGTCTACTGGCCGATCGCCACCGCCACCCTGCTGGCGATGGCGATCCTGCGCCTGGCCGGGGGAGCGGGGCCGCAGGAAGCCAACGTCGCCGCCACGGCAGCCTCGACCGGCGGGCTGCTGGCCGCGGGGGTGGTGTTCACGGTGCCGGCGGCCTGGCTGCTGGGTGTCGAGATCTCGGGCTTCGAGGTGACGCTGGTCGCCCTGGTCGGGGGGCTGCTCGGGGTGCTCTTCACCCTGCCCCTGCGCGCGGAGATGATCGAGCGCCTCGCCCTGCCCTATCCGGACGGCATCGCCGCGGCGCGCATGCTCGAGGCCGGCGACGAGGGGGGCGCCAAGGTCCGCCTGCTGCTCGCCGCCCTCGCCGCCGCGGGGCTCTTCGCCGCCCTGCGCGACGGCGCCGGCTGGCTGCCCGCGGTGGTGGGGCTCGATCAGGGAGGAGCCGGCCTGGCGAAGTGGCTGTCGCTGGGGGCGAGCGTCTCGCTGGTGCCGCTCGCCGGAGGGTTCCTGATCGGCCCCCGCTTCACCGGCGCCTGGCTGGCGGGGGGGGCCACGGCCTGGTGGCTGGCCCTGCCCCTCCTGGTCGCCGGCGGGCGCTTCGCCGACAAGGGTGCCGCCGTCGCCGGGGCCACCCGCCCCTTCGGCATCGGGGTGATCGTCGGCGCCAGCCTGGCCTTCTTTCTCCTCTCCGGGCTGCCGGCTCTCGGTCCCCTGCTCGCACGGCGATCCCAGCTCACCCCCCGGCGCACCTTGCTCGGCGCGGCAGCGGCGGCCTTGCTCGCGGCCCTGGTGGCCGTGGTGCTCGCCCTGCCGCTCTGGCTGGGCCTGGTGGCGGTGCTGGCCTCGCTCGCCGTGGCCTACGTGGCGGCACGCATCGCCGGCGAGCTCAACATCGATCCCATGGAGATCTTTGCGGTCGCGATCCTGCTCGCCCTGCTGCTGGTGGTCGAGTTGCCGGTGCGCGCCTCGGTGATGCTCGCGGCCGTGCTCTGCCTGGCGGCGGGGATGGCGGGGGACTTCCTCCAGGACCTCAAAGCCGGCCATCTGGTGGGCACGCCCCCCCGCGACCAGGCGATCGCCCAGGTGGTCTCGGTGGTGGTGACGGCGCCCGTCCTGGGGCTGGTGCTGGAAGCGATCCGGGGCCGCTTCACCCTCGGCTCGGTGGACCTGCCGGCACCCCAGGCGGTGGCGCTGGCGGCCTTGATCGACCCGGCCGAGGGCGGGGCCTCGACGTTCTTCGAGGGGCCCCTCGGCTGGGGCCTCCTCGCCGGGGGGCTGGCCCTCGCCCTGGCCCAGAGGCTCGGCGCCGGACTCCTGCCGATCGCCTTCGGCATCGGCCTCTACGCGCCCATCGAGCTGTCGCTGCCCCTTTTCCTGGGCGGCCTCGTGCGGGCCTGGGCCGACCGGCGGGGGCTCGAAGAGCCGGGCCGGTTGCTCGCCGCCGGTGCCATCGCCGGCGAGGGCCTGGTGGGGGTGGGCATTGCCCTTTGGGGCTTCCTTTCGCGCTTCTGACGCGCCGTCGTCACGGTGGATGGAGAATAATCAGCCCGGCCCTTCAGGTTCTCATTCCCTGTTGGCCACTGCCTCGGAGCCCCCCTCAGCTTGAGACGAACCCTCCCCTCACACGCCCTGCACCAGACTCTCCATCAGGCTCGACGCTTCGCCCGCGCGGTGGGCGGCCACTCGACCAAGGGCACCGTGGTGGCGCCGGAGATCGATCGACCAGCCCTCTGCGCCGCCGATCTCGGGGTCAAGAAACCCGGCTCCCTGCGGCTGATGACCTTGAACCTCGGCCACGGCCGGCGGCATCTGCGTCACCAGGCCCTGGCCAAGAGCCCCACCCTCGAAGGCAACCTGCGCGCCGTGGCCCACGCCGTACGCGAGGTGGAGCCCGACGTGGTGGCCCTGCAGGAAGCCGACGGTCCCTCGACCTGGAGCGGCAATTTCGACCACGTCGCGCGGCTGGCCGAGCTGGCCGCGCTGCCGGACTACTACCATGGCGAGCACAACGTGGTGGGCGTCGGCCGCTTCAACGTCCGCTACGGTACGGCTCTGCTCTCTCGCCAGGAGCTCAAGGAGCCCGTCTCGCAGCGCTTCGGCGCCAACTGGCGGGATACCAAGGGCTTCGTGGTGGCGACCCTGGCTGTGCCCGAGTGGGACGGGCTCGAGATCGACGTCGCCTCGGTCCACCTGGACTTCCTCACCCGCTCCGTACGCCGACGCCAGATCGCCAGCCTGGCCGAGTTCCTCGCCGATCGGCAGCGACCCCTGGTGCTCTCCGGCGACCTCAACTGCTGCTGGCACTTCGAGCCCGAGTCGATGGAGCAGTTGACCGAGTCCCTGGGTCTCAAAGCGTTCTGCCCCCAGGCCCACGTCCCGACCTTCCCGTCCCAGCGGCCGCTGCGCCGGCTGGACTGGGTGCTGGTTACGCCGGAGCTCGAGTTCAGCAACTACCACACGCTGGCGACGCCGCTTTCCGACCACCGCGGCGTGGTGGCGGACCTCGAGCTGGCCGCCCGCCCCCACCCGGCCTGAAGGACGATGAGTAGGCTGGGTTAGGCCCGTCAGGGCCGTAACCCAGCTCTCGGCGGCGCTCGCCAAGCTGGGTTACGCAGCTGCGCTGCTAACCCAGCCTACGGGCTCGCCCCCCTCACATCAGCGGCGCCAGGCGGCGCAAGACGGCGTCGCCCAGCCGGTGGAGCCAGGGCCGCCGGCGCCAGGTCGCAAGGTCGATCTCGACCGACGTCTGGAGATCCTCCTCGAAGGCCCGCTCCATGTCCTGCGCGACCTCGGAGTCGAAGACCACCAGGTTGCACTCGCCGTTGAAGGTGAAGGAGCGGAAGTCGAGGTTGGTCGAGCCGACCACCGAGACCAGGCAGTCGGCCACCAGGGACTTGGCGTGGAGCACCGAGGGCTGGTACTCGAAGATCCGCACTCCCTGCTCCAGCAGGTCGGTGAAGAAGCCGTGCCCGGCGTGGCGCACCACGGCCACGTCGGTCTTGCCGGGCAGCAGCAGGCGCACGTCCACCCCCCGCGCGGCGGCCCGGCCGAGCACCTCGATGGCGATGCGCTTGGGGGCGAAGTAGGCGTTGGTCACCCACACCCGGCGCCGCGCCCCGGCGACAATCGCCGCCAGCACGGCCGCCGACTCGATGTGCCCGCGGTTGGGCCGGGAGTCGAGTACCAGCACCCGGCTGCCGGGGGCTGCCGGATCCTCCGCCACGGGCTCCAGCGGCAGCAGGCCGCCGCGAGCCTGGTACCACCCTTCGGCGAAGACCGCCGTCAACTCCTGGACGGCCGGCCCCGACACCTGCACGTGGGCATCGCGCCAGATCGTCCCTTCGCCACCGCCGGCGGAGCCGTACTCGTCCGCGATGTTCATGCCGCCGGTGAAGGCGACCGTGCGGTCCACCACCAGGATCTTGCGGTGGTCGCGGTAGGGGTGGCGCAGGAACTCGGGCAGCAGGGGATGGAACTTGCGCACCTCGATGCCATGGCTCGCCATCTCGCGCCAGAACTTGCGGCCGGTGCTGACCGAGCCGTAGGCGTCCACCAGCACGCGCACGGAGACCCCGGCCGCCGCCGCCCGCGCCAGGTCCGCGAGCATGCTGCGGCCGGTGGCGTCGTCGCTGAAGATGTAGGACTCGAGGAGGATCTCGGTGGTGGCGCCGGCGACGGCCTGGCGTATGGCGGCGAAGGCCTCGGCGCCGCGATGGAAGACGCGGATCCGGTTGCCGCCGTAGGGGGCCCGGCCGTCGATCTCGCCGAGCAGGGCCGCGAAGCCGGGATCCGCCAGCCCTTCGGCCAGGGCCCCGACGCGGCGGTGGATGGCGCGGGGCTGGAGGTTGCCGGGCAGCCGCCGGCCCACCCGGGGGCGCAACAGGGCGCCCCAGGTCAGCCGGCGCTCCGGCTGCGGGCGCGGCTCGTCGGGCGCGAGGGGCTGCGAGGCGTTGGCCACCTCGCAGCAGTATGGCATGAGGCTGCCGCGGGGCCCGTAGCTACCGGTTGCCGTCCGGGATGAGGCCGGGACCGCTCTTGTTGCCGTCGATCATGGCCCCCGGGCCGGCCTTGTTGCCGTCCGGCATGATGTCCGGCCCGGCCTTGGCCCGGCTACCCTCCGGCCCCCAATTGCGCACCACCCGCGGCGCGCCGAAGGAATCGGTCACCGCGCCGTTCTTGTCGCCACCCACGGGGTCGATCATCGAGCCGCCCTTGGCGCCGTCGGGGTCGACGTAGCCCCCCTCCTTGGCGAGGAAGAAGCGGCCGAGCCAGTCCCAGAACTCATCGAGGCCGAGGTCGGCCATCCACGAGAGTCCCGAGCCGGCCGCCCGAGGCGCGGCCTGGGCAGGGGAGGTGGCGAGGACGGCCGTAGCCAGCAGGGCCGCCATCAGGGAAAGACGGAGAACTTTCATGACGTTCCTTTCCGCGCCGCGAGGGTGCAGCGCTTACCGGGAACGGCGGAAAAGGAGCCGCGGCTCTCTCAGGGCGTCGTCGAGCCCCGGGCTACTTCCGGCTCTGGATCTCGCGCACCAGCTGGGCTTCGAACTCTTCTGAGCCGATGATGGCGAGGATCACCTCGCGGTAGTGGCGGCGCTCGACCTCGCGCTGGTAGGTGCGCGCCCCGTCGGGGTCCAGCTCGCGGTCGAGCAGGCCGCGGTAGAAGCCCCGCAGCAGCTCGTGGGCTCCCAGGTTGGCCCGCTGGGTCAGGAACTCCTCGCTGCGCAGCATCGAGTCGATCTGCGCGGACAAGCGGTCGCGCTGGATCTCGGCGATCGCCCCGGCGAGGCCGGGGGCGTCGGCTTCGCGGCCGAGGATGGCCCGGTACAGGCGCATGGCCACGGCCTCGGCGTAGCTGAGCTCGTAGCCCCCACCACGCGCCACCGCGCCGACCTCGAAGCGGATCAGCCACTCGAGGTTCAGGTTGCCCGGCACCCACAACCGGACGTCGCAGGAGCCCCGCCTCGACTGGGCCTCGACCCGGAAGTGCTCACGGTCCAGGTGCTCGACCTCGAGCAGCCCGGAGCAGGAGCGCTCGGGCTCGAAGACCCAGCGCACGCGCTCGGCGGGGAAGTCGCGACCGAACTGATCGACGGCGACCATCTCGATCTCGAGCTTGCCGCCAGCCGGGAGTCGCATCGGCTCGTCGAGGCCGTAGTTCCGGGTGCGCTCCCCGGGCCGGGAGACCTCGAGCACCACCGAGCAGACGTAAGGCCGGGGGCCGTCGGCATAGCAGCGGTCGCGGTCGCGGTCGGCGGCGGCGGCGTGGGTGGGGGTGAGGAGGGTGGTGAGAGTGGCGAGCAGGGTGAAGGTGAGGGCAGGACGCAAGCGTGGGGCAAGGGATGACATGGGGGGTTCTCCTCCTGAAAGGGGAGAAAGGAAGCAAGGGCTGTACCGGCGCCGGGAGTATGGCAGTCTACCTGCCACGTGAACAGGACGATGAGTGCTTCTCGAGCCGCCCTCCGGCTGCGTCGGAGCCAGCCTTCTGCCCTGGCCCTCGTGCTCTTGGCAGGCTTGGCCCTCTGGCTCGCCTGGGGCTGTCCCTCCCCCTGTGCGACCGTGGTCGGGCAGGACAGCACCACCTACCTGTACATGGCCGAGCTGGGGACGCCCTACCAGCTGCTGACCAACGTCCGCACCCCCGGCTATCCGCTGTTCCTTCGCGGCTTGTTGCCCCTCTGCCCGGACCGTTCCTGCGTGCCTTTCGTGCACCGATTGCTCGTGGCCCTGGCGGTGGCCGGTTTGTGGCTGGGTCTGACCCGGTGGGGGCTCTCCGGCTGGACGGCGCTGGTGGCCGCCGGGCCGGTGCTCTTTTCGCCCCTGGTCCAGCAGTGGTCGCCCCTGGTGATGACCGACGTGCCCGCCGCGGCTCTGGCCGTGGGCGCCGTGGCCCTGCTGCTGGCGGCGGTGGCCCGGCCGGGCCACTGGACCTGGCTGGCGCTGGGCGCCCTGGTGGCCGCCACCTGGCTCGTCCGACCGGCCTACCTCTTCCTGGTCCCCCTCGTGCCCCTGGCCGGGGTGGGCCTGGCCTGGCTGCGTGGCGGTAGTGGCTCGGGCGAGGGGAAGCCGGCGCGGTGGCGAGCCCTCGGGGTGCTCGCCCTGGTGACCCTCGGCCCCTTCCTGGCTTACTCAGCCCTGCGCTGGATCGTGGCCGGGCACTTCGCCGCGGCCTCGTTCGGCGGCTTCAACGCCATCGGCATTGCCGCCTCCCTGATCAACGACCGCACCGTCGCCACCCTGCCCGCCGAGGATCGCCCCCTGGCCGAGGAGATCCAGCGCCGCCGCAAGCGGGCAGGCCTCGCCCCGATCCGCCGCGGCTCCCGGATGGCGCTGTGGTGGCAGCAGTACACACCGAACGTCTGGGACGTGGCTGTGCCGGCGGTGCAGGCCCAGGTGGTGGCGGACCACGGCATCGAGAAGCCTGGAGCGCCCCAGAACAGCTGGGTGCACGTTGAGATGAACCGCCGCCTGAGCCGGCTCTCCCTGCGCCTGCTGGCCCAGCGCAAGGGCCTCTACGGCCGCTGGCTCGCCTACGGCTGGCGGCACGCCCTGGCGAGCACCTGGGCCAGGCCGGAGGTGCGCTGGCCGGCCGTCGCGCTGGCCGTGGGAGTAGTGCTCACGCTGCTGCGCCGCCGCCAGGCAGCGCTGCGCCCCGCCCTCGCCCTCCCGGCCCTCGCCACCGCCTACTACCTGGCCGCCATGACCCTGGTGCTCCTGGTCGAGCCCGCCGTCAGCCGCTACCTCTGGGCCGCGGAGATCCTGCTGCCGGGGTTCTTGTTGGCGGGGGTGGTGGAGGTGGGCAAGGCGGTGGTGGCCCACCGCGCACTCCCGGCCGCCTGAAGGGGCGCATCCGGGTGGCTCCGGACTTCGACGCGCCGCTGCCGGAGGAGATCGCGCGAGCCTTCCGGGGAGAGCGCTCCGACCCCTGATCGGCAGACGACGCCCCTTTGGAGTGCGGCGACGCGTCGCCGCTTTCTCTCTCGACCCGTACGGCGCCGGGCCTACCGCCGTGATTCAACGCCCCCCGTCCGTCATTCCGAGCGGAGCCGAGGAATCTCTTGCTCTGCGCTTCGCGGGGCTCTGTCGCTCCCGCAGCGCCACAAAGCAACGCCACGTCGCCGCACTCCAAATCAGAGCTACTCCGGTTTCTTCTGCGCTGCCTCGTACTGATCGATCAACCCCAACACCGCCACCACCCTTTCCTCGTCCAGGTGCCGGGCGAGCACTTCGCGGAAGCGGTCCTCGCCCAGGGTTTCGCGCTGCCGAGAGAGCCAGTGGAGATCCCGACTAGCGTTTGGGGATTGAATTCTCGAGTGGATGGCCAGGCTACGAACCGTCCAGGCCACGGCTTCAGCAGAGTGCCCTCGAACCATCTCGAGCACACCCATCTGCCCATACGAGATGGCCATGCCGGCGCGGTTGCCGAGCTGTTCTTTGATCTCGAGAGACTTTCGATACCAGTCGAGGGCCTGGTCGTAGTCGCCGCGGTCTTGGGCGACCATTCCGAGCTGGTGGTAGGAGGAGGCCATGCCGGCGCGGTTACCGAGCTGTTCTTCGATCTCGAGGGACGCCCGGTACCAATCGAGGGCCTGGTCGTAGTCGCCACGGTCTTGAGCGACCCTGCCGAGCTGGTGGTAGGAGCTGGCCATGCCGGCGCGGTTGCCGAGCTGTTCGTCGATCTCGAGGGACTTCCGGCACCAATCGAGGGCCTGGTCGTAGTCGCCGCGGTCTTGGGCGACCATTCCGAGCTGGTGGTAGCAGGTGGCCATGCCGGCGCGGTTGCCGAGTTGTTCGAAGATCTCGAGGGACTTTCGGTACCAGTCGAGGGCCTGGTCGTAGTCGCCGCGGCGTTGGGCGACGACTCCGAGCTGGTGGTAGGAGCTGGCCATGCCGACGCGGTTGCCGAGCTGTTCGAAGATCTCGAGGGACTTTCGATACCAGTCGAGGGCCTGGTCGTAGTCGCCACGCAGGTAGCCAACATTTCCGAGCTGGTGGTAGGAGCTGGCCATGCCGGCGTGGTTGCCCAGTTGTTCATCGATCTCGAGGGACTTTCGGTACCAGTCGATGGCCTGGTCGTAGTCGCCGCGGTCTTGGGCGACGGTGCCGAGCTGGTGGTAGGAGCCGGCCATGCCGGCGCGGTTGCCGAGCTGCTCTTCGATCTCGAGGGACTTTCGATACCAATCGAGGGCCTGGTCGTAGTCGCCGCGCTGCTGCGCCAGGATCCCCAGATGATGTAGATGGGCCGCTCCTCTTGGGGAGCCGGGGCCTAACCGAGCGAGAAACTGGTGGATCAGTTCCTCCTCCTGCCGGTCGGCGCCCCAGGTCTCGAGCTGGGAGCAGGCCCAGCCGTGAGCGAGGTACGCCTCCTCCTCCTCCCCCGCCCCCCAGTGGTGCTCCCGGGCCTCCAGGCAGTCCGCCACGTCCTGCTCCCGGCTCTGCGGGGCCTTCGCAACTCGCCAGCGCCAGTACAACGCCGCCCGCCGGTGGGCCTCCCGCACCGCCCCCTCGTCCGCCCTCCCGAGTACCTGCCGCGCGGTCCAGCGGTGGACGGTGAAGAGTTCCGGGCCGTCCATCACGGCAAAGGGGGTGAGCAGGCCCAGCTCTTCGAGCTTCGCCTTGGCCTCTTCGTAGCCCTCGGGAGCTGCCACAACCGGCAGCGGGTCCGGTTCGGGGTCCCGGGGTAGGCCCGGGGCTTCGCCGACCTGCCACACCAGGGCTGCCTCCTCGACCGGCATCCGGAACACCGCCGCTCCCACCAGCAGCCGCTGCGCCAGCGGTACGCCCTCCAGCCTTCCCAGCAAGTCCGCCAGCAGCACATCCCCGGCGGCCCGGGCCACCGTCTCGACCAGGGCCGTGTCGAACCTCGCCCCCTTCTCCTTGAGCCAGGCCCGGGGATCCCTCACGCTCGGGTCTTGCCGGATCTCTCGCTCCAGCCGCGCCGTCACGTCCCCGAAGCGGGCCTTGCCCCCGGCCAGCAGGGCGTCCAGGTACTCGAGCGCCCGCGGATGGCCGCCCACGGTGAGCCAGGCTTCTTGCTGCTCCGCCTGCGTACGAGCCTCCAGCGACGGCAGCCGCCAGAAGAGCTTCCTGGTCTCCGCGAAGGACAGCGGTCCCAGGTGGAGGTCGAAAACTGCTTCGGCCGCTGCCGCTGATAACGGGATCGGGTAGCGGCAGGTGAACAGCAGCCGGCTCGCCCCCGGCCGCTCCAGCCAGCCGGCCAGGAACGTCTCCAAGGCCGCGCTCTTGAACCCGGCGCCTTCCTCGATCGGCGTCAGGTTGTCCTCGAAGTTGTCGAGCAGCAGCAGCACCGGGATCTGCCCCAGCACGTGCTCCGCCAGCACCTCGAAGCGCTCCGCCGGCTCCCGGTCCCGCTGCCGGGCGAACTGCGCCAGCTTCCGCAGGGGGTGGCCCTCCGGTGCCCCGGCGGCGAGGGCCGCCCCCGTGAGCCGCGCGCCGAGCTCTTCCAGAATCGCCTCCGGCCCGGTCTCCCCGAAGCGGGACACGACCAGGAAGCGTTCCTCCCCCAGCCGCCCGGCCAGCTGGGCGGAGAGGGTGCTCTTGCCCACGCCTCCCAAGCCGCGGATCAGCACCCCGGAGTGACGGTCCCCGCGCAGGGCGGCGAGCAGCAGGCGCTGGTCCCGCCGGCGCCCCACGAAGTCCCCCACCTCCCGCACCACCACGCCCTGCGCCAGCCGCACCGTGTGGGGCGGCTCGACCCTCGCGAACGGGGCCTGCGGGTCGTAGAGGGGCAGGCCCAGGGCGGAGGGGCCCTCGCCCCGCAGCAGCAGCAAGGGGGTGGACCATTCCGGCCGGCTGGCGGCACCCGCCGCCTGCCCCCGCGCCGCTTCGAGGCCCACGCGGGCGGTGGCCAAGGCGGCCAGAGGCAGGGGCTCGGCGGCCGTGGCCAGGTGGCCGTAGAAGGCGGCGGCCAGCTCGGTGGCGTAACGGTCCCCCACCGGGGCGCGCATGGCCAGCACGGCCGGCACCCCGGCAGCGAGCAGGCCCCGGGCCAGGCCCGGCAGCTCCTTCTCGCCGCCCTCGGCGGCGCCGGCCTGGGTGGCGCCATCTCGGGCCGTGCTGCAGCCGGCCAGCACCACCAGGGGCACGCCGCGGTCCGCGGGCAGGGCCTCTCGCCACAGCCGCGCGGCGCTCACCCTCTCCTCGCCGCCCCCCTCGTCCTCCAGCACCAGCACCCCCGGCCCGGCGTGGCAGGAGAGGTGGAGCACGTGGTAGCGCTCGGCCTCCAGGGCCTGGCGGATCGCCCCCAGGGTGCCCCGCTCGAGGATGCGTACGTGGGCTCGGCCGGCCTTTCGCGCTGGTTCCACGGCGTCGAGGATCTTCTCCAGCTCCCGCTCCATGTCCAGCAGCTCGCCGCGGGCGTTCTGGGCCTCGGGGCTGCCGATCGCCACCAGGATGCGCAGGGGGCCGGGAATGGCGTGGGCCGGGGTGGGGCCCAAGCCGGCCACCCGGCGGAAGAGCCGCAGGCGAGGGTGCAGGGCCAGGGGCTCGCCCAGGTCGCCGGGCAGGCAGAGGGCCTCCCACGGCAGGGAAGCCAGCTCCTCGGCCACCTCCAGCCCCAACGCCAGGGAGGCGCCCAGACGGCCTGCTTCCGCGACGGCTTCCATCAGGGCCGCCCCCACCGGATCGGGAAGGAACCACCGCGCCAGCCCCCGGCCCACCTCCAGCTGGCGGGCGTGGAGGCGGGCGGCTTCGGCAGTGGTGGTCTCGGTGGGGGAGATGGGCTCGCGCAGGGGCTCGCCCTGGCCCCGCAGCTCCCGCTCCAGCTGCCAGATCTGATGGTCGAGATCGCCGGGGGCCGGCCCGACGGGGGCAGTCACCTCGGCCTGCCCACCCCGCAGGGTCACGGTTTCCCGTCTGATCACCAGCGTGCGCTCCAGCGGAGCCTCGGCCCGGTAGCCGGTGCCGGGCGGGGGCTTCAGGGCGCCGGGCTCGCGCGGCGGCGGACCGGGGCGCTCGCCCTTGAGCGCGGCCACCAGCTCCCGCACCCGGGCCTCGTAGACGGGGCCGTCGGCGCCGCGGAAGTCCACCCATCTTCGCGTGGCGAGCATCGGCGGCATCTCCGCATCCTTCAGCAGCACCGGGATCAGCCGGCCGCCGCTGGCCACGGCTTTGTTGAGCAGGGCCGCGTACTCCTCTTGCACCCACGGTCGCGAAAGAGAGGTCGGGCTGACCACCAGGATGCCGTTCCGGGCATGGGCCAGGCCGCGGTCCAGCTCCCGGGAGACCACGTCGCCGTAGTCGATCTCCCACTCGTCGAAGAAGACCTCGAGCCCCGCGTGGTGGAGGTTCTCGGCCAGGCGGCGCACCCAGTCCGCATCCGCCTTGGCGTGGGACACGAAGACGTCGTAGGCCCGGCCGGTCGAGGAGTCGCCCATGTTTCTCCCATGAAGCGAGAAGCGAGCAAATGCTAGATCACGCAGCTCCGCCGAGATGATAGCGCGAGAGCCGTCCCCCGCCGCCCTCCCGCCGGTCTCGTCGGACGTGTGGTGCCGGGCTCCCGGGGGCCGCCTCCGTGGCTCCGGGAACGGGCTGGTGGCACGCGACCGAAGTCTCTCTTTTATCGCTATTTACGTGTGCGGAGAGAGCCTCAAGGGCGCACGGGCGGGTCCTTCTTCTTCGATTGTCCCGTTGTGGCTTCTGGAGACCACCTCTTTCCGATAGACGACACCTTGCATACTGACCCTTGCATATCCGCCGCCTCCGAGCTGGACAGTCGTGTTGGCTGAGCCCTTCAGGGCGGCTTGCTGCACCACGAATGAGTAGGAGGAGTGAGTTATGTCTCGATGGATCTCCCGGATCGCACTGTCGTTCGTCCTCGTCGCCTCGACCCTCCCGGCCTGGGCGGAGGGCAGCAACGCGGAGGCCGAGCTGGGCTGGGTCGGCCGCCTGGCCGCCTGGGTACAAGCGGGTTGGGAAACGATTCTGGGCGCCTCGCCCGCGCCGCGAGCCGAGGCCCCCGCGCAGAGCGCCCCGGAGAAGGCCGGCTGGGAGTGGGATCCATGGGGCCGGACCAACAGCTCGGTGGCGGGGGAGGCGGGTTGGGAGTGGGACCCCTGGGGCTGAGGCGGGCCGGCGGCCGGTGATCCCCGGCGCCGGCTCCGGGCCTCGTTGATCGGGCATGCGCCAGCGCCGGCATTCCGTGCCAACGGAAGTCGGCGACCTTCCCTCGCTTTCGTGGTTCCGCTATGCTCCGGCGCAAGATCCCAACCGAGGCTTGCCCATGAGTCGTCCCTCTGCTTACGAAGAGGCGTTCCGCGCCGCGGTCGCACGCGTCAAGGAGCACTGGCCGAAGCCGCTCGACTCTCGAGCCGTGGGGACGGTTTGCGGCCGCCTGAGCCGGAGCCCCAAGGGCCAGCGCGAGCTGCTGCTGCGCAACAGTGGCAAGGCGGCGCGCATCGAGGTGGTCCGGGAGCTGTGCGAGCAGAGCTTGCGGCTGTGCTCGTCGGACCCCCCTGCCGCCGAGGAGAAAGCGCGGCGGGCCGTGGAGGTCGCCGGGGCCATGGCAGAGGAAGGTCTTGCCGGGGTCATGGCGGCCGACGCTCGGGCCCTCGCCTGGGGGCATCTGACCAACGCGCTGCGGGTCCGCGGTGAGCTGGACGAGGCCGAGCGCGCCTGCCGCGAGGCCGAGCAGCACCTGGCCAGCGGCTCGGGAGATCCGCTGATGATGGTCGAGGTGGGCTGGTTCAAAGCCTTCCTCCATCGCGACCGTCGCCAGCTGACGCCGGCCCGGCTGCTGCTTGAGAAGGTGGCGGCCCTGCTGGTGCAGCTGGAGGATCGCCCCCGCCTGGGCCGCACCCGCGTCGCCCTCGCCCGGGTCCACTACGCGGAGGGCGACGTCGAGGCCGCCCTCGCCTGCGCCGAGACGGCCCTCTCCGAGCTCGAGCCGGAGAGCCCCTCGGAGGCAGCCCTGCTGAAGCTCAACATCGCCGGCTACCTGGCCGACCTCGGCCGCCACCACCAGGCCCTCGTCCTGCTGCGCAGCTGCGAGCCGGTGGCCCTGGCCGTGGGCGGCGAGGTGACGCGGCTGCGTCTCGGCTGGCTCAAGGGGCGCATCGAAGCGGCCATGGGCGAGCACGAGGCGGCCCTCGCCCACCTGGACGGCGCTCGCCGCGCCTTCCTCGAGCGCGGCCTGGTGCTCGACGCGGCGCTTCTGAGCCTGGACCTCGCCCTGGCCTACGCCGCCTGCGGCCGGCCCGCGGAACAGCTTCGACTGGCGGAGGAGATGCTGCCGGTCTTCACCGCTCTGCGCATCCCGCGCGAGGCGACGGCGACTCTGCTGCTCTACGTCGAGGCGGCGCGCGAGCTGCGGGCCTCGGCGGAGCTTCTCGACAGCCTCGCTCGTCGCCTGGATCCGTTGCGGCGGGGCGGCGCCTGCACGGAGTGACGCCCCCTCACCCCAACCCTCTCCCCCTTTGCAGGGGGAGAGGGGGTCGGTAGAGAGCCCGGAGCCGGGATTCGCCGCACGTAGGCTGGGTTAGGCGAAGCCGTAACCCAGCCCTTGGCACCGAGACCGGGGCCGGGTTACGCCGCAGACGGCTCACCCAGCCGACTCGTCTCCCTCTCCGAACCGCCCCCGCAGCTCGCCTTTGACCACCTTGCCCAAGGCGTTCTTTGGTAGCTCGGAGAGAACCACCAGCCGGGTCGGTAGCTTGTAGGGCGCCAGGTGCTCCCGGGCCCAGCTGCGCAACCCTTCGAGGTCCACCCTGGCACCCGGCGCGAGGACCACGGCCGCCCCCACCCTCTCCCCCCACTCGGGATCGGCCAGGCCGACCACGGCGCACTCGGCCACCGCGGGGTGCCCGAGCAGCACCGCCTCGATCTCCAGGGCCGAGACCTTGTAGCCGCCGGTTTTGACGATGTCCTGGCTGGCCCGGCCGAGCAGCCGGTAGCGGCCGTGCTCGCAGACGGCCACGTCGCCGGTGCGAAACCAGCCGTCGCGGAAGGCGGCGGTCTCCGCGGGCCGCCGCCAGTAAGTCTGGAACACCCCCGGCCCCCGCACCTCGAGCTCTCCCGTTTCTCCGGCGGCCACCGGCTGCCCCTGCTCGTCGACCCGCCGCACCTCGACGCCCGGCAGGGGCGAGCCGACGCTGCCCGCCACCCGTTCTCCATCGAGAGGGTTCGACAGGGCCATGCCGATCTCGGTCATGCCGTAGCGCTCGAGGGGAGGCCGGCCGGCCAGGGCCGCCCAGCGCTCGAAGAGGGGGGCGGGCAGGGCGGCCGAGCCCGAGACGGCGAGCCGCAGCCCCCGGGCCCCGGCGGCCCAGCGCTCGCGCTGGGCCGGGGGGGCCGCGTCCCAGGCCCCGAGCAGCCGGTGGTAGAGGGTGGGCACCGCCATCCAGACGCTGACCTCGCCGGCGGCCAGCCGCTCCCACACCGCCTCGGGGTCGAAGCGGGGCAGCACCTCGCAGCGGGCGCCGGCCCACAGGCAGCACAGCAGCACGTTGACCAGGCCGTGGACGTGGTGCAGGGGCAGGGCGAGCAGAGTGCGGTCGTCCGCCCGCCAGCCCCAGGCCCGGGTCAGGGTCTCGAGCTGCCAGGTCAGCATGCCGTGGCTCCACACCACGCCCTTGGGCCGGCTGGTGGTGCCGCTGGTGTAGATCAACAGGGCGGGGGGATCGACGGCCTCAGCCGCGGGAGCCCCGCCCGTCGGGAGGGCACGAACCCCGGCCGCGCTCAGGACCACGCTCGCGCCGCTGTCCTCGATCAGCCAGGTCCGCTCGGCCTCGGGGTGGGAGAGGGCGAGGGGCACGGCGATCGCCCCGACCGACCAGATGGCGAGCAGGCTCGCCACGAAGTCCCGCCCCGGCTCGGCCAGCAGGGCCACCCGCTCGCCGGCGAGGTCTCCCCGGGCGGCGCGGAGGCTGGTGGCGACGGCGGCAGCGGCCGAGAGCAGCTCCCGGTAGCTGTGCTCGACGCCGCCGGCCAACAAGGCCGGGCGATCGCCATGGGCGGCGAGGCGGGAAAGCACGGCCCCTGTGCCAGACTTGCCGGAGCTTTCTGGAGGTGTGCGCATGGCTGGCTCTCGCCGCATTCTGTCCTGCCTGTTGGTTTTCTGGGCGATCTGGCCCGTCCAGGCGGCCTCCCCGCCGCCTCTCGCCGGCACCGGCGGGGCGGTGGTATCGGACGACCCACTGGCCACCGAGGTGGGGCTCGAGATCCTACGCCGTGGCGGCAACGCCGTGGATGCCGCCGTGGCCACGGCGCTGGCCCTGGCCGTCACCTACCCGGAGGCCGGCAACCTGGGTGGCGGGGGCTTCGCGGTCGTGAAGTGGGGGGCGGAGGTCGCGGCCCTGGACTTCCGGGAGGTGGCTCCGGCGGCGGCGAGCGAGCGGATGTACCTGGACGAGCGCGGCGAGCCGATCCCGGATGCCTCCCTCATCGGCCCCCTGGCGGCAGGGGTGCCCGGCTCCCCGGCCGGTCTCGCCGAGCTCCATCGCCGCTACGGCAGCCTGCCCTGGCGCGAGGTGGTGACGCCGGCCCGCCGGCTCGCGAGCGAGGGCTTTGCCGTGCGCCGCCAGCTGACCGACCAGATCGAGCGCAATCGTGCCCTGCTCGCCCGCTTCCCGGAGAGCGCGGCCACCTGGCTGCCCGGGGGGCAGGCGCCGGCTCCCGGCTCGATCCTGCGCCAGCCGGAGCTGGGGGCGACCCTCGCCCGCTGGGCCGAGAGCGGGGGCCTCACCGCCCTTTCCGAAGTCGCCCGGCGGGTGGAGGAGGATTCCCGTCTCCTCGGCGGGATCCTCCGCGCCGACGAGATCCTCCGCTACCAGCCGGTCTGGCGCGAGCCTCTGCGCTTTACGGCCTTCGGCTGGCAGGTGGCGACCATGCCGCTACCGTCCTCGGGGGGCGTGATCTTCGCCCAGACAGCGCGGCTGCTCGAGAGCTTCGGCTGGCAGGCGGCACCACGCTTCGGGGCGGACCGTGCCCACGGCCTGGCCGAGGCCCTGCGCCGGGCCTTCGCAGCGCGCTACCGGCTGGGCGATCCGGAGACCTCCGAGCTCTCGCCCGCCGAGCTGCTCGCAGCGCCGAGCCTCGCGAGCCTGGCCGCTTCCTACTCGCGCGAGCGGGCTACCCCCTCCGAGAGCCTGCGGCCCGCCGTGGCGGCCCTGGGGGAGAGCCAGGACACCACCCACCTGGCGGTGATCGACGGCCAGGGGCGCATCGTCAGCCTGACCACCACGCTCAACGCCCTCTTCGGCTGTGGGCTCTACGTGCCGGGCTTCGGCTTCCTCAACAACGAGATGGACGACTTCGCCACCGCACCCGGGCGGCCCAATCTCTTCGGCCTGGTGCAGGGGGAAGCCAACGCGGTGCGCCCGGGCCGGCGGATGCTCTCGTCGATGAGTCCCACCGTCGCCTGGCGGTCGGCCGGAGAGGGCAAGGAGGAAGAGGCGCTCGCCGTGGGCGGACGGGGTGGCTCGCGCATCGCCTCGCACGTGGTCCAGGTGCTGCTCAACGTGCTCGCCGACGGCGACTCGATCCAGGCCGCCCTCGACCGACCGCGGCTCCACCACCAGTGGCTGCCGGACCAGCTCGAGGCCGAGCTGGACGCCCTGTCTCCGGAGACCCGCGCCGAGCTCGAGCGGCGCGGCCACCGCCTCGTCTCCGCCACTTCGACGGCGCGGGTGCACGCACTGGCCCGGCGGCCGGACGGCACCCTGGAAGCCGCCGTCGAGCCGCGAGGCACGGGCCGGGCGGGGGTGGTGGCGCTGCTGCCGGGGGAGCTGCCGTAGCGGCCCCCAGACCTCAGGCCACGCGGGCTTCCTGCTCGCGGAACTGCAGCTGGTAGAGCCGGAAGTAGATGCCGCGGCGGGCCAGCAGCTCCTGGTGCGTGCCCTGCTCGCGCAGCTGGCCCTTGTGCAGCACCAGGATCTTGTCGGCCCGCTGGATGGTCGACAGGCGATGGGCGATCACCAGGCTGGTGCGCCCGGCGAGCAGGCGGGTCAACGCCTCCTGGATCCGTTGCTCGGTCTCGGTGTCGATCGAGGAGGTGGCCTCGTCGAGGATCAGGATCCGCGGGTCGTAGGCCAGGGCCCGGGCGAACGAGATCAACTGCTTCTGGCCCACCGACAGGCCGGCTCCCCGCTCCTGGAGGGGGGTGTCGAAGCCCTGGGGCAGGCGCTCGATGAAGTCCAGGGCACGCACCTCGGCCGCGGCCCGGCGCAGGCGCTCCGGGGCGATCGACTCCTCGCCCAGGCCGATGTTGTGGGCGAGCGAGCCGGAGAAGAGGAAGACGTCCTGGAGCACCATGGCGATCCCCCGCCGCAGGGTCGGCAGGTGCCACTGGCGCACGTCCACGCCGTCGACCTTAACGGCCCCGGCGTCGACGTCGTAGAAGCGCAGGAGCAGGTTGGCCAGGGTGCTCTTGCCGGCACCGGTGGCCCCCACCACCGCCACCGTCTGCCCGGGCTCGACCCGGAAGGAGAGGTCCCGCAGCACCGGCTCTCCCGGGTTGTACGAGAACTCGACGTGCTCGAGCTCGATCGCCCCGGCCACCCGCGCGGGCCGCCAGGCGTTGGGCGGTCCAGCCGGAGCCGCCTCCTGGTCGAGCAGCTTGAAGATCCGCTCCGAGCTCGCCATCGCCCCCTGGAGCACGTTGTACTTCTCCGACAGGTCGGCGAGCGGTTGGTAGAAGCGCTGGGCGTACTGCAGGAAGGCCACCAGGGCGCCGAACGACACCGTGCCGGCCAGGACCTGGCCGCCGCCGTACCAGACCAGCAGAGCGGTGCCCAGGGAGGTGATGAGCTCGACACCCGGATAGAAGAGGGCGTAGACGAAGATCGCCTGGACGTTGGCGTCGCGGTGGTCGCGGGCGATGGCCTCGAAGTCCCGCCGGGCCCGCCCCTCGCGCTGGAACAGCTGCACCACCGACATCCCCGAAGCGTGCTCGGAGAGGAAGGAGTTGATGCGCGCCACCTTGGCCCGCACGATGCGGAACCAGTGGCGCGCGCGGGCCTTGAACCACAGGGTCAGCGCGAGCAGGAGAGGCAGGATCGAGAAGGCCGTGAGGGCGAGGCGCCAGTCCATCCAGAACAGCACCACGGTGATTCCCACCAGCAGCACCACGTCTCCGAACACCGACACCAGCCCGGCGGTGAACATCTCGTTCAGGGCCTCGACGTCGGAGGTGACGCGGGTAACGACGCGGCCGATCGGGTTGCGGTCGAAGTAGGAGACCGGCAGCCTTTGCAGGTGGCCGAAGATCTGCCGGCGCAGGTCGGCGAGGATCTGCTGCCCCATGGTCTGCATCAGCTTGCCCTGGGCGTAGAGCAGGACCAGAACGCCGAGCAGGGTCGCCAGGTAGAACACCGAGGCCCAGGCGATACCCACCCAGGGCTCGGGCAGAGGCGAGAAACGGGCGGCGACCCAGCGGCTGGGGGCCGAGAGCACGGCGCCGTCGCCCACCGGCCGGATGAAGAGGTCGATGGCGACCGCATAGAGGATCGGGCCGCCCAGCTGGAGCAGGGACGAGAGCACCAGGAGGGCCACCGAGCCGACGGCCTGGCCCCGATAGGGCCGGACGTAGCCGAGCAGACGCCGGGTCAGGCGGGCGTCGTAAGCTTTGCCGAGCGCCTCCTCCTCGTGGTGGTCGGCCATGGTGCGAGGGAAGATAGCATCCAGGCGGCGTTATGATGAGGCCGCTTCGACCGGGAGAGTGGCTTGGGGATAGTCGGCTCGTGTACACTCATCGGCACTCGTCTATGGAGTCGTTGAGCTGGCCGGCCGAGCGTACGGTGACCGAGGAGGGAAGAACCGCAGATGGCGGCCACACTGAGTCAGTTGTTGAAGGAGATGGTCGAGCAAGGGGCCTCCGACCTCCACATCACCACCAACATCCCCCCGCAGATCCGCATCGACGGCCAACTGCGTTCCCTCAACTACCCGGCGATCACGCCGAGCGAGACCAAGCAGCTCGCCTACTCGATCCTGACCGACCACCAGAAGCACCGCCTCGAAGAGGATCTCGAGATCGACTTCTCCTTCGGCATCAAGGGTCTGGCCCGCTTTCGCGCCAACGTCTTCCACCAGCGCGGCGCCATCGCCGCCGCTTTCCGCCGCATCCCCTTCGAGATCCGCGGCTTTCGCGAGTTGGGCCTGCCCTCGGTGATCGAGAAGATGTGCGAGAAGCCTCGTGGCCTGGTGCTGGTCACCGGCCCCACCGGCTCGGGCAAGTCGACCACCCTGGCGGCGATGATCGACAAGGTCAACCGCGAGCGGCACGAGCACATCCTCACCATCGAGGACCCGATCGAGTACCTCCACCCCCACAAGAAGTGCACGGTCAACCAGCGCGAGATCAACGCCGATACCCACAGCTTCTCCAACGCCCTGCGCTCGGCCCTGCGCGAAGATCCCGACGTGGTGCTGATCGGTGAGATGCGCGACTTCGAGACCGTGGAGTCGGCCCTGCGCATCGCCGAGACCGGCCACTTGACCTTCGCCACCCTGCACACCAACTCGGCGGCCCAGACCATCAACCGCATCGTCGACATCTTCCCCGCCCACCAGCAGGGGCAGATCCGCGTGCAGCTGTCCTTCGTCCTCGAGGGCATCATCTGCCAATCCCTCCTGCCCCGCGCCACCGGACGTGGCCGTACGTTGGCGCTCGAGGTGCTGGTGCCCAACCCGGCGATCCGCAACCTGATCCGCGAGGACAAGATCCACCAGATCTACGGCATGATGCAGACCGGCCAGGCGAAGTACGGGATGTTGACCTTCAACCAATCCCTGGCCTCGTTGTACTTCAGAAAGCTGATCACCCTTCAGACGGCCCTCGCGAGGTCGTCGTATCCCGATGAGCTGCAGGAGATGATCGCTCGTGGCCCGGAGGCGTCTGCGGCCACCATGCTGCGAGCGGAAGCGAGGAGCTAGCCCATGCCGACCTACCTGTGGACCGGCCGTAGCCGTGCCGGCGCGACGATCGAAGGAGTGGAGCTCGCGGAGAGCCGCGACGCCGCCCTCGCTGCGCTCCGGCGCAAGCAGATCCAGGTGATGCGCATCCGCGAGCGGGGCAAGGAGATCCCCCTGATGCCGCGCTGGAGCCCCGGTGTGCCGCCCAAGCGAGTGGCGATCTTCACCCGCCAGTTCTCGGTGATGCTCGACGCCGGTTTGCCCCTGGTGCAGTGCCTGGAGATCCTGGGTGAGCAGGAGGAGAACAAGGTCTTCGCCGGCATGATCCGCTCGGTGCGGGGGGACGTCGAGTCCGGCTCCTCGCTCGCGGACGCCATGCGCAAGCACCCCAAGGCCTTCGACAACCTTTACACCAACATGATCGCCGCCGGCGAGGCCGGCGGTATCCTCGACGTCATCCTGCGCCGGCTCGCCACCTACATCGAAAAAGTCGTGCGCTTGCGCTCTCAGGTCAAATCGGCCCTGATCTATCCGGCGACGGTGATCTTGATCGCCTGCGGCGTGGTGTACATCATCCTGCGCTGGGTGATCCCCGTCTTCGCCTCCCTGTTCACTGCCGCGGGCGGCGAGATGCCGGCCCTTACCCGCCTGGTGATCAACGCCTCGAACTTCGTGGGCCGCTACTCCTGGGCCCTCTTCCTGGTCATCGGATTCGGAGTCGTCGCCTTCACCCAGTGGCGAAAAACCCACGCCGGGCGCCGGGCGACCGACGCCGCCATGCTCAAGATCCCCATCATCGGCATGCTCTTGCGCAAGGTGGCGGTGGCGCGTTTCTGCCGCACCTTGTCGACCCTGACTTCCTCGGGCGTACCGATCCTGGACGGCCTCGAGATCACCGCCAAGACCGCCGGCAACTCCATCGTCGAGGACGCCGTGATGGCGGTGCGCAAGAGCGTCGAGGAAGGCAAGACGATCAGCGAGCCCTTGGCCGAGACCAAGGTCTTTCCCTCGATGGTGGTGCAGATGATCAACGTCGGTGAGCAGACCGGCGCCCTCGATCAGATGCTGTCGAAGATCGCCGACTTCTACGAGGAAGAGGTCGACACCGCCGTGGCTGGCCTGATGAAGCTGATCGAGCCGTTGCTGATCGTGGTGCTCGGCGGCATCATCGGCGTCATCGTGACCTCGATGTACCTGCCGCTCTACAAGTTCCTGGAGAACATCGGCTAGAGCTTTCGAGCTCGATGGTCTCCCTCAGACGACAGCTTTCCTGGTACATCGGGCTGCGCCTGCTGGTCATCACCAGCATGGCGTTGCCCTATGTCTTCAGCCGCCTCTCCCACAGCGGCGGCGGCACCGTTCCGAACTTCTACGGCCAGCTGTTCGGGCTCACCTGCCTCGCCACCCTGGTCTACATCTTCCTCCTGCGCCTGCTCCGGCAGCGGCTGGAGGTCCATGCCTACCTCCAGTTCGCCGGTGACCTGGTCCTCTCGACCAGCCTGATCTACCAGTTCGGCAGCAACAGCCCGTTTTCCCCCTTCTACGTCGTGGTGATCATCGTCGCCTCGATGATGCTCGGGCAGTCCGCCGCCCTGCTGGTGGCCACCGGGGCCTCGCTGCTGTACTGCGGGCTGCAGCTGGCCCTCGCCTCCGGCTGGATGGTGAGTCCTTCGGCCGGGGTCGAGACCGGGCTGACGGCGCGCCTGGTCTACAGCCTGTTCATCCACGTCCTCGGCTTCTACTCGGTCGCCTTGCTGACCTCCCGCCTGACCCGTCGGGCCGAGGTGGCCGAAGAGGCTTTCGCCAGCCAGCGCGAGGATCTGGCGGACTTGAAGGTGGCGCACCGCGACATCATCGAGTCGGTGCCGAGCGGCCTCGCCACCACCGACCTCGACGGCAATCTGACCACCCTGAATCGCGCCGGCGAGCTGATCCTCGGCATCGACGCCACGGCTCTGCTGGGCCGCCCGGTGACCGAGAGCGGTCTGTTCTCCCTCGAGCAGTGGGCCGAACTGACGTCGCTCTCCGGCCAGGAAGGTCGCTACCGTTCGGAGCGGAGCATCAAGCGGGATGGGGGCCGGGTCGACGTGGGCTTTTCGGTGTCGCGACTGACCGACAGCGAGAACCGGGAGCGGGGCTACATCCTGATCTTCCAGGACCTGACCCCGTGGCGCAAGCTCGAGGAGGAGCTGCGCTTGAAGGACCGCATGGCGGCCGTCGGCGAACTGGCTGCCGGCCTCGCCCACGAGATCGGCAACCCGCTGGCGGCGATCTCCGGTTCGGTGCAGATGCTCTCGCAGGGGGCATCGCGGGCCCCCGCCGAGCAGAAGCTGCTCGACATCCTGCTCAAGGAGAGCCAGCGCCTGGACCGCACCATCAAGGGCTTCCTGCGCTTCGCCCGGCCCAAGGAGAAGGCCACGGTACGCCTCGACGTGGCGGCCCTCTTGGCCGAGAACGTCGAGCTGCTGCGCAACAGCCCTGAGATCTCACCGGGGCACCAGATCGAGCTGCGCCTCGACCCGCCTTCGGCGATCCTGCTCGGCGACCCGGACCAGATCAGCCAGATCTTCTGGAACGTGGTGCGCAATGCCTTGAAGGCCATGCCCGGTGGCGGCCGGCTGACCATCGAGGGCCGGATGGGGGAGTCGTCGTATACGATGCGCTTCCGCGACGAGGGAAGGGGAATGACCGAGGAAGAGCGATCCCGCCTCTTCCTCCCTTTCCAGTCTTCCTTCGCTTCCGGCACCGGGATCGGCATGGCCATCGTCTATCGCATCGTCCAGGAGCATGGTGGTCGGCTTTCCGTGGACTCCTCTCCCGGCCGCGGCACGCTGATCGTGGTCGAGCTGCCGACGGCCCCCGCCGCCCCGGCGGGAGAGGCGACCTGAGGTGGGCTCGCGGCTCCTGATCGTCGACGACGAGCGCAGCCTGCTCGACTTCCTCACCATCCTCCTGGCCGGGGAAGGCTACGAGATCGCCACCGCCCCCTCGATCACCGAGGCGCGCCAGGTGCTCGCCGCCGCCACTCCCGACCTGGTGCTGTGCGACATCATGATGCCGGACGGCAACGGCCTCGATCTCTTGAAGGAGATCAAGGAGCGCACGCCCAATACCTCGGTCGTGATGATGACCGCCTACACCTCCACCAAGGCGGCGATCGAGGCGATGAAGCTCGGCGCCTACGACTACATCTCCAAGCCCTTCGACAACGACGAGCTCAAGCTGGTCGTCCAGAAGGCCCTCGAGCGCACCGAGCTGCTGGACGAGAACGTCTACCTGAGGAAAGAGCTCGAGTCCAAGTACACCTTCGCCAACATCATCGGCAAGAGCCGCAAGATGCAGGAGGTCTTCGGCATCGTCGAGAGGGTGGCGCGCACGGCCTCGACCGTCCTGCTCTACGGTGAGAGCGGCACCGGCAAGGAGGTGATCGCCCGGGCGATCCACTTCGCCAGCCCCCGCGCCGGCAAGCGCTTCCTGTCGGTCAACTGTGGGGCCCTGCCCGAGGCCCTGCTCGAGAGCGAGCTCTTCGGCCACGAGCGCGGCTCCTTCACCGGCGCCATCCGCGACAAAAAGGGACTGTTCCAGGAGGCCGACGGTGGCACGCTCTTTCTCGATGAAGTGGGCGAGATGACGCCGGCCATGCAGGTGAAGCTGTTGCGCGCTCTGCAGGAGCGGCGGGTCCGGCGGGTCGGCGGCACGCGGGAAGAAGAAGTGGACGTGCGCATCATCGCCGCCACCAACCGCGACCTCGAGCAGCGCATCGCGAGCGGCGATTTCCGTGAGGATCTCTACTACCGCATCAACGTCATCCCCATCGATCTGCCGCCGTTGCGCCAGCGGCGGGAGGACATTCCCTACCTGGTCGACCACTTCATCCGCAAGTACTGCACCGAGCTGCACCTCGAGCCGAAGAGCATCTCGGTCGACGCCATGCGCGTGCTCGAGGCCTACGACTGGCCGGGCAACGTGCGCGAGCTCGAGAACGTGATCGAGCGCACCCTGGCCCTGGCGAGCGGCGAGACCATCACCGCCCGGGACCTGCCCAGCAACCTCGCCACCCGCCGGCGGGAGCGGGTGGACATCGCCGAGCTGCCGGAGGAGGGGCTCGACCTCGAAGCCTTCCTCGAAGACCTGCGCGGCCGGCTCATGGCCCAGGCCCTCGACCGCTCGGGTGGGGTACAGACCCAGGCGGCGGATCTCCTGCGCATGAGCTTCCGTTCCTTCCGCTACTACGCCAAGAAGGCCGGCCTGGCGGTGGGCCGCGGCCAGGACGACGAGGAGGCATGAGCGAGGAGACGGAGCTGGTCGACTGGCTGCTGGCCGAGCATCTGCCCGAGACCGGTCCGGTCGACACGCTCATCCACCCGGCCGACGAGATGCTGGGCTTCCTGACCGAGGCCCACGGCGGCGACCCCACGCGTGGCCGGGTGGCCTACTTCGTCTCGGGCCTGGCGATCTTCGATGCTTACCGGCAGCTGGTCACCTGGCGCTTCGGGGGGTGGCAGGGGGTGGGCCGGCTGCTCGACTTCGCCAGCGGCTTCGGGCGCGTCACCCGCCTGCTGGTGCGCCACCTGCCGCCGGAGCGGGTGTCGATCGCCGAGATCGTGCCCGAGGCGGTGCACTTCCAGGCCGAGCGCTTCGGCGTGCATGCCCTGGCCTCGGCCCGCCATCCGGACGACTTCTCCTGCGGTGAGCGTTTCGACGCGATCTTCGTCACCTCCCTCTTCACCCACCTGCCGGCCCCCTCCTTCCGCGCCTGGCTCGGCCGGCTCGCCTTCCTGCTGGCGCCGGGGGGGATGCTGGTCTTCACCACTCACGACGCCTCGCTGCGCCGCACGGACGGTCCCTTCCCCGAGGAGGGGCTGCTGTTCGAGAGCGTGAGCGAGAGCCGGACCCTTGAGACCAGCGACTACGGCTCGACCTGGGTGAGCGAGGACTTCGTGCGCCGGGCCGCCCGGGAGGCGGACCCGGAGCTCGCCTGCCACCGCATCCCGCGGGGGATCCTCCACCACCAGGATCTCTACGTGTTGCTCAAGCCGCCCCTCCCCGAGCTGGGGACACCGGCTTTCGTGGGGGATCCCGAGGGCATGGTGGAGCAGGTCTCGCTCGCCGCGGATGGCCAGCTGCGGCTCCAAGGTTGGGCCTTCGATCCGGGCTGGGGCGATGCCGTGACAGTCGTGCGAGTGCTCCTCGACCGTGAGCCGATCGGCGAGTGCCGGGCCTTCGGCCGCCGGCGGGACGTGGCCCGCGCCCTCTCCATCCCGATCAAGGAGTCTCTGGCCTGGGAGCTCACCTGCCCGGTGCCCCTCGACCGGCCCCGCTCCGAGCAGCGGCTGATGGTGAGCCTGGGCACGGCGAGCGGGCGGCAGCGGGTGCTGGTGCTCTCGAGCCTGGAGACGGCCCTGCTGGTCTCTGCCGAGCGGGAGCTGGCCGCCCTGCGCGCCGAGCTGGCGGCCGTCAAGGCCAGCGCAGATCGCCAGATCCGCCGCCTCACCAGCCAGCTCGGCGCCATGGAAGCCAGCCGCTTCTGGCGCCTGCGGCGGGTGTGGTTTCGGATCAAGGGGTTGTTTGGCAGGGAGTGAGGAGCCCTCACCCCCTCGATCCCCCTCCCTTCGGCTTCGCTCAGGGCATGCTCCCGGCCCTCCCCACGAGGCGTTGAAACGCCTCGCTACCCATGAACGTCCCTGGCGGGACGAAGATCCGGCCCTTTTCCCATCCGTCATTCCCGCGGAAGCGGGAATCCATCTTCGTCCTGTTCTCCGATCCACCGCCCCCGCTGTCATCCCGAGCGAAGCCGAGGGATCTCCTACTCCCCGCTGCGGCCCCCGGGGTCCTTGCCGGCCCCGCCCCGGCCGTTTATAGTCAGCCTGGTCAGACCAGAAAGGAACAAGCCACCATGACCCACTGGCAGCTTCAAGAGGCCAAAGCCCGCCTGAGCGAGGTGGTGCGCCGCGCCGTGGCCGAGGGCCCCCAGGCGATCACCGTTCACGGCCGCAACGAGGTGGTGGTGCTTTCCACCGCCGAGTACGAGCGCCTCGCACGCCCCCGCCCGTCGCTTGTCGAGCTGCTCCAAAGCTCGCCCTGGGCCGGGCTCGATCTCGACCTCGAGCGCGACCGCTCGCCCGTCCGTAAGGTTGAGCTATGAGTTACCTGCTGGACACCAACGTGCTCTCCGAGCTGGCCCGCTCCCGGCCGGATCCTCGAGTGGTCGCCTGGTTTCAGGAGGCTCCGGACCCCGCCCTCCACGTGAGCGTGCTGACGCTGGGTGAGATCCGCAGAGGGGTGGAGGTGCTCCGGGATGAGAGTCGCCGGGAGCGGCTTCGGACGTGGCTGGAAGTGGAGTTGGTCGACTGGTTCGGCCTGCGCCTGCTGCCGGTTTCCGCCGGAGTCGCGGATCGCTGGGGCCGGTTGCTCGCCGAAGTGCAACGCTCGGTGCCGGCGATCGACAGCTTGCTCGCCGCCACGGCGCTCCATCACCAGTTGCGCGTGGTGACGCGCAATGTCAAGCACTTCCGTTTCCCGGGGTTGGAGGTCATCAACCCCTGGGGCGACTTCTGACCCGAGGCGGCGCGAGGTGATGAGATGCAGCGCTGAAGCTGTACCATCCCCGGCCCGCTCCACGAGGCGTTGAGTTGCCTCGGCCGCCCCACGCGCCGTTGAGCCCCCCGAGGCGTTGAAACGCCTCGCTACCCATAAACGTCCCTGGCGGGACGAAGATCCGGCCTTTCCCCCATCCGTCATTCCCGCGGAAGCGGGAATCCATCTTCGTTCTGTTCTCCGATCCACCGCCCCCGCCGTCATCCCGAGCGAAGCCGAGGGATCTCCCACTCCCCGCTGACGCAGGCTGATCGATCACTTTCTCCCTCACCGGTTGTGCGGGCGAGATGGGGCCATCTCTCGCAGGCGCCGGCGCCGATTGCTACTCGAACGACGCCATCGCGTTCGGCATCTCCGTAGTCGTGTCGCAATTCCCCGAAGGGGTCGAAGCCGATTTCCACCCCCACGCGAGCGCGTCCGCAACGAAGAGCCCATCGTTGTCGCAATCCCCCGAAGGGGTCGAAGCCGATTTCCACAACTCACGCAGTTTTTCCTGGCGAAGTTGCGGGCCGAGTGTCGCAATCCCCCGAAGGGGTCGAAGCCGATTTCCACTGTGGCGCTGGTAAGCCACGCTGTTTCAGTGCCTTACAAGGCCATTTCGCTGAACCCCCTGCCACCCGCTCCCGAAATCTGCACCAGCCACCCGGCCCCGGCCGGGCCGATTTCCTGCAATCCTTTGAAGACAAACCACTTCAGCCGATTCTCCGGTTCCGCCCGACCTCCCCCCGTTTTCGGCCCTTCCGGAGGTCCGGCGGGACATTGGCCTCCTATCTGAGATAGATGCCATCGCGCCGAAAAAGTTCGCTCTCCCCCGTTATCCCTCGCGGCACTCACCGCCCCAGCTCGGTGCGCAGCACCCGCAGCTCCTCGGCGCTGGGGGGCTGGGTGGTGCCCACGTTGGGGGCGAGACGGGGTTCCCAGCCGAGGTTCGCCCGCACCTGGTCGAGGGTGACGCCGGGATGGAGGGTCTCGAGCACCATCTCGCCGTCCGCGAAGCCGTAGCAGGCCAGGTCGGTGATCACCCGCTGGGGGCCGGCGCCGGGCAGGCCCAGGCGGGCGCGCTCGTCGCCGCCGCCCAGGAACCCGGGCGAGGTGATGAAGTCCACCTTCTCGGGGAAGCTCTTCCTCGTCTGCGGCGCCACCACCAGCACCCGCTTGGCGTGGATGGCGATCTCGCAGGCGCCGCCGCTGCCCGGCAGGCGCACCTTGGGGTGCTCGTAGTCGCCGATCACCGTGGTGTTCAAGTTGCCGTGGCGGTCGACCTGCGCGCCCTGGAGGAAGCCGACGTCGATGCGGCCCCCTTGCAGATAGGTGTAGAAGACCTCCGTCATGGGCGCCACGGCCAGGCAGCGGGTCACCAGGGCGGGGTCGCCGATCGACAGGGGCACCCGCTCCGGCACGGCGCCGATCGCCCCCGATTCGTAGAGCAGCACCAGCTCGGGGGCGTGGAGGCGGCGGGCCAGGTTGCAGGCCACGTTGGGCAGCCCGATGCCGACGAAGACCAACTCGCCGTCGGCCAGCTCGCGGGCGGCCTGGCAGATCATCAGCTCGGCGGCCGTGTAGGGGGCCTCAGTAGCCATAGCTCACCCCGGCGCAGAGCCGTTCGCGGGCGCGCAGCCTCTCGAGGCGGGGGGACATCTTCTCGACGTAGCCGGCGCGGTCGGCCACGCCGTACACCCACTCAGCGAGCCAGGCTTCGAGACGCCCGCGGTCCTGGGACACCTCTCGCCAGGCGAGGTAGAAGTCGTTGTCGCGGTCGTAATACCCCTGGGCGAACGAGGGATGGCAGCCGAAGGGCTCGTGCACCACGGCGTGGACGGCAAAGCCCGGCAGCAGGGTGCGGTTGGGGTCGGCGCGGATCACCTCTTCGGCCACGATCTCCTCAGCCACCACGATCACCCGCTTGGCCGCGAAGGCGGCCTCCTTCTGCACGCCCAAGAGGCCCCAGACCTGGGCCGTGCCCCCTTCATCCGCCCGCTGCACGTGGACGATGGTGACGTCCGGGCAGAGGGCCGGCACGGCGGCCAGGCGCTCCCCCGTGAAGGGGCAGACCACTTCGCGGATCTGCGGGTTGACCCGCGGCAGGTCGCTGCCGGTGAAGGTCTTGAGCGGCAGGAAGGGCAGGCCCGAGGCGCCGGCCGAGAAGCGGGCGACCATGCCGAAGTGGCTGGACTCCTCGATTTCCAAGGGGCTCGGGATGCCTTCCTCGACGGCCCGGCGCAAGGCGTAGAGGGGGCCGGCGCCGGGGTTGCCGGCCCAGCTGAACACCAGCTTGCTGGCGCAGCCGGCGGCGATCATCTGGTCGTAGATCAGGTCCGGCGTCAGGCGGCAGAGGGTCAAGTCCCGGCGGCCCTGGCGGATGATCTCGTGGCCGGCGGCGAAGCAGATCAGGTGGGTGAAGCCCTCGATCACTACCGTGTCGCCATCGTGGACGTGGCGGCGCACGGCCTGCGCCATGGTCATCAGCTTGCTGGCCATGAGGGCGAGAAGCGTAACGGAGTCGCGAGCGATCCGCTAACCTCTGCGCTGTGCTGAGGGACAAGCGGGGTCTCTGGGTGGTGGTTCTGCTGCTGGGCGGCTTGCTCGGGACGAGCCGGCCGGCCGATGCCTTCGACCTCGAGCGGGCCACGGTCGAGGTGCTCGAGAGCGGTCTGACCCTGATCGTGCTCGAGGAGCACACCCTGCCCCTGGTCAGCGTCCAGGCCCTCTACCGGGTGGGCGCCAAGAACGAGGTGACCGGCGCCACCGGCCTCGCCCACTTTCTCGAGCACATGGCCTTCCGCGCCAGCGAGGGCTTTCCCGACGGCCAGCTGGCGAGCGCCCTCTACGCCGTGGGCGGGGAGTGGCACGCCTACACCTGGATCGACCAGACCACCTACTTCGAGACCGTGCCCAGGGAGCATTGGCGCCTGGCGCTGGCCATCGAGGCCGACCGCATGGCCCGGCTGTTGATCCCGGAGGCGGAGGTCGAGCCCGAGCGGGGCGCCGTGCTGACCGAGCTGCACGGCTACGAGAACGATCCGGCGAGCCCGCTGCACGACGCCCTGCTGGCGGTCACCTTCCTCACCCACCCTTACCGTCACAACACCATCGGCTGGGAGAGCGAGGTGGCGGCGATCGACCACGCTGCCCTGGTGGACTTCTACCGGCGCCACTACCACCCCGGCAACGCCGTGCTGGCGGTGGTGGGGGACGTGGCGGCCGCGGAGGTGCGCCGGGAGGTGGTGCGGCTCTTCGGTACTCTGCCGAAGCGGGCGCCGACGCCCCCGCCGCCGACGGTCGAGCCAGTGCAACGGGGGGAGCGGCGCGTCGAGCTGCGGCGGCCGGGTGCGGCCCCGGACGGCGAGCGGCTCTTCGAGATCGCCTGGCGGGCCCCGGCCGCGAGCGCCCCGGACTGGCCGGCCTTTCTGCTGCTCCAGGAGATCCTCTCCGGCGGGGGAGGCGTCAACTTCGCCCAGGACGGCGGCGAGACCCCCACCCGCACCGGCTCTCGCCTCGCCGGGGCCGCGGAGGGCCTGGCCACCTGGTTTCCCGCCGCGGCGGAAGGCTACGTCTTCACCGTCCGCGGCGTGGCGCCGGAGGGGGCGAGCCGCGAGGCCGTGGAGACGGCGATCGAGGCCAGGATCCGGCGCCTGCGCGAGGAGCCGGTGCCGGCGGCGGAGCTGGCACGGGCCCGCGAGCGGGTGAGGGAGGAGCTGGTCTTCGACCTCGAGACCACCGAGGACGCCGCCCACCAGCTGGCCTACTTCGCCGGCCTCGACGCCCTCGAAGCCCTGCGCGGCCTGCCGGCGGCCGTGGCGAGGGTCACGGCTGCGGAGGTCCAGGCGGCGGCGCTGCGGTACCTGGGGCCGGAGGGGCGGACGGTGGGGTGGTCGGTGCCGGAGGCCCGAGCCCCTCACCCCTGCCCCTCTCCCAGCCCACCCACACCGACCTCCGGGAGAGGGGTTCCGGAGGGGATGTCTCTCCCGCCGTCATTCCCGCGTAGGCGGGAATCCATCCCCTCCGGGCCGCTGCTGAGGAGACCCCTCGGCTTCGCTCGGGGTGACAACGGGGTCGCTGTCTCCCCTCCGGCCTCCCCCTCTCCTGGCAGGCTGGTGTGGGCGGGCCGGGAGAGGGGGACCGAGGGGGTGAGGATCCCCCTCCCCCTCCTCCTCCTCCGCCGCGTCCCCAACTCGCCCGCGGCCTTCCTCCGGGTCGTGGTCCCCGTCTCGAACCTCGAGACCGACGAGGAGGTCTCCCTCTCCCATCCGCTCGAGGGCTTCACCTCGATCGACGTCCGCTTCCTCGCCGGCCGGCTGGACGAGGCCCTGGCTCTGGCCCGGCGGGCGCTCGAGGGCGCCAAGGTCGGGGCGCCGGCGCCGCTCTCTCTCGACCCCCGCGAGCGGCTCGACCAGTCCCTGGCGGCCTGGCTTGGGATCGAGGGCTCTGCCGGCGAGCTGCGACCGGCGCTGATTGTCCTGGCGGGCGACGTGGATCCGGAGAACGACCTGCGCGTCGTCCAGGCAGCCTTCGCCGACCTCGCCCCCGCCGGGCCGCGACCCTTGCCGCCCCTCGCCCCGGGCGCGGCGCCCCTGGCCGTCACCCTCCCCGAGCCCAGGCGGCAGTCGGCCGTGGGCTACGCCGTGCCGAGCGTGCCGCCCGGCCACCCCGACGCCTGGGCCTGGCGGCTGCTGCGCTACGTCTTCGCCCACGGCTACGAGGGCCGGCTGGGCAAGGAGGCGATCTTCCGCCGGGGTCTGGTCTACGGGCTCGACGCCCGCGACCGCACAGACGGCCAGCGCGGCTGGGTCACCATCACCACCGGCGTGGATCCCCCCAAGGTCCATGCCTTCCGGGCTCTGCTCCGCGAGATGCTCGCCGGCCTGGTGGCGCAGCCGCCGACCGCGGCCGAGCTGGCGGAGGCCAAGCGCCACTTCCTCGGCCGGTGGCGCAGCGAGGCCCAAAGCGGCGAGGAGATCTCCGCCGCCCTGGCCCGCGAGTGGTTGACCCGCGGTCGCCTGCTCACCGAGGAGGAGGTCGCCGCCGAGGTCGAGCACGTCACCGCAGCCGACCTCGCCCGCATCGCCCCGGCCTTCGCGGCCGGGGCGGCGGTGGTGGTGGGAGCCCAGGGCTGCGACCCTGGAGCTGCTGAGCGCTGATGTTCACCGTCTACCTGGTCGCTGGCTGAGCCTGCTGCTCGTCTTCAATGTTTTCATCTGCACTTTGGAACTTCCTTGCAGTCGCTATAATGTGCTAGTCTCCGGCCGCTGCCGGCTCGGCGGCCCCGGAGAGTCCGGGGCCTGGTCCGGCCCGGCGTAACCACTCACCAGGAGACTCCTGTGATGGCCATCCAGCTTCGCTTCAGCCTCCGTGCCGTCAACGGGCTCGCACCGGCCCTGGCGTTGGGACTCGCGCTCCAGGCCCTCCCCGCCGGCGCTTGCGAGAAGGCCGGTCAGCCTTTCGTCCTCACCCTGGACCGGCAGACTCGGCTCGGCGACCCCGCGGCCAATACCCTCTACGCCGTCGGAGAAACCCCCATCTACACCGTCCGCTGTGCTGCGCCCTTCGCTCCGATCTACTGGTCGAGCGATCGCAACGGCGCGTCGACCGGCGAGGTCAACGCCTTCTACGGCCACTACACCGACGCCAACGGCTTCTGGACCTCGCCGGGTGGCCCCTGGCTAGCGAGCCATCGCGGGGTCTGGCAGAAGCGCGCCCAGGTCGGCGGGCAGACCGCGGGGGTCAACTTCACGGTCACCTCGCGATTGACCATGAACAACTCGATCGACGGTGGACCGCTCTACGCCGTGGGGGAAACGCCTACTTACACCATCGCCAACGGCCCACCGAGCGCGCCGATCTACTGGTCGAGCACTCGCAACGGAGTTTCCACCGGCGAGGTCAACGCCTTCTATGGCCACTACACGGACGTGAATGGCAGCTGGACTTCGCCCGGAGGGCCGTGGCAGTCGAGCCACGTGGGGACCTGGACCAAGACGGCGGTCATCGGCAATCCGGCCGATCCCTACGTCGACAGGAGCAGCTTCGGCTTCCAGGTGATCCCGTCCTGCGAGATCTTCCCCCCGGTGACGACCAGCACGGCCTGGAGCGACTTCGCCAGCCGCGCCGGCGCCTACGTCTGGACCAACCGCTGCCTGCTCGACGACGGCGTCAACAAGCTCTCGGCGATCGGCGGCCACACGGTGAGGCTGCTGCTGTCGCCCCGTTGCAGCCCGCCCGAGTCGCTGGTGAGCCTGCTCTACTCCTCCGAGGTCTGGGAGGCCCTGAGCGATCCGAACATCTGGACCTACGAGCTGACCACCTTCGACCAATCCGGTTGCCAGGCCAAGGCCTACGTGGATCCCACGCTCTACACTCCCGCCTTCACGGCGTCGGTGGTGGCCGAATACCGCGACTTCGCCTACAACCTGGCGTGGCTGTCGCACTGGACTGGCAAGCAGTTCATCATCTCGAACTGGGAAGGGGACAACGTCGTCTATTGCAGCGCTTCCTACGGCTATGCCACGGACCCCGCGACCCGGGCGGTGTGCGACGCGAACTTCCCCATCTGGTACCGCGGCGTGCCGAATCCGACCACGGCGCTCCAGGGCTTCAAGACCTGGCTGCTGGCACGGCAGCAGGGGATCGCGGAAGGCAACCAGCTGGCCTGGAACGATGGGCTCTGGGGCTGGGTGGCCTACTCGGTGGAGCTGAACATCGTTCGTGCTCTGCAACAGAATGGTTTTCAAAGCGTGCTCTACAACGTCGTGCCGCAGGTGCCGGCGGACTACGTCAACTACTCGGCCTACGAGAGCACCAACGTCAGCGCAGGGCAGTTGCTGGCGGATCTCACCACCATCCGCAACGTCAGTGGCAATCCGAACGTCATCATCGGTGAGTTCGGCTATAGCCAGAAGCAGTGGAGCCGACCCGACTACCTCCAGCGCACCCACGACGTCTTCAACACGGCGTTCGGCTGGGGCGTGCCCTACGCTTATACCTGGGTGATCTTCGACGGCGAGGACTTCGGGCTCTACAACCTCGCGGGGGTTCGCCAGCCCATGGGCTGCTACTTCGAGCAGCGCTTCGCCGGCACGGCCAACCCGGTGCCGGTCTGCCAGTAGGAGTCGTGAGAAACCGGAGCCTGGGCGAACCCCGGCTCCGGTCGGAGCGCACCTCCCCCTCTTGATCGACTCTGTTACACTTGAGCAAGATCTGTCAGGAGGGCCGTGGCCATGCGTCAACGCGATTTCGTCGTCCTGCTTCTCGGGCTGGTGGTGGTGGCACTGTCAAAGCCGGCAGTGGCTTCGGATCCCCTCTACGGTGTGGTCTTCGACGTGGCCACCACCAGCGAGGGGCTGGTCACCATCGATCCCGTGACCGCAGCCCTCGGCGCCGTCGGCGCCGGGATCCCGGGTTGCTGCCTGGTCTCGTCCGGGGTCTCCTCCTTCGACCCCGAGTCCGATCGCTTCTTTTTCGTCGGCTTCTTCCAGGCCGATCCGCCCAACACCACGCGGCTCTTCGTCCTCGACGCGACCACCGGCGCCGTGACCTCGAACGCCATTCTGCCGGCGGGCAAGAACTACAACTTCATCGAGTGGGACCATGGCACCGACCGCCTGCTCGGCGTCGTCTTCGACGTCGCCACCACCACCGAGCAGTTGGTCGAGATCGACCCGGCCACCGCCGCCCTGACCCCGATCGGCGCCGGCATCCCCGCTTGCTGCCTGATCCCGAGCGGGGTCTCCAGCTTCGACCCGGACAACGGGGTCTTCTTCTTCGTCGGGTCCTTCCAGGCCGATCCGCCCGGCACCTCCCGCCTCTTCCGCTTCGACGGCGCCACCGGTGCCGTGCTGGGCAACCCCCTGCTGCCTGCGGGCAAGGCCTACAACTTCATCGAGCACGATGAGCAGGCCGACACCCTCTACGCCGTCGTCTTCGACTTCGCCACCACCACGGAGCAGCTGACTTCGGTGGACGCCGCCGCCGGGACCTTGACTCCGGTCGGCCCCGGCATCCCCGGCTGTTGCCTGGTCTCGAACGGGGTCTCGAGCTTCGACCCCAACGACGGGACCTTCTACTTCATCGGCTTCTTCCAGGCTGATCCGCCCAGCTCGTGGCGGATCTTCAGCCTGGACACCGCAACCGGCACTGTGCTGGGCAACCCCATCTTGCCGGCGGGCAAGAACTACAACTTCATCGAAGTCGATCGCAGCTTCGGGCCGCCGCCGCCGACCACGGTCACCATCGACGTCAAGCCCGGCAGCTTCCCCAACTCCGTCAACCCGCGGAGCAAGGGAGTGGTTCCGGTGGCCGTGCTCACCACGGCGAGCTTCGATGCCCTGACGGTCGACGTCGCAACGGTGCGGTTCTCCGGAGCGGGGGGAGCCCCCGAGGCCCACGGCCGGGGCCATCGCCAGGACGTCGACGGCGACGGCGACCTCGACCTGGTGCTGCACTTCCGCACTCGCCGGACCGGCATCCAGTGTGGCGACACGTCGGCGACGCTGGTGGGGAGCACCCTCGGCGGCGACCCGATCGAGGGGACGGACAGCATCAAGACCGTGGGCTGCCACTGAGGCTCCGCTAAGGCACCACCATCCCCCACGCCGAGAGGTCGCCGCTCTCGAAGCCGTCCGCGAAGAGGGGCAGGGCCAGCCGGAAGAGGGTGCGGCCGAGGGCGACGTGGGCCTCTGGCCCCTCGAAGCGCAGCAGCCCGAGGCGCGAGCAGAGGGGGCCGTCCGTACCCTGGCCGAGGCGGCCCTGGTAGAGGTAGGCGCCCTGGCAGAGCAAGGCGGCGGGGAGCCAGCGGGGCATGGCAGGAGCCCTCCTTCGAGCTCGTTCAGGAATCGTTGTATGACGTTACGACATATTTCGTCGCAGGGGAAGGGCGACAGTCACCCTCCCCCGAAGGGATTGGCGGAAGGGCTCTCGCTTTCTCTTCAGTCGCTTTCCGAGGGCACGTCTCCGCCGCCTTGTCATCCTGAGCGAAGCGGAGGATCTGGGCGGGCGGCAGTCCCCTCGGCGGCACCGCTGCCGACACGTCCAGGCCCTCCCCATCCAGATCCTTCGCTTCGCTCAGGATGACAACGGGGACTGCCGCCCGCCCAGGAGGCCCCTCGGCTTCCCCTTCGTCGCAGGCTCCTCAGGGCAAGGTTCGGGGCGACGTCCGGGACAGTCTCCCCCTTGACACCTGCAATTCCATGCGACACTATGCGCATTCTTTTTGAGGGAGGAGCCCCGTGCCGTCCGAGACCGAGATCCGCGACCACCGCCAGCGTGCCATCCTCGAGCTACTCGAGGCTGAGCCGGTGGCGAGCCAGGTCGAGCTGGCGGAGCGGCTGTCGGAGCGGGGATTTGCCGTCACCCAGTCGAGCATCAGCCGGGACTTCCGGGATCTGGGCGTGATCAAGGTCCACGGGCGCTACGTGGCGCCGCGGGCGAGCGGCCCGCGGATCGAGCGGCTCCGCGAGCTGGCTCCTTTCCTGCGCGGCCAGCGGCCCGCCGGGCCCCATCTGCTGGTGCTGCAGACCCTGGTGGGGGCGGCCCAGACGGTGGCGGTGGCCCTCGACGGGGCCGAGTGGCCCGAGGTGGTGGGCACGGTGGCGGGGGACGATACGGTCTTCATCGCCTGCGCCCACGCCCGGGACCAGCAGCGGCTGATGGCGAGGTTGGGGGCGATCTTCGAGGCGAATGGCGAGCAGCCGGAGAGGCAGGGGCAGCGGTGAAGGCAGTGCATCTCGACAAGATCGCCTCGGTGACGAGGAGCTGCGGCTTGAAGCGGGAGGTGCGGCTCGCCGCCCAGATCCCCTGCGAGGAGGGGGTGGTGGTGGCCGTCAAGGTGGAGAACGACAAGAGCACCTACAACCAGCTCGAGCTGCCCAACGGGCGCATGGCCCAGGTGAAGAAGGGCGACATCCTGGCCGGTGCCCTCGGCCACCGGAACGCCCTCTTCGGCTACTCCGGCCACCTGCCGGAGCGCCTGGCCCCCGGGGACCGCATCCAGCTGCTCAACATGGGTGGCGTGCTCGGCCACTGCGACTCGATCAACCCGGACCTGGGGCCCCCCTTCCAGTGCGAGGTGCTGGGGGCGGTGCTGACCTTTCCCTACCTCGGCGAGCGCATCGGCGTGCCGGCGCGGGTGGGGGAGGAGAAGCTCGATCCGGAGGCCCCCTTGCTGCCCCGCGGCGTGCCGGTGGTGGCCCTGGTGGGCTCGTGCATGAACGCCGGTAAGACCGCCGCCGCCTGCGCCCTGGTGCGGGAGATGTCCCACCACGGCATCGTGGTCGACGGCTTCAAGTCCACCGGCGTCTCCCTGCGCCGCGACGTGCTGGCCATGGAGGACGCCGGGGCCCGCCAGACGGCGATCTTCACCGACTTCGGCGTGGTGGCGACCACCCGCAAGAACGCCCGGGCCCTGACCCGCAGCCTGATCACCCGGCTGGCCGCGGCCGAGCCGGAGGTGATCGTCGCCGAGCTGGGCGACGGCCTGCTCGGCACCTACGGCGTGGACGCCATCCTCGCCGATCCAGAGATCCGCGACGCCTTCACCGCCGTGGTGCTCGCCGCCAATGACCCGGTGGCCGCCTGGGGCGGCGTGCAGCTGCTGCGCAGCGAGTACGGCATCGAGCCGGTGGTGGTCACCGGCCCGGCCACCGACAACCAGGTCGGCACCACCCTGATCGAGGAGCGGCTGGGCATCCCGGCGATCAATGCCAGGAGCGACGCCCCCCGCCTCGCCGCCCGGGTGCTCGCGGCCCTGCCCGGCCTGGGCGACGGGAGCGGGCGATGAGCGCGCGCATCCCCACCTTCGTCCTCGCCGGCTCGGGCTACGTCGCCGGGGAGCTGCTGCGCCTGCTCGCGGGCCATCCCCGCTTCGAGCTGGCGGCGGCAGCCTCGGGCAGCCAGACCGGGGAGCGCCTCGGTGCCGTCTTCCCTCACCTGGCCGGCGTCTACCGGGAGACTCGCTTCCGGCCCACCGCCGAGCTGCCCGATCTGCTCGAACCGGGGCTGCCGACGGCGATCTTCTCGGCCGCCCCCCACGGGGCCTCGGCCCAGCTGGTCGACGGCCTGCTCTCGGCCGCCGAGGAGAAGGGGGTCGCGGTCAAGGTGGTGGATCTCTCGGCGGACTTCCGCTTCGGCTCGGTCGCCACCTGGCAGGAGATCTACGGCGAGCCCCACGGCGCTCCCGGGCGGGTTGCGGAGTTCGTCTGCGCCCTGCCCGAGCAGTGGAGCGGCGTGCCCGCCGGTCACGTGGGCCACCCCGGGTGCTTCACCACCGCCGTGCTGCTCGCGGCAGTGCCTCTGCTCCGGGCCGGGCTGATCGAGCCGTCGCTCGCCGTCTCGGCGGTCACCGGCTCAACCGGCGCCGGCAAGAAGCTGACGGCGACCACCCATCACCCCGAGCGGCGCTCGAACCTCTTCGCCTACAGCCCGCTCTCCCATCGCCACGCGCCGGAGATGGAGCTTTTGGCCGGGGCAGCCTCGGGGGCACCGGTTGAGATCAGTTTCGTGCCCCAGGCCGGCCCCCAGGCGCGGGGGATCTACGCCACGGTCTGGGCCACGCTCGCCGACGGCGCCTCGCTCGAGGCTTCGCTCGAGGCCCTCGCCGCGGCCTATGCCGGCTCCCCCTTCGTCGAGCTCCTCGGCAAGCCTCCCGAGCTCAAGGACGTGGTGGGCTCGAACCGCTGTCACCTCTCCCTCGCCGCCCAGGGCCGCCGGCTGGTGGTCTTCTCGGCGCTCGACAACCTGGTCAAGGGCGCCGCCGGCGGGGGCATCCAGTGGATGAACCGCCTCTTCGGCCTGCCCGAGGAGGCCGGCCTCACCCTGCCCGGCCCCGGATGGTTCTGACATGACGACGCTCACGATGCCCGCCGTGGACAGCCCGCGGCTGATGCCGGTCTATCCCCACCTGCCCTTCGAGCCGGTCGCAGGCGAGGGGGTGTGGCTCACCACCCGGGACGGTCGCCGCCTACTGGACTTCTACGGCGGCCACGCCGTGGCCCTGCTCGGCTATGGCCATCCGCGCCTGCTCGCGGCCCTGGCCGAACAGGCGCAGACGCTGTTCTTCCAGTCGAACATCACGCCGCTCGCCGTGCGCTCGCGCGCCGCGGAGGCCCTCGCCGCCTTCGCGCCGCGCCACCTGTCGCAGGTCTTCTTGGTCAACAGCGGCGCCGAGGCCAACGAGAACGCCCTGCGCATCGCCCTGCGCAAGACCGGCCGGAGCAAGGTGGTGGCGATCGAGGGGGCCTTCCACGGTCGGACGGCCGCCGCCGCGGCGGTGACCGCCGGCGCCGGCCGCTGGTACGGCTTCCCGCAGATGCCCTTCGAGGTGGACTTCCTGCCCCGGAACGACGAGGCCGCCATCGACGAGCTGGTCACCGAGGAGGTCGCGGCGGTAATCGCCGAGCCGGTGCAGGGCCAGGCCGGGGCCTATGTGCTGGACCCCGGCTTCCTGGCTGCCCTGCGCGACCGCACCCGGCTGGTCGGCGCCTGCCTGATCTTCGACGAGGTGCAGTGCGGCATGGGGCGCACCGGGGAGCCGTTCGCGGCCCAGCTGATGGGGGTGACGCCGGATCTGCTGACCGTTGCCAAGGGCCTGGCCGGCGGCTTCCCGGCCGGGGCGGTGCTGGCGCGGCCCGAGTGGCTGGACTTCCTGGCTCCCGGGGACCTCGGCACCACCTTCGGCGGCGGCCCGTTGGCGTGCGCGTTGATCGAGACCGTGCTGGCGGTGATCCAGGAGGAAGGCCTGCTGGCAAGGGTGCGGCGGCTGTCCTCGCGCCTCAAGAGCGAGTGCCGGGTGGGGCCGGTGGTGGCGGTGCAGGGCGAGGGCTTCCTGCTCGGCCTGCGCACCAGCCGGCCGGCCAAGCAGGTCGTCCTCGAGCTGATCGAGCGCGGCGTGCTCGCCGGCGGCGCCGCGGACCCGCACATCGTGCGGCTGCTGCCGCCCCTGGTGCTCGAGGACGAGCACGTCGACGTGCTGGTGGACGCCCTGGCGGGGCTGCGGGCGTGAAGCGCTTCGTCGACCTGGCCGAGCACCCGGCCGAGGAGCTGGCGGACCTGCTGGTGCTGGCCGCCCGGCTGGAGGCTCGCCCGGAGGGGCAGGCCCTGGCCGGCAAGGTGCTGGCCTTGCTGTTCTTCAACCCCTCGCTGCGGACGCTGGCGTCGTTTCAGGCCGGTATGGCGAGGCTGGGCGGCGCGAGCTTCGTGATCTCCCCCGGCGCCGGCTCCTGGAAGCTCGAGACCCGGGACGGCGTGGTAATGGACGGCGACGCTTCCGAGCACGTGCGCGAGGCGATCCCGGTGCTCGCCGGCTACGCCGATGCCCTGGGCATCCGCTGCTTCGCCTCGGGCACGGACCTCGAAGCGGACGTCTCGGACCGCCTCTTCCACACCCTGGCTGGTCTCGCCGGGGTGCCGGTGATCAACCTGGAGTCCGCCGCCGGCCATCCCTGCCAGGCCCTGGCGGACTGGAAGACGCTCGACGACCTCGGCGTGCCGCGGCGGGGCCGCCTGGTGCTCAGCTGGGCCAACCATCCCAAGGCCCTGCCCCTGGCCGTGCCGGCGGCGGTGGCCCAGATGGCGGCGCTGCGCGGCATGGAGGTGGCGGTGCTGCGGCCCGAGCCCTTCGCCTTGCCCGAGCCGATCCTGGCCCGGGCGCAAGCGGCGGCGGCCCTCTCGGGAGGGCGGGTCTTCGAAACCGCGGACCCGGTCGAGGCCCTGCCCGGGGCCCAGGTGATCTACGCCAAGTCCTGGGCCTCGACGCGGCACTATGGCGATGCCGCGGCCGAGGCCGAGCTGCGCCGGGGGCTTTCCGGCTGGTGCGTGGACGAGAGCTGGTTCGCCCAGGCCGCGGTGGACTGCCGCTTCTTCCACTGCCTGCCGGTGCGGCGCAACGTGGTGGTGGCTGACGAGGTGCTCGACGGGCCCCGCTCGGCGGTGCTGGCCCAGGCGAAGAACCGGATGTGGGTACAGATGGCGGTGCTCTACCGCCTGCTCCTGGAGGGTGGACGATGAGCAAGGACGTTGGGCAGCAGGCGGCCGAGGCCAAGACGCTGCGGCGGGTGTTCCCCTACCTGCGGTTGTTCCGCGGCAAGACTTTCGTGGTTAAAGCCGGCGGCGCCGCCCTGGTGGATGACGCGGCCTGCCGCGCCTTCCTCGAGCAGGTGGCGACCATCGAGCAGCTGGGGGTGCGGGTGGTGGTGGTCCACGGCGGCGGCCCCCAGGCCACCGACCTCGCCGGGGAGCTGGGCATCCCGGTGCGCATGGTCGACGGCCGGCGGGTGACCGACGAGCGCATGCTCGCCGCCGCGGTGATGACGCTCAACGGCACGATCAACACCCGGCTGACGGCGGCCGGGAGGGCCGTGGGAGCGAGGACCGTGGGCCTCTCGGGGGTGGATGCCGGGCTGGTGCGGGTGCGGCGCCGCCCGCCCGTGGTGACCGCGGACGGCTCCGAGGTGGACTACGGCCAGGTGGGCGACATCGCCGGCGTGGATCCTTCGGTCCTGCTCCACCTGCTCGACGGCGGCTTCATCCCGATCGTCTCGCCGATCTCGGCCGACGACCGCGGCACCCTGCTCAACGTCAACGCGGACTCGGTGGCCGCGGCCCTGGCCGTGGCCTTGAAGGCCGAAAAGCTCGTCCTGGTGACCGAGGCCGCGGGGGTGCTGGAGCGGGTGGAGGACCCCCGCTCCCTGATCTCCTACATCGACCTGCCGGGCCTGGCCCGGATGCGCGAGGCCGGCCAGATCGCCGGCGGGATGCTGCCCAAGGTCGCGGCGATCGAGAGCGCCCTCGCCTCCGGCGTGCCGCGGGCCCACATCGTCTCCAGCCGGGTGGCGGACAGCCTGCTGGTGGAGGTGTTCACCAACGAGGGCTCGGGCACCCTGATCGTGCCGGATCTCACGGCGCTGGCCCCGACCGAGCAGTGAAGAAGCGTCGATAAAAATATTTATTTAGAAGCAGGCACTCTTTAGTTCGCGGGCGGTGCTATGATGCATTCGCTGCCTGGCCAGGTGTCACAACGGCGCCAACCCTCCTCCACGTACAGTCGAACGGTCGTTCGAGGTTGGCGCCGATCAGGAGAGAAATACTCTCCAAGGAGTTACATCATGGCAATCACCAACAACGTCTCTTTCGCGTTCCCCCCCAACACCAAGATCTTCGTCAATGCGCTGAGCAACTCGGGCGCGGTGCAGCACGTGGCCATCCTGCCGCCCACCGGCTCGGCCGCGACGTTCGAAGGCAAAGGCGAAGGCAACGTCCAGATGAACCTCGCCACCAAGGGCTTCCTCAACGCGCCGGCTCCGGGCGGCCAGCCCTTCTTCATGACGCCGGCCACGGGCGGCGACTACAAGATCACCGTGACCACCACGCTGCCCAACAAGTCCAAGGTGATCGGTGGCAAGACACTGGCCCAGAACCCGTCGGGTGGTGAGTTCTGCACCGCCTGGGTCAACTCCGAGGACTCGGCGGACGGGGACTACGACGACTCGCTCGTGCTCTTCACCTACTTCTCCCCCGCCTCGCCGATCTAAGCCTGGCGCCCGTTCCACGCTCTCCGCTCTGCTGACTCAACGCGCGGGGGCCTCCGGGCCCCCGCTTCGTTTATGTGCAGACACTCCGGCCGAGGTGCCAGCCGTTTCGGGGGCGGTGCCCGGGCGAGCGGGTGTAGGCTGACCCATCAGCCCGGACGATCCTGCGAGGCCCGAGCATGGAAATCGCCGTCGAAGTTTTCGCCCTCGTCAATCTATCGATCATCGGCCTTTCCCACGTGCTCGCCCCCCGGGCCTGGGCGGGCTTCTTCCGCTTGCTCCACCAGCAGGGTGAGCCGGGAGTCTTCGCCGTTGGCTTCATGAGCCTGTGGTTCGGCTCGATCATCGTGGCCTTCCACAACGTCTGGTCGGGATTGCCGATGATCCTCACCCTCATCGGCTGGGGTCAGGTGCTGAAAGCCCTGATCTACTTCACTTTCCCGGCCTTCGGCCTGCGCCAGATCGCCAGAGTGCCGCCCGAGCGCGCGCACCTCTTCGTCTACGGCGGGCTCATCCTGCTCGGCCTGACGGCCCTGCTCGCCTACGACCTGATCTCCCGCTGAGCAAGACCCTTTGGAGTGCGGCGACGCGTCGCCGCTTTCGTGCTGCCCGGGGTGCCAGCCAACGTCTAGCCGCCACCGCGAAGACCGCCCTGTCTGTCACCCCGAGCGAAGCCGAGGGGTCTCCCCGGGAGGTGGGGAGCTGCCGCGGGGGGCTGCAGATGGCGACCCAGGTCTCGGCCCTCGTTCTCGAAGAGGATGGCCCTGGAATGCGCAAGATCTGAGAGAATCGCTGCGAAAGCCCCAAGTCTCTGAAAATGCACCATCGGCTATGATTATGCCCTGGTACTCCAAGACGACCTTTCACGGCGGCATCCTAGGCCGGCTGCGCGCTGGGATCGTCGCGCCCATCGAGGTTTGCCCTCGAGGGAGCCCCGGGGACTCGGCGGGCGGCACTGAGCCACGGTGGCTCCTCGTGACACAGGAGGCGCGATGGAAGCGATCGACCTGATTCTCATCGGGTGCTTCGGCATCCTGGTCGTCCTGATCCTGGTGGAGGCCGTGCGGTCCCGGCGGGTTCTGCGGGGCCTCGGGCAGCTGGCGATCCTGGCGCTGGCCGGGCTGCTGCTGTGGCTGTGGATCGGCTTCCCTCGGCTGGAAGGTGGCGACCGCCGGCACTTCGGCGCGGGGGGCAACCCCTGGCCGATGATCATCCTGATCTTCGTCTGCATCGTGGTCGGGATGGCGGCGCGGTACTTCTTCTACCTCAAGGGGAAGGCGTCCTGGGGCAGCTTGTTGAAGCCACTGTGCGTGTCCCCGATCGTGCTGCTGCCGCTGCTGGGGACCCTCCAGGACACGGCCCAGCTGGAGCCGATCCAGGTGGTCTCGTTCTGCTTGTTGGCGTTTCAGAACGGTTTTTTCTGGAAGGTGGTGTTTGAGCGTGCGCAGCAGAAGCTCGAGTCGTAAGCGCTGGGCCCTGCTCGCCCTCGCCCTGGCTGCCGTCCTCGGGGCGCGGTGGGCGACCGGGCAGCCCCAAGACATCCCGGAGAAGTACCGGCGCTACTTCGTCCACTACCAGGACAAGCGTTCCCTGCCCGAGAAGGTCTTGAACTTGCTCGGCATGACCACGCAGGATGCCGGGAGGAGCTTCGCCCTGGTGGCCGGCGTGTACCGCTATCCAAATCTGGCCGGTGCGGACCCCTACCTCGAACCGGCCGAGGTGGACATGGCCAATCTGGTGGCCTACCTCAAGGACTACGAGTTCTTCGACGAGATCGTGGTGCTGCGCAACGAAGCGGTCACGGAGGAGAACTTCAAGGTTTTTCTCTCGGCCTACTTCCCGCAGCAGCTCGAGAAGTTGCGACGCTCCCGCTTCCTCTTCGCCTACAGCGGGCACGGCTTGCAAGACGGTAATCGCGGATACCTGCTCCAGTCTTCCGCCACGAGCCTGACGGACAAGGTGAACTCCATTCCGATGGAGGCGCTCTGGGTGTACTACAGCGAGGTGACCGACAAGGCCCACCACTCGCTGGCGCTCATCAACGCCTGCCACAGCGGGGGCTTCGGGCGAGTCCCCATGGGCTCCGCACGGCTGGTGCCGAAAGAACCGGGAGCCCACGTGATCACGGCCGGCGGCACGGCGGAGAAGAGCTGGCACTACGATTCGGTCGGGCCGGGCAGCGTGTTCTTCGAGAAGCTCTTCACCGGCCTGGGTGGTAGGGCGGACTCCGAGCCCGCCCAGCCAGACGGCACGCGCGGGGATGGCCTCATCACGGTCGAAGAGCTGTACCCCTACCTGAGGCAGCAGGTCCAGATCGTGACGGGCCAGACTCAAAACCCGAGACTGGGAGACATGGCTCACGGTGGGAGCGGAGGCAGCTTCTACTTCCTCAACCGAGCGCGGCAGGTGCAGGCGAGGACGGTGGGAGAGTGGAAGAGCGTGCGGCGGAGCATGGGGGCGGAGCCGGCGCCGGCCGTCAGCGCCCCGCCGGATCCCCCCGCCGGCACCAGAAGAGAGCTGGTGGCAGGGATGTTTTTCCGCTTCGTCCCGGCCGGCCTCTACACCATCGGCAGCCCTGGGGACGAACCGGGGCGGCTTGCGGGCGAGACCCAGCACGAGGTCCAGCTGACCCGCGGCTTCTGGCTCGCCGAGACGGAGACGACCCAGGGGCAGTGGATGAAGCTGGGGCTCAAGAACCCCTCCTTCTTCACCTCCTGCGGAGAGAATTGCCCCGTCGAGCAGGTCAGCTGGTACCACGCCGTGGCCTTCGCCAACCAGCTGTCCAAGGTGGAAAGGCTCGCGGAATGCTACCGCCTCGACGACTGCACCGGGGACCTGGGAGAGGAAAGCTTCCATTGCAAGGGGGCCAGCTTCGCCGGGCTCGGCTGCACAGGCTATCGGCTCCCCACCGAGGCGGAGTGGGAGGTGGCGGCCAGGGCTGGGACCGACACCGCCATCTGGACCGGCGCTCTGACGCTTAAGGGTGACCGCCATGGGCCGCAGCTCGACCCCATCGCCTGGTATGGCGGCAACAGTGGAGTCACCTACGCGGGAGGTTGGAACTGCTCGGACTGGAAGGAGAAGCAGTTCCCCTCCCAGAACTGCGGCACTCACCCCGCGGGGCTCAAGCAGGCCAACCCCTGGGGTCTGCGCGACATGCTGGGCAACGTTTGGGAGTGGACGGGGGACTGGCCGAGCGACTACCCCACGAGCTTGGTGGTGGACCCGATCGGCCCCGCGGAGGGCTCGATCCGCGTGTTTCGTGGCGGCTCCTGGAACGACGACGCGTGGAACGTGCGCGCAGCCGCGCGGTACTGGTTCTCGCCGGGCGGCCGCGCCGACTACCTCGGCTTCCGCCTTGCCCGAGGTCAGGTGCGCCCAGCAGGCCAGTGAGGGCGGAGCCCTCAGCCGTAGCGGCCTCGGCTCGGGAGTGAGGCCGGGCGAGGGACGAGCCCGCCGACTCCCGACCGCAGGCCGCGGCCGGGGGCCCACGAATGCTGTGCTTTGCCTGAGGTGCCAGCCGTTTCGGCGACGGTCCGCCGCTGCTGCAGGGGAGCCCAGCGACCGCCCTGACTTGGGTCCGGCAGAGCGCGTTGGCCGGGCGCGAGCTCGAGACTACAAGCCCCGGCCCTCAAGCTCCTCGCGATCGAGAGCGAGCAGCCGGTCAACATCCATCTCTCGACCCTCGCGCCGAGTCCAGGATCTCCTCGCTCAGTGCCAGGCTCTCGGCCAGCCAGGTCTGCCGGTCGGCTCTCGCTGGGTTGTCGGGCCGCAGGGAAGGGCCCCCAGACTGTTGCTTCGTGGTCCGTTTGGCCATGACGGGATCATTGGTTGAGAGTGCTCGCCGAGTCGAGAGCAAGAGGGCCGACACGTTGGTCGGCCCCTGATATGGAACGACCGTTTGTCAAGTGCGCTGGTTGGGGGCTCTCCCGCCTTGGGGCGGGTGGGTCCCTTCCAGCTAGAGAGGGCCAGCCTGGCCCGGTGCAGGAGCCCGGCCGCTTCGACGACGAGTCACTCTG
>DASUEU010000049.1:0-324653 GCA_036274895.1 Thermoanaerobaculia bacterium | reverse complement strand
GAGGTGGACGAGGTAGGCCTCGGCGTCCTCGAAGCGCTCGCCGTCGCGGCCCACTCGGGCGAACGCCGGCTCGCCGCGCCGGCGGAAGTAGAGGCGGTCGGGGACGCGCAGCAGGTCGTCGAACGACACGCCGTCGACGCTGCCGCGCTCGCTCTCCAGCCGCTGCAGCGCCGCCTCGGCGCCGCCCGCGTCGAGGTGCGGCAGGCGCGCCCGCAGGAAGCGGATGTTGAGGTCCCGCACCACCTTCTCGATTTCGAGGTAGTACTGGTCCTGGGCCTCGCGGTTCTTCATCGGCTTCAGGCCGAACTTGACGTTGGTGCCGCCGCCGCGCTCGTCGCCGAACATCTCGAGCCCGCGCGGCACCCACTTGTTGAAGTGCTTCTGGATGATCTCCATCGAGATCGTCGGCGACCCGGCGGCGGCCTTGACCACCCACCGGCGCAGCGGCACCACGCCGGTCGCGAGGTGGAACGCCTCCTCGCGCAGCATCTGCGGCATCGAGTCGGCCATCGGCGCGTAGGCGGAGATCTTCTGCATCGCCAGCTGGTACTTGCCGACGCGGTCGATCAGGCAGCAGAAGACGATGTTGTCGACGAACGACTCGAAGTCGATGTTGAACGCTCCCAGGACGTGGGAGCCGGTCTGCATCGACAGGATCTCCTCGACCATCTGCTCGCTCGACTGCCCGGTCACCGGCTTCCAGTCGTCGTCGACGATGAGGTGGAGCATCTGGTAGCCGTGGCGCAGCTCCTCGGCCATCATGCGCAGGATCCACACCTGCTCCTCCTCCTCCTGAGCCCGCGCCAGCACCTCGCGGTGCTGCTGGATCGAGCCGAACTCGGTGGAGGCTTGAGCCTTGATCGCTCCCAGGAGGTAATGCGCCTGCTCCGGGGCGAGCTCGGCCGCCCGCGGGATCTTGGGCTTGCCTTTGTGGTCGCCGCACTCGATCTCATCGCAGATGCCGAGCTCGCGGTAGGCACAGAGCTCGAAGCGGCGATCGGTCGGGAAGTACCGATCCCAGCTCTCCATCAGATAGGGGTAGTCGGTCAGGTAGGTGTCGCGCCACTTGACGACGGCGGCGTGGTAGTGCGGGGGAAGCAGTGCGGACCTCGTACGCATCTCGGAGTTCTCCAGGTCAGAAGGCTCTCTCGAAGGGGCGAAGGCTGGACGGGACGAATCCCAAGGAGGCGAAGAACCGGTTGAGGTCCCCACGGCTCTCCTCCACCAGGGTGCGGACCTTCCTGGCCCCCTGGCTCTGGAAGTAGGACAGGGCAGCCTCGCCGAGCCGGCGCCCGACCGAATGCCCACGGTGCTCGGGGTCGACGCCCACCACCTCGATCCAGCCGGTGGTGTCGTCCTGGCCGAACTCCCCTGAGCGGACCTCGCCCAGCATGAAGCCGACCACCTGGCCACCGGACTCGGCGACCAGGGAGCCGCCGGGGTCACGGCGCAGGTAATAGGTCAACCGCCGCTCCCAGATGTCGGGGCGATACTGACCGGATAGCTTCTCGTCGATGGCGATGATGGAATCGAGATCCAGCTCGTCGGCAGGCCGGATCTTCACTTCGGATGGGCTCATGGTACCTCGTAGGGGGTGGGCGTTCCCGGAGGGAAATCTTATCGGCTGGGACCGGCCAGGGCAACGGCGAGGCCCCGGGAGACCTCGCCGCCGTCCTCGCCTTCAGTTGCAGCCCACCGGGTCGGGGGCGCCGTCGCAGATCGGGAGCAGGTCGTCGGGGGCCCCGCCCGGCTCGGTGACGTTCCCGAGCTGGATGGCGTCGAAGCCGACGCTGAAGCGCCCGTTGGCCGTCATCACCGCCTGCACGTAGTTCTGCATCAGGGGCTCGAAGGGCACCTGGCTACCGGCCACGGAGTTGTTGAAGTTCAGGTAGAGCCAGCCGAAGTCGAAGGTGACGGGGAAGAAATCCGGGTCGTTGACCGTGATCCGGTTCGACTCCCAGGGAAACGGGATCAAGAGGACGCCGGGCAGAGGCGGCGAGAAGGGTGAGGTCTCCGGGACCTCCGGGTTCTCCTGCTCGTCGAAGATGACGATCTGGTTGGCAGAGAGGGGGTAGGGCGCTGGGGCGGTCAGGGCACAGTTGAAAGGAGCGATCGAGCGCTTCGAATCGCGCCAGACGATCAGGTCGGTGCCGCCGTCGAAGACCCCGCCGTTGAGGTACCGCACGGCGAAGTGGTTGGCCAGGCCCTCGCGCTGGTCCGCACCGCCCGAGTAGCGGCGGTAGAAGGTGTAGTCGGCCGGTCCCAACAGGTCGTCCGCCTCGATGTGGACCAACGGCATGCCCTGGGCCGAGCTCTCGGTGTCCTTGATGTAGAAGACGTCACCCCACAGGACGTTCTGGTTGTTCGCCACGCCCAGACCTCCGGAGATGAAGTAGCCGACGTCTCCCGGGAACTGCAAGCTGCAGAAGTTGACGTTGTCGATCGTGACGTAGCCGCGGGCGATGACGTCGCCGTGGTCGACCCCCGAGCACAGGCCGCCGAAGACCACCGGCGAGGCCTGGCCGGTATGCGCGGCCCGGATGTGCTCGAGCAGCACCTGCGGCAGCGGCGGCAGGGGCAGCTGGTCGTCGCACGAGGAGGAGCCCGGGCCGACCCCGGTGGTGCCGTTGGAGGTGGTCGAGAAGATCCCCCGGGGGCTGATCGCCGTGTTGCTGTGCGAAGTCTGGGGCAGGGTGCCGGTATCGAAGAGGTCGCGTAGGTTGAAGGTCAGGACGTCGTAGCCGGTCAAGAAGACGTTGAAGTCCAAGGTCGGCACCGAGAGATCGGTCCACAGGGTCACGTGGGCGATGACGGGCTCTTCGCTCGCGTTGTTGATCGAGAACGCCGTCGAGTTCCAGACCGGGTCGGCGAGGTCGACCTCGAAGTAGGGCAGCAGCAGGGTCGCTGCCGGCACCACGTCAACGGTGCCGATCTCGGCGGCGGCGGACAGGGGCAGGAGCAGAGCGGTGAGCAGGAGGCCCCAGCACAGGGCTCGGCTACGGATCATGGACGGTACCCTCCGTGTTCAGCTGATCTCAAAGGCTGGTCGAGCTCGGATATGTTACATCAGCAAAACCGAATCACAAGGGGGCTCAGGGCGAGACGGCAAAGGAGCCCGCGGCCGGGCGGACCGCCACTTCTTCGCCGACGTGCTCGTGGGCGTGGTAGCTCGAGCGCACCAGCGGTCCGGCCTCGCAGTGCAGGAACCCGAGCTCGAGGGCGTGGCGCTTCAGGGCCGCGAACTCGTCCGGGTGCACCCAGCGATCGACCGGCAGATGCTTGCGGGTCGGCTGCAGGTACTGGCCGATGGTCAAGATCTCGACCCCGGCGCCCCGGATGTCGGCGATGGTCTGCGTGAGCTCCCCTTCGACCTCCCCCAGGCCGACCATGATGCCGGTCTTGATCCGGCCCCGGTAGGCCCCCTCGTCGCGGCGCCGGGCGGCGTCGGCCAGGAGGGCGAGGCTGCGGTCCCAGCGGCTGCCGGGACGGGCCTGGCGATAGAGGCGAGGGACGGTCTCCATGTTGTGGGAGAAGACCTCCGGCCGGGCACCGAGCACCACGTCGAGGGCCTCGGGCACGCCCCGGAAGTCGGGGGTGAGCACCTCGACGGCGGTCTGCGGGCAGGCCTCGTGGATCGCCTCGATGACCTGAGCGAAGTGCCGCGCCCCGCCGTCCGGTAGGTCGTCACGATCGACCGAGGTGATCACGGCGTGCTTCAAGCCCATCACCGCCACGGCCTGGGCCACGTGGGCGGGCTCCTCGGCGTCCACACCGGCCTTGGGCCGGCCGGAGGTGACCGCGCAAAAGCCGCAGCGGCGGGTGCAGACGTCCCCCAGGATCATGAAGGTGGCCGTACCGTGCTGGCCCCAGCACTCGTAGATGTTGGGGCAGCGGGCTTCCTGGCAGACGGTGTTCAGGTTCAGGCCCTCCACCAGGCCCTTGACCTGGTGGTAGCGGGCGGGCGTCGAAAGCCGGATGCGCAGCCACTCCGGCCGCCCCTCGCGGCGGCTCTCGGCGCGTCCGATCTGGATCAGGTTGTCGCTCATGTCGGGAGGGGAGTCTAGCAGCCCCCTCACACCTCCACGTCCAGCGCCACGTCCAGGTTGGGGGCGCTGTGGGTGATCCAGCCTACCGAGAGCAGGTCGACGCCGGTGGCGGCGATGGCGGGGGCGGTCTCGAGGGTGATCCCGCCGGAGGCCTCGGTGATCGCCCGGCCGGCGATCCGGCGCACGGCCTCGGCCAGGGTGGCCGGCTCCATGTTGTCGAGCAGGATGGCGTCCACCCCCGCTGCCAGGGCCTCGTCGATCTGCTCCAAGGCATCCACCTCGATCTCCACCTTGACCAGGTGCCCCACGGCGCGCCGTGCTCGTGCCACGGCTTCGCCGATCGAGCCGGCCACGGCGCGGTGGTTGTCCTTGATCAGCACCGCGTCATCCAGGCCGAAGCGGTGGTTGGCGCCGCCGCCCATGCGCACGGCGTACTTCTCGAGGGCGCGCAAGCCGGGGGTGGTCTTGCGGGTGCAGACGATCTGCGCCCGGGTACCCCGCACCGCCTCGACCAGACGGGCCGTGGCGGTGGCGATGCCGGAAAGATGGCCGAGGAGGTTGAGGCAGGTGCGCTCGGCGGAGAGCATCTCCCGCGCCGGGCCCTGGATCAGGGCCAGGGTCGCCGCCGCGTCGGCGTCAGTACCCTCGGCGTGCCGGACCTCGATCTCGAAGTCCGGCGAAAGCAGGCCGAACGTGGCGAGGGAGATGCCCAGACCGGCGATGCGCCCCGGCTTCCTGGCCACCAGCCGGGCCCGGGCCGGCAGACCGGGCGGCAAGATGGCGTCGCTGGTCACGTCCCCGGCCCGGCCGAGGTCCTCGGCGAGGGCGGCGCGCAGCAGGGGCTCCCAGAGCAGCCGGTAGGGCTCCGGACCGCCGGTCGCGCTCAAGCGCGGGCTCCGGCGGCGATCACGGGCTCGGCGCCTTCCTCCTGGACCGCTCGCAGCTCGCCGTCCGCACCGAGCACCCAGAAGCTGCGCCGCGCCTGGGCGGGATCGGTCCCCGGGAAGTCCGCCCGGAAGTGGCCGCCGCGGCTCTCCTGGCGGGCCAGGGCCGCGGCAGTGACGAGCTGGGCCACCAGCAGCAGGTTGCGGGCCTCGCCCCCCAGGGCGGGATGGGCCGCTTCGAGGGCCTCGAAGCGTTCGAGGGCCTCCCGCAGCCCGGCTGCCTCCCGGACCACCCCCACGTGCCGCGTCATCAACTGGCGGACCTCCGCCTCGACGGCGGCTTCCACCTCGGGCGCAGCCGCCCGCGGCGGCGGCAGGTCGTGAAGCCGCGGCGCCGGCAACAAGGGCCCGAGGTTGCGCTTGAGATCCCCCGCCACCCGGCTGCCGAAGACCGCCCCCTCGAGCAGGGAGTTGCTGGCCAGGCGGTTGGCACCGTGGGCGCCGGTGGACGAAGCCTCGCCGCAGACCCACAGCCCCGGCAACGAGGTCCGGCCGTCGAGGTCGCTGGCGATGCCGCCCATGTGGTAGTGCGCGGCCGGCGCCACCGGCATCGGTTGCCGGCGCGGATCGAGCCCATGCTCCTGACACAGGCCGAAGACCCGCGGGAAGCGCTGAGGGAAGGCCTCGCCGACGGCTCGCCGGGCGTCGAGGAAGACCCTCTCCCCCGCTTCCAGCCGGCGATGAATGGCCCGGGCCACCACGTCCCGGGGGGCCAGCTCGGCCAGGGGGTGCTCCTCGACCATGAAACGCCGTCCTGCGGCATCGACGAGGATCGCCCCCTCTCCCCGCAGGGCTTCGGTCAAGAGGGGCATCGGGTCCGCCCCGGCGGCGAGTGCCGTGGGATGGAACTGCACCATCTCGAGGTCGGCGAGACGGGCGCCGGCTCGCGCTGCCATGGCCAGGCCGTCGCCGGTGACCTCCGGCGGGTTGGTGGTGCACCCGTAGACCTGGCCGATGCCCCCGGTGGCGAGCACCACGGCGCGGGCCAGGTGCAGCTCGCGGCGACCGTCGGCGCGCCGTGCCACCAGGCCCACCACCCGTCCCTTCTCGACCACCAGATCCTCGGCGAAGAGCTGCTCGAAGACCCGCACGTGAGCGGCCCGACGCACGGCGGCCGACAGGGCCCGGACCAGTTCCGCACCGGTGGTGTCACCGTGGGCATGGAGGATCCGCCGCCGGCTGTGCGCCGCCTCCCGCCCAAGCGCCAGATGGCCCGCGGCATCGCGATCGAGCTCGACGCCGAGGTCGAGGAGGCGGTCGACGACTCCGGGCCCCTCCGCCGCCAGCACCGCCACCACCTCGGGATCGCCGATTCCCCCCGAAACGGCCAGGGTATCGGCCGCGTGCAGGGCGGGCGAGTCGTCCGCTCCCACCGCCGCCGCCATACCTCCCTGGGCCCAGGGGCTCGAGCCCCCCTCCCCCAGACGGGTCTTGGTCAGCAGGGCCACGGGTCGGGGCGCCGCACCGAGGGCCGCGGCGAGGCCGGCGATCCCGGCCCCGACGATCACGACGTCGTGCGAGAAGACCGCCTCGACCTCCGGGCGGCTCATCGCCCTTTCCCCCTGCCCACCTCGAGCATCCTCTCGACCGCCCGGCGAGCTCGCGCCGCGACCTCGGCCGGTACTTCGACGCGGTGCTCCATGCGCTCGAGGGAGCGCTGGATCTTCGGCAGGGTGATGCGCTTCATGTGCGGACAGAGGTTGCAGGGGCGGACGAACTCGACGTCCGGGTACTCGACGGCCACGTTGTCGCTCATCGAGCACTCGGTGACCATCACCACTTTGGCGGGGCGACGCTCACCGACGTAGCGGATCATCCCGGCGGTCGAACCGACGTAGTCGGCCTCGTCGAGCACCTCCGGAGGGCACTCGGGGTGGGCGAGCACGACCAGGTTGTCGTGGCCGCGGCGGAAAGCGCGGATCTCCGCCGCCGTGAAGCGCTCGTGGACCTCGCAATGACCCTTCCAGAGGATGCACTGGACCCGCGTGCGGCTCGCCACCCACTTGCCCAGAAACTCATCGGGCAGAAAGATCACCTGGTTCACTCCCAGCGACTCCACCACCTCGACGGCGTTGGCCGAAGTGCAGCAGATGTCGGACTCGGCCTTCACGTCGGCCGAGGTGTTGACGTAGGTGACCACCGGCACCCCCGGGTAGCGCTCTTTGAGCAAGCGCACGTCCGCCCCGGTGATCGAGGCGGCCAGCGAGCAGCCGGCCTCGGGGTCGGGGATGAGCACGGTCTTGTCGGGATTGAGGATCTTGGCCGTCTCGGCCATGAAGTGGACGCCGGCGAGGACGATGACGTCGGCATCGGTGGCCACCGCCCTCTGGGCCAGGGCGAGGGAGTCGCCGGTCAAGTCGGCCACGCCGTGGAAGATCTCCGGCGTCATGTAGTTGTGGGCCAGGACGATGGCGTTCTTCTCCCGCTTCAGTTCCTGGATGCGCGCGATGTAGGGAGCGTGGAGGGGCCATTCGATCTCGGGGATCACGCGCTGGACCCGCTCGTAGAGGGCCGCGGTGTGGGCCGCCACGGCGGGCGTATAGTCCAGCGGTCGTGAGACACCGGGGGAGGCGTTCATTCCGAGCTCCTTATGCTCATCTTGAGCATAAATGGTTGACAAGAAAAGCCGGCCGGGCCGGTAGCTCGTTATACTAGATCTGAGGTTATCTCGTTGTCAACTGGCCGTGACCGGCCGCAGCCCGGGCAGACCAACCCCGGGGGCCTGGCGTTCCCGCAGAACCTCCCGCCGGAAGCGGAAGAGCTCGGCCGGTCGGCCGCCGGTACGCACCTCCAACCGCCCGGTCCCCTCCACCAGGCCGCCGTGCTCGACCAGGCGCCGGAAGTTACCTTTGTGCAGCCGCACGCCGGCCAGAGCTTCGACCGCGCGCTGGAGCTGCAAGAGGGTAAAGGTCTCCGGCAGCAGCTCGAAGATCACCGGTCGATAGCGGATCTTGCCTCGCAGGCGACCGAGGGCGGTGGCGAGGATGCGCCGGTGGTCGAAGGCCATCGGCTGGCCGGGTAAGGCGGAGCGCGGCAGAGCCAACCGCGGCGCGCCGTCCTCGGGCTCGCCTCGCAGCCGGCGCAGGCGGTGGTCCCAGAGCGCCTCGACGGCCAGGCCGGCCTCGTAGATCAGCTCGTAGCGCTCGAGCACCCGCTCGCCGTCCCACAACCCGCCGCGACGGCCGAAGGTGATGTCCACCCTCTCCTCGCGGGCCGAACGGCTCGAGACGTCGGCAGCCCCGGCAGCCCAGCGGTCGAGGGCCGGGCCGATCACCCCATCGAGCAGGGCCGGTCGTCCCTCGCGCCAGTCCTCCCAGGGCAGGAAGCGGTACCAGTCCAGCCAGCGAGCACCGCTGGCCCCGGAAGGGCTCTCCTCCCGGACCAGGGCCAGGTACGCCACCGAGACCACCCGTGCCTCCCCGAGCCGCTCGGCCGGCTCGCGGTTGCGGGTGCCGAAGGTGTAAAGCTGCTCGACGTAGCCGAGCTCCCGGCCGGTCTGCTCCCTGACCCAGCGGCGCAAGCCGAGCTGAAGCGTGGCATCCCCCTCGGGGTCGAGGGGGCCGAAGGGCAGGGCCGGGGGCGGCCCGGCCGGCTCGTCCTCCCAAACCCCCGGAGCATCGAGGGTGGGCTCGACGGTGAGCAGGCGCGGCACCTCCTCGGTGACCGCCACGATCACGGCGTTGAGGCCGATGATGACCTCCGGCTCTCTCGCTCGTCGCCCTGACATCGCAGCTGCGATTGTACGCGCCCCTCCCCTCGGGCCGGCAGCTGTGGCAAGCTGTGGCCCACCGACCGCTCACCGTCCCGGCGTGAACCCTTGAAGCTCTCCTCCGCGAACCCCGTCCGCTTCGAGCGCCGCGCCTTCCTGGTCTTCGCCGGGGTTGTCTTCGCCGCCTTCCTGTGGTGGGTCCTGCGGCCCCTCCTGGCCCCGGTCCTCCTGGCGGTGCTGACGGCGGTGATCGCCCAACCCCTGCACGAACGGATCGGCCGCCGCTTCCCCCGCTGGCCGTGGCTCGCCACCACCCTGAGCCTGCTCACCCTGACGGTCCTCGTGGGCGCCCCTCTCGCCGGCCTGGCCCTGCTCTTCGTGATCCAGGCCCGCGACCTGATCGCCGAGTACCTGGGGCAAGAAGAGGCGCGCAACCGCCTGGTCGAAGCGATCCAGCAGGTGATCGACTGGACCTCTCAGCTCGCCAGCTCGGCGGTGGGCGATGCCGTCAACGTCGAGGAGCTGCTGCGCGGCACCATGCGCCGGCTGCTGACCACGGCCTACGAGCACCTGCCGGACGTAGTGGGGGTCACCGGACGGCTCCTGCTCGCCGCACTGATCTTCTCGGTGGTCCTGTTCATGCTGCTGCTCAAGGGCCGGCAGCTGACCGACCTCTTCGTCGAGATCTCCCCCCTGGGAGAGCGCCACACCCGGCGCATCCTCTCGCGGCTCGAGGACACCATCAACGGCGTCTTCTTGGGCTCCCTGGCGACCGCCCTGGTCCAGGGGACGATCGGCGCCCTGGGCTTCTGGATCGTCGGCTTTCCCAACGTCCTGGTGCTCGGCGCCTTGATCGCCGGCGCGGGCCTGATCCCGGTTGTGGGCACGGCCCTGATCTGGGTGCCTGCGGCGCTTTCTCTCTTCCTGGCCGGTCACAACGGCGCCGGGCTGGCGATGGTCGCCGTGGGTGCGGTGGTGGGCACCGTCGACAACCTGATCAAGCCGGTTCTGATCCACGAGCGCGCCGAGGTCCACCCGGTGCTGGTCTTCATCGGCCTGCTCGGGGGCCTGCGCACCCTGGGCGCCATGGGCCTGCTCTACGGCCCGCTGATCGTCGCCTGCCTGACCGAGATGATCCGCATCTACCGCGACGACTTCGCCGCGCCGCCGGAACCGGGCCTGCCAGAAGGCTAGGCCGGGGCGTCGGCGGTCTCGCCCGGGATGCGCACCACCAGGGCCGCGAGCCCCAGCGCCGCCACCACCAACGCGAGGACGTAGAACAGGGCCGAGTAGGAGCCCGTGCGGGTGAAGACGTCGGCCAGGAGCACGGGACCCACCGCCGAGGCGAGCACGGTCAGCGCCTGCGCCACCCCCTGGATCTGGCCCAGATGGGCGCGGCCGAAGGCCCGGCTCCAGAAGGTGAAGAAGAGCACGATGACGAAGCCGCCGGCCAGGCCCATCACCACCGCGTAGCCGGCGACGTGGGCCTCCGTGGCGACGTGCGGCAATGCGGCGAGGGCCAGGGCGAGCAGGCCCATCGCCACGGCCATCGGACCCTTCATCGAGCCCTTGGAGGTGAACCAGCCGCCCAGGAAGTTGCCCACCAGAGAGGTCAGGGCGACGATCACCAGGCTGCGGTGGTAGGTGCTGGCAGCGAAGCCCCGCTCGGCCAGGATCGACTCGTTGAACAGGGCGATCCCCGATGCCGTCAGGCCGTAGACCGCGCTGGCCAGGCCGAAGACCCAGAAGGCCGGTGTCGCGAGGGCCTGGCGCAAGGTCTGGCCGGCCACCGCGCCCGGGAGGGTGGCGGCGCCTGACCCCTCGCCGTCGGGAAGCAGGCCGCAGGCTTCCGGGCTTCGCCTCACCAACAACCAGGCGAGGGGAGCCAGCCCCAGCAGCAGCGCCAGCCCGATAGCCATCCAGGCGGATCGCCAGCCGCTGCGCAGCACCGCTGCACCGACTACGGGAAAGGCGACCATGAAGCCCACGCTCAACACGATCGAGTAGACGGCCATGGCCAGGCCGAGCCGGCGCACGAACCACTGGCCGACGATGGTGATGCTGACCACCGAAAGGGCGCTCTGCCCCAGCCCGCGCGTGAGGGTGATGCCGAGCGCGAGCGCGGCCGCTCCAGCAGCCCCGCTCATCGCCACCACCACCGCTCCCAAGGCCACGGCCACCGAGGTCAGCACCACCCGGCTGCCGAAGCGGTCGATCAGTCGCCCGATGCCCAGACCGAAGAGGGCACCGATCAGGGTGGCCCAGAAGTTGACCCGGGCGAAAAGCAGGCGATCGATCTCGAGATCCGCCAGCAGGGGCTCGGTGATCAGCCCCAGGCCCTGCGTTCGGCCGGGCAGGGTGCCGACCATTGCCAGGGCCGCCACCACGACGTTCAGCCAGCCGAAATGGAAAGCTCCGCGAGAGGCCCCGGAGCTCGCGGGGCTCATTGTGGCAGGTCAGTCGCGGCGAGCTGCGGCTCCGCTCGCAGCTGCCGCACCAGGGCCGAGCCGGCCAGGAAGAGAGCCAACAAGACCAGCGCCGAGGCCGCCAGGGCATTGGCCAGGGCGATCACCCCACCGGACGGCAGGGTCCAATTCGCCCACGCCAGGCGCACCAGGGCCCACAGGGTGATGGTGAGGACGAACAGCATCGGCAGCAGGGTGAACCAGGGGTTCTTCTTGGTGCGCCAGAGCCAGACCGTCACCGCCAGCAGGGTGAGCGCGGCCAGCAGCTGGTTCGAGGCACCGAAGAGGGTCCAGAACTTGATCCACATCCCCTCCCCCACGGAAGAGGCGAGGAGGATCCCGGGCAGACCGACCGTGATTAGAGTGGCGGCCACCGCCCCGCCCTTACCCTGCCAGCCGAAGAGCTCCTGGAGCAGGTAGCGCCCGAGCCGAGTGCAGACGTCGAGGGTGTCGAAGACGAAGGTCGAGAAGACCATCGCACCGAAGGTCACGGCGAAGCCGAGGTTCTCCGGGCCGATCAGCAAGGTGAGGAACTTGCCGATCCCGCTGCCATAGACGGTGCCCGGCGCCAGGCCCTTGATCTCCTCCGGCAGCATGATCATCACCGTCACCAGGGCGATCAGGGCCACGAAGCCCTCGGCCAGCATGGCGCCGTAGCCGACGGGCTGGAGATGGCGCTCGCGGTCCACCTGCTTGGAGGTGGTGCCGGAACAGACCAGTCCGTGGAAGCCCGAGCAGGCGCCACAGGCGATGGTCACGAAGAGGAAGGGGAAGAGGCTGCCGGTCATGCCGGGGGCATCCCAGGTGATGAAGGCCGGCTGGCGGATCTCATAGCCGCCGAAGAAGATGCCGATCACGCCCAGGGCCAGAGCGGCGTAGAGGACGAAGCCGCCGAGGTAGCCACGGGGTTGGAGCAGGGCCCACAGCGGCGCCATCGAGCCCAGGGCGCAGTAAGCCAGGATCAGCAGCCCCCAGGTCGTGCGGTCGAGCAGGAAAGCTTGGGAGAGGTGGGTGCCCGCCCAGGCCGCACCCAGGATCGCCGGCACGAAGATCGCCGTGGCCAACCAGAGCGGCGGCTTGAGGAAGCGTTGCACCAGGCCCAACAAGATCGCCAGCAGCAGGTAGAGCACGCTCGCGGCAGCCACTGCTCCGCCGGGATGGAAGGCGGTCGAGCCAGCGGCCCGAAGCTCTTCCGTGCCGACCACGAAGCTCGCCGCAGTGATGTCGGCGAAGGCCACGATCACGTAAAGCAGGGCGATCCAGATGAACAGCATCATCGCCACCCCGGCCCGGGGCCCGAGGTGCTCACGGGCGATCTCGGCCACCGAGCGGGCGTCGTGGCGCACCGAGGCGAAGAGGCTCGAGAAGTCGTGCACGGCGCCGATGAAGACCACACCGAGCGAGATCCACAGCAGGCAGGGCAGCCAGCCGAAGGTCTGGCTGGCAAGGATCGGGCCGGCGATCGGCCCGGCGGCGGCGATCGCCGAGAAGTGCTGTCCGAAGAGGTAGAACGGCCGGGTGGGAACGAAGTCCACGCCATCGGCGTGGCGATGGGCGGGGGTCGTCTGAGCGTCGTCCACGTCCAAGTGGCGAGCCACCCAGCGGCCGTACGAGAAGTAGGCCGCGGCCAGCAGGCCGAGGAAGAGGATCGCGAGAAGAGGGAGGCTCAAAGCGGCGGCAAGTCTCGCACGCTCACCCGGCCCGGTTCAACCGAGCCGGCACGATCAGGAGCCGCCCGGTGTCACCAGGGTCCGCGTCCCGGGTATCCGCGCCCCCTCGAGGCTGAGCCCCCGGCTCAGCACGTGGTAGATCGGTGAGGCCATTCCCGTCGTGATCACCGCCATCAGCACCATGATGGTGAAGAACGTCGGCGTGATCACACCGCGCTCGAGACCGATGTTCAGGAGGATCAGCTCCATCAGCCCACGGGCGTTCATCAGGGTGCCGATGATCGCCGAGTGATGCCAGCTCTCACCGCTCACCCGGGCAGCCAGCATGCAGGCCACGCCCTTGCCGAGGATCGAGATCAGGATCACCACGATGGCCAGCAACCACAGCTCGACCGTGTTGACCAGGCCGATCTTGGTGTTGAGCCCCGAGTAGACGAAGAACATCGGCAGGAAGAGCGAGGTGGTGAGCTGCTCGATCTTCTCGGTCAAGGCGTCGCCGAACTTGCCCTTGGGCATGGCGGCGCCGCAGATGAAGGCACCGAACACGGCGTAGATGCCGATCAGATCGGTGAAAAAGGCGCAGATCATGAGGATCACCACCACGGTGGTGAAGGCGTCCATGGACAGCTCGCCTTTGCTCTCGAACCGGCGCTTGAGGACCCCGAGGGCCTTGCGCCCGATGGTGAGCATGAAGATGGCGTAGACGATGCCACCCCCGACGGTCATCCAGGCGGTTTCGGGGGTCTTCTGGAAGACCGCGAGCACCAGGGCGAGCAGGCACCAGGCGACCGCATCGTCGATCGAGCCGGCGGCGAGGGTCAGGGTCCCCAGCCGGGTACGGCTGATCCCCCGCTCGTAGAGCATGCGCGCCAGCATGGGGAAGGCCGTGATCGAGATCGAGGCGCCGACGAAGAGGAAGGCGATGCCGGCCCCGACGCCGCCGGCGAAAAGGTCGTCCCGCCCCATCAGCATGGGCAGCAGGGCCCCGCCCACGGCGAAGGGCACCACGATCCCGGCGCCCGAGACCAGGCCGGCGCTCTTGGCCCGGCCGCGCAGCAGGCCGATGTCGAACTCGAGGCCGATGACGAACATGTAGAGCACCAGGCCGATCTGGGCCAGGGCGTAGAGGATGCTCATGTTCGGATGGCCCACCATCACGGTGCCCGCCTCTGCGGCCACGGCCAGCTGCTTGGGGAACAGCCAGGCCTGAGCCCCCGGCCAGAACAGGCCGAGCAGGGAAGGCCCCAGGAGCACGCCCGCCACCATCTCCATGAAGACCTGGGTCTGGCCCAGGAAGCGGCGCCCAAGCCAGCCGACCAGCCGGCACGTGGCGATGATCACCGCGAGCTGGAGAAAGAGGTGGATCCCGATCTGGAAGTTGGACATGGCTCCTCCAAAGGGCGAGAACACGAGGCCCAGACCGATCGGCCCCGGAGCGCGCGTGATGTTACCGGATAGAGCTGTCTACTTGAAGGAAGGTCTTAAGAAGGAGCCGGCCGGAATTCCTATGACCGGCCGGCTCCCGCCGAGGAGGCCCTACTTACCCTGCTGATAGAGCAAGCTGCGGCGACGGCTGTAGGCAAAGTAAACCACCACACCCAGGCCCATCCAGATCAGCAGCCGCTCCCAGGTGTGCCAGGGCAGGCCGGCCATCACCACCAGCGAGACCAGCGCCGAGAGGGGCGCCAGCACGAACGCCGCGGGCACCTTGAACGGCCGCTCCAGGTTCGGCTTCTGGACGCGCAGGGCGACGATGCCGACCGACACGATCACGAAGGCCAGCAGGGTGCCGATCGACACCAGCTCGCCCAGGATCCCGATCGGGAAGAAGCCGGCGGCGATGGCGACCACGATGCCGGTCAGGATGGTGGTGACGTAGGGGGTGCGGAAGCGAGGGTGGATCTTCTTGAAGGCGGCCGGCAGCAAGCCGTCATTGGCCATCGACATGAAGACGCGCGGCTGACCGAGCATCATCACCACCATCACCGAGGACAGGCCGGCGATGGCGCCGAGCTTGACCAGGTACGGCATGATGCCGATCAGGCTCGACCAGGCGGTACCGGCGGCCTTGGCCTTGGCGGCGTCGATCGCGACCGCCATGGGGGCGGGAACGCCCAGCTGGGTGTAGGGCACGAGGCCCACCATCACGCCGGAGACCAGCACGTAGAGGACGGTGCAGATCACCAGGGAGCCGATGATGCCGATCGGCATGTCCTTCTGGGGGTTCTTGGCCTCCTGGGCAGCCGTCGAGACAGCGTCGAAGCCGATGTAGGCGAAGAAGATCACCCCCGCGCCGCGCAGGATGCCACTCCAGCCGTACTGGCCGAACTGGCCGGTATTCTCGGGGATGAACGGCCGCCAGTTACCGCTGTCGAGGAACATGGCGCCGGCGGCGATCACCAGCAGCACCACCGCCACCTTGATGATCACGATCACCGCGTTCACCCGCGCCGACTCCTGGATGCCGACCACCAGCAGGACGGTCACCAGCACGGCGATCAACACCGCCGGCAAATTGAACACAGCGGTCACCGTGGAGCCGTCCGCCAGCGTCACCGCAGTACCCGGTGCCGCCGAGAAGGCGGCCGGGAACTGGATGCCGAAGTCATGGAGGAAGCTCACCACGTAGCCCGACCATCCCACCGCCACCGTCGCCGCGCCCAGGGCGTACTCCAGCATCAAGTCCCAGCCGATGATCCAGGCGAAGAACTCGCCCAGGGTGGCGTAGCCGTAGGTGTAGGCCGAGCCGGCGATCGGTACCGTCGAGGCGAACTCAGCGTAACAGAGAGCTGCGAGCGCACTGACCAGGCCGGCGAGGATCATCGAGATGACGATCGCCGGTCCGGCGTACTGCGCCGCGGCCTGGCCCGTCAGCACGAAGATGCCGGTGCCGATGATGGCGCCGATACCCAGCGTGGTGAGGTCGAGGGCACTGAGCACGCGCTTCAGGCTGTGCTCGCCGCCGGCCGCCGCCTCGGCCTTGATCTTGTCGATCGACTTGGTGGCAAAGATGGACATTCCGTTGAGTCCTCCAGGGTCAGGAGCTGACGGACGCCGCCGAGCGACGCCACAGGAAATAGACCGGGATGCCGGTCAGGACGATCACCAGGCCGGGCCAGGTGGTCTGCGTCTTGTAGAGCAGGAGCACAACCGAGATCACCGAGGCGGCCACCATGTAGAGAGCCGGCACCACCGGATAGCCGAAGGCGCGGTAGGGACGCTCGGCGTCGGGCTGCTTCTTGCGTAGGACGAAGAGCCCGGCGATGGTCAAGACGTAGAAGATCAGCACGGCGAAGACCACGTAGTCCAGCAGGTTGCTATAGAGGTTGCCATAGCTGACGGCACCCTCCGCACTCACCGTGCGGGTGCGGGGCAGCACCAGCAGGCTGGCCCACACGCCCTGCACCACCAACCCGGCTCCTGGAACGTGGTTGCGGTTGAGCACTCCTGTCCTCTTGAAGAACAAGCCGTCCTGAGCCATCGCGTAGTAGACCCGGGCGCCAGCCAGGATCAGGCCGTTGTTGCAGCCAAAGGTCGAGATCACGATGGCGATGGCCATGATCACCGCCCCGCCGGAGCCGAAGATCTTGGCCAGTGCCGCCGTCGCCACGCGGTCGTCCGGAGCGGTTTGGATCTCGGAGAGGGGCAGGGTCACCAGATAAGCGAGGTTGGCCAGCACGTAGAGCGAGATCACCAGCACCGTGCCGTAGACCAGGGAGAGGGGGATGTCCCGCTTGGGGTTCTTCACTTCGCCGGCTGTGAAAGTGATGTTGTTCCAGGCGTCCGAGGAGAACAGGGAGCCCACCTGGGCCACGCAGAAGGCGACGAACAGGGCGAAGAGCCCCGCCCCCGCGGTGACCGCGTCGACGAAGGGCAGGTCCGGCTGGATGGTGGTCGCGTTCTGGACGCCCCAGAAGGAGCCGAAGTTCGCCGACACGGCCTCGCGGTTCCAGCCCAGGGTCAGGCCGACCACGATCAACAAGGCGAGCGACAGGGTCTTGGTCGAGGTGAAGAGGTTCTGGATCAGCTTGCCGAGCTTGATCCCCCGGGTGTTGAGCCAGGTCAGGAAGGCGATCATCAAGATGCCCACCAGCTGCTGGGTCGAGAGCGAAAGGGCGTAGCCCTCGGAGAGGTCGATCGGCGCGATGATCCAACTGGTGGGTGAGACTCCGGGCACCAGCACTCCCAGGAACCGGGCGAAGCCCACCGCCACGGCCGCGATGGTACCGGTCTGGATCACCAGGAAGAGGGCCCAGCCGTAGAGGAAGCCCCAGAGCGGGGAGTAGGCCTCGCGCAGGTAGACGTACTGGCCGCCGGCCTTGGGCATCATGCCGGCGAGCTCGCCGTAGGACAGGGCCGCCGTGATGGTCAGGAGCCCGGTCACGATCCAGACCAGCAGCAGCCCTCCGGCCGATCCGACCTGGCGCGCGATGTCCGCAGAGACAATGAAGATGCCCGAGCCGATCATCGAGCCGGCGACGATCATCGTCGAGTCGGCCAGACCCAGCTCGCGTACGAAGCCCGTGGCCTTCTCCTCTCCCCCACTGCTCATCCTGCCTCCCCCGATCTGTGTGCTGCCCTGGAACTGGCCGGGTAGTGTAGCAGTCCCTGGTGAAGAGGTGCGAGACCGCGAGGGGTGGCGTGTAGAATCCTCCGCCAACGCCCCAACGAGCGCTCATAAGGAGGCAGGACTTGCTGCGAACCCTGTTCCAGACCAAGGACTTGAAGGAGATCCTCGCCGCCAGCCAGGACTCCGCCCACAGCCTGCGGCGGGCCCTGGGGCCGCTGCAAGTCACTCTGCTCGGCGTGGGAGCGATCATCGGCGCCGGCATCTTCTCCACCATCGGCTCGGCCGCCGCCGGCGACGCCGCCCGGCCCGGCGCCGGCCCCTCCCTGATGCTGTCGTTCGTGATCACGGCGCTGGTCTGCGCCTTCACGGCCCTCTGCTACGCCGAGTTCGCCTCGCGGGTGCCGATCTCGGGCTCGGCCTACACCTACTCCTACGCCACCCTGGGCGAGCTGGTGGCTTGGATCATCGGCTGGGACCTGATGATCGAGTACGCCATCGGCAACGTCGCGGTGGCGATCTCGTGGTCGGGGTACTTCCGCTCGTTGCTCGGCAACCTGGGCATCGACGTGCCCCTGTGGCTCGCCACCGACTACCGCACCGGGGCGAAGATCGAGGGCCTCTACGAGGCCGCCCCCAAGCTCTTCGGAGTGCCGATCGTCTGCAACCTGCTGGCCTTTCTGATCGTGATGATCATCACCGTGGTGCTGGTGTGGGGGATCCGGGAGTCAGCCCGCTTCAACGCCGGCATGGTGGTGCTCAAGATCGTGGTGCTGCTGGCCTTCGTGGCGATCGGGATCTCCTTCGTGCCCAGTGGCCAGCTCTCCGCCAACTGGACGCCGTTCATGCCCAACGGCTTCGCCGGCACGTTGACCGGAGCCGCCATCGTCTTTTTCGCCTACATCGGCTTCGACGCCGTCTCGACGGTGGCCGAGGAGACCAAGAACCCCAAGCGGGACCTGCCGATCGGCATCTTCTCGTCGCTGGCGATCTGCACCCTGCTCTACGTGGTGGTGGCCGCGGTCTTCCTCGGCATGGTGCCCTTCTCCACCCTGACCGGCATGACCGCCGCCGAGAGGTCCGAGCCGCTAACCTACGCCCTCGGCATCGTGGCGCCGCAGGCCACCTGGGCGTCGATCTTCGTCGCCTTCGGCTCGGTGGTGGCGATGACCGCGGTGCTGCTGGTGTTCCAGATGGGCCAGCCGCGGATCTTCTTCTCGATGGCGCGGGACGGGCTACTGCCGCCCGTCTTCGCCTCGGTCCATCCGAAGTACAAGACCCCGCACGTCACCACCATCGCCACCGGCCTGGTGGTGGGGCTGATCGCCTCTTTCACCACCATTGACGAGATGGTCGACCTGACCAACATCGGCACCCTCTTCGCCTTCGTGCTGGTGTGCCTGGGGATCCCCCTGCTGCGCCTCCAGGACCGGCGCAACCCGGAGCAGGCGGCCGGCATCTCCGGGGGCTTCCGGGTGCCCCTGGGGCCGTGGTTCCTGCCTCTGCTCGGCGCCGCCTCCTGCGTCGGGCTGATGGTCTACCTGCCCCCCTCGTCCTGGTGGCGCTTCGCCGGCTGGCTGGTGCTCGGCCTCGCCGCCTATTCGGCCTACGGCTACAGCCACTCGAAGCTCGGCCGTCGCCAAGGCCGCCCCGAGCGGGTGCCGGGAATCTTGAAGCTCGCGGCCCTGGGCTTCCTGGTCGGCGGCGTGGGGATGATGTTCGTGCTCCCCCACGACCTGCCGGCGACGGCGATGCTCACCGCCTTGGTGAGCCCCGCCGAGGCCGGCCGAGCCGCCCTCGGCGGCTGGTTGACCGTGGGGGGGCTGGGGCTGGGGGTGCTTTGTTGGTGGTGGTTCAGTCGTCGGCTGACTTCTTCCCCTGCGACCTGAGGACCTTCCAGAACAGCCGGGCGGTGATGATGGTGATGATGGTCCAGGTGATGCCGAGCATCCACCATGCGCTCGTGGTCATGAGGACTTCCTTTCCCGGCGGCGCCAGGTGTACCAGATCACCCAGGTGCAGGCGGCGAAGAGGGCGAGGAGGAGGGTGCGGGTGATGTCCTTGACCAGCTCCGGCGTGGCCCGGCCCGCTTCGTCGAACCAGCGGTAGTCGTCGACGCCGGTGTGGAGGACCTTGCCGATCACGCTATCCGGCGCGAAGCTCCAGCCGGTGCCCGAGGACAGCCCGGAGAGGGCGGCGCCCCAGTCGCCGCCCGCCGGCTTGATCAGGGCGCCGAGAAAGACCAGCAAGATGAAGGCCGGCGTCACGTACTTGATGACGAAGCGGAAGATCCGCGGCACCGCCATGTCGGCGCCGCGGGTGATCTCCTCCCAGCCGCGCTCCATGCCGAAGACCCAGGCGAAGATGATCGCCTCCCCGAGGGCGAAGACCACCAGGGCGAAGGTGCCGCTCCAGAAATCGAACTCGTCGAAGGCCCCTCCCGGGTAGAGCCAGACGCAGAAGAAGCCGAGCAGCAGGGTCAGGCCCCCGAACAGGGCCGCCGCCCTCTTGCGCGGCACCTGGTATTCGTCCTCCATGAAGGAGATCAGCGGCTGGCCCATGGCCAGCGATGAGGTGATGCCGGCGAAGAACAGCAGGCCGAACCACAAGGCCCCGGCGATGGGGGCGAACCACCCCCAGTTGTTGAACAGGGTCGGCAAGGTGAGGAAACCCAGGCCGAAGCCGCTGCCGCCGCTGGTGGCCGCCGTGACCGCAGCGAGGCCCAGGTAAGCGGTGGCGATGGGGATCAAGATCGCGCTGCCCAGCACCACTTCGACGAACTCGTTCATCCAGCCCGCGGAGGCGGCGTTCAAGGCGATGTCCTCGTCACGTCGCAGGTAGGCCGCGTAGCAGACGATCGAGCCGGTGCCCACCGAGAGGGTGAAGAAGACCTGGCCGGCGGCCGCCAGCCAGGTGCTCGGGTTGGTGAGGCTGTCGAGCTTGGGCTGCCAGACGAAGTTGAGGCCGCTGGCCGCGCTCTGGACCACCCCGGGGTCGCCCGGGGTGAGCATCAGGCCCTTGATGGCGAGGACGATCCCGAAGCCGATCAGCAGGGGCATGCCGATCTTGGCGGCCAGCTCGATGCCCCCGGCAAGCCCCCGCGAGAGGATCCAGACGTTGAGGCCGAGGGTGACCAGGAACCAGAACAGGGCCTCGGGTGGGACAGCGAAGAGGGAGCCGGCGTGCACCCCGAGGTAGGCGGGGAAGAACTCGGTGGGGCTGGTGGCCTGGAAGGTGCCGACTAAGGAGTGCCAGACGTAGGCGAGGGCCCAGGACTCGATGTAGCAGTAGTAGGCCGCCACCGTGAGATTGGTGAACAGGCCGAAGACCCCGAGGTACTTCAGCCAGCGCCCCTTGCCCATGCGATCCAGCAGGCCAGGGGCGGAATGGTGCCCGAACTGTCCGCCGTGGCGGCCGATGGCCCATTCCACCCACAGCAGGGGCAGGCCCATGAGCAGAAACGACACCAGGTAGGGGATCAGGAAGGCTCCCCCGCCGTTTTGCGCCGCCTGCGCCGGGAAGCGCAGGAAGTTACCCAGGCCGACGGCGTTGCCGGCCACCGCCAGCACCAGGCCGATGCGTGTGCCCCACCTTTGGCTCGTGCTCATCCGCTCCCCTTCCCTGGTTTCCCGCGGCTGGTCGCAGGCTCCGGAACTGTGGTCTAGACTAGGCGCCGCATTATGCCAACAGTCGGTGCCTCGTCCTCCTCCGAATCGCGATCAACCAGAAAGCGGTAGGATCCCGCACACCGACCCCCTGACCCTCCCTCCCCGCGAAAGGCCCGCCCATGAGCTCTGAGCCCGCCTCCGCCCCACTGCGCTTGACCGGGCGCCAGTGGTTGATCTGCGCCATCGCCGCGCTCGGCTTCCTGTTCGACACCTACGAGCTGCTGATGCTGCCGCTGATCGTGCGCCCGGCCCTGGCCGAGCTGGTCGGGGCAACACCCGGCAGCCCCGAGTTCAGCCGCTGGGCGGCCCTCCTGTTCTACGTTCCGGCGGTCTGCGGCGGCCTCTTCGGCATGCTGGGCGGTTATCTGACGGACTGGTTCGGCCGCCGCCGGGTGCTGGTCTGGAGCATCCTGCTGTACGCGGTCTCCGCCTTCGCCGCCGGCTTCGCCACCTCCCCCGAGATGCTGCTCGTCCTGCGCTGCACCACCTTCGTCGGCGTCTGTGTGGAGTTCGTGGCGGGCATCGCCTGGCTGGCCGAGCTCTTCCCGGAGCCCCGCTTGCGCGAGAAGGTGCTCGGCATCACTCAGGCCTTCGCCTCGGTCGGCGGCCTGCTGGTTTCGTTGGTCTACAAGTTCCTCGCCAGCGGCCTGGCCGCCAAGCTCCCCGCCATCGCCGGCGGCCACCAGCCCTGGCGCTATGCCCTGATCTCGGGCCTGATCCCTGCCCTACCGCTGATCCTGGTCCGCCCCTGGTTGCCGGAGTCACCGATCTGGCGCGAGAAGAAGGCCGCCGGCACCCTGGCCCGGCCAAGCTTCTTCGAGCTCTTCACCCCTCGATTGCGGCGCGCCACGATCGTCGCCGCGATCCTCTCTGCAGTGGGCTTCGCCTTCGCCTTCGGCGCTATCCAGCAGGGGCCTAGCATCGTCACGGGCTTGGAAGGGGTGAAGGACCTTCCCCGGCCGGCCCAGGAGGGAGCTCGCGCCAACCTCCAGTTCGTCCAGGAGATCGGCGGGCTGGTCGGCCGTATCCTGTTGGCCGTCCTCGCCATCTACATCGTGAGCCGACGCAAGCTCCTGGGACTCTTCCTGTTACCGGCGGCCGTGGTGCTGCCGGTGGTCTTCTACCTGGCGCCGAGCCATGGCCCCACCTTCCTCTCGGTGGGGGTGTTCTTCGGCGCCATGCTGGTGATCGGCCAGTTCAGCTACTGGGGCAACTATCTGCCCCGGGTCTACCCGACCCACCTGCGCGGGACCGGCGAGAGCTTCGCCGTCAACGTCGGCGGCCGGATGATCGGCACCTCGGCGGGCGCGGTCACCGTGCTGCTGATCACCCGGGTGGCCGGCACCAACCCGACCGTCTCCTACGCCCACGCCGCGGCGCTGGTGGCCCTGGTGGCCGGGGTGATCGGGGTCATCGTCTGGCGCTGGCTGCCCGAACCCGACCCTGACGAAAGAACGGCATGAGCCAAGACGCTCCGTCGCACTCTGCTCCAACCTCGCGCAAGGATCTGCTCGCCCTGGCTTTGGGCGCCCTCGGCGTGGTCTACGGGGACATCGGAACCAGCCCTCTCTACGCCTTGAAGGAGGCCTTCCACGAGGAGCTGGGGCTCTCCCTCAACCCGGGCAACGTGCTCGGTGTGCTTTCCCTGGTGATCTGGTCTTTCGTGCTGGTGGTGGTCGTCAAGTACCTGACGATCCTGCTCCGGGCCGACCACCAGGGTCAGGGGGGAATCCTCGCCCTGCTCACCCTGCTCACCCACCGCGCCACGCTCAATCCCAGGCTCTTCCTGCTGATCACCACCTTCGGCCTCTTCGGCGCCGCTCTGCTCTACGGCGACGGCATGATCACTCCGGCGATCTCGGTGCTGTCGGCCGTCGAAGGGCTCAAGGTCGCCACCCCGGCCCTCGAGAAGGCCGTGGTGCCTGTGACGGTGGTCATCCTGATCGCGCTCTTCGCCGTGCAGCGCCGGGGTACGGGCACCATCGGCAACTTCTTCGGTCCGGTGGTCCTGGTGTGGTTCCTCACCATCGGCAGTCTCGGGCTCATGGCCGTCTTTCACCACCCGGCGGTGGTGCAGGCGTTCAACCCGGCCTGGGCCGTGAGGTTCTTCGCCGACAACGGCGCGACGGGCTTCTTCGTGCTTTCCGCCGTGGTGCTTGCCATTACCGGCGGCGAGGCTCTCTACGCCGACCTGGGGCACTTCGGCCGCAGGCCGATCCGGCTGGCCTGGTACACCGTCGCGATGCCCGCCCTGCTGCTCAACTACCTCGGCCAGGGAGCCCATCTGCTGGCCCACCCGGAAGCCATCGAGAACCCCTTCTACGCCCTGGCCCCGAGCTGGGGGCTCTACCCGCTGGTAGCCATCGCCACGGCGGCCACCGTCGTGGCCTCCCAGGCGCTCATCTCGGCCTCGTACTCGCTGACCCAACAGTTGGTGAACCTGGGCTACATGCCGCGCCTGCACATCGTTCACACCTCGGCCAAGCTCATGGGCCAGATCTTCGTGCCGAAGGTCAACAGCGCCCTGATGGTCGCCTGTGTCGTGCTGGTGATCATGTTCAAGAGCTCGACGGCCCTGGCGGCGGCTTACGGCCTCTCGGTGATTGGCACGATGATCGTCACCAGCATCCTGTTCTTCTTCGTCGCCCGGCTGCACTGGGGCTGGAGCGTGCCGGTGGCCGGCCTGGTGACCGGCCTCTTCCTCGCCATCGAGATCCCCTTCTTCGCCGCCAACCTGATCAAGCTGGCCCACGGCGGCTGGGTGCCTCTGGTGGTGGGCCTGGGCCTCTATCTGCTGATGTCGACCTGGCGGGTCGGCCGTCAGCTGCTGGCCCAGTCCTACGGCACGGCCACCGTCGCCCTCGAGCCCTTCCTGGCGGACGTCGAGGCGCGCAAGATCCACCGCGTACCCGGCACCGCGGTGTTCATGACCCGGCAGATCGGCGGCGTGCCCCAGGTGCTGCTCCACCACCTCAAGCACAACCAGGTGCTGCACCAGCACGTGGTGCTGCTCTCGGTAGTGACCGAGACGGTGCCCGAGATCGCCCGCGATCAGCGAGTCGAGATCACCGAGCTCGGCCACGGCTTCCACCGCATTGTCGTCCATCACGGCTTCATGCAGCGGCCGCAGATCGGTGCCGCGGTCTCGCACCTGGTGCTCGACGGCGAGCCCGTGCAGTTGGCCAGGACCAGCTTCTACCTCGGCAGGGAGACCGTTCTGCCGACCGGTCCCGGCCAGATCCCGCGCTGGCGCAAGCGCCTCTTCGGCCTGATGTCGCGCAACTCGAACCCGGCGATCTCGTTCTTCGGCTTGCCACCCAACAGGGTCATCGAGCTGGGCATGCAGGTTTCTCTCTAGCGAGGGTCCATGAAGACGAAGCTGCATACCCGCGTCCTCATCGGCGGCCTACTGGGCATCTTGCTCGGCATCGCCGCGCACTTCTGGCTCGCCGACAGCGCCTTGCTGGCTGGTTTCCTGCGCTACGTGGCCGAACCGGTGGGCAAGATCTTCCTGCGCCTGCTGTTCATGCTGGTGATCCCGCTGATCGTCTCCGCCCTGACCCTCGGGGTGGCGGGCCTCGGCGACCTGAAGAGCCTGGGGCGGATGGGCCTGCGCACCCTCGCCTACACGGTCTCGGTCTCGCTGATCGCGGTGGTGCTCGGCCTGGTGCTGGTCAACGTCCTCGAGCCGGGCAAGGGCCTGCCCGAAGAGCAGCGCCAGAAGCTCCTGGAGGCCGCCGCAGAGCGCGGGACGTCGATGGCGGCTTCCTCGGCCCCTCAGGCCGGCATCGACCTGCTGATTCAGCTTGTGCCCGACAACTTCTTCAAGGCCGCCGCCCAGGGCGACATGCTGGCGGTGATGTTCTTCTCCCTCATGCTCGGCATCGGCCTGACCCTGACCCGTACCGAGGCCGCGCGGCGCTTCACCGAGGTCCTCGAGGGCCTCTACGACGTGACCATGAAGCTGATCGACCTGGTCATCAGCGCGGCCCCGATCGGCGTCTTCGCCTTACTCTTCTCGCTGACCGCCCAGCTCGGCTACGGCATCCTCGAGCAGCTCGCTCGCTATGTGTTGGTGGTCGTCCTCGGCCTCGCCATCCACCAGTTCGTGGTCTATTCGCTGGCGGTCAAAGTGCTCGGCGGCATGAGCCCGCGGGCCTTCTTCCGCGGCATCCAGGAGGCGATGCTCACGGCCTTCTCCACCGCCTCCTCCAATGCGACTCTGCCCACCGCCTTGCGGGTGGCCGAGGAGAACCTCCACCTGCCGTCGAACGTCAGCCGCTTCGTGCTCACCATCGGCGCCACCGCCAACCAGAACGGCACCGCCCTGTTCGAAGGCGTCACGGTGCTCTTCCTGGCGCAGTTTTACGGCATCGAGCTGTCGCTTTCGGCCCAGCTGACCGTCTTGTTCATCTGCGTGCTCGGGGGCATCGGCACCGCCGGTGTGCCCGCCGGCTCGATCCCGGTGGTGGCCTTGATCCTGACGCGCGTCGGAGTCCCGGTCGAAGGGATCGGTTTGATCCTCGGCGTGGATCGCTTCCTCGACATGTGCCGCACCACCTTGAACGTCACCGGGGACCTCGCTGCTGCGGTGGTGGTGTCGCGGGGCGAGGAGCGGCACCAGGTCAAGGCGTGAGGGGCCAGAGCCACGGCACCAACGCCAGGGTCAGCAACAGGCCGAGCAGGGTGAGCCCGGCACCCAGTCGGGGATAGTCGAGGAAGCGATACCGCCCGGGACCGTAGACCAGCAGGCAGGACGGTTCCAGGGGAGTGAGGAACGAGCTCGAAGCGGCGAAGGTGATGGTCATCGCCATCGCTCGCGGGTTGATCCCCGCTTCGGCTGCGACCCCCATCGCCACCGGCAGCACCACCAGCGCCGCCGCCTGGTTCGACATCGGCTGCGTCAACACCACGGTCAGCAGATAGAAGCCCGCCAGCAGGGCCAGGGGTCCCACGTCGCCCAGGAGGCTGTTTAGGCCCTCCGCGAGCAGCGCCGCCCCGCCCGTCTTGGTCAGTGCCGTGGCATAGGCCATCATCCCGGCGATCAGCACCAGCATGCGCCAGTCGATCGACTGATAGGCCTCCTGCGGGGTGAGCGAGCGGGACAGCAGCAGCAGGAAGCTGCCAATCAGGATCGCCCCGCCCAAGGGCACCAACCCCGTCGATCCGAGAACCAGAGAGAGGAAGAAGATGAACGGCGCCAGGAAAGCGCCCCGGGGCCGGTAGCTGCGGCTGGTGTGCTGGTTGAGCACGAGGACGTTGGCGTCCGAGGGCAGCCGCTCGAGCTCGTCCTCGGGACCGAAGACCAACAGCACGTCGCCCACCTGGAGGGGGATGCGCGCCAGCTTCTCCATCACCGCCTCGCCGTGCCGATTGAGCGCCACCACCCCGGCGCCGAACCGCTGGCGAAAGCCGATCTCTTTGAGCGTCCGTCCCACCAGCTTCGAACGCGGCAGGACCAAGGCCTCGACCAGCTTGTTCTCATCGCCGCCGGGCAAGGCCGCGCGCAGAGGCTCTCCCGGCCCTCGGCGGATCGCCAATCCGGCGGTCTCCCCGAGTCTCAGCAGGGTCTCGACCTTGCCTTCGACCAGCAGCTGATCACCGGCTTCGAGCCGGTCCTCCGGCTCGGGAGTGGTCCAGGAACCGCTGCGCTCGACCGCCAGCAAGTTGAGGTCATAGCGCTGTCCCAGCCCAGCCTCGGCCAGACTCTGGCCGACCAGGGGTGAGGTCGGTAGCACGACCAGCTCGGTCAGGAAGTCACCGATGTGGTACTGCTCGCCCAGCTCGGCCTCGCCGCGTGACGGCAGCAGGCGCTCGGAGAGAAAGATCAGGTAGACCAGGCCGAGGATCGCGAGGGGTACCCCGATCGGCGACAGCTCGAACATCCCGAGGGCCTTCTGCCCGTAGTGAGGCAGGAGTCCGCTGACGATGACGTTGGTCGAGGTGCCGATCAGGGTGATGGTGCCGCCGAGGATCGACGCGAACGCCAGCGGCATGAGGACTCGCGACGGGGGGATGCCGCTGGTCTTGGCAAGAGCCAGGCCCACCGGCAGGAAGACCGCCGTGCAGGTGGTGTTGTTCATGAAGCCTGAGACCGCCGCCACGACCAGCAGGAGGATCGAGAGGGTCCGGCGGGTGTTGCCGCCGCCCAACCGCTTCACCCCGTCGACCAGCAGATCCATGGCGCCGCTCGAACGCAGGCCGGCAGTGAGCACGAAGAGGCCAGCGATGACGATGACCGGCTCGCTGGAGAGACCCTTCAGCACTTCCTCGATGGTCAGCACCTTGCCGAGGAGCAGCGCCACCATCACACCGAGGGCGACCATGTCGACCGGGATCCGCTCGAAGCAGAAGAGGATCCCGGCGATCACCAGGATCGCGAGCACGAAGGCAATGGTCATGACGGCCGGATTCTACGTTCCGGCGCCCAGATGAGGAAGCAGCGGACGAGGAGCTAAGACGCTTCGCTGTCGAGCAAGATCTGCATGCCGGCTCGGAAGAGATGGTGGATGCGCTGGGCGTGCTCCGGAGAGGTCGCGAGCACCACCAGGTCCGAGGTCTCGATCTGCTCGCCCCGGAGCCGATTCCAGCCATCCTGGAGCGCGGCCAGGATGCGCTTCTTCCAGCCCCGGGCCGGGACTTCCTGGGCGACCAGGATCTGCCAGCCGTCGTCCAGTCGGATCAGATAGGAGGGCGGGGGGGTCGGCAGAGGCTCTCCCTGGTCGGGTGGCACCGCGATTTGGGTGTTCTGCTCCTCCTCTTCCTGCCCCTCCTCCGGATACGGGCGCAGCTCGGTCGGCGCGATCACCTTGCGGTGGCTGATGTCGACGTCTTGCGCCACCGTCCAGAGCACCGGCAGCTGGGCCTCGAGGTGAGCATCCCCCAGGGCCGGACGGTAGCGCAGGAAGCTCACGTCCGTGAGGGCCACCGACTCGAGCACGATGCCCCTCGAGCGGACCTGCAGCTCCCGGGTGCGTGGGCGCAGCATGAGGTAGACCCCCTTGTCTCGAGCCTGGGAGTACTCCGCTTCGATGCGGTGCCCCGGAGGAGCCTGCGGCTCTTCCTTGCCTTTCGAGCTCCGCGCTGCGCTTGCCGCCAGAGTGAAGGCGGCGAAGCTCACGACGAGGCTAGAAGATATAAACGCGAGAGCCCAGCGGAACGGTCTTGTAGACATATTCGAGGTCGGCATCGCCGAGACGGATGCAGCCGTGAGTGACGCGGCGCCCGAGCAGGGTCTGGAAGACCGTGCCGTGGATGATGTAGCCATCGCCGAGGTAGAGGCCGTAGTCTCCCAGCGAGAAGTCGTCATAACGCTCCTGGGAACCCGAGGGCGGTGGCTGATAGCCCTCTTCGATGAAGGCCCAGTCGGGCTTGACCCAAATCGGGTTCTTCACCTTGCGCTGGACCTCGTGCTCGCCGAGCGGTGTGTCAAAAACCCAGACCTTGCCGGTGCGCGGGTCCTTGAGCACGGTGCCGCTACCGGTCGAGCAGACGGCCTCGCGGAGCAGCTCACCGTTCTTGAACACCCGAAGCCGGTTGCCGTAGGTGTCGACGACCAGGTAGAAGCCGCGCGGGGAGAAGGCAGCGATCTTCTTGGCCAGCTTCTCTTCCTTGGAGCCCGGCGCCGGCGCCGCCGCGCCTGCTGGATAGGTCAGCTCGAGGGGCGCGTACCAGCCTCCCTGGACGAAGATGAAGCCCAACACCAGAAGGGCCGCGGTCACCAGCCCCAGGAGCACGGCTAAGAGGCCGACGAAGACCCTCCGCCGCGGTCGGGCCGCGATCTCCGGCACAGCGACCGACTCGATCGCCACCGGGCTCTGATTCTCGAGTGGAACGTTCACCAGTCCCTCCCTCAGGGTACGGTGCCGACGATCGTGACCACGGTGTTGACACGAGCGTACTGAAAAAGCTTGTCCATCTCGTTGTTGGTCAGCGCGATGCAGCCGTCGGTCCAGTCCTTGCCCTTGCCGCCGTCGCCGTGGATCTCGATCAGACTGCCCATGCCGACTCCCTTGGGGATCTGGCCACGTCGTCTCATCAGCTCGTAGCGGTTGCGGTCCTCCGCGTTGGGGTAGTCGAGCATCAGGGCTTTGTAATAGCGAGTCTGGCCTCGGGTGCGCACTTCGGTGACTCGATAACGCCCCTCGGGAGTGGCCTTGTCGCCCGCGTGCATCTTCCGCCGCAGCCCTTTCGATCCCAGCTCGACGTCGAAGCTCGCTACCCTCTTGCCATGGTTGTAGACGTCCAGCTGGCGGCGTAGCTTGTCGACCACGAAGACTGTGGTCTTCTCCCGGGCGGATTCGGCGATGGTGGCGTCGACCATGGCCCGCCACTCGGAAAGCGAGGCCCGATCGCTGAAGCGCGACAGCAGACTGGTGAAGGCGTTGTGGATCTGCTGCGATCGCTGGATGGTCAGCTCGGCCGACTTGGCTGCCTGGGCCTTGGCGCCTCGCTGCGCGAGCCTCTTGGCCCGCTCGAAGGCCACCTCCGCCTGCTGCAGCAGGGATTGCTCCGTCCGACTCAGGCCCGGCGTCCTGACCTCCGACCGAGCTTGTACCAGCGCGGCGAGTGCTTGCTTCTCGACGACCGACCAGCGCTCACGCGCGGCGACCCGCTGCTCACGGAGCTCACGCAGGGAGGTGATGGCGAGATCGAGGGCACGGCCCCAGGCCGCTGCCACCGACTCATCGTTACGGCGCCAGATCGGCTGCTGGCGCTCGAGAACTGTGATCTTTTCGGCGAGGTCGATCAGGATCCTGAGGTGCTGGGCCTTCTGCGGCACTTCGGGGGCCAGGTTGCCCGCGACCTTGTGTGCGATCGAACGGGCAGTCGCAACGTCGTAGGGAACCTCGGCCTGCTTGGCGAAGAGGAAAGCACCACCACCGAGGGCGAAGCCGCAGGCAACTAAAAAAAGGCGGCGGCGCCAAGCCGCCGCCTTTCGGTGTGCCCGAGAGCCACCGACCGTCATTAGCACTTGATCTTCGTCTTGGCGTTCTGGAGGTCGGTGACCAGGGTCTGCGCACGGGAGGTCAGAGCCTCGGCGGCCGACTTGGCACCGAGGTAGTCCTCGGAGCCGAAGGAGGTGTCGAGGTTCGGCAGCTCGGCGACGAGGCCGTCGAGGGTGCCCTTGAGCACGGTCAGGTCGGCAGCGAAGCCCTTCGGCTTGCGCTTGCAGCCTTCGAGGGTGGTCAGCTCGGTCTGGGCACCGGCAACGGCGGCCTTGGCGGCCTCGATGGCGGCGGTGGCCTCCTGCTTGGCCTTCTCCATGTTGGCGACGGCAGCGTCCTTGGCAGCGTTGGCCTTGGTCAGCGCGTCGGCGAGGAGGGTCTTGGCGTTCTTGTAGGAGCGGAAGAGGGCGAACTTGCCGGCCTGGGTGTCGATCTCGGCCTGGGCGGCGTTCATCGCCTCACGGGCGGCGGAGAGCTCCGGGCCCGCGTAGGTCTCGGCCTTGGCGGCCACGGCGGCGTCGAGGGCGGCCTTGGCGGCGTCGATCTCGACCTGGGGCGGCTTGGCGCAACCCGTCACGAGCAGCGCCGAGGACAACAGCACCGCGATCACGAGAGTGGTCTTGCTGCGCATCTTGACAATCTCCTCAAAAGAGAATCACGGTCCGGGTGAACCCAGCCTGGGCAGCGGATGCAGATCTGACGACCAGAATCTACCTCCCGACCATAGGCTGTCTTCGGTTAACGCTTGGGCAGGGACTCCAACGGACGCTTGGTCGCGCCCGCTCCCCCCGCATTCTTGCCGAGTGGGCCCTTGGCGCCTCCAGGCGGGTTCAGAACCATCCTGCGCTCCGGAACGGGCGCCGGGGGTTTGCCAGCCGTGGTGGGCACGTTTCGCCCTCGGGTTCAAGCCTTCAAAGGACCGTAGCGACTTCGAGGGAGCCGCACGACACACTCGCACGTGCCCCCGTCATCGGCGACCTATTATGGCAAACTCGGTGCCAGGAACCCAAGTCCCCCGTCTCAAGCCCCTGGACGCCCGCATTGTGGGCGTCTCGCTGCTGGCACCTTGGAGAATCGGAGCTGGCAACTCCACCGAAATCGGGTGTAGAATGCCGAAACCGAGGAATCATCGGAAATGTTGATCCGAATCTTACTCGTCATCGAAGAGCCGGGACTCTATCGCCGGGTCAGCCGCCTGATCGCTCAGCCCAACGTGCTGGTCTTCGCGGCGGCCTCCGCCGAGAGGCTCTGGGAGGGCCTGGCCCGCGAAAGCGCCGACCTCGTCGTCGTTGAGCGCTCGGCCCTCACCGACCCACCCGGGGAGCTCATCTCCGCTCTACGAAAGCTGCCGGACCGCGCCGAGCTGATCGTTCTCCAGCAGCGCGAGGACCCCGAGGACCGCGCAGCCCTGCTCGCGGCGGGGTGCTTCGCCGTGCTCTCCCCCGCCCTCTCCGATCCCGTGATGGCCCAGACCCTGCGCACGCTGGTGAACCGGCGGCGGGAGTCCCTGATCAACCGTCTGCGGGCTGAACAACCGGACGAAGACTATCACCTCTCGGATTTCGCCTCCGCCAGCGAGGCGATGCAGGAGCTGTTGAACCTCGCCCGCCGCGTCGCCGCCTCGGACAGCTCTCTGCTGATCCTCGGCGAGACCGGAGTGGGCAAGGAATGGCTGGCACGAGCGATCCACACGGAAGGCCCGCGGGCCTCCGCCCCCTTCATCGGCGTCAATCTCGCCGCCGTCCCCGACACTCTGCTCGAGAGCGAGCTGTTCGGCCACGAGAAGGGTGCCTTCACGGGCGCCATCCGCTCGCGCCGTGGCTACTTCGAGCTGGCCCACCGGGGCACGATCTTCCTCGACGAGATCGCCGAGATGCCGCCGCACCTCCAGGCCAAGCTGCTGCGGGTTCTCCAGGAGCGCAAGATCCAGCGGGTCGGGGGCGAGCAGACCATCGAAGTCGACGTCCGCGTGATGGCGGCGACCAACCGTCAGCTCGAGGAAGCGATCGAAAGCAAGGAGTTCCGCAGCGACCTCTACTACCGGCTGGGCGTGGTCACCCTCACCGTGCCGCCGTTGCGAGAACGCCGGGAGGACATCCCCGCCCTGGCCCAAAGCTACCTGAACCGCTTTCGGCTGCGGCTGGGCCGTCAGGCCGAGACCATCAGCCCAGAGGCCCTCGACGCCCTGCTCGAGTACGCATGGCCGGGCAACGTGCGCGAGTTGATCAACGTCATGGAGCGCACGGTGCTGCTCTCCGAGGGCGCGGTGATCGACCTCGCGGACCTGCCCGAGAACATCGCGCGACGGGGTGGTATCGGCGCTGGTCTCGGCCCTGGCAACGGCCACTCCGGCCTGGCCCTGCCGGCCGACTGGCTGGAACGCTCGCTCAAGGCCCTTAAGGGCGAGGTGGTGCGGGATCTCGAGCGCTCCTATCTCAGCGAGCAGCTCCGGGTCACACAGGGTCGAATCGGCGAGACGGCCCGCCGTGCGGGCCTCGACCCCCGATCGCTCTACGACAAGATGCGCGAGCTCGGCCTGCGCAAGGAGGACTTTCGGGCCCTGAGGGGAAGCTCGGGTGGATAGCCCTGGAGTGAGGCGTTGGGTCCTGGCCAGGCGACCAGGACCCAACTGAAGCTCAGTGACCGGGGAAACTACCCGAGGTAGGCAGCCGGATGGCGAAGACGCCGCGGCCGTAGGTGAAGGCCATCAGGGTCGTGCCCAGATAGGGGGTCGCCGCCGAACCACGGTCCACCGTCAAGTACTGGATCACCGTGTTGGGCAGGCCCCACTGGTAGCGGGTCCACACCGGGCTGGCGACGTCGATGTCGTCCGTGTAATAGAAGCCGAAGTGCGTACCGACGAAGACCTGCTTGCGGTTGTGCGGATTCACCGCCACCGATGCCGCCGGCACGTTGGGCAAGTTGCCGGACTTGTTGCTGCGGGTCCAGGCCGAACCGTTCCAGCTGAACTGGAAGAGGTGCCCCGGAGTGGTCGGAGTGTTCTCGTCGAAGCCACCCACGGCGGCGTAGATCATGCGGTGATTGGCGGGATCCACCGCCACGCCCAGGATCGCCCGATTGGGCAGCGTGGCGTTGGTCGAGTCCACGTCACGCCAGGTCGCCCCGGTGTTCGGGCTGCAGCTGAAGGAAGCCGTATTGGCCGCTGCTTGCGTGCAGCTGGTGCCGGTGTAGGTGTTCTCCGACCACCAGACCTTCCCATCGCTGGTTCCCGCAACGGCTGACTTGGGCTCGCTGGGCGCGAAGTTGACGGTGATGATCGAATCCGCCGAGCCGCCGCGAGTGAGAAGTGGCGAGACGCGCCGCCAGGTCGGCTTGTTGTTGGTGTAGGCCCCGGCGAGGTGGACGTAGTCCTCACCGAACATCGTGTTGCGACAGATGGTGCTGGAGCAGTGGAGGGTGTCCAGGATGAGTGGTGCGCTCCAGTCCGCAGTACCGGTCTGGGTGGGACCGCAGTTCGACTGGAAGGGGCCGTCGGCACCGCTGTTCTTCGAGCAGTAGACCGAGCCGTAGGTGTACTCCGTGAACCACCAACCAGCGGTCTCGGTGCCGGCCAGGACGTCGAAGGTGGTGAAGAAGCCGTCACCGCCGACCGAGCGGCCGGTCGAGGTCAGGTTCGACTGCGAGGACTTCCAGCTGGCGTTGCCGTTGTCCTGCATGCCGCCCAACCACCACTGGAGGCCGCCCATCCCGCCGCCAGCGAAATCGCGCCCGATCTGCCCGGCGTAGAACTGGTGGGTATTGAACGAGTCGTTGAGCTGCTTCCACGAGTTCACGTCGCCACGATTGGAGTTGTAGTAGACCCCGCCGTCGTTGCCGAGCAGGAAAGCGGCTCCGGCCGTACCCGGGACGAAGGCGAAGGCGTGCTGGTCCGGGTGGACCTTGCCGTAGGAAGCGCAACCGGTGGAGTAGACGTTGGTCAGGTTCGAGGCGGTGGTCAGAGTCAGAGCGGTGTAGGTCGAGTTGACCGTGGCCTTGAAAGCGTCGATGTGGCCGATGTAGAGCGTCTTGTCGTTGGCCGGGTCGGCCGCGATGAAGAGGTCGTACCAGTCCTGACCGGTGCCCGAGGAACCGTTCGCACAGTTTTTGTACGCCGACGCCGTGCTGCCGGTGAGCTTGGTCCAGGTCGTCGAGCCACCATCAGGCCGCAGCACGTAGGTGCCGTCAGCCGTCAGGTTGACCGCTTCGGACATCTGCGCGTAGAGAGTCAGCCCGCCGTCCGTTCCCGTACCGGCAGCCAACTCGATGCGGCCGGTGATGCTGCCGCCGGCGTTCTGGTTGACACCGTTGCCGGTGTTGGCCGGGAAGCCGCCGAAGAGCGTGGTGAAGTCGGAAGGCCACGCCGGACAGCCCGAGCTCGGTACGGTGAAACGGTAGACGCCGTTGTTGCCGTTGCCGTTGTTGCTCTGGTAGCCCACCGCCACGTAGGCCACGGTGTTCACACCTCGGCCGTCGAGATAGATGCTGCTGATGCGGTTCAAGGCGTTCTGCGTCGGGTTCGAGGCGGAAGGGTCGGTGTAGCCGCTGCCGAAGCCGCAGATCTCCCAGGTGGCGCCGCTGTCGTGCGAAATGTAAAGGTCGACCCGGGTGCCAACGAGGATCGTCGAGGAATCGTTGGGATCCACCTCGATCGAACGGATGTTCTGGTTGTCCCAACGGTTGCCGCCGGCCGGATGGGTCGGCGAGTAAGGAGTGAACACGCTGGCCCCAAGCTGGCTCCAAGTGGCGCCCCCGTCGGTCGACTTCATGATGCCCGCACCGAACTGATCCCGAGCGGCCCAGTCGCCGGTTCCGACGTAGATCGTGTTGTGGTCGTTCGGGTCGATCTCAATGGCGCCGGCGGCCTGGGTGACGAAGTCCTTGTCATCCCAGAGCGGCGTCCAGGTCACCGTGGCGGCGCCCAAGCTGGTGGTCTTCCACAAACCGCCGGCCGCAAACCCGGCATAGGCGACGTTGGTGTCCACCGGGTCGACCGCAAGGCCGCCGACGGAGATGCGCCCACCCACGAGGCCGTAGCGATAGGCGTTGTTGGTCGTGCCGACGCTGTCGAGCGGTCTGGGGCCGTAGCTCACCCAGGTGTTGGTTCCGGGAGCAATGAACGCTTTCTCGTAGAGCTCGCCCGGCGGCTGGAGGGACTCTCCCTGCCAGGGCTGTGCGTCGCGAACCTCGCGCTCGACCCAGGACCGCGCCTTGTCCCATGCCTGGCTGGGGAGGCGACCGGTCGGATAGGTCATCAGATACCACTGGCGTGCTGCGTGGCCCTTGATCGTGCTGGTCTCGTCGTCCTTGCCAGCCGGGAAGGGCACGGCCTGGAGGGGTGTCTCCCGCTCGCTGCCGGCGAACGGGACGGAGGCGAGGGCCTCCTCTTGGAGATCGAGGCTGCGGTCCGCCAGAAAGAAAGCGGCAGCGGCGATCAAGAGTGTCGCCAAAGCGACGGCCAGGCGACGGGAAACGAACGCTGTGCTTCTCCTCGACACGAAGGCTCTCCTTGCAACATGAAGCCTGCGGAAGCCTTTTTCCGCAGGGCCGGAAATCGTCGGCAAGCGCAGTCGAGGGCACCGCGGCCGCTCGGGCCTAGCTCAGAAAGCGAGGGGGCAAGTCGGGTTGGCTGGCTAGTCGACCAAATCTTACATCCATCACACTTGGTTCGCAACTGCCAGAAGAAGACATTTCCTCACGATATGCATTACTTTCACACTGCCATCCCCTGGGGCAGAGGGCCTCAGGAAGGACTCGCTCAGCGGGGGTGGTTGGGCGAGAGCGGGGCGAGCTCGCGCTCGAAGCGGCGAGCGAAGTGGCGGGCGAGACGGTCGGCGACCTCCGGCACGGCCGGGCTCTGGCCGGTGAGGCTAGCGATCGAGGCCATGCGCACGCCCTGCAGACCACAGGGCACGATGCCGGCGAAGAACGACAGGTCGGTCGCCACGTTGAGAGCGAAGCCGTGAGTGGTGAGCCAACGCGAAAGGTGGACACCGATCGAGGCGACCTTCGACTCCCCCACCCACACTCCGATCAAGGCCTGCTCCTCGCCGGCCCGCGCCTCGAGGCCATAGTCGGCGAGAGTGGCCACGATGACCTCGGCGAGGTCACGCACGTAGCGGCGGATGTCACGCCGGTCGGGGGAGAGGTTCATGATCGGATAGCCCACCAGCTGTCCGGGACCATGGTAGGTGATCTGGCCGCCACGGTCGGTCTGCTCGATGACGACACCTTTGGCTTTCAGCCACTCGGGCGCGGCGAGCAGGTCGGTCTCGGTGGCGTTGCGTCCCAGGGTATAGACGTGGGGATGCTCGAGCAGCAGCAGATGCTCCGGCCCGTCCCCGCGCTTCAAGGCATCTCGAAGGGTGAGCTGGAGGTCGAAGGCCTCGCGGTAAGGGACACGACCGAGGAAGCCGGCGCGGAGTGGGCGGGGTGGGTTCACGGCCGCCATTCTAGCCGCCGGAGCGAGGCCCGAGCCCCGCCCCGGCCGAGGCGGTCCTGGGCGTCAGTTGTAGCCGATGTCCGGCTGGATACAGCCGCTGCCACCGCCGAAACAGATGGTGCGGGTCAGGCTGGCGTCGCGCCCGTCGGAGCACAGCAGGTCCAGCTTGGCCGTGGCGGTGGTGCTGGTGAATTTGTGCGTTGCCTGAGCCCCTGAAGCGGTACCGCTGGGGTTGGTGAAGGTCCAGAAGTAGTCCGTGGGAAAGGCCCCTGCCGAGCAAGCCGAGGGGTTGCCGGCGGGCAGGTTGGCGTTGAAGTCGCAGTTCTTGGAGAAGCCGAGGCAGCTGCCCTGGAAGTTGGCGGTCGCGGCCGCCAGGGCCACAATGGGCAGCAGGAGGAGGGTAAGGCAGACGGCTCCGACGGCGACGTTTCGACTCATGAAGCACCTCTCTCGAAGAGGTCCGGAGCCGAGAAGGGACCTGAGGCCGCACCGCTCGCCGCCCCGGACGGGTTGGCAATCCACCGCCAGTGCCGGCGGCGCTTTGCTCCTCCTCGGATGGCAGCAGAGAAGACGGCGCTGAGGCCAGAGCCTCAATTCGCCTTATAGGAATTTCACGCCCCATGACAGCACTAAACGGCGACACTGTCAAGGGGTTTGAGTGCCTTGTCGGCGTAGAATGCCCTCGATGCAACTCAACGTCTACCTGGAGTCAAGCTTCGTGAGCTACTTGGCTGCCTGGCCCAGCCGGGACCTCCTGACCGCCTCGAACCAGGAACGGACCCACACCTGGTGGCGGCGGGAGCGCCCGAAGTACGAGTGTTGTGTGTCGGAGCTGGTCTTACGTGAGATCACTGCCGGGGATACCGAGGCTGCCACTCGGAGGCTTGCACTGGTCCAGGATCTACCGCTGCTCAAGACCGACGAGGAAGTGGACACCCTGACTGAAGTCCTGCTACGGGAAAGAATCGTACCGGGCTCGGCAATCCGAGATGCCGGGCACATCGCGCTGGCAGCGTTCCACGGTATCCACTTTCTCCTTACCTGGAACTGCCGCCACATCGCCAATGCCACCATCCGCCGCTCTTTGGAGGCGGCCCTCTCCGCAAGAGGTTACCGCTGCCCGATCATCTGCACGCCAACCGAGCTGATGGAAGAAGAGGAGATCTGAGCCGTGTGGGAAGACCACATTGTTGAAGAGATGCGCCAGGCCGGCCAGGACTATGCAGCCGAATTTGGCAACGACGTGCACGCCATGATGGCCGACTTGCGCCGGAGGGAGGCCGAGCACCCCGAGCGCGTGGTATCGCTGCGAGCCCGAACCGAGCAGGCCGTCACCGAGCCCGAGCTCCAGAAGCGGTAGAGCCCGGCCCCGCTGCCGACCCAGCTGACGCAGCCGGGGCCGCCTTCAGAAGGTTGACGAAGGCCGAGCAGACCACCAACTGAAAGCGCGCCAGGTCGAGGGTCAGGTTCGGCTCGTCCACCAGAGCATGGCGGATCCCGTCCCCATCGCTGCTGTAGCCGTAGAGCTCGGCAAGGGCCTTCTTGAGCGCAGGATGAAGCTGGCGTTGGCGCTCCAGCACCTTCACCGCATCTCCCAGCGTGGCGCGCCGCTTACCGGCCTTTTCCTGAGCGATGGCCTCGACCGCAGAGATCGCTTCTTTCACACAGTTCCGAAGGTCAGGCTCAGGGCGCTTGCCGAGATGGTCGAGCGCGGTCGCGAGATGGACCTCCCAGGGCCAGTCACCTTCACCTACGGCATCCTCGATGGCGGAGATCTCGGCGTCACCCACGATTGGCTCAATCCGATTACCCACAAACCGATATCCTGAACCTTCGGCAGTCAATAAGTCGCTAGATGCTTTGGAGAGAGACGTGGGGCTCCCTACCTGACTCTCAAACCACGTCGAGACGAACTCCAACAGATCGTAGACACGGTACCATTCTGTCTTGAAGAACCACTTCCGGATCTGGTACACAGGCGTCGTGTACTCCTCGTAGAGCTCATACAAGGGCTGCTTGACGACGCCGTCCCAAATGTCCTCTTCCAAGGAGGTCCGCTGACGATCGGAAAGTCGCACTGGCCCCCGTGCGTTGCGCTCTCGTCGATCCCAGAGGAAGCTGTAAAGAAGATTCCACAGGCGGTTTCTGAGGGAATCGGCCATCGCCTCGACCTGCAACGCTTGTCGTAGCGGCCGGAAGCCAAGCCTGTCTGAGAAAGGTGGCATGTAGTGGGCCATTGGTGCCGCCCGGGCCAGCCTCGAAGCCAGCCCGGGCGAGGGTCGGGTCTACATGTACGCCGACAGCTCCTGCCAGGTCTCTTCCTGGAGGGTCTTCTTGACGTCGTTCATGAAGTGGTCGGCGTCGGCGCCGTCAATCAGGCGGTGGTCGTAAGTGATGGCGAAGTAGGACATCGGCTTGATCACGATCATGTCGTTGCCGTTGGCGTCGGTCGCCACCACCGCCCGCTTCTCGATCGCCCCGATGCCCAGGATCGCCACCTGGGGCTGGTTGATGATCGGCATGCCGAACAGGGTGCCGAACACCCCGGGGTTGGTGATCGTGAAGGTACCGCCCTTGAGCTCGTCCGGCCCGAGCTTCTTCGATCGCGCCCGATCGGCGAGGTCGTTGGCCGCCTTGGCCAGACCGACCAGGGAGAGTTGATCGGCGTTGCGCAGCACCGGCACCACCAAGCCCCAGTCGAGCGCAACCGCCATCCCCAAGTTGATGCTCTTCTTGTAGACCACGTTGTTGCCGTCGATGGCGGCGTTCATCTTCTTGTTGCGCTTGAGCGCCTGGGCCACGGCCTTGAAGATGAAGGGCATGAAGGTGAGCTTGGTGCCGTTGGCCTCCTCGAACTTGCGCCGCGCCTTCTCCCGCGCCCGGGACACCCCTGACATGTCGAGGTGGAAGACTGTCGTGACGTGGGCCGAGGTGTCCTTCGAGTAGCGCATGTGGGCCGCGGTGATGGCGCGGATCTTCGACATCGGCTCGATCTCGACGTCCTCGCCTTCGGTGTAGGCCGCGACGTGGAAGTCCACCGCCTGCTTGGTCCCAGCAGCAGCCGCGGGCGCCGGTGCGGCGGCGCGCGGCGGCGCCGGAGCGGGCGCGGGAGCCGGGGCTGCGGCCACCGGCGCAGGGGCCGGAGCCGGGGCAGGCATCGGCGCCTTGCCGCGCTCTTCGAGGTGGGTCTCGATGTCGCGCTTGGTCACCCGGCCGTGGATGCCGCTGCCCGTCAGCTGGGTGATGTCCACACCCTCGGCCTCGGCGATCTTGCGCACCACCGGGCTCGAAGCCCGGCGCAGGCGCTCTTCCAGCGTCTCCTCACCCGTGGGAGCCAGGGCGGGAGCCGGGGTCGCCGGAGCAGCAGCAGGCACCTCGACCGGAGCCGGAGGCGCCGGCGCCACGGGAGCCGGGGAAGCCGCCTCGGCCGGAGGCGTGGCAGCCGCCGCCGCACCGTCGCCGATACGGGCTACCACTTGGTACACGGGCACCGTGGCGCCGACCTCGAAGAGCACCTCCTGCAGCACACCGGAAGCCGGGCTGGGGATCTCGGCGTCGACCTTGTCGGTCGAGATCTCGAACAGGGGCTGGTCGCGCTCCACCTTCTCTCCCACCTTGACCAGCCACTTGGTGATCGTTCCTTCGGCGATCGACTCGCCCATCTGCGGCATCAAGACTTCGGTAGCCATGGAGCTCTCCGTCTGTCGTTCTCAATAACGGCACAGCTGCAGCGCCTTGGCGCAGAGCTTGTCCACGTTCGGTAGATAGAAGTCCTCGAGCGGAGGACTGAAGGGGACCGGGGAATCGAGACAGGTCAGGCGCGCCACCGGGGCATCCAGCCAGGAGAAGACCTCCTCCGCCACGCGCGCCGCCACCTCCCCCGCCACCGAGCCGGTGCGCGGCTCTTCGGACACCACCAGCACACGGCCCGTCTTCTTCGCCGAGGCGAAGATCAGCTCGTCGTCCATGGGCTTGATCGTTCGTAGGTCGAGCACCTCGGCCTCGATGCCCTCCTCGGCAGCGAGCCGCCCGGCGGCGTCGAGGGCGGTATGGACCATGGCTCCCCAGGTGACGACCGAGAGGTCCCGACCGGGGCGCGCGACGCGGCCCTGGCCGATCGGCACCAGCCCCCCGCTTGTGGGCAGCACGCCCTTGATCCGGCGGTAGAGGTACTTGTGCTCCAGGTAGAGCACCGGGTTGGGGTCGCGCACCGCGGCGCGGATCAGCCCGTAGGCGTCCTCGGCGGTGGCCGGCGCCACCACCTTGAGCCCCGGGGCGCGGTGATAGAAGCCTTCCGGGTTCTGGCTGTGGAAGGCCGAGCCGCGCACGCCGCCGCCAGCCGGCCCGCGCACCACCATCGGCACCGCCGTACCCGCCCGGTAACGCTGGGTAGCGGCGTTGTTCACAAGCTGGTCGAAGCCGCAGGCCAGGAAGTCGATGAACTGCATCTCGACCACCGGCCGCATCCCCCACAGGGCCGCCCCCAGGGCACAGCCGAGCATGGCCGACTCGGCGATCGGGGTATTGATCACCCGCTCGGGGCCGAAGCGATCGAGCATCCCGGCCGTGACCTTGAATGCCCCGCCAAAGGCCGCAATGTCCTCACCGAGAAGGAAAACCGTCGAGTCTTCCTCCATCTCTCGCCACAGCCCCTGGCGGATCGCCTCCAGATAGGTCACGGGCTGATTGGTCGTCTCGCTCATGGTCGAGCCCCCCCAGGCAGGGGCTCGAAGACCCCTTCGGCCGCCTCTTCCGCCGCCGGGAGAGGGGCCTCCATCGCGAACTGCACCGCGGCCTCGATCTCCCCGTCGATCTCGCGACCCAGGGCCTCGAAGTCGCCATCCGTGGCGAAGGCCCGCTCGCGCAGGTGGCGCTCGAAGCGGGCGATGGGGTCTCGGGCCTCCCAGTGGGCGCGGACCTCCGCTGGTACGTAGCCGGCGTCGTCGTGCTCGGCGTGGCCCTTCATCCGGAAGGTCTTGGCCTCGATCAGGGTCGGTCCGCCGCCGTTTCTGGCCCGGGTGACCGCCCGGCGGCAGGCCTCGTAGACGGCGAGCACGTCGTTGCCGTCCACCGTCTCGCCGGCGATGCCGTAGCCCACGGCCTTCAGGGCGATGTCCTTGACCTTCATCTGCTGGGCGGTCGGCGTCGAATAGGCGTAGCCGTTGTGCTCCGCGATCACCACCAGGGGCAGCTCGAGCACGGCTGCGAGGTTCATCGCCTCGTGGAAATCCCCGGTCGAGGTGCCGCCGTCACCGATGTAGGTCATGCCCACGCGCCGCTCCCCCTTCATCCGCGCCGCCAACACCGCCCCGCCCACCACCGGGATCAGCGCACCGAGCATGGCGATGGGCCCGATGATGTTCTTGCTGAGGTCGGAGGGCGGCAGGTTGTCCTTGGCGCGGTTGGCCCCCACTGCCTTGCCCATGTGGAGGGCGAAGGTCTGGCGGGGCTCGACGCCGCGGACCAGCTGGGCGCCGAGGTTGCGGATCAGGGGCCCCAGGATGTCCTGCGGCTCGAGGGCATAGGCGCTGCCCACGGAGGTGGCCTCCTGGCCGCGGCTGGAGTAGGCGCCGCCCACCAACTGGCCGCGACGGTAAAGGTTCGAGAGGCGGTCCTCCGCGCCACGGTTCAGGCGCATGTAGCGGTAGAGCTGCCACTGCTGGTCGCGGGACAACGAGGTCGCGGCCAGCCGCTCCGATGCCGGTTCCTCGCCTGGATAGAGGGGCCCGAGGCCCTTGCCCGTGCGCATCGCCTCAAATGTGGATGGCGTGGCCGGTCGCCGCATGGGCGGCCTCGGCCATCGCCTCCGAGAGAGTCGGATGAGCGTGGATGGTGCGGAAAATCTCCTCCGTGGTCGACTCGAGCGACAGGGCCACGCAAGCCTCGGCGATCAGGTCCGTGGCATGGGGCCCGATGACGTGGACCCCGAGAACCTGGTCGTACCTGGTCTCGCGGACGATCTTGACGAAGCCCTCACTCTTGCCCAGGATCGCCGCCTTGGCCAGGGCAGAGAAGGGGAACTTGCCCACCGCCACGTCGTAGCCCAGCTCCCGGGCCTTGGCTTCGGAGAAGCCGACGCTGCCGACCTCCGGCTCGCAATAGGTGCAGGACGGAACCAGGTCGTAGTTGACCGGCCGCGCGGCCTGGCCGGCCATGTGCTCGACGGCCAGGATGCCCTCGGCCGAGGCCACGTGAGCGAGCCAGGGGGTGTTCACCACGTCGCCGATGGCGTAGATGTGGGGCACCGAGGTCTGCATCCACTCGTTGACCGGCACGTAGCCCCGCTCGAGCTGGATCCCCAGCCCTTCGAGGCCGATGCCGGCGGTGACCGGCGCCCGGCCGATGGCCACCAGCAGGGTCTCTGCATCCAGGGCCACCGAGGTCCCGCTCTGGTCGATGGTGAGCGACACTCCGGTCTCCGTCCGCTTGACCTCGGTGACCTTCGAGCCGGTCATCACCTTGATGCCCCGCTTCTTGAGCGAGCGGGTCAGCTCGGCCGAGATCTCCTCGTCCTCGATCGGCAGGATGCGGGGCAGCATCTCGATCAGGGTGACCTGGCTGCCGAAGGAGGCGTACATCGACGCGAACTCGGTGCCCACGGCTCCCGCGCCCATCACCACCAGGGAGGCGGGCACCCGGTCCAGCTCGAGGATGTGGTCGGAGTTGAGAATCCTGACTCCATCGGTGGGGGCGATGGGCAGCTCCCGGGGCACCGAGCCGGTGGCGATCAGGATGTGGCGGGTCTCGTAGCTCGTGGTGCCGGACTCGTTCTCGACCGTCACCTGGTTCGGCCCGGTGATGCGGCCGAAGCCGCGCAGACCCTCGACCTTGTTCTTCTTGAACAGGAACTCGATGCCCTTGGCGTTCTTGTCGACGACCTTCTGCTTGTATTGCTGGGCCCGCGGCAGGTCGAGGTTGGCGGCGCCGACCATCACGCCGAAAGTGTCGGCCTTCCTCGCTTGCTCGAGAAAGTCGGCGGTGTGCAGCAGGGCCTTGGTGGGGATACAGCCACGGTGCAGGCAGGTGCCGCCGAACTTCGGGTCCTTCTCCACCACCGCTACCTTCATCCCGAGCTGACCGGCCCGGATGCCGGCGACGTAGCCGCCCGGCCCGCTGCCGATCACGATCAAGTCGTAGTTGTCAGGCATCCATCCTCCGCGTCGATTCGAGGGAGATTCAGAGCGGTTCGACCGTCAGGCGTCCTTTGTCGTCTTCGACCAGACGGGCTGCCGGCAGCTCGGGGTCGTGCTCGAAGAGAGAGATCCAGCCCTCACGGGCGGCCAGTGGCAGCCAATGCTCCTTGGCCGCCAGCGTCTCCATGGGGTAGAGATCGTAGCTCATGATCCAAGGGAAGGGCAGGTGCGCCGCGGTGGGCACCAGGTCCGCCCAGAAGCCCGCCTTCGCGCCCTCGCCCCCATCCAGGAGCACCACGCACATGTCGGCGTTGTGGCCGCGGACTTTCTCGGCCCGCACTCCCGGGATGGGCTCGGCCGCCTGCTCGAAGAGCTCGACCACGCCGGCCTCGAAGAGGGGCTCCCAGTTGCGGGGGTCGTAGCTCGCCCGGTCGCGGAGGTTGGGGCGGCGCGCGTGCGCCAGCTCGCCGCGCTCGAGCCAGTAGCGAGCCCGGGGAAAGGTGGGCACCAGTCGGCCGTCCTCTGCCACCACCGTGCTCCAGCCGCAGTGGTCGAAGTGGAGGTGGGTCAAGAGCACGTGGGTGACGTCACCCAGCTCGTAGCCGGCAGCACGGATGGCCTCGGGCAGGCGCCGTTCGCCGCCCACGGCGAACTGGTCGATGAACTTGGCGTCTCCCTTGTCACCGACGCCGGTATCGACCAGGACCAGCTCGCTCCCTGATTCCACCAGCAGACAGTTGGTGGTCATGCGGATGCGGTTGCGCTCGTCCGGGGCCTTCTTCTTCTCCCACAAGACCTTGGGCACCACGCCGAACATCGCGCCGCCGTCGAGACGGAACTCCCCATCCGGGGCCAGGGCGAGCTGGAAACGGCCGAGCTTCACGGGGCCGGAAGTCTACTGCATGGGGGCGGCCGGAGCCGCCTCGGGCTTGCCCTCCGGCAGGCCCAGCGCGCCGCAGATCTCACGCCGGGAGCGCGTGGCGAGGGTGCGACGGTCGAGGCCCCGGGAGTCGAGGGCCGGCAGGAAGGTCACTTCGACCTCGATCCTCTTCTCCCCCAGCACCCGCCAGAGGTGGGCCGGCATCGGATCGTCGTCGATGAAGGGTGCCGTGGGGTGCACCCCCTCCGGGTGGGCGTAGCGGATGGCGACCGGCTGCACCGGCCAACCGCTCTCGACCGCCGGGGCGAAGAGACGGGGGAAGAACGGCCGCACCTTGGAGCCGTCGCTCGTGGTGCCCTCGGGGAACACCAGCACCGCCGCCCCTTGCCCCAGGCGCTCGCCGATCCGGCGACCGATCTCCCCGGCCTGGTGGGCGCCCCGGGGAATGAACAAGGTGCCGCCGTGCTTGACCATCCAGCCGAGCAGGGGCCAGCTCGCCACCTCGGCCTTGGACACGAAGTTCACCGGCAACACGCCGCCCACCACCAGGATGTCCAGCCACGAGACGTGATTGGCGACCAAGAACACCGGCCTCGGGGCCGCCGCTCCGTGGGTGCGGATCACCAACCCCAGCATCCGGCAAAGCCGGGCCTTGTACCAGGCGGCCAGCGGCCGGGCGTGGGGCAGGTCCCCCGTGAACAAGCAGCGGAGGGCCAGGGAACCGGCCACCCCTCCTGCGAGCAGGAGGTAGAACCCGAGCCGGACGAGCTTGACCACCCGCCGGCAGGTCGCGGCCGGCCCCCGCGCCCCCCCCACCGTCTACCCTCCCGTTGTCCCCAGCACGATCTCCACCCGGCGGTTCTGGGCCCGCCCCTCCGCCGTGGAGTTGGGCGCCACCGGGTTCTGCTGGCCATGGGAAAACACCCGGATACGCCCCGCCGGGAAGTTGACCGGCGCGCGCTGCTCGAGCCACTGCTTCACGGCGAAAGCCCGGGCCTCGGAAAGGGCCAAGTTGCTGTCCGGATTGCCCTGGGCGTCGGTGTGGCCGTGGACCTCCACCACCGTGCCGCTCGCCACCAGCAGGTCGCGCAGGAGCTGATCGAGATCGCGCTGGGCCGAGGCTGTGAAGGTGGCCCGCCCGGAGTCGAAGGTGATCTGCCAGGAGCGGCGGGAGACCACCTGCCGCACCGGCGCCGAGCCCTCGAAAGTCGGCTGGGCCCGGGCTACGGCCGTGGCCGTGCTGGTGCGCGAGGCCAGGGCCTGGACGTAGGAGGTGTCGAGGATGCGATCGACCGAGGGATAGCTCGGCACCAGGTCGGGGTACTGCTGGACCACGATGTCGCCGAAGACCTTGTAGGTAGCCGCGAAGAGGTTCGAGGAACCGGGGACCATGCCGTAGAGCAGCAGGTTGTCCGCCAGGTTGTTCACCGAGGAGCCACCCAGCTCCACGGCCAGGCCCTGGCGGTCGCGCTCCACCACGCCGCGGTAGTACTTCTCCCAGTAGGCGGCATCCGCCCCCGCCTCGTCGTAGACCTGGGCGGAGATCCCCGCGGCATAGCGCAGCGCTTCGGGGCTGGCCTTGATCATGTCGCCGCCGGTGAAGATGGCGCCCAGCATGCCTTCCACGGTGCGACGGTTCGACTTCATCCAGCGATCGATGCCGATGATGGTGTTCGGCATCTGCGAGCTGTACTCCTTGGTCGAAACGATCGAGACCAGGCCGCCCCGCTTCTGCGCCACGGTCACGTCGCCCGGGGTCCAGGTCACCACGCCGTTGACGCACACCCGGCGCCTCTCACCGGTGCGCTGGCCGTTGACCGCCACCGGCCGGTCCTCGCAGTAGTTGACGACGTATTTCTCGGCTGCATCGATGTAATCGTTGGCGGCCACCCAGTTGAGGCAGTTCGGGTCCCAGGTGGTCTCGTCGGGGTTGTTGCACAAGCCGTTGTCACCCAACCACTTCTGGGCGATGTTCCAGTCGCCGTCGCGCAGGTAGCCGGAGACCACGCCGCCCCGGGAGGCCGCGGGGTTCTGCTTCCACTCCGGCGGTCCCATGAACTTGTCTTCGCCGCGCGAGTAGCCGGCCGAGCCCACCACCTTGGCCGTGTAGTCCGGGCCGATCCGGGCGAGTTGCTCGTTGAGACCAGCGAGGAACGCGCCAGCACCGTCGCCCATGATGGCCACGAAGTGAGCGCCCGAGCTGGGGTTGGGGTTGCCCCGCGACAGCTCGGTGGCGAAGGCGATCAGGGCCTCCTGCATCTTGCCGGCATCATCCTCACGGGTGAATTTGAGGTTGACGCCGTTCTCACACATCAGGCTGCCGGTGGTGGCCTGCTGCCCGCCGGTCGCCAGCATCAGGCCCATCTGGGCGTTCCAGGCCCAGTGGTAGAAGCGCACTTCGGGCAGGTTGGCACAGCCGACGCCGGTGCCGGGCAGGCGCACGGCACCGCCGGCAAGCGAGGAGGATGCGGAGCTGGCTGCTCCCGGTAGATTGACGCCCTGCACCTGCACGGACGAGCGAGTCTTCTTCTGGGGGATGATCTTCGACAGCAGATCGGGGGCGAAGCGCTGGACCGCGAAGAAGGCGGCCACCAGGAACGCCACGGCGATGATCAGCTTGCCGAGAGGGGTGAGTTTCACGTCGAAGCTCCTTTCGACTGGGTTCTGTGCAATCAGCGACTTCCGATGCTGCTCAGGGCTCCCTGGGCGGCCGGATCGAGGCCGCCCACCAGCTCATCCATCGCCGGCTTGAGCGAGGCCACGAAGCGCTCGCTCTCCTCCACCTGCTCGACCACGGCGCCCATGTAGCTCGCCATCTCGGTGGCCGAGAACTGCGACGCCCCGACCCGCCCCACGATGACGTCAAAGACGTCCGGGAAGGCGGCCAGCTGGGCCTCGACGTATTGATCTCGCTTCTGGCACTCGACCAGCAGCTCCCGCTGCTTCTCGAGGATGCCCATGTGCCACTCCCGGGTGCGGGCGGTGGCCGGCTCCTCCTGGGCCTTCTGGCGCAGCAAGGCGATCTTCTCGGCGATCTCCTCGAGCCGCCCCTCGATGGTCGGCAGCCGGCTGGCGGGCCGGGACGGCACCACCGAGAGGCCACGCCCACCCGTCTTCACCCGCGTGGGAACGGGAGGTGGCGGCGGGGGTGTTTCGTCCACGCCGAAGTGCGAGAGGATGCCCAGGTAGACGATCCGCTCCCGCACGAAGCTCAGATAGGCACCGAGCAAGTAGTCGAGTTGGTCGAGGATCTCGAGGCCGCCCAGGGCCTCGTCCTTGCGTGCCGCCAGCACGCGGGAGACCTTCTCCCGGCTCGCCTCGAGGCGACGGTAGATCTCGCGGTAGTCCGGCATCTCCCGGGAACGGATCCAATCGATGATCGGCGGCATCGAGAGCGAGGTGTCGAGAGCCTCGCGCAGGGCCTTGCGCTCGGCCACGGCCCGCGCGATCGCCTGCTTGCGCTCCTCTTCCCGGGCCGCCCGTTCCAGCCCCTCGCCGCTGCCGAAAAGAGCATAGGCACCGGCTCCGAGGCCCCAGAGGATCAGCGGCAAGGGGTTCCACAGCGCCGCGGAGGCGGCCACCGCCAGCGAGCCAGAGATCAGGTTCGCGGGCCGCTTGAGGGCCCGGCCCACCTTGCGCTTCCACTGGTCCTTCGCCTCGATGGCCAAGCTCTCTCCTCAGAGGTTGACGAAGCGGAGGCGGATCTCCCGCACGACCTCCGCGAACTCCGGCGTGGTGGTGATGCCGTGGCGCCAGGCGAGGCCCCGCTCCATCAGGTCGATCTCGGCCTGGATCTTGGCGCCGGGCACGATCCTACCGGCTTGGTCGCGGTCTCGGCCCAAGAGGAAGATGGTGTCCGAGACTTCGACAGCGGCGCTGATGTCGTGGGTGACCACGATGATGGTGTTGTGCTCGTGCATCGTCGCCACTTCGGCCAACAGCTCGCAGACGTTGTCCACCTGCACCGGGTCGAGGCCCGAGAAGGGCTCGTCGAGCAACAGGAAGTGCTCGCTCGACATGAACTGCTGGGCGATGGAGACCCGCTGGCGCTGGCCCCCCGAGAGCTGGATCGGGTAGAGCTTGTCGCGATCCTCGAGCCCGAAGCGCTGGAGGAAGCCGCGGGCCTTGTCCCTGGCCGCGGCCTGGGAGAGTCCGGCGAGGCGCCCGGCGAGCACCAGGTTGCCCATCACCGTGCGGTGGGCGAAGAGGGGATAGTGCTGTGCCACGACACCGACCATCCCCCGCTCCACCGGCCGGGGCGGGTCGCCGATCAGCACCTGGCCGGCGTCCGGCTTGTCGAGACCCGCGAGGGTACGGAAGAGCACGGTCTTGCCGATGCCGGAGGGCCCCAGCAGGCCGACCACCTGGCCGGTGGTGTGCCCGGGGCGGATGATGTCGCGGATGGTCAGGTCGATGCCACCCAAGATGAGGTTGCCGCCGAGGATCCGCTGGATCCCCTGGCATTGGAGGATCGGTGCACCTTTCTCGTATCCCTGCGCCATGGTTACCTCCGCTCCCGGGCGAGGACCGCGTGGGGAGCGACCAGGCGCCCGAGCCCGCCGATGGCGTAGTCCTGGAGGATGCCCACCCCCAGGATGAAGAGCTGGATGGCGAAGACCTTGGGCAGGTCGAGGTGCTTGTTGAGGTTGAGCAGCAAGGCGCCGAGGCCCCCCTCCGAGCGGGAGATGCCTTCGACCATGGTGAGCATCATCCAGCCGATGGCGGCGTTCTGGCGCAGGGCCTCGACCGCCTTGTCCACCGTGCCGAGCACCACCACCTCGCCCACAACCCGCCACTCGCTCATGCGCAGGGTACGGGCGTAGTCGAACTGGTCTCGGGGGATCTCGGCCACCACGGCCGCCATCGAGGTGACGAAGAACACCGTCATGCCGAAGGTCAAGAGGCTGACCTTGAGGGGGAAGCCGCCCCCGACCAGGAGGGTGAAGACCAGCGTGAGGCCGGTCAACGACAGGAAGCGCAGCTTGGAGATCACCGCTACGATCGGCCGGAAGAAGGGCACCACCGTCAGGTAGGCGAGGCCGAGCGAGATCAGCAACGAGAGGGTCAGGGCCGTCAGGTTGAGGCGCAGGCTGGTGAACAGCTCCGGCCCCAAGCCCTGGGTGAGCCACAGCTCCTTCAAGGCCGTGACCACTTCGAGGGGTCGGGGCAGAACCTTGAAGGGGGAAAAGACCCACAGCAGCAGTGCCACCACCGCCTGGACGCCGATCAGGATCTTCATCGCCGCCGGCGAGACCGTGCGGTTGGGCGCGAAGACCGCGGTCCCGTCGCGAGCTGTCATCGTCTGGAGCCCTCTCTTCTCATTGGTTCGCTACAGCGCAGCAGAGTGTACCGCACAGGAGCGGAGCCCACGGGCTCCCGAGCCCCCCGGCCATGCCCTGCGATACGCGAAGTGGAGCCGGGACGTTCCATCGAGGAATCTCCAGTCTCTCCTCCGCGTAGGACGGCCCGCATCCCGCCCCGCCTTGACACTCCCGGGCGGGGGTCTTAGGCTGCCGATCCGTAAGTCACAGAAAAGACGGACGCCGGCCGAGAGGACGCAAGCGATGGGCCTGAAAGAGGTTCTCCAGAAGATGAAGCTGGTGGAAGTGGAGGAGGAACCCGCCGCGGGAGCGCCCTCCCCCACTCCGGCCGCGAGCCCGGCCCGGCCCCCGGCCGGTCTCGCGGGTGGAGCGCCCCGGCAGGCGGCGCCTCCCCCCGACCTCGCCGCGATCCTGCGCAGCATCCCGGGAGTCGGGCCGATCGAGGACGAGCCCAAACCGGCCGCCACGCCCACGGCGAGCCCCGCCGCAGCTCCGGCAGCGGCCACCGCTGGCCCGGCCGCCGAGGGGCCGCCCCTCAGCGGCGACGATCTGCCCGACTTTCCCAGCGTCTATCAAAGCGCCAAGATCACCGATCCCCCCCACGGCTTCTCCGCCTTGAAGATCCTCGAGATCCTGTCTTCCGAGGGCTTCGCCGACCTCGAGCGCAAGGCCAAGGCCGCCACCCTGCTCGGCTTCCTGCGCATGAACCCGGCCGGCCCGGTGCCCATCCACGAGGTGATCCAGGACGCCGTGCGCCGCGACCAGGCCCTCGACCGCTTCGAGGAGTTCCTGAAGCAGCGCCTGGCCAAGCGTGCGCAAGAGCTCGAGAAGGAGAACGCCGCCCTCCAGGCCGAGATCGACGCCCTGACGATCAAGAACCGCGACAAGATGACCGCCAACCGCCGCGCCCTCGAAGCCGAGACCGAGAAGCTCACCGAGTGGCAGCTGCGCAAGCGGGTCGAGGAGAAACGCCTCTTCGAAGCCATCGCCCCCTTCGTCGAGGAGAATCCCGTGTCCGCGACCGGCGGCTGAGCCGGTCGCTCGAGGAGGCTCGAAAGCCCATGTTCAAGCGTTTGATGCGGATGATCCGTTCCTGGGTCGGCTACTTCATCTCCTTCGCCGAGGACCCGGAGGTGATGCTCCAGGAGTCCATCGAGGAGATGCGCAATACCCTGCCCCGGTTGAACCAGATCCTGGTGACGACCCGGGCCACCGTGATCCGCCTGGAGCAGGAGAAGGAGGAGCTCGAGCGCAAGGAGAGGAGCGTGGTGGGCTCGATCCAGGCCCTGCTCAAGGACGGCAGCCCCGAGGGCCGGAAGCTCGCCGAGCGCGACGCCCTGACCTTGAACCAGTTGCGCCAGGATCTGACTGCCACCCGCGAGCAGCTGACCTCGGCCAGCAACGCCTTCGAGAACGCCCAGCTCCAGGTCGACGACATCAAGACCAAGCTCAAGGCCAAGATGCAGGAGGCCCAGAAGGCCATCCACGAGGCGCGCAAGGCCGACGTCATGCGCCAGGCCGCGAGCGCCTTGGAGGAGCTCGAGACCTACGACACCGCCGCCACCACCGAGAAGTACCTCGACGAGATCAAGCAGCGGGTGGCCGAGAGCAAGGCCGCGGTGGAGGTGGCGACCGGCGGCCTCGACGTCGAGAGGATCAAGATGGAGCGCAAGGCCCGCGACGTGCAGGCCCAGTCCCTGCTGTCCGAGTTCGAGGTCGAGCTGGGAATCAAGAAGGCCGACGCCGTGGCCGAGGCCGCGCCCTTCCCGGAGAGCACTCAGGTGCCCGAGGCCCAGAAGCTGCCGGGAACCTAGCCGATGACCACCACCGCCGACGCCCCGGCCGCGCTGCCCTTCCTCGAAGCCGTACCGGCCTGGGCGGCGGATCTGGTCAAGACCGTCCGCGCCAAGCAGGCCAACACCTTCCTGATCCACGGCACGGTCGCCGACCTGGTGCCGGTGCGCGGCGGCCAGGGCCTGCGCTTCGTCTCGCTCGAGAGCTTCCTCTCCGGCGAGCTGCTCACCGGCTGGCCGGCGGTGATCACCTACAACCGGGCCGAAGGACTCGGCTTCTCCAACCTCGACGGCCGCAAGCACTTCGAGGACCGGGTGCGGGCCTACGACGGGGTGCGCGGCACCAACTGGGCCCAGGCCCTGCCCCGCGACGCCGCCAACTGCTTCGCCCTGCTCGACTCCTACTTCAAGCACTGTGCGGCGGCTTCGCCCGCTCGGCCGGTGGTGCTGCTGCTGCCCTTCGCCGAGACCCTGGTGCCGGCCGGAGACGCCACCTACCGCAGCCCCGAGGACCGGGCGGTGCTGGTCTATCTCCGCAAGTGGTCGCAGGACCCGACCCTGCTGGCCAAGAACGTCATCTTCATCCTGGTCACCGAAGGTCTGGCGGAGATCGATCCCAAGCTGGTGCGCTCCCACGCCACCCGCGAGCTGGAGATCGTCCGGCCGGACACCACGGAGCGCATCGCCTACCTCGAAGCGGTGCGCCCTCTCTCCTGGTACCAGGCCCGCTCCGAGGTCAGCACCCGGGAGCTCGCCGACCTCACCGCCGGCCTCACCCGCGTGCAGCTGGGCCAGATCCTCGACGGCATCGACGCCAACGGCGAGCAGATCACCCGCGACGGGGTGCGCAAGATCAAGAAGCAGGTGATCGAGACCGAGGGGCTCGGGCTGCTCGAGTACGTCGAGCCCAAGTACGACCTCTCGATGGTCGCCGGCATGCCGGCGGTCAAGGCCCGGCTCAAGCGCGCCGCCCGCGCCATCGCCCGCGGCAACCCGGCGGCGGTGCCCATGGGCTATCTCGTCTGCGGCCCGGTGGGCAGCGCCAAGACCTTCCTGGTCGAGTGCTTCGCCCACGAGATCGGCTTCCCCTGCGTCAAGCTCAAGAACTTCCGCTCGATGTGGGTGGGCTCGACCGAGTCGAACCTCGAGCGCATCCTGAAGATCCTCGCCGCCCTGACCCCCGTGGGGGTGGTGATCGACGAGGCCGACGCCGCCCTCGGCAACCGTGAGGCCCAGGGGGACTCCGGCACCCAGAACCGGGTCTTCGCCCAGATCGCCTCGTTCATGGGCGACACCCGCTACCGCGGCAAGATCCTGTGGTTCCTGATCACCTGCCGGCCGGACCTGCTGCCCGTGGACTTGAAGCGCCAGGGCCGCGCCGAGGAGCACGTGCCCCTGTTCTACCCGGAGACGATCGAGGAGTACAGCGAGATCTACCGGGTGATGCTCAAGAAGCTGGGCCTGAAGACCAGCGTCCAGGACCTCGAAGAGGTGGCGACGAAAGAGCAGCTGCTGGGGCTCTCCGGCTCCGATCTCGAGGCCGTGCTGGTGCGCGCCACCCTGGAGGCCGAGGCTGCCGAGGCCAAGGAGGTCAGCGCCGAGCACCTGAAGACGGCCTTCACCGACTTCATCCCTCTCTCCAACTCCAAGGAAAGGGAGATGCAGGTGCTGGTCGCCGTGCTCGAATCCACCAGCCGCGAGCTGCTCCCCGAGCGCTACAAACACGCCGACCGCGCCCACCTCCAGGCCAGGGTGGAGTCGATCAAGATGGAGCTGAAGCTGTTCTGATGACTAGAATTCGGGGCATGCAAACGGTGCGTGACCCGAAGGTGCTCGAGAGGATGAACCTGCTGTTCGACCTCTACGAGACCGGTGAGCACATGATGCGGGAGAACCTGCGCCGAAAGTTCCCCGACGAGAGCCCGGAGCAGATCGAGGCTCGGCTGCTGGAGTGGCTGGGCCGCCCCAGCTCCCGACAGCGGGAGATTCCCGGCCTCACTCTCGCCCCCGAGGGGCGCTTCTCCAAGTGACTCGGCTCGAGGCAGCGCTGATCCGCGTTGCTTCCGACCTGACGGCGATCGGCGGTAGCGAGGGACCTCGGTCCCTCGTGCCGGTGCGCCACGGCCCTCGGCTTCGGTCGGGATGACAGGTTGACGGAGTTGCGGACCGAAGTGTCTTTGGAGTGCGGCGACGGCTCGCCGCACTCCAGAACGGATCAGATCTCGCCGGTGCTGCTCTCGGACTCCCCTGCTTCCGCCATGCGCTGGTAGTCGTCCGGCGAGAGGTTGGGGAGCTTTCTAACGAAGGCGACCACGGCCCAGAGCTCTTCGTCGCTTCGCATCATGCCGAAGCCGGGCATGCCGGTGAACTTGAGGCCGTGCTTGGCGATCCAGAACAGCTCGGCGTCCGGGCGTTTCTGTACCTTCGGGAAGGAGAGGCCAGGCGGTACGGGGTGGAGGCCCATGGCCAGCTCTTCGGGCGGCGCTCCCGGGGCGCCGTGGCAGGTGACGCAGTGGGCTCGGTACAGCTCGAAGCCCTGCTGCACCTGCTCCGGGCTACCCAGCGCGGGCGCCTTGATGCCCTTAGCGCGGCTCGAGATCCCGCTCTCACGGATGGACTCGAGCAGCCACTCCTCGGCCTTGCCCGGAGAGCTGGAGGCCGCCACGTCGTAGGAGCCCGAATAGACGAAAAGTAGCAAGCCCAAGATCACCAGAACCAGGGCCACGACGAAGCCACGTAAACCCTTCATCCACACCCCGTCACGGGAGAATCACGAACTGACCGAGGAACGCTCTGGCCTGGGGCGTGTCCAGTCGGTAGTCCACGTTGGTGGCAAAGCACATGGAGTCGCCGGTGACCGTCAACGCCGCCACGATGCTCGTCTCCTGGGCCCCGGCGCCGAGGAAATTCGGCCCACCGGAGTCCCCGAAGCAGGTGCCACCGTCGCCGGTCGCGTCATTCTGCGACAAGCGCAGCCACACAGCGTTCAGGGCGTTGAACTCAGAGACCGCGACCCAGCGCAGGTTGGTGTCCGGAAAGACCGGTGGCCCGCCGCCGACCTGGGGCTCGAGCACGCCGAAGCCCACCGCCGTGAAACGCTGGCCGTTCAAAGTGTGATCCGCCATCATGCGATCGAAGAGGCCGGCCGCCGGCAGCGAGGCCGGGGTGATGCCTCGCACCGCGCGATCGAGAACGATCACCGCGATGTCCTTGGGATCGGACTGCGCCTGGTTGTACTCGGGATGGGTAAACATCGTGCCGTGGTGAAGACGGGAGCGATCGGTGAACTCGGGTTCGAAGGTGACCCAGACGTCCAGGATGCCCAGCGACTCCAAGTAGGCCGTGCAGTGCGCGGCGGTCAGGAAGACCGTCGGTGAGATCAGGGTGCCGGAGCAAATCAGCAGCTTCTCCCCCTGCGGACCCAGCTCGGCGACCATGCCGCCGACGTTGGGATGATCCGTGCCGTCTGGCTGGCCGTAGCTGATCGCCCAACCCGGCACGGCGGCGAGGAGAAACCCAGTGAGCACAAAGCCGAGGGCTTGCGGGTACTTCATGAGGTCTTCTCCTTTCAGAGGTTCTACTCCAGCATCTGGTGCTCGAGCTCCGGGGTGCCGGAGCGCAGGGCCGGGTTACTCTGAAACAGCCGCACGCAGGTGTTCCAGCGCAGAGTGGCGTCCGGATTGCCGGCTGGAGCCAGCTTCTCGGCGGCTTCGAAGTGCTCCAGGGCCTGCTGCAACCAGTCGTGGGCGATGAAGTTGGCGTGCGGGCCGCCCCGGCGCAGCCGCGCTTTGGCCGCGCGCTCGAAGACGATGCCCCCGTAGTAGGCGCGGCTGTAGTCGTCCTCGAGCCGGCGAGCGGCCTCGCGGGCGCGGTCGAAGATGCCGGCGAGATCGCGGTCGAACTGGTCGGTCAGGGCGAGCAGCAGGGTCCTCGCGGCCCGCTGATTGTCCGGCTCGATGGCCAGCACGTCGAGACAGATGCTCTCGGCCTCTCTCGGCTCGTTCAAGAAACGGTAGTGCTCGGCCTTGTCAAGGGCGGCGGGAACGGCTTCCCGGGGCAGGGCTTTGAGCTCGAGCATGGCGTTCAGCTCCCTCGGCGGCGGAAGAGGTCCACGAGCTTCTTCAGCGGATCGTAGAACTCATCCACCACTCGCTCCTTGAGCGGGATGATCGCATTGTCCGTGATGGTGATGCCTTCGGGGCAGACCTTGGTGCAGCACTTGGTGATGTTGCAGTAGCCGACCCCGTGCTCGTCCTTGAGGTCCTTCAGGCGATCCTCGGTATCCAAGGGGTGCATCTCCAGGGCCGCGGCGTAGACCAGGAAGCGCGGGCCGATGAACTCGGCATGGAGCTGGTGCTCGCGCAGGACGTGACAGACGTCCTGGCAGAGGTAGCACTCGATGCACTTGCGGAACTCCTGCACCCGCTCGACGTCCTCCTGGGCGATGCGCCAGGTGCCGTCCGGCGCGTCGGGCTCGCGCGGCTTGAACGGCTTGATCCGCTTTTTGACCTCGTAGTTCCAGGAAACGTCGGTCACCAGATCCTTGACCGTGGGGAAGGCCCGCATGGGCTCGACGGTCACCCCCTCCTCGAGCGGCAAGTCTGCGAGGCGGGTCATGCACATCAGGCGCGGCTTGCCGTTGACCTCCGCCGAGCAGGAGCCGCACTTGCCGGCCTTGCAGTTCCAGCGCACGGCGAGGTCGCCGGCGGACTCGGCCTGGATCTGGTGGACGGCGTCGAGCACCACCATGCCCGCGCCGACCTCGGTCTGGTACTCCGCGAGGCCGCCGCCGGTAGCATCCCCGCGCCAGATCTTGAAGGTCACCTTGGCCATCAGCCCATCTCCTCGATGACAGCGGCAAGCTCCGGGGTGAGCTCCACGGTGGGGGTTTCCGCGACCTCCATCTCCCCGTCTGCACCCTTCCTCACTCGCACGTTGACCTTGCCGAAGCCGGCTTCCTTGGCCGGAAAGTCCTCGCGGAAGTGCGCCCCGCGGCTCTCTCGGCGGATCAGTGCCGATCGGGTGATCGCCTCCGAAACGGTCAGGAGGGAGTCGAGGTCGAGGGCGGTGTGCCAGCCCGGGTTGTACTCCCGATTGCCCACCACCGCCACCTCCGCGGCCCGGCGCCGCAGGGCCGCCAGCTCGCCGAGGGCCTGCTCCATCTCCTCGCCCCGGCGCACGATGCCCACCAGCCGCTGCATCATGGTCTGCAGGTTGTGCTGCACCTGGTAGGGCCCCTCAGCCGCGCCCTGCGCGCGCTCGAACGGCGCCAAAGCCCGGGCCGCGGCCCCCTCCACCCGGGCGGGGTCGACTTCGGCGCGGCCGTTCTCGCGGGCGAATTCGGCGGCATGGCCCCCGGCCCGACGCCCGAAGACCAGCAGATCCGAAAGGGAGTTGCCCCCCAGGCGGTTGGCGCCGTGGAGCCCCGCCGCGCACTCCCCGGCCGCGAAGAGGCCGGGCACGGTGGACATCTGGGAGTCCGCATCGACCTTCACGCCGCCCATCATGTAGTGGGTGGTGGGGCCCACCTCCATGGGCTCTTTGGTGATGTCGATGCCGGCCAGCTCCTTGAACTGGTGGTACATGCTGGGCAGCTTCTTCTTGATGTGCTCGGCGGCGTTGGGCAGCCGCTCGGCGATCCAGGAGATGTCCAAGAACACGCCGCCGTGCGGGCTGCCCCGGCCGTCCTTGATCTCGCGCACGATGCAGCGCGCCACGTGGTCGCGAGTCAAGAGCTCGGGGGGGCGGCGGGCTTCCTTGTCGCCCTGAGTGTAGCGCCAGCCTTCCTCCTCGTTGTCGGCGGTCTGGTGGCGGTAGTTCTCGGGGATGTCGTCGAACATGAAGCGCTTGCCGGTGCTGTTGCGCAGCACACCGCCCTCACCCCGCACTCCCTCGGTGACCAGAATGCCGCGCACCGAAGGCGGCCAGACCATGCCGGTGGGATGGAACTGTACGAACTCCATGTCGATCAGCTCGGCGCCGGCGTGGTAGGCCAGAGCCTGCCCGTCGCCGGTGTACTCCCAGCTGTTGGAGGTGATCTCGTAGGCTCGGCCGATGCCGCCGGTGGCGAGCACCACCGCCCCGGCACGGAAGAGCACGAAGCGGCCCCGCTCCCGCTCGTAGCCGAAGGCGCCCACCACCCGCCCTTCTGCCGTCAGCAGCTCGAGCAGGGTGGTCTCCATGTGGAAGGAGATACCGCGGTGAACGCCGTGGTCCTGGAGGGTGCGGATCATCTCGAGGCCGGTGCGGTCGCCCACGTGGGCCAGGCGCGGGTACTTGTGGCCGCCGAAGTTGCGCTGGAGGATGCGGCCGTCCGCGGTGCGATCGAAGAGGGCGCCCCAGGCTTCCAGCTCCCGCACCCGGTCCGGCGCCTCCTTGGCGTGCAGCTCGGCCATGCGCGGGTGGTTGACGTACTGGCCGCCGCGCATGGTGTCGGCGAAGTGGACCTTCCAGCCGTCGCGGTCGTCGACGTTGGCCATCGCCGCGGCGATGCCGCCCTCGGCCATCACGGTGTGGGCCTTGCCCAGCAGGGACTTCGACACCACCCCCACGGAGACACCGGCGGCGGAGGCCTCGATGGCGGCCCGCAGACCGGCGCCGCCGGCGCCGACCACCAGCACGTCGAAGTCCAGAGTCCGGTAGTCGGCCATCAGAGCAGCCTCCAGTCGCTCCAGATGCCCATCGAGCAGAGCCGGACGTAGAGGTCGGAGAAGGCCACCGAGAAAAGGCTGCACCAAGCGAAGACCTGGTGGCGGCGGTTGAGGCAGCTGGAGCAACGCCAGGCGAGCTGGCGGCCGGGTCTCTTGGAGAGCACGTCGATGCGGCCGCCGAGCAGGTGCCGTAGAGAGTGGCAGCCGAGGGCGTAGCTGCCCAGGAAGTAGACGTTGGCGGCGAGCACCAGGGTGCCGACGCCGATGCCGAAGCGGGTTTGCCCGGTGGCCGGGTCCAGAAACCACAGGGCCTTCCAGACGTCGTAGGACAGGATCAGCAGCAGGCCGATCGAGGCGTAAAGAAAGTAGCGGTGGACGTTCTGGAGGATCAGGGGGAAGGAGTGCTCGCCGCGGTAGCTCTTGCGCGGCTCACCCACGGCGCAGGAGGGGGGATCCGCCCAGAATGCCTTGTAGTAGGCGCCGCGGTAGTAGTAGCAGGTGAGGCGGAAGCCGCCCGGCGCCCACAGCACCAGGAAGGCCGGCGAGAAGCTCAGCCAGTCCGGCCAGAAGCTCGGCTTGCCCTGGAACCAGGCGTGGGAGGAGCTGCCCCACATCTCCGGCGAGTAGAACGGCGAGAGGTAAGGACCGTGGGTGTAATGCGCGTTCTGGAAGGCCGCCCAGGTGGCGTAGACGATGAACGAGCCCAGGGCGACGAAGACGCCCAGGGGCGCCAGCCACCAGGCGTCGCGGCGTGACGTCTGGCCGAAGGCCCGCCGCTGCAGCAAGTCCGCTTGCGCCATTCGAGGCTCCTCGCTGACGAGGCGGCAGCCCGCACGAAACGGGGCACAACCGCCCTAGAGTCACGGAGATGGGACCGGTGAAGCCGAGTCGCATTCAAGCTCAATGGGGGGAGGTTGTCAATGCGGGAGGGGTGGCTCTGCTGGCATACTCGGCGGCATCGACGAGGAGCCGACCATGCGGAGGACCCGGCGCCTGCCGCCCGCTTTGGCGGCCTGGACCAGGCTCTCAGCCCCGGAGCCTCCGAAGGGCACTGACCCAGGAGAGTTGGTCTACCCCGGCCAGGAGCGCCCTACTCCGGCTCGCCTGCCGACGTTCGGCGGCAGCGGCGTACGCACCAGCGTGGATCTCGCGGATCCGGATTCGCTCCTGGACGTGATGGAAGGGTGCGAACGGGCCCTGTGAAGGACGCAGTGTTTGGCGGCAGTCGCTCAAGCGGCCGGCAGCGAACGCCAACGAGCTCGGCCGGGAGAGACAATGAGACAGCGCCATCCTGACCCGGTCATCGACGAGATCCGCGCGATCCGCCCTCAGATCTCGGCGCAGTTCGGCCAGGGCTCCTCCCGGCTGGCGGCCTACTACATTGAGCTCCAGAAGCAGTACCAGGACCGCCTCCTAGGCAGCCCGAGGGTCCCTCAAGAGGAAGACCAGCCGGCCGCCTGAGTGCCTTCCTGGCTCCGCCCCAGCACGGCAGCTGCCGTTGTAGTACTCTAGGGGCCAGCAAAAGTCAGGAAATATTTACATATTTCGTACTCTTGCTAGCGACGGGGAGCGCTTGACTTGGCCCTGTCGCCCATCTCGAAGTTCGCGATACCGGCCAGCCCGGCATCGACATCACGAGTTTTCTGCCGTTTGAGAGCACTGCCCATCAGGGGCGGGGCGCCGGAGGACGGCTTTCCGAGGAGTCCCTACATGGGCAAGAAGTTGTACGTTGGCAATCTCAGTTACAGCATGGGCAGCAGCGACCTGGAGCGGCTCTTCAGCGCTCACGGTTCGGTGGGATCCGCCGAGGTCATCACCGACCGCAGCACCGGGCAGTCCAAAGGCTTCGGCTTCGTCGAGATGGATAGCGACCAGGAAGCCCAGGCGGCCATCAGCGCCTTGAACGGTAAGGAAGTCGACGGTCGGTCGCTGACCGTCAACGAGGCCCGGCCTCGCGAGGGCGGTGGTGGCGGTCGGGGCGGCGGCGGTGGCTACGGTGGCGGGGGTGGCGGTGGCCGCGGCGGCTACGGTGGCGGCGGCGGCGGACGCCGGTACTAGTCTGACCCGGGGGCGGCCCGCCGCCCCCTCATTCCCATTCGATCGTCGCCGGCGGCTTGCTGGTGACGTCGTAGACCACGCGGTTGACCCCGCGCACCTCGTTGACGATGCGGTTGGCCACCCGTCCCAGCAGCTCATGGGGCAGGGGGCTCCAATCCGCGGTCATGAAGTCGTGGGTATCGACCGAACGCAGGGCGACCACGTCCTCGTAGGTGCGGGCGTCGCCCATCACCCCCACGCTTTGCACCGGCAGCAACACGGCGAAAGCCTGGCTCACCTTGGGGTACCAGCCGCTCTCGCGCAGCTCGTGGAGGAAGATGGCATCCGCCTCCTGGAGCACCGCCACCCGTTGCGCCGTCACCTCACCCAGGATGCGCACCGCCAGACCCGGACCCGGGAAGGGGTGGCGCTGTACCAGGTCCTCGGGCAGCCCCAGCTCCCGGCCCAGCTGCCGCACCTCGTCCTTGAACAGCAGCCTTAGCGGCTCGACCAGCTCGAATCCCAGCTTCTCGGGCAGGCCGCCCACGTTGTGGTGGGTCTTGATCACCGCCGATGGGCCCTTCACCGACACCGACTCGATCACGTCCGGGTAGAGCGTGCCCTGGGCGAGAAAGCGAGCCCGGCCGCTCTCTCCCATCCTGCGGGCCGCCTCCTCCTCGAAGACCTCGATGAAGGTGTGACCGATGACCTTGCGCTTGCGCTCGGGCTCCACGACCCCGGCGAGGCCGGCGAGGAAGCGCTCGCGGGCGTCGACGATCTCCACCGGCACGCCGAGGTTCTCCGAGAGGGCACGCAGCACCTGCTGCGCTTCCCCCTTGCGCAGCACCCCATTGTCGACGAAGAGGGCCAGCACCTGCCCGGGCAGGGCGCGCTCGAGCAACGCCGCCACCACCGAGGAGTCCACTCCGCCGGAGAGGGCGCAAAGCACCCACCCCTGCCCCACCTGGGCACGGATCGAGGCGATCGCCTCGTCGACGAAGGAGCGCATGCTCCAGTCGCCGCGAGCGCCGCAGGCCCCGAAGAGGAAGTTGCGCAGCATCTCGTTCCCCGAGACGGTGTGCGACACCTCCGGGTGGAACTGGATGGCGTAGAGGCCCCGCTCGGCGTACTCCATGGCGGCGATGGGCACGGTCGCGCTCGAGGCGGTCAGGGCGAAGCCGGGGGGCATCTCGGCCACGTGATCGCCGTGGCTCATCCACACCGTCTCGGCCTGGCCGAGGCCAGCGAGGATCACCCCCGCTCCCTCCACGGTCAGCTCGGCACGGCCGTACTCCCGGCCGTGCCCGCCGGCGACCCGCCCTCCCAGCGCATGGGCCATCAGCTGCATGCCGTAGCAGACGCCGAGCACCGGCACACCGAGATCGAAGATGCCGGGATCCGCCGTCGGCGCTGCGTCCTCGTAGACGCTCTGGGGCCCCCCCGACAGGATCACCCCGATCGGCCGCCGGGCGCGGATCTCCGCCGCCTCGAGGGTGCAGGGGTGAACCTCGCAGTAGACCCGGCTCTCGCGCACCCGCCGCGCGATCAGCTGGGTGAACTGGCTGCCGAAATCGAGGACCAGGACGAGTTGATGCTCGCTCATCGCTCTCCTTTCAAAGCTCCGCCTCGTGCTTGAGATCGCGGGTCATCAACGCCGCCACCGCCGCCTTCACCGGCTTGGCCTGCCACACCACCTGCATCATCTGCTCGGTGATCGGCATCTCCACCCCCCGCGCCTCGGCGAGGCGGGCGATCGAGGCCGAGTTGCGCACCCCCTCGCCGACGAAGGGGGAGGAGGCGAGGACCTCCTCCAGAGCCCGTCCCTTGGCCAGCTCGATGCCGATCTGCCGATTGCGCGACAGCCCGCCGGTGCAGGTGAGCACCAGGTCACCCAGGCAGGAGAGGCCCGAAAAGGTGCGCAGCTCGGCGTCGTAGGCCACACCCAGGCGGGTCATCTCGTGCAGGCCGCGGGTGATCAGCACGGCCAGGGTGTTGTGGCCGAGCCCGAGCCCGGAGACCACGCCGGCGGCGATGGCGATGACGTTCTTGGCCGTGCCGCCCAGCTCCACGCCGACCGCGTCGTGGGAGGAGTAGAGCCGGAAGGTGGGCGTGGCTAGGGTCTCGCGCAGCTCCTCGGCGAGGCTCGCGTCCGAGGAGGCGACCACCGCCGCCGTCGGGGCGTTGCGCGCCAGCTCGGCCGCGAAGGTCGGGCCGGAGAGCACGGCGAAGCGCAGCCCCCGACCGGCCCGGGCGGCCTCCTCCGCGGCGACCTCGCTCATCCGGCACAGGGTATCGGTCTCCACTCCCTTGGTGGCCGAGACCACCACCGCCGGCCGCCCCACGGGGTGGACGGCGAAGTAGCGCCGGGCCAGCTCGCGGAAGCCGTGGGAGGGCGGCACGAAGAGCACCACCTCGGCATCGACCGTCTCCTCCAGCCGGGCCGTGACGGTCAGGGACTCCGGAAAGCTCACGCCCGGCAGGTAGCGGCGGTTCTCGCGGTCCCTCGCCAGCTCGGCGGCGAACTCCTCGCGGCGGGCCCAGAGCCGGACCGGGTGCCCGGAGGCGGCCAGGTGGAGGGCGAGGGCCGTGCCCCAGGAGCCGGAACCGAGAACGCTGATCTCCATCAGGGCTGCCTCCTCGCGACGCGGGCGTCATCCGAGAGCCGGGCCTCGCTCTTCTCCCGGAGACGCCGCAGGTTGATCCGATGCTGGAAGACGATCATCGCCACCACCCCGCCGAGCGTGCCGAGCAGCTCGCGGGTGACGGGCGGCCCCCAGCCCAGGCGGCCGAAGCCGAGAGCCGCGGTGGGCACGGCCACGGCCGCGGCGAGCGAGCCCAGGGCCACGTAGCCGGTGCGCCACACCACCAGGGCGAAGAGCAGGATGGCCACGGCCAGGGGCAAGGGGGTCAGCACCGCCGCCACCCCCGCGCCGGTGGCGACCCCTTTGCCGCCCCGAAAGCTCAGGAACACGGGGAAGCAGTGCCCCGCCACCACCGCCAGGGCCGCGAGACCCACCACCCAAGCGCCGCCGTCCAGCAGCTTGGCCACCGCCACCGCCCCGGCCCCCTTGCCGACGTCACAGAGCAGGGTCAGGAGGCCCGCCTTGGTGCCGGTGGTACGCAGCACGTTGGTGGCCCCGGCATTGCCGCTGCCCAGGGAGCGGATGTCCTCCCCCACCAGGTAACGGACGATCAGGTAGGAGAACGAGACCGACCCCAGCAGGTAGGAGCCGGCGACGATCAAGGCCGCCTTCACGCCGCTCCCCCGAGGGCGAAGCGCTCGAGGGCCCGGTAACGGGAGCCGCCCGGGGCGAGCTCGCTCTCCATCAGCACGCCCTCTGTCACCTCGAAGGGTTCGCCGAAGCTCCGGCCCGCGGCGGCGGCCACCAGGCGCTCGACGGCGTCGCGGCGCCAGGGCTCCGGAGTGCGGGCCAAGGTGAGGTGGGGATGGAAGGGCCGGGCCTCGGGGGTGAGGCCTACGGCCGCCGCGGCCTGTTCGGCCACCGCCCGCTGGAAGGGCGCCAGGGCCGCTCCGGCCGGGCACCCCAGCCACAGCGCCCGGCTCGGGCCCCGCGGAGGGAAGGCCCCTGCCCCCTCGACACGCAGCGGGAAGGGGGGGTGGCGGGCGCAGACCTCGGCCAGAGTCGCGATCAGGAAGGGCAGCCGGGCCGGCGCCACCTCGCCCAGGAAGGCCAGGGTGAGGTGCATGCCCTCCGGGCGGACCCAGCGGGCGCGGGGGCTGCGGGCGGCCTCTGTGCGCGCGAACGCCGCCACCGCCTCGCGGACGGGTTCGGGGAGGTCCAGGGCCACGAAGAGCCTCATCGCGGGGGCAGGTCCAGCAGGTGACGGCGCAGCATCTCGAGGCCCACCTGGCTCGACAGCCAGCGCACCCGTTCGCGGTCTCCGGGGTAGCTGATCTTGCGGTGGAGCACCTCGCCCTCCGCTGGGCCGGCGAGGGCGAGGTGAACGGTGCCGACCGGCTTGCCCGCGCTGCCCCCTCCCGGCCCGGCCACGCCGGTGACCGCCAGGCAGAGGTCCGCGCCCAGCCGTGCCCGCCCCCCCTCGGCCATGGCCCGGGCCACCTCCTCGGAAACCGCCCCGTGGGCGTCGATCAGCTCGGCCGGCACGCCCAGCAGCTGGGTCTTGAGCTGGTTCGAGTAGCTCACCACCCCGCCCACGAAGTAGTCGCTGCTGCCCGCAACCCGCGTCACCCTCTCGGCCACCAGGCCGCCGGTGCAGGACTCGGCGGTGGCGAAGGTCAGGCCGCGCTCGGCGAGCAGCCGGCCGGCCACGGTCTCGAGGTTGTCGTCCTCCTCCCGGGTGTAGACCGCCGATCCCACCAGCTCGGTCAGCCGCTCGCTCATCCGGGCCAAGAGCGCCCGCCGCTCGGGCTCGGGCCCCTCGGCGGTGGCGCGCAGCTCGATGTCCCCGGGCTTGGCGAGGATGGTGATCGCCTCACGGCCGAACTCCCCGTAGGCCGGCCGGATGCGTTCCTCGACGGTGGACTCGGGCATCAGGGCCACCCGCAGCACGGTGGTCTCCCGCGCCACCCCGCCTCGCCGTCGGGCGAGCCAGGGCTCGAGCTCGCGCTCGATCATGCCGGCCAGCTCGCCCGGCACCCCGGGGAAGAGGAAGATCGCTGTTTCCCCTTCCTCGAGCGCCAGGCCGGGAGCCGTGCCGCGGTCGTTGGAGAGCACCCGCGCGCCGTCGATCACCTCGGCCTGTTTGCGGTTGGACTCGGGCATGGTGAGGCCCATGCGGGCGAAGCGGGAGGCGATCGCCTCGACCAGCTCCTCGCGTAGGGTGAGGCCCCGTCCCAGGGCCTCGGCCACGGCCTCCCGGGTGATGTCGTCCGCGGTCGGGCCGAGTCCGCCGGTGATCACAATCAGTCCGACCTTGGGCAGCAGGTGGCGGATCTCCTCGGCGAGGTCCCCTTCGTGGTCGCCGAGCACGGATTTGCGCACCAGGGCCACGCCGTAGCGCTCGAAGACCCCGGTCAAGGTCAGAGAGTTGGTGTCCAGCCGGCCCGTGCCCAGCAGCTCCGAGCCGACGGCGATGATGGCCGCCTTCATGCGGCGGATCTTAGCCTTTGAGACCGTGGCGCTCCATCTTCTGCGCCAGCCCGTTGCGCGACAGACCGAGCAGCCGGGCCGCCTGGCTCTTGTTGCCGTGAGTCCGGCGCAGGGCCTCGCGGATCGCCGAGCGCTCGGTGTCGGCGAGCAGACGCTCGAGCTCCAGGTCCGAGCCGCTGTCGATGCGGTTGGCAGCCTGGATGGTGGCGAGGCGGATCTTCTCGGGCAGGATGTTGACGTCGATCGGCCGGCCCAGAGGGCAAAGGTAGATCAGCTGGCGGGCGATGCCCTCGAGCTCGACTAAGTTGCCCGGGTAGTCGTAGGCCAGCAGGGCCGAGCTGGCCTTGACCGTGATGCCCTGGATGCGCCGCTTGGTCTCGTGGCAGGCGCGGTTGATGGCGGACTGGATCAGCAGCGGCAGATCCTCGCGGCGCTCGCGGATCGCCGGCACTTCGATGACGAACTGCGACAGACGGTGGGCGAGGTCGACGCGGAAGACGCCGCGGGCCACGTAGCCGTCGAGCAAGCCGTTGGCGGCGGCGATCACCCGGACGTCGGCGGTCTCCACCGCCAAGGAGCCGGCCGGCTCCACCTCCCGCGAGCGCAGGAAGCGCACCAGCTTGGCTTGCAGCTCCATGGGTAGCTGCTCGATCGCCTCGAGATAGATGGTGCCGCCGCGAGCCAGGGAGAGCTTGCCCTCGCGGCGCACCGGAGCCTCGCGGCCTGGCACCTCGGCGCCGAAGAGGTCGGCCTCGATGACGTTGGCCGAAGCCCCGGCGCAGCTCGCCACCACGAAGGGCTGGCCCCGCCGCGGGCTCGAGAGGTGGATCGAGCGGGCGACCATCTCTTTGCCCACGCCGATCTCCCCGGTCACCAGCACGGCGACGTCGCTCTCCGAGGTCAGCCGGATCAGCTCCGCCACCGTTTTCATGGCCGCGGAGTCGCCGACCACCAGGCCGGGGTCGAGGGTGATCTCCTTTTGCGCCAGCCGGCCGGGGACGATCGGCTCGTACCACCCGACGTGGTGGACCAGGCCGAGCACCAGAAGGTCGCCCAGCACCCGCAGGGAGGGCGCCAGGGACCAACCGGCGCCGGTGAAGCGGGGCAAGGCGATGACCACCAGGTAGGGCCGCTCCACCGCCTCGAAGGCGTGGTAGCAGACCCAGGCCGGCTCACCCCCCAGAGTGCCGGCGAAGGCCAGCTCGCCTCCTTCCACGGCCTGCTCGGCGGAGTGCCGCCGCACTTCCCCCAGCAGCTCGTCGCCCACCGAGAGCCAGTCGGCGTTGGTGGCATAGACGAATTTGCTGCCCAGCTCTTCGGACAGGGCGCCGTGGAGGAGGAAGAGGGCGCCGCCGCCGAAGTCCTCCAGAAACACGCTGATCAGGCTCTCGAGCGAGGTGCGGCTCTCGACGTCGGCGAGCACCCAGGTGGAGATCGCCGCCAGGTGCTCGAGCATGGCCTCGGTGGTGATCCGCGGCTCCCTGGTCCCGGTGGGGGGGCGGGGCGGCAGCAGGCTGGGACGGCGCTGCTCGGCGGCGACGTCCTCCACCAGCAGGGTGACGCTGCCCACCCTCACCTCGTCGAGGACCTCGAGGGGCGCGTCCTTCACCCGCCGGCCGGATACCATCACCCCGCGCCGGCTGCCCAGGTCCTCGATGCGCAGGCTGCCGTCATCCAAGCGCAACCGGGCATGGGTTTGGGCCACGCCGGAGTAGGGCAGGTAGATGTCGCACCCCGGCTGGCTGCCGATCACCAGCTCGTTGCGGTTGATCGCGAAGCGACGCACGCCGTCGGGGGCGTAAGCTACGAGGCGCAGCATGATGAGATTATTGCAGGGCGGTTGGCCTCCACGCGACGATCATAGAACAACACCAGAGTCATAATAGACAACATTATGTCGAATGATCTATTTCTTCGAGCATGTCGGGGCGATGCCGTCGAGCGTCCCCCGGTCTGGTTGATGCGCCAGGCCGGGCGGTACCTGCCCCAGTTTCGCGCCATCCGCGCCAAAGTGGATTTCCTCTCCCTATGCAAGACGCCGGAGCTGGCCGCGGAGGTGACGCTGCAGCCGATCGACGAGCTGGGCGTGGATGCGGCGATCCTCTTCGCCGACATCCTGCTGCCCCTCGAAGCCATGGGCAAGCAGCTGGTGTTCGCCGCCGGCGAGGGCCCCACCTTCCCCGAGCCGGTGCGCCGGCGCGAAGACCTGGCGACCCTGACCCGGCCGGACGTCGACGCCACGCTCGGCTACGTCTTCGAGGCCATGCGCCAGGTACGCCGCGGCCTCGGTGGCCGGGTGCCGGCCATCGGCTTCGGCGGCACCCCCTGGACCCTGGCCGCCTACCTCGTCGAGGGCGGGGGCTCGAAGCACTTCGAGCACCTGCTGGCCTGGAGCTACGCCGATCCGGACGGCCTGGCGCAGCTGCTGGCCAAGATCGCCGAGGTCTCCCGGGAGTACCTGCTCGGCCAGATCGAGGCCGGGGCCCAGGCGATCATGCTCTTCGACACCTGGGGGGGCGTGCTCGACGCCGAGCGCTGGCGCACCCTGGCCTTCCCTCCCCTGCTCGAGATCGCCGAGGCTCTCGGAGGCAAGGTGCCGGTCCTCTATTACCTGCACGGCGGTGCGCATCTGTGGGAGGAGGTGGCGAAGCTACCCGTCCAGGGCCTGGGTGTGGACTGGCGGCTGCCGATCTCCGAGGTACGCCGCCGGGTCGGCCCGCGGTTTACCCTCCAGGGCAACCTCGACCCGGCCGCCCTGCTCGGCCCCATCCCCGAAATCGAGCGGCGCACCCGGGCCATGCTCCAGGACGCCGCCGGCGGCCCCCACATCGCCAACCTCGGCCATGGCATCCTGCCGATGACCCCGGTCGCGCACGCCAAGGCGTTCGTGCGGGCGGTGCAGGGCCGGTGAGGGCTGCGCTACACTGCTGCCGAGACCTCAAGACCATGGCTGAGCCCCTGGCGCAGGACCCGTTGCCTCTGGCTCTCGATCGCGATGGCGTGATCCGGGTGGGCGGCACCCGTGTGCCGCTCGACACCGTCGTCGCCGCCTTCGAGTCCGGCTCGACCCCCGAGCAGATCGCGGAGGACTTCTCGTCGTTGGCGGTCGCGGATGTTTACGCCACGATCAGCTACTTCCTGCGCCACCGTGACGAGGTGACGGCCTACCTGGAGCGACGCCAACGGGAGGCTGCCGCGGTCCGGCTGGAGATCGAAGCGCACCGGCCTTCGCAGCGACTGCGCGAGCGACTGGAGTCGCGGCTGCGCTGACGGGCTGCGCAGTGTTTCGGCTCCTCGCGGACGAGAACTTCAACGGGCGGATCCTCAAGGGGCTCCTGCGCGAGGTTCCGGACCTCGATATCCTGCGCGCCCAAGACCATCCCGACGTGTGCGGGGTCGACGACGAAGCACTCCTTGCTTTCGCTGCCCGCGAAGAGCGCATGGTCCTCACCCACGACGCCGCGACCATTCCGCGTTACGCCAAGCAACGACTGCTCAGAGGCGAGAACCTGAGTGGTGTTCTCGTGGTGCAAACCCGCCAAGCCGTTGGCCGCGCCATCGAGGAGATTGCGATGATCCTCGTGGCCAGCGAGCCGGACGAGTGGCGAGGTCAGGTGTGGTTCCTGCCGCTGTGATCGGCTCGCCGCCGGCGGCCCAAACATCGCCAACCTCGGCTACGGTATCCTGCCGATGACCCCGGTCGAGCAGGCCAAGGCGTTCGTGAGGGCGGTGCAGGGGCGGTGAGGATGATCAACGCCCCTCCCGCTCTTCCCGCAGGATCTCGGCGGCCGGCCGGGACAGCTCGATCGGAGGGAGCTGGCGTAGTCGTTCCAGCAACTCCTCACGAGTGGGCCGGGCCACGCTCTTGCGCAGCTCGGCGAGGATGTACTCCGAAATCGACTTGCCGGCCAGGGCGGCGCGAGCCTTGAGGCGCCTCTGTGCACGTCCTGCGGGATCCCGCGGAGCCGGATCGTGGTGGGTTTCATGCCGGTCACTCTGGTTCCATCGGTGACTCGTGGGCTTGGTGGCTGGAGCTGGGTTGCGGCTCTCGGAGGAGCCTGACCCAGCCCACGGCCTGCGATTCGGTCTTCTCTCTCACTGCTTCTCCACACAGAAGGCACAAGCCCGCTTGCCGGCGGCGAGGGCTTTCTCTAGGGGCTGGGCCTTGCCGGCGGCGCGCGCCCAGGTGCAGCCGCGGCGATGGTAGCGGTCGCCGAAGGCGGTGAGGAGAACCTCGTCGCCGGGCCGGAGGGCCTGGCAGCGCTCGGCCAGCAGGTCCACGATCGCCCCGTGGCCGGCTCGCTCGGCCCGTACCGTGGCCGTGATCAGGCCCCCCTCTCCCTCCGCGACGGCCTCCACCAAGGCGTCGGCGCCGCCGTCGAGGAGGCGGGAGACCAGCTGCTGATCCCCGCCGGCCGCCGCGGCGATCAGCGCCGTGCGGCCGCCCTTGCCCCTCGCCCGCACGTCCGCGCCCCGGCCCAGTAGCTCCTCCACCACCGCCAGCGCCTCGGGTCCGCTACCCGCCGAAGCGAGGATCAGGGCCGAGTCGTCGCCGGAACGCCGGGCATTGACGTGGGCCCCGGCGTCGAGCTGTGCCCTCACCTCCTTCAGGTCCCCCCTTTCAGCGGCCACCAACAACCGGGCCTCCAGCTCCCCTTCCCGGGCCCCGGCCGCGAGGAGCAGATCCTCTACTTGCCGGTGACCCCCGAGGATCGCAGCCATCAGGGGCGTGTTGCCATAGCTGTCGCGGGCGTTCACCGGTGCCCCGGCGCCCAGGAGGACCTCGACCACCGCCACGCTGCCGGCGAGGCTGGCCAAGATCAGGGCCGTGGAGTCGTTCTCGTCGGTCCCTGCCACGTTGGCACCGGCAGCCAGGAGCCTCTGCACCACCCCGGCGTGGCCGTTCGCGGCGGCGGCCAGCAGAGCGGTGCGACCCCGGGAGCCCCGAGCGTCCACCTCGGCCGGCCGGCCGGCCGCAGCCCGGGGCGCCGGGAGCAGGACCTCCACCACAGCCAGATGCCCGTGGGCGGCGGCGAGCACCAGGGCGGTGTCGCGGCCGAGGTCCTTGGCATCCGGGTTGGCACCGGCCGCGAGCAGCACCTCCGCCACCTCCGCTTGGCCGCTCACCGCCGCGCTCGCCAGGGCCGTGCGACCCAGCTCTCCGGGCAGGTCGGCCGTCGCCCCGCCGGCGAGCAGGGCCCGCACCAGCTCCAGGGCACCGGCGCGAGCAGCGGCGGCGAGGGGGGTGCGGTCGTGGCCGCCGCGCAGGTCCGGGTCCGCCCCGGCCTCGAGCAGGGCCTTCGCCGTCTCGGTCGCCCCCAACTGGCAAGCGCCGAGCAGCGCCGTCCGCCGTCGCGAGCCCAGGGCGTTCACCTCGGCCCCGGCCGCGAGGAAGTGCCGCACCTGGGCTAGGCTGCCCTGCTCGGCGGCGAGGATCAGTCCGGCCTCGGCCTCACCGGAGCGGGCCCCAGCCTGCCTCAGCTGGGCCGCCAGGGCGGCATGCCCCTCCAGGAGGGCCACCATCAGCGGAGTGCGGCCCTGGTGATCCGGCGCATCCGGGTTGGCCTGGGCGCCGAGCAGGGCGCCGGCCGTGGCGACGTGGCCACGCAGGCAGGCCACCAACAGGGGCGTACGCCCGCCCCGACCCTCCAGGCTCGGCGAGGCGCCCGCGGCGAGCAGCCGATTGACCACCCTGAGGTGCCCCTCCCCCGCCGCCCTCTCGAGGGCCGAAGCCCCCTGCCAGGACTGGTCGTTGACGTTGGCGCCGGCGGCCAGCAACGCCTCCACCACCGCCAGGTGACCCCGCTCCGCTGCCACCAGCAGGGGAGACTTGCCGCCTCGGAGCCGCACGTCGGGCGCCAGACCGGCGGCCAGCAGGGCGGTGACGGTCCTCGCATCGCCTCGCTGGGCCGCCAGGAAGAGCGCCGCCTCCTGTTCCCCCAGGCGGGCCCCGGCGTCGCGCAGGACCTTCGCCATCGCCGGGTCGTCCCGCAGCAGGGCGAGCATCAGGGCGGTCTCGCCGGAGCGGGCCCTCAGGTTGACGTCGGCCCCTTGGGCGATCAACAAACGCACCACCTCGAGATGGCCCCGCTCGGCGGCGAGCAGGAGGGCGGAACGCCCGTCCTGGCGTACCAGGTCGACGCTGGCGCCGAGGGCCAGCAGCCGCTCGACGAGGTCCCGCCGGCCGGCGTGGCCCGCCTCGTGGAGGGCGGTGGCGCCGTCGCGCCGGCGGGCATCCACCTTGGCCCCGGCGTCGTGGAGGAGACGCACAGCTCCGCCATGGCCGCTGGCGGCGGCCAGCATCAGGGCGGTTCGGCCTCGATCGTCGGTCTGCTCGAGCTCAGGCCGCCGCCCTTTGGGCAGCGCGAGCAGGCAAGAGAGGATCTCGATCCGGCCGTGCCGGGCCGCACCCAACAGGGCCGAGCGGCCTCCCGGCGCCCGCACCCGGGCCGAGGCCCCGGCCGCGAGCTGGGTCTCGACCTCCGCGAGGCCCGCGGAGCCCCCCTTCTCGGCGGCGAGGATCAGCCGGGCTTCCCGCTCTCCGACCTCGGCGCCGTGCTGGCGTAGCAGCTGGGCGATGCCCCCGTAGCCTTCGAGCTCGGCCACCAGCAGAGGGGTGGCGCCGTGGAGATCCGCCCCGTCCGGTGGTGCCCCGGCCTCGAGCAGCCGCGCTACCACGTCCCTCCGGCCGGCCGCCGCGGCCACCAGCAGAGGCGGCGCGCCGTCGCGACCCGGAAGGTCCAGTCGGGCCCGATGGCGGATCAGCTCGTCGAGGATCGCCAGGTCCCCGGTCCGTGCGGCGAGATGCACGGGGGCGTCGCCCTGGGCGTCCGGTAGGTCGGGAGCGGCGCCCTTTTCGAGCAAGGCGCGGGTGCTGTTGCGCGCCCCGGCCGCCACGGCCACGGCCAGCGGGCTCCGGCCCTCCCTGTCGGGCCGGTCGAGGTCAGCACGGCGGTCAGCGAGGATTACCACCGCCTCGGCCTGGTCGCGACGTGCAGCCAGGTGAGCCAGCGTGCCACCCTCGGGCAGCGCGGCGTCGAGGCTCGCGGGGGGCACGGCAGCCACAGCTGCCTGTGCCGCTGGCGACAGCGGAGCGGCCGGCGGCGCCGTCTCGAGCTGCTTGGCTGCCTCCTCGTGGGTCGAGTCACGGGAGGTCTGAATGGGTGTAGCGCCAGCCTCCCGGAGGAAGCTCTGCACTGCCCTGGCCTTCGCTCTCTCGGCGATCGAGTAGGCGGTCTGGTTCTCGCGGTCCCGCAGGTGCAAGTCAGCACCGTGGCGCACAAGGGCCCGCGCGCAGGCCAGGTTGTCCGACTCGGCGGCGGCCATCAGGGCGGTGCGGCCAGCGTGGTTCTGCCTGTTGACCTCACCCTTCGCGCCCCGCTCCAGCAGGATCTCGAGCACCGCCGCGCTGCCGGTGGGACGAAAGGCCAGCTCGAAGACCAGGGTGTCACGCCCTCGGGCCTTGGTGCGCGGCTCGGCACCGAGCTCCAGCTGTTCCTTCAAGCGGGAGATGTCCCCGTCAAACGCGGCGAGGACCAGCCGGCCGGCAGCCGCTCCCTCCTCCCGAGCACCCGCCGCACGCAGGATCTCCTCAATGTCCTGCCGGAGAGTCAGCACGGCGGCACCGAGCGGGGTGAGGGCCGGCGGTGCGGGTTGGTTGGGGTCCGCCTTCTTGATCAGCCAGCCACCACGCAGCAGAAGACGAACGGTTTCCGGCTGGCCGGCGAGGACCCCTTCGACCAGAGGCATCCTCTCCTCGACCGCGACGTTGGGGTCGGGCCCGCACCGCAAGATCCTGCGGACGATCTCCAGTTGGCCGTCACCGGTGGCAACCACCTTCAGGAGGCCAGCGCTATCGGCCGTGACGTTATGGATCGAAAGCCAAGCTCGGTGCCGCTTGCAGAACACCCAGGTGATCAGCACGTAAAGCCCGACCACCACCGGCGCCCACAGCGGCCAATGACGCAGGATCTCCTCCAGCTGCTCGATCATCTGGCCCTCCGGGCCGGCGCGGCGGCTCGGCACCGCGGCGGACGGTGCCCCGCGCGGCCTCCTACTGAGAAAGGACGAGAGAGAGCCAGCATACTCCTCGTGGGGCGGCGCATCGAACGTGCCTTGGCGTTTTTTTCCTACCCGTTGCATACTCTCGGTATGAAAACTGCGGTCTCTGTACCCGATGCGCTCTTTCAAGCCGCCGATGAGCTGGCGGAGCGCCTGGGGTTGTCGCGCAGCAAGCTCTACTCTGCCGCTCTCGAGTCCTTCGTCCGCGAGCACGACGAAGACGCCATCACCGCCCAGCTCAACGAGCTGTACGCCACAGAGTCCTCCGCGCTCGATCCCGTCCTCCAGAGCATCCAGGTCCGCTCGGTCGCCAAGACGTCATGGAAGTGAGACGAGGCGAGGTCTGGTGGGCGGACCTGCCGGACCCCGTCGCCTCCTCGCCGGGCGGCACGCATCCGGTGCTCATCGTGCAGGCCAACGCCTTCAACCGAAGTCGTATCTCGACGATCCTCGCGGCCGTGATCACCTCGAACACCCGGCTCGCCCACTCTCCAGGCAACGTACTGATCGCCCCTCGCGAGTCAGGTCTCTCGCACCCTTCCGTGGTCAACGTCTCGCAGCTCCTCACTGCGGATCGTGAGTTCCTCCGCGATCGAACGGGCCGATTGGAGCCCGAGACGATGAACCAGGTCGACCACGGCCTGCGGCTCGTGCTGGGTTTGGTGTAGATGGGAAAGGACGGCGTGTGTCACAGCCAGCCATCAGCATGCCGGCCAGGGCGGCGCGAGCCTTGAGGCGCCTCTGTGCACGTCCTGCGGGATCCCGTGGAGCCGGATCGTGGTGGGTTCCATACCGGTCACTCTGGTTCCACCGGTGACTCGTGGGCTTGGTGCTTGGAGCTGGGTTACGGCTCTCGGAAGAGCCTGACCCAGCCTACGGCCTGCGATTCGGCCTTCTATCTCACTGCCTCTCCACACAAAAAGCACAAGGCCGCTTGCCGGCGGCGAGGGCTCACGGCTGGGCTCAGCTGCCGCCGGCTCACGGCTCGACCGGCTCAGGCCCGAGGTGCGCCTCGAGCCTCTCCGCGAGGACCTCGTACGGCGGCAGGCCCTTGAGGACTTGGAGCACCTCGACCTTTTCGCTGTCCGGGACCCGGCGGCCGATCAAGAAGGCAGGCGTGCCCGTGATGTCGAGGCTCTGGGCGATGCGGAGATCCTCACGGATTCCCGGCAGCTGCCGGCCGCCGGAGAGGCACTTCTGGAAGGCTGGGACATCCAGACCCAGCTCCTGCGCATAGCCGACCAGGTCCCCGGGCGTCAGCGCTTCCTGGTTGGCGAAGAGGTGGTTGTGCATGTCCCAGAACTTGTCCTGGGCCCCCGCACAGGCGGCCGCTTCCGCCGCCTTGAGGGCCTGCGGGTGCATCTGGAGCGGCAGGTCGAGGAAGACGATCTCGACCTTGCCGGTCTTCACGAACGCTTCGTGGACTCTGGGCAAGAGGTCGGCGGCGGCGCGACCGCAGTAGAAGCACTGGAAGTCGGATAGCTCGACGAGCACCAGAGAGGGCGAGCCCACCTTCATCGAGGGGTCGTTGCCCACGGAGATCTTCGGACCCTTCTTGGCGGAGGCGACCGCCGGCGATCCGAGGACCAGGACGAGAGTGAATCCCAGGACTACCGCCCAGGGCGAGCTGCGTCGAAGCGGGATCGTCATGTGCCGGACCTCCCAGTGTGGCAGAGCGTGAGCAAGGGCCGGGCGGCTCGCGACCGGCCGGCCGAGCGCGGAATCCCCCACCCCCTCCTTCCGTACTGACGGACATCTCGTCCCGTTTTCCTCGGGACAGGAGGACTTGAACGCTCTCACCCCGGCGCGTCGAGCCGCAGCACCCCACGGGCCAACAGCCATTGCAGGCCGAGGATCACGTCCAGGTCGCTGCCTGGCTCGGTGGCGCGCTGGCGGTGCTCGGCCACGACCTCGTGAGCGGGGCGGGGGTGGGGGACGAGTTCCAGCAGCAGGCGGGCGTCCAGGTGCCGAAGGTCCGCCGGCAGGCGCAGGGCTCGTGGCCAGCGGCTGGGCACGAGGGCCGCCAACAGGTTGGGGGCGAGCAGGGCCCGTGGGTCGAGGATGACCTGGCGTTGCCGCCTTCGCCACAAGTCGCCGTCCGGCCAGCGGCCTTCGATCTGGTAGTAGGCGGCGCGGGTGGCGCAGTACTGGTCGAAGGCCCTGCCTTGCTCGAGGTCGAAGGCGGGCAGCGCCTCCCGGTCTCCCAGCACCAGCGCGGCATGGATCGCCCGCGCTCCTCGAATCCCGGAATCGAGAGCCCTGACGATGCCGCTCGACGACAGGGGGTCGTGGCAGGCGGCGGCATCTCCCACGGCCAGCCAGCCCTCCCCCACCGTCCGCACCAGGCAGGCGGAGTGGGCGGCCACCACCCTCGGCGGCGCCACCAGCCGGCCGCCCGCGAGGCGCCGGGAGGTGTGCGGCGCGGCCTCGAGCTGCCCGTGCCACGCCGCCTCCCGGGCCAGGCCGTGCTCCCGGGCGAGATCGGCATCGGTCACCAGGGCGACCACCAGCTGCTGGCCCGGGATGGGCGCCGAGTACCACCACCCCAGCTCCACGGCCTCGACCATGGTCGAGGTCTCGACCGGCGGCTCCGCCTCGAAGGCCACGGTCGCGGCCAAGGCGACCTGGCGGTCGAGCACCCGCCGGTCCCCCCCAAGGTGGCGCGCCAGCACGGCGCCCTTTCCGGTGGCATCCACCAGGAAGCGGGCACTCACGCGTTCCGGCCGGCCATCGCGGTCGATCTCCACCCCGAAGCCGCCGGCGGCGTCCCCGCCGAGGCGACGCACCCGGCTGCGCCGCCACAGGGGCGCTCCGGCGGCCTCTGCCGCGTCGGCCAGGCGGGCGTCGAAGCGGCGGCGATCGAGGTGCCAGCCGGTGCCGAAGGGGGTGAACAGGAAGTCGCGGGTGGCCAGCTCCGGGCTGCCCCAGGCCGCGGAGGTGCCGTAGGCCGCCAGGTGGCCGTCCGCCGCGAAGCCCTCCCACACCCCCAGGTGCTCGAGCAAGGTCCGAGCACCGGGGGAGAGGGTCTCGCCGATGCCCGGCAGCTCGTACGAGGTGCGCTCGACCACCAGCACGGAGAGCGGCGAGCCGTGCCGGCGCAGCGCCAGGACGAGGGCCAGCCCCGCCGGACCCCCGCCCACCACCAGCACGTCGCAGGCGTGCTCGGCCACCCTCCCCTACTTGATGCCCAGGGCCGCACCCTGGGCGAGGAAGGTGGTGTTGCGCTCGGCCTCGACGAAGTAGGGATAGTCCCGCGGCCCCTGGTTCAGGATGAAGCCGAGATCCGCCCAGGACGAAGTCATCTGGTTGAAGCTGTTGATGCCCCGGGCATAGGTCACCGGCTGGCCAGCGGCGGTGATCGCGTACCCGGGCTGGGACTGGATGTTGACGTTGATGCCGTTGGCCCCGGAGAGCTGCCCCGGCTGGCTCGAGACGTAGCCGTCCAGCACCTGGTTGCCGGGATCGAGGGAGCCGGCGATGACGTGCATGGGACTCTGGGGCGGCCACCAGTAGACGTAGAAGGCGGGCGGCACCTGCACCCCGTCGTCGGCCGGGCTCTGATTGATCGCCGGGTTGTCGACGTTCGGCGTCTGCACCGTGCAATCGAAGAAGTCCGCCTGCCAGGGGATCGCCATGCGCTTGGTCAGGTCCCCCGGCTCGGTGCCGTCGCCGTTCTGCGGGTCGCTGGTGAGCGACAGGCCGTGCTGCCGGTAGTAGGCCTCGATCGCTGCGTTGCTGCCCTCGAAGTGGGCGACGTCGAAGTTGTAAGGGGACTTGTAGAGCAAGGCGTTGCGCACGATCCAGGTGGTCTCGATGCCGGGCGAGAAGGGTCCACCGACCAGGTTGCCCACCACCTGACGATCGATCTCGAGCACGCCGTCCCGGTTGTCCGGCGGCGCCGTGCCGCGATCGAACTTGCCGAGCGCCCACTGGTGGAGGAAGAAGTACTGCGTGGGCGTGAGGGTGAGGAACTTGTAGATCAGCTGGTTGGTCACCGAGTTGTCGCCCGAGTTGAGCGGCATCAACGGCACGCCTTCCTGGCTGAACAGGGTGTTCGGTCCGTTTTCCACCTGATCGATGTAGCGATGGCTCTGCGGCGGCACGGGCACGCGGTAGAAGCTGAAATAACGCTCGCGGTGGGCACGGTTGCCCTCGCCCGGGTCGGAGGCGTCGAAAGCGGGCCGTGAGAACTCGATCATCGACGGCACCTGGGCCACCCAGCGGTAGGACTCGGGGCGCTTCAAGATCGGCTCGATGTCGCGCCCGTAGCTGGGCCGGTAGTCCGGGTTGAAGCCGGCGAAGGGATCGTAGTGGTCCTTCGGCGGCGGCCAGCGGCCCGCGTCGTAGAGCTCCTTGTCGTAGCCCAGGAAGCGCACGGCCACGTCGTACATGGTGTCGTCGAGGGTGACGATGTTGACCAGTTGAGGCGCGTACTTGGGGCTGCCGACGATCAGCCAGGCCGGCTCGAGATCGATCGTGGAGCCGTCGTCGAGGGTGAGCGTGGCGAGCACGAAGCCGTCGGACACGTCGTCCCACCAGCCGGAGGCACCACGGAAGCCGGTCAACGTGGTCGAGCCCGCGGAATTGCCGAGGCCGCCGAGCACGACGAGATCGCCGTGGGCGTTCATCATCATCGAGCCCAGGGTGTTGATCGCCGGGTTGAGCGGGTACTGGATCGGGTTGGGGAAGGAGCCGTGGGGATAATCCGCGGGGATGGTCCAGCGCGAGAATTCCTGGCGTTCACCCGGTGCGCTCACCGAGCGGGGACCCGGATCGATCATCAGCTTCTTGCGCTCGGCGGGGTTGGTGGTCGCCTGGTTGTTGAGCGGCACGTGTTGGTTCTCGTAGCTGTTCCACTCGCCGAACTCGAGGTCGCCGGTCAATTCCGAGAAGGTGTACCAGATCGGTTTCTTGTTGGCGACGTGAACGGTCCAGCGGATGGCCTTGATCCCGGCCTCGCCAATGCTGACCTCACGGGCCGGGCCGGCGCCCTCCTGGTGATAGATCTTGAAGCGCGCCGCCTGACGCTTGATCGCCCCCGCGCGATCCTTGAACTGCGTCACCGGCACCGGCTCGCCGTCGTGATGGATCTCGTTGCCTGCCTCGTCACACTCGGTCGGCAGACCGCCGGTGACCTCGGGCCCGAGATAGAACGAGCCCTGGCTGTTGCCGAGACGAGCGACACCGATCCTGGGATGGATGCTGTACTGGCCCATCGCTTCCTCCTGGAGGTACTCCACAAACTGTTCAAATGTAGCGGGGAGCATCATGGTAACGGAGGAAGGGCGGAGGGTCAAGAGCCGGCAGCTCTGGGCGCAGCCACCGCCGGATCCCGCTCGAATACCCCGTGCGAGTAGAGGGCCTCGTCGAGGTCCTTGGTGGCCTGGGCCTGGTCGAGCCAGAGGTTCCAGTAGGCAACTTAGCTCTTCCCAGGTGATGTTCTTGGGGTCGAGGTCTTCCTCGCGCAGGAACTCATCGCGCAGGGGGGTCATGGCGTCGTGGCTCTCGAGGGAGCAGCATAGCCGCCGGCCTCCAGCCCCCGGTTACAATCCCCCGCCATGCGCAACGGCTTCCCTTTGATCGATCTGCATCGCCACCTGGACGGCAACGTCCGCCTGGGCACTGTGCTGGACCTCGGCCGGCAACACGGCCTGCCCCTGCCGGCCTGGACCGCCGAGGCGCTGCGGCCTCACGTCCAGGTGATGAGCCAGGAACCGGACCTGCTGGGCTTTCTGGCCAAGTTCGCCCTGCTCAAGAAGGTGATGGTCGATTACGAGGCGGTGCGGCGCATCGCGCGGGAGAACCTCGAGGACGCCATGGCGGAGGGCATCGATTACCTGGAGCTGCGCTTCTCGCCCTACTTCATGGCCGAGGAGCACCGGCTCGACCCCTTCGGCGTGGTCGAGGCGGTGTGTGACGCCCTGGAGGAGGCCGAGGATCTGCCGGTCGCGGCGCGGCTGATCGTCATCATCTCCCGCCACTACGGCCCCGAGATCGGCGAGGTCGAGCTCGAGACGGCGATCCGCCACCGCCACCGGGGCGTGGTCGCCCTCGATCTGGCCGGGGACGAGGCCGGCTTCCCCGGCGAGCTGTTCGTGCGCCACTTTGCCCGCGCCCGGGACGAGGGGCTGCGCCTGCTCGCCCACGCCGGCGAAGCCGCCGGGGCCGCCAGCGTGCGCCAGGCGATCCTGGGACTGGGGGCCGAGCGCATCGGCCACGGGGTGCGTGCCATCGAGGACCAGGAGGTGCTCGACCTGATCGAGGAGCGGGGCATCACCCTCGAGTGCTGCCCGACCAGCAACCTCCAGACCTCGACGGTCCCCGACCTCGCCCGCCACCCCCTGCCCGCCTTCGTCCGTCGCGGCCTGCTCGCCACCTTGAACACCGACGATCCCTCGATCAGCGGCATCGACCTCGCCCACGAGTACCGGCTGGCGGCCACGACGTTGGGGATGAGCGAGGAAGAACTGCGCCGCTGCCAGGAAAACGCCTTCGAGGCAGCGTTCCTGTCGGACGCCGAGAAGGCGGCCCTGCTGGCGGGGGGATAGACGCGCGACGCGTCAGCGTTCGCCGCGATCCTGGCGCAGGGCCTCGAGCTGGCGGGCGGCGCCGGCGTTGCCGGGATCGGCCGCTACCGCCGCTTCGAGCAGGGCGATCGCCCGCGAGCGGTCCCCCTTCATGGCGTAGAGCATGCCGAGGTTGAACGACGCCTTCGAGCGGGTGCCTGGCTCGAGGGGCAGGGCCAGGGCCTGCTCGAGGACCGGGATCGCCTCCTCGAAGCGGCGCGCCTGGGCCAGGGCGGCCCCCAGGTTGAGCTGGGCGGAGGGGTCCGTGGGCGCGATCGCCACCGCCTGGCGGAACTCCTCGATGGCCATCCCCAGCTGGCCGTTCTGCATCGCCTGGCTGCCCCGGATCAGGTGGCTGCGGGCCCCCACCGACAGGCTGCGCAGGGCCTGCAACCAGGGGTCCTGGAAGGCCGGCGCCTGCTGGCCGCCGGCGGCGCGGTGGCGCTCGGCCTTGGCGGAATCGCCCAGCCGGGCGTAAGAGGTGGCGAGCAGCAGGTGCAGACTGCTGGCGCCGGGCTGGCGGGCCAGGGCCGCCTCGGCGTGCCGCACCGCCTCCCCGTGGCGCCCGGCCTGGGCCGCGATCTGGGCCTTGATGAAGTGGGCCACGGGGTTCTGGGGCTCGATCGACAGGGCGTGCTCGAGCAGGGGCTCGGCCTCGGCGTCGTGGCCGAGCTTGTGCTCGAGGCTCGCCCGCCAGATGAGGCTCGGCACGTCGTGGGGCCGCTTGGCCAGCACCTCGCCGAGCAGGCGGGAGGCCTCTTCCAGCTCCCCCTTCTTGCGGTGCAGGTGCGCCAGGTAGTAGGTCCAGCGATCGTCCACCGGATCGAGGCGGCGGGCCTCACGGTGGCAGGCGGCGGCCGGTTCGTCGAGCTCGTAGGCCTGGTAGATCATGCCCAGCTCGCCCCAGGCGGCTCCCAGCTTGGCCCCCTTCTCGCCCCGCGCCAGCCGCTCGGCCATCTCCCTCTGCTCGCCCTCGATGTGCTCGCGGGCGGCCGGCTCGAAGGCGGCCAGGTTCGGTGCCGGCACGGCGAGGGTGGAGCCCGGCTCCGGCGGCGTGCAGCCGAGAGCGAGAGCGAGGACGAGCAGGACGAGGGTAGGGTGCGAGCAGCGGACCATCGGTGGGCTACCTCCGGGGGGTGATGCGGCGCAGCAGAGCATAGGAGCCGAGGGGCGGCGGCGGGAAGGTCTCCTCGACGCCGTCCACCCAGCGCACCCGGATGGCCGCCACCGTCTCCCCCTCCGGCAAGGCGAGCAGAACCCGGGGATCCCGCGCCGAAGCGTAGGAGCCGTCGGTGTGCACGCGATGGGTGACCCGCGCTCCCGAGGCCAGCCGCACCTCGACGCGGGCGCCGAGGGCGTCGCGCCGGCCCGGGCCGTCGAGGACCCGCAGGCCCAGCCAGCGCCGCGGTGGCGCCTGGTTGAGCAGCAGGCGGACGGGGCCGCCACACTCGACCAGCAGCAGGTCCGGGTCGCCGTCGTTGTCCACGTCGCCCACGGCGAGCCCCCGACCCACGCCGGGGCGGGCGAGGTCCGGCCCGGTCTCGGCCGTGGCGTCGCGGAAGCGCCCTGCCCCCTGGTTGCGGTAGAGCTGCTGGGGCTCGGCGAGAGGGCGGGGGTCCTGGGGGCTGATCCTCTCGTGGTAGATCGAAACCGCGCCGTTGGCCACCGCGAGGTCGAGGCGGCCGTCGCCGTCGGCATCCAGCCAGTCGGTGCCGAAGCCGGTCCAGGGCAGGCTGGGCGGCCCCAGGCCGGTGGTCACGGTGGCGTCGGTGAACAGGCCGCCGCCGTCGTTGCGGTAGAAGGTGTTGGTCTCCCCTCGCAGGTTGGTGATCAGCACGTCCTCGTCGCCGTCCCCGTCCGGATCGCCCACGGCGAGCCCCATACTCGCCTCCACCCGCCCCGCGCCGTTGACCGCCAGGCCGGCGAGCACGGCGCCCTCGCGGAAGGTGCCATCCCCCCGGCCCAGCCAGAGGTCGTTCTCGGCCTGGTCGTTGGCGACGTAGAGGTCCTGGTGGCCGTCGCCATTGAAGTCCGCGGCCACCATGCCGAGCCCGGGGCGAGCCACGGCGCCGGGGCCGAAGTCCCGGGCTTCGAAGCGCCGGCCGCCGCGGTTGTGGAAGAACCGATCCGCCTCGGCCGGGTAGACCGTGGGGCCGCAGTAGTCCGGGGCTGAATTCGGGGCATAGCAGGAGTGGTGATTGCTGGTGCCGTAGCGCAGGTAGTTGGCCAGTCCGAGGTCCAGGCGACCGTCCGCGTCGGCGTCGAAGAAGGTGGCTGCCGTGCCCCAGCCGGCGTCGGCCACCCCCGCCTGGCCGGCGATCTCCTCGAAGCTGCCGTCGCCCCGGTTGCGCAGCAGGGCGTCCGGTCCCCACTGGGCGATGAAAAGGTCCACCCAACCGTCGTCGTCCAGGTCGCCCGTGGCGACGGCGACGCCGTAGCCCAGAGCACCGATGCCGGCCTGCTCGGAGACGTCCCGGAAGGCCAGGCGACCACTCGGCTGGCCCTTCTCGATCAGCAGGTTGGTAAACAGCCGGTCACGATCCGCGGGGAGCGCCGGCCCTCGCCCCGGACCCAGGGCATGCCCCTGGGGCAGGAAGATGTCGAGATCACCGTCGTTGTCGAAATCGAGGAAGGCGCCCCCGGGGCCCATCATCTCGACGAAGTACAGGGCCTCGGAGGCACCGCTCAAGTGCACGAAGTCGAGCCCCACCGCGGACGCCACGTCGCGGAAGGCAGGCCAGGGAGTCGCTTGAGGAGGGGAGCCGGAGGACCGCGCGGGTGGGGAGGCCGCCTCGCCGCAGGCGAGGGCCAGGAGACCGGCGAGCAGGGGGGGCCAGCGGAAGAGGGGGGCAGGCACGGGGGCCAAGCTTACCGCCAGCCGGGCCCCCCGCCGTGGATCGACGCTCAGGCTACGCCGTCGTCATCGTCGTCATCATCATCATCATCGTCGTCGTCATCATCATCGTCGTCGTCATCATCGTCGTCATCGTCATCGTCATCGTCATCATCGTCGTCGTCATCATCGTCGTCATCGTCGTCGTCATCGTCATCATCGTCGTCGCCCGTGCCACCGCCACCGCCTCCGCCCCCGCCGCCCGGCAGCTCGCCCGGCGGCGGCCGCATGTCGATCCAGTTGGGGATGCCGTGGGTGGCGAGGAAGGCATCGGCGCCGTTGTCGACCCCGTCGCCGTCGATGTCGTCGTCGATCTGGTTCACCCGGCCGTCGCCGTCCACGTCGTCGTCGTCGAGGTTGACCTTGCGGTCGCCGTCGACGTCGTCGTCGAAGATGTTGTCGAGGCCGTCGCCATCCACGTCCCGGTCGTCCGCGTTCAGCTGGCCGTCGGCGTCGGCGTCGTTGTCCGTGGCGTTCGGCGTGCCGTCTCCGTCGGCGTCCTCGTCGAGCAGGTTGGCCACCCCGTCGTTGTCGGTGTCCGCCGCGCCGTTGACGTAGACGTAGGTGTACTGGTTGAGGGCGGTGTTCAGGAGGTTGATGGTGAACAGGCCGATCTGGGGATCGACGCTCGAGGCCACGATGATGCGCTGGACGCTCTCCCCGGCCGCCACCCGTTGGCGGATCTGGGCCAGGGGCTGGCCCACGATGCGGGCCGCCATGGCCTCGGCGGCGATCTTCTGGAGCGGCTCCCCGGTCGAGAGCAGCTCGGCCTCGGCGATTCGCGAGTGCGCGGAGATCAGGTAGATCACCGGCGTGAACCCGACTCCCTCGCGCAGCTGGCGGGTGGCGCGGGTGACCTGGAGCTGGAGCTCGGTCAAGGAGGCTTCGAGCACCGGAGCGCAGTCGATGGTCCCGGGCGGCTGCTGGGCCGAGATCGCAGCCGGCGCCAGCCGTGAGCGGCCGGCCACCTGCACGATCGAGACGGCGAGGGCGAGCACCGCGAGGGTACGCCAGGTCCAACGGAGGTCAGGCTTTCGATCGGACGAGTCGAGCTTCATCGAGGTATCTCCTTCGAGCGCCGGCAGGGTCCGAGGATCCCGATACAATCTCCGAGATCCCGGGTTCCGGTCATCATCCCCCAAACGGCGCTCATGCTACTCAACCATTCATTACAACCAGATGACGGCGCCGGGAGGCCCCGGATATCGCCCCGAGCGAGGCCTTGTAGCCTCCCCCACCCCTCGCCGGGGGCTGAACCCCCCGGCTACCGTCGATCCGTCACTGCGCGACGGGGGAGATCCCTCCACTCCGCCTGCTGCGCAGGCTCCGGTCGGGATGACATCGTCAGCTCTCGGTCAGCCCGGTCCCGCTGTCATCCCGAGCGCAGGGCCGAAGGCCCGGAGCCGAGGGATCTCCCCAGGCGGGGGCGCGTCGCGCAGCGACGCGGCCAGGGTAGCCGGGGCTTTCAAGCCCCGGCGCTCCTCCTGCTCCTCTCCCTCCTCCTCGCCACCCCCCTCGCCGCCCTCGACCCCAGCCGCCTGCCCTCGCAGTACGTCCTCGCCGGCTGGCGCGACGAGCTGCCGCAGAGCATCGTCCGCACCCTCCACCAGGACCGCCAGGGCTACCTCTGGCTGGGCACCCAGAACGGCCTGGCCCGCTTCGACGGCAAGACCTTCCGGGTCTTCGACCCGGGCAACACCCCCGAGCTGGGCAGCGGCGACGTGCGCACCCTGCACGAGGACGCCGCCGGACGCCTGTGGGTCGGCACCCGCGGCGGCGGCCTGGCCCGCTGGGACGGCCGGCGCTTCGAGCGCGTCGCCGTGGCCCCCGAGGCAGGCCCATCCCCCACTCTGGTCTACGCCCTGGCCGCTGACGACCGTGGCGCGCTGCTGGTGGGCACTCGGGGCCAGGGAGTTCTGGCGCTCGAGGGCGATCGGCTGGCCCTGCCGAGCGGGGCCGAGAGCCTCGCCACGGCCAACGTCCTCGCCCTCCTCGCCGGACCGGATGGTGCCCTGTGGATCGGCCTCCAGAACGGCGGCCTCCACCGCCTCCAGGGCCGGCAGCTGACGGCCGTCGCCCCGGAGGGCCTCGGGCCTCAGAGCGTGCTGGCCCTGGTGCGGGACCGCGGAGGGAACGTCTGGGCGGGCACCCGCACCGCCGGCCTGTGGCGCCTTCCCGGCGGCGACCCGGCCCGCGCCGAGCCCCTGCCCGGCCTCGAAGGCACCCCGATCACTGCCTTGGCCGAGGACCGCGACGGCAACCTGTGGATCGGCACCTACGGCGCCGGCCTGGTCCGCCTCCACGGGGGGCGCCTCGACCGCCTGGACCGTGGCGGCGGCCTCGCGGACGACAAGGTCCTCGCCCTGCTCGAGGACCGCGAGGGCAACCTCTGGGTGGGCACCGAGGGCGGCGGCCTCCAGCGCCTGCGCGACGGCGCCTTCCGCACCTTCGGCGGCCCGGAGGGGCTGGCTGCCCCCCAGGTGTGGGCGGTGCTCGAGGACCGCCAGGGCATCGTCTGGCTGGGCACCGACGGCGGCGGCCTTGCCCGCCTGGACGCCGGCGGCTTTCGGCACTTCGGGAGCCGAGAGGGCCTGGGCGGCGACTCGATCACCGCCCTCTTCGAGGACTCGCGGGGGGATCTGTGGATCGGCGTCCGCGGCGTCGGCCTGCTGCGCCGCTCGGGCGAGCGCTTCGAGCACTTCGGTCCCGAGCAGGGGCTGGCGGCGGGGACCGTGCTCGCCATCGCCGAGGACGGCGCCGGGGTGCTCTGGCTGGGCACCTCCGGCCAGGGACTGTTCCGGCGACGCGCCGACGGCCGGCTCGAGCCCTTCACGCCCGAGCCCGAGCTGGCCGACGACCGGGTGTGGGCCCTGGCCCGTGGCTTCGCCGGGGAGCTTTACGTGGGCACCGACGGCGAGGGACTGAAGGTGGTCCGCGACGGGAAAGTCGAGCGCATCGGCCGGGACCAGGGCTTGCCTTCGGCCACCGTCTCGGCCCTCCACACCGACGAGGACGGCACCGTCTGGCTGGGCACCTACGGCGGCGGCCTCGCCCGGCTCGCCGGCGGCCGCATCGCCGTCGCCACGCGCCGGCACGGTCTGCCCGAGGACGCCATCCTCCAGGTGCTCGATGACGAGCTGGGCTGGCTCTGGCTCTCCTCCAACCGTGGCGTGGCCCGCATCCCCAAGCGGGAGCTGACCGCCGTGCTCGACGGCCGGCTCGGGCACCTGCCGGCGGAGGTCTTCGGCAAGGCTGACGGCATGCGCTCGGCCGAGTGCAACGGCGCCTTCCAGCCGGCCGGCTTCCGCGCCCGCGACGGCCGGTTGTGGTTCCCCACCATCGAAGGGGCGGTGGTGGTGGACCCGGCTCGGTTGCCCACCAACCCGGTGCCCCCGGGCATCGTCCTCGAGTCAGCCCTGGCCGACGGCCGCAGTCTCCTGGGGGAAGGCCGGCTGACCCTGGCTGCGGGCACGGAGCGCTTCGAGCTGGCCTGGGCCGGGCTCTCCTTCGCCGAGCCCGAGCGGGTGCGCTACCGCCACCAGCTCGAGGGCTTCGACCGCGCCTGGGTAGACGCCGGCACCGAGCGCCGGGCCACCTACACCAACCTGCCCACCGGGCGCTCCTACCGCTTCGTGGTGCAGGCGGCCAACGAGGACGGGGTGTGGAGCCCAGAGGGGGCGGCCCTGGCCTTCACGGTCCGGCCCCATCTCTGGCAGCAGCCGGCCTTCTTGCTGCTGGTGTCGGTGGTCGCCGCCTTGCTGGCCTGGGGGGCCTACCAGGTGCGGGTGCGCCAGTTGGTCCGCCGCACCCGCCAGCTCGAGGGCCTGGTCGCCGAGCGCACCGCCGAGGTTGTGGCCCAACGCGACCAGCTCTCGGTGGCCAACGAGCAGCTGACGCGGCTCAACCAGTTCAAGAGCGAGTTCATGGGCATCGCCGCCCATGACCTGAAGAACCCCCTGGCCGTGGTCTACGGCTACGCCGGTCTGATGATCGACAAGAGCCGCGAGGATCCCGGCCAAACCAAGATCGCCCGGCGCATCGGTGCGTCCGCCCGACGGATGCTCTCGATCGTCTCCGACCTGCTCGACTCGACGGCGATCGAAAGCGGCAAGATCCCCTTCGAGCCCGAGCCGATCGACGTCGGGGAGATCCTCGAAGGGGTGGTCGAGACCCAGCGCATGCTGGCCCAGGACCGCGGCGTCGACCTGGTGTGCAAGGTCGAGGGGGAGACCCGGGCCCTGGTGGATCGCGAGCGCTTCCGGCGCATCGCGGAAAACCTGATCGGTAACGCCATCCGCTACACCCGCGCCGACACGGGCGTGACGGTGACGCTCACCGAGCGGGAAGAGAACGGCGAGCGGCGGCTACGCCTGGCCGTAGAGGACCACGGCCCCGGCATCGCCCAGGCCGACGTCCCACGCCTCTTCCACCGCTTCGAAAAGCTCGCCGAAGGCAAGCCCACCCCCGCAGGTTCGACGGGACTTGGCCTGTCGATCGTCCAGACCTTCGTCGACCTGCACGGCGGGAAGGTGTGGGTGGAGAGCGAGGTGGGGGTGGGGTCGACGTTCTACGTGGAGCTGCCGGCGTAGGGGACAAGATCGTCCGACTCCTCACGAGGCGTTGAAACGCCTCGCGGGGCCGACGCTCGATTCCCCTACCCCCGCCGCCCCGCCAGCTTGTAGCCCGCCCCTTTGACCGTGTGCACCAACCGGTCGTCCCGGTCGCCGTCGATCTTCTTCCTCAGGCGGTGGACCAGGACGTCGACGATGTTGGTCATGGAGTCGAAGGAGGAGTCCCAGACGTGCTCCTCGATCTCGGTGCGGGAGATCACGCGGTCGCGGTTGGCCAGGAGGTACTCGAGGAGGGCGAACTCCTTGGGCGAGAGGTCGATGGGCTGGCCGGCGACCCTCACCTCGTGGGCGGCGCGGTCCATCACCAGGTCGCCGGCCTCGAGGGTGGACTGGAGCGGCTTCTCCTTGCGCCGCAGCAGACTGCGCACCCGGGCCAGCAGCTCCGAGAAGTCGAACGGCTTGACCAGGTAGTCGTCCGCCCCGGCGTCGAGGCCGCTGACCCGGTCCTCCACCGCCGAGCGGGCGGTGAGCATCAGCACCGGCAGGGTGCGGCCTTGCTGGCGCCAGGCGCGCAGCAACTCGAGGCCGGTGGGAGGGGGGATGTGGAAATCGAGCACGGCGAGGTCGTACTCGTTGATGTCCATCAGCTCCGCGGCCTCGGAGCCGGTGGGGGCGTGGTCGACGGCGTAGCGCTCATCGCGGAGGATGTCCGAGACGGCCTCGCCCAGGGGTAAATCGTCTTCGACCAGCAGGATGCGCATGTCCGGCCAGCATTCTATGGACATCCGCGGCCGGAGAGAACCACGCCCGCCCCGGTGAGGGGCGGGCGCTGGAAAAGCAGCCGAGTCGATCGTCAGCGAGCGGCCAGCGTCAGTAGCTCACCCTCAGCTGGTAGGTGGTGCGGGTCGAGGAGTAGCGGTAGACGCGGACGTAGACATCGATCGCCGAGGCGCCGGTGTTGGTCCAGGAGGCCTGGTCCGCGGTGGTGCCACCGGCCGTCGAGCTGGCCACCGCCGCGCCGGTGGTCGAGTTGTAGAGGTAGAGGTCGTAGTCCACGGTCAGGCCGTTGAGCAGCGCCGTCACCGTGCGGCCCGCCGGCAGGCTCAAGCGGAAGAAGTCCTCCTGGCCGGTCGCGGTGTCGTTCAGGAAGGTGCCGGAGATCTGGTTGCAGGTCCCAGAGATCGCCTGGGGCGCCGTGCGGCTGTTGTTCGGCTCCACCTCGGTGGTGGCCGTGCAGGTCGAGCCCGTCGAGTAGCTGCCGACCAGCGTCACCCCCGAGTAGGCCGAATAGCCGTTGAGCATCACGTGCCAGGTGCCGGCCGAGGGCGTGGCGAAGGTGCAGGTCTCGGCGTTGCCGCCGGTGTAGGGCCGGCAGTCGTAGGTGGTGAGGGTGGGCGCCGAGCCGAAGCGCACGTAGAGGTCCGCATCCCCGGTGCCGCCCGAGGTCTGGAACTGCAGGTTGGAGGCCCCCGCGGGCACGCTCATGGTCCAGAACTGCTGGCTGCCGCTGGCTCCCGAGATGCCGGTTACCGGCACGCCGTTGGTCAGCACGTTGCCGGTGCAGGCCTGGGTGGTGGCCTGAGCCTGCGCCGAGTTGCCCGAGCTGCAAGTGCCGTTCGAGGCCGTGACCACGTAGTAGTAGGTGGTGTTGCAGGAAAGGCCGGTGTTCGAGAACGAGGTGGTGGACGAGGTGCCCACCGACGAGTACGGCCCGCCGCTGGCGGTCGAGCGCAGGATGGTGTAGGAGGTGGCGCCCGAGGAGGCCGTCCAGGAGAGGTTGATCTGGGTCTGCGACGTGGCGCTGGCGGAGAAGCCGGTCGGCGCCGCGGGTGGCGTGCAGCCGCCGCCCCCCTGGTCGATGCCGTTGGTGGTGGTGGCGCCGGTGCCGCCGGCGTCGAGCCAGTTGGAGAGGCGGGTCGAGCTGGTGCCACCGCCGGTCCAGGAGACGCTGAAGCGGCCGTAGTAATCCGAGAGGTTGTTGCCGGTTGCACCGCAGGCGGAGGGGCCGCCGTGGAGCTGGCCGACGAAGCGCCCGGCGCTGTTGTAGAGCGGCGAGCCGGAAGAGCCCGGCTCGGTGACACCCGGCACGGTGTAGGGACCCGGCGGATCGGTGGCCCACTTGGCCCAGAGATGGGTGCCGTCGCCCGGCGAGGTGGTGCCGCTGTAGCTGGTGCTGTCCATCTGGCTGGTGACGTAGGTGATGCGCTTTTCGTCGGTCGAGGGATGGTGGATCGAGGCGCAGGGCGAGGCCGCGCTGCACGCGTGGCTGCCGGTCGAGCGGTCCCAGCCGGCCCAGTGGTGGTTGTAGCCGGCCACCGGCGGGTCGTCGAGCTCCACCAGGGTGAAGTCCGAGGCCGCGTTGGCGGCGCGGAAGATCGAGCCGGTGTGGAACTGGTTGAGCTGACCGTCACCGGCCTGGCCGCTGGCGGCGCTGCCAGGAGCGCGGCAGAAGGAGTTCTGGTAGTTCCAGTAGACCACCAGGGACGCCGCGTTGCCCGAGGTGATGCTGCAGTGGTTGGCGGTCATGAAGTACATCTTGCGATCGCCCGCGGTGTTGTTGACCAGCGAGCCGGTGCAGAACGTCGAGCCGCCGGTCGAGATCACGCCCACCGCCCGCATTTCCTGGCGCCAAGTGTCCCCGGCGTCCAGGCACTCGACGTCCAGGTTGCAGCTGCCGGATTTGTTGTAGCTGTCGGCGGTGATGGTGCCGAAGCCGCGGTAGCCCTGGTTGACCCAGCCGAGCTCCAGCTCCACGCGGTCCCTCTCCTCCTTGGGCACGGTCAGCTCGACGATCAGGTCGTCGGTCAAGACCACCGGCGTCCACAGCTCGCCGTGCTCGTCATTGTCGGCGGCGGTGAAGGGGCGCAGCACCTGGGTGCCGTCCGTGGCGTAGAGCATCAGCCGCGCGCCCTCGGACAGCCGGTAACGGGTGAAGCCGAGGTTGAGCGAATTGGCGCCGTCCCGGCCCTGGATGCGCAGACGCCAGAGCATGCGGCCGTCAGGGAGCTCCTCCCAGGTGCCGTGCTGGGCGAGGGAGAGGGACACCCGCTCCGGGATGGCGAAGCGGGGCGGCAGCCCCAGGCCCTCCCGCATCACGTCTTCCTCGCCGATCCGGAGCAGGTCCAGCTCGCCCGGGACGAAGGCATCCACCTGGTTCACCGCGCGCACGGCGAAGCGGGCGGCGGTGGGAACGGTGTCCTCCGGGGCAGCCTGGACGGCGCTGCCGAAAGAGAACAGCAATAGCCAAACGAGCTTACGGCTCATCTCCTCATCCTCCTGTCGAGGGATTTCAACCCTGTCGGACGTTGCGGTGCTGCTACATGGGTGCCGGCGGGGGATCGGGACGTGACAACCATCACGCGGCGGAGGGTCCCGTGTTCATCTGGCGGTCAGGTCGGCCGTGGGAGACTGCCCGCCATGGCCCAGCCTTCTCCCTCCGCGCCCGCCCCCTCCCCCCTCACCCCCGCGGCCCTCGGCGTGGTGCTGGCCGGCACGGCCGCGGCGACCTGGGTGGCTACGGCGGCCGTGCGCGACTCCTGGGTGCGCCTCGGCCTCTGCCTCCTGGGCCTCGCGCTCGTGCTGCTGGGCCCGCGCTGGCGGCGGGCGCGACCCTGGCAGGGTGTCGCCCTCGCCGTCCTGGCGGTGGCGGCGGTCACCCACAGCGCCGGGCCGGACCTCTGGCGCTACGTCAGCACCCCCTGGGTGCGGGTCTGGAACGTCTACCACTATTACGTGGGGGCCAAGTACTTCGGCGAGGTCGGTTACAGCGACATCTACCGGCTGAGCCTGGCGGTGGACCGGGTCTACGGCGACTACTGGCAGCCGATCGAGAACGTGCGGGACCTCGACACCTACGAGGTGGTGGAGCGGGCCTCGCCCGAGGTAGAGGCCCGCTGGCTCGAGCGCTTGACCCCGGAGCGGCGCCTGGAGCTGGCCCGGGACCTCTCCGCCCTGGCGCCGCACATGAGGCCGAAGGACTGGCGAGCGATCTTCCGCGACCGCGGCTATAACGCCACGCCGTTCTGGACCGTGGTGGGCCGCGCCGTGGCCGAACTGCTGCCCGCCACCTCGCCGCGTGCGCTCAAGGCTCTCTCCGGGCTGGACCTGCTCCTCTTGCCCCTGACCTTCCTGGCCCTGGCCCGGGCCTTTGGTGCCCGAAGGGCGACCTGGGTCCTGGTGCTGTTCTGCCTTTCCCCGGTGAACCAGGAACGGCTGGTGGGGGGTTTTCTCCAATACGACTGGTTCGCGGCCATTGCCCTCGGCTTCGCCTGGCTGCGCGGCGGCAGGCCGGTGGCTTCGGCCCTCGCCTTCGCTTACGCCACTCTGGCGCGGGTCTTCCCCGCCCTGCTGGTGGCCTCCCTGGCCCTGCCGGTGGCCCTGCGCTTCGTGCGCCGGCGGCGGCTGGCACGACGGGATGGGCTCTTCGCCGCGACCTTCGCCGCCGCGCTGGTGGTCGGCTTCGGCCTCGGCTGCCTGACGCCGCGGGGGGTCGGCGCCTGGGGGGAGTTTGTGGCCAAGATCGGCGTCCACACCGAGGCCCACCAGACCGGCGAGCAGCGCATCGGCCTGGCCCACGCCCTCACCCGAGACCTCGGCCGGATCGACCTCGACGCTGCCGAAGGTCCTTCCAAGGCGGCTCGCCGCACCGCCCTGGCGGCCCAGCGGCCCCTCTACTACGGCCTCGCCGGCTTGCTGGTGGTCGGCTGGCTGGGGGCCACGCTGCTGCGCCGTAACCGAGGGGACGCCCTGCTGCTGGGCCTGGTGCCCGTTTTCGCCTTGACCGTGGCCTCCCGCTACTACTGGGCCACCCTCGCCCTGTTCGGAGCCTGGTCGAGGAACAAGGCTCGAAGGGGCTTGATCACCGCCCAGCTGGCCATCTTCGGCGGCTTCGCCCTGCTCTGGGGCCTCGCCCCCGACGCCTGGACGGCCTACAACCTGACCAACCTGGCGTTGACGCTGCTCTTCCTCGGCCTGGTCGTCACCCAGACTCGGCGAGGGGCGAGGGTGCTCCGGAGGGCCCGGGCAATCGGCTCGCTCCGCCTCCGGTCCCCTTTGCCTCCGGTCCCTTCTCCCCCGGCACGGGGGAGAAGGCCAGAGTGAGGGGGTCCTCGGCCCACCCCTCTGGACAACCACCTCCCGGCCGTGCTTTCCTTGCGCCCGTGCCACGCGCCTCACACCTGCGCACGCTCGGCTCGGCCGCCCTGCTGGTGGCCCTGCTGATGCCGGCCGGCCTCTGTCTCTGCGGCCGGACGGCCGCTGAGCCGTCCATGTCCTGCCACGAAAGCGGTCCGGAGACCGAGGTCAGCGCAGCCTGCTGCTGCGCCTCCGAGCTGTCGAGCGACCAGAGCGAGGCGGCCCTGCCACGGCCTCAGGAGCGGCCCACCTCGCCCCCGGTCGCCGGGGTGACCCAGGCCACCCTGGAGACGCACTGCCGGGCGAGCGGGCGACCGATCCGCTTCGATCTCCGACCTCCCGAAGCCCCGCCTCCCGCCTTTTCCACACCGCTGCGGATCTGATCCGTTCTCCGCGTGGAGCCCGCCGAGCGCGCCTCGCCCGGCGACCTTTCGACCACGACGGGAGAACGAACCCATGCGTCTTGCCCTTTCGATCGGGCTCGCCCTGCTCACCGCGGGCTGTGCCACGACCAACCCACAAGGCAGCTTCGAGGCCGCATCGCAGCCGGTCTCCGAGCGCTCCGGCCTGGCGACCGCCTGGCCTCGCAGCCCCGCCGACTCCGAACTGGCCCTGGCGCACAGCCGCGCCCTGCTCGCCCAGCCTCTGACCCCCGAGAGCGCGGCCCAGGTCGCCCTGCTGCGCAACCCCGGCCTCTTCGCCCGGCTCGAGGAGCTGGGCATCTCGCAAGCGGACTATGCCCAGGCGACCCGTATCAGCAACCCGTCGCTGGAGCTTTCGGCCCGCCGGCCCAACGAGGGGGGCCTCGCCACCAACGTCGAAGCCGGGCTGATCCAGGACCTGCTCGACCCCCTCCTGCTCCCCCTGCGCAAGCGCTTCGCCGCCGCCGAGCTGGAGATGGTCAAGCTCTCCATGGGCCAGGCCATGCTCGACCTCGTCGCGGAGACCAAGATGGCCTTCGCCGAGCATCAGGCCGCCGCCCGGCGAGTGGAGCGGCTGGGCGTGATCGTCGAGATCGAGGAGGCCGCGGTGGCCTTCGCCGAGCGCCAGCGCCAGGCCGGCAACCTCCCCCAGCTGGAGCTCGAAGAGCAGCAGGCCCTGCTCGCCGAGACCCGGGCCGAGAAGGTCCACGCCGAGCTCGAGGCCCGCGCCGCCCAGGAGGGGCTGCAACGGCTGCTGGGCCTGGCCGGCGCCGACCTCGGCTGGACAGCGGCGCAGATGCTCCCGGAACCGCCCGCGGACGAACTCGCGACGCAAGACCTGGAGGCCCTGGCCCTGGAAGGACGCCTCGACGTGGCCGCCGCCCGCGCCGCCGTCGGCCTGGTCGAGAAGGCCCTCTCCCTGCGCCGGGCGAACCGCTTCTTCCCCGGCGGCGTGCGGGTGGGGATCTCCCGCGAGCGGGAGCCCGATCGCCTGCGGGTGACCGGCCCGGTGCTCGAGCTGGAGCTGCCGATCTTCGACACCGGCGCGGCCTCGATCGCCCGCCTCGAAGCCGAGCACCGCCGGGCCGAGCGCCAGCTCGAGGAGCTGACGATCCTGGTGCGCAGCGAGGTGCGGGAGCTCGCCGATCGCTACGTGGCCTCGCGAGACCTCGCCCGCTTCTACCGCGACACCGTGCTCCCGGGGCGGGTGCGCATCCTCGATGAGACTCTCCGGCACTACAACGCCATGCTCAAGGGGGTCTACGACCTGCTGATGGTCAAGCGCCTCGAGATCGAGGCCGAGAAGGCGGCGATCGAAGCCTGGCGTGATGCCTGGGTGGCCCGCTACGCCCTCGAACGCGCCCTGGGTGGCAGGTTCCCCGCCGCAGCCCCTGCTGCCGGGCCGGCGCCCGAGCCCCACCACGACCACCACGAGCACCACGATCACCACGCTCCGGGAGGCCACCGATGATCACTCGCCGCGACTGGTTCCACCGCACCGCCCTCTTGACCGGCGCCGCCGCCCTCCTGCCCCGCCAGTGGGTGGCCGCCCAGGCTCCCCCACCTGCCGAGGATCCCCACGCCGGGCACCACGGCCATCATGGTCAACATGAGATGGCGCCCGCCGCCCCCAAGCCCGTGCCCTCCCCCGCCCCTCCCGCAGACCCTCCTCCCACCCGCGCCGAGGTGCTGCGCCGGCGCCGGGAGCTCGGCTACACGCCGGTGACCACGCCCAACGGCCGCACTCTGCCCTACGTCCTGAAGGACGGGGTCAAGGAGTTCCACCTCATCGCCGAGCCGGTACAGGTGGAGTTCGCGCCGGGAATGACCGTCAACGTCTGGGGCTACAACGGCTCGACCCCCGGGCCGACCATCGAGGCCGTGGAGGGAGACCGGGTGCGCATCCTGGTCACCAACCACCTGCCCGAGCACACTTCCGTGCACTGGCACGGCCTCCTGCTGCCCGCCGGCATGGACGGCGTGGCCGGCTTGAACCAGCCGCACATCCAGCCGGGTGAGACCTGGGCCTACGAGTTCACCCTGCGCCAGTGGGGCACGCAGATGTACCACCCCCACGCCGACGAGATGGTGCAGATGGCCCTCGGCATGATGGGTTTTTTCGTCATCCATCCCAGGAAGCCCGAGGGGCCGCCGGTGGACCGGGATTTCTGCATCTTCCCCCACATGTGGGCGATCCAGCCGGACACCGCCACCCCCGACCCGAACGTGATGCTGGACTTCAACCTCTTCACCTTCAACGGCCGGGCCTTTCCGGGCACGGACCCGTTGGTCTGCCGGTTGAATGACCGGGTGCGGATCCGCGTGGCCAATCTCTCGATGACCAGCCACCCGATCCACATCCACGGCGTGCAGGTGTGGGTGACGCAGACCGACGGCGGCCCGATCCCCAGGAGCGCCTGGTGGCCGGAGACCTCGGTGAACGTGGCCGCGGGCCAGACGCGGGCCTTCGAGTTCGTGGCCGACAACCCCGGCGACTGGGCCTTCCACTGCCACAAGACCCACCACGCGATGAACGCCATGGGCCATGACATCCCGAACGTGCTGGGGATGGACAGCTCCGGCGTGGAGCAGCAGATCTCGAAGCTGGTCAAGGGCTACATGGCCATGGGCTCAACCGGCATGGCCGAGCACGCCCGCCACGCCCAGCACATGCCCGGCCCGGCCAACACCCTGCCGATGATGACCGGCGAGGGCCCCTTCGGGCCGATCGAGATGGGTGGAATGTTCACCCTGGTGAAGGTGAGAGAGGGCCTCGAGAGCTACGCCGATCCAGGCTGGTACGAGAACCCGGCCGGGACCCTCGCCTGGAAGGTGGAGACCCAAGAGGCCCCCGAGCCCGCCGAGGAGCACCAGCACCATGCGCACGGCGGCTAGAGCGACCCTGGTCCTTCTCGCCCTGATCGGCGCCGCGGCCCTGGCCGGCGGCCTCGGCTTCGCGGCCATGGGGCTCTCGGCCCGACGCGAGCCGCCGGCTCTCGAAGTGAGAGTGGCCCGTGCCGCGCGGCATCTCCTGGTGCCGTCCGCAGCGCGCAGGCGCCCCAACCCGGTCGCCGTGGACGGCGAAATCCTCGACCGCGCCCGGGCGCATTTCGCCGATCACTGCGCCACCTGCCATGGCAACGACGGCAAGGGCGCCACCCCCTTCGGCAGCGGGATGTACCCGCGGACCCCCGACCTCACCGCCCCCGCCACCCAGCAGCTCTCAGACGGCGAGCTCTTCTTCTACATCGAACAGGGCATCAAGCTCACCGGCATGCCGGCTTTCGGTACGGGCACGCCGGATGGCGAGCGCGAGAGCTGGGAGCTGGTGCACTTCCTGCGCCGGCTGCCGCGGCTCGGCCCCGAAGACCTCGCCGAGATGAAGCGGCTGAACCCGGTCTCGCGCGCGGAGCTCGAGGCCGAGCTGGCCGCCGAAGCCTTCCTGCGCGGCGAGGACACCCCTACGGCGACCTCCTCGCAACCTCACCACCACTGAGCCCATAACGACTCTCCACTCCGACCGCGAAAGGAGTCTCACCATGCTCCGCCGCAGATTCGCCCGCGAGACCCTGGCCGGCTTGGCCGCGCTGGCTCTGCTGACCCTCCCCACCCTCGCCCACGAGGGGCACAGCCACACTGCCATGGGCACGATCGAAGCGATCGCCGCCGACCGCCTGGATCTCAAGGGCCCGGATGGCAAGGTCACCTCTTACGTCCTGACGCCGGAAACCCACTTCGAACGTGAAGGCAGAAACGAGGGGCGGGAGAACGTCAGGATCGGTGAGCGGGCCGTGGTCCACTTCCAGACCAAAGACGGCAAGAGCACCGCCCAGCACGTGCAGCTCGGCGCAGCGAAGGCCCCTTCGGCGGGAGGCCCGCGGTGAAGCTCCGATCGAGCCCGTGGGGCGCCCTACCGCTGCTCCTCGTCACTGCCCTGGCGCCTCCGGCCGCCGACACCGCCTAGGTGCCGACCCTGTCGAGGACGACCGGGACCTTTTGGGGAAAGGCGGTCTCGTCCCGCGGCGCCGAGACCATGCTGCTACGCCGGAGGGGGGGCGTCTCGACCATCGTGCACGGGCACTGGTCGTCCCGGTCGTAGCCCGCCGACGAGAACCGCCCACGGTAGTCGGGGCAACGGCCCGCTCATCCAGCAGGCCTCGACAGCTCGACCACGTCCCCCGCCTTGGCCTCGCCGGCGAGAAGGGAGGCGCGAGCGAAGTGCTCGTCGACCACCTCGTCGATTTTGACCTGGCCGACCTTGTCGCGCCGGAAGCGCAACCCACCCGCTTTCGGGTTGTAACCGGGCTTGCGCGTAATGCGCACAACCTCCAGGACCTGGCCCGGCACGGCGCCGTCCGAAGTGCCTATGCACAGGTAGACCGCCCCTTCTTCGACCTCCAGGATGCTGCCTTTCATGATGTAGCGGTGGTAGAAGGAGGGTTCCTCTCCGGCCTCGATCGAGGCCGGGACGACCAGCAGGAGGGTCGCCAGACCCGAGAGCACGAGGCAGTGAAGGGCTCTCATTTTCGACTCCTTTCTCGATCTGGAGCGGCGAGCCGGGTCCCCGCCGCCGCCAGGGCTCGCTCGATCTCGGTTCGGGTGAGGGCCGGATGGGTCAGCGGCAGGTGGTGGCCACCTCCGGGGACGATCTCGATGGAGATCCCCGGCCTCCGGCGTTCGAGGTCGCGCAGATAAGCCACGTCAACGACCCGGTCGGAATCGCCGGCGACCAGCCGGATGGGGCTGTCCGTCGTCGCCAACCAACCCTCTGCTTCGGCCGAGAGCAGGAGGCCCTCCAGGGTGTAGCGGAAGGAGTCCCAGGTGTGAGCGAGGGTATCCTCCACCACCTCGGGAGGCAGGCCCCGGCGAGTCCAGCGAGTGAGCCGCAGCGCGAGGCGCGGATGCCTGTGGAACCAGTGGCAGAGCCCGCGCGCCAAGGCCCCCCGCTGGACGAAGAGGCCGGCGAGAGGATCGAGCCGCCGCAGGTGGTGTCGCGCCTGCTGTTGTGAGCCGTAGAGGGGAGGGCCGAAGGCGACCACGCCCGCCACCAGGTCCGGCCGCAGGGCGCGCAGCCGCAAGGCGACCACCGTGCCCGCCGAGTGGGCCACCACGACCGCCGGTTCAACGACACCAAGGCCCTCGAGCGTGCCGGCCACGGCCAGGGCGTGATCGTCGGCGGAGTAGCCGGTGGCGGGCTTGGGTGAGTCCCCGAAGCCGAGCAGGTCGGGGACGATCAAGCGATGACGGGCGGCCAGACCGTCGTAACCTCGCCAATAGCGATGGGAACCGAAGAGGCCGTGAAGCAGGACCACCGCCGGGCGGCCGTGGCCGATGCTGCGCACGGCCAGTGGGCCGGAAGCCGGCGCGACCACTGTGCCAGCCGCTGGCACGGGTGACGGCGGGGACCCGGGAAGCGAGGACCAGCTCAAGGTCCCCAGCCACAACGGAGCCGTGAGGGTCAGCCCTACAGCCAGGGAGGGATTCGCCATCGCCTCAGTGTCCGCGCAGCAGGTCCCACCGGCACCACCCCCAAAGGTAGCTGCCCGTTGCCGCCCGCGTGGGCCGAGAACGTCCCCTAGGTTTGCCGTGAAGGCACGGCGAGGCCTCGAGACCTACGCCGAGCCAGGCTGGTACGAGAACCCGGCCGGGACCCTCGCCTGGAAGGTGGAGGGATAGCAAGTGCTGACCACCGACACCCGGCGGTCTTCACCCGCGCGGCTCGCTTTTGAGCAGCTCCAGCCCGAGAGCGTCGAGGAAGCCTTCCTGGAGCTCCTGGTCCGACATGGGCTCGTATGCCCAGTGGACCGGGGGGCCACCGGTCCAGTCGAAGAAGTCGACCCGGCGGTCGCTCATGAAGCGGATGCCGACTCGCCGCAGCTTCGGGAAGACCTCCGCGAGCACCGGCGCGACACGCTGAAAGTCCTCCGGCTGGATCGCCGCACCGCGCAGGTCCAGCTCCTCGAGGTTCGGCAGCGCGTTGTGGGTCAGGTCGTCCAGGTACCCCGCGCCCAGACTGCCTTGGAGATCGAGGACACGAAGATCCGGCATTGGCGCTCGCAGCACGGTGGCGGCCTGCGCCCGGCTGAGCCAGCGCACGTCGAGGTCTTCGAGAGCCAGCCTCTCGCCGGACCAGAGGCTCTGCCACTCGGCCTCGGCCTCGAGCTGGTGGACCTGCAGCTCCAGGCTCGTGAGTCGCCGCCACCAGGAGGCGGCCTTCATGGCCAGGGGGATGCCCGCGGCCCTGGGCGGCAGGGCGCTGCGCAGCACCCGCAGGGCCGGCAGCTTGGCGAGCCACGGCCCCAAGAGCGGATCCCGCAACGGCTCGAGCGAGCCCAGGGAAAGCTCCCGCAGGCTCGGCAATGAGACCTCGGCGATGCCCGGCTCCTGGAGCGGTTCCGCCGTTTCGAGCACGAGCTTCTCGAGGGTGGGAGCGTGGGCATGAACCGACTGTACGAACTCCGCCGAGTCACCTCCCGGTCGAAACCGCAGCTCGGTGACAACGGGCGGTGGCAGGCTCTTCTTCCCGGGCGTCCTCGGCAGGTCCGGGAACAGGGCGCGGGGATCGGGGAGAGACTCGTCGCTCAGGAAGTGCTCGTTGCGCAGGCCGAGGAGCAGCTTCGAGTTGGCCGGGTTGAAGTGCCCGCCGGCCGGGCCCCGAAACCATGTGATCGAGATCAGCGGCCAGCTGTCGCCGAGGTCTCCCGAATCCGTCTCCTCCAGGTCGAGGAACCTGGCGATCATCCCCTGCGGATAACGCCTCCGCAATAGGCCGAGGGATACCTGCTCGGCATGCAGGAAGACACTGCAGTCGAAAAAGGCGGCCGCCTCCGAACTCTCGACGCTCGCGAGCTTGCGGCGCAGCTTGGCCACCGTGATGCGCTTCGAACGACCCGGCCAGAGCCGGAACCCCTGATGGAGCAGGCAGGCCGTCACGACGAGTTTCCGAGCCACCTGGTCGGAGGATGAGTGCGCCAACTCCTCCAGCCATCTCCGGGCTCGCTCCCTCTCGAGGCGTTGAAGCTCCAGGTCGCACTCCCTTTCAATCGACGATGAACAGCTTGGCGCCCACCGTCGTCGAGGAGCGGTGGGCCTCACCCTGGTCGGCGACCTGGTAGCTCATGCCCGGCTTCAGGCTGAACATCCGTCCGTCTTGCAGCTCGGTCTGGAGCTCCCCTTCGAGGCACAGGAGGACGTGCCCCTTGGTGCACCAGTGGTCCGCGAGGTAGCCCGGCGTGTACTCGACCATGCGGACGCGGATGTCCCCGAAGGTCCGCGTCCGCCAATACGCGACGCCGCTTTCCCCGGGATGCTCGGTCCTCTCGACCTCGGACCAGTCCGTGATGCCGAATGGAATGCCTAACATCTGCACGGCGGGCTCCTTTCACACGGCCGCCTTCACGGCGGCGCTCCTGAACGAGAAGACCCGGAAAGTGTGGAGCTTGCCACGGTGCTCCGTCGTCGAGAAAGCGCCCTGGGTGTACTCGCGGACCACCTTCTCCCAGAACGGCAGGCCAGCCCGGTTCGCTTCCGCCACCCGCACGACCCAACGGCCGGGAAGAAGATCCCACAGCAGAAAGGCCGCCCGGCGGCCGACGCCGGAGCGGCGGTGAGAACGCAACACGAAGAACTCCGCCACGTCGGGGTCTTCAGGATCGGCGGTGGCCGGCGAGCCGCGGGTCACCAGCGCGAAGCTCGCGACGCGGCCCTCAGCGCGGATCAGGAAGGCGAAGTACGTGGCGGGCTCGGACCAGTAGAGGGGGAGCCTGTCGTACGCGAAGCGGCCGTCCTCCCCGATCTCGATCGGGAAGATCTCGCTCAGGTCGTGGAGGTAGAGTTGGAGGAGGTTGGAGAGGAGCGGCGCGGTGGCTGGGGTGGCGGCTTCGAGGGTGACTTGCTGTGGGGCGACCATCGAATCTGCCTCTAGCCGTCAGGGAGTCAGCCATTCACCGGCGATCTCAGCCGTCGACTGCTCCGACTAGGTTTGCCGCTCCTTTGCTCAATCATCCTTCGAAGAATCGTCCTGTCTTTCCAATCTGACTATCTCGTCGCTCGCTTTTCTGACAACCCTAACGTGCGCTACCGGCCATTCTGATGGCACGCCGGACTTGCGTCCCTCAAGAACTTGGATCTCTCGGCAAGCAAAAACCCAGAAACCTTGCTCATCGAGTTCCCTGATACCATTGGTGAGTTCGAAGCCAACTCGGACTTTCCGCCCAGGTCCGAACTCGGGAGCGAGATCCCCCCAATCCTCGAGATTCTGGAGAAAGCCCCCTACAACACGCACCTCATCCTCCGTCAGCAGTTCGTCGCAGGAGAATGACGAGGCGCACATCCCGTCTACGACCGTCAGTAGTTCGCTCCCACTAGTGATGCGTATCAGGTAGTAAGGTGTGTCTACTGACCGACCCTGCAACGAGTCGCTGTCAGTACCCCCGGAACCTAGTCGTTCTCTGACCCACTCTTCATGCCCATGCTTCAGCTGCTTTAGCCATTCCGCCGGATAAGCCTCGTGCTGATCATCAACAACTTTGTGGTGAACCTTGCAGAGCAATATGAGGTTGGCATATTCATCCACCTCCCTGGCCGAGAAGGTCGGGTTATACCGGGGACCCCCGTGTCTCAACGAAACAATATGGCACTCATCACCGATCACCGATCCACTTTCCTCGGTCTCGAGGGCGCCCTTCATGATCAGTTCACACTTGCAGAGAGCGCACCGGTTCCCTGATCGTGCCCAGAGCAACTTCCTAGACTTGTCAGCAATAGCCATCTGTGCTGCTCAATTGCCGGGCTCTACAACCAGTCAGCGTCAGTAGCTCAGAAGCACGGCCCGAACCTCGTGGCCAGTCAAGCTCCTGAGCAGGCCCTTCGGCACACAAGCATCCAGGAGTGCTCGCATCGGGATGCCCGTTCGCCGTCAGGGCGCCACTGCTTTCTCGAGCAGCGCCGACTTCGCCAACTCGAGCACCGCAATGGCGTGCTCGCGGGAAACGCTGGGGAAGGCCTCGAGGAAGGCCTTGAGAGGATCGCCTGCTTCGAGGTAGTCGATCAGGGTCTGCACGGGCACCCGAGTGCCGGCGAACACCGGGGTGCCGCTCAGCCGCTGCGGCGAGGTCGTGATCAGGGGCTCCAAGACGTCCATGCTCGGCTCCTCGACTGGTCGGGTTGCCAGCCTATGCCATTTCCCGGCCGCCCGCCGACGAAGGATTCCGCGCCCTCTTGCATCTCCGCTAGTGCAGGCAAACCTCTAAAAGGAGATGGAAGCCATGAAGACCCGCCGTTCCCTGCCCGTCATCCTCGCCGCCGCCCTGATCCTGGCGACCGCCGGCGCCACGTCGGCCGACGAATTCAGCATCGCCAGGATCTACATCGAGTACAACCAGACCGCCAACGACCTCGGCTACCACGTCACCCTCGACGGCGAGGACTGGAAGCGGTTGGAGATCGAGAACCCGAGAGAAGTGAGGGTCTTCCTCGTGCAGGGGTATGCCGCCTACCGGCAGCTCGGCATGACCGAGCTCTTCTTCGAAGGTGCCGAGCCCAACCTCGACGACTTCCCTCTCGAGGACCTGCTGGCGCTCTTCCCCGAGGGCTTCTACGAGTTCGACGGCCTGACCGTCGACAACCTGGAGCTCGAGAGCGTGGCGTACCTGTCCCACGCGATCCCGAACGGTCCCGGTGACGTCACCGCCACTCTGGGAGCGAACAACTCCCTGGTCATCAGCTGGGACGCCGTGACGACCACGCCCGACGGCTTCCCGGATCGCCCGATCTCGATCGCCGGCTACCAGCTCATCGTCAAGCCCTTCCAGGTGACGGTCCCCGCCAACGTGACCTCGGTGACCGTACCGCCGGAGTTCGTGGCCACCCTGCCGTCGGGGGTCAACCTCTTCGAGGTGCTGGCGATCGACGAGAGCGGCAACCAGTCGATCACCGAGAGCTCCTTCGTGAAGCCGTGACCCGCACGGCCCCTCCACGCTCACCGAGCACGTGCAGCGCGAGCGCTGAGGCTGGCCCCGCGGGGAGGGGCGGAGCACCGCCCCGAGCCGCAGGGCCAGATCGCTACTTCACTCGTTCGGCGCGGTCGCGCAGGAAGCGTACAGCGGGCCCGATCTCGCGGTTGTGGAAGGCTGCCACCACGGCATCGGTCGGGTCGACCCCCACCATCACGTCGCCCTGGAGCTCGTAGCGGGCCTGGTGGTTGATCTGGTAGAAGAGACCGTTGCCCTGGGACTTCAGGAACAGCAGGTAGGAGCGCCCCTCCTCGAAGGGCCCGCCGTCGTCGATGTTGACGATGATCTCTCCAGCCCGCCCGCCGGTCTGCTCCACCAGCAGAGCCGGTCCATCGTGCACGCCCTTGACGACCTCCTGGATGTGGAAGCCGTTCAAGGTGTAGGGCACACTGCCCACCACGCGGCCGGGCTGAGCGCTGAGGTGCTTGGCGACGACGATGAGGTCCGCGCCGGCGACCAAGCCGGTCGGAGTGCGGTAGTAGTCGACCCACTGGGCCTTGGCGGTGACGACCTGCGGCCCGGATGCGGCCTTGCCGATGACCACGGCCGCGGCGAAGCCGGCGACCAACGCGAGGCTGAGAACCAGAATCCTTTTCATCTTGCTTCTCCTGTTCGAATCGTCAGGGTTGGTGAACGTAGGGCTCTGGGCCTCAGTTGGGGACGTGGGCATAGATCGAGCTCAGCAGATCGCGGTCGTGCTGGTTGATCTGCGCCCCCGCGGTCAGAATGGTGTCGTTCATACAGGTCGTCGAGGACGTGCGGTTGTGGTTGAGGCCGAAAGTGTGGCCGACCTCCTGGCAGGCGACGTGGTCGACCGCCGTCTGCGAGTAGGTGCCGGTGTTGCGCAGATAGGTGTCGTTGAGCTGCGACTTGCCCAGCCCGATGTGGCAGGAGCTGATACCCGAGATGGTCGCCAGCCCCAACCATCCGTTGGTGCCGTAGGCACCGTAGCGCAGCTGGAGCTTCGTGCCGCCGGAGGTCAGGTTGATCACGGTCGGGTTCCAGATGTTGATCGAGCGGGTGTAAGCGCCGGTGTAGGCACTCGCGGGCCGACTCACCGAGGTCTCGGCCGAGGGGCCGTTGTAGCCGACCGTCCGCGGCGTGTAGTGGTAGGCCGTGGTGCCGGAGCAAATCCAAGGGTGGTTGGCGTAAACGTAGCCGGTACCCAGGGACGACCCGACAAGAAACGCGATGGCCAAAGGCAGCAATCTCCTGGCAGTCATCTGAACCTCCTCCGACTTTCAGTCGGTTACGGGCGCCGCGGCGATCGCGGTGCCCAGGCATTGCGGGCACAAAAGCTCGAGGGCATCGCCCCGTTCCCCGGCCTCCAGGGGCCGGTCCCAGAGGGCAATGACCCGACCGTCGGCGCCGACCACGGCGGCGAGCGGAATCTGCCGGATGCCGTAACCCTCGATCAGGTCGCGGCTGGGGAAGGGCACGACGGGAAAGGGCAGGCGGTGCGACCGGCCGTGCTGGACCGTGCTGTAGGAGTCGGCGACGGAAAGGCCGATGACCGGCGCCTCGGATCCCTGTGCTCGCAGCTGCTGGTAGAGCTGGATCCAGGTCGGCATCGCGGCCTCGCACAGCGAGCAGGAAGGGTCGTAGATCAGCAGCAGGGCGGGCCCGCGGCCGCGCTCGGCGACGTGAACCACCTCACCCTCGATACTGCGGGCGGTGAGCTCCGGGACCTGCTTGCCCACAGCCATGGGCTCGAGGCGTGGCGTGCCCGCCTGCGCGGCTGCGCCGTGGCAGGAGTCGATCTCGAGCCGAAGCAGGGCGATCGATCGAGCCTGATAGGCGGCCACTGCCGCCAAGACGGCGGCCAGGGCCCAGGGAAGCACACTGCGGGCTGAGCGGGCGAGTCGACGTAGGGTCAACCCCTGCACTGAGGAACCTCCGTGGCAAAAAAACGGTCGCTGGAACAAAGGGTGCCCGGCGGGGCCGAAACGGAGACACCGCCCGGCACGCAGTCGACCGAGGTGGGAGAGAGTGCCCGCCAGGAGGATCCTCGTCCGCCCTGCCCGCCTCAACGCTGCCGGCTCCGCCGAGGTGCCAGCCACTTCGGGGACCAGTCGCCGGGCTCCCGGGAACTGGCGGGAAAGGGTCTCGATCTGCGCAGCGGTGAGCCGCTCGGGGAGTGAACGCAGGGGCGGCCCTGCGCCAGCTCCCTGGCTGGCACAACGCTCAATGGCTCGTGGTGGCGCTTCTGAAGGAGAACACGCGGAAAGTGTGGAGCTTGCCACGATGCTCCGTGGTAGAGAAAGCGCCTTGGGTGTACTCGCGGACCACGCTCTGCCAAAACGGCAGGCCTGCCCGGTTCGCTTCCGCCACCCGCACGACCCAACGGCCGGGAAGAAGATCCCACAGCAGAAAGGCCGCCCGGCGGCCGACGCCGGAGCGGCGGTGAGAACGCAACACGAAGAACTCCGCCACGTCGAGGTCTTCAGGATCGGCGGTGGCCGGCGAGCCGCGGGTCACCAGCGCGAAGCCCGCGACGCGGCCCTCAGCGCGGATCAGGAAGGCGAAGTGCGTGGCGGGCTCGGACCAGTAGAGGGGGAGCCTGTCGTACGCGAAGCGGCCGTCCTCCCCGATCTCGATCGGGAAGGTCTCGCTCAGGTCGTGGAGGTAGAGCTGCAGCAGGTTGGAGAGGAGCGGGGCGGTGGCTGGGGTGGCGGGGTCGAGGGTGAGGTTCGCCGATGGCAAGGTGTTCGAGCGCATATCTCACGTGTCTCAGACGAGCACTGGCCACCGCCGGTACCTGGCGCCAAGCTACCGGGTTCCACCGCCCGAGACCGCGCAAACGGAAAGGCAGCCTTTCAATCTGCATGGTATCTGGCAGGCCTGGGTCGCGGCCATCATCCTCAGTTGGCAGGCCCCCCTCACGGCCCCTTGACACGCACCGTGCACGTCTGCAACGCGAACACACCGCCCCGGCTGTCGCTCCACACGGCCTGAAACGTGCCGTCGGCGCGGGCGGCCAGGCCCAGGTAGTGGCCGCCGCCGGGGAATTTGTTGGCCACGTCGGCGTTGCCGCGGGTGCGCGGGTCGCTCGAGACGCTGGTCAGGCGCACCGGCGGCAGGAAGGTCGCCCCGCCGTCGAGCGAGGCGGAGAAGTAGACGTCCTTCTGCTTCCGGTTCGAATCGTGCTGCGAGTCGCTCCAGGTGATCCCGAGCACGCCGTCCTTGTTCACCGCCGCGGCCGGGACGCGCGCGGCGCTGCGGCTCGGGTCCGCGAAGGCATCGACCCGGGTGTCGGCGCCCCAGGTCTTGCCGCCGTCGCTCGACGCGTTGACCCAGATGCCGCCGTGATCCCGGCCGAAGCCGGTGGCGCGCACGTAGTACACCCGATCGCGGAAGCGGGACGAGCTGCGGTCGGACACCAGGCAGGAGTACCCCTTCTCGTCGCCGAGGCGACGGGTGATCTCCACCGGCCCCGAGAGCGCGCCGCCGGCGTCCAGCCGCTGCACCCAGGCGCGGCTCCCGAGGTGAATCGCGGGGACCAGCACGGCGCCATCCCCCACCATGGCGGGCTCGGCGAAGGCGAGGTGGCCCCCCCGACCGCTGATGGAGCCGGCGAGGTGGGGCGCGCTCTTGCCCTCGATGCGGTAGAGCTGGACCTCCATCGAAGAGTCGCCGAAGAAGAGGGTGGTGAAGTAGGCGCGCGGGCCGTCGGTCACCAGCTTGGTGCCGTCGTAGCCGCCGCGCAGAGTGTGGACCGGGCCCTTCCAGGACTCCCCGGCATCGTCGGAGTTGAAGAAGACCACCGGGTAGCGGTCCAGGAACTGTCCCGGGGTGCCGATCCAGGCCAGGAGCGCGCGGCCGTCCTCGAACAGCGCGGTCCACGGGTCGTAGCCCCAGTAGTCATGGGCCGTCTCGCGCCAGGTGGCGCCGCCGTCGCTCGAAGCGAAGCTCGACAGCCGGGAGCTCTCGTAAGGATTGTCGATCTCCGTGACCACCATGGCCGCGACCAGCAGCCGGTTGGGATCGCTCGGATGAGCACTGATCTGCGGCTCGACCACCGGCAGCGGCGCGAACTTGGAGGGGATCTGCACGTTGGGCCCGACCTCTACGGCAGCGGCGGGAGCTTCCCTTGCCGCGGGTTGGGGAATGGTCGCCGGTGCCGCCTCGGCAGAGCTCCTCTCGGGAAGACGGTCGCAGGCAGAAAGAGCCATTCCTAGAAGTGCGGGGAGAAGCAAGAGGGCGATTCTGAGCACGGGCGAGATCCTCCAAAGGGACGAGTCGGGGGATTCTACCGTGGCCCGCTTACTGCGCACCCCCGAGCGGCCGCCTGCCCGCCCTGCGCCAAGGCCCGTCGAGCCTCGCCCTCACAGCCCACGGACTTCGATCCCTGGCTCCTGAGCGAACAACCTGCAGCAGTTGCGACCTGCATCCTTGGCCGCGTACAGGGCCTGATCCGCGCGCCGGATGAGACGATCCAGACTGTCCTCACCGGACAGTATCTCCGCCACGCCGGCACTGATCGTCACGCTCACCTCCCTGCCGTCGGCGACCTCCCGGCAGGTAGCGACTCGTTCGCGGATGTTCTCGGCAGCGACCAATGCCTCGTCGGCGGCGGTATTCGACATGGTGACGATGAACTCCTCACCACCATACCGCGCGAGCACGTCCGCCTCGCGCGTGCTCTCGGTGGCGATGCGCGCAACCTGCTTCAGGATTGCGTCCCCGACCAGGTGACCGAACTCATCGTTGATCTGTTTGAAACGATCGATGTCGAAGATCAGGACCGAGAGCGGCATGCGATACCTTTTCGCCACGGCGAACAGCTGCGTGCTCAGCTCAACGAAATGTCGGCGATTGGTCAGCCCGGTGAGGTCGTCCGTCCGCGCCTTCAGCTGTTCGCGCGCCAACACCTCCTGGAGCTCCCGATTCGTCGCATCCATGACGGTGTTGACCCTGACCAGTTGGTCCTCCGCCTGCTTGCGCGAAGTGATGTCCTGGTTGACGATGATCGCGCCGGAGATGACACCCCCGGCATCGCGCAGGGGTACTGCCGAGTTGAGGATGATCTTGCTGCTGCCGTCGAAGCACTCGATCCGGACCTCCTCATCGATCGCCGTCTCCCCCTTGGTGATGGCCCGGGCCGCCGCCCATTCCTCCGCGGCGATCCGTCGTCCAGTGCTCAGCCACCACCCCTTGTACTCACCGTACTGCTCAGGCCCGACGTAGCGGGCGCCCGCCCAGATCTTCTGACCGGCGGCATTACCGTGAACGATGTGGCCGTCCTTGTCCAGGATCCAAACGCCGACCGGCAAGGCTTCCAGGGTCTCGCCGAGGACCTTCTCGATTTGGTGCTGCTGTTCCTCAGCCAGCTTGCGCGCGGTGATGTCCTCGTGCGCGGCGACGAGGTACACCGAGCCCTCCCGGGTGAAGCGCGTCACCCGGGCGATGAACCAGCGGCGTTCGGTCGGCGAGTGGCAGGGATACTCGAGGGTGATGGCGCTGCGCTCGCCGTGCAGCAGCTGGCGCATGCCTTCGAGCATGACTCTGGCGGCTTCCTCGTGCCCGTTACGTCCGGCTCGCTCGCAGACGGCCAAGTAGTCCGCACCGACCGAGGTCACCGTTTCGTCGCCGCCATTGTCGCGAGCGAAGCGCCGCCAAGCCTCGTTGACCGCCACGATCGACCCTCGCTCGTCGAGCAAAGCGATATGGCTACTCAACGAATTCAGCGTATCGTTGGCCAGAGGCAGCTCCACGGTCGGAACCCTCCGCCTGGTAGTTTATCTCTTACCGTACTGCCCGTCATTCGAGCAGGTCGGAAGGCGCAATGCGGCTCCAACGAGGTGCCAGCCATTTCGGGGAGAATGTCCGCCAGGAGGAACCTCGATGCGCCCTGGCCGCTTCTTCGCAGCCCTCGCTCTCGTTCTCATCGCCCTTTCCCCAGCTCTCGCCCACGCCGCCGAGCCCGGCCCCAAGCTCCTGGTGGTCACCGCTCACCCGGACGACGACGCCCTCTTCTCCGGCACGATCTACAAGACCACCCACGCCCTGGGCGGCGTGGCGGACCTCGCCATCTTGACCAACGGCGAGGGGGGCTACCGCTTCTCCACCCTGGCCGAGCCGATCTACGGCCTGAAGCTCACCGATGAGGCCGTGGGCCGGGCCTGGCTGCCGGCGATCCGCAAGCAGGAGCTGATGGCCGGCGGCGCCATTGTCGGCCTGCGCAACTACTTCTTCTTCGACCAGGTGGACAGTGGCTTCACCAAGGACATGAGCGCCCTCTTCGCCACCGAGTGGGACCTGCCCTTCATCCAGAAGCGCTTCGCCGAGATCCTCGCCAAGGGGGGCTACGACTTCGTCCTGGTGATGCTGCCCACCCTCGAGACCCACGCCCACCACCGCGCCGCGGCGATCCTCGCTCTCGAGGCCGTGGCAGCGCGCCCGGAGAGTGGGCGCCCGGTGGTGCTGGCGGCCTCGGCGCGCTCCGCCCGCTTCCCCGAGCAGGGGCCCTACCTCGGCCTGCCGGAGTACCCCCTCACCAAGGTACTGGAAGGTGCACCCCAGCTCGTCTTCGACCGCACGCAGAAGTTCGGCCAGAACGGCCGCCTCGACTACCAGATCATCGCCAACTGGGTGATCGCCGAGCACAAGTCCCAGGGCACCATGCAGCTGCTGATGGGAGCCCAGACGGCCGAGGTCTACTGGACCTTCGAGCTCAACGGCGAGGCCGGCGCCGCCAAGGCCCGGGCCTTCTTCGACCGCCTGGCCGCGGCGCCGCCGTTCGTGCGTTGAGCGGCGGGTTCTGCTAGCATTCTCGGCAAATCTCAATCACGCGGGACCCGTCCGCCGAGAAGGAGCGCCATGAGCCTGAGAACCGTGCTCGTCTGCCTGCTCGCCGCCCTCGCCATGTTCCTGTGGGGATTCGTCTTCTGGACCCTTCCCCACCCTCTGGAAGCGTTCTCGACCGGCCTCGACAACGAGAAGGTGCAGACCGCCCTGCGGGACTTGATCCCGGCGGACGGCGCCTACGCCGTGCCGGAATTCTCCGAGGGCAGCTCGATGGACTCCTGGATGGCCCAGCACCGCCAGGGTCCGATCGCCACGCTGCTCGTCCGCAAGGGGGGTGCGGAACCCGGGGCTCCCACGGTCTTCCTGTTCGGCTACCTGCACATGTTCGCCACCTGCCTGCTGATCGCCTGGCTGCTCGGCAAGTGCGGCGCCTCCCTCGCCACCTTCGGCGCCAAGGTCGGCCTCGTGGCCATGGCCGGCTTCGCCGGCTCGTTCTGGATCCACGTCAGCGCCCCGATCTGGATGCTCCAGCCCTGGCACTACCACCTCGCCTCGGTGTTCTACGACGTGGTCGCCTGGGTGCTGGCCGGGCTGATCCTGGCGAAGTGGGGGCGGACGGGCTGAAAACGGGCGGGGCGGGGACGTCTAGTTCCTCCAAGGTCGCATGTCACCGCTTCGCCGCGGCCTTGGGGGGAATCGTGAGCCTCAGCAAGCCGGAGCTGGCTGAATGAGAGAAGGGACTCGACGGCGGCGACCCTGGATCGAGACTGGCGCCGGTTTAGTCCTGGCCGCGCTCGCTGCGATGTACAGCGATCGGCCGACTGTACCGACTCCCCGGGATCTGCTGGCTCTCCTGCGGCCCTATCGACTTATTGAGGCCAGATTGTCCGGTGGAGTTCCCTATCAGGAATGCACGTCTCTCGTCCGGAGCGAAACGAGCATCCCCGCCTCCGCCTGTCCAGAGCTGCCCCTCGCCGTGGTGCGCAAAGTCAGCAAGACCTATCAAGCCCTTGGAGGTACAACGGCCGGCACGGCGGACCGCCTCTATTTCGGCGGCATCGCCTTGATGGCGACGGCGGGTCGGCGCAATCTGCCAGAGCTCATCGCCTTGCTGCAGGACGCCCGAGAGCTTGCACCCATCGACCCATCGATGGCCAACGACCTGGCCGCTCTCCTCCTCGAGCAGGCTTCCTGGCAGGACAGTCCCCGAAGTCTCCTGGCTGCGATAGAGGTGCTGGAACTGGCCCTTGCCGTCAATCCGACCCCGGAGCTGGCCTTCAATCGCGCCCTCGCGTTGCAAAAGCTTCATCTCCCCACCGCGGCACAGGACGCCTGGGAGCGCTTTCTGAAGCTCGATCCAAATAGCCCGTGGGCGTTCGAAGCCATGGAACACCTGGACCAGCTGGAGACTCGGCTAGGGGAAAGTCTGCCACGTGAGCAGATGCAGGAGGCAATGGCGAAAGGCTCGGCCGAGATCCGGCGCGTCACTCAGCGCTTCCCCGGTACTGCTCGGGCCGTGGGACTATTCGACACCCTTGGTGCCTGGGGGCGCGCATATCTGAGTGGTCAACAGGAAGCCTCGAAGCTGTTGGAAGCTGCCCATGCACTTGGTGAGGTACTGGCGGAATCAGGAGGGGACCAAAGTCTGCTCGACACCGTTCTGATGATCGAGAGCACCTCGAGCCCAGCTCTGCTCACTCGACTGGCTGGGGGGCACAATGACCTGGCAGACGCCCAGACTTTGCTAGAGCTTGCTTCTGAAGACCTGGCTCAGCCCCTGATCGATCAGGCGTCTCTGGCCTTCGAAGGTACTGGCAGCCCAAGTGCCGTCTGGGTAGAGATTGCTCGAGCTACGGCTCTGTTACAGGGCCATCGGCTGTCGGCAGCAGCAATCGCATTCGGGGAGCTGACTCGGTCTCGCACCGCGATGATCTATCCGGCCGCCCGCGGCCAGGTCTACGCGGGCCTCGGCCTCGTGCGGTACCGCCAGGGCCTCTTCGATGAGAGCTTCACTGCCCTCGGCGAAGCAACCAAGGCGCTCGAGGTGGCGAAGGAGGGCACCGGGTTGGCAGTTGCGCTTGGCTTGACTGCCACCACTTTGAGCACCATCGGAAACACCGAATCGGCTTGGCGGGAGCGCTACCGAGCCCTCGCCTTGTTGGCATCAATGCCGGGAGCTGAGATCGGACAGGGTATGCAATGGGGCGCCCTCGAGGACGCCGCGATAGCGGGCTTCCTGGCAACCGCGCAGCTCATCAGCAAGGAGAATTCGGACCTCGGAATGGGGGAGTCACTCGAGCGTGCCGCGAAGGTGCTCAGTCGGCGGCCTTGGCTAGCTCGCCTACTCGAGGACTCAGACGAGGGACGCAAAGCCACTGCGCCTTCGACTGGAGGGCTAGAAGGAGTTTTCGAGACGGCCGCCTTCAAGATGTTGACAGTGCTTACTGAGAAACGCTACTTTCTTCAATGGGTTGAGCGCCTGTGGGGAGTCAGAAGATCGCCAGCCCAGGCCAGCCGGAGAGAGATGGTGGTGTTCCAGGCAAGATCGCTGCTGAACCTAGCCCTAGACTCTCTCGAGAAGGGCCATGGCGAGGCAGCGGAACGGGATCTGTGGGCAGCACTCGGCCTCTTTGAAGCGAGCCGACAAGAGCTGCGCCGGGGCCGCAGTCGGCGGGAGTACTCTGCCACGTGGAGATATGTGTTCGACGAACTGGTCCACCTCGGCCTCCTCCAGGGCCGGCCGGCCTTCGCTCGCCGAGTCTTCGAGACTGGTCTGGGCATGCCGCCGGACGCGCCTGAACCCAGCACAGAATCCCTGCCAGCCGGGCTTACGGTGCTGGAGATTGCCACTCATCCAGACTTCTTGGTGGTCTGGCGACTGAGCGAGAGAGGATGGCAATACACTCGAGAGTTCGTACCTGGCAGGGTACGACGACAGCTTGTGGAACGCTTCGTGGATGCTGCGGCTAGCAAGACAAGTACCTGGGGAGAGATTCACGAGGCTGGCAGGGGCCTCGCCGAATTGCTGGCGCTTCGAGGCTTGACCGGGCAGAGCCGTCTCTGCCTTGTAACACACCAAGAGCTGGCGGGCATCCCTTTCGCAGCCCTGCCGAATCCCGACAGCGGCAGACCGCTGGCGGAGTCCGTTGTGCTCACCCGTGCCGACAGCCTGGCAGGATGCGTGTCGGAAACGCTGGCGCGAAGAACCTTAGACACAAGGCCGAAGAGCGGGACACTGCTCCTCGTTCAGCCTCCGGCAACCGATCTCCCTTCTGCGAAAGAGGAGGTAACGGACCTCGAGTTGCTCTACCCCGAGGCAGTCGCCCTGTCTGGAGCTGTCGCCACACGGGGGGCGCTCCTCGAGCAACTGCCGAGAGCTCGGAGTCTCCACTACGCCGGCCACGTGATCGCCGATACTCGCCGTCCGGAGCTCTCCTTTCTGCCACTCGCAGGCGAAAGGGGGCAGAGCAACCTGACGGCAGAGGAGATCGAGGAGCTGACCTTGCCCAATCTCGATCTGGCTGTCCTGGCCGGCTGCACGACCTTCACTCACCGGCCGGATCGGCCGGAAAGTCTCAGCGGCCTCGGCCGAGCCTTTCTAGACGCGGGGGCCAAAGCCGTGCTCGGCACTCTCTGGGACGTGAACGACCGGGCCACTCGCACTTTCATGCAACACTTTTACTGGAACCTCCGAGACCACGAGGATCCAGCGGCTGCCCTCGCCATGGCCCAGCGCAGAATGCTCGCCTCCACGGATCCTGGATTCTCCTCCCCATCCTCTTGGGCCGGTTTCGTCCTGATGCATACGGGGCCGAACAACGCAAGTAGATCGGGCCAGCTCCCTAGCCTCAGTCGTTGGGTCGATGAAGATCCGGGGTTCGCCCCACTGCCTCAGCTTCTTCCGTTCTAGCCCCAACCGCTCGTCGCCCCTACAAGGCCTTCAGCGAGCTTGACCAGCCTTCCACAATTGGTCTACGAGGCGCGTAGCCCGGAGAAAAGCGCTCTGAATCCAGCCTCCACCCTCCTCACCCTCGCCGCCGCCGACCGCGCCCTGGCCTCCCGCCTGGCCGCGGACGGCTCGCTCTTCCAGGGCTACCACCCCGAGATGGAAGCCCTGCACCGGGCCAACGCTGCCCAGCTCCGAGAGATCGTCACCGCCCACGGCTGGCCGGGGCGGAGTCTGGTGGGGGAAGAGGCGGCGGAGGCGGCTTGGTTGATCGTGCAGCATGCGATCGGGGAGCCGGTCTTTCAGCGCGAGATGCTTGCGGTGCTGCAGGTGGAGGCCCAGAAAGGCGAGGTGCCGGCCTGGCAGGTTGCCAAGCTGGAAGATCGCGTCCGTTCGTTCGAAGGCCGGCCCCAGCGCTACGGCACCCAGTTCGACTGGGACGAGGCGGGCCAGATGAGCCCCTGGCCGGAGATCGAAGAGCCCGAAGCCGTGGACGAGCGTCGGGCCGCCGTGGGTCTGCCGCCCTTGGCGGAGGCCATCGCAAGCCACTGTGCCCGGGCGGCCGCCTCCGGTGCGCTCGTGCCGGCGGACCTGGCAGCCCGACGCCGGGAGATGGACGAATGGTCCCTGCGGGTGGGCTGGCGGGGGTGAGAGTCCTGCCTCGACCCCACGCTCTGCGTGGGCACGCAAGTCCGGGCGCTCCGCGCCCTCCGGAGCTGCCGCCAAAACGAGGAGGCCGCAGAGCGGCCGGACTCGGGTTCCCACGCTGAGCGTGGGAACCAGGGAAGGCCGAGGGGACCGGGACCGCGCGCCTGAGAGTCAGCCTCAGGCAGTCCCCTTCGCAAGCAGCGGCACCGTCCACTCCGGAAAGCGGTCCGCCAAAGGCCTGTCGTGGGTCAGCACCTTCATCCCGCGCCTTCGCGCCAGGACCACGAAGATCGTGTCGTACGGCGAGTGATCCCGCTCAACCGCCAGCTCGAGGGCTTCTTCCCACAGCTGGCCCAGCGGGACGAATTCGGTGATGAGCGCTTCGGCATCGCGCAACGCGGCGAGCCCAGCGGCGGTGTCGACCCCGCGGTGGCGGATCCACAGCCAGATCACGTTGGTCAGCTCGGCGCGCAGGGACTCCGGCGCCAGCAGCTCGGGCGCGCGCTTCAGGGCTTCCACCGCCGGCGCGTGGAGCTCGGCCTCGCCCAGGAGGGCGTAGGCCAGGACCATGGTGTCGACCACCACGAGCCTGCCTACTCCCGGCCCTTTTCCACCCAGTCGGCGATCTCGGCGGCCGAGACCTTGGGCAGGCGTGCCCAGCGCTCCTCGATCCGGGCCAGGACATCGCCTCGAGCCGCGTAGCGCTGCTCCAGCAGCTGCCGGACCTCCTCTTCCATCGAACGGCTGGACCGAACGGCCGCGAGCTTGATGCGCTCCACCAGATTCTCGTCGAGGCTGCGAATGGTCAGAGTCGCCATGGGGACGGATGCTAGCACGATGCTGGCAGAGCGAGTTTCCTTCTCGTGCCCACGCGGAGCGTGGGAACCAGGGAGGGATCTCCTCCGTCGCGCAGCGACGGATCCACGGTAGCCGGGGGATGAATCCCCCGGCGCTCCAGCGGCAGAGGCGGCCCCTTCCGGCCGGATAGAATGGCCCGTCTCCACCAAAGGAACCCGGCCCTGCTCTTCTACGCCGATCTCCACGTCCATTCACGCTTCTCGCGGGCCACCAGCCGGGATGCGGACTTGCCGCATCTCGCCCTTTGGGCGGCGAAGAAGGGGCTGGCGGTCGTCGGCACGGGGGACTTCACTCACCCGGCCTGGCGGGCCGAGCTGAAGGAGCAACTGGTGCCGGCCGAGCCGGGGCTGTTTCGCCTGCGGCCGGAGGCTCTGGCCTCGGTGCCGGGCATGCTGCCGGGTGCCGCCGCCGTGCGATTCCTGCTCGAGGTCGAGATCTCGACGATCTACAAGAAGGGCGAGAGGACCCGCAAAGTCCACCACCTGATCTACGTGCCGGACTTCGAGGCCGCCGAGCGCCTGGTGGCGCGCCTTTCCCGCATCGGCAACCTCAACTCGGACGGGCGGCCGATCCTCGGCCTCGACTCGCGGGACCTGCTGGAGATCACCCTCGAGTCCGGGCCGGATTCGTACCTGGTCCCCGCCCACATCTGGACCCCCTGGTTCGCCGCCATGGGCTCGAAGTCCGGCTTCGACTCGATCGAGGAGTGCTACGGCGACCTCGCGGGAGAGATCTTCGCCGTGGAAACCGGCCTTTCTTCCGACCCGCCGATGAACTGGCGGCTCTCCCAGCTCGACCGCTTCCGCCTGGTCTCCAACTCGGACGCCCACTCACCGCCCAAGCTGGGCCGCGAGGCCACCGCCTTCGACACCGACGTCGACTACTTCTCCCTGCGCCGGGCCCTCGAAACGGGGGAGGGCTTCGCCGGCACGGTGGAGTTCTTCCCCGAGGAGGGCAAGTACCACGCGGACGGCCACCGCAAGTGCGGTGTGCGCCTCACGCCGGAGGAGAGCCGGGCGTTGGGCGGCCGCTGCCCGGGCTGCGGCGGGCTCCTGACCCTCGGCGTGGCCCACCGCGTGGCCGAGCTGGCGGACCGCGAGGAAGGGCCGGCGCCGCCGGCCACGGCCGGTCCGGTGCGCAGTCTGATCCCCCTGGGAGAGATCCTCGCCGAGCTGTCCGGCGTGGGAGTGGGCAGCCGGGCCGTGGAGGAGGGCTACGAGCGCCTGGTGCGGCGAGTGGCGCCGGAGCTGGAAGTGCTGGAACGGGTACCGCCGGAGGAGATCGAGAAGGAGGGTTCCCCGCTCCTGGCCGAGGCGATCGGCCGGCTGCGGCGGGGCGAGGTCCACCGGGAGGCCGGCTACGACGGCGAGTACGGGGTGATCCGCCTGTTCACCGAGGACGAGCTGGCGTCGCGCTCCCGCAGCCTCTTCCTCTTCGACCCGCCGGCCCGGCCGATGAAGGCCTCAGCCCCGCACCAGGCTCTCCCGGGGAGCGGCGAGCCCTCGCTCGAAAGGGCACCCGGCGACGAGGGACCCATCGCTCCGGCAGTGCGCATCCTGCAGGAGGCTGCCGAGCCGCCGGCCCACGGGCTGGACCCGGCCCAGGAGGAGGCGGCGAGCGTGGCGCGGGGGCCGCTGCTGATCCTCGCCGGCCCCGGGGCGGGAAAGACGCGTACCCTCACCCACCGCATCGCTCGGCTGGTCCAGGAGCACGCCGTGCCGCCCGAGCGCTGTCTGGCCATCACCTTCACCCGGCGGGCGGCGGGCGAGCTGTCCGAGCGGCTGGCGCAGCTGCTGCCGGCGGGCTCGGGCACCGTCGCCGTCCACACCTTCCATTCCTTCGCCCTGGCCGAGCTGCGGCGGGATCCCGCCGCGGCCGGGCTGCCGGAAGGCTTCACGATCATCGAGGAGGGTGCCCAGCGACGCCTGGTCGAAGAGGTTCTGAGCCTGACCCCGGACGCGGCCCGACGCCTGCTGCCCCGCCTCTCGGCCGCCCGGCGGCGGCGGGTCGAGCCCGAGGACGAGGAGCTGGCCCGGGCCGTGTGGGCCTACCGGGCCGCCCTCACGGCCCGAGGCGGCGTGGATTTCGACGAGCTTCTGGTGCGCCTGGTCGATTTGCTGGAGACGGACCCCGGCCGAGCCCGGGCGCTTCGCGAGCGCTACCCCCATCTATCGATCGACGAGTACCAGGACGTGGACGCCCTCCAGGTCGAGCTGGTGCGGCGGCTCGCCAACCCGGCGGGCAGCGTCTGTGCGATCGGCGACCCGGACCAGTCGATCTACGGCTTCCGCGGCGCGGACCCGCGCTTCTTCGACCGCTTCCAGGAGGACTTCCCCGGCACTCGGGTGGTGCGGTTGGCGGTCAACTACCGCTCGACGCGCACGATCGTCGAGGCGGCGGGGTGGGTGATCGGGGGAGGGCTTCCGCTGCTTCCCTGGTTCCCACGCTCAGCGTGGGAACGCCAGTCCGGGCGCTCCGCGCCCTCCGGGGCGGGTGGGGACAGGGAGGCCGCAGAGCGGCCGGACGCGGGTTCCCACGCTGAGCGTGGGAACCAGGGACGAAAAGGAGCTCCGGCCTCCCCCTCTCCCGGAGGCTTGGAGTGGGAGGGCCGGGAGAGGGGGACCGAGGGGGTGAGGATCCCCGTTTTCCTCCACCAAGCCCCCACCGAGCGCGCCGAGGCGGAGTGGGTGGTGCACTCGATCGAGGAGCTGCTGGGCGGGCACACCTTCTTCTCGCTGGACAGCGGCCGTGTGGATGCCGCGATGCCCGGGTCGGCGCCGGCCGACTTGGGCTTCGCCGACTTTGCCGTGCTGGTGCGCACCGAGGCCCAGAGTTGGCCCCTGGTGGAGGCCCTGGCCCGCTCCGGCATCCCCTTCCAGAAGCGGGCCCACACCGCCTTGGCCGGACACCCCGAGCTGGCTCCCCTGTTGGAGCGCTTCTGGCGGCGACCGGCGCGCGGCACGGTGGCGGAGCGGCTGGCGGCAGCCGCAGCCGAGGCGATCGCCGAGCGAGGGGAGGACACCCTGCGCTCGGAGTTGGAAGCCTTGCTGGCCCAACTCCAGCCCCTGGCCCGCCGCTGCGGCGAAGACGCCGGCTGGTTCGCCCAGGAGGTGGCCCTGGCCGTCGAGGTCGACACCTGGGACCCGCGGGCGGACCGCGTCTCCCTGCTCACCCTGCACGCGGCCAAGGGGCTGGAGTTCCGGGTGGTCTTCGTGGCCGGCTGTGAGGACGGCCTCTTGCCCTTCCGCTTCCCCGGTGAGGACGACCCCGCGGCCCTGGCCGAGGAGCGCCGGCTCTTCTACGTCGGGCTGACGCGAGCGAAGGAGCGCCTGCTGCTCTCCTGGGCGAAGCGCCGCACGCTGCGCGGCGAGGCGGAGGAGCGCCGGCCTTCCCCCTTCCTGGCTACGATCGCCGAGCCCTTGCTGCTGCGCTCGGCGCCCCCGGCCCGCGAGCCGGAGCCTGAGAAGGCGCGCCAGCTGTCGCTGTTCTAGGACTGGCGGAGCCTCGAAAGGTCCCCGCTGGAGCTGAAAGGCCGTATCGGGAGGGAACGGCGGCCCCAAGATCGTCTATTCTTTGGGCCTGTTCGAAGACAGTTCGAAGGGACTCTGCCTGCCGGCGCGCGGAGCGCTTGAGCGGGAGCTCAGGTTCTGAGATCATTCGTGCCCTTGCCAACGGCCACGCGAAGCGCGTTCACTGTCCTGACGAGCCCAGCCGGCTCCAGCTCGCCGGCTCGTCGAGGGGCCCAGTTGCTCGCCGTGCTCTACGGCGCGGCCGAGGTTCCCGCTCTGGCGGTCTCCCTGGCCAACCCGGTGCTCGGCAGCGAACCCCGGCTGGAAACCTGGCAGGGGGAAGCACCGGTGGTCAGAAGCCGGTCCGGGTCGATCGAGCTGGCCGAGGACGGCACCCTGCTCGCCGGCAGTACCTCCCGGCCGCTGGGCCAGGACGTCGAGGGAGCGACCTTCGACCTCTACCGTGAGCTGCTGGCCTCGACCGCAGAACGCGGCTACCCCGGCCTGCTGCGCCTGTGGAACTACCTGCCGGGGATCAACCGCATCGAAGCGGGCGAGGAGCTTTACTGGCACTTCAACGCCGGCCGGGCGCGTGCCTTCGCCGGGCACTACGGCAGCGAGATGGAGCGCCGCTACTGCGCCTCCTCGGCGGTGGGTGGGCGGGGAGACGAGCTGGTGACCTACTTCCTGGCCGCGCGCGAAGAAGGCCACCACATTGAGAACCCCCGGCAGGTCAGCGCCTGGTGCTACCCACCCTCCTACGGCCCCGTGAGCCCCACCTTCGCCCGGGCCACGGTGGCTCCTCCGGCCCTGGGGAGCGCCCTCTTCCTGTCGGGGACCGCCAGCATCGTGGGCCACCAGACCCGACACGCCGGGGATCTGCTGGCACAGCTGGAGGAGACCCTGGTCAACATCGAGGCCGTGCTCGCCGCGGCGGCCCCCTGGCGGCCCCGGCCCGACCGCCTGGAAGACCTTGACGCCCTCAAGGTCTACTTGCGCCACCCCGAGGACCTCTCCGTGGTGCAGGCGGCTCTCGAACGCCGGCTCCCCGACGGCAAGGAAGTGCTCTATCTCGAGGCCGAGATCTGCCGGCCGGACCTCGCGATCGAGATCGAAGGCATCGCCCTCTAGCACCGTTCCCGTAACGAATCGGCCGGCGGGAGCCCTGTGCTCTCCGAGGAAGCTCCCATGCTCTCTTGGAGATCACTGGCCCCGAGCCTGCTTGGCCTGGCCCTCGCCGGAGCTGCTGCCTGCGCGCTGGAGGAACCCCCCACCTTCCGCTTCGACGCGGCGGCGATCCGGGCCAGCCGCGCGGCTCTGGAACGCCTGCCCGCCGCCCTGCGGGACTTCGAGGCCGGGCGCTACGGCCTCGCCGAGGAGGCCTTCGCGGCCCTGCTCGCCGAGCTGCCGGCCCACCAGCACGCGGCCACGGCGGCGCCCGTCCTCGGCCTCGGCGGCTCGGCCGCCTACCGCCGCCTGATCTCGGGGCTCGAGACCAACCTCGGCCTCTGCCGGCTGCGGTCGCGCCGCTACCTGGAGGCCCTGCCTCCCCTCGAGAGGGCGACCGAGAGCGACCCCGGCTCGGCGCAGGCCTGGGCCAACCTCGGCGTCGGCCTGCTGCACGCCCGCCGCCCCTGCGAGGCCCGCACCGCCCTCGAGCGAGCCCAGGAGCGCGGGGGTGCGCCGCGCACGGAGCTGCACCTCGGTCGGGCCGCCTTCGAGTGCGGCGACCTGGCAGCGGCCCGGATCGCAGTGTCTCCCTTGCTGCGCTCTTCCACTCGGCCAGACACCCGCTTTCCGGGTGCGGATCGGCGGGAAGCCGAGCTGCTCCTCGCCCAGGTGGAGGCGGAAGAGGGAGACCTCGCGGCGGCCCGTGGTCGCCTGGAGGCCCTGGTCGACCAGGCTCCGGACGACCCCCTCCCCCGCTACCGGCTGATCCAGGTGCTCTCCCGGCTGGGCGAGCACGAGCGAGCTTCCGCTCACCGCCAACGCTTTGCCCGTTCCGCCGCCCTGATGGCCACCATCCAGGGCGCGCTCGGCGAGAGCCCCGAGCAAGTCGAGGGGCTGCACTGGATCGCCCAGACCTACACCGACCTGGGTCTCGACCACCTGGCCGAGGTCCATTACCGACAGCTGATCGCCCGCGACCCGAGCGACCGCGAGGCCCGCCGGGGCCTCGCCGAGCTGGAGCGCCGGAACCCCTACGGGAGATCGCCATGAGAGCCCGCATCCTCGCCTCGAGCGTCCTGCTGTGCATCCTCGCTCCCCCGCTGGCGTGGGCGCACACCATCTCCGACGTTGCCCCCTACCACCTCGCTCCGGGCGACCACTTCACGGTGGAGGTCGCCGGGGTGGCCATCGCCCCGGGGGACACCGTGGTGGTGCGCTTCACCCCCTTCGGCGGCGGCCCGGCTCTCGACCAAGGGGCCGAGTCCTGGACCGCCACCAAGGTGGGGGTGCGGGTGCCGGCGGCCGCGACGGCCGGCCAGCACGACGTGGAGGTGCTCATCAACGGTACCTCCAACACCGGCACGGACGGCCGCATCTGGGTGCGAAGCCTGCCCTTCAGCCTGATCCGCGAGAGCAGCGGCCAGCTGCCGGGTCAGCCGGCCGGCAGCACCGAGGCATCGTTCAAAGACTCGGACTTCGGTGACGTGGACGGCGACGGCTTCCTGGACGTCTTCGAGGCGGTGAGCCGAGAGGGCTCCGGCGCCGACAACAACGACCGCCTCTACATCAACCAGCTCGGCAAGCCGGGGGCCCGCGACTGCGCCGGGACCTCGTTCTTCTGCAACCAGACCGGCACGAACTATGAGCAGACCCCGGCGGGCGTGCCCGCCAACTCCCGCACCTACGACGCCGACCTCGAGGACCTGGACCTGGACGGCGACGTCGACCTGATCCGCGGCGACAACCGCGACAGCGCACCCCTGCGGGTGCTGCTCAACGACGGCAGCGGCCACTTCACCGATCAGACCCTCGCGAAGCTGCCAGCCCTCGCCACCCTGGGCGGCATCTCGACCTGGCTCTGCGAAGTCGACACCGGCGACGCCGACGGCGACGGCCGGCCCGACATCCTGGCCTGCAGCTGGGGGGACGACCCCTCGGCCTCCCAGAACGTCCTGCTGCTCAACCGCCTGCACACCACCGGCAACTTCGTGCTGGCCAACGACGATCCCTGCAACCCCGCCGACAGCTCCGCCCACGCCCTGTGCAAGACCAGCGTGCGCAACAACCGCGGCTGCGCCTTCGCCAAGCTCGACGCCAACGACAGCCTGGACATCATCATGCCGTCGATCGGCAACCAGGGGGACGTGGTGCTGCTGTTCTCCGGCCTCGACGGCGGCATCCCGCAGTACACCATCCACGAAGACTGGGTGAAGAGCTCGGGAGGCGGTGCGCCGGCCACCGCCAAGAACGGCGACCTCAAGGTCGCGGACCTCGACGGCGACGGCGACGACGACGTGGTCGTCACCGCTCCCCAGGACGGCGCCACGGCCCGCCGGCGGATCCTCTGGAACGACGCCGGCACCCGCCTGGTGGAGCTGGACGACAGCCGCTACCCCGAGACCGGAAACGACTACGACGTCTCCCTCGGCGACCTCGACCGGGACGGCGACCTCGACCTGATGTTCGGCAACCGTTACAACAGCTTCGGCCCGGTGCTGATCAACAAGGGGGGCCAGGGCGCCCAGATGTGGTTCGACCCGACGCCCTCCGACTTCTGGCTGTCGCGCTCCCCCGGCGGCGTCGTGCCGGCCCCTGGCAGCGTGGACTTCGGCCTCTCCGTCCACCCGGGCGACTACGACCTCGACGGGGACCTCGACCTCCTGACCGGCGGCTTCCACCGCATGGGCGTTTGGACCAGCGACCTGTTCCAGAAGCCCGGCCAGGCGCGGGACTGGGTGTTCATCCTGGACAAGACCCGCAGCATGGTGGACGCCAGCCGCGACTTCTTCGAGCCGGCCAAGAACGTGCTCGCCACCTTCAGCACCCAGCGCCGGGATGACGACGCCGTGGGCTTCGTCACCTTCGAGTACAGCGGTACCGACTTCAACAACCCCAACGCCCTGGACAACGCCAACAAGGCCCAGCGGGTGGTGGAGGTCGGGGACCAGAGCTTCTTCACCCTGGCGGACACCATCCGGGCCACCCCCCTCGGCGGCTGCTCGGGCTTCTGCACCCCCATCGGCTGGGGCTTGAAGACCGGCATGGAGATGGCCGCCGACGCCCCGGTGCCCAACCCCAACCTGCCCCGCGAGCAGATCCTGGTGCTGGCCACCGACGGTGAGCAGAACCAGGCCCCCCACCCGGACGCGGTGATCCCCGACCTGCCCGCCCACGTGCGGCTCTACACCATCGCGCTCGGTACCGGCACGGACGACCGCATGCTCTCCGCCCTGGCCACCAACGGCGGCAAGTTCTACTTCGCCGGCCGCAGCTCGGACTACCCCACCGTGCAGAGTGTGCTGCGCGAGGTCCACGACGACATCGAGGGCGACGCCACCGGCAAGCAGCCGCTTCTGCCCCTGGCGGAGCTGGCCTGGGCCAAGGGGCTGTTCACGGTGCTCGCCGAGTCGCCAGTGATCCGCAGGTCCCTCGCCTCGCCGCAGGTCGCCAGCGCGGTGGCGGTGGAGACGCCATTGCTCCAGACGGCCGGCGAGCGCTACCTCTTCCTGGTCGACCCCGCGGACCGCGAGGTGCGCTTCACCCTGAGCTGGCGCAACCCGGACCGCCTGGTGCAGCTGGAGCTCACCGACCCCAGCGGGCGCAAGGTGCCGATGTCCAACAACCCCAAGGTGCGCCAGCGGCGTTGGAGCCGGGCCCTGGCGGTGACCGTCCAGGACCCCCTCTCGGGCCTGTGGGTGGTCGAGAGGAAGGGGGGCGGCGACCTCGGAGCGCGCAAGGCGACCGGCATGGCCTCGAGCCTGCTGACGCTGGTGGGTGAGGCCGAGCATCCCCGCTTCTACCTGGGGGAGAACCTGGTGTTGACCGCCGAGGCCTTGGACGGCGCCACGGCCGTCCCCGGGGCGCGAGGCGAGGTCCGCTGCATCAGCCCGGCCAAGCAGGTCCAGGCCGCCAGCGCCGTGGCAGACGCCGGCGGGCGGCTGCGCTTCGACTGCGGCCCGGCCATCGAGGCCGGCAGCTACCAGGTCCAGGCGACCGTCTACGGCCCGGCCGGCCGGCCCTTCGTGCGCCACTGGCAGTCCGCCGTGCACGTCGCGACGCCCACGCCGGAGGAGCTCGACCTGCGCACCGCCGAGCTGAGCCTGGACCGCAACCGGCTGACCGCCGGTGGAACGGACGCCGCCGTGGCGACCCTGGTGATCAAGCGGCGGGATGGTGCGCCCTTGCCCGGCGCCAAGGTCCGCTTCCTGGTGCGGGGCGGAGAGGCCGTCGGAGCCGTCACCGACCACGGCGACGGCCGCTACAGCCAGTCCGTGAAGGCCGGGCCCCTCGTCGGCGAAGGCGAGGTGAGGGCCCGGGTCGGCCTCGAGAGGCTGCGCAACCGCGCCGCCTTCACGATCGTCGCCGGCGGCTTCGACCCCGGCCGCTCGAGCATCGACGTGATGGTCGGCCCGAAGATCCTGTGCACCACCCTGCCGGCCACCTACGCCGTGCTGGTCACCGCCCTCGATGCGGGCGAGAACCCGATCTCCGGCGCCACGGTCACCATCGAGCAGAGTGGCGGCCCCGGCATCTCCTGGGAGGGGCCGGTCAAGGAGCTGGCCGCCGGCCTCTACGAGCGCCGCTTCTCCGTGCCCCGCCAGGCCGGCACCCTGGCCTTCAAGGCCGCGGTGGGGGGCGTCTCGCTCGGCCGCCAGCCGACCATCCAGGTCTTCGCCGCCGACACCGAGGAAGGCCGCTTGCTCGGCTGCGGCACGCCCGCCGAGCCCTCGACGGGCGGCTCCGGCGAGCCCTCGCGCGGCTGCCTGTTCTGGCTGCTGGTCCTGCTCGTGGTGCTGATCGTCCTGCTGCTGCTCTGGTGGCTGCTCCGAAAGAGAGGTCCGTGATGGCGACCCCCGCCCGTGCGATCACCGCTCTGTTCGTCCTGGTCTCGGTCGGTGGGTTCTTCGTCGCCCTCTCGACAGGAGCGGACCCGGCTGACTTCAAGCTCGCCGGCAGCCAGCCCCAGGGCAGCGGCGAGGGGGTGCCGGTGGAGATCCTCCACCTCTTCGTGCCGCCCCAGGGCGCGGTGCCCTACGGCCAGGCCTGCATCACCTGCCACGACCAGGGCGCCGCAGAGCCCTACCTGCGCTGGCAGGGCAGCATGATGGCCCAAGCGGCACGAGACCCTCTCTTCTATGCCCAGCTCGACCTCGCCAACGCCGACGCCGCCATCAGGCCCGCCGTCGACGGTATGTCGGACATGTGCCTGCGCTGCCATTCCCCGGTGGGCTGGCTGGAAGGCCGCTCGGCGGACCCGACCGGCCTGTCGTTCATCGAGAAGGACCTCTACGGCGTGCAGTGCCACTTCTGCCACCGCATGATCGACCCGCAGACGCCGGCCGCCCACCCGGACTTCACCAACATCCTCTTCGCCCACAGTGCGGCCAACCTGCTGCCCCCCACCTTCGGCAACGGCATGTACGTGGTGGACTCGAAGCAGACCCGCCGCGGTCCCTACGGCAGCAGCGAGCTGACCTACCCCGACCACCTCTCCCAGCTGGTGGGATCCACCCTCAACTGGTCCGCCGTAGGCACCGGTGCCTTGGACCATCCGGTCTTCGACTCGGACTTCCACCGCTCGAGCAACCTCTGCGGCACCTGCCACGACGTCAGCAACCCCAAGGACTGCCGGCCGGGCAAGGGGGAGAAGGACGTCCAGGACTGTTTCCCCATCGAGCGCACTTGGTCGGAGTGGAGCGAGAGCGTCTACGCCTCCCGCGGCGAGGCCGGCAACTGCCAGTCCTGCCACATGAGCGGGCCGCACAACGGCATCGGCTTCGGCAAGGCCTGCGAGCAGGGCTCGGAAGTGGCGCACCTGAACGACGTCCACGTCCACGACCTGACCGGCGGCAACGTCTGGATGCCCCAGGCGATCGTCTACATGAAGAACCGCTACGACGCCTGCGTGGCCCTGGGCGCCGGCTGCGTGGGGGCCGAGCTGGCCTTCAAGCAGGCGGTGGAAGGGCTCTATCCGCCGGCGACCGGCAGCCCCTTCGCCGGCGTCGAGACCGCAGCCCTGACCGCCGGCGCCGAGCGCGCCCGCCGCACCCTGAAGCGCAGCGCCACTCTCGAGGTGGAAGCCACCTCGCCCAACCTCGCCCTCAAGCTCACCAACCGCACCGGCCACAAGCTGCCCACGGGCTATCCGGAAGGGCGCCGGATGTGGATGAACGTCAAGTTCGTGAACGGCACGGGCTCGCTCCTCGCCGAGTCCGGGGAGTACCACGCCCCGACCGCCACCCTCTACCACGACCAGGACGTCGATCCTGCCACCACCCACGTGGCCTGGGACGTCACCAGCTATACCGACGGCACGGGCACCGGCACCACCGTCGCCGGCCCATCGCGGCCGACCAAGGTGTGGGAAGGGCGGGTGTACTGGGACAAGAGCGACTGCACGGCCGGGGACCCGGCCGACTGCCCCGCCGACTTCCACTTCGTGCTCAACAACCAGGTCAAGATGGACAACCGCATCCCGCCCGAGGGCTGGACGGTCGCCGGCTTCGACGCCAAGCGGGCCTCGCCGGTGATCCCGGCCTCTTACAGCGGACCGGGCTGGCAGGGAGGCTACGTCGAGAGCGGCACGCCGGTGCACTGGGACCGCTTCCAATACCCCGTCCCGGCCGGTACCGACCGGGTGCGGATGACCCTCTACTACCAGACCGCCTCGCGCGAGTACGTCGAGGCCCTGGAGGCGGACAACCCGAACACCCTGACGGCCGGCGGCTTCAACCGCGGCTCGCTGCTGCGCAGCGTCTGGGAGCAGACCGGCCGCTCGACGCCGGTGGACCTGCTGTCGCGGGTGCAGGCGATCGTTGACACTGACGGCAACCAGCTCTCCGACGGCTGGGAAGCCGAGCACGGTCTGGGCGGCGCCGGCTGCGCGGATGACTCCTTCAATGGCGACCCGGACACCGACGGCCTCTCGAACTGGCAGGAGTTCCAGCTCGATCGGCACCCCACCCTGGTCGGGGACCCCTGCGATCCCGCGCTGCCCACGGCCATGCCCACCCGGGTGCCGGTCGACGTGGTGCTGGTTCTGGACACCTCGGGCAGCATGAACGACCCGGCGCCGGTGACCGGCACGCCCAAGATCCAGGTGCTGCGGGAGTCCGTGCGGCTCTTCCTCGAGACCTGGAAGGACCACGCCCACCCGGACGACAAGCTCGGCGTGGTCTATTTCGGCGATGGTGCCCAGCTCTACGGCGGCAGCCTGCTCCATGACTTCCAGGACCACTGGCAGGCCATCCTGGCCGACGTGCTGGCCCGCCCGCCGGGCGGTTGGACGGCCATGGGCGCCGGCCTGCACTCGGCGATGGCGCCGCTCAAGAACCCGGTGACCCAGGAGCTGCTCTTCGACCCGGCCCACCCGCGCAACCGCCACGTGATCCTGTTCGGCAACGGCATGCAGAACCGCAGCCCGATGCTGGTGCCGGACCTGGAGTACCCGGAGTACCTGGTAGTGCGTGACCAGACCTCGGCCGAGAACCCGGAGGTCACCGGCGGCTCGAACGTCACCATCGGCGCCGGCCTCTACTCCGGCTTCCCGATCGCCCCCCACCGCCTGACCGTGCACACGGTGGGCATCGGCGTGGTGCCGGCGAGCGGCGGCGACGGCTGGCACACCCTGCTCCAGCGCTTGGCGGCGCAGCAGAGCGGTCAGCACAACTTCATCACCGACGCTCGACAGCTCGAGGGCGCCTTCCTCGAGAGCCTGGTGCAGGCCCTGCGCGGCAACACCGTGGAGTACCTCTTCGAAGAGCAGGTTGACCTGGTGGACACCAAGCCGGTGGAGCTGACCATCCCGGTCGACCCCCTGGCCAGCAAGCTCTCCGTGGTGCTGTCCTGGGACTCGGTCAACCAACCGGCCCCGGACCTCGAGCTGCTGCGACCGGACGGCTCGGCCGAGCCGCTGGCACCGATCAGCCGTGGGGCCGGCAGCTGGCGGATCGTCACCCGCTTCCTGGACGCTCGAACCGGCGACCCGGGGGAGATCGGCAACTGGGTCCTGCGCCTGCGCCATCCGCGTGCCGGCGGCCAGGGCCCGGTCGACCGTCCCGGGGTGGCGGCGCACGGCAAGCTGGTGCCGATCTCGCTGCGCGTCCATGCCCTGGTCGACAGCCACGGCTTGAAGTACCGCTTCGTGGTGCCGGGGGCCCCGAGGATCGGCGTGCCGCTGACCCTCACCGCCTTCGCCACCGAGCACGACGCTCCGCTGCGCTGGATGGACGAGGTGACTGTGACCGTGCGCCGGCCCGGGGCCTCGGTGGGCGAGCTGCTGGCCCAGAGCCGGCACAACGCGACCGGCGGCTTCGACGCCGACGCTCTGGCCACCCCCTTCCAGCGCCGGCTCCTCGGTGCCTTCACCGACCCGGTGTTCGCTGCCAAACTGGTGCCCCTGGTCGACCGCTTCCAGCTGGTGGACGACGGCTCGAACGGCGACACCACGGCCGGTGACGGGCGGTTCGCTCGCCTGCTGGCGGCCCCGACCGTCCCCGGCCATTGGAGCTTCCACTTCCGCATGCGCGGCCACACCCTCTCGGGCCACGCCTTCGTGCGCGAGGAGACCCACTCGGTGGTGGTGCGCATCGGCCCCCTCTCCTCCGAGCGCAGCGACGTGAGGCGGGTGCAGCGGGCCGGCGGCTGGGTGCTCACCTTCACCCCTCGGGACGGGGAGGGCAACCTGCTCGGCCCGGGCTACGGCGGCCAGATCGTCGTCCGCCAGCCGGGAGGCCCGGCCTTCCCGGTGACCGACCACCTGGACGGCAGCTACAGCGCCGCCTATCCGCCGGGGCTGGACCCGACCTCGCCGGTGCGGGTGGTGCTCGAGAAGGACACCGTGCACGACGGGCCGGTCACTCCGCAGAAGGGCCTCGGCTGTTGGCTGTGGTTGCTGCTGGTCGTGGTCCTGGTGCTGGTGGTGATCTGGCTGGTGCGCCGGCTGTGACGGCGCGGCAGTGCCTGGGCACGCTCGGCCTGGCCGCCCTCCTGAGCCTCGGCTGCTCTCCCCGCCCTCCGGCGGGGGGGATGGTCGAGGTGGGCGGCGGGCTCGGCCTGGCCGAGCCCGTGTACTCGGGCGGGCCGGCCAAGGCCCACATCCGCGAGACCGTCGGCCAGGGCGCCTGCTGGCTCGACCACGACCGCGACGGCGACCTCGACCTCTTCGCCCCGAACGGCGCCCACGCCTGGCGTCCCCGCTACGCGCCGGACGACCCCGACCTGGTGCCCTGGCGCCTGTGGGTCCAGGAGGGCGGGCGCTTCCGCGAGCAGGCCGCGCCCCTGGGCGCCACGGCGCCGGCCTGGGGGGTGGGCTGCGTCGCGGGGGACGTGGACGGCGACGGCTGGGAGGACCTCTACGTCACCGCCGCCACCGGCGGCAGCCGCCTGCTCCTCAACCAACACGGCCGCTTCGTGGACGGCACGGCGGCCGCCGGCGTGGGCGAGGAAGGGTTCTCGGCCGCGGCCGTGCTGGCCGACCTCGACCGGGACGGCGACCTCGACCTGTTCGTCACCCGCTACCTGGACGAGGCTTCTCCCCCCACGGGTGAGTGCCGCTGGAAGGGGCGGCCGGTGACCTGCGGACCCAAGGGCTTCCCCCAGCTCGATGCCGTGCTGTTCTGGAACGACGGCCGGGGCTCCTTCTCCCGCGCCGCTTCCGGGGCCGGCATCTCCGGCCACCTCGGCTTCGGCCTGGGGGCCCTGGCCCTCGACGCCGACGAGGACGGTGACCCGGACCTCGCCGTGGCCAACGACTCAAGCCCCAACCACCTCTTCGTCAACACCGGCGCGGGCGCCTTCGCCGAGTCCGGCCTGCTCGCCGGCATTGCCTTGAGCTCCTCGGGAGGCACCCAGGCCGGCATGGGCATCGAAGCCGGCGACCTCGACGGCGACGGGCACGAGGACCTGGTGGTGACCAACTTCTCGGACGACGTCCACAACTTCTACCGCCGCAACGGGCCCGGCCAGTTCACCGACTGGAGCGCCCGGAGCGGCCTGGCCGCCGCCTCCTTCCCGAAGCTCGGCTGGGCGGCCCTGGCCGAGGACTTCGACCTCGACGGTGACCTCGACCTCTTCCTCGCCAACGGCCACGTCTACCCGGGTGTCGAGGCCTTCGACCCCAACACCACCTACCTGCAGCCCCTCCAGCTGCTGTGGAACGACGGCGCGGGGCGCTTGCTGGAGGCGCCGGAACGGCTGGGCCCAGCCTTCGAGCGGCCGATCGCCGCCCGCGGCGCCGCCCCCGCCGACTTCGACGGCGACGGGGACGTGGACCTCGCCGTGATCCGCGACGGGGCCTCGCCGCTGCTGCTGCGCAACGACCTGCCGGCGCCGGGTTCGAGCTGGGTCAAGGTGCGCCTGGCGGCCCGATCCCCTGGCAACGCCCAGGGGCTCGGTGCCCGCGTCGAGGTGGAGTCGAGGGGCCGGCGCCAGGTGCGGGAGGTGCGCCGCAGCCGCGGCTACCTGTCCGGAGGGGTGGCCGAGCTGGTCTTCGGACTGGCCGGGGAACCGCGGGTCGAGCGGCTCACCGTGCGGTGGCCCGGGAGCGGCGAGGCCCAGACCTGCTCGGGCCTCGCCGCGGGGCGAACCTGGACGATGCTCGAGGGCGAGGGCTGCCGCTGAACCGCCGTGCCCGCCGCCGCCTCAGGGGTCGCTGGTCAGGACCTGGCCGGAGTGCAGGTGGCGCACCGAGCCGTCGTCGGAAGGCCAGAGCGTGACGTTGGCGAAGGACACCGGCAGGCTGCGCGAGGTGCCCGGATCCGGGCCGTCCGCCAGGTGGAAGTGCAGGTGGGGCTCGGTGCTGTTGCCGCTGTGACCCACCTTGCCGAGGAGCTGGCCGCGGCCCAGGCGGTCCCCCGGCTTGACCGCGACGCTCCCCGGCTGGAGGTGGACGTAGTAGGAGAACTCCTTGCCCGGATGCTCGACGATCACGTGGTTGCCCAGGATGGCGGCGAAGCCCTTGGCCAGGAGCACCTGCTGGCTCTGCATCACCCGCTGGGCGTAGGCCTCCGCGGCCTCGCCGGGCTGCTGGAGGTTGGCGTCGGCCTCCGGCAGCCCGTCCACCGCCGCCACCACCACGCCCTCGCCGATCGCCGAGACCGGCTGCCCGTAGGCGTAGAACTGCCCCAGCTTCGAGCCGTCGCCGGAGTGCGTGAGGCCATCGGCCCCGAAGCGGATGAAGTCGAAGGCGAACTCCTGGATGGTCGACCAGCGATGATGGCTGTGGAGGGAGGGACCAGCGGCGGCCACCCAATGCCCCTTCACCGGCAACCAGTACTGGTTCGGGGACTGGTGCAGCCGCACGGCCAGACGGGTGGAGGTCTCCACGGCCGCCCCGGCCCGCCGGCCCCGGGCGGTGACCACCAGCTCGTCGGGCAGGCCCTGGAAGAGCAAAGAGCGGCTGGTCACCACCAGAGCCTGGCCCGGGGCGAGGTCGCGACCGGCGGCGAAGCCGAGCCCGGCGAGGTAACGGCGGGTCTGGAACTGGAAGTCGTAGAGCTCGAGGGCGCCCATCTGAGCCAGGGCGGCGAACTGCTGGGCGGACCTCTCGAGGTCGGAGCGCGGGATCACCACCCGTTGGCGGACCTCGCCGCCCGAGCGGGCTTCGATCCAGGCTTCCTCCAGCGTCACGGGCTCCGATCCGCTGTTGACGAAGGCGACGTTCTGGATCACGGCGGTGGCGAGGCCGCGGGGGGTGCCCTCGCCGACGTTCTCGTAGGCGAGGACGAAGTCCCCGGGATGGATCCGCACCTCGAAGGCGCGGGACGGCATGGCGAAGAGGGCGAGGAGGCAGGCGAAGGGCAATCGGTGCACGACGGTCTTCCTTTCCACGCGGTGGCTGAGCACCGCGGACGAGGGTGATTCCGCCGAGACTACGTGAGGCAGGGCGAGCGGGTTGCGAGCCGGGAGGGTGGAGCCGACGGTCGGATTTGAACCGACGACCTGTCGATTACGAATCGACTGCTCTACCACTGAGCTACGTCGGCGATCGGCCAGGGCCGAATCGAGAGGCGGGATTGTAGCGCAGCCCTCGGCCCCGGCCAACCCTGACGACGATCCTCAGCAGAAGCTGTCGTAGACCTCGCGGTAGGAGCTCACCGAGCCCCAGCCGTAGGACTGGCAGCCGCACTCGAAGTAGGTCCAGCCGCGCAGGCCGATCTCCTCGGTGTGGGACGGGTCGCTGAAGTAGATGATCTCGGTGCCGCAGCGGGTCTGGGCCTCGGTCGGCAACGGGGCCAGCAGGGCCGCTCCGACGGCGAAAAGGGCGAAGGCGGCGGCGAGCACGAGGCTACGACGGTGACGGCGGAAGCGGGACGTGAGCGGCATCAGGAACCTCCATTCGGTTGATGGAACGATTCCTCAAGCTCGGGAATCGCTCTGACAACCTAAGAGTGGCCTGGCGCGGCCAAACCGAGACGGCGAGTGGATCCAGCTCAGCCCCGCTCGGCCAGCACCTGCTCGGTCTTGCCACCGAGGAGGCGGTCGAGGGCGGGCACGGAGGGGCGCAGGATGGTCTCCTCCCGCCGGGGGCCGGTCGAGACCAGGGCGATGGGGGCGCCCACGCGCTCTTCGAGGAAGCGCACGTACGCGCGGGCGGCCGGCGGCAGCTCGCCGAGCTCGAGGCGCCCCACGGTCGAGGTGCGCCAGCCCGGCAGGCGCTCGTAGACCGGCTTCGCCCGCTCGAGGTCGACCACCGAGGCTGGGAACTCGGTGACCACCCGGCCGTCGAGCTCATAACCGACGCAGACCAGGATCTCCTCGAGATCGTCGAGCACGTCGAGCTTGGTCAAGGCGAGGGCATCGACGCCGTTGAGCAGGTTGGCGTAGGCGACCGCCACGGCGTCGAACCAGCCACAGCGCCGGGGCCGGCCGGTGGTGGTGCCGTACTCGTTGCCCCGCTGGCGCAAGCGCTCGCCCAACTCGTCGGTCAGCTCGGTGACGAAGGGGCCGCCGCCGACCCGGGTGGTGTAGGCCTTGACCACTCCCAGGCAGCCGTCGATGGCAGTCGGTGGCACGCCCGAGCCGGTGGCGGCGGCGCCCGCCGTAGTGTTGGAGCTGGTGACGAAGGGATAGGTGCCGTGGTCGACGTCGAGCAGGGCCCCCTGGGCCCCCTCGAAGAGCAGGCTCTTGCCCTCGCGGCGATGGCGGGCGAGGAGCTGGGCGGTGTCGCAGAGGAAGGGGGCCAGGCGCTGGGACCAGTCGGCGAAGAGCTCGCCCAGGGCCTCGGCGGTCGAGGCCTCCGAGCCCAGGCCGAGGGCGAGGGGCCGCAGCAGCTCGGCGATGCGCTCTGGTAGGTCCGGCGAGCCGAGGTCGCCGGCGCGCACGGCGCTGCGGCCCACCTTGCTCTCGTAGGCCGGGCCGATGCCACGGAACGTCGTGCCGATCGAGCGCCCCCCGCGGGCCTCCTCGCGGGCGCGGTCGAGGCGGGCGTGGTCGGGGACCAGCAGGGGCACGCGGTCGGAGATCCACAGCCGGCCGCCAGGGTCGACGCCGCCCTCGACCAGCTTGCCGAGCTCGGCGAAGAAGGCGTCCGGCGCCAGCACCATGCCGTTGCCGAGCACGCACTGGACGCCCGGCCGGACGATGCCGGAAGGGATCAGGTGGAGGGAGAAGTGGCGGTCGCCGAACTTCACCGTATGACCGGCGTTGTGACCGCCCTGGTAGCGCACCACCACGTCGAAGGCCGGGCAGAGGAGGTCGACGATCTTGCCCTTGCCCTCGTCCCCCCACTGCACCCCGACGATGATCACGTTGGCCATGGCTGCCACCCCCCACCGCCCCCGGAATCCCCGAGGGGCGAAGCGCCGGGCAGGCTAGCAGAAGGGGGTGGGGGGGACAAGGCGAGAGCCACCCCTACGGGGCGGGACTGGGGCCTGGGCCCCGGTGTTAGCATTCGACGGTCAGCGAACCCGCCATGGACAGCTTCCTGCTCGCCGCCACCGTCCTGCTGCCTCTGCTCTATCTGACGGCGACCATCGCCTACGGCCAGAGCTTCTTCGCCGAGTCGCCGCGCGCGGGCATGCTGGCGCCGTGGGTGCTGCGCGGCGCCCTGCTGCTCCACGCCGCCTATCTGGCGGCCCTCTGGGCCCGCTACCAGCAGCTGCCCGCAGCGAGCGTGTCCCAGGCCACCTCGTTGATGAGCTTCGCCCTGGGCCTGGTCTACCTGGTGGTCGAGTGGCGCACCCGCGAGCGCTCCACCGGCGTCTGGCTGGTCGGGCTGGTGCTCTTCTTCCAGCTCCTCGCCTCCCTGCTGGTCGGCCCTCCCCCGCCGGACCGCGCCCTCTTCCACGAACCCCTCTTCGCCCTCCACGTCTCCTTCGCCCTGCTCGGCTACGTCGCCTTCGCCGTGGCGGCGGTCTACGGCTTCCTCTTCCTGCGCCTCTACCGCGACCTGAAGGCCGGGCGCTTCGGCACCTTCTTCGGCCGCCTGCCGCCGCTGGCCGTGCTCGAGCGGATGATGGTCTGGGCCTTGACCCTGGGCTTCCTCGCGATGACCGCCGGAGTCACCCTCGGGATGGTCTTCGTCCGGCGGATCTATCCCGACCAGTGGCTCACCGACCCCAAGATCTTGACCAGCATCGCTCTCTGGCTGCTTTACGGCCTCGCCCTGTTGCTGCGCCACCTGCACCAGTGGCAGGGCCGGCAGACCGCCGTGGTCTCGCTCGCCGGCCTCGGCACGATCATCGCCTCGTTGGTGACCGTCAACCTGCTGTTCACGGGGTTCCATGGCTTCCGCTGAGCCGGACCTGCTGCTGGTCGGGCTGGATCACCGCTCGGCTCCCGTCGAGCTGCGCGAGCAGGTCTCCCTCGCCGAAGAGCAGGCCGCCGACGCCCTGGTGCACCTGCTCGCCCGCGAGGAGATCCACGAGGCCCTCGTGGTCTCCACCTGCAACCGCACCGAGGTCTACGTCGATCCGCGCGCTCCCGGCGCCGAGGAGGTGGTGGTCGATCAGGTCTTCCGGGCCCGTGCCCCCGAAGCGGCCGAGCCGGGTCGCCTGTTCGTGAGGAACGGCCCCGAGGCCGCCCGCCACCTGCTGCGGGTGGCGAGCGGCCTCGAGTCGATGGTGCTGGGCGAGCCGGAGATCCTCGGCCAGGTTCGCCAGGCCGGGGCCCTGGCCGAGCGAGTGGGAGCGGCGGGGCCGGTGCTCGGCAAGCTCTCGCGCGCCGCTCTCGCGGCCGGCAAGCGAGCGCGCGCCGAGACGGCGATCGGCGAGGGCGCGGTGTCCCTGGGCTACGCCACCCTCGAGCTGACTCGCAACATCTTCGATCGCCTGGAGGGCCGGCGGGCCTTCCTGCTCGGTGCCGGAGAGATCGCCCGCTCGGCAGCCAAAGCACTGACCGAGCGTGCCGGCCTCCAGATCACCGTCACCAACCGTGGCGAGGAGCGGCTCAAGGAGTTCCTCGCCGACTTCCCCCAGGCCCGGCCCGTGCCCTTCGAGGCGCGGGGCAGCGGCACCGCCGAGGCCGACGTGGTGATCGCCGCCACCGGCGCCGGCGAGGCCATCTTGACCGCCACCGACCTGCGCTCCGCCATGCGCCGCCGCCCGGACCGGCCCCTGTTGGTGGTCGACCTCGGGGTGCCCCGCAACGTCGAGCCGGGGGCCCGGCGGGTGGAGAATCTGTTCCTCCACGACCTCGACAGCCTGGACGGGCTGATCCAGAAGAACCTGCGGCGCCGTCGCGAAGAGGTGCCCAAGGTGGAGGAGATCGTCGCCGGCGAGCTGGAGCGATTCCTGCGCTGGTGGCGCGGGCTCGAGGCCGAGCCGCTGGTGGCGCGCCTCCAGAAGCAGGCCGAGGCGATCCGCCAGCGCGAGCTGGCGGCGGTGCTGGAGCGCTTCCCGGCGGAGCTGCACGAGGAGGTGGAGCACCTCACTCGCTCCCTGGTGCGCAAGATCCTCCACCACCCGAGCACCCGCCTGCGGGCGCAGGACGAGGAGCGCACCCTCCCCCAGCTCGAGCTGGTGCGCGAGCTGTTCCAGCTGGGGGATGAGGAGGAGTAGCGTGACCCTCCTGCGCCTCGGCACCCGCGCCAGCCCCCTGGCACTGGCCCAGTCGCGCCAGGTGGCGGCTCGCCTCGAAGCAGCCCACCCCGGGCTCACGGTCGAGCTGGTGCCGATGTCCACCCGCGGCGACCAGACCTCCGGGGCCCTCGCGCCCCTGGGCGGTAAGGGCCTGTTCACCGCCGAGCTCGAGGAGGGACTCCTGGCCGGCCGCCTCGACCTCGCCGTCCACAGCTTGAAGGACGTGCCGGCGGCCCGCCCCACCGGCCTCACGATCGCGGCCTTCCCCGAGCGGGCCGACCCCCGCGACGTGCTGATCTCCGAGGCGCCGAGCCTGGCCGCCCTGCCGCGGGGCGCTCTGGTGCTGACCGGCTCCCTGCGCCGGCGCGCCCAGCTGCTCGCCGCAAGGCCGGACCTCGACGTCCACGGCCTGCGCGGCAACGTCGCCACCCGCATTGCCCGCGCCCGCGAGCGGGGGGCCGCCACCCTGCTGGCGATGGCCGGCCTGGAGCGCCTGGGAATGGCCGACCTGCCCCTGCGCCCCCTCGACCCCTGGGACTTCGTCCCCGCACCCGGCCAGGGCATCCTCGCTGTCGAGACCCATCTCGGCACGCCGGCCGCCGAGCTGGTGGCGGCCCTCGATCATGCCCCCACCCGCGAGGCGGCCCTGGCCGAGCGGGCCCTGGTGGCCGCCGTGGGCGGCGACTGCGCCCTGCCCCTGGCTGCCTGGTGCCGGCGTGAGAACGGGGCACTGCGCTTGACCGCCCTGATCGCCCAGCCCGACGGCCGGCGGGTGGTGCGTGCCGAAGTGCTGGGCGAAGGGCCGGAGACGCTCGGGCGAGAAGCCGCCGCCAACCTGCTCGCAGAGGGAGCCCGGGAGATCCTACGCGCCCTCGGCCGGACCCCGGGCGAGCCGTGAGCCCGCCCCTGGCCGGTGTGCGCGTGGTGGTCACCCGCGCCGAGAGCCAGTCGGGCGAGCTGGCGGCAGCCCTCACCGAGGCCGGCGCCGAGGTCGCCGAGCTGCCTCTGCTCGAGGTGGTGCCGCCGGCGGACCCCCAGCCCTTGGCCACAGCCCTGGCCGACCTCGGCCACTTTCACTGGCTGATCCTCACTTCGGCGAACGCGGCCCGCGCCGTGGGCGCGGGGTTGCCCCATGAGCCGCCGCGCCATCTCAAGGTGGCGGTGATCGGTGCCGCGACGGCCAAGGCGACGGAGCCCTGGCTGGGCCGACCGGTCGACGTCGCCGCCTCGACGGGAATGGCCGAGCGGATGGCCGAGGAGCTGGCCCGCGACCACCTGCGCACGGGCCAGGCCGTGCTCTTCCCCCACGCGGCGGATGCCCGTGGCACCCTGCCCGCGATCCTGCGCCGCCACCAGATCCGGGTGGAGGCCGTGGTCGCCTACGCCAAGCGCCTGCCGGCCGACGCACCGGCCCGGGCGGCGGATCTCTTCTGCGGGTCCCCCCTGGGCTGGGTCACCTTCACCAGCCCCTCGACCGTGCGCCACTTCGTCGAGGTGCTGGCCGGGGCCTGGCCGGATCGCTCGGGCGAGCTGTTGGCTGCCTCGATCGGCCCGGTGACCACGGCGGCGCTGCGCGACGCCGGGATCGAGCCGGTAGCCGAAGCGGCCCGGCCCAGCGCGGAGGCCCTGGTGGCGGCGATCGTCGAAGCCGTGCAACGGCCTGCCCCGAGCGACTAAGCTAGCCCTCTCACCCATGATCGAAGCCCCGCTCGCTCCCGTCGAGGAGACCGCCGCATCACCTCCCTGGGAGGTGATGATCGAGGCCAAGCCGCCGGGGTTGGTGCACCGGCTCCTGGTCACCTACCGGCATCTCGGGGGCATCCTCGCGGGCGGTCTGGTGACCAGCGTGCGCTCCCGTCCGGAGGCGCACCGCCATGGCTTTCGCTTCCGCACCGCCCAGCTGGCGAGCCTGGTGGTGCGCCCCCTGCTGCGCCGGGACCTCTCCGACCTGCCCTTCCCGGTGCAGTTCCGCCGGCGCCTCGAGATCTTGGGCCCCACCTACATCAAGTTGGGGCAGGTGCTCTCCCTGCGCGAGGACCTCCTGCCCAAGGAGATCACCGACGAGCTCAAGAACCTCCTCGACCGCTTGCCGGTGCTGCCCTTCCCCCGCTACTGCGAGCTGATCGCCGAGCGGCTGCACCGGCCGGTCTCCGCGATGTTCGAGTGGATCGACCCCGCGCCCCTGGGGTCGGCCTCGATCGGCCAGACCCACCGCGCCCGCACGGTGGAAGGCGAGGACGTGATCATCAAGCTGGTCAAGCCCGGCATCCCCGAGCTGCTCAAACGGGACGCCGTGCTGCTCCGGGCCTTCGCCGCCTTCCTCCAGACCTTCCTGGGCCGCTTCCAGCCGCGGCGGGTGATCGGCGAGTTCGTGGAGTACACCTCGCGCGAGGTCGACCTGCGGCGCGAGGCTTCGAACGCCGAGACGTTCGCCGCCAACTTCAAGGACCTGCCGGACGTGGTGTTCCCGAAGGTCTACCGCAAGTACAGCAGCGAGCTGGTGATGACCCAGGAGTTCCTGCCCGGCAAGAAGCCCAGCGACCCGGAGGTGCAGGCCCTCTCCGAGGCGGACAAGGATCGGCTGATCGACCTCGGGGCGGCGGCGATCGTGCGCATGCTCTACCAGGACGGCTTCTTCCACGCCGACCTGCACCCCGGCAATCTGATGGTGCTGCCCGGGCCCAAGGCCGGCTTCATCGACCTCGGCATGGTCGGCCGCTTCGACCACGACCTGCGGCGCTCGCTGCTTTACTACTTCTACTGCCTGGTGATGGGCGACGCCGAGAACTCCGCCCGCTACTTGGCGGCGATCGCCCAGCCCGGCCGTGGCGCGGACCCCCAGGGCTTCCGCAAGGACGTGCAGGACATCTCAATCTCCTGGGCCCACCAGTCGAACTTCGCGGACTACTCCCTCGCCCAGCTGATCATGGAGTCGGTGGGCAAGGCGGCGAAGTACCGCATGTACTTCCCCGTCGAGCTGGTCTTGATGGTGAAGGCCCTGGTCACTTTCGAAGGGGTCGGGCAGATCTTGAAGCCCGGCTTCGACGTCGCCCAGGTGTCCCAGAAGCACGTCAACCGGATCTTCCTGCACCAGTTCAGCCCGGTGCGCATCGTCAAGGAGACGCTCGCCGGCGCCCCGGAGATCGTCGACGCCCTGGTCAAGGCGCCGATGCTGATCACCGAGGGCCTGCGGGTCCTCGAGCAGGCCACCAAGCGCCCGCCCGAGAACCCTTTCACCGGCATCCGCGGCACCATCTTCGCCGGCTTCTGCCTGCTCTCCGCCGCCATGCTCGCTGGCAACCAGCTGTGGATCCCCGCCGCCGTGATGGCGGTGTTCGGCTTACTGCTGGCGCTGCGGCCGGGGAAGTAGGACCCCGCTTACTCGAACTCAAACTCCCGCACGAAGTGGCAGGTGTAGCCGCCGGGGTGCTTTTCCAGGTAGTCCTGGTGGTAGTCCTCGGCCGGCCAGAAGGTGGCGTTGCCTTCGATGGTGGTGACCACCGGCCGCTTCCACTTCTTGGAGGCGTCCACCTTGGCCTTGACCTTCTCCGCCACCTGCCGCTGCTGGTCGTTCTCGACGAAGATCGCCGAGCGGTACTGGGTGCCGATGTCGTTGCCCTGGCGGTTGGGGGTGGTGGGGTCGTGGATGCGGAAGAAGAACTCGAGCAGGTCCTCGTACGACAGCCGGCTCGGGTCGAAGGTCACCCGGATCGATTCCGCGTGGCCGGTGCGGCCGGTCTTGACCTGCTCGTAGACCGGCTGGTCGCTGGTGCCGCCGGCGTAGCCGACCTCGGTGTTCAGCACGCCCGGCAGCTCGCGGATCAGGTCCTCCATGCCCCAGAAGCAGCCGCCCGCCAGCACCGCGGTCTCCCGCGCTCCGGAGTCCTTGGCCAGCACGCCCGCCGCCTGGAAGGCCGGCACGTACTCCTCGTAGCCCTCCTCGGCCAGGCGCTCGGCGGGCACGAAGCGCAGCGAGGCGGAGTTGATGCAGTGGCGCATGCCGGTGGGCCGCGGGCCGTCCGGGAAGACGTGGCCGAGGTGGGAGTCCGCGTGGGCGGAGCGCACCTCGGTGCGCACCATGCCGTGGGAGCTGTCGGTCAGGGTCTTGACGTTGCCGGGCTCGAGAGGCTTGGTGAACGACGGCCAGCCGGTGCCGGAGTCGAACTTGTCGAGGGAGGAGTACAGGGGCTCGCCCGAGACCACGTCGACGTAGATGCCGGGCTTCTTGTTGTTCCAGTACTCGTTGCGAAACGGGGCCTCGGTGCCCTCGTGCTGGGTTACCTGGTATTGCTGCGGGCTCAGCCGCGCCTTCAGCTCCTCGTCCGAAGGCTTGACGAATCCTTTCAAGGTTCCTCCTTCCCAGCGCACGCCGGGAACGATGGGTTCGCTACCACCGGCGACGGCCTCCCCGCCCGAGCAACCCCAAGCCACCGCCGCCGCCACGATCAGTCCGGTCCAGATTCCAGGTCGGTGCATCATCACGCTCCATTCTGCCATCTGGGATGGCTACGGCGGCGCGGAGGTTTCGGATGGGTGGGGAGCGCGCCGCCCCGGAGTAGGATGCCCGCCCATGATCGACCTCGCCCAGCTCGGCTTCTTCCTCGGCGCGACGTTGGCTCTGCTGGTGGTGCCGGGGCCGGCGGTGCTTTACATCGTGAGCCAGAGCCTGGCGCTGGGGCGAAGAGCTGGCGTGGTGGCAACGCTGGGCATGGCGGCGGGCTCGCTGGTGCACATCGTGGCCATGGCGCTGGGGATCTCGGCCCTGGTGGCAGCCTCGCCGGTGGCCTTCGCGGCCGTGCGCTATGCCGGAGCCGCCTACCTGGTCTACCTCGCAGTGCACACGCTGATGGCACCGGCGGCGGAGCCGAGGGCGGCTGAGGCAACGCGGGCCCCCCTCGGCCAGGTCTTCCACCGCGGCTTCTGGGTCAGCCTGCTCAACCCGAAGGCGATCCTGTTCTTCCTGGCCTTCCTGCCCCAGTTCGTGGACCCGCAGCGCGGCTCCCCCGCCCTCCAGGTGCTCGTCCTGGGCACCCTCTTCCAGGCCCTGGCCTTCACCACGGACAACCTCTGGGTCCTCGCCGCAGGCCACTTCAGCCGCACCACCGCCGCCAGCCCCCGCCTCGCCCGCCTCCAGCGCTACGCCACCGCCGCCGTCTACCTCGGATTGGGGCTGGCCACCGCGCTGGCCGGGCGGGGGTAACGGGCTCCCTACCCCGCCGCCAGCTTCTCCCAATCCGAGTCCCCAGCATCGAGGGCGATCGCCAGGCCGCCGTCGGAGCCGCAGAAGACCGGGTCCTTGACCACCCGCACGCGGCCGCCGCCGACCGCTTGCAGCTCCTTCTGGATGCGCTGGCCGAGGCCGTCGATCAGGCCGGTGCCGCCGGAGAGGATGACGTTCTGCCGCACCTTCTCCTGGAACTCCGGCTCCACCCGCGACAGCAGGTCCACCACCGTCTCCACGATCGGCGGCACCAGGGCCTCGCAGGCTTGACGCATCGGGTCGGTGATGTCGAGCTCGGTGGGCTTGCCGGCCACCGGCGCGCTGACCACCACCCGCGACTTCGGCTCGCCCACGAAGCTGTGCTGCTCCTTCCAGTCCCGCACCATGTGGATCGAGATGGTCGCCTCGGGGTAGCGCTCGCGCACCAGGCGGAAGAGCTGCTCGTCCACCCAGTCGCCGGCGTTGGTCAGGGTGCGCTGCTCGTCGTCGGTGGGCAAGCGGCCCTTCATCACGCAGAAGTCCGCGGTGCCGGCGCCGATGTCGATGATCAGGGTGTGCAGCAGGGCCTCGAGCCCGTAGGCCACAGCGAAGGGCTCGGAGACGATCATCAGGTTGTCCACCACCCCGACCATGGCCTTCCGCACCTGCTGCTTGTTGACCCGCAGGGCCTCGGCGGGCACGCCGATGACGGCGCGGATCTTCTTGCCGTTGCGCGACTGGGTATCGATCCCGGCCTGGCGCAGCAGCTGGATCAGCAGCTCGCGCACGGCCGCCTCGTCCTTCTCCGAGCCCTCCTTGATCAGCCCTTCCTCGAGAGGCCGGAACAGGTGCACCATGCTGCGGTGCTCGAGGGCCTCGCGGCCGACCAGGACCTCCTTCTTGAGCACCTTGCGGGCGACCAGGTCCACCGGATAGCCGACGTAGCTCTCGATCACCTGGCGCTGGCCGGTCGAGACCGAGACCGAGCTGCGCGAGGTGCCGAGGTCGATGCCCACGCTCAAGACCTGATTGGAAGCCATGGCGATGCTCCTTGCCGGGAAGCGGTTCTACCGACGTACAGGTGGATCAGGACCCCCTAGCATAGGACATCAGGCCGAGCGACAGAGCGTCGGCGATGTACTGGCGATAGAGGGGTTTGGTCAGCAGATCGGCCTCCGTGCGGTTGGACAGGCAGGAGACCTCCGCCAGGATGGCGGGCATCTTGGTATCGACCAGCACCAAGAAGGGGGCGCTCTTGACCCCCCGGTCGGTGAGGTCGAGGTTGACCTGCTTCAGGGACCGGAACAGCTCCGACTGGATCGAAAGGGCCAGGCCCTGGGACTTGTCGATGCGCACACCGCTGTAGATGCGATCGACCAGGCCGCGCATGTCGGCCAGCGAGTAGCCGGAGTCCCGGTTCTCGTCCGCGGCCAGGCGGGAGAGCCGCGGATCGTCGGTGGTGCCGAGGAAGTAGGTCTCCACCCCGCGCGAGCCGCCGTCGGCGATCCAGTTGACGTGGATCGAGACGAAGATGTCCGCCCCGGCGGCGTTGGCGATCGCGGCACGGTCGCGCAGGGAGACGAAGCGGTCGTCGTCGCGGGTGAGGGTGACGAAGAAGCCGCCCTCGCGCAGCCGCTCGGCCAGCCGCTGGCCGATGTCGAGGGTGATCTCCTTTTCGGACAGGCCGCCCGAGAGGTGAGTGCCGAGGTTCTGCCCGCCGTGGCCGGGGTCGATGGCGATGTGCCGCACCGCCAGGGGAAAGACCGCGCTGTCGACCGGCACAGTGGAGGCGGGCAGCACCGCGGCGGCGGCTTGCGTAGGGCTCTCGGCCGGTGAGCCCTCGGGCTCTGGCCGGATCGGCGGCAGCACCATGCCGATGGTGCCGGCGGGCAGCTCTTCGGCGGCCGGCACGAAAGCCCCTGGAACCGGCAACCCGAGCCCCCAGAAGCCCAGCGCGGTCACCAGCGGCAACGAGACCGCCGAGAGGCTCCAGCGCACCAGCACCCGGCGGCGCCGGCGCCGCTCGAGAGCCGCCACCGGACCGCGGCCATGGATCAGCTCGAGGTTCTGCTGCACCGCCTGCTGGACGAGGCGCTTCTTGAGCCGATGCCCGCCACCGCGACGCGACAGGTGGGCGCGGGCCTCCTCGCGCAGGGACTCGGCCTCTTCGGCCGCCAGCAAGCTCATGGTCCGCTCAATCTACACCAGGGTCAGCGCGACAGGAGCCGGATGCGCACCGTTGCGCCGTCGACGGTCTCTTCGGCCCTCACCTCGGCTCCGGCCAGATCGAGCACCACGTGCAGGCTGGAGCCGTCTCCAGCCCCGTGCAGACCGACCCGCACGGCCTTGAGCTCGGGCGTGCCGACGGAGAGGCTGGCCGGCCTGTAGAGGCTACGGATGCCGGCGAGGCGCACCAGGATCCGCGGGCTGCCGCCGCCCAGCCGGGAGAGGCTGACGGCGCCGCGCGGGAAGGGGGAGTCTCCCTCGATCACCACCACCGTGCCGCCCTCCCCCGCCGCCGCCTGGATACGCTCTACCCGCCGAGCGGCCCGCTCGGCCGCGGCCGGAGGGGGCTCGGCGGGGGCCGGAGCGGGCTCGGCGGGAGCCGAGGGGGGCTGGGCCTCGGGCTCGGCAGCCGGTGGGGGCTCGGAGACGACCGGTCGGGCCACCTCGGCAGCCGGCTGGGGGGCCGGCGCCGCGACCGGGGGCGGGCTGCCTGCCCCCATGCCGAGGAGATCGAGCAGCGGCTCGCGGAACCAGTAGAGGCCGAAGCCGATCAGGCCGAGAGTGAGCCCGCCCAAGAACAGGAACGGGACCGAGGAGCGCCGCGACGGCCTGGCCTCGAGGTGGGAAGCGAAGGGCGCCGGTCGCGGCAGCGGCTCGGAGGCCCCGGTCGGCTCGGCGAGGGGCTCGCCGTACGCTGCGCTGGCCGCATCCGCGCTCGGGGCACCGGCAACCGCCGCGCCGTAACCGAAGCTGTGCCCACCCAGGTCGAGCTCGATGCGCTCGTCCAGCGTCGGCCCGGCCTCCTCTGCCGCGGCCGGAAACGGCTGCCAGCGGGGCTCGCGGTCCGACGGGGCGACGGCAGAGGACAGGTCCGGCACCGGCCAGCTCGGTTCCTCCGGCGGCGTGCGCTCGGCTGGTGGGCGCGGGAAGAGGGGCTCGGACGGCGGCTCGGCCGCTGGCCCCTCGAAAGGCCGAGGCATCGGCAGGGTGACGGTCCCGGGGATCTGCAGAGCCGTCGTGGCGACCGGCACAGCCGGGGCTGGAGCCTTCTCCAGGGCGCCGGGCTTGGGCGCTGGGGCGAGCGCCGGCACGCCCCCGGTCGCCAGGGCGGTCGCGATCTCGACACCGGTCAAGGTGTCGGGCTGGGTCGCGAACCACTGCACCAGCCGGAAGATGCGCTCCCGGCTGCCGGCCGAGAGGTAGCGAAAGCGAACCCCGACGTCGCTGCGACCGATCAGGCTCTCCTCGAGGGGCCGCGACCACACCACCTCGCCCGTACCCTCGATCAGGGTGTCGGCGAGGTCGAACTCGAAGGCCACCAGCGAGCCCAGCGGCGGCGACTTGCGCAGACCGACGGCCATGCCGCCGAGGGAGATGTTGAGCAGGGTTTCGGTGATCGGGTCCGGCACGCCTTCGAGCTTGAGGTGGACCCGGACCGAGAGCGGTACGCGCCGGGCCTTCCTGGGTGTCGAGTAGACCATTCGCGAAGCTTAGTACATCACTTCCGTTACGGACGATCTGAAGGAGCGCCATCGCCCGGCCAGGGTCGAGCTGTTAGAGTCGTTCTGCCAAAAACAGCTCTTAGCGCTCGCGCGCGAACGAGGAGGTTTCCACGATGCGACCCGTGATCGCCCTGTCGATCTTCGCTCTGCTCACCGCCGGCTCCGCCGCCGCCAAGGTCACCCGCTACCTGACCGGCAATGCCGGCGACGTGGTGGTGGCCCTCGCTGGCCCCGCGTACGACCTGGGCGGCGGTGGCCCAGACGTCGATGCCGCGATCCAGTGGTTGATCGACCAGGTACGAGGCTGCACCAGCTGCTCGACCAAGGTCGACGTGGTGATCCTGCGCGCCACCGGGTCGGACGGCTACAACCTGCCCATCTTCGCCATGAACGGCGTCGACTCGGTCGAGACCTTGGTGATCACCAAGCGCACCGATGCCGACACCGCCGCCGTGGAAACCACAATCCAGAACGCCGAGGTGGTGTTCTTCGCCGGGGGTGACCAGTGCACCTACGTCACTCTGTTCAAGGGCACCAAGGTCGAGACGGCGGTCGAGCACGTGCACGGCAAGGGCGGCGGCATCGGCGGCACCTCGGCCGGCGAGGTGATCCACAGCCCCTACGTCTACGATGCCTGCGGCGGCAGCGCCACCTCCGCCACCGCCCTCGCCAACCCCTATGACCGCGCGATCACCTTCACCTACGGCTTCTTCGCCTGGCCCCCCCTCGCGGGCACCCTGCTCGACTCTCACTTCGTGACCCGGGATCGCTTCGGCCGGTTGGCCGCCTTCCTGGCCCGTCAGATCCAGGACGGCGTCGCCACCACGGTCCTGGGCGTCGGCATCGACGAGGAGACTTCGGTCGTCGTCGACCGCACCGGCTTCGCCCGGGTCATGGGCACCGGCCAGGCCTACTTCGCGCTCGCCGATCACGCGCCGGAGACCTGCGCGGCGCGCACTCCCTTGACCTTCCGCAACCTCAAGATCTGGAAGGTCGGCCCGGGGGGCACCTTCGACCTTGCCAACCGGCCGGCGCTCGGCTATACCTTGAGAAGCGTCGTCAACGGCGCCTGGGACCAGAGCCCCTACTGAGCCAGCCACCTTGCCCCGCTTGAAGATCGCCTCCTGGAACGTCAACGGCCTGCGCGCCTGTGCCCGGAAAGGCTTCGCCGAGTGGCTCGAAGCCTCGCGCTTCGACGTGGTGGCCCTCCAGGAAGTGCGCTCGCGAGCGGATCAGCTGAGCGCGGAGCTGACCCAGCGGCCCGGCTGGCACTTCCACCTCCACGCCGCCGAGCGCCCCGGCTACAGTGGCGTGGCCCTCTACAGCAAGCGCCGGCCCGAGGCCGTGGACCACCGCTTCGACCGCCCGGAGTTCGATCGGGAAGGCCGGCTCCAGCTCGCACGCTTCGGCGACCTCTGGCTGGCCAACGGCTACTTTCCCAACGGCAACGGCAAGGAGCGGGACCTCTCCCGCATTCCCTACAAGCTCGACTTCTACCGCTGGCTCTTCGACCTGCTCGAGCCCGAGCGCGCCGCGGGCCGGCCGGTCCTGGTGATGGGGGACTTCAACACCGCCCATCGCGAGATCGACCTCGCCCGCCCCCGCGAGAACCGCGAGACCAGCGGCTTCCGGCCCGAGGAGAGGGAGGAGCTGGACCGCTGGCTGCGCTCGGGCTGGTCCGACACCTTCCGCCTCTTCGAGAGCGGGGCCGGCCACTACTCCTGGTGGAGCCAGCGCCAGGGTGTTCGCGAGAAAGGGATCGGCTGGCGCCTCGACTATGTGCTCGCCTCGCCCGGCGCCCTGCCCTTCTTGAAGAAGGCCGCCATCCACCCCGAGGTGATGGGCTCGGACCACTGCCCGGTGTCGGTGGAGCTGGACCGGAAGATTCTCGGGACGAAGAAGAGATGACCGACCTCCAGCTCCCCGTCTCCCCCGCCGACGTCCTGGCCGCCCGGGAGCGGCTGCGCGGCATCGCCCATCAGACGCCAGTGGTCACCAGCCGCACCCTCGACGAGCGGGTGGGGGGGCAGGTCTTCTTGAAGGCCGAGAGCTTCCAGCGCGTGGGGGCGTTCAAGATCCGCGGCGCCTACAACGCCATCTCCCAGCTCTCGGCCGAGGAGAAGGCCCGCGGCGTGCTGGCCTACTCCTCGGGCAACCACGCCCAGGGCGTGGCCCTGGCCAGCCGCCTGCTCGGGGTGCCGGCCACCATCGTCATGCCCCTCGATGCCCCAGCGGTCAAGCGCGCCGCCACCGAGGGCTACGGCGCCCGGGTCCTGACCTACGACCCGGCCCGCGAGCAGCGCGAGGAAGTGGCGGCCGAGGTGCGGGAGCGCACCGGCGCCGTGCTCATCCCCCCCTTCGACCATCCCCAGGTCATCGCCGGCCAGGGCACAGCGGCCCTCGAGCTGTTCGAACAGGTGGGGCCCCTCGATGCCCTGCTGGTGCCCTGCGGCGGCGGCGGGCTGCTCTCGGGCTCGGCCCTGGCCGCCGTCACCGCCTCGCCCGGCTGCCGGGTGATCGGCGTCGAGCCGGAGCTGGCGGACGACGCCGCCCGTTCCTTCGCCACCGGCCTGCTCCAGCGGGTGGAGAACCCCCGCACCATCGCCGACGGCACCCGCACGGCCTCCCTGGGCCAGCTGACCTTCGCGATCATCCGTGCCCGGGTGGCGGACTTCGTCACCGTGTCGGAAGCCGCCATCGCCGGAGCCGTGCGCTTCCTCTTCGAGCGCACCAAGCTGGTGGTCGAGCCCTCGGGAGCTCTGGGTGTGGCGGCCCTGCTCTCGGGCGGCCTCGCACCGCAGGGCTCCCGCGTGGGCGTGATCCTCTCCGGCGGCAACGTCGATGCCGAGACCTTCTCGGCGATCCTCTCCGGCGTCTACGGCTGAACCGGGGCTGATAACATCCCGTCATGAAGGCCAACCTCCCCGCCCAGCAGTACCCCGAGGCGTTCCTCGAAGCGATCCCCAAGTCCGACCTCCACCTCCACCTCGACGGTTCCCTCCGTCTGCCGACCCTGATCGAGCTGGCCCGGGAGCGCGGCGTCGAGCTGCCCTCCAACACTCCCGAGGGTCTGCTCGAGCTGGTGTTCAAGGAGAGCTACCGCGACCTTCCCGACTACCTCCACGGCTTCGCCTACACCTGCGCCGTGATGACCGACGCCGAGGCCCTCGAGAGGGTGGCCTACGAGCTGGCCCAGGACTGCCTGGCCGAAGGCGTGCGCTACATCGAGGTGCGCTTCGCACCCCAGCTCCACGTGCGGCCCGGCTTCGACGTCGGCCAGGTGATCGCCGCCGTCGATCGCGGCCTGGCCCGCGCCCGCCAGGAGCACGAGGCCTCCCCGGCGGTCGCCGAGCGGGGCGAGCCGCCCTTCCGCTACGGCATCATCACCTGCGCCATGCGCATGTTCACCGGCGGCTTCGGCCCCTATTACAAGGATCTGGTGAACGTGCTCCAGGGCTGGCCGCCGCGGCAGATCTACGGCGTGGCCTCGCTGTCCCTGGCCCGTGCCGTGATCGACGCCCGCGACCGCCTGGGCCTGCCCATCGTCGGCTTCGACTTGGCCGGCGCCGAGGCTGGGCACCCCGCCTCGGACCACGTGCGGGCCTTCCGCTATGCCCACCAGCACTTCCTGAAGAAGACCGTCCACGCCGGCGAGGCCTACGGCCCGGAGAGCATCTTCCAGGCGATCACCAAGTTGAACGCCGACCGCATCGGTCACGGCACGCACCTCTACTCGGTGGAGCTGGTGCAGGACGAGGCCAACGCCGAGCGCTACGTCGAGCAGCTGGCCGAGTACATCTCCCATCGCCGGGTGACCCTCGAGGTGTGCATCACCTCGAACCTCCAGACCATGCCCTTCCTGGACAACGACGCGCGGCGCCACCCCTTCGGCCGCATGCTGCGGGAGCGGCTCTCGGTGGCCCTGTGCACGGACAACCGGCTGGTCTCCCGCACCACGGTGACGCGCGAGATCGCCCAGGCCTCGGCGGCCTTCGGGCTCACCCCCGGCGAGCTGCGCACCGTGGCCATCCACGGCTTCAAGCGCTCCTTCTTCCCCGGCACCTACCGCGAGAAGCGGGCCTACGTGCGCCAGGTCATCGACCACTACGACCAGATCGCCGAGCGCCACGGCTTCTCGGTGATGAAGGATCGGGTGGCGGACGATGAGTGATCCCCGGGGTGCCAGGCACTTCGGGGAACTGACCATTTCGGCGGGCCGACGCCCTCACCCCCTCGGTCCCCCTCCCTTCGGCTGCGCTCAGGGCAGGCTCCCGGCCCGCCCACTCCAGCCTTCCGGGAGAGGGGGAGGCCAGAGGGGAGTCCCTCCTCGTCGTCATTCCCGCGAAAGCGGGAATCCATCCCCTCCGAACCCCTCTCCCGGAAGGCTGGAGTGGGCGGGCCGGGAGAGGGGCAGGGGTGAGGGCCCCCCGAGGTGCCAGCCATTTCGGGCTGCGCTTCGCTCAAGGGCTTGGCGTATCCTTCCGCGCATGGCCGAGCCCCCGCGACGCCCCGCCGGCTGGGAAGACATCGTGGCCGCGCCCGAAGGCCAGAAGGCCGAGGTGCTGGCTGGAGAGCTGACCCTCCACCCGCGGCCGCGGCCGCGGCACGGTCGCGCTCAGATCGCGCTGGGAGGCTCGATCGGCGCTCCTTTCGACTTCGGAGAAGACGGGCCGGGAGGCTGGTGGATCGTCGCCGAGCCGGATCTCTACTTCGGCCCCCACGACATCGTGAGCCCGGACCTCGTAGGCTGGCGACGGGAGCGCCTACCCGAGCTACCCGAAGCACGACCGGTCACGGTGGTGCCGGACTGGATCTGCGAGGTGCTCTCGCCTTCGAGCATCCAACGCGATCGCGTCCTCAAGGCCGACCTCTACCTGCGCGCCGGCGTCCCCCACTACTGGCTACTGGACATCCCCGCCCGCATCCTCGAGGCCTTCGAAGCGCGGCAAGGCGGCTGGTTCCGCCTCGGCGGCTGGGCCCCCCCGCAGCGCGCCGCCATCCCCCCCTTCGACGCCGTCGAGATCGAGGTGGCCCGCCTCTTCCCATAGCTCCCCGGTGCCCCCGCCCCGAGGTGCCAGCCACTTCGGGAACCTCCGAACCTCCGGCCCCCTCTCCCCCGGCAACGGGGGAGAGGGTCGGGGTGAGGGGGAGCCCCGCGCCCGCGAAGCCGTAAACCGCGGCGGAGAGGGCGCAGCAAGCTGCGCCCTCTCCGGCTGCCCCCACCCCAAAGCAAGAGTCCAGAGACTTCAGAGGCCAGAGCGGATCAGAGGTCAGAGGAGAATGGGGACGCCAACACCCGAAACCCGACGCGGCTGTCGCGGCCCCACGGGTGGTACCTGTTGCGAACCGCGCACCGCACGAACTGAGGAGCGAAGTAGAACGCGCAACCGCGCAGCACACGACGGACCTCATCCGAAGCATCGACAAGCTCGCGGCCGTCACTCGGGTCGTAGGGATAGCCGAAAGAGGGGTTCATCAAGTCCTCTCCCCAGAGACTCCGCGTCCACTCCCAGACATTGCCGGAGAGATCCTGGCAACCGCAGGGGCTGGCTCCGGAGACAAACACCCCGGCGGCGCTCCTGGCTCCCACCCCAGAGTCACCATAGTTCGCCCGCTCCGGGTCCGGCTCGTCCCCCCAGGGGAAGCGCCGCTCGGGTTTCGGGTTGGCAGCCAGGGCCAGCGCCTGAGGCTGGACCAGCCCCTGCCGCGCCTTGCGCGCCACCGGCTGCGGCTCGTCCAGGCGCTCCACTCCGCCCCGGGCCGCCTTCTCCCACTCGCGCTCGGAAGGCAGGCAAACCGTCCAACCCGGCGGCAAGAGACCAGCCGCCCGCCAGCGCTCCCCCAGCCAGGTGCAGAAGGCACGCGCCTCGTGCCAGGTCATGGCCACCGCCGGAGCGTTGGCGAAGGGGCCGGGCCGAGGCCGCTCCTTCACCTCTGTACCGATCGCCCTCTGGTACTCCTGCCACTGGAGCTCCGTGATTGGGTAGCGGCCGATCCAGTAGCCGTAGGGAACCGCTTGCTCGTGCAACGGGTGTTCTTCCGGGAGGGACAGCGGGGCCGTCTCGGGGCTGCCCATCCAGAACGGTCCGGCAGGCACCCAGCACAGCTCCATGGCGTCGAGCGTCGTCACCTCCTCGCGGGGATCCCCCAGCCGGGCCAGGCTCCGGCCCGCCAGCGCACGCTCCGGCGCCGGCAGCGAGGGGCTGCCCAGCAGGTGTACCAGCCAGCGGCGAAGGCGCTCCAGCTTCGGTTGCTGGCGAGGTGGCAGGTTGGTCAGCCGGAGCGACTCCGCGGCGGCCATGCCCGCCAGATGGGCGCCCCAGGTGTCCGCGAGGCTTGCCGGGCCCTCCGGCGGCTCCCGATGGCAGAGGGCCTCGATCAAGTCCCAGAGGACGGTCTGCGAGACACCGCCCAGAACGGACGCTGCGAGCAGCACCACCTCGCGCCAGCGATCGGGTTCCGCCCGAGCCCGATCGGCGAGGCCGTCCGAGCCTTCGGTATCGGTCAGGTATTTCGCCGCCAGGTACTCCTGGAGGGTGCGATGCGGGAAGGTGTAGACCTCGTCCCCCCGCCGCACCAGGATGCCGGCCCGCTCCGACAGGTAGCTGAGCAGCTCGGCCGCGTTCGCACCCCCGGCACCATCCGCGCGGGCCGCAGAGACCTGCAGCAGCTCCCGGGCGAGGTCTCCCTCCGGCACGTCCGCCGTGCCGGACAGCTCCGGCTGGCGGGCATGGGCCTCGAAAGCGAGCTTCTCCAGGGCCTGCCGCACCCGGGCTCGGTCCACCTTCAGCCACTCCGTGACGCTCGGCTGGAGCACGATGGGCTTGCCCTCCCGGTCGTAGGTGCGCCGCCGCTGCTCCCACACCTCGAGCAGCAGGTCCACCGTCTCGCGGTACAGCTGGCCGCGGTCCTCCGGCAGTCGGCCGCGGCCATGATGGAGGCTCGCCATCAGGGAAAGCAGCAGGGGCCGCTCCGCCAGCTCCTCGAGCCGGTCTCGCCCGAAGATCACCTCGGTCAGCTCACGAGCCTGGTCCTCGGCTTCAGCGAGGCTCAGCCGGCCCAGCTGGGCGAGCTGGCCGTACCAGCGGGCGAGGAAGGCGCGGATCTGTACCCGGTCGAAGGGCGCCAGCTCGGCCACAGGGAAGCCGGGCAGGTCCCAGCCCTGGTTGCGCCAGGCGTAGGTGCGGCTGGTGAGGAGGAACCGGCAGCGGGGCAACCCGGCCGCGCAGTCCGCCACCGCCTGGCCCACCAGCCGGCGCAGACCCTCCTTCTGCGGCACCTCGTCGAGGCCGTCCAGCAGCACCAGCGCCCCCTTCTCCCGCAGCTCGCGCTCCAGAACCTCCCGGCACGGAGCATGGCCCCCGCTAGCCAGCTCACCGGCCAGAAAGTCCCACACCTGCTGGGCGCTGGCCCGGCCGGGGCCGAGTTCCCCGCGGGCGGCGAAGTCTCGAAGCACGACGGGCACGGGCAGGAGGCTGCCATGCCGCCACGGCTGGCGCTTGGGCTTCTCGCCTCTCTCATGGCCTTGCTCGGTGGGCAGCGGGGAGCGCAGCGCGGCCAGGTTTGCCCCCTTCTCTCCCAACCGCTCGCCGGCGAGGCAGAGCACGAGGAAGGCCACGAGGGTGCTCTTGCCCCCGCCCGGCTCGCCGAGCAGCACCAGCTTGCGCTCCCGGTCCAGCAGGGCGAGGGCGGGAGTCTGCGAACCCGGCCCCTCGAAGAGCCCTCCACGCGCGGTCATTCGCTGTCTGTTTCGATTCCGCTGACGTGCCTCTCGCTCCGTATCGGGCTCGGCCCGGTCGATCGCCGTCGTCCTCAGCGCTGTGTAGATGCCGGCGAGAGGCATGGCCGGCTCGTTCGCCGAGCCACTGGAGCCCGCCTCCGGGATCGGCAGACGAACCTCCTGGTGGCGCTCGAAGAGCCAGCGGAGGTAGCCCTGGAGCAGAGCCCCTGGGTCCGTGCCCACCGAGGTGCCGCCGTGGACCTCGACGTGCGCGCCGTCCCCGGTGACCACGACTGACCTGTCCACCGAGGAGCTGTGCATCGCCACACCGCGGCTTGCCGCTGCCGCGCTGCCCTGCTGCGCCACGGCGCTGCCCCGCTTCGCCGTGGCAGCCGTCTTCTTGCCCTTAGCCATCGCCTGGCTTGGGTTTGCCTTGCCAATGGCCCACCGAAGCATGGCCCCCGCCCGTCGCCGCAGCAGAGCCACCTTGCGCCACGGCGCCTCCGCGGTCCGCGACGGCAATGTTCACGTTCGGCCTCACGCCTTCGAGCAGAACGGCCAGCTCGGCCAGCAGGGCCGGCCGGGCTTCGAGCAGGTCGTGAAGCTCCGCGACCAGAGCCCCCTTGGCGTTGGCATCCTCCGGCCGCGCCACCACCCGCCCGGCGGCGTGGTCCAGGCGCTCCAGGGCCTTGCTGTCGGCATCGGCACCGCGGAGCCGATCCCAAAGACTCTTGGCCCGGTCCCACACGCCCTCCCCCAGCTCCTTCTTCGCCTTGTCCCACGCTTCCTTGCCGACGGCGAGCAGATACGGCAAGGCCGGCCCGAGAGCCTGAGCCGCCGCCGCGGCAGCTTCCCCTGCGTCCATCTCCACCTCCCGCCGGTTCCCTCCGGCCTGAAGAGCGGCTTCCCGCAGTTTCGCGTTTGCGCTTGGTGACAGGGACGAGCGTATCAAAGGGAGGATCGGGGTGGGAGAAAGTCCAGAGACAAGAGAGTCCAGAGCGGATCAGAGCCCAGAGGAGAATGGGGACGCCAACACCCGGAAGCCAACGTTGTAGTAGCGCGCCCACGGGTGGAACGCGCCTCGAGCCGCGCACTGGACGCTCTGAGGAACGAACCGGAACGCGCCACCGCGCAGCACACGAAGGATGTCCTCAGAGGCATCCGCGGACTCGCGACCGTCGTCGGGGTCGTAGGGATAGTGACCGTACGTGGGCTGCTTCCAGACCTCACCCCACAGACTGCCGGTCCACTCCAGGACATTGCCGGCGAGATCCTGGCAACCGTAGAGGCTCGCTCCGGTCGCGAACGCCCCGGCCGCGCTCGGCCGGCCGACACCGGACTCACCGTAGTTTGCCCGCTCAGGATCCGCATCATCGCCCCACGGGAAGCGGCGGTGAGGCAAAGGGTTCTCCACCAGGGCCAACCGGGAGGGGGGCGCAAGGCCGGCCCTCGCGGCTCGGCTCGGTGGCTCCTCCAGCACCGGCACGGCCCGACCTCCTCGAGCGGCCTTCTCCCACTCCCGCTCCGAGGGCAAGCGCACCTCCCAACCCGCCGGTAACAAACCAGCCTGCCGCCAACGCTTGCCCAACCACCCACAGAACGCCCGCGCCTCGCGCCAGCTCACCCACACCACCGGCTCGTTGCCGTCACCATCGAGGCTGTCCTTGTCCCCCGGCTCGACGCCTCTGGCCTCGACGTACTCCCGCCACTGCCACACCGTCACCGGCCAGCGGCCGAGCCAGTAGCCGTAGGGGATCTCCTGCTCGTGCAAGGGCTTTTCGTCGTCGTATGCCCAGGAGTCGTCTGCCGGGCTGCCCATCCAGAACGGTCCCTCCGGCACCCAGCACAGCTCCATCCCGTCGAGGGTACGCACTCCCTCGCGCGGGTCCCCCAGCCGGACGAGCTGGCGGCCCGCTTTGCAGCGCACCAGGGCTGGAGGCCCGGTCTCCGCCGTCAGGGTGCCGAGCAGGGCCTCGACCGTACGCTGCCGGCATTCGGGGGTCACCGCGAGGGGCCCCACCTCGAGGATCGCCTGACCGGCCAGCAGCACGGCCTCCCCGGCCGGGCCGGGTGCGCCCGCGATCAGCCCCTCGATCAGCTGGGACGCCGCCCGATCCCGCCCCACGTTCAAGGCCAGGTGCTCGAGCGTCAGCAGGATCACCTCTCGCCACGCCGGCTCCCCTACGTGCTCAGCCAGGGCCTCGAGCAGGCCCGGCAGATCCTCCTGCCCCGCCTCCACCAGCCCCACCGCAGCCAGATATTCCTGGAAGGTCAGGTGCGGAAAGCCGAAGTGCCCCGCGCCGCGGGCGAGCAGCAGGCCGGTGTGGTCCCGCACGTCGCGCAGGAAGCTCCGGGCCGCCTCGCGAGCGGGCAGACCCTTGGCCGAGAGCAGGCGGGGGTCCTGCGCGAAGATCGCCTCCAGCTCCTGCTCGAGCAGCGCAGCCTTCACCAGGCCGGCACCGGGCACCGTGCGCTGCATCCACAGGGCGAGCGGCGCCAGCACCTTCAAGGTGGCCTCCACGTCCAGGCTCACTCCGGCCCGGCCGGAGAGGCTGCGGTTGCGGTTCCAGTGGCTGAGCAGGACTTTGACGTAGAGGTCGTAGAGCTGGGCCCGTCGATCCGGCAGCACCACCCGCTGCCGCTTCATCAGGGCCAGGATGGTCAGCAGCAGGGGGTTGCCGGCCAGCTTGCGCACCGCCGGGTTGCCGTGGATCGCCTCGAGCAGTTCCGTGCGCTCGCGCTCGGCGGCATACTGCGCCAGGGCCTTGCCGGCCTGGGCCTTGCGCTCGATGGCTCCGGTCCACTGGGTGGCGAAGAGCTCGAGGTCCTCATCGCCGAAGTCGACCAGCGTGCACTCCCCGAGCTTCTCGCCGGTGAGCCGGATCTCCGCCCAGCCCACCACGCGGCTGGTCAGCACCAGCCGGTTGCCGGCGCCACGGTGGCGGACGTAGAAGTCCTTGACGCGGTTCGCCACCTCCAGCCGGCGGTCCGGGTCCTTGACCTCGTCGAGACCGTCGAGCAGCACCAGGGCGCGGCCCTCGGCCAGGGCGGCCGTGACCAGGGCGCCCAGATCCTGGCCCAACCCCCTGCTCTGGTAGTGACGCACCAGACAGTCCTCGAGCGGGCAGGTGCCCCGCCCCAGCTCCTCGGCGAAGGCCGAGATCGGCAGCAGGAACGGCACCCGGGGGCCGAGGCCCAGCTCCTCCTCCCGGCCGGTCGCCAGCATCAGGGCGAGGAACTTGAGAAAGGTGCTCTTGCCGGAACCGGGGTCACCGAGCACCACCAGGCCATCGTGGGCACGCAGCAGCTCCAGCAGGTGTTGCGGCTGCCCGGGGCGCAGGGCCTCCAGCTCCTCGGCGGTCTCCCCCCTGCCGGCCAGCCGTGCCGAACGATCCCAGGTCTCGCCCTCGGGCAGGCAGGGCCGGGCTGAAAGGGGCACGTAGGTGTCGAGCAAAGCGAGCTGGAGCGGCACGCTGTCGTCCACTCCCATGCCGCGGAAGTCGAGGTAGCAGAAGAGCTCGAAGAGGACCTCGAGATAGCGCGCCGTGACCTCGACCAGGTTGATGGCCGGGGCCGGCGTGTCGGTCCTCGCCCACACCCCCTGGGAGACCAGGATGAAGTTGATGGTCTGAGCCTGGGCGGCGAAGCCGCCGCTAGTGGCGGCTGCGCTTCCGATCTGGGCCACCGCGCTCTGGTGGTCGGCCAGGCCGAGCAGGGCCGCCCTCTCTTCCAGGTGGGGCCTCAGCGCCTCGTCGAGCACCGCGGCCGGGACCTTGCCTCCGAGGTTGGCGCGGATCGCCTCGATGGTGGCCTCGAGCTGCACGGCTCGCGCGCTCGACTTGGGCTCCTCGCTCATCCCGCCTCACTTCCCGAATTCGCGTGGTCGTGGAGACGCGACTTTAGCAAACGTAGGCATGGCGGCGGGCCGCCCTCGAGGTGCCAGCCACTTCGGGGAAGCGCCGCCCCCCGAGGTGCCAGCCATTTCGGGAGCGGCCGGTCAGTCTGCCTGGAGCACCCTCTCGATCCGCCGATCCGGCACCAGCCACATCAAGGCCACCAGCACGTAAACGGCCATGGCGAGCCACGGGCTCACGAAGGCGAGGCCCACGGCGGCGGTGTAGAGCACGACGGAGATCTTGCCTTTGAAGTCGCTGCCGAGGGCCGTGGCCAGGGTCGAGTCCCGGCCATGGCGGGCCACCAGGGCCCGGGCCAGGACGTAGTAGGCGACGGCCGCCATCCACAGCACTCCGCCGTAGAGCACCACCGGCCAGAGGGCGAAGTGGTTCTCCCCCATCCAGCCGGTGGTGAAGGGAATCAGCGACAGCCAGAACAGCAGGTGGAGGTTGGCCCAGAGGATGGGGCCGTTGACGTGACGGGCGGCGTGCAGCATGTGGTGGTGGTTGTTCCAGTAGATCCCCAGGTAGACGAAGCTCAGGACGTAGCTGAGGAACACGGGCGTCAGCGGCTTGAGCGTCGCGAGCTCGGCGCCGTGAGGCACTTTGAGCTCGAGCACCATGATGGTGATCAGGATGGCGATCACCCCGTCGCTGAACGCCTCCAGGCGGCTCTTGGTCATCCAGGCTCTCCTCCCCTCGACTGATACGGGAACAGCGACCGGCAGCATAGGCCAAGCGCGCCCCCGGCGGAGGTGGTGCCTCAGGGTCTTCCGAACCTCGTCGGCCCCTGCAGCCACTCCCCCGCCCGCGCCGAGAAGGCCGGGTTCCACTCGTGGCCGCCGGCGAACTCGACGCCCTCGACGGTCACGCCGCCGTCCCGCAGGGTGGCGAGGTCCTTCTCCAGCTGGTGCGGCGGGTAGCCGGGGTCGGACTCGCCGCGGGCGAGGAGCACGGGGGGCAAGGCTCCGAGGCCACGCTCGGCCACATCCGGCGGCACGTCGGCGGCCAGCGCGATCACTCCCGTGGCGCCGCAGCCGGCGAAGGCCGCCGCCCGAAAGGCCATGGCCACCCCCTGCGAGAAACCGGCGAAGACCAGCCCCGAAGTGGCTGGCACCTCGGCGCGCACCTCGGCCACCACCCGGGCCACGTAGGCCACGTTGTCGGCGATCGCCAGCTCGCGGTTCTGCTTGGTCATCCAGCTCGCCACGACCTCACCGGTCTTCACTCGATAGAAGGCGTGAAGGCCCTGGACGGCGACCAGCACCCGGCCCTCGCTGCCCGGGAGGGACGCCAGCCGCGCCAGCATGTCCTCCGCGCGCTCGGCGTAGCCGTGGAAGCCCACCAGCAGGGGGAAAGGCCCCGGGCCTTCCGGCCGCCGCACCAGATAGCGCCCGTGGGTGGTGACGGCGACGGACCGTTCCGCGGCCCGCAGCTCCTCGCTCTCGCTCATGCCTCCTCCTCTCACCCGCGCAACGGGGCTGCGAGCTCTCGGACCTTTCTTTCGAGCAACCGGGCGAGCTGCGGATGCCCGGCATGCTCCTCGACAAAACGCACCAGGGCGCTGCCCACCACCACGCCGTCGGCCATGGCGGCCACCTCGGCCACCTGCTCGGGGGTCGAGATGCCGAAGCCCACGGCCAGGGGCAGATCGAGCTTCTTGCGCAGCCGCCTGACCGTCTTGCCGAGGCCCTTGCCGACCCGGCGCCGCTCCCCGGTGGTGCCGGTGACCGACACGTAGTAGACGAAGCCCGAGGCCACTCTCTCGACCTTGGCCACCCGCTCCGGGCCGCTGGTGGGCGAGAGCAGGAAGATCGTGTCGAGGCCGTGGCGCGCCAGGGCCGGCGCCAGCAGGTCCCCCTCCTCGGGGGGCAGGTCCACGCACAGCACGCCGTCCACCCCCGAGGCTGCGGCTTGCTCGGCGAAAAGCTCGGCGCCCCGCACCTGGAGGGGATTGAAGTAGCTGAACAGGACGATCGGCACCCCCAGGCTCGGGCGCTTCGCCGCCACCAGGGCCAGCACCTTCGAGAGGGTGACGCCCCCTTCGAGGGCCCGCGTCGCAGCGCGCTGGATCACCGGGCCGTCGGCGATCGGGTCCGAGAAGGGCACGCCGATCTCGATCAGGTCCGCTCCGCCCGCCACCAGGGCATCGAGCAGGCCGGCGGTGGTGTCGAGGTCCGGGTCCCCGGCCACCAGGAAGGGGATGAAGGCCGCCCGGCGCTCGCGGCGGCAACGGCGGAAGACGCGCTCGATCTCGCTCATCGTCCCTCCTTCAGCCCACCTCGAGATCGTCGCCGCCGAAGCCGTGGGGGACCGCCCGGGGCCGGCGCCGGCGCTCAGCGGCTCGGCGTTCCCGCTCGGCGTCGAAGGCCAGCACCGAGTCGAGGTCCTTGTCGCCACGGCCGGAGAGGTTGATCAGCAGCAGCCACTTCTTGGGCATCGAGGGCGCCCGGCGGATCGCCTCGGCCACGGCGTGGGCACTCTCGAGGGCGGGGAGGATCCCCTCGGTTTCGGCCAGCCGATGGAAGGCGTCGATCGCCTCGGCGTCGTCCACCGCCGTGTACTCGATGCGGCCGAGGTCGTGCAGGAAGGCGTGCTCGGGGCCCACCGCCGGGTAGTCGAGGCCGGCCGACACCGAGTGGGTGGCGGCGATCTGGCCGTCGTCGTCCTGCAACACCATGGTGCGCGTGCCGTGGAGCACCCCGAGGCCACCGCCCGCGAAGCGGGCCGCGTGCTCGCCCAGCCGGCCGCCGCGGCCCCCGGCCTCCACTCCCACCAGCCGCGTGCGCCGCGAGTCGAGGAACGCCGAGAAGAGGCCGATCGAGTTCGAACCGCCGCCCACGCAGGCGATGGCCAGGTCCGGGGTCTCGCGGCCGGTGGCGCGCTTGAGCTGGCGCCGGGCCTCGATGCCGATCACCTGGTGGAAGTCCCGCACCATCCGCGGGTAGGGGTCCGGGCCGAGCACTGAGCCCAGGATGTAATGGGTGGTGCGCACGTGGGTGACCCAGTCGCGCAGGGCCTCGTTGATGGCGTCCTTGAGCGTGCGGCTGCCCGCGTCCACCGCCTCGACGCGGGCCCCCAGAAGGCGCATGCGCTCGACGTTCAGGCGCTGGCGCCGCATGTCCTCGGCACCCATGTAGACCGTGCAGGACAGGCCCAGCAGGGCTGCGGCCGTCGCCGTTGCCACGCCGTGCTGGCCGGCCCCGGTCTCGGCGATCACCCGCCCCTTGCCCATCTCGCGGGCGAGCAGGGCCTGGCCGAGGGCGTTGTTGATCTTGTGCGCGCCGGTGTGGAGCAGGTCCTCCCGCTTCAAGTAGATGCGCGCCCCCCCCAGCTCCTCGCTGAGACGCTCGGCGAAATAGAGCGGTGTGGGCCGGCCGACGTAGGTCGCCAGCAGATGCTCGAGGCGCTTGGTAAACGACCGGCTCTTCTTCGCCCGGTCGTAGGCCGCCGCCAGCTCGGCCAACGGTGCCATCAGGGTCTCGGGGACGAAACGGCCGCCGTAGGGGCCGAAGTAGCCGCGGCGGTCAGGCAATGCCCGCATAGTGGTGGACCTCTCGGAAGAGTTGGGCGAGGAGCTCCGGGTCCTTCTTTCCCGGCGCGGACTCTACACCGGAGCAGACATCCACCCCGGCGGCACCACTGGCCGCCAGCGCGGCCGCGACATTGCCCGGGCGGATGCCCCCGGCGACCAGGACGGGGCGGCCCCGGGGCAGGGCGGCCAGGCGCGAGAAGTCCCAGCCCTCCCCCGTGCCGCCGTGGAGAGCCGGGTGCCAGACGTCGAAGAGGAAGCCCCAGGCTGCGGGAAAGGCCGCGAGGTCGGGCAAGGGGTCCTCCGGCCGCAAGCGGAAGACCTTGATCGCCCGCGCCCCGAAGGGCGCCAGGTCCTCCGGCGTCTCGGCGCCGTGGAACTGCAGCAGGTCGAGGCTCACGGCAGCATCGATGGCCTCCACCTCCGCCCGCGGCCGGTCGACGAACACCCCCACCAGCGCCACCCGCCCCCGCACCGCCTCGGCGATCTCCCGCGCCGCGGCCGGTTCCAGGCAGCGCGGGCTCGGCGGAAAGAAGTTCAGCCCGAGATGGCTGGCACCTCGTTGGGCGGCGAGCAGGGCGTCCTCGACGGTGGTGACGCCGCAGATCTTGATGAGGGGGAGGGAGGCCGGTCGCCGGGTGCCCGAGGGATTGAAATCCCTCGCTACCCACGAACGTCCCTGGCGGGACGGGGGAGGCGGACCTCCCCCCGCCCAGGAGATCCCTCGGCTACGGGCCTCCGGCCCTCCGCTCGGGATGACAGCGGAGCGACGTGCCCCAGAGCAACCGCTGTCATCCCGACCGGAGCCTGAGGAGCGTAGCGACGAGGGCGGAGTGGAGGGATCTCTTCGGGTGGGAGGAGGGATCCCTCCCCCGTCCCGCCAGGGACGTTCGTGGGTAGCGAGGGATTTCAATCCCTCGCGCGGACCGGCGCCGCACGGAAGCTCGAGGATCTCCTCCCTCATCCCACCAGCTCTTCCAGCTTCGCCGCCGGATCCTCTGCCGTGAGCAGGCTCTCGCCGATCAAGAAGGCGTCGAAGCCGGCGGCGGCGAGCCGCTCCACCTGCTCCCTCCCGGAGATACCGCTCTCGGCCACTTTCAGGGCCTCCTTGGGCAGCCGTTTGGCGAGCTCGATGCTGCGCGCGAGGCTCACCTCGAAGGTGCGCAGGTCGCGGTTGTTGACCCCCACCAGCTCCCACGGCGCGCCGCGCAGCTTGGGCAGGTCGGCCGCCGAGTCGACTTCCACCAGCGGCACCAGCCCCAGGCCGCGGGCCATCCAGGCGTAGCTCGTCAGGTCCTCGAAGCTCTCGAAGAGCACCGCCATCAGCAGCACGGCGCTCGCCCCGGCGTCCCGGGCCCAGAGCAGTTGGCGGGGGCTGACGGCGAAGTCCTTGGCGATGGCCGGCAGGCCAGAGGCCTCGCGGCAACGCTCCAGCAGCTCGTAGGAGCCGTGGAAGAAATCCGGCTCCACCACCACCGACAGGCAGGCGGCGCCGTGCTCGGCGTAGAGCCGGGCCTGCGCTTCCGGGTCGAAGCGGCCGGCAAGGGACCCCAGCCGGGGCGAGCCCATCTTGACCTCGGCGATCACCGCCCGGCCCCGCCGGGCCTCCAGGGCGGCGAGGAAGGAGTTGGTCTCGGCGGTCTGCACAGGCCCCTCGTCCAGCAGCAGATTGCGGGGACCCGGTCGCTGCCACTCCGCTGCCAGGTGCCGCCGGCGCCCCTCGACGATGCGGGCCAGCACGTCCGGCAGCTGGCTCATGCCGGTCCCCCTCTGAAAGTGCGCAAGGCCTGGAGCTTGGCCCGGGCCGCGCCGCAGGCGAGAGTCGCCCGGGCCAGGGCCAGGCCCTCGGCGAGGGACGCGGCGAGGCCGGCCACGTAGAGAGCGGCTCCGGCGTTGACGGCCACCATGTCGGCGAGGGGCCCCGGCTCCCCCTCGAGCAGGGCGAGCAGGCGGCGGGCGTTGTCCTCGGCGTCGCCGCCGGCCAGCTCCTCGGGCCGGGCCCGCGCCACCCCCAGCTCGAGGGGCTCGAGCTGGTAGCTCCGGACCTCGCCGCCCCGCACCTCGGTCACCAGAGTCGGACCGGTGGTGGTGATCTCGTCGAAACCGTCCGAGCCGTGCACCACCAGGGCGTGCTCGCAGCCCAGGCGGGCGAGCACCCGCGCCACGGGCTCCACCCGCGCCTCGGCGTAGACCCCGATCACCTGCCGCCGGGCCCCGGCCGGGTTGGTCAGGGGTCCCAGCAGGTTGAACACCGTGCGCACCGCCAGCTCGCGGCGCACCGGGGCCACCGCCGCCATGGCCGGGTGCAACCGGGGCGCGAACAGGAAGGCGATGCCGATCTCGTCGATGGAGCGGGCCGCGGTCTCCGGAGTCACGTCCAGGGGCACGCCCAGGGCCGCCAGCACGTCGGCGCTGCCCGAGCGGCTGGACACCGAGCGGTTGCCGTGCTTGGCCACCGGCGCCCCCGCCCCCGCCACCACGAAAGCGGCGGCCGTCGAGACGTTGAAGCCTCCCTTGCCGTCACCGCCGGTGCCGCAGGTATCCACCACCTCGGGCCGGGAGTGGGGGATCGCCACCACCCGCCGGCGCATGGCCGACGCCGCCCCGGCGATCTCCTCCTCGCTCTCCCCTTTCATGGCCAGGGCCACCAGCAGGGCGGACTTCAGGGTGTCCGGCACGGCGCCGTCCATCAGCTGGCCGAAAAGATCTTCGGTCTCCCCGTGCGACAGGGACCCGCCGCTCATCCAGCGGGCCAGGGCCTGGCGGGCGTCGAGGGCGCCGCCGGTCGCCGGAGCGCTCACCGCGCCACCCCGGCGAGGGTCAGGGCCAAGAAATTGGCCAGCAGCTCGGGGCCGGCGGCGGTGAGCACGGACTCGGGATGGAACTGCACCCCCCAGTAGGGCAGCTCGCGGTGACGCATGGCCATCAGGGTACCGTCCTCGGCCCGGGCCACGGGCTCCAGGCAGTCGGGCAGGGATTCCTCCCCCACCTCCAGGCTGTGGTAGCGGCCGGCGGTAAAGGGATCGGGCAGGCCGGCGAAGATCCCCCGGCCGTCGTGCCGAACCGCCGAGGGCTTGCCGTGCATCAGCCGCGCGGCCCGCCGTACCTCCGCCCCGAAGGCCAGCCCCAGGGCCTGGTGGCCGAGACAGACGCCCAAGATGGGCACGGCCGGTCGGGCACGGAAGAGGTCCGGACAGAGGCCGGCGTCCTCCGGACGGCCCGGGCCAGGGGAGAGCACGATGCCGGCCGGCCCCCGGGCCAAGAGGCCGGCGACGTCCGTGGCGTCGTTTCTCACCACTGCGGTCTCGGCCCCGGTGGCGGCGATCATCTGCACCAGGTTGTAGGTGAAGGAGTCGTAGTTGTCGACCACCAGGATCATGGCGAGCTCCTCCGATCCAGCTGTCGGGCCAGCTCGACGGCGGCGAGCAGGGCGGCCGCCTTGTTCTCGGTCTCCCGCTGCTCGGCCGCGGGCTCCGAGTCAGCGACGATGCCGGCGCCGGCGGTCACCGAGGTCTCACCCTGCGCCACCACCAGGGTGCGGATGGTGATGCAGGTGTCGAGGTCGCCGGTGAATGACAGATAGCCCACCGCCCCGGCATAGGGACCGCGGGCCTCGGGCTCCAGCTCGTCGATGATCTCCATGGCGCGGATCTTGGGCGCCCCCGACACCGTGCCCGCGGGCAGGGCGGCGAGCAGAGCGGCGAGGGCCGCGGCCGGCCCCGCCTCCCTGCCGGGCAGCTCCCCCGCGACGCTCGAGACCAGGTGCATGACGTGGCTGTAACGCTCGATCTCGAGGAAGCTCGCCACGGCCACCGAGCCGGCCCGGCAGATGCGGCCGAGGTCGTTCCTCCCCAGGTCCACCAGCATCACGTGCTCGGCCCTCTCCTTGGGGTCGGCGGCGAGCTCGGCGGCCAGGTGCTCGTCGGCCTCGCGGTCGGTGCCCCGGGGCCGGGTGCCGGCGATCGGGCGGGTTTCGACCCGGGTGCCGGTCTTCTTCACCAGCATCTCGGGCGAGGCCCCGACCAGAGCGGCCTCGGGCATCTCCAGCAGCACCATGTAGGGCGAGGGGTTGATGCGGCGCAGGGCCCGGTAGAGGGTGAGGGGATCGTGCTCCCCCTCGACCCGGAAGCGCCGGGCGAGGACGACCTGGAAGATGTCCCCGGCGGCGATGTGCTCCTTGGCCCGCTCGACCGCTGCCTGGAACGCCGGCCCGGAGAGGCTGGGGGTGGCCGGCGGAGGCGGCGGCAAGGTGGCCGGCAGGGCGGCGGCCCCCCGCTCCCCGGGGCCGGAGAGCAGGGCCTCCACCTCGTCCAGGCGGGCCTTGGCACCGGCGGCGTCGCTCTCGCCCTCGACCTCGTTGGCCACCGCGACCAGCCGCTGGTAGGCGTGATCGAAGACCACCACGGTGTCGAAGCGGCCGAGCCAAGCCCAGGGCAGGCCGAAGGGATCTGGTGGGCGACCGGGCAGGCGCTCGAGCAAACGCACCAGGTCGTAGCCGAAGAAGCCCACGAAGCCACCGCTCATAGGCAGGTCGCCAGAGTCGGGCAGATCGCCGGACTGGGCGCCGTAGGCCGAGACCACGCCCGACAGGGCCGCCAGGGGCGGGCCGGGCAGGCGGCTGCGGACCCCGTCCCGCTCGCGCTCGAGGCCGTCGGGGAAGAGGCGGTAGATCTCCCGCGGCGCGGCGCCCAGCAGGCTGTAGCGGGACACCCGCTCGCCGCCGGTGACGCTCTCGAAGAGGAACCGTACGGGCGACAGCCGGCCCAGGCGCTCGTAGGCAGCCAGCGGCGTCAGGGTGTCGGCCAGCAGCTCACGGCGGTGAGGCACCACACGGGCGGGCGACCCTCCCGGCCCCGGCGCGACCAACAGAGCGGGATCCAGAAAGCCGGTCGATCTCGTCATCGCTCTCCTCCTCGGGTCTTCTGGGCGGCCCGCCGGACCAGCACTTCGGCCACCTCGGGCAGACCCACGCTGGTGGCCTCGAGCAGCACCACCAGGTGATAGAGCAGGTCCGCGGCCTCGCTCGCCAGGCGAGGGTCGCCGGGCCCATGGCGCACGGCGGCGAGGGCGGTCTCGACCCCCTCCTCCCCCACCTTCTGGGCCACCCGGTCGAGGCCCTCGGCGAGCAGCCGGGCGGTGTAGCTCGACTCGGGTGAGGCAGCCCGGCGCGAGGCCACCACCTCCGCCAGCCAGCCCAGCTCCAGGCTCGCCGGGGCGCCGTCAAAGCAGCTCGCCGTGCCCCGGTGGCAGGTCGGCCCCGCCGGCCAGGCCCGCACCAGCAGGGAGTCACCGTCGCAGTCGGCGTAGAGGCTCGCCACCCGGAGCACGTTGCCCGAGGTCTCCCCCTTCTTCCACAGCCCCTGCCGCGAGCGGCTCCAGAACCACACCTCGCCGGTCGCCACCGTACGCGCCACGGCCTCGCGGTCGGCGAAGGCCAGCATCAGCACCGCCCCGGTGGCGGCGTGCTGCACCACCACGGGCATCAGCCCCTTCTCGTCGAAGCGAAGGGCGTCGAGATCGAGGCTCATGAGTCCTCCTCCGAGGTGCCAGCCATTTCGGGGAACCGACTCCCTGCCGAGGTGCCAGCCACTTCGGGAAGCACTCCTCTTCTCGAGGTGCCAGCCACTTCGGGGGCGGGACGGATCGGGAAGCCGCGCGCAGCCAGCTCCCGCTTCACCTCGCCCACCGTCCAGCTGCCCTCGTGAAAGATCGAGGCGGCCAGCACCGCCGAGGCCCCGGCCTCGAGAGCTTGGGCCAGGTGCTCATGGGTGCCGGCACCGCCCGAGGCGATCACCGGCACCCGTACCCGGCCGGTCACCGCCGCGAGCAGCTCGAGGTCATAGCCGGCCCGCGTGCCGTCGCCGTCGATCGAGGTCAGCAGGATCTCCCCGGCACCCCGGCGGCAACCCTCCTCGATCCACGCGAGGGCGTCGCGGCCGGTGGCTCGGCGGCCGCCGTGGGTGACCACCTCCCACCCGGCCCCGGCGCGGCGAGCGTCCACTGACAGCACCACGCACTGGCTGCCGAAGCGTTCGGCGAGCTCACCGATCAGCTCCGGCCGGGCCACGGCGGCGCTGTTGACCCCGACCTTGTCCGCCCCGGCGAGGAGCAGGGCGCGGGCGTCCTCCACCGAGGAGACGCCGCCGCCCACCGTCAGGGGGATGAAGACCTTCCTCGCGGCGGCCTCCACCCACTCGAGAGCCGTGCCGCGACGCTCGTGCGAGGCCGTGATGTCGAGGAAGACAATCTCGTCCGCGCCCTGGCGGGCGTAGCGCTCGGCGGCCTCGGCCGGCTCGCCGAGGTCGCGCAGGTGCTCGAAGCGCACTCCCTTGACCACCCGCCCCCCGCGCACGTCCAGGCAGGGGATGACGCGACGGGCGAGTGAAGCGGTCACGGCCGCCCCTCGCAGACTGCGAGCGCCGAGGCCAGCTCGATCCTGCCTTCGTAGAGGGCCCGCCCGACCACCACCCCCCCGATTTCCGGGCAGGCCGCCGCCGCTTCGAGGTCAGCGAGAGCGCGCACGCCGCCAGAGAGCAGGGCCGGGGCGGCACAGGCCGAACCGACCCGCCGGGCGAGGTCGAGGTTCGGGCCGGTGAGGGCGCCGTCCCTCTCGATGTCGGTCACCAGCACGGCGGCGAGGGGCTGCCGGGCCAGGCGCCGGCAGGTCTCGGAGAGCAGTTCGCCCGCTTCCTGCCGCCAGCCGGCGATGCGCACCCTTCCCTCGGCGATGTCGAGGGCTGCCACCAGACGCCCGGGAAAGCGTCCGGCCAGCTCGGCGAAGAGAGCCGGGTCGGTCAGGGCGAGGGAGCCCACCACCACCCGCTCGCAGCCCGCCCCGAGCGCCCACTCGACACTCGCCGCGTCGCGCAGTCCGCCCCCCAGCTGCACCCTGAGCCCCACCTCCCGCCCCCGGGCCACCAGCCGCTCGAGCAGGGGGCGCTGGGCCGCCTCGCCGAAAGCCGCGTCGAGGTCCACGAGGTGGGCTCGGGCCACCCCGGCAGCCGCGAAGCCCGCCAGCACGTCCTCAGGGTCGGTGCGGTAGACGGTCCTCGCCCCGTCGTCCCCGTGGAGCAGGCGCACCACCAGGCCGCCGCGAAGGTCAAGGGCGGGCAGCAGGTCGATCGCCATGGGCGAGCTCCAGAAACCGGGCGAGCAGGGCGAGCCCTGCCCGGTCGCTCTTCTCGGGGTGGAACTGGGTGCCGAGCACCCGCCCCCGTCCGGCCACGGCCGGGAAGGTGCGGCCATGCGTGGCCTCGGCCAGCACCGAAGTGGCTGGCACCTCGTGGGGGGCGTAGCTGTGGACGAAGTAGAACCAGGCCTGCGCGGGGAGAGTGGCGAGGAGGGGATGCTCCGTCCGGGTGGCCAGGCGGTTCCAGCCCATGTGGGGCAGGATCACCTCCTCGGGCAGGCGGGTCACGCGACCCGGCAGCAGGCCGAGGCCGTCGGTCACCCCATGCTCCTCCCCCTCCTCGAACAGGATTTGGAAGCCGACGCAGATGCCGAGGAGCCACGCTCCCGCAGCCAGCGCCTCGCGCAAGGCAGCCTCCGGCTCGCCGCGCAGAGCCTCACGGGGCGGCCGGAAGGCCCCCACCCCGGGCAGCACCAGGCAGCGAGAGGCGGCGATCGCCTCGGCCTCGCGGGTCACAGCGACCTCGGCGCCGACGGCCGAGAGGGCCCGGGCCACGTTGCCGAGATTGCCCACCCCGGCGTCGATGACCGTCACCTTCATGCCGTGAGCGTCCCCTTGGTGCTCGGCACCTCCACGCCCCGGCGCACCACGGCCCCGCGCAAGGCCACGGCCACGGCCTTGAAGCAAGCCTCGGCGGCGTGGTGGGGGTTGCGACCGGCGAGCACGCCGAGGTGGAGGGTGAAGCGTCCGCGGTCTGCGAAGGCTTGGAAGAAGTCCGCCACCAGGGTGAAGGGGAATGCCTGGGTCACCCAGCTGCCGGCGATCGCCTCGGGCGCCTCGAAGACGAAGAAGCCGCGGCCCGAGAGGTCGACCACCGCTCGGGCCAGGGCCTCGTCCAAGGGGGCATAGGCGTGGCCGAAACGGGCGACACCGGCGCGGTCGCCGAGGGCTCCTCCCAGCGCCTCGCCGAAAGCGATCCCGACGTCCTCGACCGTGTGATGGAGATCGACGTGAGTGTCCCCGCTCGCGGCGAGGGAGATCGTGAGGTCGCCGTGACGGCCGAGGGCGTCGAGCATGTGGCCGAAGAAGCCGTCCGGCACGGCGATCCCCGGCTCCCGGCCGGTGGGCAGGACCCCGTCCAGCCCCAAGACGAGGTCGATCGTAGTCTCGCGGGTGGTGCGCAGGAAGCTCCCCGTTCTGTGGGTCATCGCCAGGTCTCCAGGATCTCGTCGAGGGCTCGCTCGAGGGCCCGCAGCGCCGCTCCGGTGCCGATCGAGACCCGCAGGCAGCCAGCCAGCCCCGGCTCGCGCACCGAGAGCCCCCGCTCGGCCAGGGCGCCGTGCCAGGCAGAGGCATCGCCGTCCGGCACGCGCGCGAGCAGGAAGTTCGCCTCGGACGGCAGCACGGTGAAGCCCCGCGCCGCGAGCATGGCCCGGAAGCCCTCGCGCCGCCGCTTGAGCAGCTCTACCCGGCCGAGGATCTCCTCGGCATGGGCCAGGGCCACCCGTGCCGCCGTCGCCGCCGCGTGCCCCACGTTGTAGGGCAGCTTCACCTTCTCGATCTCCCGCGCCAGCTCGGGCGAGGTGAGCAGGTAGCCGACCCGCAGCCCGGCGAGCGACCAGGCCTTCGAGAAGGTGCGGAAGATCATCAGCTGGGGATGCCGCGCCAGCAGGGGCCGGTAGTCGAAGCGGCAGAACTCGGCGTAGGCGTTGTCGAGCAGCAGAGGCGCCTCGAGCCGGCCGAGCAGCTCCGCCACCCAGTCGGGCTCCACCGCTTCCCCTGTGGGGTTGTTGGGCGAAGCCAGGAGCACGGGGCGGGAAGGGTCCCGCGCCACTTCGCGCAGCAGCTCGTCGAGAGGCAGGCGCAGGTCCGGCCGGGGGCCGACGGTGACCAGCCGGGCTCCCGAGCGCTCGGCGAGCAACCCGTAGAGAGAGAAGGCCGGAGCGATGCCCAGCGCCTCACGGCCGGGGCCGAGCAGGGTGTCGAGGGCGGCGGCGAGCAGCTCACCGGAGCCGCTGCCGGCGAGGATGCCCTCGAAGGGATGCCCGTGGAAGGCCGCAAGGTCCCGCCGCAGGCTCTCGGCCTGGAGCTCCGGGTAACCATTCCAGCGCTGGCCGGCGAGGCGACGCAGGGTTTCCCGCTTGGCGGCCGGGGGAAGGTCCCAGGGCACTTCGTTCTGGTCGAGGCGGAACCGAGGGGCCCGCTCCGGCAGGCGGTAAGCGGCGCGCCCGCGAACCTCCGGCCGCACGGTGGCGAGCACGTCCCGCACGCTGCTCACGGCCCCCTCCTCGCCGCCGCGGCGGCATGGGCCGGCAGGCCCTCGGCCGCGGCGAAAAGCTCGGTCGGGCCAGCCAACCGCGCCGCCGCCGAGCCCGAGAGCCGCACCCGGTGGCTGCGGCGGATGAAGTCCTCCACTCCCAGGGCGGAGGAGAAGCGGGCGCTGCCACAGGTGGGCAGCACGTGGCTGGGGCCCGCGAGGTAGTCGCCGAAGACCTCGGAGGTGTGGGCGCCGAGGAAGGTGGCCCCGGCGTTGGCGATCCGGGGGGCCAGGGCCTCGGCTTCAGGCCCCACCAGCTGGAGGTGCTCCGGGGCAATCGCCTCGACCAGCTCGAGGGCCTCCCCGGCGCTTCCCACCAGGAGGGCACCGCCGTAGCGGGCGAGCGCCGCGCGGGCGGTCTCGGCGGTGGGCAGAGTCGCGAGCTGCCTCGCCACCTCGGCGGCCACTTCCTCCGCCAGGGCACGCGAGCGGGTCACCAGCACGGCGGCGGCCCGGGGGTCGTGCTCGGCCTGGGCCAGCAGGTCGGCAGCCAGCCAGGCCGCATCGGTGCCCGCATCCGCCACGATCACCACCTCGGTGGGCCCGGCGAGGCCATCGATCCCCACGTCGCCCACTACCGCGCGCTTCGCCGCCGTCACCCAGGCGTTGCCGGGGCCGCAGACCTTGTCCACCCGGGGGATGGTCTCCGTGCCGTAGGCCAGGGCCGCCACGGCGTGAGCCCCGCCCATGCCCCAGACCTCCGTCACCCCCAGCCGGGCCAGCACCCAGCGCAGGGCGGGATGGGCGCGGTACGCCGCGGGAGGCGTGGCCACCGCGATCTCGGCCACCCCGGCCACCCGCGCCGGCACCACGGTCATGATCACCGTCGAGGGATACGCTGCCCGACCGCCCGGCACGTAAAGCCCCACCCGGCGAAGCGGCGCGCGAACCTCCTCCAGTTCGACGCCGTCGTTCTCTCTCCGGTAGCCGGGATGCAGCTGGGGCCGGTGGAAGGCATCGACAGCGGCGATCGCCCCCTCCATCGCCTCGCGCAACGGTTCGGGAACCTCTGGCTCCACAGCCCTCCGGTTGGGAGGGCCCAGGGCCAGCGACACGGCTTCGGCATCGTCGAGGCGGCGCACGGCCTCGAGGAGTGCCGTATCTCCCCCCCGGCGCACCGCCCGCACCAAGCGCTCGGCCTCACGGCGCACCCGGGCATCGAGCACTTCCCGACCCCGACCGGTCAAGCGGGCCACCAGCCGCCTCCCCTTCCCCGAAGTGGCTGGCACCACGGGAAACCCCTCGCCCGAAATGGCTGGCACCTCGGAGGGGAGGCGGCTCATTCGGCCACTCCGGCCGCTTCCAAGCGGGCGAACAGGGCGCAGAGCGCGCTTCGATGCCGCTGGTAGGAGGCCCGGTTGACCACCACGAGGGGGTCCACCTCGGTCAGGATCTCCAGCTCCGCGAGCCCGTGGGCAGCCAGCGTACGGCCGGTCTGCACGATGTCCACGGCGCAGTCGGCGAGGTCGAGAATCGGCGCCAGCTCGACAGATCCCGACAGCTCGAAGATCTCCGCCGTCCAGGGTTTGGGAGCGAGCAGACGCTGCGCCAGCCGGGGATACTTGGTGGCCAACCGCAGGTGATCCCCGGGCCGGGGAACAGTCTCTGGCCGGCCGATCAGCGACAGCCGGCAGCGGCCACCCACCAGACGCAGGGGCACCAGCAGGTCACCATCCACCTCCCCCACGACGTCGCTGCCCACCACCCCGAGATCGGCCACTCCCTCCTCGACGTAGAGGGGGAGATCCTTGTCCTTGAGCATCAGGATCTCGATCCCGGCCGCCGGCAGGAGGAAGCGCAGGGCACGCTGGTCCGAGGCGAGGGAACCGAGGTCGAGGCCCCCGGCAGCGAGCGCCGCCCTGGCGACTGCGAGGTTGCGGCCCTTGGGCAGGGCCAGGCGGATCATCGGTCGCCTCCACCCAGGCCGTCGAGGCCCAAGGTGAAGCCCACCGCGGGCAGGCTGGCACCCAGGCGGCGGAACAGGGTGTCGTAACGGCCGCCGCCGCCCACCGGCTGGGCTCGCCCGGCGGCAAAGGCCCGGAATACCACACCGTCGTAGTAGTCACGGGCTTCGAGACAGGCAAACTCGGCGAGATCGATCTTGACCTCGATCTCCGGCACCTCGGCCGCCAGCCCCGTGACCAGCCCCTCGAGAGCGATGAGGCTCGCAGCGGCCGGTCCGAGGGCCCCTGGATCCGCCGGTCGCCCCTCCTCGATCACCTCCAGGACCGCTCGGCCGGCCCGGCGTGCCGGTCCTCGCTCACGCCGTGCAACCGCCGCTGCCACCTCCGCCGCTTCGGCTCCGGCCCGCTCCAGCAGCAGGGCGTCCAGGGCACCGGCGAAGCCGACGATCACCTGCAGGCGATGGGCTCCGCTCGCCGCCAGCAGGGCCAGGAAGAGCCGCAGGATCTCGCCCTCGCCGTCGGTTGACTCCCCGACCAGCTCGGCTCCGAGCTGGAAGGACTCCTCGAGACCGCCCGCCCGATTCTCCCGGCAACGCACCACGTCACCGCGATAGAAGAGCCGCAGTGGCAGGGCGAGCGAAGGCAGTCGGGGCGCCAGCAACCGGGCCAGCAAGGGCGTGAAGTCGGAGCGCAGCAGCAGCAGCTCGCCCTCACGGTCGACGAAGCGGTAGAGCTCCCGGCGGGAAGCCGGGGGGAGCAACTCCTCATAGGGATCCGCGAAGTCGAGGATGGGCAGCACGACCTCCGAGTAGCCGGCCTCCTCAAGCCGGCCGGCGAGCCGCGATTCCAGAGCTCGGCGCTCACGAGCCGCCTCGAAGAGCAGGGCCGAGACACCCCGCGGAAGAGCTGAGGAGACTCTCACCTCGACTCCTCCGTCAGACCCAGCAGGCGCCGGCCGAGCTCGGTGGGCAGCACCCGGCCGGTCATCCGGCGAAACTGCTCCTGCCCCTGGAAAAGCAGGACTTCGCGACCGTCGATCGCCATCAGGCCCCGGGCCCGGGCGGCCACCACCAGCGGCGTGGGCTGCTGGCCGTAGACCAGGTCCACGACCAGAGCGCACGGGGCCAGATCGTCGACCGCGAAGGGCAGCGGCCCAGCAGGATCACGGCCGACAGCCGTGGCGTTGACCACGATCTCGAAGGCCCCGGGCACGAAGTGCTCGAGCGGTACGAAGTCCACCCCCAGCTCAACCGCCGCCTGCCGCCCCCGCCCACCGGAGCGGTTGACCAGGCTCACCCGCGCTCCGGCCTCGACCAAGCCCGCCACCACCGAGCGGCCGGCCCCCCCGGCGCCGACCACTGCGACCTCGCGGTCCACGAGCTCGATCCCCCGCTCGGCCAGCGGGCCCAGCAGACCCGCCGGATCGGTGCTCTCGGCCAGCCAGCCCTCTGGTCCGAGCAGCAGCGTGTTGGCCGCTCCGATGCGCTCGGCGAGGGGCGAGATGCCCTCGGCCACGGCCAGGGCTGCGGCCTTGTGAGGAGACGTCACCGAGAAGGCCACCAAGTGGACCCCCAAGGCCGGCAGCAGCTCGGACTCGACGACTTCGAGCCAGAAGTCCGCGAAGCTCTCGACGTGGAAGGGCAGGTAAAGGGCAGGGATCCCCAGCGCGCGGTAAGCGCCGTTGTGCAGGCGAGGCGATAGGGAATGGGACACCGGGTTGCCGATCAGCCCGAAACAACGCTCGAAGGGCGCGAGGCGAGGCAAGCCGTAGTCTCGGATCAACGAGTCCATCGACGGCTGTCCCGAAGCGCCTGGCACCTCGGAGGCCGCCCCATAGACCACGGGTGCCCCCAGGCGTGGAGCGATCAAACGGGTCCAGGCGCCGATCGGGCCGGAGGCGAAGGCCAACACGTCGCGTCGCTCGAGCTCGCCCAGGAGAGCGAGGGGGGCCAACTCCTCACCGTGGTGGGCCGCCGCCGGCACCAGCTTGTAAAGCCAAGCCGGGGTGCCAGCCATTTCGGAAAAGTGTCTGGCGAGGGAGGCCGTGTCGGAGGGCGCGCCGTGCCAGGAGAGGATCCGCCTCTTCGGGGCGATCCTCTCCAAGAGCTGTGAGTCGAGATCCCGCTCGGCTTCGAGGTCGATCAGGTCATAGCCGGCCTCGGCGGCGGCGAGGAGCCGCGCCCGCCGGGGCTCGGGGGCACTCTCACCCGCTCCGCCTTCGACGACGCTGCGCAGGGTGTAGAGGAGGCGCCTGCCGCACCGCTCCCGGAGAACCTCGGGGCGCAGGTCGCCCATGTAGTCGGCGCGCACCTCGAGGACGTCGATCTGGGGCGCAAGGCTCGCCAACTCCGCCGCGGTGAGTTCCCGCGTGAGCGTGGCGATCAGCGTGGCGTTCTCGGCGACGGCGCCCAAAACAAGAACTCCTCCCGAACCGGGAGGAGCTTCGCGTTGGTTTCGCTGTGGTCGCTCGCCCCGGCTGGTCATGGCCGGGACGGGACCCGACCTGGCCTAAGGATGCACGTGGCCGTGCCAGCACCACTGAGTGGCGGCCGAGGCGGCGGCGAGCTCGTGCGATCTCATTGAACGGAATTGGACCATGCCCCAGAGCGAGAAGTCAAGGACTCCGGGCGACCTCGTACTGCACTACCCGCGGCTCCAGGTCGAGCAGGAAATCGCGATCGTCCAGGCAGGAGGCCGGTGGTTCACCGTGGTTTGCGAGGAAGGTGCGCACGGCGGCCAGGCTGTCCCAAAAGGTCATCACCACGAAATGGGTCACCTCACCATCCACGCGCTCGAGGATGTGGCCGCTGAGGCGGCCGGAGGGCGAGCTGTGCTGGTTTGCCAACCGCTCGTCGAGAAGCCGGCGATAGGCCGGGGCCTTCGCGGTCGGAACCCGACCATGCCAGAGTCGAACGATCGTCGCAGTCATGCGGCGTAGATGGCGGATTGCGCCCAAAAACTCCATCATCCACCACGAAGTGACAGCCACTTCGGGAGACTCTCAGGAGTGAGAGGCCCGCCGCGCCCGATCTGGGCTCGAGCTTCCCCCGGGGCACATCCGGAGGGATCGCCGCGAAGCGCCAAAGCGCTCTCGATCCCGCCCATAACAGCCATTCCGGCCCGGTGTGTGGCGATTCCCGTGCTTGCAGGGCTGTGGGCTCGCAGGGCTCGCGCCGAGGGACGCAGTCCCGCGCGACCCGCCAGTTGTCTCGCCCAAGGCTGGCCCTACCCGGCTCTGACCGGGACGAAGGGCAGAGCTGGCGGGAAGCTCCCCTCGGGGAACCGGACACCGAGATCTCCCGCCCGTAGTCTCTCGGCTGCTGCCCTGAAAGCCCCCACGAACAACCGATACGCACCGACGAATGCAAGTCGCGCAGCGCAGCTGCCGGCGTGAACAAGAGGTGCGGTGGACCGCTTCGGCTGAACGGGGCGCGAGTGAGGATCCTGTGACACGACGGACCGCTCGCCGCTGACCTGCTGCCCCTGAGTCCTGCCCCCAGCTTCCGCTTCGCGCTCGATGTCCCGGACCATCTCCCATACAAGCTCTCGTCGCTGCTCCTCGGTCAGAGCCTCCCAGAATGGGAGCGGGGTGAGGTGGACCTCTTCAGTCTCCGCGAAGTCCTGCTCGCCAACGCATTTGCCTTGGCGGCGAGCTTCGTACTCCCGCGTGCGATCGAACCAGGTACCGCGCAGGGCCACGCCCTGAGCCAACGCGCGGGCAGCGTGCACGCCCGGCCACTGGAGGGGGCTCTGGACGAGGCCTTCCTTACAGCCGTGCGAGAGCAGATATCGCAGCCTCCCAACCTGGGCGGACTCCTCGGCTGTGACGGAGATCGCCTGATACCGCCGGCTCCAGAGGCGGTCCTTCCAGCCGTGGAGCCTTCCAGCCTCCTTGGCAAGGTTGCCGTTGAGGTAGCCCATGAACTCTGCCAGCTGCTGAGCGGACTCCGGCGAGACCAACAAGTGGTAGTGGTTCGACATGAAGGCAACGGCGTGGATGAGCAGGCCGGTTCGGCGCTGAGCCCGGCCCAGGACCCCCACGACGACCTCGTTGAAGGCCGGGCTGGGCCGCAGCAGGTGTCTCTCTTGGATCGTGCGGCAGGTCACTTCGACCATGTGATCGGGGGGCAGGAATCGCAGTCTCCTCATACTCAGTAGAGACGTAAATCCGCGGACCTGCCCCGCCCGCCCGAAAAGGCTGGCACTTCGGGAGGGCCGTTCTCAGTTGCTGGAGCGTCCCGTTCGCCCGGTTCCCCGAAGTGGCTGGCACCTCGGAGGAGGCTACCAGCGGAAGCTGGCCCCGACCGTCGCCTCCACCTGCGTGAACGAGCCGCCAATTTCCTCCGGCGCATCCACCCAGTAGCCCCGAGCCTCGAAGCGCAGTCCGAAGCGGTCGGAGACCGGCACCTTAGCGCCGCCCGCCACGCTCCCCGAGAACCGCTCGTCATCCGCTACGCCGAGGCCCTCATCCCCCAGCTCCAGCTGAGTCAAACCAGCGCCGACCCCTACGAACGGCCGAGCCCGCGCGAGCTCCCACTCGCGCAGGATGCCCACGTGCAAGGTGGTCAGCTCGAAGTCCACCGTGAAGCGGCCATCGACCGGAAAGGGAATCGGGAACGGCAGGCGTCCGAACCGGATGGTCACCTCCTGCTCGGTCTCCTGGCGGTTGAGCAGCACCTCGGCCTGCCAGCCGTCGGTGATCGGCACGTCCACAATCAGACCGAAGACGGCGCTGTCCTCGGTCTCGACCTCGACCTCGGGACAGGGGATCAAGGTTGGGAAGGGACAGATCTCGACCAGTTCGTAGCTCGGTCCGCCGATGCGGTACCCGACGACCGGCGTGATCTCGACGGCGAGCACGGTTTGCCCTCCCAGAGCAAGAGCCAGGGCCACCAGTAGGATCGACTTTCTCATCGTGTTCCTCCTTGGGATCAACGGATTCAAGCTGAGCAGCAGCAACGCCAATGCCAGCCCTTGTTCGAAATCTCCAACGAAGTAGGCGAAAGCTCGGGGTCAACTCTGTGAAGACTAGCTGCGCCCAGACCAAGGCCCTCGACCGCGAGGCTGCTCCCCGACATGGCTGGCACCTCGGAGGAGCCTTTCAGAGTGGCGTCCCAGGGAGGCGTCTCCGAAATGGCTGGCACCTCGGGGAGGGGGCTTGACAGCGAGGCGGGGGTTAGCGAAGTATCAACCAACCGTTTGGTTGAAACAACACCTTGAGTCGATCCAACGAGCTGAATGGCAAACCCAGGCCCTCCGCCGCGCCGTGAGCGCGATTCCGAAGCCACCCGTGAGGCCCTGCTCCGCGCCGCCTCGGAGCTCTTCGCCGAGCGCGGCTTCGACGGCGTCCGGGTCGAGGCCATCGCCGAGCGGGCCGGGGTCAACAAGGCGATGATCAGCTACCACTTCGGCGGCAAGCGGGCCCTCTACGAGGCCGTGCTGGTCTCGGCCTTCGCCGAGATCGCCTCGCGGGTGGTGATCCTCTCGCGGAGCCCCGACCCTCCCCTCCAGCAGCTCGAAGACTTCGTCACCCTCTTCGTCGACACCGCCACCCGGGTCCGGCCGAGCTTCCCGGCCCTGATGCTGCGCGAGCTGATGCGCACCGGCAGCGTGCTCCCCGCCGCCTTGCCCCACATTCTCTCGATCCTCGGCATCGTCACGGGCATCCTCGACCGCGGCATGCGCGACGGCTCCATCCGCGAGATGGACCCCCTGCTCGGCTATTTCAGCCTGGTCGGTAGCATGGCCTTCTTTTTCGCCACCGAGGGAGCACGCCGCGAGGCGGCAGCCCGCTATGGCATGGAAGCCGCCTTGCCCGACCACGACGCCTTGGCCGAGCACATGCGCCGCCTGGTCCGCCAGGGCTACGCCGCCCACCCCTCCCCTTCTCCTTCGATCACGCCCGAGGGCACGACATGAGACGCCTCGCCTCCCCGCTCTCCCTGCTCCTCCTCGCCGCCTGTGCAGTGCCTGAGGACCCCAACGGCCTCCTCGCCTCCGGCCACGTCGAGGCCACCGAAGTGCGCATCTCGGCCGAGGTCGCCGGCCGCCTCGAGCGCCTCGCCGTGGGCGAGGGGGACCGCGTCCGCGCCGGCCAGGAGCTGGCCCGCCTCGACGCCACGGCCACCCGTCTGGCCCTGGCCACGGCCGAGGCCGAGAAGGCTCAGGCCGAGGCCGAGCTGGCCCTGCGCCTGGCCGGCTCCCGGGTGGAGGACGTCGCCGAGGCCCAGGCCCAGGTCCGCCGCGCCGAGGCCGACCTGGCGAGCGCCAGCCAGGATCTCGAACGGATGGAGACCCTGCTCGCCTCCGGCTCCGGCACCGAGAAGGCCCGGGACGACGCCCGCACCCGCCGCGAGGTGGCCCGGGCCCAGCTCGAGGCCGCCCGTGAGCGCTGGAAGAAGCTCCAGGCCGGCAGCCGCCCCGAGGAGATCGCCACTGCCCGCGCCCGCGTCGCCGCCGCCGAGGCACGCCTCGCCCAGCTCGGGGAGCAGCTCGCGGACGCCACGGTCGTGAGCCCGCTCGACGGCGTGGTGACCGAAAAGCTGGCCGACGCCGGCGAGCTGGTGGCCCCGGGGGGCGGGCTGCTCCTGGTGACCGACCTCGCCCACGCCTGGCTCACGGTCTACGTCGGCGAGCCGGACCTCGGCCGAGTCCGCCTCGGCCAGGGCGCCCGGGTGACCACAGACGGCGGCGAGGTGCGCACCGGCAAGGTCACCTTCATCGACTCCCGGGCCGAGTTCACGCCCAAGAACGTCCAGACCCGAGACGAGCGGGTGAAGCTGGTCTACCGCGTCAAGATCGGTCTGCCCAACGACGACGGCCTGTTCAAGCCCGGCATGCCGGCAGAGGCCCTTCTGGCCCTGGACGCAGCGCCGTGAGCGACGAGCTCGTCCGGGTCGAGAGCCTGACGGTCCGCTACGGCGACCAGACGGCGGTCGACCGTCTCTCCTTCGACGTCCGGCGGGGGGAGATGTTCGGCCTCATCGGCCCCGACGGGGCCGGCAAGACCAGCACCCTGCGCGCCCTGCTCGGACTGCTCGTGCCGGCGTCCGGCACCCTCGCCACCTGCGGCCTCGAACCCCGCCGGGACCGGCGGCAGCTGGCCTCCCGGGTCGGCTACCTGTCGCAGCGCTTCTCCCTCTACGGCGACTTGACCGTGGACGAGAACATCGCCTTCTTCGCCGAAGTCCACGGCGTTCGGGGCTGGAAGCCGAGCCGCGATCGCCTGCTCGAGATGGTGCGCATGACCCCCTTTCGCCGCCGCCTGGCGGATCGCCTCTCGGGGGGCATGAAGCAGAAGCTCGCCCTCGCCTGCACCCTGATCCACACCCCCGAGCTGCTGGTGCTCGACGAGCCCACCACGGGCGTCGACCCGGTCTCCCGCCGCGACTTCTGGCAGCTCCTGGGAGAGCTGAGGGCAGAGGGCCTCACCCTCCTCTTGACCACGCCCTACCTCGACGAGGCCGAGCGCTGCCAGCGCGTGGCCCTGGTCCACGAAGGGCGGCTACTCGCTCTCGACGACCCCAACCGCCTGCGCGAAGGGGCTCCGGGAGTGCTGTTCGAGGTGGTGGCCCGGCCCCGCCGGGAAGCGATCGAGGCTCTGTCACGCCAGCCGGGGATCGACGACGTGGAGGTCTTCGGCGAGCGCATCCATGCCTATGCCCCGTCCCTCGCCCGCGCCGCGGGCTCCGCCGAGGCCGAGAACCTGAGCCGCCGCCTCAGTGGGCAGGGGCTCGAGGTGCTATCGCTCCAGCCGGTCCTACCCTCGCTCGAAGACCTGTTCATCCAGCGCATCCGCTCCGAGGCCCAACCATGAAGCTCTGCCGGCTCACCCTCGCCCTCGTTGCCGCCCTCACCCTCCCTGCCTCGGCCCAGCCAGGCGGGGCGGAGCCGCTTCGTCTCGGGCTCGCCGAGGCCCTCGCGCGGGCCGAAGCTGCCTCCGCCAACCTCGCCCGCCTCTCGGCCCTCGAGCGCTCGGCCCTGGCCCAGGAGGACGCCGCCCAGGCCGCCCGCAAGGCCGAAGTGGGGGCTCTCGCTTCCTACACCCGGCGCTCGAACGTGCCCGAGCTGGTAATCGCCATCCCGGGCTCTCCGCCCCGCACGGTCTTCCCCAACATCCCGAACAACTATCGGGCGCGAGTCGAAGGGTCGATCCCCCTGTGGACGGGCGGCCGGCTCGAGGCTCAGCTCGCCGCCGCCGGCGCCGGGCGTGAGGCCGCCGGCCACCGCCGAACGGCTGGCGTGAACGACCTGCGCGCCGAGGTGGCCTCGGCCTACTGGAGTCTGGTCACCGCCCGCGCCACCGAGCAGGTGCTGGGCGAGGCCCTGGCTGCCTACGAGGCCCACCGTCGCGATGCCGAGAACCGCCGCGCCGTGGGCATGGCAGCGGCCAACGAGGTGCTGGCCGTCACCGTCGAGCGGCAGAGGGCCGAGCTGGCGCGCATCGAGGCGGCGAGCGGCGCCCGGCTGGCCGCGGCCAACCTCGCCCGCCTGCTCGGCCTCACCCCCGGCACCGAGATCGAGCCCGGTGAGGAGCTGGCCCCACCCGCCGCCGAGCCCGCCGACGCCGAAGCCCTGGTGGCCGACGCCCTTGGTCGAAGGGCCGAGCGCTCCGTCCTGGCCTCTCGCCTGGCTGTCCTCGATTCCCGAGTCAGGGCCGAAAAGAGCCGCCACAAGCCCCAGGTCTCCCTCGCCGCCGGGCTCGAGCTCGGCAACCCCAACCGCAACATCCTGCCTCCCGAGGAGAAGTGGGAGGACAGCTGGGACGTCACCGTGGGCCTGACCTGGCGCCTGTGGGACGGCGGGCGCACGGCGGCGGCCGTGGCTGAGCTGGAGGCGGAGGCCGAAGCCCTGCGCCACGAGCTGGCCGACCTCGACCGCCGACTGGGCCTCGAAGTGCTCAACCGCCTGGAGGAACGGGCCACGGCCGAGGCGACCATCGCGCTTGCCGAGGCGAACGTCGAGGCCGCGCGCGAGAACCGCCGGGTCGCCGCCGAGCGCTACCGGGCCGGCGTGCTCGCCTCGGCCGAGCTGCTCGACGCCGAGGTCGCCTTGCTCTCGGCCGGGCTCGACCTCACCCGAGCCCGGGCCGCTCGCCGTCTGGCCGACGCCGGGCTCGAGCGCGCCCTGGGGGGTCCGCGATGAGCTTTCCCCGAAATGGCTGGCACCTCGGGGGGCAGCGATGAGCCCACCCCGAAATGGCTGGCACCTCGGGGGATCGGCCGGTAGCCCGGGGCTCGCCGTCGAACTCTTCGAGCTGTCGAAGCGCTTCGGCGACTTCACGGCCGTGGATCGGGTGACCCTCTCGGTGGGCCGCGGCGAGATCTTCGGCTTCCTCGGCGCCAACGGCGCCGGCAAGTCGACCACCATCCGCATGCTCTGCGGCCTGCTCAAGCCCTCCGGCGGCTCGGCCCGGGTGCTCGGCTTCGACGTCGCCCGCGAGCCCGAGGCGGTCAAGCGCTCGATCGGCTATATGAGCCAGCGCTTCAGCCTCTACGAGGACTTGACCGTGGCCGCCAACCTGCGCTTCTTCGGCGGCGTCTACGGCCTGCGGGGCAAGGAGGCCCGCGAGCGCCAGGACTGGGCAGTCGCACTGGCCGGCCTCGATGGGCTCGAGGACCGCCTCACCCGCGAGCTGGCCGGCGGCTTCCGCCAGCGCCTGGCCTTGGCCTGCGCCCTGCTGCACCGGCCGCCGGTGGTCTTCCTCGACGAACCCACCAGCGGCGTCGACCCGATCTCTCGCCGCCGCTTCTGGCGGCTGATCGACGACCTCTCGGCGGAGGGCACCACGGTCTTCGTCACCACCCACTATCTCGAGGAAGCCGAGTACTGCCACCGCCTGGCCCTGATCCATGCCAGCCGCCTGGTGGCCCTGGGCACGGTCGCGGAGCTCAAGGCCGAGCTCGGTGGCCGGCCCTCGATCGAGGAGGTGTTCTTCCACCACGTCACCGCCGAGGAAGGCCGCAGGGCGGCCGGAGGTGGCGCTTGAACCTCTCCGCCTTCCGGGCCCTCTTCGTCAAGGAGATGCGCCAGGTCCGGCGCGACCCCCTGTCGCTGGTGATGCTGCTCGGCCTGCCCGCCCTGATGCTGGTGCTCTACGGCTATGCCTTGAACTTCGACGTGCGCCACGTGGCCCTGGCCGTCCAGGACCGCGATCTCTCGCCGGCCAGCCGGGACCTGGTGGCAACCTTCGTCAACTCCACCTTCTTCGACCGGGTCGCGGATCTGGGTCCCGGCGAGGATCCCGAGGGTCTATTCGAGCGCCGCGTCGCCCGTGCCGTGCTGGTGATCCCCGAGGGCCACGCCGCCCGCGTCGAGCGGGGCGAGCTCTCGCCGGTACAGTTCCTGGTCGACGGCGCCGACGCCGGCACGGCTTCGACCGTCCTCGGCTACGCCAACGCCTTGACCGCCGACGCCAACGTCCGACTGGTCGAGCGCCGGCTGGCCGCCGCCGGCCGCGAGCCCCCGGGGGCGATCGCTTACCAGCCGCGGGTGTGGTTCAACCCGGAGCTCTCTTCCACCCGCTTCCTGGTGCCGGGGCTGGCCGGCGTGCTGCTGATGCTCACCGGCGTAGTCTCGACCGCCCTCTCGGTGGTGCGCGAGAAGGAGCGCGGCACCATGGAGCAGCTGCGCATCGCCCCCCTCGGCACCTTCCAGCTGCTGCTCGGCAAGACCCTGCCCTACCTGCTGCAATCGCTCCTGGTGACGGTGGTGATCCTGGTGGTGGCGAACCTGCTCTTCGGCTTGACCGTGCGCGGCCCCCTCTCGGCCCTCTTCGTCGCCACGTTGCTCTACTTGATGGGGGCCCTCGGGCTGGGCCTACTGATCTCGACCCTCGCCGACTCCCAGGCCGCGGCCTTCCAGATCTCGCTGATCGCCTCCCTGCTGCCGGCCGTGCTGCTGTCGGGCTTCATCTTCCCCATCCGCTCGATGCCCCCCTTCCTCCAGGTCATCACCCACGTCGTGCCGGCCCGCTACTACCTGGTGCTGCTGCGCGGCATCATCCTGAAAGGCACCGGCCTCGGCCCCTACCTCGACCAGCTCGGGGCCCTGGCGATCTACGCCACGGCCACGCTCGGTCTCGCTTCGCTGCGCCTGGCGCGGGGGAAGGGGTAGGCGCGTGTACGTGCTCTGGCGGGTGATCGTCAAGGAGCTGCTGCAGCTCAAGCAGGACCGGCGGATCCTGCCCCTGATCTTCGTCTCGCCGGTGATGCAGATCCTGCTCTTCGGCTTCGCCGTCAACACCGACGTCAACCGGGTGCCCCTGCTGTTGGTGGATCAGGACGGCACGGCCGCCAGCCGCGAGCTGGCCGATCGCTTCGTGGCCTCGGGCTACTTCAACCTCGCCGGCAGCGAGAAGGCGACCGGGCCGGTGGACGACTGGCTGGTCACCGGCCGCGCCCAGCTCGCCCTGGTGATCGCCCCGGGCTTCGGCGCGGCCCGGGCCACCGACCGACCGGCACGGGTGCAGCTGCTGGCCGACGGCACGGATTCTTCGAGCGTCACCGTGGCGCTCGGTTATGCCAGCAACTTGATCGCCTCGACCGCGGGCGGCCCCTCGGCGCGGGCCGGGCTGGTCGAGCTGATGCCGCGGGTGTTCTACAACCCGGATCTCAAGAGCCGCTGGTTCTACCTGCCGGCGGTGCTGGCCATGGTGCTGCTGATCATGACCACCATCCTCTCGGCCATGGGGGTGGTGCGAGAGCGCGAGATCGGCACCATGGAGCAGCTCCTCGTCACGCCCATCCGGCCCTGGCAGCTGCTGGTCGGCAAGCTCTTCCCCTTCGCCCTGATCGGGTTGATCCAGCTGCACCTGATCACCGCCGTGCTGGTCTTCGGCTTCCGCCTGCCCCTGCGCGGCTCCTTCGGGCTGCTGCTCGCCTTCTCGGGGCTCTACCTCTTCTGCACCCTGAGCCTGGGCCTGCTGGTCTCGACCCTGGTGCGCAACCAGCAGCAGGCGATGATGACCGCGACCTTCCTGGTCGCCATGCCGATGATCTACCTCTCGGGGCTGATCTTCCCGATCGAGAACATGCCCGAGGTCGTCCAGCTGATCACCTACGGCATCCCCCTGCGCTACTACGCCGAGATCCTCCGCGGCCTCTTCTTGCGCGGCTCGGGTTTCGAGGTGCTCTGGCCCCAGGCCGCCGCCCTCGTCGGGCTGGGCCTGGTGCTGCTCACGGTGGCCTCGCTGCGCTTCAGGAAGCGGCTCGACTGACTCCGGCCCGAGGCTTGCCCCGATCACCGTGAGGGGTGCCAGGCACTTCGGGAAAACGAGGTGCCAGCCACTTCGGAGAGTCAGCCGCTGAGGTAGGCTCTCCCCACCTCACCTCCGACTTCTGTCAAGGAGCCGCCATGCCCGAACCCGCTCTCGCCCGCGGCTCGAAGGGAGACCTGGTCGCGGTCCTCCAGAAGGGCCTTGCCGCCCAGGGTCTCTACACCGGTACCGTGGACGGCGACTTCGGCGGCGTCACGGCCAGCGCTGTCGAGGCCCAGCAGGCATTGATGGGGCTCGCCGAGGACGGCCGCGCCACTCCCCCCGTCTGGACCCGGGCCACCGGCATGCCCTGGCCGGAGCTCTTCGAGCGCTGCCTTCAGCTCACCGCCCGCTTCGAGGGCCACGGCTACCGCAGCGTGGCCGGCAACTGGGACAAGGCGGGCCTGACCTGGGGAATCATCGGCTTCACCTTGAAGCATGGCGAGATCCAGGCCCTCCTGCTCGAAGTGCACCTGCGCCAGCCGGAGCTCCTGCTCGCCGCCTTCGGAGAGACCGCCGTCGCGAAGATCCGCGAGCTGGCCGGGGCCTCGCTCGCCGAGCAGATGGCCTGGGCGGAAAGCGTTTCCCTGCCACCCAAGAAGGTGCGGGTGGCGGAGCCCTGGCGCTCGGCCTTCATCCAGCTCGGAGGCGACCCCTTCGTGCAGGAGCTCCAGCGGCGCCGGGCGCGGCAGAAGTACTTCGCCGGCGCCCAGGCGACCGCCGCCGAGCTGGGCCTCGAGACCGAGCGAGGCATCGCCCTCTGCTTCGACATCCACGTCCAGAACGGCGGGGTCAAGAAGAAAGACCAGCAGGCTTACGCCGACCAGGTGGCGGCGCTGCCGGCGAATGCCGCCGAGCGGGAGAAGCGCTCGATCCTCGCCCAGCTGGTGGCCGCCTCGAGCAAGTTCCCGGCGGATGTGCTCTCCCGCAAAGGCACCCTCGCCACGGGCCGCGGCGAGGTTCACGGCGAGCTCTTCGACCTCGACAGCTGGGCCCTGGCCGACTGATCCCGGTCACCGGACCGAGGTGCCAGCCATTTCGGGGAGCGGACCGGGGTGCCAGCCACTTCGGGGAGCGGCCCTCGTTCATCCCATCGTAATCTTTCGATCTCTAGAGTCGCCCCATGCACTCCGGGGCGTCGAAGCGAAGATCAGCCTGGCTCCTTCCTCTGCTCACCGTGGCAGCGTTCGGAGCAGCGGCACAGCCGCTCACCGCCAAGGGGACCGCGAGCCCCCACGGAGATCTCGACATCGGCTGTGGCGACTGCCACACGGCGGAGGCCTGGTCGCCGCTGCGCGACCCCCTGCTCTTCGAGCACCGGGAGAGCGGCTTCGACCTGCTGGGAGCCCACGCCGACACCAGCTGCCGCTCCTGTCACCCCACCCTGGTCTTCTCCGTCGCCCGGCCGCAGTGCGTCAGCTGTCACGAGCCGGAGTTCACGCGGGCGAGCGCGCCGGACCACCGGGGTTTTCCCACGACTTGCGAGAGCTGCCACGGCTCGGTGGCCTGGAAGCCGGCGAGCTTCGACCACGCTCAGACGGCCTTCTCCCTGCGCGGCGCTCACCGCGCGGTGGAGTGCGCCGCCTGCCACGCCCAGGGCTTCGCCGGCACCCCGACCGACTGCTTCTCTTGCCACCAGAGCGACTTCAACGCCGCCACTCAGCCCCGCCACACCGGCTTCCCCAACGCTTGCCAGGACTGCCATGGCGAGGCCGCCTGGCAGCCGGCCACCTTCGACCACGGCACCACGGCCTTCCCCCTACGCGGCGCCCATCGCACCGCGGACTGTGCTTCCTGCCACCGTACCGGCTTCGCCGGCACCCCCAACGACTGCTTCTCCTGCCACCAGAGCGACTTCAACGCCGCCACTCAGCCCCGCCACACGGGCTTCCCCAACGCTTGCCAGGACTGCCACGGCGAGGCCGCCTGGCAGCCGGCCACCTTCGATCACGGCCTGACCTCGTTCCCACTGCGGGGTGCCCACCGCTCGGTGGACTGTGCTTCCTGCCACCGCAGCGGCTACGCCGGCACGCCCAGCGATTGCTTCTCTTGCCATCAGAGTGACTTCAACGCCGCCACCCAGCCCCGGCACACCGGCTTCCCCAACGCCTGCCAGGACTGCCACGGCGAGGCCGCCTGGCAGCCGGCCACCTTCGACCACGCCCTGACCTCGTTCCCACTGCGCGGTGCCCACCGTTCGGTGGACTGTGCCTCCTGCCACCGCAGCGGCTACGCCGGCACGCCCTCGGATTGCTTCTCGTGCCATCAGAGTGACTTCAACGCCGCCACTCAACCCCGGCACACCGGCTTCCCCAACGCCTGCCAGGACTGCCACGGCGAGGCCGCCTGGCAGCCGGCCACCTTCGACCACGCCCTGACCTCGTTCCCACTGCGCGGTGCCCACCGCTCGGTGGATTGTGCTTCCTGCCACCGCAGCGGCTACGCCGGCACGCCCTCTGATTGCTTCTCCTGCCACCAGAGTGACTTCACGGCCGCCACCCAGCCCCGGCACACCGGCTTCCCCAACGCCTGCCAGGACTGTCACGGCGAGGCCGCCTGGCAGCCGGCCACCTTCGACCACGCTCTGACCTCGTTCCCCCTGCGCGGCGCCCACCGTTCGGTGGACTGTGCCTCCTGCCACCGCAGCGGCTACGCCGGCACCCCCAGCGACTGCTTCTCTTGCCACCAGGCCGACTTCACCGCCGCCACCAACCCCCGGCACACCGGCTTCCCCACCGCCTGCCAGAGCTGTCACGGCGAGGCCGCCTGGCAACCGGCGAGCTTCGACCACAACAGCACCTCCTTCCCCCTGCGCGGCGCCCACCAGGCGGCGGACTGCACCTCCTGCCACCGCAGCGGTTACGCCGGCACGCCCACCGACTGCTTCTCCTGTCATCAGAACGACTTCACCGGCGCCACCAACCCTCGCCACACCGGCTTCCCCACCGCCTGCCAGAGCTGCCACGGCGAAGCTGCCTGGGAGCCGGCCAGCTTCGACCACAACACCACCTCCTTCCCCTTGCGCGGCGCCCACCGGGCGGCGGACTGCACCTCCTGTCACCGCAGCGGCTACGACGGCACGCCGACCGACTGCTTCTCTTGCCACCAGGCCGACTTCACCGGCGCCACCCAGCCCCGGCACACCGGCTTCCCCACCGCCTGCCAGAGCTGTCACGGCGAGGCCGCCTGGCACCCGGCCAGCTTCGACCACAACGCCACCTCCTTCCCCCTGCGCGGCGCCCACCAGGCCGTCGCCTGCCTGGACTGCCACGCCAGCGGCTACAACGGCACACCCACCGACTGCTTCTCCTGCCACCAGGCCGACTTCACGGGCGCCGACGACCCGCCGCACACCGGCTTCCCCACCACTTGCCAGAGCTGTCACGGCGAGTCCGCCTGGGAGCCGGCGAGCTTCAACCACAACAACACCTCGTTCCCGTTGACCGGCGCCCACCGCAACACCCCCTGCGCGGACTGCCATGCCAGCGGCTACAACGGCACCCCCACCGACTGCTTCTCCTGCCACCAGGCCGACTACAACGGCACCAACGAGCCCGATCACCGCGCCTCCGGCTTCCCGACCACCTGCCAGACCTGCCACTCGACCAACGCCTGGGAGCCCTCGACTTGGAACCACGACCCCTTCTTCCCGATCTCCTCCGGCCGCCACCGGTTGCCGTGCAGCGATTGCCACATCACACCCGGCCAGTTCCAGACCTTCGAGTGCATCTACTGCCACGAGCACAACCGGCAGGAGACCGACAACGAGCACGACGAGGTCGGCGGCTATACCTACGTCAGCCAGGCCTGTTACCAATGCCACCCCCGTGGCAGCCACTGAAGGGGCTCGAACCATGATCCGTGTCGACCGCTCTCACCTTGTCAACGACCACCATCCGCTGCCCGGCCTGCTCGCCGCCCTGGTGCTCCTGGCAGCTCTCGCAGCAGTGCCCGTACGGGCCCAGGAGGCCGCCGAGCCGATGGCCGTGATCCAGGTAGTGGGGGAGCGCGTGGACGTGTCGGTCTCGGACGAGCAACCCATCGGCGTCGGCATGCGCCTGGTGGTCGAACGAGGCGATGAGCTGGTGGCCGAGCTCGAGGTGTTGATCGCCAGCACCCGCTCGGCCTCCTGCCGCATCGAGAGAAAGCTGCAGGAGGTCGCCGTGGGCGACACCGTGCGGCCCTTGCGCCCCCGCTCGCGGCCCGGAGCCGCTCCCCTCGCAGCGGCGGCGGCCGAGGCCATCAGCCCCGCCGAGCCGGCGCCGGCCCCGGCGGCACCTCGAGTGCGCCAGGTGCTGGCGGAGGCCGTCTATCTGGACTCCGGCCGTTCCGCGGGCCTGGCCCAGGGCCAACGCCTCGAAGTGATGCGAGAGGGCGCCGTGATCGCCGTGCTCGAGATCGAGCACATCGCCAGCCGCTCGGCCTCCTGCCGGGTGATCTCGGCAACCGGCACCATCCAGCCCGGCGACGCGGTGGTGCCCGGCCCCCTGCCGCCCGGCGCCGTGGCCGCCGTGGAACCCGCACCAGGCAGCGGGGCCAGTTCGTCCGGCGCCAGGGAGCCCAAGCGGACCGCTCGCAAGGCGCCGGCCGAGCCCCTTTGGGCCGACCTCTCGGGCTCGGTGGCCTTGCGGGTCCAGGCCTTCCAGGACGGCAGTGACGCGGGCCGGGACCTCACCCAGACCGCGGCCATCATCAACCTGAACGCCCGTCACCTGGGCGGCAGCCCCCACCAGTTCCGGTTGCGCATGCGCGGGGGCCAGGACCGCATCACCCGCACCTCGGGGTCGACCGAGACCCGCCCCAACGAGCGTCTCTACGAGATGAGCCTCCTCTACGAGCCGCCCGAGGGCCGCATCAGCTACCAGCTCGGCCGTCTCGCCGCCGGTCCCCAGGTCGGCTTCGACTACCTCGACGGCGTGCTCGGCGAGGTGCGCCTCAAGCCCAACCACGCGGTGGGCGCCTTCTACGGCCGGCGCTCCCGGGTCGAGGACCTAGCCCTCGACGGCACCGGCCAGGCTTACGGCGCCTTCTTCCACTACCAGCGGCGCAAGCCGGAGGAGCCCTTCTATGCCGAGGTGGTGGTCGCCGGCATCGGCGAGTACCGCGGCGGCGAGGTCAACCGCGAGTTCCTCTCGATCTACGGCAGCCAGGGCTCGGGCAGCCGCTGGTCCCTCTACGAGCGAGTCGAGGTCGACTTCAACCGCAACTGGCGCCAGGACTCCACGGGCGCCTCCCAGCAGCTGTCGAACCTGCTGCTCGCCGCCACCTACAGTGTCAACAAGAGCCTGCGCCTGGGCCTGAGCTACGACGAGCGCCGCCAGATCCTCACCCTGGACGACCGCGAGACCCCCGAGAGCCGCTTCGACGACGCCCTGCGCGAGGGCCTGCGCCTGTCGGCCTACTTCGGCTCGGGCAAGGGGCTGCGAGGCAACGCCTCGGTGGGCCTGCGCCGCCGCCAGGGCAGCCCCGAGGAGAGCCTGACCTACAACGGCTCGCTCTACCACAGCAACGTCTTCGGCTGGAACCTGCTGGTGGGAGCCGACTACTCGGCCTTCAGCGGCGAGACCTCGGACGGCCAGCGGGTGGGAATCCGCTTCCAGAAGTACTTCAAGAGCGGCCACGATCTCGAGCTCAACCTGGGCCGGGCGACCACCACCATCGGCCTCACGGGGGAGGAACGCCAGAGCCAGTGGATCCGCCTCTCCGGCACGGCCCAGCTCGGCCGCCGCTTCTTCCTGCTGGGCGAGATCGAGAGCACCCAGGGCGACGACGCGGCCGGCGAGCGCCTCTTTCTCCAGCTGGGCTACCGCCTGTGAGAGGAGACCAGGGCTTGAAGCGAATCACCGTTTCCCTGCTCGGGGTCGGCGTGATCCTGGCCGCCGGCGCCTGGTTCTACCTGACCACCACCTGGGCCTCGGCTGGTCACTCGCGGCCGGCGGCCCCGGCGATGCGGCCCGCCGCGGCGTCCGGCAGCGCCGCCGCGGCTCACCAGCCCACCGAGCCACCCGATCCGGCCAAGACGGTCCAGCTCGAGGACCTGCGCCGCCGGCTGGCCGCGGCCCCGGACGACCTGCGCCTGCGCAAGCAGCTGGCGGTCAACCTGCTCGACGCCGGTCAGCCGGTCGAAGCCTTCGAGGAGGCTGGGGCGGTCCTTCTCGCCAGCCCCGAGGACGTCGACGGCCTCTACGTCCAGGGCGAGGTCCGGCTGCAGATGGGCCAGCCCAAGGTGGCCCTCGAGCTCTTCGATCGCGTGCTCCTCCAAGTGCCGGACCACGTGCTCGCCCTGCTCGCCCGGGGCCGCGCCGCCACCCAGCTCGGGGTGCCGGCCCAGGCGGTGGACAGCTACCAGCGGGCCCTGGCGGCGACCGGCGGCTCCCACCCGCAGATCGAGCGCCTGCTGGCCGAGGCCCGGGCGGCCGCCGGGACGCAGCAGTGAGGCCGCTCACCCACCGCCTGGTGCTCGCTGGCCTCTACCTGGTGCTGCTCGGGGCCGCCGCCTACTTCGCCGCGCGGGGCGCTTCCTACTACGCGACGCCCCTGGCCGAGCGGGCCCGCCATCCCCTCTACTGGCAGCTCAAGCCGGGCGGCGAGCTGGGCCTGCTCTTCGGCGTCGCCGGCGCCACCATGATGGTGGTGATGCTCGCCTACTCGCTGCGCAAACGGCTGCGGGTCCTGCGCCGGGCGGGCACCGTGGGGCAGTGGCTGGATTACCACATCCTGCTCGGCATCAGCGGGCCGGTGTTCATCCTTCTCCACAGCTCCTTCAAGGTCGGGGGGCTGGTGGCCCTATCGTTCTGGTCGATGGTCGCCGTCGCCGCGAGCGGCGTGTTCGGCCGCTTCCTGTACAGCCAGATCCCCCGCTCCCGTGCCGGCGACGAGCTCTCCCTCGCCGAGGCCGAGAGGCTCGACGCCGAGCTCGCGCGAGCACTGGTCGAGGATCTCGGGCTGCCTGCCGCGGCCGTGCGGGAGCTCGACGAGCTGGCCACCCAAGGGGCCGACCCCTGCCGCTCGCTGTTCGCCCTGGCCCTCTCCTATCCTCGCGATCGGCTGGCCCTCGGCCGGCGCCTGCGCCGCTTCGAGCGCGAGCACCCCCAGGTGGCGAGGGGCTTGCGCCGGCGCTACCACCGCCTGGTCGAGCGCAAGGCCCGGCTGCGCCTGCGGCTGCTGATGTGGCAGCGGCTGCGCGAGGTCTTCCACTATTGGCACGTCCTCCACAAGCCCTTCGCGATCGTCATGTACCTGTTCATGGTGGTGCACGTGGCGGTCGCCTGGATGACCGGATACGCATGGGTGGGCAGCTGAGGCTCGGAGCTTCCGGCGTGGCCGTCGTGCTGATCTTCATGGTCGCGCCCTCGCCGGCGCGGGGGCAGATCTCTCCGGGGCGCCTCTCGCGCCCTCACGCCCGGTTGGACGGCTCCGGCCGCTGCCTCGACTGCCACAGCTCGGGGCGGGGGGTGGATGCCGGCCGCTGCCTGGCCTGCCACCAGGAGCTGGCGGGCCGGATCACCGCCGGCCGGGGGCTCCACGCCCGGAGCGACCACCGCGCTTGCGAGCGCTGCCACATCGAGCACCAGGGCGCCTCCTTCGAGCTGATCTGGTGGGGCGAGGCCGGGATGGCGGCCTTCGATCACCGGCTGGCCGGCCACCCCTTGGAGGGGGCCCACGCCGCCCTCGCCTGCCGCAGCTGCCACCGGGCGGAGAAGATCGCCGGCCGCGCCCGACTCGAGGCCCAGGGCATCGACCCGGCACGCACCTTCCTGGGACTCGCCAGGGCGTGCGCCGCCTGCCACCAGGATCCCCACCGCGGACAGTTCGAGAGCCGCGACTGCACCAGCTGCCATGGGCAGCAGAGCTGGAAGCCGGCGGCCGGCTTCGACCACGCCGGCACCGCCTTTCCCTTGACCGGCCGCCATCGCGGCCTCGACTGCGCGCGCTGCCACGCGACGGCAACCGTGGCCGGGGGCCCGGCGGTGCGCTGGCGGGGGGTTGCGACCGGCTGCAAGAGCTGCCACCAGGACCCTCATGCCAACCGCTTCGGCCCCCGCTGCGAGAGCTGCCACGGCACCGAGAGCTGGCAGCGCATCGACACCGGCAGCTTCGACCACTCCCGCACCCGCTACCCCCTGCTCGGCAAGCACCGGGTGGTAGCCTGCGAGGACTGCCACGCCGCCGGCAAACCGCGCCAGATGGCCGGCTTCGAGCGTTGTGCCACCTGCCACGCCGACCCCCACGGCGGCCAGCTCACCTCCCGGGCCGACGGCGGGGAGTGCGGCGCCTGCCACAGCGAGAAGGGCTTCCGCCCCTCGACCTTCGACCTCGCCGACCACCGTGCCACCACCTACCCGCTGGAGGGAGCCCACGCCAAGGTCGCCTGTGGGGCCTGCCACACCCCCCAGTCGCCGGCGGCCCTGCAGGCGGCAGGCGTGGCCCTGCGCTTCGCCGGCACTCCTCCCGCCACCTTGCAGCGCTTCCGTTTCACGTCGACTCGCTGCCCCGACTGCCACCGCGACCCCCACGCCGGCGAGACGGCGAAGGTTGAAGACGAGACCGGCTGCCTCTCCTGCCACGCCCTGGCGAGCTGGCGGGAGGTGCGCTTCGACCACGCCCGTACCGGCTTCCTCCTCGAAGGAGCGCACCGGGCTCCCCCTTGCCGGGACTGCCATCCGGCCGGTGAGACGGCCACCGGCGCCACCGAGCTGCGCTTCGCCGGGGCCGCGCGGGAATGCGCCGGCTGCCACCAGGACCCCCACGCCGGGCAGTTCACCTTAACCGCCAGCCCCAAGCAGTGCACCGCCTGCCACGGCCTCGAGACCTGGCGGGCCGTGGGCTTCCTCCACGACCGCGACTCGAGCTTCCGGCTGGAAGGGGCCCACCGGGCCGTGGCCTGCCAGGGCTGCCACCCGGTGGAGACCCGCGACGGCCGCAGAGTGGTGCGCTATCGCCCCCTCGCCGCCACCTGCGCCGACTGCCACGCCCCGGGAGCGCCGCCGTGAGCTGGCTCGACAGCTCGGCGCTGATCTGGACCCTGGCCCTGCTGGTGGCGGCGGGCATCGTCGCCGGCTACCTGGTGATCCTGAAGCGCCGCGAGCACAACGCCGTCGAGCAAGCGGCCAGGTCCCGCGAGCTGGGCACCGACCAGCCCCGGGGCCGTTACCCCTACATCGACCCCAAGGTCTGCATCGGCTGCGGCGCCTGCGTGCGGGCCTGTCCGGAGGGGGACGTGCTGGGCCTGGTCGGCGGCCTCGCCATGGTGGTCAACGGCGCCCGCTGCGTGGGCATTGGCCAGTGCGAGAAGGCCTGCCCGGTGGGGGCGATCGAGCTCGCCGTGGGCCGGGTCAAGGGGGCCGCCGACGTGCCCCGCCTGGACGAGCGCAACCAGACCACCGTGCCCGGGCTCTACGTGGCCGGCGAGCTAGGGGGCCTGGCCCTGGTGGCCAACGCCGTGCGCCAGGGCCGGGACACGGTGCGCTGGATCGCCGAGGAGGCCGGCCGCCGCGACGGCGGGGAACGGGGCGTGCTCGACGTGGCGATCGTCGGCGCGGGGCCGGCGGGCCTGGCCGCGGCCTTGACCGCGACCGAAAACCGCCTGTCCTATGCCGTGCTCGAGCAGCAGCCCGACCTCGGCGGCACCATCTACAACTACCCCCGCCGCAAGCTCACCCACACCCAACCGGTAGAGCTGCCCCTCTACGGCCTGCTGGAGAAAGACGAGTACAGCAAGGAAGAGCTGCTGGCGCTGTTCGGGGGGCTGGTGGAGCGTCACCGCCTGGCGCTGCGCTTCGGCGAGCCGGTGCTCGAGGTGATCCGCGCCGACGGCGCCTTCCACCTGCGCACGCCGCGGGACATGGTGCGCTCCCGCTACGTAGTGCTCGCCCTCGGCCGCCGAGGCTCGCCGCGCAAGCTGGGGGTGCCCGGCGAGGAGCTGCCCAAGGTGATGTACCAGGTGCGGGATGCCGAGGAGTACCGCGGCCGGCGCATCCTGGTGGTGGGCGGGGGCGACAGCGCCGTCGAGGCGGCTGTGGGCCTGTCCCGCCAGAGCGGCTGCGAGGTGACCCTGTCCTATCGCCGGGATGCCTTCGGCCGCCTGAAGCGCAAGAACCTCGAGCTGCTGGAGGCCCAGCTGCGCCGCAAACGGCTGACGGCCCTGCTGGGCTCGGAGGTGCTCGAGGTGCTGCCGGACCGGGTGCGCCTGGCCACGGCCGAGGGCGAGCTGGCCCTGGCCAACGACTACGTGATCGTGCAGATCGGCGGCGAGCCGCCCTTCCCCCTGCTCAAGCGGGCCGGCGTGGCGTTCGGGGACGAAGCCCCGGAGGGCGGCCACGGGGGGCCGCCCCTACCTCAGCCGGTGTGAAATCCGTAGGGGCAGGCCCCCGTGCCTGCCCTCTCACCCGGTGCGAAAATCCGTAGGGGCAGGCCCTCGTGCCTGCCCCCCCTCACCCTGACCCGGGGAACAGCTGGAAGGTCACGCCGAGGCCCTTGGTGGGGTCCGCGGCCAGGGTGACCCGGTCGAGGGCCTGCATCGGGGGGGTGGGCGGGAGGCGACAGAGCACCAGGATCGAGGCGTCGGCGGGGGCGAGCTCCGGGAAGTCTTTGCGGAAGTCGGGGCCGAAGGCGTACTCGAGGTAGGTGGCGGCTTTTTCGATCAGCTTGCGGTAGCGCTGGTCCGGGTCGGTGGTGATGCCGGCATCGGTGATCACCAGCGCCACCTTGCCGGGCGCCGGGCGGGCGATGATGTCGATGACGGAAGGGTCTTCGAGGGGCATGGTCGGGCCTCCGGAGAGGCCCGGGATTCTATGCCACGGCGGCCGCCCAGGTCCCGATGTCACCCCGGTAGGGGCGCGGTCTCCGCGCCCCTACCCCGGCTGGAAGTCGTCGAGCGGATCGAGGGGGTCGGTGCCGTTGCCGACCTCGTCGCCGTCGTCGATACCGCCGTCGTCGGTGTCGGTATCCAGGGGATTGGTGCCGTAGTCGTTGACTTCCTCGCCGTCACCCAGACCGTCGCCGTCGGTGTCCGCGAGGGTCGGGTCGCTGCCCATCATCTCCTCGTGACCGTCGCCGAGGCCGTCGCCGTCGGTGTCCTCCAGCAAGGGGTTGGTGCCGAGCTCCTGCTCGGTGAGGTTGTCCAGCCAATCGGTGTCCGGGTCGGCGGTCTGCTCGCCGGGCGTCAGGGGGTCGAAGCCGTACTCGACCTCGAAACCGTCGAGCAGACCATCGTCGTCGCTGTCCGGATCGGTCGGGCTGGTGCCGGCCGGCACCTCCTCGCCGTCGGTCAGACCGTCGCCGTCCGAGTCGGGTCGCAGCGGCAAGGTGCCCGCCGCCACCTCGGCGCCGTCGGCCAGGCCGTCGTCGTCGGTGTCGGCGCGGACCGGTTCGGTGCCGGCGGTCTGCTCACCGAGGTTGGTGAGCGAGTCGGCGTCCCCGTCGGCGGCCTGCTCCCCGGCCGCCAGGGGGTTGAAGCCCCAACGCACTTCGAAGCCGTCGGAGAGCCCGTCGTCGTCGCTGTCGGCATCGCCTGCGTTGGTGCCGCGGCGTGCCTCCTCGCCGCCGGCGAGGCCGTCCCCGTCGAGGTCGGGATCGACCCGCGACAGGTAGAGCACCGAGTCTCCGCTGGTCGCGTCGTAGCCCGACCACGGCACCCAGATCGTGCCGCCGAGCTGGACCGGGACCGGCCGGCCGGTGCAAGAGGAACAGAAGGTCGGCTCCGCGACCACCTGCTGCGCTGGCACCAGCGAGACACCGGCAGTGGTGCCGGCCGCCGCGAACAGGGCCGGAGTGCCTTCGATGGTCTGCTCCCACCAGGTGTACCAGGTGCGATCGGAGCCCAGCTCCATGGCCGGGCGCGACATCGGTCCACCCAGGCCGGCGGTCACGGTCGCACGGTTCTCGACCGTGATCGCGCTCAGATTGGCAGGTCCACCGTCCTGTGGGTCGAGGGCCGGGTCGAGGGTCATCCGCACGGCCCGCCGGAGGGGGTCGCGGGCGAAGAAGCCGATGCGCACCCGACCGTCGGCGAGCACCTCGAGACTCGGGTTCTCGAGGCGTTGAGTATCGACGCCTGTCAGATCGACTCGAGTCCGGCTGATGAAGATCGATCCGCTGCTGCCCAACATGAAGTAGGAGAGCTGGTTGTCGTCGCTCCAAGTCAAGTGGAGGTTGTCGGCGGCGTCGGTGCCGGCGGCCGGGGGATCGGATTCGCCGCCGAAGGCAGCCTGCAGACTGACCAGATTGAGGTCGCCGGTCACCACGTTGCCGCTCGCGTCGAGCCTGGCGACGTGAAGCTCTTGCACGGAGAGCTCGCTCTCGTAGCGCCGGCCCGTCCACAGCAGCCAAACGCCGCCGTCACTCCTGCCCGCCACGGTCGCGCGATGGTCGTCATCGAGCTGAGTGCTGAACACCGCCACGGGCGCAACCACGGCGATCGCCGCCGGGTCGGCCGGAGTGCCGTCGCGATCATCCACCAACGGATCGAGCTTGGCGTAGACCACCTCCCGCGGGGAAGTGGTCTGCCACAGCAGATGGACGAAGCCCAGGCGGTCGACGTCCAGGGCCGGACCTGCCGGACCGCTGCAGGAGGTCGTCACCTGGGTGGGAGCGATCAGCACGGCGCCGTCGCCCCCGACGTGAGCGTAGAAGACCTCGGCGCAGAAGTTGGTAGCCTCGGTACCGAGCCAGGCCAGGTGCAGGCCGCCCCAGGGATCGGCGGCCACCACCGGTGAAACGGCGTTGAGCGTCGAGCCCACCGCGATCGGCAGCACGTCGTCGCCGGCCACCAGCGGGTCGGTGCCGTCGAGCAGCACCTCGTCGCCGTCGCTGCGGCCGCCGGCGTCGGTGTCCGCCACCAGCGGATCGGTCAGGTGGACGTCCACCTCGTCACCGTCGCCGAGGCCGTCGCCGTCGCTGTCGGCGGCAAGCGGATCGGTACCGAAGTCCGCCAACTCCTCGCCGTCATCGAGACCGTCACCGTCGGTGTCGGCCAGGTCGGGCCGGGTGCCGGCGCCCTGCTCACCCAGGTTGTCGAGGCCGTCGCCGTCAGGGTCGAGGGCCTCGTCACCGGCGACCAGTGGATCGAAGCCGTAGGCCACCTCGAAGCCGTCGCCGAGACCGTCGCCGTCAGTGTCGGGGTTGGCGGGATCGGTGCCGAGGGCGATCTCCTCGGCATCCGAGAGCCCGTCACCGTCGCCGTCGGGCTGGGTGAAGAAGTTGGCGATCTCTTGGAGCTCGCGCGCCGTCAGGCCGACCCGGGCGTTACCCGCGAGGTCACGCAGGGTCTCGGTGCGGTCGATCGCCGTGCCGTTGTCTCCGCCCAGGGTCTCGAAGTGCAGCAGGACCACCCGCGAGCGCGGCGGCACGGTGAGCGAGAAGGAGACGCTCACCAGGTCGTTGGCGCTGGTGACCGAGGTCGGCCGCAGCAGACCCTGCGAGTCGCTCCACACCAGGCCGAGGGCCGGTGGGCCGTCGTTCGCCACCAGGAAGTCGTCCGCCGTCTCGAGAATCCGGTCCCCATCCGAGGTCGTGACCACCACCAGGCGGTTGCCGAGCTCGGACTCGAGCACCACGGGAACCGTCACCGGCTGGCTGGTCGGGTTCCTGAACAGGTCGAGGGTGCGGGCGAAGCCGTCGCCCGCCGGCACGAAGATCTTGCGCCGGATCTCGACCAGGGTGGGCGAGAAGATGATCTGCGGACCGACCGAGACCGTCCGCTCGCCGCGCAGCAGCCGGGCGTTGAGCGACGAGAAGGTGAAGCTGCCCACGCGCAGCCGTTCGCGCGCGCCGGACCCGAAGTCGTCACGCAGGATGCCGCCTCCCTCCACCGTCCAACGCCTCCCGTCACCGTCGGTCAGGCTGAACGGCAGGGGCAGGGTGAAGCTGTCGTCGCCGGCGTCGAGAGGGTTGGTACCCTCCGCCAGCTCGAAGCCGTCGTTGGCGCCGCCGCGGTCGGTGTCGGCCAGCAGCGGCGAGGTGCCGTTGGCCACTTCCTCACCGTCCCACACGAAGTCGCCGTCGGTGTCGGCGGCGAGCGGGTTGGAGTGGACGACCCGGGCCTCCTCGCCGTCGCTGAGCTGATCGTCGTCGGTGTCGGGGTTGGCCGGGTTGGTGCCCAGGGCCAGCTCCTCCGGCGCGGTCAGGCCGTCGCCGTCGGCGTCCGTCTGGCCGTCGGCGGGGTTGAGCGGATCGAGGCCGTTGACCACCTCGTAGCCGTCGTCGAAGCCGTCACCGTCGGTGTCGGCGTCGAGGGGATCGGTACCGTGCGTCGCAACCTCGGTGCCGTCGCCCAGGCCGTCACCGTCGCTGTCGACCGCCTGCGGATCGGTGCCGCGGCTCACCTCGTCGCCGTCGCCGAGCCCGTCACCGTCGGAATCCGCGATCCGCGGGTGAGTGCCTCGGGATTGCTCGGCGAGGTTGGTGAGGCCGTCGGCGTCGGCGTCGAGCCCGGCGTCTCCGGCGTCCAAGGGGTTGAAGCCATAGAGCACCTCGTAGCCGTCGCGCATGCGGTCGCCGTCGGTGTCCGGGTTGGTCGGGCTGGTGCCCGCCGCCAGTTCCTGGCTTTCGGAGAGTCCGTCGCCGTCGGCGTCACGGTTACCGTCGCCGGCGTCGAGGGGATCGAGGCCGCTCGCCACCTCGTAGCCGTCGGTGAAGCCGTCGTCGTCGGTGTCGGCGTCGTCCGGATCGGTGCCGGCCACGTGCTCACCGCCGGCCGAGAGGCCGTCGCCGTCGGCATCGAGCTGGCCGTCGGCCGGGTCGAGGGGATTGAGGCCGTTGGCGATCTCGTAGCCGTCCGGGAAAAGGTCGCCGTCGGTGTCGGGGTTTCCGGGATCGGTGCCGGCGGTGGCCTCGTCCGGATCGGAGAGGCCGTCGCCGTCGGTGTCCGGGGCGACCGTGAAGTTGACCACGTCTCGGGCCTCGGCCGGGGCCAGCCCGACCAGGGCCGCCGGCGGCAACAGGGAGAGGCTCATCGCCGTGGCCAGGGCGTCGTTGCCGTCGAAGTCCTGGGCCGCGAAGTGCAGCAGGGCCACCCGGCTCTCGGGCTGCACGGTCAAGTCGTAGAGGATCGAGACCTGGTCGTTGACCCGCGAGGAGGCGAAGGGCGCCACCCGGGCGACCTCGCCGCCGAAGACCTGCATGACAGCGGGGTCGCCGCCGCCGAGGCTCGCGTCGTCGGTGACCACCCAGCGGTCGCCGAAGCCGAGCACCAGATCGCCGTTGCTGGTGCCCAAGACCCGGGTCGAGGTGCCCGAGCCGAGGTCGCTGAAGATCTCGATCCGTACCGTGATCGGCGCCAGACTGGGGTTCTCGAACAGATCGAGGAAGCGGGCGAAGCGGCCGTCGGTGGGCACGAAGACCTTGCGCCGCACGGTCAGCCCGCTGCGCACCACCGGCCCGTAGACCAGCTCGCGGGAGCCCTGCTCGAGCACTGCCCGCGTCTGGCTGATCGGGTTGCTGCCCGCCACTCGCAGCTGGAGGCCGCCGTCCCAGGCGTCCGAGCTGCCGTTGAGCACGGTGCCGCTGCTCTGCAGGTCCCACTGGTAGCCACCGCCGTCGACCAGCGTGCGCGGCAGGGCCACGGTGTCGTCGAAGGGGTTGGTCGGGTCGAGGCTCTGGCTGACCTCCTCGCCGTCGGCCTGGCCGCCGCCGTCGCTGTCGACCTCGGTCGGGTCGGTGCCGTGGAGGGTGACCTCGGCGCCGTCGGTCAGGGTGTCGCCGTCGGTGTCGGGCCGGAACGGATCGCTGCCGTGAGAGAGCACCTCGGCGCCGTCGGCGAGGCCGTCGCCGTCGGTATCGGGCCGCTCGGGGTCGGTGCCCGCCGCCGCCTCGGCGCTGTTGCTGAGACCGTCGAAGTCGAGGTCGGCGCCGCCGTCGGCGGAGTCCAAGGGATCGAGGCCGAGGCGGGCCTCGACGCCGTCCGGGATGCCGTCACCGTCGGTGTCGGCGACGTTGGGATCGGTTCCCAGCAGAGCCTCCTGCTCCGCCGTGGCGCCGTCGTGGTCGGCGTCGAGATAGGCGAAGAAGTTGGCGATGGCGGCCTGCTCGTCGGTGGACACGCCGGTGAGCGCTGCTCCCCCGAGCAGAGCCAACTGCTCCGCCTTGGCCTCGGCCGCCGTCTGGCTGGCCGCCTGGGCCGCGAAGTGCATCAGGGCCACACGCCCGCCCGCCGGCACCCGCACCCGATAGGTGAAGGTCTGGCTGTCGCTGGGCACGTTCGAGAACACGGCCCTGGGCCTGAGGGCGCCGGTGGCGCCGACGAAGACCGAGACCACGGGGGGCCGGCTGGTCGAGCTGGTGTTGGTGTCGGTGGCCACCCAGCGGTCGGCGAGGCTCCAGAGGTTGTCGCCGCTCGAGGTGTCGAAGATCCGGGTCAGGCTGTCGCTGCCCAGGTTGGTCTCGACCTTGACCTCGGCTTCGATCTCGGTGCTGCCCGGGTTCTCGAAGATCTCGAGGAAGCGGGCGAAAGCGTCGTTGGTGGGCACGAAGACCTTGCGCCGCACCAGGAGGCCGCTCTGCGTCCAGGGTCCGAAGCCGGTTTCCCGGCCGCCGAGCTCGGAGCTGGCGGTGAACTGCGAGGGGAAGAGCACGCCGTCGACGCGCAGGGCGAAGCCGCCGTCGTAGGCGTCGTTGGTGCCGTCCCCGATGCCACCGGTGGACTGGAGGTCCCAGGTGAAGCCGGCGCCGTCGGTCAGGGTGCGCGGCACGAGGACGCCGTCGTCGGCCGGGTCCAAGGGGTTCTTGCCGTTGGCCACCTCGTCGCCGTCGCTCTGGCCGCCGGCGTCGGTGTCGGCCAGCACCGGATCGGTGCCGTAGGTATTGACCTCGGAGCCGTCGACGAGGCCGTCGAGGTCGGAGTCCGCAGCCAGCGGGTCGGTGCCGAAGGCGTTGACCTCGGGACCGTCGGCGAGGCCGTCGGCGTCGGTGTCGGCCACCGCCGGATCGGTGCCGGCGAGGATCTCGGCAGCGTTGGTGAGGCCGTCGCCGTCGAGGTCGAGGGCGCCGTCGGCGGGGTCGTTGGGGTCGAGGCCGAGGCTCACCTCGAGGCCGTCTCCGAGGCCGTCGTCGTCGCTGTCGGGATCGTCCGGATCGGTGCCGGCCGCCGCCTCGTCGGCATCGGCCAGGCCGTCCTGGTCGCGGTCGGCGTAGGCGAAGAAGTTGACCACGTCGGCCTGCTCCTCGGGAGTCAGCCCGAAGAGGGCCGAGCCCTCGAGCCGCGCCAGCTCACCGGCCTCGAAGACCGCCTGGGCGCGGGTGCCGGCCTGCACACCGAAGTGCATGACGATCACCCGCTCGCCCGCCGGCACCGGCACGGCATACTGGACCTGGAAGTTGCCACCCGACAGCAACGACACCGAGGACGGCCGCAGGGCGGCATTGGACCCGGCGAAGACGTGGGCGATGGCCGGACGGCCGAACAGGGTGCCGTCCGTGGTGTCGTCGGTGACCACCCAGAGGTCCGTGGGCTGCACCAGGGTGTCGAGGCTGCTGGTGGAGACCACCTGGGTCGAGGTGGCCGAGCCAAGCTCGGAGCGAATCTGCAGGGTCACGCTGCGGTCGATCGAGCCGGTGTTCTCGAGGATCTCGAGGTAGCGGATGAAGCCGTCGTCGGTGGGCACGAAGATCCGCCGGCGCACGCTGATGCCGTCGCCACGGAAGATCGTGCCGAGCTGCAGCTGGCGGCCGCCCAGGGTGACGCTGGCCGGGCCCGTGACGGAGAAGAAGGAGCCGCTGACCCGCTGCTGGAAGCCGCCCCCGTCGAAGCGGTCGAAGGCCGAGCCGCTGCCGTTGGCGATGACCCCCGAGCTCTGGATGTCCCACAGGAAGTTGGTGCCGTCGAACAGCGTGGTGGGCAGGGTGAGGGCACCCAGGTCGTCCGCCGGGTCGAGCGGATCGGTCTGGTCGCGCAGGATCTCGTCGGCGTCGCTCCTGCCGCCGCCGTCGGTGTCGACCAGGATGGGGCTGGTGCCGTGGACGGTGACCTCGTCGAAGTCCGAAAGGGTGTCGCCGTCGCTGTCGGAGCGGAACGGATTCGACCCCAGCTCGGCCACCTCCTGGCTGTCGCCGAGGCCGTCGCTGTCGGTGTCCTGCCGGGCCGGGTCGGTGCCGGCCAGGACCTCGGCGGCGTCGCCGAGACCGTCGCCGTCGAAGTCCGCCACCTCGTTGACCGCAAGCGGGTCATAGCCGAAGCGCACTTCGAGCCCATCGGGGATGCCGTCGTCGTCGCTGTCCGGGTCGGCCGGGTCGGTGCCGGCAGCCGCCTCGGCCTCGTCCCCGAGCCCGTCGCGGTCGGCGTCGGCGTAGGCGTAGAAGTTGACGATCGCCGCTCGCTCGGCCGCCGACAGCCCGGCGAAGGCCGAGCCGCCGCCGGGCTCGAGAGCCTGAGCCTGGGCGAGGGCGGCCTCCCGCGTCGAGGCCGGCACGCCGAAGTGCATCAGGATCACCCGCCCACCGGCGGGCACGGTCAGCTCGTAGGTCTGGCTGAGGCTGCCCGAGCTGAGCGAGAAGAGGCGCGGTCGCTCGACCCCGGTGGCCCCCCACAGGAGGCTCGCCACGGGCAGGGTGCCAGCGGTCGGGGAGCCGTCGTCGGTCGCCAACCAGCGGTCGCCGAGGTCGAAGGCGAGGTCCCCCGAGGAGGTGGCGGTCAGGACGGTGGCCGAGCTCGAGTTGAGGAAGGTGTCGAGGCGTACGGTGGCGGCCAAGGGTGCGGCGGTGGGGTTCTCGAAGATCTCGAGGTAGCGGATGAAGGAGTCGTCCGCGGGCACGAAGTACTTGCGGGATACCCGCAGGCCGCCGCTCACCGTCGCCGGGCCGATGCGCAGCTCGCGACCGCCCTCACCGGCATCCGGGAAAACCAGCGAAGCCGACACCGGGCTGGTGGTGGTGTTGACGACGAGGGTGCCGAAGGTCGCAGCGCTCGACACCGAGGCCGAGCCGGTCGAAGTGGGCGCGTAGGTGAAGCCGGCGGCGTCCACCAGGTTCTGGCGGGATCGGCCGTCGTCGGAAGGATCGATCGGGTTGGTGAAGTCGGTCTGCACCTCGAGGCCGTCGGCGCGGCCACCGGCGTCGGTGTCCACCACCAGCGGGCTCGAGCCCCAGGCGTTGAGCTCCTCACCGTCGGTCAGACCATCGCCGTCGGTGTCCTGCACCAGCGGGTTGCTGCCCGCCCCGACCTCTTGGCCGTCCAGGGCGCCGTCGCCGTCCGTGTCGGCCACCGTCGGCAGGGTGCGGGCAGTCTGCTCGCCCAGGTTGTTGAGGCCGTCGGCGTCGGGGTCGCCGACGCCGTCGCCGCCCGCCAGGGGATCGAAGCCCCAGGTGACCTCGAAGCCGTCCAGCAGGCCGTCGCCGTCCGTGTCGGGCAGGTTCGGGTCGGTACCGCGGGCAGCTTCGTCGGCGTCGGACAAGCGGTCGAAGTCGGCATCGGCGTAGGCGAAGAAGTTGACCACCTGCGCCTGCTCGGCGGCGGTCATGCCGGACAGGGCCGAGCCGGACAGGGCCACCAGCTCGCCGGCAGCGGTCAGGGCCTGGCTGCGCAGGGTGCGCTGGGTGCCGAAGTGCATCAGGATCACTCGCCCACCGGGCTCCACGGTCAAGCGGTAGGTGTAGCTGATGTCGTCGCTGCTGAAGCTCGCGACGCTCGGCCGCACGGCTCCCGCCGGGCCGGCGAGCACGTGGGTGACCACCGGGTCGAGGGCGTTGTCGGTGTCGTCCGTGATGATGAAGTTGTCCGCCGGGGTCAGGGTCAGGTCCCCCGAGGAGGTCACCACCACCACCGTGGCGGTGTTGCTGCCGACGTCGGTGTCGATCTTGGCGTCAAAGGTGATCGGCGCCACACCGGGGTTGTCGAAGACCTCGAGATAGCGCACGAAGGCGGCGTCGGCCGGCACGAAGACCTTGCGCCGGACGGTCAGCCCGGACTGCGTCCACGGACCCAACACCAGCTCGCGGATGCCGTCCTCGGTCAGGGCGGTGGTGAAGCTCGGCGAGAGGGTGTTGTTCACCCGCACGTTGAAGCCGCCGTCGAAGGCGTCGGAGGTGCCGTTCGTGATCTGGCCGCGGGTGCTCACGTCCCACAGGAAGCCCAGCGCATCGGTCAGGTTGAAGCCGAGCGGCACCAGGTCGTCGCTGGGGTCGAGGGGGTTGCCGCCGTCGCGCACCTCGGCGCCGTCTCCCTTGCCGCCGCCGTCGGTGTCGGCGACCAGCGGGTTGGTGCCGTGGAGGTTGACCTCATCGCCATCGGTCGCCAGGTCGGCGTCGGTGTCGGCCACCAGGGGCAGAGTCAGGGTGACGTTGACCTCCTGGCCGTCGGCCAGGCCGTCGGCGTCGGTGTCGGCCACGGTCGGGTTGGTGCCGGCGGCCTGCTCCTGGGCGTTGGTCAGCCCGTCGGCGTCGGGGTCGGCGGGGCCGTCGGCCGGGTTCAGGGGATCGAAGCTCCAGCGCACTTCGAAGCCGTCGTCCATGCCGTCGTCGTCGCTGTCGGCATCGTTCGGGTTGGTGCCGCGGCCGGTCTCGTCGCTGTCGGAGAGGCCGTCGAGGTCGGCGTCGGGATAGGCGAAGAAGTTGACGATGTCCGCCTGCTCGGCCGCCGACAGGCCGGAGAGGGCCTCACCGGTCAAACCGAAGAGCGCCAGCGCCCGGGCGTTGGCGGCACTGCGGGAGGTGCGCTGCGCGGCCAGGTGCATGAGGATCGTCCGGCCGCCGGCGGGCACGGTCAGCGTGTAGTCGAAGCGCACGGTGTCGGCGCTCGACATCTGCACCAGAGACGGCGCGAGCCGGGCGTGGGGGCCGCCCCAGACCAGGGCCACGGCCGGGGTACCGGCGCCGTCGGTGCCGTCGTCGGTGACGCTCCAGCGGTCGCCCAGGTCCAGCGAGGTGTTGCCGCTCGAGGTGGCGAGAATCTGGGTGCCGGTGTTGGAGCCCAGGTTCACGAAGACGTTGATCGTCGCCGTGATCGGCAGGGCGGTCGGATTCTCGACGATCTCGAGGTAGCGGGCGAAGCCCTCACCGCTGGCCGGCACGAAGGTCTTGCGGGTGAGCCTCAGGGTCGACACGTTGGCCGGCCCGAAGCGCAGCTCCCTCCCGCCGTCCTCCAGGAAGGCCAGGGTCTGGCTCGGGACGTTGAAGGAACTGTTGACCGAGACCAGGAAGGCGGAGTCGAAGGCGTTCGCGCTGCCGTCGGACACCTGGGCGAAGGAGTTGAAGTCCCAGTTGAAACCGGAGCCGTCGGTCAGGATCCGGGGCAGGGTGGTGGTCGGCAGGTCGTCGGCCGGGTTGAGCGGGTTCGTGCCCTCGGCGATCTCCTGGCCGTCGTTGCGGCCGCCGCCGTCGGTATCGGCCACCAGCGGGTTGGTCAGGTGCGTGCTGACCTCGGCGCCGTCGAGCAGGCCGTCGTTGTCGTGGTCGTTGTCGCGCGGGTTGGTGCCGCGGGTCTGCTCCTCGAGATTGGTCAGGCCGTCGTTGTCCGAGTCCAGGCTCTCCTGGCCGGGCACCAGCGGGTTGAAGACGTTGGTCACTTCGAAGCCGTCCAAGAGGCCGTCGTCGTCGCTGTCCGGGTCGAGGGGGTTGGTGCCACGGGTGACCTCGGCGCCGTCGGCCAGACCGTCGTCGTCGCTGTCGGTGTCGTTGGGGTTGGTGCCCCGCGCCGCCTCGTCGAGGTTCGAGAGGCCGTCGCCGTCGGCGTCGTAGAGCAGCTGGACGGCGTTGGTCGAGCCGCCCGTGGTGGTGGTCACCTGCACCGGCACGTCGGTCGTGAAGACCGGGGCGTTGAACGTCAGCTCGAACTTGGTACCCGAGATCGAGGCGACGGTGGCGCCGTTGAAGAAGATCGTGTTGTTGGTGCGGGTCGGCTCCAGGAAGCGGCCGAGGATGCGGATCTGGGTACCCTGGCGGCCGGTGGCCGGCTCCAGCCTCACGATGCGCGGCGGGTTGGTCGCCGGCAGCACGGTCATGCGCACGGCATCCGTGACCGTCTCATTGCCGGCCACGTCGCGAGCGGTGGCCGTGATGTCGATGGTGGTCTCGGCCGAGAGGGTGGCGAGGCTGAAGGACTGGGTGTAGGGCTCGCTGGTGTCGATGAGGGTGAGGTCGATCGAGCCGTTGGTGGCGAGCACGCGGAACTCGACCTCGTCGATGCCGACGTTGTCGGTCGCCTCGGCAGTGATCACCACCGAGTCGATGCCGAAGGAGAGGGCGTTGGCGAGCACGGTCAGGAAGTCGCGGGGATCGGGCAGCGAGGTGGCCACACCGCCGGTCGCCTGGGCGATGGCCTGGTAGAGAGCCAGGTCGGCGCCCGGGCCCACCGCCACGGTGTTGATCACGGCGCCGGCGTCCACGGCCCGCTGGATCGCCGCCGTGGGGTAACCGCCGGTGCCGTGGCCGAAGAGGAAGACGACCGGCCGCGCGGCGCGCCGCGCGCGGGTCGAGGCGAGCTCGGTCAGGGCCGTGTTGAGGGCGCTCTGGAAGTCCGGCAGGCCGGTGATGCTCAGAGAAGCGATGCCGGCGATGGCGGTGTCGACGGTGGTGAAGACGTCGGTCAGGCTGGACCGCGTGGAGACGCCCGAGTTGTAAGAGATCACGCCCACCTTGGAGGTGGTCGGCGACAGCGCGTTCAGCAGCTGGCGGGCGGCGAAGATCTCGCCGGTGCGCACGGTGTCGATGGTGCCGTTGTCATCGATGTCGATCCCCAGCGAGAGGCCGGCCGAGGCGCCGCTGTCGATGAGCACCATGATGTCGGTGGTGCCGAGGGTGGCGACCGCCCCGTCCAAGGGGCTGGTCAAGGAGACCGTGGGCGCCTCGGAGTCCGAGCGGCGGGTGACGGTCACGGTCGCCTCGCCGGTCTGGCCCGTGTTGTCGGTGGCCACGGCGCGGATCGGCACGCTCGAGAGGTCGGCGCCGGCGGTCATCACGAAGTCGAAGGCGTAGGGGGAGCTGGTGTCACTGCCCACCTGGAGGCCGTCGGCGAAGAAGTCGACGCGGGCGATGCTGCCGTCGTCGGTGGCGGTGGCCTGGATCGCCACCACGTCGCCTTCGAAGTACTCCGAGCCCTCGGCCGGCGAGGTCAGGCTGACGGCCGGCGGCGCGTCGTCGGTGACGGTGAGCAGCACCGGCGCCGTCGAGGTGGTCTGGTTGACCGTGTCACGGGCGCGCAGCACCACCGAGATCGGGTTGGTGACCGATGCCAGCGGCGGCACGGTGAAGTTGAAGGAGAACGGCGCCGAGGCCTTGGTCGCCACCAGGTTGCCGTCGCGCAGCAGGTCCACTTGCACGCCGACGTCGTCGCCGGCGGTGGCGGTGAACACCAGCACCGCGCCCTCGCGCACCACGCTGCCCGAGGGCGGCGCCTGGGTGAGGGTGATGGTCGGGGCGGCATCGGGCACCACGGTGATCGCCACGTTGGCGGTGGCGGCGTTGCCGGCGCGGTCCACGGCCCGGGCCGAGAAGGTCGCCGGGGTCGGCCCGGCCGAGGCGAAGTCGGCCGGGATGGTGAACTGGGCCGAGTAGGGATCCGTGGTGTCGGTGGCGAAGACGACGCCCTGGAAGGACAGCTCCACACGCTCGATCGAGGCGTTGTCGACCGCCACGGCCGAGACCGTGAGGGTCGAGCCCTCGATGCGCGAGCTGCCGGCCGCCGGCGCCGTCAAATTGACGATCGGCGGCGAGGCATCGTCGAGGACGATGATCTGGACGGGTGCCGAGTCGCCCCGCTGGCCGACGGTGTCGAAGGCCACCGCCATCAGCTGGAGTTCGCCCACTCCCGGCGCGGTCAGCGCCGGCGCGGAGAACTCGTAGGGGGCGACCGTGTCCTGGGCTACCTCGACGCCGTCGATCCACAGCTCGACGCGGGCGACGCCGCGGTCGTCGGCGGCGGTGGCGGTCACCGCCATGACCGCGCCCTCGACGAAGGTCGAGCCGGCCAGCGGCGCGGTGAGGGCGGCCGTCGGCGGGTCGTCCACCTGCACCAGGACCGGCACCTCGACGGTGACGCCCAGGGCCGGCAGGGTGCCGGTCACCTCGGTGACCAGCCCGAGGTTGGCGGGATGCGAGACGCGCACGGCGAAGCCGCCCACGGGCACGTTGGCGATCAGCAGCCGGCCGGCGGCGTTGGTCGAGCCGGCGCTGCTGAACTGGCTGCCGAGAGGATCGCGGCGGATCGACACCGGCGCATTCGCCGCCGCAGCGCCGCCGGGGAAGGTGGCGACCACCTCGACCGTGCCGACGCCCTGGAAGTTGAGGTCCACCACCGCGGTGCCACCGTCGGTGATGGTGACCGGCAGCGCCAGCAGCACACCGGTGCCGGGCTCGGTGGCCTCGACGGTGTAGCTGCCGATCGGCACGTCGGGGAAGGCGTAGCCGCCCGCCGTGTCGCTGTTCATCGAACGTTTGAAGTTGCCGGTGCCCTTGAGCTCGACCTTGAGGCCGACGATCGGGAAACCGGCCGAGGAGCTGACGGTGCCCTCGACACGGCCGGTGGGGGGCATGGTGAGGTCGGCGAGCATGCTCTGGCCGCCGGCGGTGAGGGAGGCCGAGGCCGAGGTGGAGATGCCGGTGCCCTGGGGGTGACCCTGGGTCGCCAACAGGGTGTAGGTGCCCACGGGCAGGCCCGGGAAGGAGAAGGTGCCGTCCGTGGGGATGTTCTTGGTGACCGTGATCAGCTGGGTGGCCCCGGTCAGCTTGACGCTGCCGGAACTGACCACCTCGCCGTTGCTCCGGCGCACGGTGCCGAAGATGGTGCCGGTGTCGGTGAAGACGATGTCGCGGGTGGCGGTTTGGCCGGCGCCGAAGCTGCCGGTGTAGCTGGGTGACATCACCAGGGTGACCGGGTTGTCGGCCCGGGCCGTGAAGTCGAAGCGCGGCAGGACGACCGAGTTGCCGTCGTCGGTGTAGTTGGTGGTGACGCCGTAGACGCCGCTGCCGTTGGCCGTGGGCTTCAAGAGGCGCTGGAAGATCGGGTGGCTGCTGCGCACGAAGACGCGCGCCGCCGGCACCACCGAGACGCCGTCGCCGTTGTAGACGGTGCCGGTGGCGTTGCCGTCGAGGGGCGGCAGGGCCGGCACGGTGCCGACCCCGTCGGCCGGTGCCACGAAGTTGGCGATCGCCGCCAGCTCGGCGGCGGAGAGGCCCACCAATGCCTCCGGCGGCAAGGCGACCAGGCGCTGGGCCGCGGCCAGGGCGGCGTCACCGGTCTCCTGGGAGACGAAGTGCATCAGCACCACGGTGCCGCCCGCGGGCACGGTCAGGTCTTCCCACACCGCGCGCAGCTGGCCGTAGGTGTTGGCAGAGTCGAGGGTCAGGGCGGCGGTGGACACGGCCACCGGCGCGCCGTCACCGCCGAAGACGTGGGCGGTGGTGGGGAACAGCTCGCGCAAGGCCGAGGTGGCGGGGATGCCGCGCACGTCGACGACCGCCCAGCGGTCGGGGGTCGGCGCCGCCGGGCCGACCACCAGCAGGCTGTCGCCGCTCGAGGTGCCGATGATCTCCGGCGGGTCGTTGAAGCGGAAGCCGTCGCGCAGGTTGGAGACGAAGCGCAGGTAGGTGTCGAGGGCGACGTCGATCGAGATCGGGGCCGCCGTGGGGTTCTCGAGGATCTCGAGGTAGCGGGCGAAGTAGCCCTGCCGGGGCACGTAGATCCGGCGGGAGACGTTCAAGCCGCTCTCGTCGGTGCCGGTCAGCGCCGCTTCGCGGCCGGCCTGGCCCAGGGAGGAGCCCTCGGCGGTAAAGCGCCGGAAGGTGCCGCCCTGGCCCAGGGACAGCAGGAAGCCGTGACGGTTCTCGTTGTTGTCGCCGCGGAACACGCCCTGGGTCGCTTCGACCAGGCCACCGTTGGGGAACTCCACGGGATAGACGTAGTTGTTGGCGTCCCAGAGGCGGGCCAAGACCTGCAAGCCCTCCATCTGGACGTCGATGGTGATGACCTCGCCCTCGTTGGCGAGCACCCCTTCACCACGGCCCTCGAAGGCCCGCGGGTTGTCACGGGCCAGCACCTGGATGGTGCCGGTGAGGATGCCGGTGGCACGGTAGAAGCCGTTGACGTCGGTGGTGACGAAGCGGCTCTGGCTGTTGCCCAGGCTGGAGACGGTGACGCCCACGCCCGGGGCGGGGTCGCCGTTGGGATCGGTGACCGTCCCCTGGACGGTGCCGCGGGGAGCGATCACCAGGTCGCGGCGCACCACCTCGTTGTGGGAAACCAGGGGCACGACGGGGTTCTCGGCCAGGGTGGTGCCGAAGCTGTCCTCGGCCTCGAGCTTGTAGGTGCCGGCCTTGATGCAGCTGAAGCCGAAGGCTCCGGCGCCCGAGCTGGTGGTGGTCTTGTTGATCGAGTTGCCGGAGAGCCGAACGCGGAAGCCCGGGGCCGGCGTGACGGCGTCCGACTGGAACACCGTGCCCACCACCTGGCCGAAGGGCGGGAAGGTGACGGCGGCATTGCCGATCGTGCCCAGCGAGACGCTGACGTCGGCCATCACCGAGAAGCCGCAGATCGGCTCGCCCACCGCCATCTTGTAGGCGCCGACGCTGGTGGTGCGGAAGCGGGCGACGCCGAAGCTGTCGGTGTTGACTTGCTGCGAGAAGCAGCCTCCCCCCTCGTTTAAGGGGTAGGGCGAGAGGGTGACCTTCTGGTTGGCGACCGGCGCGCCGTCGGCGTAGCGCACGGTGACATCGAGGCCGCCGAATCCCTTCAAGTTGACGTCGCGCACCAGCACCTGGTCCGGCTGGGAGAGCGTGAAGCCCGAGAGGCCGCAGTCGCCGTTCGTGGGGTGGGTGGCGACCAGGCTCGAGGGGATGCCGGTGGGCACCAGCAGCAGCTCGTAGAGGCCGGCGCCGTTGGCCGTGGCCGAGCGCCCGACCTCGGGGGCGACCACCGAGGCGCTGGGCACCACGGTGGTGCCGTTGGCCTCGAAGACAGTGCCGCGCACGGTGCCGGTGGAGCCCACCACGATGCGCACGTCGTCACTGTCGCCGTCGAACTCGATGCGCGCCCCGGCCACACCTGCCTTGGGCGCCAGGGGGTTGCGGCCGGTCAGCTTGAAGTTGCCGACGTAGATGCCGGTGAAGGTGAAGCGGCCGTTGGTGCCGGCGGTGGTCGAAGCGCTCTGGGAGAAGACGTTGCCCGAGTCGCTGGCCAAGCTGACCGGCGCGTTGGGCACCGGCGTGTCGTCGGCCTCGACGACAATGCCCGTGATGGTGCCCTGGCCGATGTAGCCGATGTCGGCCTTGACCACCTGCGAGGTGAAGGACAGGGCCGAGGTGGTGCGGCCGCGGTCGGCCGCCGGGCCGGTGGCGGTCAAGGTCCAGGCGCCCAGGGGCAGGTAGTCGAGGCGGTAGTCGCTCGACGGCTCGGTGGTGGTGTTGACGGTCAGCCCGGGGCCGGCTCCCGACACCGGCACGCCGGGGCCCACCGGCGAGGCGCCGTCACGGCCGAAGACCGTGCCGACGAAGGTGCCCGAGGCCGAGAGGGTCAGGTCCACGATTGGCGAGCCCTGGTCCGGCAGCACGCCGAAGGCCCGGCCGCGCAGGGCCGAGCGGGGGTCGATGGCGCGGATCTCGATCGGCCCCGGGGGCAGGCGGTCGAACTCGTAGACGCCGGTGGCGTCGGCGTTGCCATCGCGGCGATCGACGCCGGTCAAGACGGTGACGCGGGCGAAGGGCACGGTGGCCCCCACGGGGTCGAAGATGCGGCCGGTGACCCGGCCGGCGACCACGCCGATGCCGATCGCGCCGACGTTGGTGGTGCCGCCGGGGACCGGAGCGGTGGGGTTCGAGCGGCCGTCGCGCACGATGGCGTTGTCGATGCGGCGGGCGAAGATGGTCAGGTTGCCCTGGTCGGCGGGCACCCGGGTCAAGGTGAAGCGCCCGGAGGCGTCGGCGGTGCCGGTGATGCGGCCGAAGGCCACCACCGAGGCACCGGGCACGGACGCTCCCTGGGCGTCGACCACCTGGCCGGAGACCGTGGTGGTCAGGTTGGCGAACAGGGGATCGATGCCGAGGGCAACCTCCAGGCCGTCGTCGAGGCCGTCGCCGTCGGAGTCGGCCGAGAGGGCGTTGGTGCCCAGGGCGAGCTCGCGACTGTCGGCGAGGGCATCGCCGTCGGTGTCCGGGTTGGTCGCCAGGGTGCCGAGAGTGAGCTCGCGGGAGTCGGTCAGCTCGTCCGAGTCGGTGTCCGCGCTCGTCACGTCGGTGCCGAGGTTGAACTCGTCGAGGTTCGAGAGGCCGTCGCCGTCGGGGTCCTCCGCGGCGTCGCCGGGGTCGTTGGGGTCGAGGCCGTTGGCCGCTTCGAACTCGTTGGGCAGGCCGTCCCGGTCCGAGTCGTTGGGGATGTTCATGGTCAGCTCGATGCCGCCGACCACGCCCTCGTAGCGGGCGGAGATGCGTACCCGGCCGCGGCCAGTGGCACGCACCCGTCCCTTGGGCTCGAGCAGGCCGTCGCCCACCACGCCCACGGCCAGGTTGGAAGTGAAGAAGGTTGTGGTGCCGCTATTGGTCAGGTCGACCATGTCGCCGTTGGCGAGCAGGCCGAGAACGGTGAGCTGAGCGGTCTCGTTCAGGTTGGTGAAGTTGGTCTTGGGCGACAGGACTTCCAAGGCCACGGGGATCGGGTCGACATTGCCGAAGGCGATCGGCGGGGTGAGGGTGAAGCCGTTGGGCACCAGGTTGAACAGGGAGCTCTGGCCGTAGACCACCGTGCCACCCTGCTCGCAGACCAGGCGGACGCGGTGCGTGCCGCGCTCGAAGGGCACCGAGATGGCGAAGGAGCCGTCCTCGTTGACCCGCACCGTGCGGTTGAGCAAGGAGGCGGTGCAGGTCGGCCCGGTCTGGGCCAGGGCGGGTCCCGCCCCCAGCCACAGGAGCGACGCGAGCGCTGCCATGAGACCCACACGAGCGATCTTCCGGCCCCGACTGAGCTTCTCTGCCATGTTCCCGATCTCCGGCTTCTGCGTCATCTGCGCGATCACTTCCGGCCCCCTCCCCACTCCTCCAAGCTCAAGTTCAGACGGCTTCCCCACTCCGCCGGGCCGAGGGCGACCCGGCTCTCGAGGTCCAGGCGGTGGCCGTCGGCGGTGGTGGCGAAGGCCAGGCTCACCCCGGGCTCCCCCGCCGTGCCCAGGGGGGTCAGGGTCTCGTCCCCCGCCCCGGAGAGCCGGCGCAGCACCTCGAGGCTGGCGAGGTCGTCGGCGAAGAGGGTGGCTTGCAGCTCCAGGCCCCCATGCGCCAAGCCCGCGTGGGGCAGTGCCGCCCCGTGGAGGGCGGCGAGGATCTCCCGCGCCGCCGGCACCCGCTCGTCGCCCCCCGGCAGGCCGGCCGCCCGCCACTCCGGGGCGAAGCGCTTGGGGCTGGCGCAGAGGGCGAGGAAGCTCTCCATGGCGTCGACCAGCCGCGCCGCATCCGCCCCCGGCCAGGCGCAGCGGAACACCCCCGGGCAGGCGCCGCCCGGTCCCCGTGTGCGCGACACGAAGAGGTATCCCCCGTCCCGGTGTTCGAGCCACCAGGACCCTCCCTCGTCCCGGATCGAGAGAGGCAGCTCGAGCTGCTCGATCACCCGCCCCAACACCTCGCGGGCGTAAGGCTTGTCGGTGGTGAAGCGCGACCCGTTCGAGCTGTAGCCGAACCAGGGCGAAACACCGTGCTCCCCGGCGCGGAAGCCGGCCAGCACGGTGTCGAAGCCGCGGGCGTTCTGCTTGGAGGACTTCTCCTCGAAGCCCATCGAGACCTGGAAGAGCCCCAGCCGCCCGACCGGCTCGCCGGCCCGGGAGAGAACCTCCCTGAAGGTGTCGAAGGTGCCCGGACCGGGCTTGCCCAGGCTGCCCGTGAGCGAGAAATGCCCCAGCTCGAAGCCCGGCAGATCGCCGAGGTCCGGGATCCGCTCGCCGTGGAGCGTCGTCTCGATGCGTCGCTCGCCCAAGGCGGGCGCGAAGCCGGGCACCAGGTCGGGCAAACGCCCGGCGAGGGCCACGGCCTCGGCCGTGGTCAGCGCCTCTTGCGAGCGGTAGCGGTGGCAGGTGGCCATCACTGAACGTGGGCGATGGTGTCGATGATCTCGACCCCCACCTCTTCGAGGAAGTTGCGGATGGGTTGGGACACGTGGGTGCCGGGCGGAATGATGTACTTGATCTTGCTGAAGTCCGCCGCGGCCTGTCCGAGCACTTCCTTCTGGTAGGCCACCGCCTTGCCCACCCAGGCCTTGACGTCGTTGGCGCTGCCCAGGGCGCCGGTCGAGCGCTTGACCTGGTAGAGGATGCCGTTGGCGATGATGTCGATGTCGGTCTTGGCCCCCGAGGCGAGCTTGACCCCCTTGGTCAGGAACTCGAGGTTGTTGACGCCGAGGGCGATCGCCGCCTCGAGCTCGTAGCGGTTGCCGAGCACCTGCGGGCTGCGGCTCTTCAAGCTGCGCAGCAGGCCTTCGAAGCCGGGCACGTCGGCCACCTTGCCGAGGTCCTCCAGCAGCTTGGTGACCGGGTAGGCATCGGTGATCGGGAAGGTGTTCTCCACCACCCTCTTCATGTGCTTGGCGTCGACCTTGGTCAGCGCCTTGGCCATGCCGTCGAGGGCGGCCTGGAGGGCCTCGGGTCCCTGGGCAGCGAGGCGGGCCGCGGCTTCGGGAGAGATCTCCCCGAGCACCTTGACCGTGCGGCCGATGGCCTCCGCGCCCACGCTCGGCGGCAGGTTGCGGATGAAGGTCTCGAGGAGGATGCAGTCCTTGACCGCCAGGGTCGGCGCAGTGGCCTGCAGGGGCTCGAAAGGCTCGATCTCGGCCTCGTCGTCATTGGCCGGGCTCGACAGCTGGACGAGGGAACCGTCCGGGCAGAACGCCTTGCGGGCCTTGGAGAAGGCCTTCCAGGCGTCGCTGTCGGAGAGGAACTGGGACAGGCCCCGACCCAGCTCCGGGTTGTCCCGGATGGCCGCGAACAGGGCCTTCTCGCCGTCTGAGAGGCTGTCCCCCTTCTTGATCACGTCGAGGAAGCGTTTGACCCACACTCGGGCCAGGGGCGAGTCGCCGATCCTGGCCACCACGGCTCTCGCCGCGGATATCGGTACGTCGAGGATCTCGCCGAAACCGGGCGCGAACTCGGTGATCAGGCCGATCGCCGAGAGGATCAGCTCCGGCCAGTTGACGGCGTCCGGGTTGAAGGCCATGCGCCAGAGGTTCTTGGCGATGGCGCCGATGTCGCCGACGATGAAGATGCCGCCGGCGATGTTGGCCACCGTACCGGCGGTGGTGGTCGGGTCGCCGCCGAAGAAGGACTGGATGACGTCCCAGACGGTCTCCCAGAAGCCCGGGTCCACCACCTGCACCTGGCCCTGGCCGTCCGCCGCCGCCTTGACCCCGAGGGCATAGGCGGTCAGCTCGGACTTGAGGCCGAGCCCGTTCGCGGTCTTCGAGCGGTCGGCGCTGGCGGTGCGGAAGACGCCGAAGGCGACGCTCTGCACCCCGGTCTGGCCGGGGACGAACTCGCGGCGGACGAGCGAGGAGGTGCCCACCCCGAGGCCGGTGGCCCGCACCTGGAAGGTGGCCGTGCCGCCGGCGCCGATGGTCACCTGGCCTGCGCCGTCGAGGCCACCGAAGCTGACCAGGGCGAAGCCGCCCACCGAGGCGTCGATACGCAGGTCGTCCAGGTGGCCGGCGAAGCCGCTGCCGATCTGGACGGGCGAAGTGTTGTTGCTGACCCCGGAGCCGGAGACCGGCGTCGAGGCTTGCTGGTTGCCGACGATCACCCGCAGATCGCCGCCCGCCAGCTGCAGCTCGACGTACTGGAAGGTCCCCGCCGAGAGGGTGGCCGTCGAGGTGACGGTGGCGGTGCCGCCGCCCACGGTGGCGACCTGGCCCCGCACCCGGCCGTCGGAAAGCACTTCAAGGCTCCAGGCCGCGCCCTTGGCCACCAGGGTGGCGGCCTCGACCGTCGCCGGCCGCACCCACAGGGCGACGCGGAAGCTGTCGTCGAAGTCGAGGGTGGCGCTGTGGGCGATCGAGGCCACGTCGCCGGCCCCGAACAGGGCCGAGGCGTTGCCGCTGTTGGCGGCCGCCGTGTCGAGGGTGGCGCCGCCCAGGTCCAGGGACAGGCCGCCGAAGACGCCCGGCACCACGCCGCCGGTCTCGCTCTCGAAGGTGAAGGCCTCGGCGGGCAGGGCCCCCGAGACGCCGACGGTGATCACCTCACCCGGGTTGCCGGTGACGGTCACCGGCGTCACCCCGAAGAAGGGGATGGTCACCACCCGGCCGTCCGGATGGGTCACCGTGGTGGTGCCGTCCTCCCCCGCCCCGGCCATCAGGAAGCGCCGCTCCACCCGCACCGGGTTGTTGACCGAGGTGAACTCACCCTCCCACACCAGCATGCGGTCGCCGGCGTTGGCGGTGACCACCACCACGCCCGGGGCCGCGCCGACGCTGGTCAGGGTGGCCGAGGCGGCGCCTCCGGAGACCGCGAGATCGCCGACGATGGTGCCGTTGGAGGCGGTCCAGAAGACCGGCGTGCCGTCCTCGGCCGAGAAGGTGGCGGTCAGGCTGGCCGTGCCGCCGGCGTCGATGTCGATCGAAGCGGTCGAGGAGGTCAGGCTGCCCGAGACCCGGGAGACCGAGATGGTCAGCGAGTCCGAGACCCCCAGCGAGGAGACCACCACCACCTGGTCGATCGGCTCGGCGGGCGCCGCGAGCACGGCGGTGGCCATGCCGCCGGCAGTGAAGTCCTGGGCGGAGACGAAGCCGGAGCTGGACTCGTTGACCTGCCACTCGACCTCGGTGCCGTCCTCGACCGGCTGGCCCGACGGATCGAGCACCTGCGCGGTCAGGGTGATGGTGCCGGTGCCGTCCGAGAAGTAGCTGCTGCGGTTGGCCGAGAGGGTGATCTGGTTGGGGCTGCCGGCGCCGGTGCCGATGGACTCGGTCTTGGCCTTGAAGTCGACCTCGAGATCCTCCTCGAGACCGGGCACGTCGATGCGGAAGGTGGTGAGCTTGGCCTCGACCGAGCCGGAGGAGCCGACGTTGACCGGCACCTCGACGCCGATCGGCGCCAGGCCCTTCTCGGTGGTGGCGGAGGTGGAGAGCAGAGTCACCGAGCCGTCGGCGACGGTGAACTCGACGTTGGCGCCGTCCTCGACGGCCTTCTGCTCGTCGGGGTTCTCGAAGCTCTTGTAGAACACCGAGGCGGTGACGGCGTCCTGGGTGTCGTCGTTGCTGACCTCGTACTCGCCGTCGGGGTAGACCTCGAAGTCGAGGTCGATGATGGTGGCGAAGGCGGAGTCGACGATCGGCTCCTGGTCGCCGTTCTCGTAGGAGAGCTTCAGCTCGGTGGCCGCGGGCCCGCTGCTGCCGGCCACGCCCTCCACCCACAGCATGTCGGGCGGGGTCTCGCTGTTCTCGAAGTTCCAGGTCTTGGGCAGCTGGACCTCGGTACCCTTGGTCTCTTCCTCCCAGACCTTGACCGAGCCGCCGTCGCTACCGGCCTCGAGGGTGAGCTGGCCCTGCTCGATGCCGTCGTCGACGTCGATGGTCAGCATGACCAGCTCGTTCTCGTCGGTGACCGAGCCCGTCTCCTCGCTGTCCGGCATGTCGTTGCCGTTGTCGTCGTCGTCGTTGACCACGAAGAAGGCGCCCGGGTCCTCCTCGTTGGGCGCCGGCTCATCCTCCTCGGGCAGCTCCTTCAACACCAGGTCGACGGTGATCACCTTGACCATCACGGAGTCGGTCTGGGAGCCCCCCGAGTCGCAGTCGTCGCAGGAGACCGTGACCGTCACCTCGTAGTCACCCGGCTCGGCGTACTCGTGCACCGGCGAGGCCTCGTCCGAGGTCTCGCCGTCGCCGAAGTCCCACTCGTAGGCGAGGTCGCAGTTGGCCTCGGCCTCGGCCTCGAAGAGCACTTCGCGGTCCTTGCCGACGACCGCCTGCTCCTCCTCGCCGTTGGCGGTGGCGGTGACGCTCTCCACCTCCTTGGGCTCGCAGGTGCCGCCGTTGCAGCTCTCGCAGTCGCCGCAGCGGGGCACCGGCTGGTTGTTGACGCACTCGGTGCACGCCGAGGGGTTGCAGGTGCCCGAGGGCGGTGCCGGCGGCGTGGTGCAGCCGCCCCAGCCGGACTTCGACACACCGAAGCCGGGGCGCGAGACCACCGACAGGCCGTCCGCCGTGACCTCGGCCGAGCCGGCCGAGACGTACTCGCCCATGTCGTGGTCGAAGCTGAAGATGTCGACTACGGTGCCGGGCTCCTCGCCCATATTGGGAATCTGGATGCGCGCCGGCGGGTCGAAGTGCGCGCCCGGCGGCTGCACCGTCCAGGCGAGCATGAAGTTCGAGCCCATGGGGGCGATCATCGGCACCTTGTCGTAGTGCACTTGGGTGATCGAGATCATGCCCGTGCGCGAGCCGTCCGGGAAGGACACCGAGTTGGCGAACACGGTGAGCGAGCCGCCGGGGATGCCGGCGATCGGCAGCACCACGTCCTCCGGGCCGCCCACCAGCCGGGCGTTCTCGACGTCGATGGGCAGCATGCGCACTGGCATGCCGATGGTGTTGTCCTGGCCGCTGACGGTGTTGAACTCGAAGAAGAGCACCGGCCAGGTGCCCGCGCGGGGGGTGGTGCGGCCGTCGGCCTTCAAGTGCACGGTGCCCACCGGCGCGCCCACCATGGTGAAGCGACCGTCCGCCCCGGTGACCGCGGAGATGGTGGCGCCGACGATCGACATGGTGACCCCGGGCACCGGCTGGTCCTCGTTGTCGAGCACGATGCCGGAGACCCGGGTCTCGGCCTCGGCGCCGGTAGCGAGGCCGGTGATCACGAACAGGGCCGCCGGCTCGGTGAGACCGGGGAACTCGGCCTTGACCACGTGGGAGTCGATGCCCACCTCGGGCCCGAGGTTGAAGGGCGCCGAGGCCTTGCCGTCGGCGTCGGTGGTGGTGGTGTAGGTCGGGGCTCCCTCGAAGGAGCCACCGCCGACCAGCACCGAGTAGGTCACCGCCACCCCGGGCACGGTGTTGCCCATCTCGTCGAAGACCTGGGTCAGGAGGGGCTTGGGCATCGGGGCGCCGGCCGCGGCGGCCAGGGCGCCGGTCTGGTTGTTGCCCACCAGGCGGACGATGCGGTTCGGCGTCAGGTAGCTCGCCGAGGCGCAGAAGACCACCGAGCCCGGGAAACCCACCGAGCTGACCGCCACCTCGTGGTTGCCCTCCCCCGAGCGGGTGCCCACGCGGAAGGTGGCCGAGGCGAAGCCCAGCTCGTCCGAGACGGTGGTGACCTGGTTGCCGGTGCCGCCTGTGGCCGAGAGGATGCCGTCGCCGCGCACCACCTCGAAGCGGACGGTGCGGCCGGCCAGGGGGTTGCCGATCAGGTCGGTCAGGCGCACCACCAGGGGCTGCGGCAGCTCCTCCCCCACCGGCGCCGACTGGCCGTTGCCGGCCATCTCCTCGAGCTTCTGGGTGGCGCCCGGCAGGTAGGTGACGGCGATCGAGGTGCGGCCGACGTTGCCCACGGAGTCGGTGGCCACGGCCTCGATGACGTTGGCGCCCGGCTGGAGCAGGAACTCGTCGACCACGTAGCTGGCGTGGTCGGTCTTGGCCGGCACGCCGTTGACCTCCACCGCCACCGGCACGGCGTCGGCGTTGGAGGAACCCGGATCGTTGGTCTCGCCGGTGACCATGATCACGCCCGAGGTGGTGACGAAACCGTCCGGCGGAGTCGAGATCACCACCTGCGGCCTGATCGAGTCGAGGATCACCGAGACGGTGGCCGTGCCGATGCCGCCGGCCGAGTTGCGGGCGACCACGGTCAGGGTGTTGGAGCCCTCGACCAGGTGCACGCCGGGGAGCGCGAAGGTGCCGTCGCCGTTGAGGGTGCCGGTGACGCCGTGGACCTCGACCGTCTCGGCAGCCGGATCGACGGTGCCGGCGAGATCGACGGTCTCGTCGCCGGTCAGGAAGCCGCTCGGCGGTGAAGTGATCGACACGGCCAGGGCCAGCTGGAGGTCGAAGGCGCGGGTGTCGAAGCCGGTGTTGCCATTGGCGTCGGCGATCTGCACCGTGATCCGGTGGGCACCGGCGGCGAGCGGCGGCGGCTCGCAGGTGGCCGAGGCCGGCCCGGCCACGCAGGAGGCGGAGACGTCGAAGCTGTCGACGGTCACCTGGAGGGTGGAGGTTACGACCCCGGTCAAGGCGTCGCTGTACTCGACGGTGATGGTCGGGGTGGTGTCGCCGATCACCGGCGAGACCGCCGGCGTGGTGATGGTGATGCGCGGTGGCACGTTGTCCTGGGCCGCCAGATCGAAGGTGAAGGCGGCCGCGGCGCGGTTGCCGGCGCGGTCGGTGACCCGGGCGTTGATGGTGTGGCTGCCGTCGGCCAGGGTCGGGGCGCAGTCCACCTGCGAGGGGCCGACCGTGCAGCCGCCGACGATCTCGTTGCCATCCACCTTGACCGACAGGCCTTCCGGCGCCACGCCCGAGCCGGCATCGGCATAGGTCACGGTGATCGCCGGCGCGCTGGTGCCGATCACCTGCGCCACGGCGGGCTGGGTGATGGCCACGCTCGGCGCCACGTCGTCGAGCACCAGCTGGAAGGTGTTGCCCAGGGTGGCGACGTTGCCGGCGCGGTCCACGGCCACGGCGGTCAGGGTGTTGGGTCCGGCTGCGGCGGCCACCGAGCAGGCGGCCTGGCCGGGGCCGAAGGTGCAGCCGTCGGCCACCGAGATGCCGCCCGAAAGCAGGCTGAGCCGGGTCAGGTCGAGGCCGGAGTCGGCGTCGGCGTAACTGAAGGCCGCCGCCACCACCGGCTCACGGGCGAAGACGTTCGGCCCCGGGGCGGTCCACACGATGGCCGGCGGCACGGTGTCGAGGTCGTAGAGGAAGGCCAGGCTCACCGAGCCCAGGTTGCCGGCCACGTCGGCGATGCGTGCCTCGAGCTGGCGGGGGCCCTCGGGGATCGCCGGGTTGCAGCCGGCGGTGTCGGTGGCCACGGTGCAGGTCGAGGTCACGTCCACCCCGTCGAGCAACAGAACGAAGCTCGCCGGCACCACCCGCGAGTCCACCTCGGTCCAGGCCACGGTCACCGCCAGGGGCACGTTGGTCACCACCACGGGTGCCGCTGGGCTGGTGAAGCTGAGCACCGGCGCCGCCGTGTCGAGCACCAACTCGAAGCCGCCGCTCGCCGTGCCCTGGTTGCCCTGGGCATCGCGCACCGAGGCGGTGACGGTGTGCTGCGAGGAGCCCAGGGCGGGCGGCGTGCAGGTGGCACCGGCGGCCCCCGCCACGCACTGGGTGGAGATATCGAGGCCGTCCACCAACACGGTCAGGGTGGCGGGGTCCACCCCGGAGCCGGCGTCCGAGTAGCTGAGGACGATCGCCGGGCTGGCGACGTTGACCACCAAGCCGGTGGGGGCGGTGACGGCGATCTGCGGCGGCGTCACGTCCTGGTTGGGGATGACGAAACCCTGGCTGGCCGTGGCCTGATTGCCGGCCAGGTCCGAGATCTGGGCGCTCGCCGTGTGCAGGCCGACGGCCAGCTCCGGCGGCTCACAGGTGGCCTCCCCGGCGTTCACCGTGCAGCTCGCCGTGATCTCGCCGCCGTCCACGAAAACGTGCAGGCTGGTGAGGTCGACGCCCGAGCCGGTGTCGCTGTAGACCACGCGCACCGTGGGGCTGGTGTCCCCCGGCGGGATGGGGTCGATCGGCGCCGCGATGGTCAGGCTCGGGGCCGAGGTGTCGCCGGCGACGACCGTGAAGGGCTGCGAGGCCGAGGCCCCGTTGCCGGCCAGGTCGGCGATCTGGGCGGTGGCGGTGTGCGGCCCCGGCGCCAGGGCCGGCGGCTCGCAAGTGGCGTCGGTCGCCGAGATGACACAGCCGGAGGTGATCTCGACGCCGTCCACGAAGACGTGCAGGCTGGCGAGGTTCACCCCCGAGCCGGCGTCGCTGTAGGTCACCCGCACGGTGGGCGTGAGGTCGCCCGCCGGCAGGGGATCGATCGGCGCCGTGAAGGTCAGGGTCGGCGCCACCGTGTCGGCGAGGGCCGGCAGGCGGAAGACGACCCGCAAGCGGGGATGGGGCAGACCGTCGCTCTCGCGCGAGGCCCAGCGGGTGTTGGGCGAGCCGCCGCCGGTCGGGTCCATGCGCAGCAGGAAGCCGTGGTTGGGCACCCCCGCCGGCGGCAGGGCGAAGAAGGCTTCGAGGCTGGGCAGCACGCTCCAGGAGCGCTCGCCGGTGCCGTTGGTCGCAACGGTGACGGCCGAGTCCGCCACCGGCTCGAAGGTGCCGCCGGCCCAGGAGGTGGCACATTGGGTCTGGCCGCCCGGGGTGTCGTCGGCCGGGCAATTCCAGGTCGCGTCCTCCTCCACCCAGGCTTGACTCACGCGGTGCACCGAGACACTGCGGCCGGTCGTGCCCAGGTTGCGCGCCCGCTCCAGCCAGAGCAGCAGGGAAGCCTCGTCGAGGTCCACCTCGGTGCGCGCGGCCAGGCTCACCAGGTCGGCCAGGCCGAAGCGCACCAGGGCCCGGTAGTCCGGCCCGAAGCGGGCCTCCAGCAGCTCGCGGGCACCGTTCCTCTGGTTCGGGTGGTTGGCTTCGAGGGTGGTGTCGGCCTCGGCCGGCAGCTCGCGGGTGTGAGGGCCGGGGGTGAGCAGCAGGTCGAAGGGCCGCGAGACGGTGGTGACGTTGCCATCGAGGTCGGCGACGCTCGCCACCAGGGCGTGGGGGCCCTCGGCGAGGTCCTGGGCCAGGGAGCACTCCACGCCGCCCGCCCCGGTGATGCAGAGGGAAGTGATGTCGGTGCCGTCGAGGGTGACGGCCAGGCTGGCGGCATCAATGCCCGAGCCGCCGTCACTCCAGGCCAGGCGAATGGTCGGCCGGGCCTCGCCCACCACGAAGTAGTGGGCCGGGGCCACGAAGGACAGGGCCGGCGGCACGGCGTCCGTGTCGTAGACCACGGTCAAGCGCGGCGCGTCCGCCGCGGCCCCCTCGCGGGACACCGAAGTGAACAGGGCCCCCGAGCCCTCCTGGCGCAGCTTGACCAGCCAGCCGAAGTTCGTCTCGGTGCCGGCGAGGAAGCTGAGCACGTCGGGCAGGGCCGGGAAGGCCACCCGGCCGAGGGAGGCGTCGGTGAGCACCACGGTCGAGGTGGCGGGGTTGGCGAAGTCGCCGCCGCCCCAGGCCTGGGCGCAGTCACGGTTCTGGTCGGAGAGGTCGGTGTCCTCGGGGCAGGTCCAGGTCGCCGCCGCCTCGCTCCAGGCCCGGGTGAGGCGGTGGAGGCGAACGTCGCCGCCGGCCAGGAAGCCCGTGGCCGCCGTGACGGTGAGCTCCACGGCGGCGCTCTCGATCAGGGACTCCGGCCCCAGGGCCGTGGCTACGGGGGCGAGGTCGAAGAGGAAGAGGGCGCGGGCGTCCTCGCCCACGTCGTGGTGATCGACCGAGCCGAAGTTGCTGTGGGTCTCCCCGGGGCCGCGCAGGAGGTTGGCGTCCGCGGTGGCATCCAGGTGGATCGTGAGGCTCTCTCCCGCGAGCGGGGAGCAGAGGACGAGGAGCCCCAGGCAGGCTCCCAGCAAGGGCTTCGGCCAGCGGATTGCGCGCATCGACTCCTCCCGAAACAACCGGATCGCTCCCTCTGCAAGGCGTAGAACCTGAAGGTTCCCCCTCAGGACGCCAGCCCGGCCAGCGGACGAACCTGAACACCATCGACCCAGTTGGACCAGCCCGAGGTGTTTCAGCTCGACTCGTACAGCTCAGAGAGAATGAGGAGTCTAGTCAAGCCATGTTCGGAGTCAAGTGGCCCCATGCAAAGAAAGCGAAACACCCGACGCAGGAGGGCGCAGCACGAGGCCGCGAACCCGATGTCATCCCGCGCGGAGGCAGAGGAGCGCGGCGAGGAGAGCGAAGCCGAGGGCGCTCCCCGCCCGGGGCGGGGGGCGCGCAGCCGCACTCCAAAGCGCGAAATCGTAGACTGGGTCACGGCCCTGTCGGGCTCAACCCAGCCTACTCCCAGCGCAAGGCCTCGGCCGGGTCGAGGGCGGCGGCGCGGGCGGCCGGGTAGAGCCCGGAGGCCAGGCCCACGGCCGTGGCCACACCGGTGGCCAAGAGCACGGCACCGGGCGTGACCACCGTGGCCCAGCCGGCCCAGGTGGCCACCACCTTGGCCATGGCGAAGCCGAAGACGATCCCCGCCACGCCCCCCGCCACGGCCAGGGCCAGGGCTTCGGTGAGGAACTGCCGCCGGATGTCCCCCTTCTTCGCCCCCACGGCCCGGCGCACTCCGATCTCCCGCGTGCGCTCGAGCACCGTGGCGAGCAGGATGTTCATGATGCCGATCCCTCCCACCAGGAGCGAGATGCCGGCGATCGAGGCCATCACGACCCGGAACAGTCGCTGGGTGCGCCGTGCCTGCTCGAGCAGGGCCTCGGGCACCACGATCGTGTAGTCCCGCTCACCGGCGTGGAGCCGGGTCAGCAGCTCGTCGATCTGCCGGGCAGCGCGCTGGGGCGAGGCGTCCTCACTCAGGTGGACGATCAGCTCGTCGTAGGGCGAGGCCAGGGGGTTGGTGGCGAGCTTGCGGCGGGCGGTGGACAGGGGCAGGTAGATCTCGGCCCCCGGCGGCAAGGCACCGGCACCGGCGGCTCCCGCCGCGGCGGGGGGGGAGCTGGCCAGCACACCCACCACCTCCAGCCACAGGTCGTTGACCTTGACGGGCTGGCCCAGAGCCGGCCCGAAGCCGAAGAGGGCCCGCCGCACGCTCTGGCCGAGCACGCAGACCTGGGCGTGGCCGACCTCATCCAGAGCGTCGAGAAAGCGGCCCTCGGCCAGGGTGATCTCGGTCACCAGGCGGTGGGCGGGCGAGACCCCGTGCACCGCGGCGCTCGTGGCCCCCAGGTCCGAGCGCACCTTCCAGGCATCAATCGATACCCGCGGCGCCACCCGCAGCACTCCCGGCACGGCTTCCTTCACCGCGAGGGCATCCCGGGGGGAGAGGCCCTGTGACTTGGCCCGTACCCGCTGGGCCTCCTGGGGGAGAAGATCCGTGCCCTGGACCAGCACGTTGCGTAGACCCATGCGCTCGATGCTGGCCTGGGCCTGCCGCTCGGCCCCTTCGCCGATCGAGAGCATGGCGATCACCGCCCCCACGCCGAAGATCATCCCGAGCATGGTCAGGGCCGAGCGCAGCTTGTGCCCGGCCAGGCTGGCGGCGGCGGTGCCGAGGGTCTCGCGCAGGTCCATGGCCCGCTATCCCGTGATGATGACCATGCGCGAGGTCGGCGGAGGAGGAGGCGGCGCCGGCCGTGAGGTCGGCGTGGACTCGGGAGGAGGGGCGTCCGGGTCGAGCAGGGCGATCTCGTCCCCCGCCACGAGCCCCGAGAGCACGACCACTCGCCCCCCTGCCACGGCACCGAGCTCGACCGGCACCGGCTCGAGTCGCCCGCCCTTCTCGACCAGGGCGACCTTCTTCTCGTCGCGGGTGAAGATCGCCTGGGCCGGCACCACCAGGGCATCGGGAATCTCCGCCAGGTGCAGGCGGGCGAGCACCCGCTGCCCGGGCCGCATCAGGTCGGGGAGGGTGCGGTCGAGCTTCACGGTGGCGCTGAAGAACTGCACCGGCGAGCCGTTGTTGCGCGGCCGGGCCAGGGAGGAGAGCCGGACCAACGTACCGGTGAGGGGCTCCCCCGGGCTCGATTCGAGGGTCAGCTGGACCGGCCGGCCGGGGGCGAGCTGGCCGGCGTCGGCTTCGAGCACGAAGATCTCGGCCTCCATCTCCGAGAGGTCGGGGAGCTCTCCGATCGTCTGCGCCCCCCAGAGGGTGTCACCGGCCTGCGGCAGCTCACCGCGGAAGTTGCGTTGGAGGACGAAGATGCCGTCCCGGGGTGCCAGCACCTCGAGCGAGGCCAGGGCGGATTCGGCCTGGCCGAGCACGCGCCGGCTCTTCTCCTGCTCCAGGGCGAGCAGCCGGCCTTCCAGGCGCACCCGCTCGGCCTCGCTCTCGGCCAGACCCTCGGCGTGCTCCTGGCGGCGCCGGGCCAGCTCGCCGTCGATGCGCGACTCGAGGATCTCGCGGCGGGAGAAGATCTCATCGTCCTTGCTCTCGAAGCGGGAGGCGACGTCGGCCTCCCAGCGGGCCAGCTCGGCGTCTCGCTCGAGATTGCTCAGGGTGGCCTCGCCGCTCGCCTTCCCCTTCTGCGCCTGCAGCTCGCTCCTGGCGAGCTGGAAGCGAGAGTCGTCCCGCTCCCGCACGGTCTCGGAGGCGTCGAAGCGCAGCAGGGGATCGCCCGCCCGCACCGCCGCGCCGTCCGGCGCCGTCCAGGCCAGGCGCACGGGCGGCCGGGCCTCGCGGGGAACGGAGATGGGCGTCGAGCGCACGGCCTTGAGCACTCCCTCGGCTTCGACCACCACGGTGAGACGCTGGAGCGTCACCGTGTAGAGAGGCACCGCCGGGCCGGAGCTCGCCCGCCAGAGGGCGAAGCCTCCCGCGAGGACCACCAGCACGCCGGCGGCGGCGAGAGCGCCCAGCCGTCTCATCGCCCCCCTCCTGCCGCCGGCACCAGGACCTTCTCCCCCTCGGCAACGCCGGCGAGCACCTCCACCCTCTCGCTGCCGAAGCGCCCGAGGGTGACCGCCACCGGCTCGCTGCCGAAGCGGCTCCGGCGCAGCAGACGGGGGCCGGGGGCGCCGTCGAGCACGGCGGCCATGGGCACGGAGAGAGGCAGGGTGGCGGTGGTCGGGACGATGGTGCCGGTGAGGCGCATCCCCGGCCGGGCCTTGCGCCCGGCACCGGCCTCCAGCTCGAGCAGGACCGAAATGACCCTCGCCGAGCTGCCGCGACGCTGCCAGTCCACGGCGTTGCCGATACGGATCACCCGGCCGACGTAGGTGGCGTCCGGGTCGGCGTCGAGGCGGAGGCGGGCGGTCTGACCCGGCGCCACCCGGCCGGCGTCGGCCTCGTCGATCGAAGCCTCGGCGAGCAGCCGTTCGAGGCTGGGGATCTCGATCACCGTGCGGCCCATCCACACCGAGTCGCCCAGCTTGACCTTGTCCTCGAAGTCGCCGCCGGCGTAGATGACGGTGCCGCTGCGCGGGGCGACGACGGTCATCCGGTCGATCGCCGCCTCGAGCTCAGCCACCCGCTCGACGGCCCGGCGGCGGCCATCCTCGAGGGCACCCATCTCGGCCCGTGCCCGCCTCTCGAGCAGCACCTCCTGCGCGCGCAGAAAGGCCACCTCGGCCTCGGCCAGGCGGTGGTCGATGATGGCCTTGTCCTTCTCGAGGGCAGCCACCAGATCTGGGGGCACGGTCACCTCCAGGCGCAAGCGCGCTTCCCTGGCCTCGGCTTCGGCCCGGCGTAGGGCCAGGTCCGCCCGCTCGCGTCCGAGGTCCGCCTGCTTCTTCTCGAGCTCCGTGGCGGCCTTGCGGCTCTCCTCCCGGCGCTCTTCGGCCTGGCGCTCCAGCTCCGAGGTGTCGAAGGCGATGACCGGCTCCCCGGCGCGCACCTCGGTGCCTTCGGGCACCAGGAAGGCGACCTTGTAGTCCCAGACGCCGGAGACCTGCGGCGGCCCCAGGAAAGCCGACTCCTCGGCCCGCAGCTGGCCTTGGATCTCCACCCCCCCACCCAACTCCGCCCGCTCCACGGCCACCCAGCGGCCGGCGGGAGCGCGGTTGCAGGCCGCGAGGGCGAGAGTGACCCACCCGATGACGGAGATGCATCGGCCTGTCATCGCGCTCCTCCGTCGGCGATCTGCCCTCCGGTTGTCATCCTGAGCGCAGCGAAGGATCTGGGGGAGGTCCCCCTCGCTCCGGACGCCTCGCCCTTCGGAGCTTCCGCCCACCCAGATCCTTCGCTGCGCTCAGGATGACAACCGGAGGGCAGGGCAGAGCTCTTCATCCCCCCTCCTCCCACGCTCGCAAGCGATCTCCCTCGGCAAGCCCTGCCCTCACCACGCAGTCGAGGGCGTTGCAGGGGCCGAGCTCGACCGGGGCCTCGGAGCCGTCGGCGCGGCGGGCGCGGGCAGGCGTAGCGGCCTCATCGAGGGCGAGGCGCGGGGCCAGCAGGGCGCCGGGTTGCGTCTCGCTCTCCACTTCCACTCGCACCGACATGCCGGGCCGGAAACGGCGGGCGTCGATGGCCCCCGCCTCGGGCTCGAGGGTCACGGCGAAGTAGCGGCGATCCGAGCCCATGGTGTCCTCGCGGGCGATGGGCGCCACCTCGCGCACCGTGGCGCTGAAGCGCTCCTCCGGCCAGGCGTCCACCCACACGCGCACCCGGTCTCCCGGGGCCAGCCGGCCGTGGTCGACGTCGGGCAGCCGGACCGCCACCGCCAGCCGTGAGAAGTCGGGGATCCGCCCCACCGGCAGGCCGGGCCAGGCCTGGTCGCCCTCACGCAGCTTGCGCCCCGACCAGGGATGCTCGGCGACCAGGAAGACCCCCGCCACCGGCGCCACCACCGTGGCCGCGCGGATCGCCGCCTCGGCCTCGGCGATCTCCGAGCGCCGGCGGTCGCGCTCGAGGCGCAGCTCGGCCAGCTCGGCGCCGGCCGCCACGCGTTGGGCTTCGAGGTCGCTCTCGGCCTTGGCCAGGGCGACCTCGGCCCGCTTCAAGGCCACCCGCCGGGTCTCGAGCTCGCGGCGAGCGAGGAGGTCACCCGGCACCTCGGCGTCGAGCCGGGCCTTGGCCACCTCGGCCCGGCGCTGCTCGACCGCAAAGGCGGCCTCGGCCCCCTCGGCGTCGAGGCTCGCCGAGCGGGTCTCGAGCCGGGCCGCGGTCTCGATCAGGGATAGCCGCTTTTCTTCCAGATCACTCGCGAAGCTGGCATTGTCGAATTCGATCACCGGATCGCCCGGCGCCACCACGGCGCCGTCCTGCGCGAGGCGGCGGATCTGCAGCTGGTGACGGCTCCCGGCGGGGACCTCGAGCACGGCTCCCCCTTCCGCCACGAGCTCGCCGGTCAGCAGCAGCCGCACGGCGAAGTCCCCGCGATGCACGGCGAGCTCTGTGGGGCCACGGCCCGAGGGCTGCGGCACCAGGGCACCCCCGCAGGCCCAGAACCATCCCAGCGCCCCGGCCAGGAGGCCGAAGGCGAGGCCGCGGAGCGGGAACCGGCGCGCGGAGAGCATCCGGGAGAGTCTACGTCGAGGTGGGGGGACCTGACATAATGCCCGCGCCCGCCGGCTCCGCCGGCAGCCCTTCCCCGTCGAAAACGCACCGAGGAATCCCATGACCGAGGATCTGAAGCGCAAGGACGCCGACCCCGTCGAGACCCGCGAATGGGTGGAAGCCCTGGAAGCGGTGATCGAGCACGACGGCCCCGAGCGCGCGCACTTCCTGATCGAGGCATTGGTCGAGAAGGCGCGCCGCTCCGGCACCTACCTGCCCTACAACGCCACCACCGCCTACTTGAACACCATCCACCCCAACCACGAGGCCAAGCGTCCCGGTGACGCGGCCCTCGAACGCCGCATCAAGAGCATCATCCGCTGGAACGCCATGGCCATGGTGGTGCGGGCCAACCACGGCCACACCGGGCTGGGCGGCCACATCGCCAGCTACCAGAGCGCCGCCACCCTCTACGAGGTGGGCTTCAACCACTTCTTCCGCGCCGGCGACGACCTCCAAGGCGGCGACCTGGTCTACGCCCAGGGCCACTCGGCGCCGGGCATCTACGCCCGCGCCTTCCTGGAAGGGCGGATCACCGAAGAGCAGCTGGTCAACTTCCGGCGCGAGGTGGACGGCAAGGGTCTCTCCTCGTACCCACACCCCTGGCTGATGCGGGACTTCTGGCAGTTCGCCACCGTCTCGATGGGGCTCGGGCCCCTGATGGCGATCTACCAGGCCCGTTTCATGAAGTATCTGGAGCACCGCGGCATCGCCCCGGTGGCCGGCCGCAAGGTCTGGGCCTTCCTGGGCGACGGCGAGATGGACGAGCCGGAGGCCCTGGGCGCCATCTCGCTCGCCGTGCGCGAGAAGCTCGACAACCTGGTCTTCGTCGTCAACTGCAACCTCCAGCGGCTCGATGGGCCGGTGCGCGGCAACGGCAAGATCATCCAGGAGCTGGAGTCGAGCTTCCGCGGCGCCGGCTGGAACGTCATCAAGGTGATCTGGGGCTCGAACTGGGATCCCCTCCTGGCCAAGAACCTGGGCGGCCTGCTGCGCCAGCGCATGGAAGAGGCGGTGGACGGCGACTACCAGGCCTATGGCGCCAAGGGCGGGGCCTACATCCGCGAGCACTTCTTCGGCAAATACCCCGAGCTGGCGGCGGCCGTCGCCGACCTCTCGGACAACGACCTCTGGCGCCTGAAGCGGGGCGGTCACGACCCGGACAAGGTCTACGCCGCCTACGCAGCGGCGGTGAAGCACACCGGCCGGCCGACGGTGATCCTGGCCAAGACGATCAAGGGCTACGGCATGGGCGAAGCCGGCGAGGGCCAGAACATCACCCACCAGCAAAAGCAGCTCGGCGAGGACCAGCTGCGAGCCTTCCGCGACCGCTTCGCCATCCCGATCTCGGACGAAAAGATCGCCGAGGCGCCGTTCTACCGGCCGCCCGAGGACAGCCCCGAGATGGTCTACCTGCGCGAGCGGCGCGCCCAGCTGGGGGGTCCCCTGCCCCAGCGGCGCACCGATCTGCCGCCGCTGCCGATACCGGCCCTCGACACCTGGAAGCCCCTGCTCGAGGGCAGCGGTGACCGCGAGATGTCGACCACCATGGCCTTCGTGCGCTTCCTGACCTCCCTGCTGCGCGACAAGGAGATCGGCCGCTTCCTGGTGCCAATCATCGCCGACGAGGCCCGCACCTTCGGCATGGAGGGCCTGTTCCGCCAGGTCGGCATCTACGCGCCCCAGGGCCAGGTCTACACGCCGGTCGATGCCGAGCAGCTGATGTGGTACCGCGAGGCCGAGAACGGCCAGATCCTCCAGGAGGGCATCACCGAGGCAGGTTCGGTCTCCTCCTGGATCGCCGCCGGCACGGCCTACGCCAACCATCGGGTGCAGATGATCCCGTTCTTCATCTTCTACTCGATGTTCGGCTTCCAGCGCATCGGCGACCTGGTCTGGGCGGCGGCGGACATGCAGGCCCGTGGCTTTCTGATCGGCGCCACCTCCGGCCGTACCACCCTGAACGGCGAGGGGCTGCAACACCAGGACGGCTCGAGCCTCCTGCTCGCTTCGGCGGTGCCCACCTGCGTCGCCTACGACCCGACCTTCGGCTATGAGATGGCGGTGATCCTCTGGAGCGGCCTCGAGCGGATGGTCCGCAAGCAGGAGGACGTGTTCTTCTACATCACCGCGCTCAACGAGAACTACCTCCACCCCGAGATGCCCCAAGGGGCGGAAGAGGGCATCTTGAAGGGCATGTACCTGCTGCGCGAGAGCGCGGGCAAGAAAGGCAAAGGCGCCCTGCGGGCACAGCTGGCGGGAAGCGGCGCCATCCTGCGCGAGTCCCTGGCCGCCGCCGAGCTGCTCGAGCGCGACCATGGCGTGGCGGCGGACGTCTGGAGCGTCACCAGCTTCAGCGAGCTGGCGCGGGACGGCCGGGCCGCCGAGCGCTGGAACCGCCTGCACCCCACGGCCAAGAAGCAGCGGGTGCCCTACGTCACCAAGCTGCTCGAAGGCCGCCAGGGCCCCCTGGTGGCGGCCACCGACTACGTCAAGACCCACGCCGACCAGATCCGCGCCTTCGTGCCCGGGCGCTACGTGGTGCTCGGCACCGACGGCTTCGGCCGCAGCGACACCCGCGAGCAGCTGCGCCGCTTCTTCGAGGTGGACCGCCATCACATCGCCGTGGCGGCCTTGAAGGCCCTGGCCGACGAGGGGGCCCTGCCGGCCGCCAAGGTGGCCGAGGCCATCAAGGCCTACGGCCTGGCCGCCGACGCCCCCGACCCGATCACCCGCTAGCGACGGCCCGGAGACACGTACGATGCCCGAGATCCGAGAAGTCCTGGTACCCGACATCGGCAACTTCGACGCCGTCGACGTCATCGAGGTCTTCGTCAAGCCGGGGGACACCCTGGCCGCCGAGGACTCGGTGGTGACCCTGGAGAGCGACAAGGCGAGCATGGACGTGCCCTCGCCGGTGTCCGGGACCGTCAAGGAAGTGAAGATCGCCCCCGGCGCCAAGGTCAGTCAGGGCACCCTGCTGATCACCGTCGAGGTGGCCGAAGGTGGGACCCCGGCGGCCCCGCCGGCCAAGGCCGCGGCGCAGCCACCCGCCCCCGAGCCGCCGGTGCCGGCGCCGGCGGCCCTGCCCGCACCGACGCGGGCAGCAGCTCCCGAGGCCGTGGCTGCGCCTGCTCCGGCACCGGCCGGCAAGCTGGCAACGGCCCCGGAGCCTGGTGGCTCGGTGCTGCCCGAAGGACCGAGCATCCTCTTCGACGACGACAACTTCGACCGCGCCTACGCCAGCCCGGCGATACGCCGCTTCGCCCGCGAGCTGGGCGTGGACCTCGGCCGCGTCGGCGGCACCGGCCGCAAGGGCCGTATCGTCCGGGAGGACGTCCAGGGATTCGTCAAGAAGACCCTCGCCGCGCCACCGGCCGCGAGCGGCGGCCTCGCCATGCCGCCGGCGCCGGAGATCGACTTCTCCCGCTTCGGCCCCGTCGAGGCCAAGCCGCTCTCTCGGCTGCGCCGTGCGGCGGGCGCCAACCTCCACCGCGCCTGGGTGACCATCCCCCACGTCACCCAGCACGAAGAGACCGACATCACCGAGCTCGAGGCCTTCCGCAAGCAGGCCGCCCAAGAGTCGGGCACCAAGCTGACCCTGCTGGCTTTCCTGATCCGGGCCGCGGTGGCCTCGCTGCGCCAGTTTCCGGACTTCAACGCCTCGCTGTCGGCCGATGGTGAGAGCCTGATCCTCAAGGGCTACTTCCACATCGGCGTCGCCGTGGACACCCCTGGGGGCCTGGTCGTTCCGGTGATCAAGAACGCCGACCAGAAGGGCCTCCTGGCCCTGGCCGCCGAGGTCGCCGAGGTCGCCGGCCGGGCCCGCGAGGGCAAGCTGCGTATCGACGAGCTGTCCGGCGGCTGCTTCTCGATCTCGAGCCTGGGGGGCCTGGGCGGCACGGCCTTCACACCGATCATCAACGCGCCGGAGGTGGCGATCCTGGGCGTCTCCCGCGCGGCGATGAAGCCGGTGTGGCAGGACGGCACCTTCGTACCGCGGCTGATGCTGCCCCTCTCCCTCTCCTACGACCACCGGGTGATCGACGGCGCCGCCGCCGTGCGCTTCGTGACGCACCTCGCGCGGCTGCTCTCGGACGTCCGGCGACTGCTGCTCTGAGGCTGCCATGAGCGACGCTTCCCCTTCGTCCACCCGGCTGGTGGTCATCGGCTCCGGCCCGGGGGGCTACACCGCCGCCTACCGGGCTGCCGACCTCGGCCTCGAGGTCACCCTGGTCGAGAAGGAGCCGCGGCTCGGTGGGGTCTGCACCAACGTCGGCTGCATCCCCTCGAAGGCCTTGCTCCACGCGGCGAAGGTGATCGACGAGGCCGCGGCCTTCGGCGAGCATGGTGTGACCTTCGGACCGCCGGTGATCGATCTCGACCGTCTGCGCGGCTGGAAGGACGGCGTGGTCTCTCGCCTGGTGGGCGGCATCGAGGGCCTGGCGAAACGGCGAAACGTGCGGGTGATCCGTGGCGAGGCCCGCTTCGTCGACGCCCATCAGCTGGAGATCGCCACCGCGGAGGGGCCCCTTCGCCTCTCCTTCGAGCAGGCGATCGTGGCGGTGGGCTCGCGGCCGATCCGGCCGCCCGGGCTCGACCTCGACGATCCGCGGGTGGTGGACTCGACCGGGGCCCTGGAGATCCCGGAGATCCCGGGGCGCTTTCTGGTGGTGGGCGGCGGCATCATCGGGCTCGAGATGGCCTGCGTCTACCAGGCCCTGGGCGCGAAGGTGACGGTGGTCGAGCTGATGGACCGCCTGATCCCCGAGGCTGACCCGGACGTGGTGAAGCCCCTGGCGAAGCGCCTGGGTGCCCGCTACGAGGCGATCCTGCTCGAGACCAAGGTGCGCGGGCTCGAGGCGCGCAAGGACGGCCTCCTCGCCAGCTTCGAGGGCAAGAACGCTCCCGAGCCTCAGCTCTACGACCGGGTGCTGGTGGCCGTGGGGCGCCGGCCCAACGGCGACGGCCTCGGCGCCGAAGCCGCTGGCCTCCAGGTCGATGCCCGCGGCTTCATCCCAGTGGATCGGCAGATGCGCACCAACCTGCCGCATGTTCTGGCCATCGGCGACGTGGCCGGCAACCCCATGCTGGCGCACAAGGCCTCGCACGAGGCCAAGGTGGCCGCCGAGGTCGCCGCCGGCCTGCCCAGCGCCTTCGACGCCCGGGTGGTGCCCTCCGTGGCCTACACCGATCCGGAGGTGGCCTGGGTGGGGCTGACCGAGCGGCAGGCCAAGGAGCAGGGTATCGCCTACGAGAAGGGCTCCTTCCCCTGGTCCGCAAGCGGCCGGTCCCTGTCACTCGGCCGCGAGGAAGGCGCAACCAAGCTGCTTTTCGACCCCGAGACCCACCGCCTGCTGGGGGCGGCGGCGGTCGGCCCCCACGCCGGCGACCTGATCTCCGAGGCGGCGCTGGCCATCGAGATGGGCTGTGAGGCTAGCGACATCGCCCTCACCATCCACCCCCATCCCACCCTCTCCGAGACCCTCGCCTTCGCCGCCGAGGTCTACGAAGGCACCATCACCGACCTCTACCTGCCGAGGCGAAAGTCGAAGAAAAGCGACTGAGCCTCTTACTCCCCCTCCCGCCACGGCGGGAGGGCGTAGGTGTCGGCTTGCTCGAAGAGGAGGGCGGTTTCCATGTGAGCCACCTCGGGTCTCTCGGTGAAGGCCGAAAGGGCCAGCTCTCGCAGGTGGTCGGCGTCGCGCAGGGCGACGTGGATCAGGAAGTCGTTGGCACCGGCCGTGTGGTAGACCCGCACGGTCTCGGGCAGCGAGAGCACGTGGGCACGGAAGCTCTCTACGGCGCCCCGTGAGTGGCGCTCCAGCCGCACACTGATCATGGCTTCGAGATGAGTGCCCAGGGCCCGGCGGTCGAGCTCGGCGTGGAAGCCCTTGAGCACCCCGCTTTCCCAAAGCCGTCGCACCCGCTCGAGACAGCTCGAGGGCGCCAGGCGTACCTTCGCCGCCAGCTCCTTGTTCGACAGCCGACCGTTCTTCAGCAGGGCCGCCAGGATCTCGTAGTCGGTTCGGTCACGCACGATCGTAGGTACCATGGGACGAATTGTATGCGGTGAATCTACCCGAGCGGAGAATTCATCCCTACCATCACACCATGAGCGACCACACTCTTCGACCCTGGACGGATTCCCTCGACACCCTGGCCGGCCACGCCGGGCGCGAGGACTTCGCGGCCCTGGGCGTGCACGCGCCGCCCCTGGACCTGTCGTCGACCTATCCGGTGCCGGACCTCGGCTCGGCGGTCGAGAGCCTGGACGCCATGATGGCTGGCGGCGAGCCCCACGGTAGCTCAGTCTACGCCCGCCTCCACAACCCCACGGTGGCCCGCTTCGAGGGGGCCCTGGCGAAGCTCGAAGGGGCGGCGCAGGCGGTGGCCTTCGGCTCGGGGATGGCGGCTCTGTCGGCCTGCCTGCTCGCGGCCTCCCGCCGCGGCCACCACGTGATCGCCGTGCGCCCTCTCTACGGCACCTCCGACCACCTGCTGGCGAGCGGCATGCTGCCGATCGAAACCAGCTTCGTCGAGCCGCACGAAGTGGCGGCCGCCTTGCGGCCGGATACCTCGCTGGTGATCCTCGAGACCCCGGCCAACCCGACCCTGGCCCTGGTGGACATCGCCGACGTGGTGCGCCAGGCGGGCTCGGTGCCGGTGCTGGTCGACTCCACCTTCGCCACCCCGGTGCTCCAGAAGCCCCTCGAGTTGGGGGCTCGACTGGTGCTGCACAGCGCCACCAAGTTCTTGGGCGGCCATGGCGACGTGGTGGCCGGCGTGGTGGCCACGAACGAAGAGTGGGCCACGCAGCTGCGCAAGGTGCGCCTCATGACCGGCGGCTTGCTCCACCCCCTCGCCGCCTACCTGCTGCTGCGCAGCCTGCCCACGCTGGCGCTGCGGGTGCGGGCCGCCCAGGCGGGGGCGCGCTTCCTGGCCGAGCGTCTAGCCGAGCACCCGGCGGTGGAGAAGGTCTACTACCCCGGCTTCGATGACTGCGATCCCGACCGGCTGGTGGGACGTCAGATGGCGGGTCCCGGCAGCCTGCTCGCCTTCGAGGTCGAGGGGGGCTGCGAGGCGGCGGCGAAGGTGATGGCCGCCGTTCGCCTGATGACCCCCGCGGTCTCCCTGGGCTCGACCGACACCCTGATCCAGCATCCGGCGGGCCTGACCCACCGGGCCGTGCCCCCCGAGGTTCGCCGCGCCCACGGCATCACCGACGGCCTGCTACGGCTGTCCGTCGGGATCGAGGACCCGAAGGACCTCTGGGACGACCTCGCCGCCGCGCTCGAGGTGGCGCGGGGAGAGCTCAGCCACCTCGCCGCGCGCGAAACCACGCCGCGGTTCGAGCCAGCCCATCCTTGATCGGGATCGGTCGGGGTAGGCCGAGCTCGGTCGCCAGCAGACCGGGGTCGATCGACGACCGCCTCTGCTCGCCGAGCTTCGCCGGCCCGTGCTCGGCCGGGGGTCCACCACCCAGGGCCCGCAGCAGCTCCCCGTAGAGCTCCACCACCGAGGTCTCGACCCCGGTGCCGACGTTGTAGACGCCGAAGCCCAGGCGGCCGAGGGCGGTGACGTTCGCCCGCACCACGTCCGATACGTGGACGTAGTCGCGGGTCTGCAGGCCGTCGCCATGGATGCGGGGTGTGCGTCCGGCGAGCAGCAGCTCGAGGAAGATCGCCACCACCCCGGCCTCGCCGTGAGGGTTCTGGCGCTCGCCGTAGACGTTGGCGAAACGCAGGCAGGTGACGTCGAGGCCGTAGGTGCGGTGGTAGACGTAGAGGTAGCGCTCCACGGCGAGCTTGGCGACGCCGTAGGCGGAGAGGGGTCGGGTGGAGTGGCTCTCCGGCGCTGGGAACACCTCCTGGTCGCCGTAGATCGCGCCGCCGGTCGAGGCGAAAACGATCTGGCGGATGCCGCCCCGCCGCGCGGCCTCGAAGAGGTTGAGGCTGCCGACGACGTTGGCCTCGGCGTCGAAGACCGGGTCCTCCATCGAGCGGCGCAGGTCGATCTGGGCGGCGAGGTGGTAGATCACCTCGAACCCCCCTGCCTCGACCAGCCGGGCCGCCCCTTCGGAGCGGATGTCGAGCTGGTGGAAGGGCAGCCCCGGCGGCAGGTTCTCGGCCCGGCCGGTCGACAGATCGTCGAGCACGGCGACCTGGTGACCCGCCCCGGCCAGGGCCTCGGCGAGGTGGGAGCCGATGAAGCCGGCGCCGCCGGTGACCAGGATCCTGCGCTTCGTACCGTCTGGGAAACCGCTCATTGGGTGCTCAAAGACTAACACCGCCGCGGTGGTATCGTCGCGCCCTGATGCAGCAGTCGGGAGCCGCCCGCAGGGGCGCACAGCCGCTGGCCCTGGCCGCGGCGGCGATGGTGCTGGTCCCCTACGCCACCCTGACCCTGCCCTTCCGCACCGCCCTCCTGGCCCAGGCCGGAGCCCTGCTCGCTCTGCTGGCCGCACTGGGCATCTGGGCCGGCCTCGCTCGCCACCCTCGCCCCGCATGGCGCTCACGCCCGCGCTGGTGGCGTTGGGGAGTGGCCCTCTGGGCCGGTGCCACGCTGCTCGGCACCCTCGTCGGCCTGGCCAGGGGCAATCCCTCCTCCGCACTGGCCGGCCAGGTGCTCTCCCTGGCATTCCTGCCCGTGGGCGCTCTGGTGGCCCGCCCGGGAGAAGGTGAGCGGGCCGGCCTGCTCACCGGTCTGGTCGGGGGGACGGTCGCCGCCTCTCTCTTCCATCTCGGCCACTGGCTGGTGACCGGCGCCGCTGCAGGCAGCCGCTACCGCTTCTTCCTCGCCAACGACGTCTCGGTCGCCGGCATCGTCCTCGCCGCTCTGCTGCTCGCGAGCTCGGCCCTGGCCGGAGGCGACCCCCGCCGGCGTCTCGCCCTCGTCGCCTGTCTGGTGCTCGGCCTGTTCGTGGTCGGCTCCGGGGTGCGCGGCCTCTGGTTGGTGGCACCGGCCGCCTGGCTGGTCTACCGGCTGCTCTCGGCTGAGCCGTGGCGGCTCGGCCGCAGCACCTGGGTGGTCGGCGCTGCCACCACTCTCCTCGCGCTGGCCGGGCTCGCGACCACCCTCCACCTGGGCCGGAGCTTTCCCAACCGCCTGCCCTCCGAGCACCCCGGGATCCCCCTGCTGGGCGGCCTCACCAGCCTCGAGCCCCTGGGTCACCAACCGCACAGTCCGGTGGCCATCGAATGGCGAGGCGGCGAGAAGCCGCAGGTGGTGATGGAGGCAGCCGGCCCCTTCGAGCCGGGGACGTGGCGGCTCTCGGCCACCCTGGTCGGCGGCGATCGTGGCCAGGCCACGGTGGCGTTGAGCTTCTCGAGCGATGGCGGCGAGGTCGTGGGCTCGGTCGGGCTCAAGGCTCGGCCGCAATCCGAATGGACCACTCACCAGGCCCTCGCTCCCCTCGATCGGCCAGCCGCCTGGGCGACGCTGGAGATCGCCTCCCAGCCCGAGGCCAGCGGCACCTGGCGTCTCTCGACCGTCCGCCTCGAACGGATCGGCCCCTCCCACCTGGCCCCCTGGCTGGGCCAGACGGCCTACTCGCTCACCCGGTTGCGCCGGACCTGGCAGGCAGTCAGGGGAGATCCGGCGGCCTTCCAGGAAGACCCATCCCTCGGCATGCGCCTGCTGGAGAGCCGCACGCTCTGGCGGACGTTCCGCGACGGCGCCCTTTCACAGCAGCTCTTCGGCCGCGGGCTGGGCGCCTTGTTCGCTCTGCCGGCCGACGAGGCGAGCCGGCTGGGCGTGTCGGCGGCGCCCCGCAACTACGTCCACAACTTCTACCTCTTCTTGCTGGTCAAGCTCGGCCTGCTGGGTGCCGTGGCCATCCTCACGGCTCTGGTCCTGTTGGCAGGCGGGCTCACGAGAGCGACCCTGGCGAGCCCCCAGGGGCCGGACCGCCGCTTCCTCGCCGCCGCCGCCGCAGCCCTCGTCGGCTATGCGGTGCTGTCCGTGTCCTCACCCGAGCTGGTCAATTTCCGGGTGACCCCCCTGCTCGGGCTGCTGCTGGGAGTGGTGGGAGCTGCTCAGGCTGGGCCGGGGCCCGGAGCGGACAACCCCGCTTCGGCCAGCAGCTCGCGGTAAGCCGCCTTCACCCGGGTGAAGACCCGCTGCTGGTCCATCTCGGCCACGGCCAGCCGCCGTCCTCCCTCCCCCAGCGCCCGGCGCCGAGCCGGATCGGCGAGCAGGCCGGCGATGGCCGCGCCGAGGGCCGGTACGTCGCCGAAGGGCACCAGCAGGCCGGTCTCGCCGGCCACCACGGCCTCGCGGCAGCCGCGCACATCGCTCGCCACCACCGGCACGCCCATCGCCGAGGCTTCCATCACGGCCCGCGGAAAGCCCTCCCGCGCCGACGGCAGCACCAGCAGGTCGGAGACGGCGAGCAGGGCCGGGATCTCCTCTCGCTCGCGCCAGCCCAGGAAGCGGCAGCGCTCGGCGATACCCAGCTTCTCGGCGAGAGGAGCCCCGAGGGGATCGTGGGTGGCGAGGTCCGGCTCCCCCACCACCAGCCACACGGCCTCGAACCCGGCGTCGCTGACCAGCCGGGCGGCGCCGAGGAACTGATCGAAGCCCTTGCTCACCGTCAGGCGGCCGATGAAGGTGACCACCGGCACCCCCGCCGGGATCCTCAGCTCCTCGCGCTTGGCCCGGCGAGCCTCGGCGTCATAACGCTCGGGCTGGAAGGAGGAGAGGTCGATGCCGTTGCCGAGGAGGCGCACCTTCTCGGGCGGCGCCACCCCCGCGGCGAGGATCGCCTCGAAGTCCTCCCGCCCCTGCACCAGGATGCGGTGGGAACAGAGAGCCCCCAGGCGCAGGGCGGCGAAGACCAGGGTGCGCGCCCAGGGCGGAGCGTGGTCGGTTACGGGGATACCGTGGAGGGTATCCACCACCACCGGCACGCCGGCTAGCCGGGCAGCGATCTGGCCCAGGAAGGCGGCCTTGGGGGTGTGGGCGTGAACCAGCGTGATGCGCTCGCGGCGGAACAACCGAAAGAGGGCGAGGAGGGCGGCGAGGTCCCGCAGAGGCGTGACCCGGCGGGTCATCGCCACGGCCCGATGGCGGATACCGGCCTTCTCGAGGGCCGCGACGTGGGGGCCGGGGGCCGAGACGCCGATCACTTCGTAGCCTTCGGCGGCGAGGCTCAGCAGCTGATCCAGCAGCAGGTGGTGGAGGGAGAGATCGACCGTCGAGACGTGAGCGACTCGCAGCGCCATGGTGTCGGGGACGACCGCTCAGGTCGCCGCGAGGGGTCGCGGCAGTGGAGCGGGGGTCGGCGCGGTTGCGGCGGCCGCCGCCGGGGCCTCCAGGGGGATCTCGCGATAGGAGGGCACCAGCCGGTGGAGCCGGGCCAGGGTCTCACCGGCGTTCTCGCTGCGGGCCGCGGCGAGCAGGCGCTCGACCTCGGCCGGGAAGCCCTCCTCCGGCGCCGGACTCTCGGCGACCAGGATCTTGTCTGCGATGCGATGGGTCTGCTCTTCCTCGTCGGTGAGCAGCTCCTCGGAGAGCTTCTCTCCCGGGCGCAGACCGGTGAAGACGATCGGCACGTCGGAGTCCGGTGCCAGGCCGGCCATGGTGATCAGGTGGCGAGCGAGGTCGAGGATGCGGATCTGCTCGCCCATCTCGAGGATGCACAGGCTACCGTAGTCGCCGTAAGCGGCCTTGAGCACCAGCCCCACCGCCTCCGACACGGTCATGAAGTACCGCCGCACCTCCGGGTGGGTCACCGTCACCGGCCCGCCGGCGGCGATCTGCTCGCGGAAGAGGGGCACCACCGAGCCGGCCGAGTCGAGCACGTTGCCAAAGCGCACGGCGCAGAAGCGGGTGGCGCAGTCCCGAGCCAGGTGGGCCACCAGCTTCTCTCCCAGTCTCTTGGTGGCGCCCATGACGCTCGACGGCCGCACCGCCTTGTCGGTCGAGATGAAGACGAAGCGCTCGGCGCCGTGGGCAATGGCCGCCCGGGCCACGTTCCAGGTGCCCAGCACGTTGTTCTTCACCGCCTCGCAGGGGGCCTCCTCCATCAGCGGCACGTGCTTGTGCGCGGCGGCGTGGAAGACATCCTGGGGTCGCACCCGCCGGAACAGCCCTTCGAGACGCCCGGCGTCGCGTACGTCGGCGATGTGCGCCTCGATCGTCGCCGCCGGGAAGTCCCGGCCCAGGCGCCTCGTCAGCAGATAGAGGTTGTTCTCGTTCCAGTCGACCAGGGCCACCCGCTTGGCACCCGCCTGGAGCAACTGGCGGACGATCTCCTGGCCGATGCTGCCGGCGCCACCAGTGACCAGGGCGACCCTGCCGGAGATCGGCATCGCCCCCTCGTGGTTCTCGAAGACCACCGGCTCGCGGGGCAGAAGGTCCTCGGGCGAGAGGTCCTGGAGCATCGAGGACTGCACTCCCTGGCCGACGTCGAGGAAGGAGATGGGCAGGATCTTGAGGCTCACCCGCAGATCGGCGAGCAGGGAGAGGATCTCGCGCAGACGGGCGGCCGGCAGCCGCGGGATGGCGATCAGGACCTTCGAGATGCTGTGGCTGCGCACCAGGTCCGGCAGGTCGGCGATCGCCCCCAGGGTCGGCTTGCCGCCGACGATGGTGCCGAGCTTTCCCGGGTCGTCGTCGACCAGGCCGATCACCCGGTAGCGGTGGTCGCGGGAGCGCTGGAGGTCACGCAGCAGCATCTCCCCCGCCGCCCCCGCGCCCACGATCAGGGTCCTCTGGGCGTCTTGCCGGCGAGCCCGCTCGCGGTCGGCCCGGAACATCCAGGCCAGCCGGGGCGAGAAGCGCAGCACGGCCATCAGCACCGTGGTGATCAACAGCTCGAGCACTAGCACCGATCGGGGCGGACCCTTCATCTTGAGCAGGAAGAGGGCCGAGGTGAACAGGCCTGTGCCCAACAGGCCGGCGAGGCCGATGCGCACGCCGTCGGTCAGCCCCGAGAAGCGGAACGACCAGCGGTGCAGGCGTAGCAGATAGCTCGAGGCCAGGCGGCAGACGACCAGGACCACGATCAGGCCGGGCAGACGCGAACGGAAGGGCTCCGCGATGGCGCCCTCGAAGCGCAGCAGCATCGAGAGCCAGAGGCTGGCGGCGGCGATGGCGGCGTCCAGGCCGAGCACCAGCACCCGCCGCAGGCGCGACGAGAGGTAGAGGCTGCTGGGAAAACGAGGCGTCTCGGCCGGGGTCATTTCAGCTGGATCTTAGATCAGGCCCGCCGCTCCCCGAGCACTTCGATCCATGGTGCCACCACCAGGCTCGCCGGGTGGGTCCAGCGCACCAGGGGTTCGGCCATGGCGAGCAGGGCCCGCTTCGCCGGTGAGGCGGTGAAGGCGTGGCTCAAGTCCGGCGGCAGCAGGCGCGCCGCGAGGCCGCAGGCCTCCATCTCGGCGAGCAGCTGGCGAGGGCGGCGGAGGCGCTCGTAGTAGACCCCGGTCTCGGGGTTCTTGGGCACCTTGCGATTCGGGGGAGGAACCTGTCCGTCCCGTCTCCAGGCGGCCACAGCGGCCTCGATCTCCGCCGGGCCGGCGCCGCGGGTGCCTCGCACCAGACGATCCAGCACGTCCTGGGGAAGCTCCGGCGCCAGGTCGTGGATCCGGCCACGGCGCGCCGGGGCATAGACCAGGCGATCGGTGCGGCTCCACTGGCGGCCGTAGGTGATGCGGTACAGGAGATTGGCGGCGTTGGCCCCGGTGCGGCCGTAGACGCGGCCACCCGGCGCCAGCCAGCGGGCCGCCAGGCGGTGGTAGGCCTCGGAATCGACGATGTGCTCGAGGAACTCGTTCGAGTAGATGCCGCCGAGACTCGCCGCCGGCAGGTCGACCTCGAGAATGTCCCGCTCGAGCAGGTGCACTCGATCCTCGAGGCCGAGGCGGCCGATCAGATCCCGGGCCACCTCCAGCCGGAAGGGGTTGAGCTCCACGGCCCAGACCTCGCGCGCCCCGGCCAGCAGGGCGAGCACGGCGTTCAAGCCCGTGCCCGAGCCAGCGTCGAGCAGAGCCTGGCCCCGGCCGCCGATCAGCTCGACGATGCGCCGGGTGCGCTCGAAGCGCAGGGCGAGCACCTGCGGGTGACGCCGGATCCGCGCCGCGAAGCGTGCTTCGGCGGGGCGGCCCTCAGGGCCCACGGCGGCCAGGAAGGCCGCTTTGACGGTCTCGAGATCCATCGAAGGACTCCTATCTTCGCTCAGAAAGCAGCCGCCTGTAGATCCCCTCCCAGCGCCCGAGGGTCGCCGCCAGGCCGTAGCGGGCCGCGACGCTGGCCCGGCCGGCCTCGCCGCGGTCCCGCCGGGCCGCGGCGGGCAGCGCCATCAGGGTGGCCATCGCCGCCGCCAGGGCTGCCGGATCGCCGGCCGGCACCAGCTCGCCCATCTCCAACACCTCCGGGCAGCCCCCCACCGCGGTCGCCACCGCCGGCAGCCCGGCGGCCAGGGCCTCGAGCAGGGCCAGCGGCGTACCCTCCCAGGCCGAGCTCATCACGAAGCCGTCCGCCGCCGCGAGCAGCCGGGGCACGTCCGGCCGCAGACCCAGCCAGAGGAGGCGCTCCCCCAGCCCCGCCACCTCGGCCTGGGCTCGGAGGCTGGCGGCCTCCGGCCCCTGGCCAGCCACCCAAACGACCACGTCCCGCCCCTCCTCCACCAGCCGAGCCACGGCCTGGATCAGGGTCGGATAGTCCTTCTGGACCTCGAGACGCCCCACCGCCAGCCAGACGAAGCGGGCCCCCGCTCCCAGCTCGGCACGGACTTGCTCTCGCGTGCCGGGCAACGCCCGCAACCGGTCGAGATCGACCGAGTTGGGTACCAGCAGCAGGTTCTCCGGCCGGGCCAGGCCCTGATTCCGGTAGCGCTCGAAGCCGGCCCGGCTGACCTGGGTGGTGAGGTCGCAGAGGGGATCGGTCAGCCGGATCGACCAGCTGCGCAGCCGTCCCCCCTCGCGGGTGTTCTGGGCGGTCGAGATCAGGGCCGGCACGGGCGCCAGCAGGCGCACCAGGCGGGCCATGAGGTTGGCGTGGACCATGAACGAATGGAGCAGGGCCGGAGGGTGCTCCCGGAGGTGAGCGGCGAGGCGCAGGAGAGCGCGCACCGAGGGCTTGCCGCGGGCCATGCCCAGGCTGGTGACCGGTACCCCGGCCGCCTCGAGCTCCCCCGCCAGTCCCCCGGCCGGCAGCAGGGAGACCACCTCCACCGGCCAGCCGCAGCGGGCCAGCCCCGAAGCCAGCTGCACCAGCTCCCGCTCGGCGCCGCCGAAGCCGAGGCCGGTGACCAGGTAGCAGATGCGAGGAAGATCGCTGCTCACGGACCGGCCTCGCCACCGCCCAGTCCGAGCGCCCCGAGGTAGCGAGGCAGCAGCCGGGCGACCGAGAACTCCTCGGCCCTCGCCGCGAGGTCCGCTGCATCGAAGGGGCGCTCGACGGTCTCGGCCATCGCCGTCGCCAACCGCTCGGGATCCTCCATCGGCACCAGTCGCCCGAAGCGCCCGCCTGCCAGGATCTCCGCGCTCGCTCCCGGGCAGTCGGTCGCCACCGGCGAGCAGCCCAGGGCCAGAGCCTCCAACAAGACGTTCGGCTGCCCCTCCCAGCGCGACGGCAGGACGAAGCCCTGGGCGCGGGCCAGGAAGGCCGGCAGGGCGTCGCGGAAGCCGGGCAGGCGGACGGCTCCGCCGAGCCCCCGCCGCTCGACCAGGGCCTCGAGCAGCCGGCGGTCCGGGCCCTCACCGAGGATCACCAGCCGCGCCGACATCCCCCGCCGGCGCAGCAGAGCCAGGGCCTCGAGCAAGGTCGGGAAGTCCTTCTGCTCGGTGAGGCGGCCGGCGGCCACGAAGAGGGGGCCCGAGCCCACCGGCAGGTCCGCGGCGTCGAGCGCGGCGGCGGCGGCCCGCAGCCGCTCCGGCTCGATCGGGTTGGCCAGGACCCGGATCGGCGGCCCTTCCCCGCCCAGCTCTTGGGCCAGCTCGTCGGCGATGCTCTGGGCATTGGCCAGCAGCAGGTCGGCCAGAGGGTAGAAGCGGCGCACGAAGGTCGGCATCACCAGCCCGCGCAGCCTCCCGGAGCGCCCGGCCATCTGGCGGATCGGGCTGCCCTCGCGCAGCACCAAGCGCATCGGCACCCCCGAGCGCCGCCGGGCCAGAGCGGCCACCACGTTGGCGTTGGCCAGGGTGGCCATCAACACCTCGGGGCGCTCCCGCCGCAGGTAGCGGGTGAGGGCCGGCAAGGCGGCGACCACACGCCTGGCGGCGAGGTCGACGACCCTCACGCCCTCGGGCACGGTGGCGAGGTAGGGACCCACGGCCTGGGCCAGCACCAGGTCGGCCGTCACCCCGCGGGCGGCCACGGCAGCGGCCAAGAGCACCGTCACCCTCTCCGCCCCACCACCCCGCAGGGAAGGCACGAAGAACGCCGCCCGCGGGGTCACAGGCCCTCCCCTTCGCCACCGGCGGCGTGCCGCGGGTAGCCGTAGGCGGCGAGCATCCAGCCGGCCAGCCTCTCCACCTTCGCCCGCTCCCGGGGCGGCAGCCGGCTGGTCCAGGCGAAGTCCGGCGCCAGCCGCACACTGCCCTTCATCCGCAGCAGGTTGCCGGCGATGGTGTGGCCCACCGGCAGCTCCTGGCCCCGCTCGAGGGCCGCCGCCACGCCACCCAGGTCGAGGCCGGCCAAGTTGCCCAGGCGACCGAGCTCGCACCCCGGGGCGCGCATCAGTTCCTCGTAGCGCAGGCGCAGACTCGCCCCCTCGGGCAGGAGCCGGCGCAGCCACTCGGTCTGGAGGTTGACCAGGATCCAGGCCAGGGCGGTGCGCCCGGCACCCTGGGGGGCGATGTCGTGCTGAATGCCGGCCTGCTCGTCGCGGGCGAAGCTCTTGCGGTAGGACCAGGCCACGCCCCGGGCATCGCGGACGAGGTGGACGACCACGAGGTCGAGACCGGGAGTACCGGCGAGGGCGAGGGCGCGCAGGGGAGTCTTCGACGAGTCGACGACCACCGGCCGGCCGGCGCTCTCGGCCACCGCGCGGTAGAGGCCGAGCATCGCTTCGCGATAGCGCTCGAAGCGCCGGGAAGGGGACCGCCGCTCGGCGAGCAGCCGGCCCCAGTGGCGGCTGCGCTCGAAGGCGAGCTGCTCGGCATGGAGGGTGGCCAGGTGGGACGAGGGAGCCGCCGGCAGCCAGCGCTCCCGCACCTCGGTCCAGAACGGGCAATCCGGGGCTCGTTTGCCACAAGCGCAGTACTCGGCCCCGAGCCAGCCGTTGGGGATCAGCTTCGACAGCTCCCCCACCGCGACCACCTGGGGATGGGCACCGAGCACGGTGTCGAGCCAGGTCGAGCCGCTGCGACCCGCCCCGGCCAGGTAGATCACCCGCACCACCGACGAGGCGCTCATTCGCCAGCCGGGGCCTCGCAGCGCAGCCACGCCGTGCCCGCCGCCAACCCCAGGGGCAACAGCACGGCGCGGTAGTCGAGATAGGTGTGGCTGAACAGGCCCCAGGCCGCGAGCAGGACCACGAAGGCGAGACCGCGTCGATCACCGCGAGCGGCGAAGAACAGCCCCGCCCCGGCGAGCAGAACCAGGTAGCTGATCAGGCCGGGCAGCCCGCCGCTCACCCACTCGTGCAGGTAGCGATTGTGGGGGCCCTTGGGCTCGCCGTAGACGTAGCCCGGCCCGTGACCCAGCCACGGCGCCTGGGCGATCGCCATCAGATAGGTGGTGAAGATGATCCGGCGGTCGCTGCTGTCGGCGAGAAAGGAGTCGCCTCCCGAGAACATGGCCAGCCGCTCCTGGGTCTTCGCCAGATCGAAGAGCCCACCGTGGCTGCGGCCCGCGGCGACGATCGCGAGGGCGAGCGCCAGGGCCAACGCAGCCACGCCGGCCAGCCGCAGACCACGGGACGGCCGGCGCGGCCCGGCCTCCCGAGCCAGGTTCGCCCGCAGCCCCGCCAGGTAGAAGACCACCAGCAGGCCGAGCAGGAGAAAGCCGCCGCGGGAGAGAGTCGCCAGCATGGCCACCGCCACCGCCGCCAGCAGTAGGGCGTCGCGCCCGCGAAAGCGCTCGTAGCGGAGAGTCAGAGCCGCGCCCGAGACGAGGAGAAAGGCCGCGGCATTGGGCTCGCCCGAGGGGCCGGCCGCCCGCGAGAGCACCCGCGAGAAAGTGCCCGGCTGGGAGACGTCGGCGGCGATCGCCAGGACGATCACGCCCAGCCCCACCACCAGCGCCACCGGCCAAACGTGCCGCACCGAGGGCAGCAGGGGCAGGAGGAGGGCGAGCCCCAGGGCACCCAGGTCAAAGCCGTAGAGAGCCAGATAGGGCAGGTGCTCCGCCGGGGGACCGGCGGCGAACGCAGTGGCCAGGGCCGCTGATCCGGTCAGAGCCAGCCACGGCAGCCACACCGGTGCCGTGCCGGCCAGCAGCCGCAGGATCTGCCCCCCGCCATCGGGCCGCAGGGTCTGGCGAGCCAGGACGACCAACGCCAACGGCACCGACAGGGCGAGGTAGAGGACGGTGGGCCGCAGCGGCGAAAGCCCGCTGCGGTAGAGCCAGAGGTCAGCCTGGGAGAAGAAGATCACCACCGCCGCCCCGGCCCAGAGGGCGACCAACGCCCCACCCAGCCTGGCCATGGTGTGGACGGGCTCGGTCTGGCCAGGCATGGGCTCTGGTGTGCTCACGGCAGAAGGTGGACCGAGAAGACGGCGGCCAGACCGTGCGGCTCGAGGTTCTCCTCCCACACCACCCGCTCCGCCGCCAGGTCCACGCAGGCGATCCGGCAGGGCAGGTTGCCCGGCCGGGTGGCGAGGCCGAGGCGGTGCTTCACCCAGCGCACGTTCTCGCGCAACTTCGTCGGTCGCAGACGCGAGAACCCTACCACCACCCGCTCGCCATCGAGCACGGCGAGACCCCGGCACCAGCCGAGGGCGAGGTCGGTGCCGCAGACCTGGTTCAGGTCCACGACGCCTTCGACACGGTCGCCCTCGAGATCGGCGATGACGATCCGGCCGTCGACCGTCGTGAAGTAGACCTTGCGCCCCACCACGATGCCATCGTGGGGGCGCTCGAGGGCGATGTCGATGCGGCGCTCGGGACGGGTGAGGCAGGCGGCATCCCGCTGCTCGAAGCGGGTGACCCAGACTTCGCCATCGGCTTCGAAAACGAAGTTGGGGTGGCAGGCGTGGGGCTTGGTGCTCGCCACCTTGCGGTAGTCCACCAGGGGCGAGAAACGAGCCCAAGCCTCGCCGCCGAGGGCCGCCCACTCGCGCACCACGTGGCCCCCGAGGTCGATCTCCTGCACCAGGTCGAGGCCGGTCGAGACCACCAACACGGTGCCCCGCCCGGTGGGCCGCACGTGGTGGAGGTCGTTGAAGCTGGGCAGGGAGAGGTAGCAGCGGCGCTCGAGGCTCGGCCAGGCGAGGCCCAGGACCTCGGTCGGTGTCGGCAGCCAGAGGGTCTCGCCGTCGAAGCTGCCGGCCTTGAACAGCACGGCGAAGTCCTCGTTGGGCGGGATCGCCTCCGGCGGCGAGCGGTAGTCGAAAACCGGCTCCACTCCCACCCCAGGCTCGACGGCGAGCACCAGGCCCCGCTCGTGGCGCTCCCACTCGGGCCGGCCGAGGGCGTCCGGGCGCTGGCGACCACCGACGACGAGGAACCGCGGGCCACCAGCACTCATGGCTTCTCCCGCCAGGCCGCGAGGTCGAGGCCGGTGAGCCGGGCGAGATCCTCGATCTCGGGGGCGAAGAGCTCGGCGAGCCGGGCTCGTGTCTCGGGCGCGACCGGCGGGTAGCGGGCCGGCACCAGGTTCATCCGGTCGACCAGCCAGGCCAGAGCCGGCAGGGCCGAGCGCACGGGGCGCACCCACCGCTGGAGGATCCGGAACCGGGGCCGCTGTGCTCGGTTGTGGCGGAAGGAATCCTCTCGCGCCGGCAGGGCCCAACCCTCGACGGCGAGACCAAGAAACTCGGCACAACGACGGCCCAGGGCGGGCAGGTCGGCCACCAGCTGGTCATAGGTGAGAACCAGGATCTGCTCCGCCGGAAAGAGGTCGAAGTAGCGGCGCAGTTGGGCGGCGTAGCGACCGCGGTCGAGATAGGAGTAGTGGCGCCGCGCCTCCTGCCCTCCCTGCAGCCGCAGGGGCTCCCGCTCCAGGGCTTCTTCGAAGGACAGGGGCTCCCAGCCATAACGCACCTCGTGCCAGTAGTGGGAGGCGGCGCGCTCGATCGGGTGCCGGAGCACGAAGATCAGGCGCACCGCGGGCAGGGCCGCAGCGATCCGCCCCGCCGCCGCCGGCTCGTAGAGGTAGAGAGGCGAGGTCTGGGCGATCACCGGCTGGCCGGCCCAAGCCGTGAAATGCCCGGCGTACCAATCGAGGCCCCGGGCATATCGGTCGTCGAGGTCGAAGAAGTGGATCTCCTGCGGCCGGGCCGGGAAGAACACCCCGGGATGGCTCTCGAGCAGGCGGTGGAGGGTGGTGGTGCCGGATTTCTGGGCTCCGCCCACGATCAGGTTGGGCAGGGCCCGGCTCACCGCCACACCCCCTTCTCGAACAGCACCGAAGGGGCGATGCCCAGCCGCCGCCGCACCTCGACCCAGGTCCAGACGTTCTTCACCGCGTTGAGCACGGCGGTGGTGAGGGCCGCTCCGGGGGCCCCCAGCCAGGCGATGGCCGGCACGTTGAGGAGGATGTTCGCGCCCACCACCCAGCCGAGGATCCGGGCGTTGGTGTCCTGATGGCCGGTCATGTTGAGCAGGTAGCCCACCGGACCGGCGGCGGCGTTCACCACCTGACCGAGCGAGAGGATCACCAGCACCGACCACACCGAGCTGAACTCCGGGCCCCAGAGGCCCAGCAGCCAGCGTCCCAGCACGGCAAGCACCAGGGCAGCGGCAGCGGCCCACAGGGTGGCGCCCCAGCTGGCGAGGGTGACCGCCCGCTGCAGGCCCTGGCGGTCCCCCTGGGCGTGCAGCTCGGAGATCAGGGGCGCGGCGATGCCGTTGGCGGCGTTCTGGCCGAAGGTGATCAGCTGGCCGAGGCGGGTCGCGGCGGTGTAGAGACCGGCCTCGCGGGTGCCCAGCATGGCCCCTACCAGCAGGACGTCGGCCTGCCCCATCATCAGGCGCATGCCCGAGACCAGCAACAGGGGCAGGGAGACTCGCACCCACTCCCGGCCGTGGCTCTCCGGCGTCGCTGAGTCCACCTCGGAGGGCAGGCTGCGAGCGAGCAGGATCTGGCCAACCCAGACGCAGACGGCTGCCGCTGCCAGGGTGGCGAGCATGGTCCCGGCCGAGCCGATGCCGCCCAGGGCCCAGGCCGCGAGGGCGGCCAGCGCGAGGGCCAGCGGGGGACGGATCACTCCCTCGGGAAGCCGCGCCCAGACCACTCGCTTGAGACCCTGGAGGGCCGCTCCCTTGAGACCCAGGACGGCCAGCACGGGGAGAGCGGCACAGGCGGCCCAGAGGGTGTGCGCCAGAGCCGGGGACAGCTCCGGCGAGAAGAGCGCGACGACCCCCGCGGTCAGGCCGCCCACCGCCACCCCCGCGGCGAGCACCAGCCGGTCGCCGAAGCGCAGGAGCCCGGCCAGGCGGCCCCACTCCCCTGAAACCCGGTAGGAGGCCACGAAGCGGACCTGGGCGGTATCGAAGCCGAGGGTGGCGACGATCACCAGCAGGCTGGCCACGGTCCAGGCATAGCTGTAACGGCCGAAGGCCTCGACGCCGAGCAGCCGGGCCAGCAACATGTGGCTGGCCACGCCGACCAGGGCCCCGACGCCGCTCACCATCACGCTGCCGGCGCTGCCCCGCGAGAGCACGGCGACCACGCTCTCATCGCGCAGCCGCGCCGGGACCAAGCGCGCGAGCAGGCCGGTGCCGACGGTCAGCATCGCGGCGTCAGCTCCGGCGGCCGAGGAACCAGGGCGCGGTGGCGGCGAGCCCGGCTTCGAGGCTCCAGGCGGGGGCCCAGCCGAGCTCCCGGCGGGCCTTCTCGACGTCGGCCAGAGAGTGGCGCACGTCACCGCTGCGGGCCGGAGCGTGCTCGGGCTCGGGACCGCCGCCGGCAAGCTCGCGGATCCGCTCGGCGAGCTCACGCACCGTGACGCCACCGCCCGCCCCGACGTTGTAGGCCTGGCCGAGGGCCTCGACGCTCGCCGTGGCCGCCGCGAGGTTGGCGGCCACGGCGTCGGCGACGAAGGTGAAGTCCCGGCTCTGCTCGCCATCGCCGTAGATCACGGGCGCTCGGCCTTCCCGCCAGGCGGCGAAGAAGCGCGGCACCACCGCCGCATAGGGGCCGTCAGGCCGCTGGCGGGGGCCGTAGACGTTGAAGTAGCGCAGACCGATCGACGGCAGGGCGAGCGACCGGGCGAAGACCCGCGCCAGCTGCTCCCCCGCCGCCTTGGACCAGGCGTAGGGCGAGAGGGGCTGGCCCTCCTCACCCTCCCGCTTGGGCAGCGTGGGGCTGTCGCCGTAGACCGAGGAGGACGAGGCGTAGACCACCCGCGCGACCCCGGCGTCCCGCGCCGCCTCGAAGAGCCGGGCATTGCCGCCGACGTTGACCTCGATCGAACGGGCGGGGTGAGCGATCGAGCGGGGCACCGAGCCCAGGGCCGCTTGGTGGAAGACCAGACGCACACGGTCGCAAGCCCGGCGGCAGGCCTCGGCGTCGCAAAGGTCGCCGACCAGCAGCTCGATGTCGGCCCGCACCTCGGCGAGATTGGTCTCGAGCCCGCTCGACAGGTCATCGAGCACCCGCACCCGGGCACCGCCCGCGAGCAGGGCGTCGACCAGGTGGGAGCCGATGAAGCCCGCTCCGCCGGTGACCAGCACCGGGCAGCCCGCGAGGCCGCTCAAGCCTTGATCACCTCCGGGCGAGGCGCGCGGAACACCCCCCGGGTGTCGACGATCAGCCGCGCCGCCCGGCCGACCAGCTCGTAGTCCACGCTCGCATGGTCGGTGACCAGCACCACCGCATCGGCCGCGGCCAGGGTCGCCTCGGTCAACGGCACCGAGGTGAGGGGCGGCAGATGAGGCCAGGAGCGCATGGCCGGGGCCTCCGGCAAGTGGGGATCGTGGTAGGAGACCTCAGCCCCGAGGGCGAGCAGCCGGTCGATCACCTCGAAGGCCGGGCTCTCCCGCGGGTCGGCCACGTCCCGCTTGTAGGCGATGCCCAACACCAGCACCCGCCGGCCCTTGACCGCCAGACCTCGCTCGTTGAGCGCCGCCTGGAGCTTGGCCACCACCCAGGCGGGCATGCCCCGGTTGACCTCGCCGGCCAGCTCGATGAACTGGGTCGGCACGTCGTACTGCCGCGCCTTCCAGGCCAGGTAGAAGGGGTCGAGGGGAATGCAGTGGCCGCCCCAGCCCGGGCCAGGATCGAAGCGCAGGAAGCCGAAGGGCTTGGTGGCAGCAGCGTCGAGCACCTCCCAGACGTCGATGCCCATGCGGTCGAAGACCACCTTCAGCTCGTTGACCAGGGCGATGTTGACCGCCCGGAAGATGTTCTCGGTCAGCTTCGAGGCTTCGGCGGCCCGCGCCGAGCCCACCCGCACCGTGCGCTCGAAGGCGCGGTCGTAGAGGGCCTGGGCGAGGTCGCCGGAGACCACGTCGACTCCCCCCACCACCTTCGGGATCTGGGCGGTGGTGAAGCGGGTGTTGCCCGGATCCTCCCGCTCGGGTGAGAAAGCGAGGAAGAAGTCCCGGCCGCAGGCGAGGCCGGTGGTCTCGAGGCGTAGTCGCAGCAGCTCGTCCGTGGTGCCCGGGTAGGTAGTCGACTCGAGGACGATCAGCTGGCCCGGGCGCAGGGTGGCCCGGATCTGCTCGACCGTGGCCTCGACGCTCGAGAGGTCCGGCTCCCGTTGTGGCGTCAGCGGGGTCGGCACGCAGATGACGACGGCGTCGGCTTCGGCCAACCGACGGAAGTCGACGGTGGCCCGGAAGCGCCCCGACGCCAGGGCCCGGCGGATGCGCTGCGCCGGCAAGTGGCCGATGTAGCTGCCACCGGCCGAAAGCACGTCGATCTTGGCGCCGTCGATGTCGAAGCCGAGGACCGCCAAGCCGGCCTCGGCGAAGGTCAGGGCCACCGGTAGGCCGACGTAGCCGAGGCCGACGACGCCGACCACGGCCTCGGAGGCCGTGATCTTCGCCGCCAGCGCGTCAGCCACCGAGTGGCCCTGCTCGCTCATCGCTTGCGGCCGGCCCGGGAAGCGATGGCAGCGTCGATCTGCCCCGGCAGGGCCGGTCCACAGGCGATCAGCCCGGGCAGCAGGGTGGTCGGCCGGTTGAACCTGCAACGGGCTCCCCCCGGCTGGTAGACCTTGCCACCCGCCGCGTTGACCAGCGCCACCCCCGCCGCGATGTCCCAGTCGTTCTTGGGCACCAGGGTCCAGGTGGCGTCGACCTTGCCGGCGGCGACCAGAGCGAGCTTGAAGGCCACCGAGCCCAAGGGCTCGACGGTGAAGCCAGCCCCCTCGAAGGGGGCCCACTCGCCGCGGCGCACCTCGCTGCGGCTGGCCAGCACCACCGCCCCGGCGAGGTCGGGGCGCCGGCTCGCCCGCACCGGCCGGCCGTTCAAGGTGACACCGGTCTCGAGCGAGCCGACGATCGTCTCCCCCGTCTCCGGGTTGACGATGCCGCCGGCCACGGCCTCACCGTCCTCGACCAACCCGATCGACACGCACCACTCCGGCAGGCCCTCGACGAACTCGCGGGTGCCGTCCAAAGGATCGACGACCCACACCCGCCGGCAGGAAAGGCGGGCGGGATCGTCGGCGGTTTCCTCGGAGAGCCAGCCTTCACCGGTTTGGGGCAAGAGGGAGAGCAGCACCTCGTTGACGGCGTGATCGGCCTCCGTCACCGGACTGCCCCCGGCCTTCTTGCTGGCGGAAATCGCTCCCGGCGTGAAAACCCCGAGCGCCTCGACCGCGGCATCGAGGGCCGCGGAGATGCGCTCGAGGTCGGCCCGTCGGCGCTCGAGGGCCTCGGTGCTGCTCATCGCCCCTGCTCCGGCCCGATGTAGCCCTCCTTCTCGAGGTGGAGGATGATCGCCTGAGCGGCCTCCTCGGGCGTGAACTCACGGGTGTCGATCACCAGATCGGCGTCGGTGGGCTCCTCGTAGGGGTCCGAGATGCCGGTGAACTCCTTCAGGATGCCGGCGCGCGCCTTGGCGTAGAGACCCTTCCTATCCCGCTCCTCACAGGTCTCGATCGGCGTGGCCGCGAACACCAGCTGGAAGCCACCTCCCGGCTCGACCATGCGCCGGACGTCCTTGCGCACGCTGTCGTAGGGGGCGATCGGCGCACAGATGGCGATGCCACCGTTCTTGGTGATCTCCGAGGCGACAAAGCCGATGCGCCGGATGTTGATGTCGCGGTGCTCCTTCGAGAAGCCCAGCTCGGAGGAGAGATGCTTGCGCACGACGTCGCCGTCCAGGAGGGTGACCGGCCGGCCGCCCAGCTCGAGGAGCTTGGAGAGCAGCACGTTGGCGATGGTCGATTTGCCGGCTCCCGACAGGCCGGTGAAGAAGACCGTGAAGCCCTGGCGGTGCCGCGGCGGATGGGTCCGGCGCAGCTCCTCGGCCACCGCCGGGTAGGTGAACCACTCCGGAATCTCCCGGCCGTCCTGGAGGCGCTGGCGCAGCTGCGTGCCGGAGATCGACAGCACCCGATCGCCGTCGCGCACCTCGTCCTCGGGCACGTAAAGGTCGCGGTTCTCGATGAAGACCATGTTGCGGAAGGGGACCATGCTCACGCCCAGCTCGGCCTCGTGCTGCTTCATCAGCTCCTGGGCGTCATAGGGGCCGTAGAAGGGCTTGCCGGTCGAATCGTTGCCCGGGCCGGCGTGGTCCCGGCCGACGATGAAGTGGGTACAGCCGTAGTTCTTGCGGATCAGGGCGTGCCACACCGCCTCGCGCGGGCCACCCATGCGCATGGCGAGAGGCAGCAGCGAGAGCATCGCCGTGCCTTGCGGGTAGGAGGGCATCACCGCTTGGTAGCAGCGCACGCGGGTGTAGTGATCGACATCGCCCGGCTTGGTCTGCCCCACCACCGGGTGCACCAGGAGGTTGGCCTCGGCCTCCTTGGCCGCCCGCAGGGTCAGCTCGGTGTGGGCGCGGTGCATCGGGTTGCGGGTCTGGAAGGCGACGACTCGGCGCCAGCCGTTCCTGGCCAGCTCGTGGCGCAGCTCCTCGGGGGTGTGGCGCAGGGCTCGATAGTCGTAGTAGGTCGGCAGCTGGAGGGCCTCGATCCTGCCACCGAGGTAGACCGGACCGCTGCGGGCGAGCAGATGGGCGACCCCGGGATGGGTCTTGTCGGTGGTGCCGAAGACCTGGGCGGCCTCGGCCTCGCGGTCGGGGGTCCAGATCTCCTCGACGTGGAGCACGCCCAGCATGACCCCCTCGGGATCCCGCAGAGCCAGGTGCGAGCCGGCCGCGAGCTTCTCCGCCGTGGCCTCGTCGACGTCGAGGGTGATCGGCATCGGCCAGAGCAGGCCGTTCGCCAGCCGCATGTCACGGCACACGGACTCGTAGTCGGCGCGGCCCAGGAAGCCCCGGAGGGGCGAGAAGCCGCCGTTGGCCAGGAGCTCGAAGTCACAGATCTGTCGGCTGGTCAGGTTCCAGGACTGCCAGTCGCGCGAGGCCTGTTTCAGCTCGGTCGCGCGCGCCTCCGAAACAAGGAGGGAGACGAGAGTCCCTCCGTGGGGCGGGATGACATGGTGGGTCACAGTCAGAAGCTCCTTTTTCTACGGCTCCGGTTCGGCTCGCGGGCGCTCCCGCATCCATGCCGGGGCCCTCGGGTCGAAAGGGTTGGGTTGGGGGAATCGAGCGCTTGCCCTCTCCTCAGGGCACGGGCGCGGGATCTCGGGACGATCGAGGCATGCCTCGGGCCAGCTCCAGCAGGGCCGCGGCAAAGAAGCCGAGGATAGCACCCCCGACCCCGGCCAGAGCGGCCTTCGAGCCCACGGCCCGGGGTTGGGGCTGGCGCGGCGCCACCGCCGCCTGCACCCGCTGCACCGTGCCGACGACCGGCAGGGCCAGGCGGGGTGCCGTGCGAGCGAGGACCCCGAGGTCGACCTCCAGGACCTCTCCAGCGTCGAGCCGCGCGAGCAACCGCCGGGCCTCCGCGAGGGAAGCCTCGAGCTCCGCCACCTGTGGACCGAGCGAATCGGCCTCGGCCTGGGCGGTGCGCAGCTCGGCTCCGACCTGGGTGTGGAGGGGATTGACCTGCTGCCCCTCGACCGTGCCCAGGGCCGGCGTGGCGGCACCGGTGCGCGAGCTCTCGGCGAGCCACTGGGCCTCGGTGAGGCGACTCTTGAGAGTCAAGGTCGCGGGAATGGTCTCAAGCTGCCGGGCGAGCGAAGTCACCCTATCTTGTGCACGGGCATGGCGATCCCGGGACTTGATCGCCTCGACTTGTAGGGCATCGAGGGCGTCGCGCAGGGCCGCTCGCTGGACGTCGGCGAGCTCGCTGGCGGTGAAGACAGCGGCCCAGGTGTTGGCGATTCGCGCCGCCTCCTCGCCGGAAACAGCGCGGGCGGTGAGCTCCAGCAAAGAGGTGTTGCCCAGCTCACCCCGCCGGCTGGCGAGCAGCTCGGCCTCGACGTCGAGCGAGGCGCCCGGGCTCGCACCCTCGGCTTCGAGGGCGGTCTTGGTGGCGGCGAGGATCGTTCGCGAGCGCAGCAAGCGCAGGATGCCGTCCGCCGAGAGCACGGGGGGCGTGAAGCCCGAGCTGGAGCGGTCGCCACCGAGGGTGAGCAGGGCCGCCGCCTCGTAGACCGGCCTGCCACTCGCGGCCATCACGGCCGCACCGGCAGCCGTCACGGCCGCGAACCCCAGCACCAGGGGTAAGGACCGGCGCAGCAGGCGCACCAGACCGACCAGCTCGGGCCAGCCGGCGGGGGCAGGGGACGGAGGATCGACAGGGGGCACGGGTTTCGGCGGGCTCGGGGGGTGAGGTCCATATACTACCAGGGTCATGGAACGAGCGGCCGCGCGCTGGACATGGGGGCTCCTCGGCGCCTCCCTGGTGCTGCGGCTGGTGATCGCGCTGCCCGTTCTCACCCAGCCGGTCTGGCCCTCGTGGGACGAGGCCGGCTATCTCGCCCAGGGCCGAGCCTGGGCGGCCGTACTCTCCTCCCTCGCCCAGGGTGTGGCGCCGGAGGATCTGGACCTCGCCGACGCCTACGGCCGAGGCGTTTGGCCCCCCCTCCAGCCCTTCCTGATCGGCCTGGCCATGGCGCTGTTCGGCAGCCACCTGGCGGTGGCGAGGCTGGTTCCTCTGGTGCTCTCCGCGCTCACGACACCCCTGGTCTACCGTTTCGGCCGGCAGGTCGCGGGCGAGCAAGCAGGGCGGGGAGCCGGCCTGCTCCACCTGCTCTACCCACCCTTCGTCGGCTTCTCACACTTGCTGTGGTCCGAGACCCTCTTCTTCCTGTCACTGATCCTGGCGGCAAGCGCCCTGGCCGGGTTGCCGAAGCTCGCCGACGCACGCCACCGCCTGCTCGCGGCGGCCCTGGCCGGCGTGGGCGTCGGCCTCTGCGGCCTGGCACGGGCCGCGGTGCTGCCTTTCCTGATCCTCTTCCCGCTCTGGGCGGCTCTGCTCGGCAAGGGGCGGGAACGCCTCCGGCTGGCCGGCGCAGTGGCCCTGCTCTCGGCACTGACGGTCGCACCCTGGCTGATCTGGCTCCATCAGCGCGAGGGCCGCTTCGTGCTCTTCTCCACCGCCGCCGGCTACAACCTTCTCCTGGGGCAGACCCCGGCTCCCGACCAGGACGACGGAAACCGCCGCAATCAGAAGGAGGCCCTCAACCGGGAGGTCCGCTTCCTCGCCCAGAGCCTGGACCTGTCGCAAGACGAAGCTGCCCGCCGGCTCGCCCTCGAGACGATCCGCGAGGACCCCGGCGCGGCCTTGGGCAGAGCGGCGGGGCGCGCGAGAGCGTTGCTGGGGGCGGACACTCACCTCGGCCGGCATTTGCTCCAGGCCGTCTATCCGCCGACGGCCCCGTGGCTGGCAGGAGGCCTGTGGCTGCTGATCCAGCTCTCGTTCCTGCTCGTGGCGGTGCTCGTCCTGCGGGGCCTCGCAGACTCTTCCTGGCCCCTCTCGCATCGCCTCGGGCTCTTGGTCCTGGCTGCGGCGGGTGCGGCCCCGGCCTTGCTCACGGTGGCCACGCCTCGCATGGCGCTGCCGCTGCTCGGCCTGCTGCTGCCAGCCGCCGGCAAGGGGCTCGAAGCGTCGAAGTCTCGCAAGGGCCGCTGGGTGCTGGGTGGCCTCTTCGCTCTCGGTCTCGTGCTGACCTGGGCCGGCTCACCGCCGGTGGGAGCCGTCTCCAGCTTCCACGCCAGCACGCGCCAGTGGCTGCGGACCCTCACGGGCGACGCCGGGACCGAGAACCCGGCCCTGATCGGCGACCGCTTCGCCCTGCGGGCCAGCCCCGAGGCATGCGCACCCCTGGTGGTGACCGGCGCGTCAGAGCGGACGGTGATCGTCGGAGGGCCACTCCTGTTCGAGGCTCGCCTCACCGACCCCTCGGCAACCATCGAGCTGCTGGTCTCCTGCGGTTCGCAGCGGAGCGGCCAGCTCGTCCCGGTCAACCGTCGCGGCTGGCGCTCCTGGCAGGGCACCGGGCTACCAGGAGTCGAAGTGATGTGGCTCGGCGGGAAGGACGTTACTCCGACGCCGCTCGACCCGGAGTGGCCCCCGCGCCGTCCGGTCGGAGGAACGTGAGCCTCTCCGGCCCGTAGCGCTCCATCCGCCAGACGTAGGCCCGCTTGTTACCCTCGAGGAAGAGCGGGTTGGCCCAGACCCAGACCTTCTCCCCCTTGCCGTTGACCTCGAAGACGTAGCCCTTGTTGGACTCGGTGATCAGGGTGTTGCCGTTGGGCAAGCGTTGGCAGGACCCGCGGGTGGCGGTGAAGAACTCCGGCCCGGGCCGGTAGCGCCAGACGACCGAGAGCTGTAGGGGATCCAGCTCGAGGACCTCGGACTCGCGGGTGCCGTTGTTGAAGATCAACAGGTTCCCCGAGGGGAGCACCGAGGGGTGGTGAGGATAGGCCAGGTTACTCGGCCCCCACAGCCACAAGATGCGGCTCGCGCCGGCATCGAAGAGGGCGACCGCACTGATGTTGCGAAACGAGACCAGGAAGTTGCCGCGGGCGAAGAGCGGCGAGCGCGACGCCAGTGAGCCGTCGAAGACCTCGACCTGATTGGCGTGGAGTAGATCGAGCACCGGCTCACGGCCGGGCTGCTCTGGAGGCAGCTCCCGGTCGGCCACACTCGGCAAGAGGAAACGATAGGGGGAAGCGAGGAACGCATCGAGCAGCGAGATCTCCCGAATGAGGCGACCGCTGGGGTCGAGGATCTCGATGCGATCCTCGTAGACCCGCTGCCGGGGATGGAGCCCGGCCACTTTTCGGGGCCGTCGGGCGAGGATCCACAGCTCCCCTGCGGCGGTGCGGAAGAACGAGTGGTGCACCTCAGACTCGTGGCTCCAGACAACCTTCGAGTCGCCGTCCACCTGGATCACCGCGCGGTCCTGGATCAACCCCAGGATCGAGCCGTCGGGCAGCAGCTCACAGTGGTCGAGACCGCGGTGCGGGAAACGCCAGCGCTTGAGGATGGAGCCGTCGAGGTCGAGCAGGAACGCCGTGCGCAGGTCCCGAGAACAGTAGAGGTTGGCACCGGGTGAGGTCTCGTCCCGCCGGTGAAGCAGGACTCCCGTCTTCTCACGCTCCGGATCGACGGTGCCGTCGACGTAGGCGAGCGCCGTCAGGGCCTCGGCACTGGTGGTCTGGCCGTGAACGGTCCGTCGCTCCGGCGCCGGCTCGGCCTGGCCTGCCCGGGGCGGCGAAGCGGTGGTCGGCTCAGCAGGTGCCGGCGCGCCAGCTCGGCCGAGGATCCAGCCGATCGCACTGGCGGCTAGCACCAGCAGGGCGATCCACCACTTCCTGGCTGGCACGGGATCGAATCTCGACGGAGGTCGGGAGAGAGGGCGAAAACGACGAGGGCGGCTCCCTCGAAGGAGAGCCGCCCAGGTCGTAACGCGCCGCAAGAGCGGCGTGATCGCTTACTGGTAGGACTCGAACTCGTCCACCGGATAGGTGCCGGTTTCACCGGCATCGATGCCGACCACCGCGCCCAGACGAACGCGCTTGACGTTGAGGGTGTCGTTGTCGACGCCCAAGACCTCGACGCTCGGGTTGGTGCCGCCGAAGCGGGTCAGGCGGCAGAAGCCGGAGCTGGCACCGGTGCCGTACTCGAGCTGGAGCTGACGGTCGACCGGCGAGCCGACCGGATGGAGCGTGATCAGGGTGGTCTGCGCGTAGGTGCCGTCGTCACGGCGGCAAGCGGCGCGGACGCGGTTGGTGCCACCGGCGAGCTGGTAGAGGTCGACGCGGAAGGAAGCCACGCCGGTCGCCTGGTCATGACCCGAGAAGATCGTGTGCGACTTCTGAACACCGCCGGTGGAGAAGGTGCCGGTACCGAGCCAGAACAGAGCACGGTAGGTGGTCTCGGCATTCGGGTTGGCGTTCTGCACGTAAGCCGGGCCGCCGGCAGTGCCGTCCAGGGTCACCGAGAGCTTGAAGTTGGTGCCGTCGAGACCCGGACTGGTCACCGACAGCGAGGCAGTGCCGTAGGCGGCCAGAGCGAAGACCGCGCAGCCCAGAGCCAAACCCATCCACGTAGACTTTCTCATCGTTTCCTCCAACAGTCGGACCGACCCGCTAGGTTTGTGCGCGAGCCGCACGTTCTTGGATCATTCTCAAAAGTCTAACCAAGCTACCGTCCTGATGCAAGCCTCTTGGACCTTCCTCTTCTGAGAACCTCCACCCCAGCGACTCACTGAGGCAGCCTGCGGCTCCGGAACGGTGCTCGGAGACTAGCACACGTCGAGGCGCCGGACGTACCTGGACTTCGACCTCGAGCGTTTTACGTCTACACCGTATGGATGCTCGCTCGCGCCCTCGCCGCCACCCCTTGGGGGATCGAAGCCCGGCCCGTGGAGGTCGAGGTCGATGTCCGCCTGGGCCTGCCCCAGATGCAGCTCGTCGGGCTGCCCGACGCCGCCGTCCGGGAGAGCCGAGAGCGGGTGCGCGCGGCCCTGCGCCACAGCGGCTTCGAGCTGCCGCCTCGCTCGGTGGTGGTGAGCCTGGCTCCCGCCGACCTCCGCAAGGAAGGCAACCACCTCGACGTCGCCATCGCCGTCGGGTTGCTCGCCGCTCTCGGCCAGCTGCCCCTCGACGTGCTCGAGGGACGGCTGCTGGCGGGCGAGCTGGGCCTGGATGGCTCGCTTCGCCCGATCCGTGGCGCACTGGCCTTCGCCGATCTCGCCAGCCGCATCGGTGTCAGCGAGCTGCTGCTGCCCGCGGCGGTGGCGGCACAGGCTGCCCTGCGGCGGGGGCCGCGGGTGATCGGTGTGCCCAACCTTGCGGCCCTTGTGGCCCACCTGAAGGGCGAGGAGCCCCTGCCCGAGACCCTACCCGCCGACCTCGACGGCACCGATCGCAGGAGCGGTGTGCTCGACCTCGCGGACGTCCGGGGCCAGGCGAGCGCCAAACGGGCCCTCGAGATCGCCGCGGCGGGCGGCCACAACCTGCTGCTGATCGGGCCGCCCGGCTCGGGCAAAACCATGCTCGCGCGGCGGATGCCGGGGCTGCTGCCGCCGCTCGCCCTCGATGAGTCCATCGAGGTCACCAAAGTGCACGGCATGGTGAGCGACGATCCCCTCTCCCGCTTGATCACCACCCGGCCGTTCCGTAGCCCCCACTCCAGCACCAGCGAAGCGGCCCTAGTCGGTGGCGGCAGCCAGCCCCGGCCGGGTGAGGCCAGCCTGGCGCACCACGGCGTGCTGTTCCTCGACGAGCTGCCTGAGTTCCGGCGCGAGGCCCTGGAAGCCCTGCGCCAACCGCTCGAAGATGGCGAGGTATCGATCTGTCGGGCCAGGGCGCGAATGCGCTTCCCGGCTCGCTTCGCCCTGGTGGCGGCCATGAATCCCTGCCCCTGCGGCCACCTCGGGGATCCCCGCACCGAGTGCCGCTGCAACCCCCACGCGGTCGAGCGCTACCGGGCGAGGATCTCGGGCCCCCTGCTCGACCGCATCGACCTCCACGTCGAGGTCGGCCCTCTGCCTCTGGCCGACCTCAAGGCCCCCTCCGGCGAGAGCACGGTGGTCGTGGCCCGCCGCGTGGAAGCAGCTCGGAGCCGCCAGCGCGAGCGCTTCACCTCCACCGGTGGCCCTCCCGTCAACGCCCGCATGAGCCCCGCCGCCATGCGCGAGCACTGCGCCCTCGACGACACCGGCCAACGCCTCCTCGACCAGGCCTACGAGCGGCTCGGCCTCTCCGCTCGAGCCCTCGATCGGGTGCTCAAGGTGGCGCGCACCCTCGCGGACCTGGAGGGTAGCGACGCCCTACGCCCCGCCCACGTCGCCGAGGCCATCCAGTACCGGGCCCTGGACCGGCGGCTGCGATAGCAGCAACGTCCTTTGACAGGATTGACGGAGAGATCGAGACCATGCCAGACTCCGACCATGATTCCCCATCAGCCGCCGACCGACCCAGCCACCCCCGGGTCGTCCCCGACCCTCCTCAACGTGAGGGAGGCCAGTGCTCACCTCGGGTTGTCGGAGTCCACCGTCTGGAGGATGTTGCGTCGAGGGGCTCTCGCCAGCGTCCGGTCGGGGGGTCGCCGGCTGATCCCCCTCGAGGCGCTCGACTCCTTGAGCAAGCAGCAGGAGACGCCAATGTCACCCCCTTCTCTCGGACCCGATCACCCCATCTTCCGGCTGGTCGGCGCCGGCCGCAGCGGCGGCCAGGGCCCCGGCTCGCAGGACAAGTACTCGATCCTGGATTCCTGATGCGCCGCGCCGTCCTCTGGGACTCGAGCGCCATCCTCGCCTTGCTCGACGCCGACGACAGCTGTCACTTGCGGGCTGCCGAGATCGCCCGGCAGATCGCGGCCGAGGGCCGGCCGAGCTTCGTCACCAACTACATCGAGGCCGAGACCCATGCCCTGCTGATCCGCCGGCTCGGCCGCCTGCTCGCCCGGGAGTGGCTGCTGGCGGGCGGTCTGCCGGTGCTGGCCGCCTTGCCCCACGAAGTGGAGAAGGCCAGGGCGATCCTGGCGCGGCACGCCGACAAGGACTGGAGCCTCTGCGACGCGATCTCGTTCGCGGTGATCGACGCTCGAGGAGTTGGCGCGGCCTTCGCTTTCGACCGGCACTTCCTGCAGTGGGGGCGCTCCGAAATCCTCGGGGCCGCCGAGTGACCGAACGCGCCCTACCTTGCCGAGCCCCGACCGATCTGCACGAACTCGAAGCCGAAGCGCCCCTTGACGCAGAGGTTGCCGTGGGTCACCTGGTTCTCGAAGGGTGAGGTGGCCTTGACGATCCGGTCGTCCTGGACGTGCAGCGTGAGGGTGCAGCCGACGCCGCAATAGGCGCAGATGGTATCGGTCCGGGTTTGTCGCTGGGGAGCCCACTCCCCCGCCTCGCGCAGCTGATGCTCGCTCTTGGCCATGAGGGCGCCCGTGGGGCAGACCGCGATGCAATTGCCGCAGTAGACGCAGGCCGAGACCGGCAACGGCACGTCGAGCTCGGTCGAAATGTGGGCGTCGAAGCCGCGCCCCGCCACCGCGATGGCGAAGGTGTTCTGGGCGTCGACGCCGCAAGCCTCGACGCACTTGTAGCAGAGCACGCACTTGCCGTAGTCGCGGACGTAGAGCTCGTTGTCGTCCTTGAGCGGCTTGGCGACGGTCGCCCCTTGCCCGAAGCGCTCCGGCCGGGAACCGTACTGCTCCATCAACTCGGCCAGCCCGGGAGCGGTGCCGAGGTCGACTGACGAGCCGAGCAGCTCGAGCACCAGCTTGCGCGACAGGCGGACCCGCTCCGAGTCGGTGTGGAGCTTCATCCCGGCCTCGACCCTGCGGGAGCAGGCGGGTACCAGGACCCTCGAGCCCTCCATCTCGACGACGCAGATCCGGCAGGCGTTGACCGGGGTCAGGGTCTCGAGGAAGCAGAGAGTCGGCACGTCCTTGCCCAGACGCCGGCAGGCGTCCAGGATCGTCGAGCCCTCTGCAACCTCGACCGCCTCACCGTCGATGGTCAAGGCGACGCTCGCTCGTCCGGGTCGAGACGGTTCAACGGGGATGTCGGAGGGGGGCGGCGGCAGGTGGAACCAGATCGGTTCAGCGCTCACGCGGAACCTCCGAGCTGGAAGGGATCGAGGCGAGCCATGGCCGACTCGATCGCCGAGGAAGCGGTCTGGCCGAGGCCGCAGATCGAGGCGTCACGCATGGCCTGACCGAGCTCGCGAAGCAGCGCCAGCTCCTCGCCGACCGAGCCGAGCTGCCTGCCGTGGCGCAGGCGCTCGAGCAGCTCGAGCTGGCGCATGGTACCCACCCGGCAGGGTACGCACTGCCCGCAGGACTCGTGGCGGAAGAACTCGGCAATGCGCACCAGAGCGTCGGCCAGGTCCGCCGTCTCGTCGTAGACCAGCACCACTCCGGAGCCCAGCGTGGCTCCCGCCGCTCGCGCACCCTCGAAGGTCAGGGGCACGCCGAGAGCCTCCGGTCCGACGAAGGCACCGGCCGCGCCGCCCAGCAGCACGGCTTTCAAGGCTCGTCCCGCCGCCACACCGCCGGCCAGCTCGATCAGCTCTCCCAGCGTGGCGCCGAACGGCAGCTCGTAGAGACCCGGCTTCTCGACGTGGCCGGAAACGCAGAACAGCTTCGTGCCGCTCGAGCCTTCGGTGCCGATGCCGGCCCAGGCCGCCCCGCCGGCGAGCAGGATCCCCGGCACGTTGGCCAGGGTCTCGACGTTGTTGACCACCGTGGGCTTGCCGAAGAGCCCGGCCTGGGTGGGGAACGGCGGCTTCGAGCGCGGCTCGCCCCGCTTGCCCTCGATCGAGTTGAAGAGGGCGGTCTCCTCACCGCAGATGTAGGCCCCGGCGCCACGCCGGATCTCGAGGTCGAAGGCGAAGCCCGCGCCGGCGACGTCGGCGCCCAGGAGACCCGCCGCCCGGGCGGCGGCGATCGCCCGCGAGAGCCGCTCGTGAGCCAGCGGGTACTCCCCTCTCAGATAGATGAAGCCACGCTCGCAGCCGGTGGCGAAGGCCGCGATGGCCATGGCTTCGAGGATCGCGAACGGGTCTTCCTCGAGCAGGACCCGGTCCTTGAAGGTGCCGGGCTCGGACTCGTCGGCGTTGACGATCAGATACCGGGGGTGGACGTTGGCTTTCGCCACCGCTTCCCATTTGCGGCCGGTGGGAAAGGCGGCGCCCCCACGGCCGACGAGCTTTGCGGCGATCACTTCGGCGACCACTCCCGCCGGCCCCAGCTCGAAGGCTCGGGCCAGGGCCCGGTAGCCGCCGGCTGCGCGGTAGGCGTCCAGGCTCTCCGGGTCCACGGTACCCGCCCGGGCCAGAAGCTGGAGCCCGAGCGAGCCGGCCTGGGGCACCGAGCGGCGCACGGCCTCCAGTCGAGAGCCCGTCGGTTCGCCGCGCGGATGCCCGGCCAGGGCCGCCGCGATCTCGGCGGTGTCCGCCACGGGAGCCAGCACCTCGGCGCTGGGCACCTCCCCCGCCCGCACCACCATCACCGCCGGCGCCCGCTCGCACTGGCCGAGGCAAGGGCTTCGGACCCAGGTCGATCGACCTCCGGCCAGGGAGGCGCCGGCCGGCCCGAGAGTCTGCTCCAGGCGGTGGCAGAGCCCCTCCGCCCCACGGGCACGGCAAGCGATGTCGTCACAGACGTGCGCCACCACGGGCGGCCGGGGTTCGGTGGCGAAGAGGTGGTAGAAGGTCAGCACGCCCCACGCCTCGGCCGGCGGCACGGTGAGCCGTCGGCAGATGTGGTTGAGGGCGCCGCGGCTGATCCAGCCGATGCGATCCTGGACCGCGTGGAGGGCGGGCAACAGCAGGTCCCGCCGGCCACGGGCGGCATGACCTCCCCTGGCGCTGCGGCCGTCACGGTCGGCCTCACGCTCGCCACCGTCCCAGCCGGACTCGGGCGCGCCCAACAGCTCGTCGACCGCCGCCCGCTCCGCCTCGGTCGGCTCCCCTCCCACGATGTGCAGGTCCACGCGGCGCTCCCCCCTCAGGCTTCCAGCCGCTCGATGCGGATCGCCGTGGCCTTGAACTCGGCAGTCCCCGATTTCGGATCCACGGCATCGATGGTGAGCTGGTTCGTCGCCACGTCCTCGGGGAAGTGGAAGGTCATGAAGGTCAGGCCCGGCCGCAAGCCTGGATCGATGTGCACCGGCGCGATCACCTCGCCGCGGCGGGAGCGCACCCGTACGCGCTCGCCGGCGGCCAGGCCCAGGCGCAAGGCATCCTCCGGCGACAGGTCCAGGGTCTCGCCCCGGCGAATCGGCGAGGCGTAGGCCGCGGTCTGGACGCCGGTGTTGTAGTCCTCGAGTCGCCGGCCGGTGGTCAGCCGCAGCGGGAACTCCTCGTCCAGCTGATCGACCGGCAGCTCGTGCTCCACCACCGAGAAAGGTGCCCGCGGTCCCTTGACCGGCCTCTCCCAGAGACGGCTGTGGAGGAAGCGCTCGCCCGGGTGGGCGTCGTCGTAGCAAGGCCACTGGAGGCCGTCAAGGGCTTCGAGCCGGGCGTAGCTCATGCCGGTGTGCACCGGCGAGAGGGTCCGCAGCTCATTCCACACCGCCTCGGCGGCAGGCTCGCCCCATTCGTGGCCCATCCTGCGGGCGAGGTCGACGAGGATGCGCAGGTCGTCACGGGCCTCCCCCGGCGGCGGCAGAGCCCGGCGCACCCGCTGCACCCGCCGCTCGCTCGAAGTGACGGTGCCCTCGGACTCGCACCACGCCGCCGCCGCCGGCAACACCACGTCGGCGATCCGCGCCGTGCCCGTGAGCATCAGATCCTGAACCACCAGGAAGTCGAGGCTCGAGAGCAAGTGCTCGGCGCGCTCCTGGTCGGCTTCGGACTGCACCGGGTTCTCGCCGATGACGTAGAGAGCCCTCAGCTCCCGGCGCTCCATGGCGTCGAACATCCCCGAAAGGTGCCAGCCGCGCTGGGGAGGGATCGTGGTGCCCCAGACCCGGTTGAACCTCTCCCGCACCTCGTCCTTCTCCACGTGCTGGAAGCCCGGCAGGCGATCCGGCAGGGCGCCCATGTCGCCGCCCCCCTGGACGTTGTTCTGGCCCCGCAGAGGGTTGATCCCCGAGCCCCAGCGGCCGACGTGCCCGGTGAGCAGGGCCAGGTTGATCAGCGACAGCACGTTGTCGACGGCGTTGTGATGCTCGGTGATGCCGAGGGTCCAGCAGATCATGGCCCGCTTCGCCTTGGCGTAACGGTGGGCGATTTCGCGGATCGCCTCAGCCGGTACGCCGGTCTCGGCGGCGCCGCGCTCGAGGGTCCAGGGCTCGACGGCGGCGCGATAGGCCTCGAAGCCGGTGGTGGCGTGCTCGACGAACTCCCGGTGGTACAGCCCGGCGTGGATGATCTCCCGCGCCACGCTGTTGGCCAGGGCGATGTCCGTGCCGACGTCGAGGCCGGCCCAGAGGTCGGCCCATTGCGCAGAGGTGGTCCGGCGCGGATCGATGGCGATCAGGCTCGCCCCATTCCTCACGCCCTTGAGCAAGTGGTGGAAGAAGATCGGGTGCGTTTCTCGGGCATTCGAGCCCCAGAGCAGAATGCACTCTGTCTCTTCGATCTCCTGGTAGGAGCTCGTGCCTCCGCCCATCCCGAAGACCGTCGCCAGACCGGCGACGCTGGGCGCGTGTCAGGTGCGGTTGCAGCTGTCGATGTTGTTCGAGCCGAGGACGACGCGGGCGAACTTGCCAGCGAGGTAGTTCACCTCGTTGGTGCTCTTCGAGCAGCTGAAGAGCCCGAACGCCCGTGAGCCATGGCCGGCGACGGCGGCGGAGAGTCCCGCCGCCACCCGGTCCAAAGCCTCGTCCCACGACGCCGGCCGCAGCTCGGCGTCGCGACGGTCCCGAACAAGCGGCTGCAAAAGTCGCTCGAAAGGTTTCATCTTGAATCGGTAGCCTAGCACGTCACCCGTGGGCCGCAGAGGGCTGCCGGCAGAGGCTGCGGCCAGCTTGAGACCGAACGCGGGGATCGACAACAGCGGCGCCAACTCGCCCCCACCCCGGCCGCCTATCCCGTGGTGTGGTGCGGGTCCCAGTGGCTCAGCCTACTCTCGTTCGAAGAGGTCGAGAGGGGGCTGGAGCGGCCCAGGTCCGGGCCCGCCGCGACTGTCGGCCTCCGGAGGTCCGGTATGAGCGAGCTCTCCTGCGTGCTCGACCGCCTTGACTGGCTCCGTCGCGAGGGGATCTGGCCCAACGGACTGCGTTACCTCTGGACCGATGCGTTCGGTGTGGTGCTGTTGGTCTCCCTCTACCGCGAGACGGGCAGCGAGCGCTACCTCGACGAAGCCGAACAGCTGGTGGCCGAGGTCGAGCGAGTGCTCGGCCGCCCACGGGGCCTGCGCATCGGCGAGGCCCCGGACCGCGATGGCCAGTACTTCCACTACCTCGCCAAGTGGCTGTTCGCGCTCGACCGCCTCGGTCGCGTGCGCTCGGGCTACCGAGAACGCGCCATCGAGCTGGCCCGGGCGATCCATCCGGCCTTCCTCGAGCGGGGGCACGGGGTCTGGTGGAAGATGACGGAGGACCTCTCCGGACCCTACGGCGGCTACGGCTTCGGCGCTCTCGACGCCTTCGACGGCTATGCCGTCTACCGGCTCTTGGCACCGCACGAGCTGCGCCAGGAGATCACCGAGATGGCCGAGCTGATCGAGACGAGCTGGCAGAAGCTCGCGATCACCCAGGATCTCGGCCTCGGCATGATGCTCTGGCTCTGCCACCTCTGCCCGGACGAGGAATGGGCCGTGGCGCACCGCTACCGCTCCCTGGCCATGCTCGAGAGGATGTGGATCGATCCCCCGGGCTACTTCTGCCGGCATCCTCTGACGCCAGAGGTGAAGTTCGCGTTCACCAACTACGGTGTCTCGCTCGGCCTGCAGGTCACCGAAGCCTGGCCGGAGCGAGTGGCCCGCCTCCACCGCTTCCTCTCCGACTACCGCTCGGGCGACGAGTACGACCGCGACGCGATCACCCACGTCATGGGCATGGTCGCGCACCTGCCCGGGGAGTTCCGGGTGGAGCCGGCCGCCAACCGCCTCGCCGCCGAGGCCGCCGCTGCTCCCGGTAGAGGGGCCTAGCCATGACCGACTTCACCGCCCGCCGCCAGCGGATGATCGAGAGGCAAGTCCGCGCGCGGGGCATCACCGACCCGCCGGTGCTCGCGGCCCTCGGCAGGGTCCCCCGCGAGTCTTTCGTGCCGGACGATCTCGCCGAGTTCGCTTACGACGACAACCCCCTGCCCATCGAGGGAGGGCAGACCATCTCCCAGCCCTACGTCGTGGCGGCCATGGCCTCCGCCCTCGAGCTCTCGGCTGCGGACCGTGTGCTCGAGATCGGAGCGGGCTCGGGCTATGCGGCGGCGGTGCTCTCGCACATCGCCAAGGAGGTCTACACCATCGAGCGGCTGCCGGTGCTCGCCGAACTCGCCCGCGAGCGCTGCCGGGACTTGGGCTACGACAACGTCCACGTGCTGCTCGGCGACGGCACGCTCGGGTGGCCGGAGCAGGCACCCTTCGACGCCATCGTCGCGGCGGCCGGAGGTCCTCGGGTGCCGCAGGCGCTGCGCGATCAACTGGCGGTTGGAGGTCGGCTGGTCATGCCCGTCGGTGACGACCCCCGCGACCAAGAGCTGGTGCGGGTGCGGCGTTTGGGTGAAGAAGAGTACTCCGAGGAGACTCTCGGCCAGGTCCGATTCGTGCCTCTGATCGGCGAGCAAGGCTGGCCCGGGCCAGCCATCGCCCCCGCCAACCCAGGTCCAGCCCCCTTCCTGCGCCCGTCACCGTCGGTTCGCGAGCACGCGGCGGTGACCCTGATCCGGGAGTGCGCCCTCCCCTTCTCCGACCTCGAGGCCCGAGAGCTCGACGACCTCGTCCATCGGGCGAGCACGAGCCGCGTGGTGCTCTTGGGCGAGGCCAGCCACGGAACGTCGGAGTTCTACCAGCTGCGCGCAGTCCTCACCCGCAGACTGATCGAGCACCACGGCTTCAACGTTGTCGCCGTGGAGGCCGACTGGCCCGACAGCTCCCGCGTCGACCGCCACGTCCGGCACCGCCCTCCCACTTCGGACCCCTACCGCGCCTTCACCCGCTTCCCCACCTGGATGTGGCGCAACCGCGAGTTCCTGGCTTTCGTGGAGTGGCTGCGGGAGCACAATGAGACCCTCGACGAGCCGGGCCAGCAGGTGAGCTTCCACGGGCTCGACCTCTACAGCCTCTACGCCTCCGTGGCTGCGGTGCTCGGCTATCTCGACCGCGTCGACCCCATCGCCGCCCGGGTCGCCCGCGAGCGCTACGGCTGCCTCCTTCCCTGGTCGCACGACCCCACCCTCTACGGCCGGGCCACGCTGGCCGGTCGCTACGTCAGCTGTGAGGACGGGGTGGTGCGCATGCTCCGTGAGCTGCTCGACCGCCGCCTCGACTACGAGCAGCGCGACGGCGAGCTCTTCCTCGACGCAGCTCAGAACGCCTCCGTGGTGGCGAGCGCCGAGAGCTACTACCGGATCATGTACTACGGCTCCGTCGAGTCTTGGAACCTGCGGGACCGGCACATGTTCGACACCCTGGAGCGACTGCTGGCCTTCCGGGGACCCGAGGCCAAGGCCATCGTGTGGGCCCACAACTCCCACGTCGGCAACGCGGCGGCCACCGAGATGGGGGCGCGCGGCGAGTGGAACATCGGTCAGCTGGCACGCCAGCGCTGGGGCACCGCGGCCTACCTCGTCGGTTTTGGCACCGACCACGGCCGGGTAGCTGCCGCCTCACGATGGGATGGCCCGATGGAGGTCAAGAACGTCCGCCCCGCTCACCGTTCGAGCTACGAGCGGCTTTGCCACGACACCGGGGTCCCGGCCTTCTGGCTACCCCTGCGTGACGCACCGCGGCAGGAGCTGGTGGAGGAGCTGGCATCGCCTCGGCTGGAGCGCGCTATCGGGGTGATCTACCGGCCGGAGACGGAGCTCGCCAGCCACTACTTCGAGGCGGTCCTGCCCGAGCAATTCGACGGCTATCTCTGGCTGGACGAGACCGAGGCCGTGGCCCCCCTCTCGGCCGCAGAGGAGCGCGGAGAGGTCGAGACCTACCCCTTCGGCCTCTGAGCCACGAAGAGAAACCGCAGAAAACCCGCCCCTGGCGCCGAGGCGATCACGCAAGGGCCGTGTTTCTGGCCATTTCCCGTCACTTGATGAGAAATCAGCATAAAGTGACGCCCCTTTGAGGTGGTTGACATTCCGCTCCCCATCACTAGAATGTCCCAGTTTCCGTCGTCACCCGACCCCTTTCAACGCAGACTGGAGCAACTGAGAGCACGATGCGTGATCGTTGCCACACTGTAATCTTGGTGCCGCACTCCCGGGCCAAGCTGCGCAAGTGGCAGATCACTCCTCGCCAGCTGAAGTTGGTCGTAGCCGGTGTGGTAGTGGTCAGCCTCGCGGCAGGTGGGGTCCTCTGGTCGGCCCTGCGCAATGCCGTGGACCAGGGCGAGCTTGCCAAGCTGCGGCGAGAGAATGAGACTCTCCAGGACCTCCGCGAGAGCTTCGAGTCCAGCCTGAAGCGCTTGGAGCAACAGATCGAGACCTTCGACGACCGGGCTGCCAAGCTGTCCATCGTCGCGGGGATCGACGCCGAGGCCGGCGGCGACCGCGCCGGCATCGGCGGCGAGGTGATCGGCGACATCGACCAGTACGAGGCCTACCTGCAGTCCCTGGAGGCCCGCTCCCTCTCGATCAAAGACCGGCTCGACCAGGTGGAGACTCTGCTCGACGAACGGAGCCTGATGGTCTCCTCGACCCCTTCGATCGCGCCGGTGCGGGGGATCTACACCAGCGGCTTCGGCTACCGGCGCGACCCAGTCACCGGCCGCCGGGAGTTCCACCCCGGCCTCGACATCGCCGCCCCGGCCGGCCACCCCATCCTGGCCCCGGCCGACGGGATCGTGCTCAAGGCGGGCGTCCAGGGCGGCCTCGGGCGAGCGGCCTTCGTCTCCCACGGCTTCGGCCTCATCACCGGCTACGGTCACATGTCGCGCATCGCGGTGGAAGGCGGCCAGAAGGTCAGGCGCGGTGATGTCATCGGCTACGTCGGCATCACCGGCCGCTCGACCGGCTACCACCTCCACTACGAGGTGCACGTCGACGGCAAGCCGGTCGATCCCTTGAGCTTCATCCTCGACGCCCGGTAGGGCTTCCTCACTCTGCTAGACTCCGCGGGTTCCGCCAGCAGCGCGAGAGCGTTGCTGGCACATGGCCTGCATCCCCTTGCTCCGAACCGGAGCCCATCGAGCCACCCCAGCGAGCCAACGATGATCAATTGGATCCTGACGAAAGTCCTCGGCAGCCAGAACGAACGCGACATCAAGAAGCTCCTGCCTCACGTGGCGGCCATCAATGCCCTCGAGCCGGAGATCGAGGCCCTGACCGACGGCGAGCTCAAGGCCAAGACGGCTTGGCTGCGCGAGCGGCTCGACCAAGGAGCCAGCCTCGACGACATCCTCCACTACGGCTTCGCGGTGGCCCGCGAGGCCGGCCGCCGCACCGTCGGCATGCGCCCCTACGATGTCCAGCTGATGGGCGGCATGGTGCTCCACCAGGGCAAGATCGCCGAAATGAAGACTGGCGAGGGCAAGACCCTCATGGCCACCCTGCCGGTCTACCTGAACGCTCTGGCCGGCAAGGGCGTCCACGTTGTCACCGTCAACGACTATCTGGCACGCCGCGATGCCGAGTGGATGGGCGAGATCTACCGCTTCCTCGGCCTTTCGGTGGGCGTCATCCAGCACGACCTCACGGACTCCGAACGCAAGCGCTCCTACGCCTCCGACGTCACCTACGGCACCAACAACGAGCTCGGCTTCGACTACCTGCGCGACAACATGAAGTTCGACCTCGAGTCGATGGTCCAGCGCCCGCATCACTTCGCGATCGTCGACGAGGTGGACTCGATCCTCATCGACGAGGCGCGCACGCCGCTGATCATCTCCGGGCCCTCCGAGGAGTCGACGGACAAGTACTACCGGATCGACCGCATCATCCCCAAGCTGGTGCGGGGTGAGGAGATCGAGGAGAAAGACGGCAGCAAGCACACCACCGGCGACTTCCTGGTCGACGAGAAGGCCCACTCGGCTACCCTGACCGACGACGGTGTCGCCAAGGTCGAGAAGCTGCTGGGAGTCGACAACCTCTACGACCCGGGCAACATGGAGATCCTCCACGGGGTCAACCAGAGCCTGCGCGCCCACTCCCTCTACAAGCGCGACGTCGAGTACCTGATCAAGGACGGCAAGGTCGTCATCGTCGACGAGTTCACCGGTCGCATGATGCCCGGGCGGCGCTGGTCCGACGGCCTGCACCAGGCGGTCGAGGCCAAGGAGGGGGTCAAGATCGAGCGCGAGAACCAGACCCTGGCCACCATCACCTTCCAGAACTACTTCCGCATGTACAGCAAGCTCGCTGGCATGACCGGCACCGCCGACACCGAGGCGGCCGAGTTCAGTCAGATCTACAAGCTGGACGTGGTGGTGGTGCCGACCAACCGGCCGATGGTGCGCGACGACCGTGCCGACCTGGTCTACCGCACGGCCCGCGAGAAGTGGGACGCCGTGGTCGAGGAGATCGAGGACTGCCACCAGCGGGGCCAGCCGGTCTTGGTGGGCACGGTCTCGATCGAGAAGAGCGAGATGCTCGCTGCCATGCTCAAGCGCAAGGGCATCAAGCACATCGTGCTCAACGCCAAGTACCACGAGCGCGAAGCCGCGATCGTGGCCCAGGCCGGGCGCAGGGGGGCGGTGACCATCGCCACCAACATGGCCGGCCGCGGTACCGACATCGTCCTGGGCGGCAACGCCGAAGGCCAGGCCAAGGGCGAGTTCAACCCCGAGACCGAGCCGGAGGCGTACGCGGAGGCCCTGGAACGGTACCGGGCGCTGACTAGGAGCGAGCGCGAACAGGTGGTGGCGGCCGGGGGTCTGCACATCCTGGGCACCGAGCGGCACGAGTCACGCCGGATCGACAATCAGCTGAGGGGCCGTTCCGGGCGCCAGGGCGACCCGGGCTCCTCCCGCTTCTACCTCTCGCTCGAAGACGACCTGATGCGCATCTTCGGCGCCACCGAGAGGGTCAAGAACCTGATGGGCCGTCTGGGCATGGAAGAGGGAGAGGCGATCGAGAACCGCATGGTCAGCCGCTCCATCGAGCGCGCCCAGAAGCAGGTCGAGGGGCGCAACTTCGAGGTCCGCAAGCACCTCCTCGAGTACGACGACGTGATGAACAAGCAGCGGGAAGCGATCTACCGGCTACGTCGCGACATCCTCGAAGGCCGGGAGGGCCGCGACTACGTGATCGGGATCGCCACCGAGCTGATCGAGCAGCTGGTCGAGACCCACTGCCCCACAAAGGCCGACCCTCAGGACTGGACTCTCTCCGAGCTGGCCATCGACGTCCTGGCCTACTTCGACATCGATCTCTACCAGAGTGGCTTCGCTTTGAAGGACCTCGGGGCCGAAGCGCTGCTCGATCGTCTGGTCGAGCTGGTGACCGGCAAGTACGACGAGAAGGCCGAGCGGCTCGGTCCCGAGCTGATGGGGCTGTTCGAGCGCTCGGTGATGCTGCGGATCGTCGACTACTCCTGGAAAGACCACCTCCTCGCCCTCGACCACCTCAAAGAGGGCATCGGCATGCGCGGCTATGCCGGCAAGGACCCGCTCCAAGAGTACAAGCGGGAGAGCTACGACCTCTTCCAGGGGATGAAGGAACGGATCGAGGACACCATCCTCAAGACCCTGTTCCGCCAGGAGCCGGTGAGCGAGGAGCAGCTCGCCGAGCAGGAGCGCCGCCGCGCCGCGCGGCTGCCTTCGAGCCTGCAGCTCTCGGCTCCGCCCAAGTCGTCGGGACCGCCGGCGATCAACGTCTCGGTGACCAAGAAGGAGCCCAAGGTGGGCCGCAACGACCCCTGCTGGTGCGGCTCGGGCAAGAAGTACAAGAAGTGCCACGGCGCCGCCCAGGCAGCGAGCTGACCCTCCCGCCATTCCCCGCCGGTGCCCGCCGGCGGGGCATTCGCCGCCCTTCCTCGATCTGCTAGAGTCCTTTCGCTGCGACTCTCCCCCGCTCCTCCCCCGCAAGGAAAGGCGGTTTCATGGTTCACAAGGCACCCCGTCTAGCCCTCACTTTCGACGACGTGCTGATTGTCCCGGGCTACTCGGAAACCCACCCCGCCCAGGTCGACCTCGCCACCCAGCTCTGCCGCGGCATCCAACTCAACATCCCGATCCTCTCGGCGGCCATGGACACGGTCACCGAGTCCCGCCTCGCCATCGCCCTGGCTCAGGACGGTGGCATCGGCGTGCTGCACAAGAACCTGCCCATCGACCAGCAAGCCGGCGAGGTGGACAAGGTCAAGCGCAGCGAGGCCGGCATGATCGTCGACCCGGTCACCATGCGCCCGCACCAGAGGATCCACGAGGCCCTGGCGGTGATGGCGCGCTACAAGATCTCCGGCGTGCCGGTCACCGACGCCGAGGGACACCTCGTCGGCATCCTCACCAACCGTGACCTGCGCTTCGAGACCAACCTCGAGAAGGAGATCGGCGACCTGATGACCAAGGAGAACCTGGTCACGGTCCCCGAAGGCACTACGCTCGAAGAGGCCAAGGCCCTGCTCCACCAGCACCGGATCGAGAAGCTCCTGGTGGTCGACAAGAACGGCGGCTTGAAGGGCCTGATCACCGTCAAGGACATCCAGAAGACCACCGAGTATCCCAGCGCCTGCAAGGACGAGCTCGGCCGCCTGCGCGTGGCGGCGGCCGTCGGGGCCGCTCGCGAGGATCTGGATCGCGCGCGGGCGCTGGTCGACGCCAAGGTCGACGTCCTGGTGGTCGATTCTTCCCACGCCCACAGCAAGGGCGTGCTCGACGCCGTGGCCCGCCTCAAGGAGGCCTTCCCCGAGGTGCCCCTGATCGCCGGCAACGTCGGCACCCGGGAGGGGGCCCAGGCGCTGCTCGACCGCGGCGTGGATGCGATCAAGGTGGGCATCGGGCCGGGGAGCATCTGTACCACCCGCATCGTCACCGGCGCCGGCCTGCCCCAGGTGACGGCGATCATGGACTGCGTCGAGGTGGCCGCCCCCCGGGGCGTGCCGGTGATCGCCGACGGTGGCATCAAGTTCTCCGGGGACATCACCAAGGCCCTGGTGGCCGGAGCCTCTTCGGTGATGATCGGCTCCCTGCTCGCCGGCACCGAGGAGAGCCCGGGCGAGACGATCCTCTACCAGGGCCGGACCTACAAGGCCTACCGCGGGATGGGGTCCCTCTCCGCCATGAGCCGCGGCAGCGCCGACCGCTACTTCCAGGAAGGCAGCTCCCCTCTCTCCAAGCTGGTGCCCGAGGGCATCGAGGGCATGGTGCCGTACAAGGGTGGCGTCCACCAGGTTCTGCTTCAGCTCACCGGCGGCGTGCGCTCGGGCATGGGGCTGGCCGGCTGCGCCACCATCGAGCAGCTGCGCCAGGAAACGCGCTTCGTCCAGATCACCTCGGCGGGCTTGAAGGAAAGCCACGCCCACGACGTGGTGATCACCAAGGAAGCGCCCAACTACTGGGTGGATCGCACCTGAGCTTCCGCCACGGGAGGGGTCATGCACGTCCTGTTCGTCGAGCCCAACTTCCCCAACTACCAGCGTAACTTCGTCCGCGGACTCGCGGAGGTCGGGGCGCGCGTGACCGCTCTCGGCGAGACACCGCTCGACTGGCTGCCCCAGGAGGTGAAGCGCTACCTCCACGGCTACGAGCAGGTCGGCTCGGTCACGGATGAGCGCGCGCTGCTGGCTGCCGTGCGCCGGGCCCAGAGCCGCGAGTGGGTCGATCGGCTCGAGGCCACCGTCGAGGCGCACGTGATGCCGGCGGCCAAGGTCCGCGAGGCGACCGGCATCCCCGGCACCTCGGTGCGCACCGCCTGGCTGTGCCGGGACAAGCCGGCGATGAAGGAGGCCCTGCGCCACGCCGGCGTACCCTGCGCCCAGTCAGCCGCGGTCTCGGAGCCGGAGGAGGCCTGGCGCTTCGCCGAGGAGGTGGGCTTTCCCCTGATCTTGAAGCCCCGCAGCAGTGCCGGCGCCTCGGGCACCAGCCGCGTCGATGGCCCCCGTGAGCTCGAAGCCGCCCTCCACGGGATAGGCCTCGACCATGGGGCCTCGATCGCCATCGAGGAGTTCATCGAGGGGCACGAGGGCTTCTACGACACCGTCACCGTCAACGGCCACGTGGTCCACGAGTTCATCTCGCACTACTACCCCAACGTGCTCGAGGCCATGCGCGAGCGCTGGATCTCCCCCCAGGTAGTGAGCACCAACCGGATGGAGGCGGCCGGCTACGACGAGGTCAAGGTGATGGGGCGCAGGGTGATTGACGCCCTCGGCATCGGCACCTCGGCCACCCACATGGAGTGGTTCTATGGCCCCAAGGGGCTGCGCTTCTCCGAGATCGGTTGCCGGCCCACCGGCCAGGCGCAGTGGGACATCTATTGCGCGGCCAACGACTTCGACCTCTACCGGGAGTGGGCCATGGCGATCGTCCACGGCCGGGTCGACCGACTTCCCTCCCGCCGTTTCGCGGCCGGCATGATCGCCCTGCGCCCCGACCGCGACGGCCGCATCGCCGGCTACCAGGGACTCGACGAGGTGCATCGCCAGTTCGGAGAGTGGGTGATCGACGCCCACTTCCCACCCGCGGGCACGCCCACCCAGCCCGTCGCCAACGGCTACATGGCCAACGCCTGGGCCCGCCTCCGCCATCCGGACTTCGACCAGCTCCGCCGGATGCTGGACACCATCGGGCGGACGGTGAAGGTCTTCGCCCAATAACCCCGGAAAGAGCAAGGGCGCACCGAAGTGCGCCCTGGTGGTTCGCGGTGAGAGGTAGGGGCGGTTCGCGAACCGCCCCTACGGTGAAGCCGCGTGGTCCTACGGCACCGTCAGCGACCAGGCCGAGGTGTCCCCGGACTCGAAGCCGTCGGCGAAGATCAGGCTGACACAAGACTGGATCTTCACGTCGTCGATGTACCAGCCCTCGCGGCCCACCGAGCCGTCGGAGACCAGGCGCCAGCGGAACTGGACGGTCTGACCAGCCCAGGCGTTGACGTCAACGATCGAGTTGAGCCAATCCTGCGGGTCGCCGCACCAGCCGTTCTGGCCGACGAGGGGGTTGCCCGATCCGAAGGGACCGTCGTACGGGTCGGTCTGGAGCTGGGCTTCGAGCCGCGTCCAGGTCGAGCCGCCGTTGTTGGTGATCTCGAGCACGCCGCCGTCCCAGCAGCCGCCGGTCCGGTCCTCGAAGCTCTGGTAGTTCCAGAACTGCAAGCTGATCGGCAGCTCGAAGGCCGACGGCAGGTTGATCGGCGGCGACACCAGCAACTGGTCCGACACGGTGGTGGGATCCACGGCCTTCCAGGAGGTGGTGCCGGAGTGTACGCGGGCCGCGGAAGCGGCCCAGGTGTTACCCGTACCGCTCGAGGTCCAGCCGGTCGCACCGGCCTCGAAGCCCTCGGTGAAGCTGGTGGTGGCCGTGGCGCCCGGCGAGCAGTCGCCCGGAGCCGGCACGGTGGTGAAGGAGAAGGCGGCCGCGAACGAGCCCGTGCCGCAGGTGTTGGCGCCGCGCACCCGCCAGAAGTACTGGGTGTTGGTGTTGAGGGCCGGGGTCACCGTGTGTTGGGTGCCGGTGATCCCCGAAGCCGTCGAGACGATGTTGGTGAAGGCCGCGTCGGTCGCCACCTCGACCGTGTAGGTGCCCCCCTCGGGCGACGCCGTCCACTCCAGCGTGGGGCCGACCACCACGTTGGTGGCGTTGTTGGCCGGCAGGTTGAGCACCGGAGCGCTCGGCGCGGCCGTGAACAAGTTCAAGCCCGCCATGCGGTTCTTGACGTTGGGGCCGGTGGCCGTGCCGGTCACGGTCATCGAGTAGGAGCCGCCGGTGGCCGAGCCGGTGTTGGTGACGGTCATCGTCGAGGAGCCCGGCGGCGTCACCGGGTTGGTCGAGAAGCCGACCGAGGTGCCGGCCGGATTGCCCGAGGCCGACAGAGTCACCGGGTCGGTGTAGCCGAGGATCTGACCGACGTTGATGGTGTAGACGGCGTCGGCCGGCGCGCAGACGCTCTGGGTGCCCGGAGCCGACAGGCTGAAGTCGGGCTGGAGAGCGCAGTTGGAGCACACCAGGGCGAAGTCCTGGTCCGTACCGTCCCCGGCGAAGGGGATCCCGTCACCGTTGATCGCGGCGGCGTTGATGGTGATGTCGATCGCGCCGCCGGTGGGGCTCAGGATGAAGACGTTCTCGAGGTTGTTCAAGTTGTCGGCGCTGCCGCCGGTGGTCGACCAGCCGGCCGAGAAGACGTTGCCCAGGTAGGTGCTGGCACCGTCCACCACGCTCAGGTTCAGGTTGTTGACCAGAGCGGGGTTGGCACCCGCGGCGCCGGGAGCGTCCGACCAGGCGACGGTGACCCGCACGGGCTTGCTGGGATCAGGCACCCCAACCGTCACAGTGAAATTCTCGCCGGTGTTGTCCAGGACGTCGGCCTGATCCCAGTACTCGACCAGCACGTCGGGGGCGATGGTGCGGGTGATGTTCACCCGGCCCCAGCCTTCCGCGTTGTTCCAGCGGTCGGCCGTGCCCATGTCGACGGCGTTGTTCACCAAGAGGGCCTTGGCCATCGCCGGGCTGGGATCGGCCCCGCCCTCGGAGAAGGTCCGCCACCATTGGGTGATCAGGACCACGGCGCCCGAGGTGTGGGGTGCCGCCATGCTGGTGCCGGAGCAGAAGGCGTAGAGGTTGGAGGTACCGGCGATCGCCGTCGAGCAGCTGCCACCCAGGTCGTTGCGGGCGGACGAGATCTGCTCACCGGGAGTGGCGATGGTCGGCACCCGGCGGCCGTCGGCGGCCGGTCCGCGGCTCGAGAAGCTGGAGATCGCGTCGATGCTGCCGACCCGGTTGTTGACCGAGCTGGCGACGATGATCAGGTTCTTGCCTTCCTTGGGCGCGGTCAGGGTGTTGGCGCCCGGCCCGGAGTTGCCGGCCGAGAAGACCTCGATGAAGGGCTCGGCCACGCCCGCGGTGTCGAAGTTGCCGTCGCGCACCATGAAGTCGTGGGTGCGCTCGGAAGCCTGGTAGCCGTGGTTGGTGCCCTCGCCGGTGGTCCAGGAGTTGTTGCCGCCTACGGCGGAGCCGAGCACGGCCCGCTTGGAGTGCTCCTGCCAGCCGCCGGCCGGGGGCCAGATGGACCCCGAAGCGGTGAGCGAGTTCATGGCGAAGATGCTGTAGTTGGGGGCCACCCCCAGGCCGTAGAAGAAGCCGCTGCCGTCGGTGAAGCCGGCCGCCGCGTCCCCCCCGATGATGCCGGTGACGTGGGTGCCGTGGCCGCCGCCCGTGCAGTCACTGCCTGGCTCCCCGACGAAGCTGCAGGCGCCGGGGAAGTCGTAGCCGCCGACGATGCGGCCGGCGAAGTCGGGATGCTGGTAGTCGACGCCGGTGTCGACCGTGGCCCAGATCACTCCGGTGCCGTCATAACCGAGAGTCGTCAGGTAAGCGTTGTAGCCGGTCACCGGCACACCGCCCGGGTGGTTGCCGGCCAGGATCTGGTCGGACATCTCGTCGTCGAGGATCGGCCGTGGGCCCTGGAAGTTCATCGACAGGACCTCGGGGATCTGCGCCAGGTTGGAGAGATCGGCCGCGTCGACCCGCACGATGGCGTCGAAGAAGGCCTTGTCCGGCTGGGCCGGATAGTGCTGGATCACGGTCGCACCGGCACGGGCCAGGGACTCGATGGTCGCCTGCACGTCACCGCGGTTGTAGAAGTGCACGTCCACGTTGCTGATCAGACCGGAGCGGCCGGCGAGGTCATCGGCGACCTTGTAGCCGGGCTGGAAGGGCCCCTGCCAGCGCACGAAGGGCAGGGACTCGAGGGCGGCATCCAGGGCCGCGCCGGAGGACCATACGAGGTAGGTGTGGTGGGGGTAGTACTGGAGCACCCTCGCACCCTGGCCGCTCAGGCCGTCGAGCCACTCCTGCCGCACCGGGCCGACGAACTGCACCAGTCGGAACCCGGCAGCCTGGGCATCCGCCGTGGCGCCGGCCTCGAGCTGCGGCAAGCCATCGCGAAGGGGATCGAAACGGAAAGAGTGGAAGCGGATCTGAAACGCGTCCGGCTCCGCAGCGAGAGTGGGAGCGGCGGCGAAGGCGAGGCCGAGCCACGCCAGGGCCAGGACGAGAGAACCGAGGGACCTTCTCACGAATGACACCCCTTTCTGGAGCTTTCGGCCCTCGCTGACATCGGGGCCATCTCTACACTGGGAGGACGAAGACCGCGGAATTCTACCAGAAGGTGGGAGCGGCCGAGGCCACCACCGGCCAGCCGGAGAGATCCCCGGTCTCGAAGCCGTCGGCAAAGAGTGGCTCGGCCTCGAGACAGTTCCAGCACACCAGGGCGAAGTCCTGGTCGAGCGACGCGCCGCTGCTGGGCACGCCGTCGCCGGCGATCTGGAAGGCGCTGACCCGGATCGTAGCGAAGCTCCCCGGCGCGAGGATGCGTACGTTCTCGAGGTTGTTGCGGCGGTCCGCCTCGCCACCGGGAGCCGAGGCTCCCGCCTGGAAGTGGTTGCCCCAGAAACTCTGGCCGGCGGACTCGACCCTCAGATCGAGATCGTTGACCAGAGCGGGATCGGCACCGGGGGCCCCGGGGGCGTCCGTCCACGCGAGGGTGACCACCAGCGGTCGCGTCCGGTCCGCCACGGCGACGGTCAGCTCGAGCTCCTCGTCGCTCTCGGTGAGGTCCTCGATCTCGTCCCACACCAGCACCGGCCGCGACGGCGCCACCAGTTCGGTCGCCTGGACCCGCCCCCAGCCCTCGGCGCCGTTGGGCACGTCCGGCTCACCGAGGTCCACGGCGGTGGCCACCACCATCGCTCGCACCAGGGCAGGGCTGGGGTCCTCCCCATCGTGCTCCGCCCGATAGCGCTCGACGAAGAGGGCGATCGCCCCGGCCACGTGGGGGGCGGCCATGCTGGTGCCCTGGCAGAAGGCGTAGAGCCCGCCGGTTCCGGGGATCGCCGTGGCACCGCAGTTCTGGCTGGCGGTGTCCGCCCGCGCCGAGGCGATCATCACGCCGGGAGCGGCCACCGTCGGCACCCAGCGGCCGTCCAGGGCAGGCCCCCGGCTGGAGGTGGGGTAGATCTCCTCGATCGAACCGGCCCGCGACGAGTAGCTGTTGGCGGCAACGATCAGATTCTTCGCCTCCTTCGGGGCGCTCAGGCCCTGGAGGCCGAAGTTGCCGGCGGCGAAGACCATCACGAAGGGCTCGGCCTCGGGGGTGTCGAAGTCGCCGTCTCGCGCCAGCACGTCGTGGAGGCGCTCGCTCGCCTGGTAGCCGTGCTGGGGCCCTTCGCCGGTCTGCCAGCTGTTGCTGGAGCCGATGGCTCCCGCGCGCACCGCGGGGGCGGTCAGGGCCGGCCAGCCCCCCGGCGGCGGCCAGGCCAGGAAGCCAGGGCAAAGGGGGTTGAGGGTGAAGATGCCGGCCCCCGGCGCCACTCCCTGGCCCCAGAGGAAGCCGTCCTCGTCCGCGAGCCCGGCGGCGGCGGTGCCGGCGAGGATGCCGGCCAGGTGGGTGCCGTGGCCGTTGGCGAAGGCATCCCCGGGACGGACCGACTCGCAGCCGGGGAAGCTCACCCCGCCGACGATGCGCGAGGCGACGTCCGGGTGGTCGTAGTCGACCCCGGAGTCCGGGATGGCAAAGATCACCCCGGCGCCAGTCACACCGAGATCCTTGAGGTGAGCGCCATAGCCAAGGAGGGGCTGACCGGCGACGTGATTGCCGGCGACGATCTGGTTGGCCACCTCATCTTCGAGCTCGCCTTCCGGGCTCGCATAGCCGATCCACACCACCTCGGGCACTCGGGCGAGCTCGGCCAGGGCGGCGGCATCGGCCTCGACCAGCACGTCGAAGAAGAGCTGATCCGCCTGGGCGGGGAACACGTCGACGACCCGGACGACCCGAGGCTGGAGGGATTCCAGGAAGGCGGTGAGGCCGGCGGCGGGATAGACGAAGAGGTCGAGGTTGCGAATCCGCCCCGCCCTGCCCGCCAGGTCGGAAGCGAGCTTGTAGGCCGGATGATAGGCCCCTTGCCAACGCACGAAGTCGAGCCCCTCGAGCGAGTGATCGCCCGCGCCGGCCCAGACCAGGTAGGTGTGGAAGGGCAGATACTGGAGCACCCTCAGGCCCCGCTCGGCGAGGGTGGCGAGCCACTCCGGCCGGGTCGGCCCAACGAGCTGCACCAGCCGGAGCCCGCCGGCGTTCTGCGCCCGCAGCGCGGCCGGCAGGGCTGGCTCGCCCTGGCGCAGCGGATCGAAGCGGTAGCTGCCGGCGCGGACTTCCGAGGTCCCCGGCGCCGAGACCTCGGCGCGTGAGGTCCCGCCGAGAAGACCCACCACCAGAAGCAGACCGACCGCTGAACCCATCTCCCCTCTCATGCCGCGGTCAGAACCCCTCCTGTGGAGTCGAGGTGGCGGATCGAGTTGGCGTAGTAAGCGAGCAGCCGGGCTTCCTCGGGCCGAGCCCGAAACAGCCCCTCCTCCTCACTCACCATGCGGCGTAACAGCAGCATGCGCAGGCCCACCTGGGCGGCGTAGTCCTGGTCCTGACGCGGGATGTAGACCTTGGCGCCCAGGGCCTGGAGCCGGGCCAAGTGGCCGAGGAAGCGGGCCTTGATCTCGAGCTCGGAGAGGCCCTCCCCCCCGGCCTCCTCGAACACCCGTGCCAGCAGGGGTACCGGCAGTACCGGCACCACCCGGCCGATTTCCGCCATCAGCTCGGCCGCCAGCCGGCCGGTGACCTCGAAACGGCTGGCGCGGTCGAGGTGGGCGGCGTCCACGCCGGTGCGGGCGAGGTGCTCCGAGAGCGAGACCGGCGCCCCGAAGTTGACGCAGGCGTAGCCGAAGCGGTGCCATTCGCTGCGCAGCATCAGCCACACGTTGCGGGCCACGAAGCGCAGCGTGGTGGTCATGGCCGGAGCCGGCCGCCGCTCCTCGCGGGGCAGCAGGTCGAGCAGCAGCGTGCGGTCCTCGAGCACCCGGTCGTAGTTGATCGCCACCGGCACGAAGACCACGTCCCGAGACACGTCTCTACGTCCACGGGGGTCGAAGTCGCGCACGATGTAGTCGAGCAAGCCCAGTCGGGGCGGCCGCAAAGCACCGTCGCGGGACAGGCCCCCCTCCGGGAAGACCGCCTGGGTCACCCCCGCCTGGGTGGCCATGTGGACGTAACGCTCGAGCACCTTGCGATAGAGCGGGTCCCCGGAGTTCCGGCGCACGAAGTAGGCGCCCATGGAACGGATCAGCTGCTGGAGAGGCCAGATGCGCGCCCACTCTCCCACCGCGTAGGACAGGGCGGTGCGCTCCGCCGCCAGGTAGGAGACCAGCACGTAGTCCATGTTGCTGCGGTGGTTGATCACGAAGACCACCGTGGCGTCCGGGGGAATCGCCGCCAGGGCCGCCTCGTCCGAGGAGCCCAGCCGTACCCGGTAGAGGGAGCGCGCCGCGGCCCGCGCCACGCCGTAGCCGAGGCGGAAGTAGAGGTAGGCGTTGAAGGCCGGGACGATCTCCCGCGCGTAGGTGCCCACCCTGGCCAACACCGCCTCGCGGCCGGACTCACCCTGGCGAGCCTCCTCCTCCACCGCTTCGAGCACCTCGGGGTCGTTGATCAGGCGCTCGATCAGTACCTCCCGGCGGGTGAGCTTGAAGGGCTGGATGCGGATCGACAGGCGCCGGTTGGCCTCGGCCAGGGCCTGGCGAGCCGGGTGGCGCAGGATCCAACGGATCGATGGCAACAGCAGGCTGAAGACCACCGTCCAGCCGGCCAGGAGGGCCAGCAGGAGCAGGAGCCAGAGGGGTACCGGGACGGTCAGGTCCATGCCGGCTCGCGCCCACCGGCCGGCCGGCGCCGCCACGGCGCCCAGGCCAGGGTCACCTGTCGAACCTCCACGTCGCTCTTGCGGGGCCGGATCTCCACCGTCTCGAGCGGGGCCGTGGTGGCGTCGTAGCGAGCCGAGAGCTCGGCGAGCTCCCGCTCCAGCTCCGCCGCGAGGTCGGCATGCTGCTGTTGCAGCGCGGCCATGCCCTCCTCGGCCCGATCGACGTCACGCCCCTGGTCCATGGACCGGCTGACCCCCTTGACCGCCGAGGCGGCCCGGCCGATCGTCGAGCGGGACAGCGTCTTCCTGCCGAAGAGCACCGACAGGGCCGTTTGGCCGATCGAGATCAAGGTCTGGGTGCGCTGGGCCGAGGCCTGCTGCGCCTCCCGCTCGATGCGCTCCTGGGCCCGGCGCATCTTCTCCTCGAGGCTCTGCAGCCGGGCCTGGTACTTCTGGCGCAGCTTCTCCTTCTCGAAGTCCCGCTGCTCCCGAGCCTGGTCACCGAGGCGGATGCGGAAGTCTCGCTCGCTCTCGCCCGGTTGGGAGAACAGCCCCAGCTCGGAGTGGGCATAGAGCTCGAGGGTCTGGTCGCGGAAGACGGCATCGCCGAAGTCCCTCTCCCAACCCTTGTAGCTACGGGCTTCGGTGGCGGCGGAAGGCACGTCGCCGAAGCTGGCGCCGGCCAGCGGCTCCCGCTCGAGGTCACGCTCGGGATCGAAGCTCTCGGCCAGAGGCTCGGCCTGCCGCCAGTCCACCCCAGTGACCCCCTCCGCCAAAGGCAGGAGCAGGGCCACTTCCCGGGTGGCGCTGACTCGCCGCTTCGAGTCCGCGAAATGCACCGTGGCGAGGCCGAGCAGACAGGGCTGGTAGTCGATCTCCTCGGCGCCGGCACCGCGGGCGGCGAGGGCCAGCTCGGGGACGTCGGGAGGTAGCAGGGGCTTCGCCGATGCCGCCGCGGCCGGTCTCGCGGAAGCGCGCGCTCCCGGTCCGGCTGACGAGGCCGAGGTTCCACCACCGGTGATCGCGGCCCGCAGGGGATCCATCAGGATCTTGATCTGCTGCCGGGTCAGCGGGCCACGCAGATAGGAGAGGGCCCAGCGGGTCTGCATCAGCAGGGGCTCGTTCTCGTGGACGTTGTGCACCAGGAAGACCCGCTTGCCCAGGCCGGAGAGGATCTCGGCCATGCGGGCCACGTCCAGCGAGCCGCCGGCCGCGGTGGCCGCCCCCTTCAGGCCCTCGAGCACGCGGTTCTTGTCCTGCTCGGTCTGGAGGCGGCCCAGGAACCAGGTGCCGGCGTTGGCCAGGGCCTTGTAGTCGATGTCCGCCGGGTTCTGGGTGGCGAGCACCACCCCCAGGCCGAAGGCCCGGGCCTGCTTGAGCAGGGTCAGCATCGGGCGCTTCGAAGGCGGCTCCGCCACCGGCGGCAGGAAGCCGAAGATCTCGTCCATGTAGAGCACGGCGCGCAGGCTCGAGGTGCCGGAGCGGCTGCGCATCCAGCCCACCACCTCGTTGAGCAGCAGGGCGGTGAAGAACATCCGCTCGGCATCACCCAGGTGGGCGATCGAAAGGACGGCGAGCCGGGGCTTGCCGTTCGAGGAGTAAAGCAGCCGGTCGATGTCGAGGGGCTCGCCGGAAAGCCACGACTGCATGGCCGGCGCGGCGAGCAGGTTGTTGAGCGCGATGGCGAGGGCGAAGCGGTCCTTGGCCGGGAAAAAGGTCTCGAGGTCCATGACCCCGACCCGAGCCACCGGCGGCTCCTGGATCAGGTGGATCAGGCTGGCGAGGTCGAGGTCCACCCCGGCGCGCCAGCGGTCGGCGAGGATCGTCGACAGCAGCACGTGCTCGCGGCTCCTCACCGGGTCGGCATCGATGCCCATCAGGGTCAGGATGCTGCCGGCCAGGGTCTGGACGCGGTCGCCGAAGAGCTCGGCGTCCCCGAGCACGGCCTCGCCCGGGGCCTTCAGCGACCCGAGGATCGAGACCGGGATGCCGGCCTCGCTGCCCGGGGTGTAGATCGCCACGTCGGCCGCCGCGCGCAGGCGGCGGATGCGCTCGCCGTCCTCGTCCCACTGGGTGAGGCCGGTCTTCCACAGCTCGGCCTGGCGGGCCGCGTACTCCTCGAGAGAGAGACCGCTGCGCTTGGCCTCCCCCTCGTCCACCCAGGGCAGGAAGTCCTGGGGCCGCAGCTCGGGGAAGGTCAGCATCAGGTTGCCGAGGTCCCCCTTGGGGTCGATGATCAGGGCCGGGATGCCGTCGAGGGCGGCTTCCTCGAGCAGGCCGACGCACAGGCCGGTCTTGCCCGAGCCGGTCATGCCCACGCAGACGGCATGGGTCAGGAGGTCTTGCGAGTCGTAGAGCAGGGGCTCGGCGCCGACCTTGCCGGAGTCGGGGTCCCAGGGGCGCCCCAGGTAGAACGCGCCGAGCTTCTCGTAGACGGGGAGCTCAGAGGCCATCCCGCTCTCCCCTCAGAACACCGTGTAGATGAAGGGGGCGATGGCGCTACCGCCCAGGATCACCAGGGCCGCGGCCAGCAGGAGCACGACGATGATCGGCCCCAGCCACCACTTCTTGTTCTGCTTGAGGAAGCTGATCAGCTCCCCCACGATACTGCCTCCCGACTTGGCAGCCTCGCGGGCGAGCTCAGCTCGAGGGTCCGAGCCCTGGCTCATGGTCACTCCTCCGAAAGAGACGGCGGACGGGCGCGGGGCCCGCTGATGGGAATCCTGCGGGAATCTAGCACGGCCGCTCAGAATTGGCGGAAGTAGCGGCTGATCTCCGACGGCATCGAGTGATCCACCCAGTAGGTGGAGGCCGCGGGGTCCCGCTCGAGGCGCAGCGGGTCGCGCCGGAGCAGCCGCATCACCAGACCAATCGGCGTGATGACGAGGTACCAGGTGAGCCCCAAGACCAGGTGCGAGACCGTCCAACCCATCGGCGCCACGGCTTCCATCCAGCCGTCCCGCACGGCCCGGCCGAAGCCGGGCGAGCCGAGCACCCCGGCGGCCAGGGCGGTCATCAGCAGGCCCACCGCCGAGGCCAGGTACGACGGCGACACGCCCAGCTCCCCCAACCCGGCCACCGCGGCGAGCGTCAAGGGCAGGCCCGTCCCCACCGACCAGCGCTGCCGGTGCTCCGGACGCAGCACCAGGCTCACCAGCCAGCCCCCGGCGAGGAAGGCCGCAGCGCCGAAAAGCATCTGCGGCCGCCAGGCCACCAGCCCTGAAAGCAAAATCGCCAACCCGCCGAGCACCAGGCCGAAGACCTTGAGGTCGAAGGGGGTCGGGGGCTTGTGGGGGGGGGCTAGGGACATGGGAGGCTTCCCGGCGGGGCGGAGCCTATCATCCGGAGATGATCCCGTTCTTCAGGAGACGCCGCTCTCTCAGACGGGTGTCGGCTCGAATCGTGGGGCGGGGGAGCGGTGGCTTCTTCGCCGTAGGGGTAGTAGGCGTGGAAGGCGACGAGTTGGCGGCTGGTGTTGGTGATGAGCCTCGGGGTGCCGAGGTGGTCGAGGTGGAAGTGGCGGCGGCCTTGGGGCGTCTCGGCGGCGAGGAGCTGGGTGCCGCGGTAGACGTAGTCCCTTTCGCCGCTCCAGACCTCGACTCCGCTCCTGCACTAACGCTGTGCGTTCGCCGAGCCGTCAACCGATCCGAGCAGATCTTCACAGCTTCCTATTCGCACTCTCAACGTCATAGGCGGCCAGTCGCCTTCGGCAACCTCAATGCCTATTCCCCCAGACAAGGCGAGCACCAGTGAACTGTCGACTCTTAGCTCCCTCAGGAGTTGTCCTGTCTGCTCGTCGCTGATCTGAAACGGAGTTGCCATGACCTTCAGCCCCAGTATCGCCCTGGCAGCGAGCTTCTCTTCGACCTCAGGAACCCGACACCACACATGAGCTGGTCCTTTAGGCCACTTCTCCACAAACGGCAGCCCCTCCACAACTTCTAGAGAGGGCTGGATGATCTCAAACTTCCTGCCCTCCACTACTGGAACATCCGTACTGGAGGCGAAGAATAGGAGGAACTTGTGGCAATCTAACTTCAGGGCGAACCAGTCGGTATCGGTTACCTCAAGGTGGTTATCGGTTGTGACAAGCGCAGGTTCGAGGGTGTATGCCTCGAGAATCTGGCAGCCCTCGAGTTTGGCAGCGCCCTCGGGAACAGTTGCCCGGAGATGCGCTGTGTCCATTCTTGTGCGCTTACTAATCAAGGCGGATTGTCTCGCGAATACCGTTGCGTTTCAAATCAATCCTGGCCGTTCCGTCAGGATTGAGCCGGATTGTCACACTATTATTAGATGTGAAGCGCCGAACCCCACCACTGTCAAGTGCCTTCTGGCGCACCGACTGGCCCTTTGTGAGGTTTCGGAAGATCGATTTCGCAGTTGCCCGACCCCCAGGGAGGTCCGTGTTGATCCGAGTAGCTGCGGGCCTAGCGTTCTTGCCAAGAAGCCTCACGCCTTTGTAAGCAGCGTTATCAAGGGGACCCGGCACAACCGAGAGCACAAGCTCGACGCCAAGATCTTCCTGAGTCTCCGGTAGGATGTCCAGCAACGTCTCGAGGAAGAAGATACCCCACGTGCTGTCCGCTTCCTCGAGCTTCTGCTCGTAGAACTGCCTGGCACGCGCAACATCGAGGAGACCCCAGTCTCGTTGGCGCGTGCTTACGTCTTCGCCCAGGTAGCTCAGCCCTTCCCACGTCCACGTTCCAAACATGAGCTGGTTCAACGGGTCGTTGGTGCTGTAGTAGTTCCCGCTGGTCGATGCACCGAAGACACCGTAGCCGTAGTAATAGTCTTGAAGGGGCGAAGGCTCCAGGCCGTAGGGGTCTGTGTACTTGAGAGGATTCCCCAGCACGTAGGCATATCGGTTCCAGCTCTGGGGTCGGCCGAGCCGACCGCCGATGGGGTCTAGGCTGTTGAACCGCCCCACCACCACCCCAAAGTACCGAGCATGCATGTAGTCCAAGTCATCCCCGGCCCCTCCCGCCCCCGCGAAGTCCCGCTCATGCCCGGTGAACTTCATCTGCTCGGTGTCCTGGTTCCAGGCGGTGGCTTCTTCGCCGTAGGGGTAGTAGACGTGGTAGGCGAGCTGTTGGCGGTTGATGTCGGTGATCAGTCTCGGCGTGCCGAGGTGGTCGAGGTGGAAGTGGCGCCTTCCCTGGGGCGTCTCGGCGGCGAGGAGCTGGCTGCCGCGGTAGAGGTAGTCCCGCTCCACGCTCCAGATCTCGGCCCCGCTGACGTACTGCTGCTTGTACTCGCGCAGGACCTTGCCGTCCAGGTCCCGCAGGGTCAGCAGCTTGAAGCCGCCGTTCCAGGAGACGGACAGCACCCGCTCGTCGTCCGCGGTGTAGGCGTGGTACCAGTCCTCGGCGCCGGATTTGTAGTTCCACAGCTCCTCGAGCGCTCCCACTTTGTAAACGTTGCCGTTCCAGGCCGTCATCGAGCCGCGGTCGTTGTAGGTGGCACTGGCCAAGCGGTTGCTCGCGGCCGAGGTGGGGGTGCTGCGGCCGATCGTGCCCGTGGTGGAGAGGAGGTTGCCGAAGCCGTCGTACGAGTAGGTCTGCCAGACCTCGGCCCCGGTGCCGGAGGGCGCGGTCTTGACGTGTGCTTCCTTCAGCCGCGAGGCGCCGTCGTAGAGGAACCAGGAGCCGGTGGAGCCGCCCATCGTCTTGATGTTGCCCACGCCGTCGTAGGCGAAAGCCCCGGTGGTCCAGTTGGTCACGGCGTTCGACGTACCGATCACGCTCGGCCGGGGCAGGCCGGTGGGGTCGTTGCCGATCACGTCGCTGACCAGGTTGGCGTGGGCCACTTGCGCCACCAGCCCGTTCGGGTGGTAGGAGATCGTTGCCACGTTCAGCGAGTCCTTCACCACCGAGGTCAGGTAGCCCTGGGTGTAGCCGTAAGCCACCGTGGGCGCGGTGGTGGTGCCCGGGTCGTCCGCGCAGGTGGCAAAGGCTGCCGTGCAGCGCGGGTAGCCCATGGTCTCGGGGATGCCCAGCGGGTGGTAGGTGAAGCTCTGGGTGAATCGGTAGCCGGGGCTGTTGGGGTCCAGGCGCACGTCCGTGTCCCGGCTGGAGATCCGGCCGCCCAGGCCGGAGTAGACATAGCTCTCGATCACCCGCGCCGTGTAGGTGTTGCCGTCCGGCGCCGCCAGGTACTGCCAGCGCTCGGCGGTCTCGAGCTTGCCCAGGCGCTGGTTCGGGGCCGCGTTGGTGGCGGCGTAGGCGAAGGTTTTGAGCGTGCGGCCGGTAGGGCCGGCCTCTTTGATCAGCGTCAGCCGCTCGTAGCCGTCGTAGACCATCTCGATCGAGGAGGTGCCGTCCGTTCGCGTGCGCGGCCGGCCCTTGGGATCGAAGCTGCCGTAGGTGACGAAGCCGTTGGCCACCGCCCCCTTCTCCGGGTGCTGCTCGGAGACCAAGAAACCGCGGCCGTCATAGCTGAAGTTGCGTACCTGGACCCCTTCGCCCATCTCCTGCTGCACCTGGCGAAGACGGCTACCGGAGTCGTAGAGGTAGGTGGTGGTGCCGAGAGCGGCTTCGATGGACTCCGTGCCGCCGTAGAGCGGGTCCCGCACCCGGTACACCCGGCCTTGGCGGTCGAAGATCTGGCTGAAGGTCTTCTCGCTCTCGGTCACCACGCCGGCCGAGCCGGAGTCCGCGATCCACACCTTGCGGAAAGCCTTCTGAGCCCCGGCATAGGTCAGCTCCACGTCGTGCCCGGCGCCGTCGGGAGGCAGGATCCTGCCCGGCCGGCCGAAGGCGTCGTAGTCCTGGAAGTAGGTCCACTGCAGGGGAGCCGAGTCGGTCTGAAGGGTCGAGATCCCGCTCGGTCGGCCCTGGTTGTCCCACTGGCGCTCGCGGCGGTTCCAGGTGCCGTCCGGCTGCTTGCGGCGCTCGCGGATCAGCCGGCCCTGGCTGTCGAAGAAGAGCTGGCTCTCCTCGTAGGTGACGTTGGGGGACGCGGTGCGGCGCAGGGTGTGGACCTTCGCCGGGTTGAAGGTGGGGCCGGTGAAGGAGGCGATGCTGTAGCTGGTCTCGGTCTGCGCCTCCCCGGCAGGGGCCACCACCGTCGGCCGGCCCATCGAGTCGTAGGAGAAGCTGGTCGCCACCCCGGCCACGTCCCGGCTCGCTGAGGGCAGGCCGGTCGGGTTGTCGATCGTCAGGTCGAGCAGGTAGAAGGGCGCCAGGGTGCCCAAAGAGCGCTGCTGGCTCTTTGATAGAACGCCGGAGCTGAAGGTGCGGTCCACCCGGTAGACCGGGTTCCCGGCGCCGGTGGCGCAAGTGCTGCCCGTGGGCAGGCTGGCGCCGTCCCCACCCCACCAGCTCTCGGTGGCCGGGTTGCCGGCGGCGTCGGCGGTCCACACCACCAACACGTCCGTGGCCCCCATGCTGGTGCGACTGGCGATGGTGCGCTGGCAGGTCAAGAAGCCGGTCGCGGCGTCGAAGGACAGCAGCGTCTTCTCCTGCTCGACCTGCGGCTCGTCCACCACCACCAGGTCGTAAGTGTTCATCACCCAGGGGGATGAAGCCGCCAGCATGGTGAAGGTGTGGTTGGCGGTGGGAGCGTCCGTCGCCGGGTCGATCTCGTAGCGCCCGCGGCTGGGGTTGAAGCGCGTGGTCTCCACCCGCACGTTGGCGGCCTGGAAGGAGCCTTCCGTGCGCCGGGAGCGGTAGTGGCCCAGGCCGTCGAAGTCCGAGAAGATCTCCTCGGCCTCGACCGGAACCAGGGTGCTCGAGCCCGGCGGGTAGGCCACCTCGTCGTCGTCGAAGAGGGTACGGGAGCGCACCAGCCGGCGGTTGCGGTTCTGGAGGTGGGTGAGGGCCGCGGCCGGCCCCTTCTGGTCGACCTCGAAGAGCACCCAGGTCGAACGGATCGCCTCCGGCCGCCCGGCCGGGATCACCTCCGAGGACAGGTACATCGGCACGCCGTTCCACGGCGAGGTGTGCGACGTGGCCCGGGTGTAGGGCAGGCCGTACTCGATGCGCGTTCGCCCAGCCTGGTTCAGCACCGCCACCGTGAAGTAGGAGATCCGCTTGTTCCCCGAGGGGTCGGTCAGGGTGTTCTTGAGGTCGGTGGCCTTGGTGGCGCCCGGTGGCGGCGGCAGCAGCTCGGTCTGGTAGGTCCAGGTGCCCAGCGTCGCTTCCGTCTCGGACAGGAGCTTGCGCTCGTGGACGCCCTGCACCAAGTAGCGGTAGTTCTTGCCCTCCTGGGGAAAGCTGTACTGCTGGTAGGCCCAGGCCACGTAGCCCAGGGTGGGCAGGCGCAGCCGTTTCAGCGACCCCGGCCAGCAGACCTCGGGACTGGTCGTCACGTGGTAGTCCGCCACGTCGGCAGCGTAGCGGCTGCCGTCGGGCAGGGTCAGCGAGGTCAAGAGCGGCACCGCTACCGTTGCTCCGATGCCGGAGGTGCTGCTGCGGCAAGCCCGCTGCAAGCTCTGCGTGGAGTAGCCGAACGTGTAGGTCGCCGGCAGGCCACCGCCGAACTTGGTCAGCTCCACCCTCTGAACCACCCGAGCGATGTCGTTGGCTCCGGGCTGGGTCGTGAACCACACCTTCTGCACCCGCCCGTGGCTGTCGGTCAGCTCCCAGCGGTCGGAGAAGTAGGTCACGTCCACCTTGTTCGCCGGGTTCGCCTCGGTGCCGAAGCGGTTGCGGATCCGCTTCAGCCGCCCCAGGTTGTCGAAGCGGTGCACCGTACCGTCCGCCATCTCGAGGTCGTGCTCCCCACCTCCTGCGGCCTTCAGCCGCAGATAGGTGCCGTCCCGGCTGTAGCGCACGTTCTGGGTGGAGCCCGAATCCCCGGCGTCCTCCGGGTCGCCTTCGTGGAGCGTCTTGTAGAGCGCGTGCTCGCTGCCCGAAGGAGAGACGTAGAGCATCTCCCCGGAGTCATTCGAAGCATCGGAAGGCGGCAGCAACTGGCCCAGCGACACCGTCCAGCCGATCCCCGCGTTCGAGCGCCGCGCCGGCCACGCCTGCACCACCTGCCCGGAGCCGTTGTCCACCTCCTCGTAGTCCCAGGTCCGGCCGTTGAAGCTGAGCCCCAGACCGTAGGAGAGCCCACCCCCCACCGGGTAGCTCTGGCCGAGCGGGATCGAGATCGTCAGGCTGCCGTTGAAGGTGGAGACCGTGTCGAGGCCGCCCGAGGCGTAGCTGCCGTCCGAGCGCAGGCCCTTGTTGAGCGCCGGGTAGACCTGGGCCGAGAGGGGGGCGGCGGCCAGCAGGAGGGCCGCCAGCAGGAGCGTGATGCAGAGCGCCGATCTCAAGGAAGCCTCCGCCCAATCATCACAAAGAACCCCCCCTCCCGGTTCCCCGTGCGGATCATGCGCAGCTGGGCCACGGCGCGGGCGAGCTTGCCTCCGGGGGGCGCGGGGTCGAGGAGGTCGACGTTCTCGAGCGGCTCGTCCGCGAAGTCCACGGCCGGCACGCCGCGGACGAAGCTGAGGCCGGTGCCGGCGAACCAGTCGAGCACCTCGCCCATGGTGTGCTTGGACTCGTGGGGGTGGCGGTACTGGTCGGCCAGCCAGGCGCGCTGCTTGGCCTCACTCATGCGGGTCGAGCGCAGGTAGGGGTCGAGGCGGTGGAAGCGGCTGCCGCTCTTGCCCAGCACCAGGCGGCGGGCGTCCGTGGCCAGCCGGCCCCAGGTGTTGTAGAGGCCCACCACGAAGTAGCCGCCGGGCTTGACCAGCTTCACCAGCCCCTCGAAGCCGCCCCGGGGGTCCGAGGTGTGGTGCAGCACGCCGTTCGACATCACCACGTCGAAGGACTCCGGGCGGAACGTCGGCCGGAACAGGTTCATCTGCAGGAAGCGGGCGCGGTGCAGCCCTTCTCGTTGGCGGAAGGCCTCCCCAAGCCGCAGGGAGTTGAGGCACAGGTCCGCCCCCACCACCCGCCGGCAGCCGATGGCGAGGAAGTTGGTCAGCTGCCCCGTGCCGCAGCCCACCTCGAGCACGCTGGCGTTGGCGGGGATGGCCTCGAAGAGCTTGCGGCCGTAGACGCCCCGGCGCGACTTGTCGATCAGCGAGCGCAGGGAGTCGTGCTCGTCGTAGTTGGGGAAGGGGTTGTCCTCGTAGAAGGCCTTCACCTGCTCGGTGACGTCCCCCTCCTGGCCCACCTTCTCGTGCGGCCAGAACAGCTGGGGGATGCCGTCGGTCAAGGGGAAGCTCCGGCCACAGGCGGCGCAGCCCAGGGCATCGCCACCAAGCTCCAGCGCAGCACCGCAGCAGGGGCTGGCCAGGAGATCCTCGATGCCGGCGACGGGGGAGACTCGGGCCGCGGCGGCGATCCAGCCCGGCTGCTTCTCCTTGAGCAGCAGATGCCGGCCGATCGCCAGGGCGTCCAGCTCACAGGACATGAACGTCTCGAAGGCCTGGCGCGGACTCTCGACGATCGGCTCCCAGCCGAGGTTGAAGCTGGTGTTGACCAGCACCGGGCAGCCGGTCTTCGCTTCGAAGCGCTCGAGCAGTCGGCGGTAGAGCTCGGGACTGTCGGGCGGCACGGTCTGCACCCGCGCCGAGCCGTCCACGTGGGTGACCGAAGGGATCTCCGAGCGCAGGACCTTGAGCTTGTCGATCCCCCGCTGCTGCAGGTCCTCCTCGGAGAGGGGATGCATCTTGGCCTCGGCCACCGGCGCCACCAGCAGCATGTAGGGACTGGTCACTCCGGGGGCGAGGTCGAAGTACTCACTCGCCTTCTCCTCCAGCACCACCGGCGCGAAGGGGCGGAAGCCCTCGCGAAACTTCACCTTCTTGTTGATCCGGCTCTGCATGTCGGCAACCCGAGGATCACCGAGGATGCTGCGCGAGCCCAGGGCCCGGGGGCCGAACTCCATCCGCCCCTGGTACCAGCCAACGACTCTGCCCTCCGCCAGCACCTCGGCCACGCGGTCGACGAAGGGCTCGTCCGCCTCGAAGGCTTCAAAGGGGGCACCGGTCGATTCGAGGAAGGAGCGGATCTCCCCGTCGCCCCAGGCCGGCCCGAGCAGGGAGGCATGCTGGGAGTCCGGTCGCCGTGGCACCCGCTCGTTGCCGAGCAGCTGGTGCCAGACGAAGAGGGCGGCGCCCAGGGCGCCGCCGGCGTCATCCGAGGCCGGCTGGATCCAGATCTCCTCGAAGGGCCCCTCGCGCAGAATCCGGCCGTTGGCCACGCAGTTCAGGGCCACGCCCCCGGCCAGGCACAGGCGCGTCAGGCCGGTCTGGGCGTGGACGTGGCGGGCCGCCCGCAGCATCACCTCTTCGGTCAGCCGCTGCACGGTGGCGGCGAGGTTCATCTCCCGCTCGGTGATCGGCTCTCCGGCCCGGCGTGGCGGTCCGCCCAGCAGGCGGTCCATCGCGGCCGAGGTCATGGTCAGGCCGTGGCAGTAGTTGAAGTAGCGCTGGTCCAGCCAGAGCGAGCCGTCCTCCTTCAAATCGACGATGTGCTCGAGGAAGAGGTCGAGATAGGTCGGCTCGCCGTAGGGCGCGAGGCCCATCAGCTTGTACTCGTCGGAGTTGACGGCGAAGCCCGTGAAGTAGGTGAAGGCCGAGTAGAGCAGGCCCAGGGAGTGGGGGAAGTGCTGGGCCTTGGCCAGCTCCACCCGGTTGCCCCGGCCCACGCCCCAGGAAGCCGTGGCCCACTCCCCCACCCCGTCGAAGGTGAGCAGGGCCGCCTCCTCGAAGGGAGAGGGGAAAAAGGCGCTCGCGGCGTGGGATTGGTGGTGGTCGGTGAACAGCACCCGCTTCTTCCAGCGTCCGCCGAGGCCCTGGCGGATCTCCCGCGGCAGGTGCAGTTTCTGGTGCAACCACGACGGCATGGCTGCGAGGAAGGCGCCGAAACCCCGCGGCGCGAAGGCGAGATAGGTCTCGAGCAGGCGGTCGAACTTGGCCAGGGGCTTGTCGTAGAAGACCACGAAGTCGAGGTCCTCCACCGTCAGGCCGGCCTGCTCGAGGCAGGAAGCCACCGCCCGCTCCGGAAAACCCTGGTCGTGCTTGATGCGGCTGAAGCGCTCTTCTTGCGCGGCGGCGACGAGGTCACCGTCCACCACCAGGGCTGCGGCCGAGTCGTGGTAATAGGCCGAGAGGCCGAGGATGGCGGTCATGGTGCTCCTTTGCCGGAGAGCAGGCGGTCGCGCTCCCCCACGAGGCGGTCGAAGAGGGCATCGGCGATCAGCTGGTGGCCGCGCTCGTTGGGGTGGAAGTCCTCGGCGGAGACCCGGATCTCCCCGGGGTCGTGGGTCTCGAGCACCGGCAGGAGGTCGATCACCTGGAAGCCGTGGGCACGGCCCTCGGCCGCCACCTGCTCGTGGAGGCCGAGGAAGCGGTAGCGCCGGCCCCACTCCCCGTCCGGCAGCACCGGCAGGATGGCCAGCAGAATGGCAAAGCCCTGCTGTTCTCCCAGGACCGCGAAGCGGCGGAAGGCGTCAACCACGCTGCCCCACTTCGCGGGATGGCGGTGAATGGCCAGGTAGTAGCTGCCGCCGCCATAACGCTGGAGCTCCACGCGGTCGCGAGCCTGGGCCAGCAGGCGCAGCAGGTGGGAACGCTGCCACCACTCCACGCGCTGGAAGTGGGCGTGGAGGGGCTGGATCGGCTCGATCTCGGGGTCGTTGAGCGAGTAGCCGACGATCACCAGGTCGGGGGCGAGCTCAGCCGCTCGAGCGGCGAAGGCCAGGGCCTCGTCGAGGCTCCCGTACCCCCCCACCCCCAGGTTGAGCACCTCGTAGCGGCGGCCGTCCGCGGCCTCGGCGTTGAGGCGCCGCTCGAGCACGTTGGCATAGGTGTCCCGGGCGTCGACGATGCCGAAGCCGAAGGTCGAAGAGTCCCCCACCACGGCGATGCGGAAGAGCTCCGGCGTGCGCGGCAGGGGCTCGTCGTCGCGCATGCCGGCGCTGTTGATGGCGATGCGTTCCCGCCCCCGCTGCCCCGTGGCCCCGGGGTTGAGCTCGTAGGCGAGACCGGGGACCTCCGAGCGGCGATGGATCATCGAGCGCCAGGCGTTGCCCTTGGCCGGCTTGGGAGGCGCCCGGAACTCGACCGGCCGGAACAGCCGCAGGCCAACTTCGACGACGGCCAGCGCCATCAGGGTCGAGATCGCCAGCGCGGCGAGCCGCACGGCCCAGCGTCGAAAGGCCGGGGCCGGAGCAGGCGTCGGGTTCGCGGTCAGTGCCACGCGCGGGGGTCGAGGTCGTAGGGAAGCGGCGTCAGGTTGCGGGGGCCGTCCGCTTCGAGGAGCACGAGATCCTCCAGCCGCACGGCCCAGCCAACCTGCGGATCGTAGAGGCCCGGCTCCAGGGTGAGCAAGTCCCCCGGGGCCAGCACCCCCTCGGCACCGGCCTCGCGGCGGAAACTGGGGTACTCGTGGAGGTCGAAGCCCACGCCGTGGCCGAGGTTGTGGACGTAGCCCGTGGTGGTCGCCGGGTCCGAGACCAGGGTCGGATAGCCCAGGTTCGCGAAGTGGCTGCAAGTCATGTCCTGAAGGGAGGAAGCGCGCAGACCCCAGGTTGGCGCCGCCTCGGCCAGGCGGGCGTGGGCGCGCCCCAGGGCTGCGAGCACGGCGGCGTGGGCGAGTTCCAGGGGCTCGGGCGGCGGGCCGACGCAGAAGGTGCGGGTCATGTCCGCAAACAGCCAGCCCCGGGGGAAGAGGTCGACCACCAGGGACTCGCCGGACCTGAGCACCCGCTCGGCGGTGCCGGTCGAATGCGGCACCGCCCCCTCCTCGGCCGGAGCCACGATGTTGCCTTCCGGCTGTTCGATCTCGAAGCCGGCCAGGGTGCGGGCGATCTCCCGCTTGAGCCGGGCCACCCGGAGGGGCTCCCCCTCGAGCCAGAGCTCACCGCCGCGAGTGCTCGCCGCGGCCAGCAGCTCGGCGACCTTGCGCATTGCGGTGGTTCCTGCCGCCGCCACCCGCTCGGCCTCGCGGGCCTGACGGGCGTCCTTTCTCTTGCGCAGGGAGAGGCTCAGGCGCTGGCCCGGCAGGGGCACCCAGCCGCGGCTCTCGAGAGCCCGGCCGACCGCCATCATCATCCCCGCCCGGCCCGAGCCGGCGACGACGATGCGCCCCGGCGGCACGCCCACGAGGGTCAGGGCGCGCTCGATCAGGGCGGCCCAGAAGTGCTCCTCCGCCGGCAGCTCGGTGCGCAGGCGAAAGAGCTCGAGCTCGGCGGGGGTGAGCAGGGCGAGGCCGGTGGCGGCGGCCTCGTCCCTCTCCATGGGGGTCAGGTAGGCGAGGCGAGGCTCAGCCGCCCGGGGGGCCACTAACAGGGCGTCGCCGAGATGGATCGGCCCGACGAAGGGAGCCAGGTCGGGGTCGCGCGACGAGCGCGCGACCACCACCATCGCCACGGCCCCGGCCTCGTCGAGGCCACGGCGCAAACCCGCGCTCACAGATTGCGCTGGAGGAAGCTCTGGAAGGCCGCCTTGGGCTGGGCGCCCAGGGTGCGATCGACGGCCTGACCGTTCTTGAACAGGATGAAGGCGGGGATGCTCTGGACCCCGAACTGGTAGGCGGTGCGCTGGTTCGTGTCGACGTTCAGCTTGGCGATCCGGACTTTGCCGTCCAGCTCGTCGGCCAACTGGTCCAGGGTCGGGGCGACCATACGGCAGGGTCCACACCACTCGGCCCAGAAGTCCACCAGGACAGGAACGTCCGACTTCAGGACGTCGCTGTCGAAGCTGTCATCGGAAACCGTCAAGATCTTCTCGTTCGCCATCGGAACCTCCTATCGGGCTGGGGAATCGGATCTCATTCAGGATCGGCGGAGCCTCGCAGCTCGCCGCCTTGTTCAGAACGCCGACGAGCAGCGAAGTATTCTCGCGTGGCTTCGACGTCGCGGCGGATCTGCGCGGACAGGTCCATGACGTTGGCGAAGATCTTCTCGGAGCGCAGCCGGCGCAGGAAGAAGATCTCCACCCGCTGGCCGTAGACGTCGGCCGAGAAGTCCAGGACGTGGCTCTCCACCACCCGTCGGTAGTTCTCGTAGACGGTCGGGCGGGTGCCGACGTTGGTGGCGCAGTCGAAGGTGGCCGGGAAGGACGGGAAGTGGACGCGGCCGGCGTAGACCCCGTCCCCGGGCAGCAGCTCGCTGTCGGGGTCGAGATTGATCGTCGGCCAGCCGATGCGCTTGCCCATGCGGTCGCCGCGGGCGATCTTGCCGGTCACCGAGTAGGGCCGGCCGAGCATCTCGGCAGCCTCGTCGATGGCCCCTTCGAGGATCGCCCGACGGATGCGCGAGGCCGAGATCCGCTCCCCCCGCCAGATCACCTGGGGAACGCCCGAGGCCGTGAAGCCGAGCTCTGCCCCCATCCGGCCGAGCAGCGCGAGGTTGCCCTCGCGCTCGTGTCCGAAGCTCCAATCCTCCCCGACATAGAGCTCGCGGATGCCCAGCCGCCCGGCCAGAACCTCGCGCACGAAGCCCTCCGCCGAGGTGCGGGCGAGCTCCGGCGTGAAGCGGGCCAGGACCAGGAAGTCCATTCCCAGCTCGCCGAGCAGGGCCTGCTTCTGGGCCAGGGTGAGCAGACGAGGCGGCACCGCCTCGGGACGCAGCACCGCCAGCGGGTGGGGCTCGAAGCCGATCACCACCGAAGGCAGGTCGAGAGTTCGCGCCCGCTCCACCACCTTCGACAGGATGGCCTGCTGGCCGAGGTGGAGGCCGTCGTAGTTGCCGACCGTCGCCACCACGCCCCGCGGCACGTCCGCGCTGAGATCCTCGAGAACCTGCATCGGTACGCTCAGCTCTCGGCGGGGACCACCCCGGGCGCCCCGAGAGGGCCCACGATCTTGCCCACCAGGTCGTCCGGGAAGGCGTCGGTGATCTCGACTTCGGCGAAGGTGCCGGCCGGGGCGCTGCCGTCGTTGATCAAGAGGCGACCATCGATGCCAGGGGCCATGCCGTGGTGGCGTCCTTCGAGCAGATGCTCGGTCTCCTCGCAGGCTCCCTCGACCAGCACGGTCAGGCGCCGGCCGACCAGGTTGCGGCGGCTTTCGAGGGAGATCGGCCGCTGGGCCTCGAGCAGCCGTTCGTAACGGCGGCGGGCGGTGCTGCGCGGCACGCGGCCCGGTAGGCCCGCTGACGGGGTGTCCTCCTCCGGGCTGTAGGCGAAGGCGCCGAGGTGGTCGAGGCGCAGATTCTCGACGAAGGCGAGCAGGTGGCGGAAGTGCTCCTCCGTCTCGCCCGGGAAGCCGCAGATGAAAGTGCTGCGCACGAAGACGTCGGGGACCTCGGTGCGGGCCGTCTCGATGATCTCGCGGTAGCGGCGGTCGTTGCCGCCCCGCTTCATGGCCTTGAGCACGTCCGGATGGCTGTGCTGGAGGGGCATGTCGAGGTAGGAGACGAAGCGCGGCTCCTTGGCCATCAGGCGCAGCAGGCCGGCATCGAGGGTGGTCGGATAGGCGTAGAGGAAGCGGATCCAGGGAATCGAGGTGGCCGCGAGCAGGGCCTCGATCAGCCGTTCGAGGCCGTCGCGGCCGAGGTCGAGATCCTCGCCGTAGCGGGTGGTGTCCTGAGCGATCAGGATCAACTCCCGGGCCCCGGCGGCCTCGAGCCCGCGGGCCTCCGCGACCAGGCTCTCGATGGTACGGCTGCGGAAACGACCCCGCCAGACCGGGATCGCGCAGAAGGTGCAGGGGTTGTTGCAGCCCTCGGCGACCTTCAGGTAGGCGAAGCCGCGGGTGGTGAGCAGACGGGGCGCGGTGTGGTCGAAGACCAGGTGGGAGGGGGCGGGCGGCGGCGGCCCGCCACCCAGCTCCACCACCTTCTCGGCCTCGGCGAGGCCGTCGAGGCCGATGAAGCCGTCGATCTCGGGGATCTCGGCTGCCAGCTCTCGGCCATAGCGGTTGACCATGCAGCCGGCGACCAGCAGCTTCTTGACCCGGCCGCCGGTCTTCAAGCCCGCCATCTCGAGGATGGTGTCCACCGACTCCTGGCGGGCCTGGTCAATGAAGCCGCAGGTGTTGACGATCACGGTGTCGGCATCGTCGACCGAGGCCACGACCTCGTGGCCCTGGCCGGCCAGCCGTCCCAGGATGATCTCGCTGTCGACCAGGTTCTTGGCGCAGCCCAGGCTGATCAGGCCGACTCGGCTGCGTGGGGTGGGTTCCGCCATGGCCGGCAGAGTCTACCCCGCCGGCTTCTCCCGGCGCAGCCGGTTGATCCACCGGACCAGCAGGAAGATGGCGAAGGCCGTGACCAGGAAGGAGAACACGGTGTTGAGGGTGGTGCCGTAGTTGATCGTCACCGCCCCGGCCTCCCGCGCCGCCGCCAGGGTGGCGTAGGGTCCCACGGTGGCCCCCTCCTTGAGCACCACGAAGAGATCCTTGAAGTCGGCACCACCGAGCAGCAGACCGATCGGCGGCATGATCACGTCAGTGACCAAAGACTGGGCGATCGGCGTGAACACCCCGCCCAGGATGATCCCCACGGCCATGTCGATCACGTTGCCCTGCACGGCGAACTCGCGGAACTCCTTGAACATGGTGGACCTCCTCCTTGGTTGAAGTCACCGCAGCTACCCTTGTCCTCGTGTCGCGTTCGATCCTACTGCTCGGAGCGAGGGGACGCGACGCGGGAGGCCGGCCCCAACTCGGACTTTCTGCCCAGCGGCTCACGGTAGAATGCTGCCCTCACGTCCGGTCCGAGGAGCTGACCATGACCCACCAGCTACTGCTCGAAGTCGAGATGCCGGAGGATCTCGCCAAGCTCCGCCTTCCCTCGGGCGTCGATGCCCGCCTTCAAGCTCTGTTGGATCAGCAGGATCGAGGAGAAGGGCTCACGGCAGCTGAACGCCGAGAGGCCGAAGGGCTGGTCGAGATCTCCGAGTTTCTCTCGCTCCTGCGCCTGCGCTCGCAGAGAACCTGCCAGGGCTCGCCGGGTTGAGCACTGCAATCCCGCCGGCTCTCCGCCGACTGGTCCTGGCCAGGGCTGCCGGCAGGTGCGAGTACTGCGGTCTCTCCCAGGCGGGCCAGGAAGCCACTTTCCACATCGATCACGTCCTTCCCGTCAAGGAACAGGGCACTACCAACGCCGATAACCTGGCCCTCGCGTGCGTCTCCTGTTCCTTGCGCAAGGCAGCGCGGCTCACCGCGATCGACCCCGAGACACGCCAGGAGGTCCGCCTCTTCAACCCTCGCTTCGACAGCTGGGCCGAGAGCTTCCGGTGGCAGGGTCCGCGCCTGCTCGGGCTCACGCCGGTCGGGCGGGCAACCGTCGCCGCTCTGGACATGAACCGACCCCTCATCGTGGCCATCCGCCAGGAGGAAACGGCGCTCGGTCGACACCCACCCGGGTAAAGGGCCCTCGAGGGGGCCGCCTCAAGGTCCGGGTGCTATCATCAGCCCGTTGCGCCCGGGCGCAACCCTTCACGATGCCCACCCTGAGCGCCCCCGGCGTCGATTCGCAGGTCACCTTCCGCGAGCTGCTCTCTCCCTCTCGGGAGCTCGTCGACTCCGCGCTGGCGGAGTTTCTCGCCGGCAAGCGCCGCGCGGCGGCCCGCGAGGCGCCGGCCGCCGCGGTGCTGGTCGACGCGGTCGAGTCCCTGGTGGCGGCCGGCGGCAAGCGGCTGCGGCCCATCCTGGTGCTCGAGACCTTCCGCGCTCTGGGCGGCGCGCCACCCGAGCGGGCCCTGCCCGCGGCCCTGGCCACCGAGCTGCTGCACGCTTACCTGCTGATCCACGACGACATCATGGACCACGCCGAGCTGCGCCGCGGGCGGCCCACGGCCCACGTGGCGTTCGAGCACCTGCACGAGGGCCAGGGGCTCTCCGGCGACCGGGCGGACTTCGGCCGTTCGATGGCGATCTTGGCCGGCGACCTCGCCGCGAGCTTCGCGGCCGAGCTCTTCGCCGCCACCCCGGCGCCAGCGCCGCTCGCCCGCCGGCTCGGCTCCGCCTACGCCGCGATGACCGAAGAGGTGATCTGGGGCCAGTTCTTGGAGCTGGTCGCCGGCCGCACCGCGCAGCCTTCCGAGGCCGACCTGCTCGCCGTGCTGCGCTTGAAATCCGGACGTTATTCGGTCGAACGGCCGATCGAGCTGGGTGCCCTACTGGCCGAGGCCGGGGAAGAGACCCTCCGCGACCTGGCGATCCTCGGTGAGGCCCTCGGTGAGGTCTTCCAGCTCAAGGACGACCTGCTCGGCCTCTTCGGCGACCCGGAGCGCACCGGCAAAGCGGTGGGCGGGGATCTCCTCGAGGGCAAGTTCACCTTCCCGCTGCACCACGCCCTCACCGCCGCCGGCCCGGCGGAGCGCCGCCTCCTCGCCGCCGTGCGCGGCAACCCGGCCAGCACACCGGACGAGCTGGCGCGGGCCCTCGATCTGATCGCCCAGCGCGGCGGCGTCGCTCGCGTCCATGAGATGATCGCCCAACGCCTCGCCACGGCCCGGGAGCTGCTACCGCGGCTACCCCTCTCGCCCGCGGGCCGGAGGTTCTTCGAAGCCCTGATCGCCTACTCGGAGGAGCGCGAAGAGTGACCGCCCCCGCCTTGGAAGCAGACCTCCCCGAGCTGCGGGACCGCAAGGCCGAGCACCTCCAGCTCGCCCTCGATCCGCGCATGCAGATCGCCGAGAGCTTCTTCGACGAGTGGCACTTCGAGCACCGAGCCCTGCCCGAGATCGACCTCGCCGACATCGACACCAGCACCACCTTCCTCGGCCGTCGCCTGGCGGCACCCTTGTTGGTCTCGTGCATGACGGGCGGCACCGAAACCGCCAACGACATCAACCTCAACCTCGCCGCCGGTGCCCAACGACGGTCGGTGGCCGTGGGAGTGGGCTCGCAGCGGCCGGCAATCGAGGATCCGCTGCAGAGCCAGAGCTTCCAGGTGCGGGCGGTGGCGCCCTCGGTGCCCCTGCTGGCCAACCTCGGTGCGGTGCAGCTCAACTATGGCTTCGGCATCGCCCAGTGCCGCCGCGCCGTCGAGATGATCGAGGCCGACGCCCTGGTGCTCCACCTCAATCCCCTCCAGGAGGCTTTGCAGCCCGAGGGACAAACAAACTTCTCCGGCCTGCTGGCCAAGATGAAGCGGGTGGTGGACGGTCTCGACGTGCCGGTGATCGCCAAGGAGGTCGGCTCGGGGATCTCCGAGACCGCTGCCCGCTCCCTTTCCGACATCGGCATCCGGATCATCGACACCGCCGGACGCGGCGGCACCAGCTGGGCGCGCATCGAGGCCGCCCGCGCCGGCGACCTGCCGATCGGCGAGCTCTTCGCCAGCTGGGGCCTGCCGACCCCGGAGTCGATCCGCCAGACCCGGCGAGTGCCGGGGGTGACCGTGATCGGCAGCGGCGGCGTGCGCAACGGCGTCGACGTCGCCAAGGCCCTCGCCCTGGGCGCCGACCTCGCCGGCCTGGCCTATCCTTTCCTGGAGCCCGCGACGCGTTCGGCCGAGGCCGTGGCCGAGCGCATCGACCAGCTGGTCGCCGAGCTCCGGATCACCATGTTCTGTCTGGGGGTGCGCAACCTCGCCGAGCTACGCCAGGTCAAGCTCGAGCGGGACCCGCGCTAGCGCCCCGTTGCGGAGACTGAGATGAGCGACCCCAAGGGAGCCCACCGCCCGGCTCCGGCCACCAAGGTCGAGAGCGTCCCGGCCGGCGAGCGGCAGCGCCTGATGCGTGCCCTCGCCGGTGGTGAGCTGCGCTTCTACCAGCTGCCCGCCGAGCTGCCGGCCGAGGAGGCCGCGGCGATCCGCCGCGAAGCCCTGGAGGAGATCTCGGGAGCCCACCTCGAGCACCTCGGCCGCTACTCCTTGGACGCCCACCGGGCCTCCACCCGCCACTGCGAGAACTTCATCGGCGTCACCCAGGTGCCGGTCGGCGTGGCCGGTCCCCTGACCGTGCGGGGCGAGCAGATCGACGGCGACGTTTTCGTGCCCCTGGCCACCACCGAGGGCGCCCTGGTGGCCTCGATCAACCGCGGCTGCGCGGCGATCCGCGCCGCCGGCGGCGCCCGCACCTGGGTCGAGGACGTCGGCATGACCCGGGCGCCTGTCTTCGAGACCAGCGGCATCGACGACACCCGCCGCTTCCTCGCCTGGATCGAGCGTCACGAAGCCGAGATCCGCGCCATCGCCCAGGGCACCAGCCGCTACCTGCGTCTGATCGAGATCCGCCCCTACTCCTTCGGCACCACGGTCTTCCTGCGTTTCCGCTTCCAGTCCGGGGACGCCATGGGCATGAACATGGCCACCATCGCCTGCGACCGAGTGGTCTCCGACTACATCGTGCCCAAGGCCGGCGTGCGCTGCATCGCCCTATCCGGCAACTACTGCGTGGACAAGAAGCCGGCGGCGATCAACTTCCAGGAGGGCCGGGGCAAGCGCCTCCACGCCGAGGTGGTGCTGCCGGCGGCGGTGCTCTCGAAGTTCCTCAAGACCAACGCCCAGGCCCTGGTCGAGGTGCAGTACCGCAAGAACCTGCTCGGCTCGATCGCCGCCGGAGCCCAGGGCTACAACGCCCACTCGGCCAACGTGGTGGCCGCCTTCTTCCTGGCCACCGGCCAGGACATCGCCCACGTGGTCGGCGGCTCGATGGCGATCACCAACATCGAGCTGCGGGGTGAGGACGCCGTCTACGCCTCGATCTACCTGCCCGACATGCCCCTCGGGGCGGTGGGCGGGGGCACCGCCCTCGAAACCCAGCGCGAGGCATTGAGCATCCTGGGCATCAAGCCGGACCCGGCGCGCCCGGGCGCGGCGGCGACCCGGCTGGGCGAGATCCTCGCCGCGGCGGTGCTGGCCGGGGAGCTGTCCCTGATGGCGGCCTTCACCTCCCGGGACCTCGCCCGCGCTCACGAGCGGCTCGGCCGCGGCAAGAGCGACGAGGGCTCCCGGCCCGAGCCCGCGGCGGCTCCCCCACCGGCAGCCGCTCCCGCCCTGGTCAGCCGGCCTCGCATGATGCCCGGCCTGCCGGTCCTGGTCTCCGCTCCGGGCAAGCTGATCCTCGCCGGGGAGCACGCCGTGGTCTACGGCCGGCCGGCCCTGGTGGCCGCCATCGACCTGCGGCTGAGGGCTCGCATCGCCCCCCGCCGGGACGGTCGAGGCTGCGAGCTGGTGTTGCCCGCCGTGGGCGTGCGCCGCGAGCTGGCCTGGAGCGAGATCGTGGCCTACGTCGAGGCGGCCCGGCAGCGCTGGCAGGAGCACGTCGCCGCGCCCAGCGCGGAGTCCTTCCGCCACCTGCGGGGCGAGGACCCCGCCCACGTCGCCTTGATCGCCCTCGGCGAGGCGGCGCGCAGGGCGGGGGGGGTCGAGCCGCGCCCCTTCACCCTGACCGTCGCCTCCGAGCTACCCCTGGGCTCGGGCTTCGGCAGCTCCGCGGCCACCGCCAGCGCCGTGGCCCAGGCCCTGCTCGCCTTCTTGGGCCAGCCGGCCGAGGACGACGACCTGCTGCCCCTGTCGGTGGAGATCGAGCGGCGCCAGCACGGCCAGCCCTCGGGAGTGGACAGCGCCGCCGTGGTCCGGGGCGGTTTGATCTGGGCGCGCCGCGACGTCGACGGTCAGGTGCATGCTGACTCGATCGCCGCCAGCTCCTCCCTGCTCGAGCGCCTGCGGGTCTTCGACACCGGCACTCCGGCCGAGGCGACCGGCCAGGTGGTCGCCGCCGTGCGCGGCCGCTGGCAGGCCGACCGCTTGCACGTGGAAGAGATCTTCGACCGCATCGAGAGAGCGACCTGGGGCCTGCGCCAGGAGCTGGCCCGCCGGGAGGAGAACCGGCCGCGGGTGCTGGCCCTGATCCGCCAGTGCCAGACCTGCCTGACCGAGCTGGGCGTCACCCCCGAGCCGGTGCGCCAGCTGATCGCGCGCATCGAGGCCCAGGGCGGCGCCGCCAAGATCTCTGGCGCGGGCGCCCTCACGGGATCGGGAGCGGGTTCCCTGATCGTCTACCACCCCGAGCCTGCCGAGATCGCGGGCTGGGACTTCCTGTCCGGCCTCGCCGGGCTCTCGCCCCGTCTGGGCGCGCCCGGTCTCTCGCTCGAAGTGGGGGCCGAGGAAGGGGAGAGCCCGCGCTGATGACGGCGAGAGCCCCGCTCACCGCGGGCAAGGCCTCGGTGGCAGCGCCGGCCAACATCGCGTTCATCAAGTACTGGGGCGCCCGGGACTTGGCCGAGGCCCTCCCGGCCAACGCCTCGATCTCGATGACCCTGTCGGCCTGCCTCAGCCACTCGACTGTGGCGGCGCGGCCCGAGCCCGGGCCCGACGAGGTGCTGCTCGCCAGCCCCGGGGGTGCCCTCGCACCGGCCCCGGCCGGCTTCAGCCGGCGGGTGGTCGGTCACCTCGACGTGCTGCGGCGCTCCACCGGCTTCGCGGGCTCGTTCCGGGTGGCCACCGTCAACAGCTTCCCGGCCTCGGCCGGGCTGGCCTCGTCGGCCTCGGGCTTCGCCGCCCTGGCCGTGGCGGCCCTCGAGAGCCTCGGCCTCGAGCTGCCCGCCGGGGAGCTTTCGGCCCTGGCCCGCGCCAGCGGCTCGGCCTCGGCTGCCCGCTCGGTGCTGGGCGGCTTCGTCGAGCTGCCGGCCGGGCTCGAGGCCCGGGCCGGAGCCCACGTCCTCTATCCCGCCGAGCACTGGTCCCTCTGCGACGTGATCGCCCTGATCGAGACCGGCGAGAAGGAAGTCTCCTCCCTGGAGGGCCACCGCCGCGCCCCCACCAGCCCCTACTTCGAGCGGCGGCTCGAGCAACTGCCCGAGAAGCTCGCCAGGGTGCGCTCGGCCCTCGCGGCCAGGGACCTCGAAGCCCTCGGCCCGCTGATCGAGGAAGAGGCGATCGACCTCCACTTGATCGCCATGTCCTCCCGCCCCGGAATCTTCTACTGGGCCCCGGCGACCCTGGTGGTGCTCGCCGAGCTCCGAGCCTTGCGCGCCGCAGGCATCGGCGCCTGGGGTACCATGGACGCCGGGCCCAACGTCCACGTGATCTGTGAGCCCCGTGACGCGGCGGTGGTCGCGGACCGTCTGGCCTCACTGCCGGGCGTGCGCTCGATCCTCTCCGATGGTGTCGGCAGCGGCCCGGCGCCGGCCGCGGATCTGTTCTGAAGGAGGCCCATGACCGAGCCGAGCCCCCCGACCGCGCGACGCTCTTCGCACCCTCGAGAGCCCCTCGCCGAGATCACCCTGCTCAAGCTCGGCGGCAGCCTGCTGACCGACAAGCAGCAACGCGGGAGCGCCCGCCACGAGGTCATCGGCCGCCTGGCCCGGGAGATCGCCGCAGCCCGGCCGGCGATGACGGACAAGCTGTTGGTGGGTCACGGTAGCGGCTCCTTCGGTCACTGGGAGGCGAGCCACCACCGTCTGAGAGAGGGCCTCCGCGAGGAAGCCCAGCGCAGGGGCGTCTCGGCCACCCAGGCCGCTGCGGCCCGGCTTCACCGCCTGGTCTCCGAGGCCCTGATCGACGCCGGCGAGACACCGTTCTCGATCGTCCCCTCGAGCACCCTGCTGACCCGCTTCGGCCTCACCCGCCGCTTCGCCCTGGAGCCCCTGGTGGCCGCGCTCGAAGGCGGCTTTCTGCCCCTGCTCTACGGCGACGTGGTGATGGACTCCGGTCAGGGCGCGGCGGTGGTCTCCACCGAAGCGATCTTCGCCTCTCTGGTCCAGACCCTGCCGCGGCGCCGGCTGGCGGTGCGGCGAGTAATCTGGGCGGGAGAGACCACCGGCGTCCACGACCGCGAGGGCCGTACCGTGCCGCTGCTCACGGCGACCACCGCAGCCCGCTTGGCCTTCGACCTCTCCGGCGCGGCCGGTGTGGACGTCACCGGTGGCATCCGCCTGCGGGTGGACACCGCTGCCCGCCTCGCCCGCCGGGGCGTGACCTCGCTGCTGATCGACGGCCGAGAGCCGGCTGTGGTCGAGCGGGCCCTGCGCGGGGAAGAAGTGCCGGGCACCCTGGTGGTGCCATAGACTGGCGTTTCCCGCGCCCACGAGCGGACGCGGTCCTTCCCGAGGAACCCCGATGCACCGGAGCCATGCCACCACCTTTCTCGCCCTGAGCCTGCTCATGACCTTCGCCATCCCCTCCCTCGCCACCGCTGCCCCCGCCATCATCGACCTCGAACCCGGGCCGGACCCGCACTCCTGGGCTCGGCCGAGAGAGGTGTCGGTCCAGCACCTGAGCCTGGACCTCGCCGTCGACTTCGAGCAGAAGCGCCTGACCGGGAGGGCTTCCCTCACCCTCGACCGCTCGGGCAAGGGCGAGAAGCTGGTGCTCGACTCCCGCGGCCTCGAGATCCAGGGCATCAGCCTGGACGAGGACACGGCGGCGACCTGGGCGATCGGCCCGGAGCGCCCCTTCCTGGGACAGGCGGTGGTGGTGGATCTGCTGCCCACCACCCGTGTGGTGCACGTCGACTACCGCACGCGACCGGATGCCGGGGCCCTCCAGTGGCTGGCGCCGGCCCAGACCTCGGGTGGCCAGCATCCCTTCCTCTTCACCCAGTCCCAAGCCATCCTCGCCCGCACCTGGATCCCCCTCCAGGACACGCCGAGCGTGCGCATGACCTACGAGGCCACCATCCGCGTGCCACCGGCCTTGATGGCGGTGATGAGCGCCGAGAACCCGATCAAGAAGAGCGAGGACGGCGTCTACCGCTTCCGCATGCCGCAGGCGATCCCCTCCTACCTCATGGCCCTCGCCGTCGGGGACCTGGCGTTCCGCTCGATGGGGATGCGCACCGGCGTCTATGCCGAGCCGGCCGTGGTGGACAAGGCGGCCTGGGAGTTCGCCGAGACCGAGAAGATGATCATCGCCGCCGAGCGGCTCTATGGCGTCTACCGCTGGGGTCGCTACGACCTGCTGGTGCTGCCACCCTCCTTCCCCTTCGGCGGCATGGAGAACCCGCGCCTGACCTTCGCCACGCCGACCATCCTGGCCGGGGATCGCTCGCTGGTGTCGCTGGTGGCCCACGAGCTCGCCCACTCGTGGTCTGGCAACCTGGTCACCAACGCCACCTGGAACGACTTCTGGTTGAACGAGGGCTTCACGGTCTACTTCGAGCAGCGGATCATGGAGGAGGTCTACGGCCGCCCCTACGCCGAGATGCTCGCCTCCCTGGGGTTGACCGAGCTCGAGAACGCCATCGCCGAGTACCCGCCCGGCAGCCCCGACACTCACCTGCTGCTCGACCTCGCAGGCCGGGACCCGGATGACGGCGTGACCGCCATCGCCTACCAGAAGGGCTACTTCTTCCTGCGCACCCTCGAGGCTGCGGTCGGCCGCGCCCAGTGGGACCCGTTCCTGCAGCAGTACTTCGACACTTTCGGCTTCCGCTCGGTGACGACCAAGAACTTCCTCTTCTACCTCAAGCGGGAGCTGCCGCTGGCGGCCCAGAAGGTGAACCTCGACGAGTGGGCCTACGGCCCGGGACTGCCGGCCAGCGCCGACCGCCCGAAGTCCGACGCCTTCGCCAAGGTCGAGGCCGAGGTGGCCCGCTTCGCCAAGGGCACCAAGGCAAAGAACCTCGTCGCCTCGGAGTGGACCACCCACGAAAAGCTGCACTTCCTCGCCAAGCTGCCCAAGGGCCTGAAGCCCGCCCAGCTGGCGGATCTCGACCAGACCTTCGGGCTCTCCACCAGCGGCAACTCGGAGATCCTCTGCGCCTGGCTCGAGGTGACCATCGCCCACGCTTACCAGCCGGCGAACGAGGCCCTGGAGCGCTTCTTGACTCAGGTCGGCCGGCGCAAGTTCCTGCGGCCCCTGTACAACGCCCTGGCCAAGACCCCCGAGGGCAAGGCGATGGCCAACCGCATCTACGCCAAGGCCCGGCCGGGCTACCACTCGGTGGCCGTGAACACCGTGGACGGCATCCTGGGCTGGCAGGACGGCCAGCCGCCAACGGCACCCTGAGGGCGACTCTCGGGGGCCTTCCCTTTTTCGACGTTTCGACGATAGAGTCTCGGCCGCTTTTCAACCGAGCCCATCACCATGCCCGGAGCAGTTCCGGGCGTGGTTCTATCCGAACCGAGGAGGTTCCCGGATGTCGAAGCGTTTTCTCGCCCTCTCGATCGCCGCCGCCTGCCTTGTGACCCTGCTGGCCGCCGCTCCGGCCAGCGCCAAGCCTCGTCTCGAGAGCACGCTCGAGATCGAGAACGGCTGGCTGGGCGCCCAGGAGGACGTGGTCGTCCACTTCAGCCTGGCCAACCTCGGCACCTCGCCGGCCCACGTGCTGTCCTGGCAGACCCCCGTCGCCGGCGTCGAGGCCAACCTCTTCGCGGTCTCTCTCGACGGTCGCCCGGTTCCTTACCTCGGCCGGCTGGTCAAGCGCGCGACGCCGACCGCCCAGGACTACCTGACGATTGGACCCGGCGAGTCGATCTCGGCCAGGGTCGAGCTGTCGGCCCTCTACGACCTCACCCGTGCCGGCGAGTACGCGATCCAGTACCGCGCCTCGCTCCAGGACGGCTTCGGCGGCCCGGCGGTCAAGGCGATCTCACGACCGATCGCCGTCGAGTCGAACGCCGTGTCCTTCTACCGCGCCGAGGACGGTCTGCCCCTGGGCCCGATCCTCGCCGAGCTCGATGCCCCCTTGGCCGACGGCGGCGCGCCCCAGCTCGGACTGCGCTATCTGACCCCGACCTACGTCGGCTGCTCCTCGACCCGGCAGTCCTCGCTGGTCTCGGCCCTCTCCCAGGCCCAGACCTACGCCATCAACGCGGCGGCCTATCTGACCGCCGGCACCGTCGGTCCCCGCTACACCACCTGGTTCGGCACCTACAAGAGCAGCCGCTACTCGAGCGTCCGCAGCCACTTCAACTCGATCTCGAGCACCATCCAGACCAAGACCATCCAGTTCGACTGCTCCACCTGCACCATCAACGCCTACGCCTACGTCTACGCCAACCAGCCCTACCGGATCTACCTCTGCTCGGTGTTCTGGAGCGCGCCCACCCAGGGCACGGACTCGAAGGCCGGCACGATCATCCACGAGCTGTCGCACTTCAACGTGGTGGCGGCCACGGACGACTGGGCCTACGGTCAGACCGCCTGCAAGAGCCTGGCGACCAGCAACCCGGGCAAGGCCGTCGACAACGCCGACAGCCACGAGTACTTCGCCGAGAACACTCCTTCCCAGAACTGAAGCTCCCTCACCGGGGCTCGCTGCGACGGCGAGCCCCACTCTTCCCCGCTTCGGAGTAAGATCCCTCCATCCCAAACAACCCCAGGAGGGGACTATGAAGAGGTGGAGATTCGTCATCCTCGGCGGTCTGGCCTTTTACGTTTCCCAGTTCGTGCTCGGCTTCGCGACGGGACCCCTGATCCACAACGGGGTGCTCAAGGAGACCTACAAGCAGCACTCGGGGCTTTGGCGGCCCGAGCTCAACCAGGACCCCCCGGACATGGCGGCGCTGATGCCGATGTGGATCCCGCGGGGCATCCTGGCGGCCTTCATCATCGCCTGGGTCTTCAGCGAGGTGCGATCCGGAATGTCCGGGCCTGGCTGGAAGCGCGGCCTGCGCGGTGGCTTCTGGCTCTTCCTGATCTGGGTCACCTTCGCCCTGGGGTACTCCGGGATCTTCAACGGCGCCGACAAGATCTGGGCCTGGTGGGGAGCCGAGATGCTGGTCGCCTACCTGCTGCCCGGTGCCGTGCTGGGCTGGATCTCGGACAAGCTGTCTCCAGATTGAACCTCCCCGGCTCGACCGGCCTGGTGCTGGGGGCGGCTACCGCTCAGCCCGGGCCGGTCATCTCGAGCACCACCTTCCCCACTCCTTGGCTCTCTTCCAGAAAGCGGTAGGCCGCGGCGGCCTGCTCGAGGGGGAAGATTCGCGAGATCACGGGCCGCAAGCGGCCGTCCGCGAGTCGTGCTTCGCCGAAGCGGCGGAAGGCGGCGACCAACTCGGCCTTCTCAACGCGGCTGCGTGGCCGCAGCACCGAGCCGGTGATGCTCAACCGGCGCGACAGCACGGCTCGCAGGTCGAGATCGGCCCGGGCTCCGCCCAGCAGACCGATCAGCACCAGCCGGCCCCGCTCGGCCAGACAGGCGAGTTGGATGGAAAGGCCCGGGCCGCCGACCATGTCGAGAACCAGGTCCACGCCCCGGCCCTCGTTGGCCGCCCGCGCCGCCCGGGGCAGTTCCTCGTCGAGAGGCAGGCAGGCGGCAGCACCCAGCTCGCGCAGGGGTGCGAGGCGCTCGAGGCTGCGGCCGGCCACCAGCACCCGCGCTCCCAGCTCGCGGGCGAGCTGCACGGCGAAGCTGCCGATGCCGGAGGCGGCGGCGGTGATCAGCACCGTCTGCCCGGCTTCGAGCCGGCCTTCGTGGACGAGATTGGTCCAGGCGGTGAGCGCAGCCTCGGGCACGCCGCCGGCCTCGACCACAGTGAGCCGCTCCGGCACCGGCAGCAGTTGCCCGGCGGGAGCCACGGCCAGCTCCGCCTGGCCGCCGCCGGCCAGCAAGGCCATCACCCGCTCCCCCACCCGCCAGTCGGTGATCCCCGCTCCCAGAGCTGCAATGGTGCCGGCGCACTCCAGGCCGGGGATCGGGCTCTCCCCCGGGGGCGGTGGGTACAGGCCCTTGAGCTGGAGCAGGTCGGCGCGGTTCAAGGCCGCAGCAGCGACCCGGATCAGCACCTCGCCCGGGCCAGGCTCGGGCGGCGGGAGATCACCGACGACCGGCAGGCCGTCGGGGGAGGTGGGGAGGATGGCGCGCATGGCTGTGAGCTTGCCGGAGAAGCAGACTTCCGGCAAGACTTCCAGCTCCCGTCCGCTCCAGCTCCTCCTGCCGCCGAGGTCAGCTCGCGCCCCCTCCATACCGCTCCAGCCGGCGCCGCAGGGCGTGGCGGGAGATGCCGAGCAGGCGGGCCGCGCGGGTTTTGTCGTTGCTGCTGCGGGCGAGGGCCTCTCGGAGCGCTCTCTGCTCCAGGGAGGCGAGGTCGAGGGGGCTCTCGCCGAGACAGGTGTGCGGCTCGAGCCCCCCGAGGGCGAGCAACTCCTCGGTGATGACCTCGTTGCTCCGGCACCAGCAGGCGAGCCGGCGCATCTCGTTCTCGAGCTCGCGCACGTTGCCCGGCCAGGAGTAGGCCCGCAGCCGTCTCAAGGCGCCCTCGCTGACACCGCGCACCGTCCGTCCCATGTCGCGGCCAAAGCGACGCAGAAAGTGGGCGATCAGCTCCGGCAGATCCTCGGCGCGCTCGCGCAGCGGCGGCACGCGCAGGAGCGATCCAGCCAGCCGGTAGTAGAGATCCGGGCGGAAACGCCCCGCCTCGAGCAGGTGGTCCAGATCGCCGTTGGTGGCCGCCACCACCCGCAGGTCCACCGGCTGAGCTTGCCCGCCGACCGGTTGCACCTCCCGCTCCTGGAGCAAGCGCAGGAGCTTGGCCTGGAGCCCGAGGGGCAGCTCCGCCACCTCGTCGAGGAAGAGGGTTCCGCCCCTCGCGTCGAGGATCCTGCCGCCTCGGGCCGCAACCCCGGTGGCCACCCCCGAGCGAATGCCGAACAGCTCCGCCTCGAGCAGCTCGCCCGGGATGGCGGCGCAGTTGAGCGCCACGAAGGGTCCGCGGGCCCGACGGGAGCCGGCGTGAGCCGTCCGCGCGACGCCCTCCTTGCCCACCCCGGTCTCGCCCACGATCAGCAATGGCAGATCCGACGGGGCCAGGGCCGCGAGCCGCTGGAAGAGGGCCACCATCGGCGCCGAGCGCCCCGGCAGGAAGCCGGGCGGCAGGCAGCCCGCGAGCGCGGGCGCCAGGTCGAGGGCGCTGCGCAGAGGCCGGGCCAGAGGTGCCGTGGTATCCCTGCCCGGCGGCGGGAAGGGGCTCGGCTCCTCCGCCGCGTCGAGCGCGATGGCCAGACGATCGGCGGCAGCGGGCCGCTCCAGGCGCAGCTCCACCGGACCGAGCCGCAGCAGGTCGCCGGGCTCGAGGAGCCGGCGGTGGACCCGCTCGCCGTTGACGAAGGTGCCGTTCTTCGAGAGCAGATCCTCCGCCAGCAGCCGCCCGTCCTCCGGGCGCAGCAGGGCATGGTGCTTGGAGACACCGGGCACCGTCAGCTCGATGTCGTTGCCGGCGGACCGGCCCAGGCGGCACAGGCCGCTCGGCAGCAGGAAGGTCCGCTCCTCGCTGGCCACCGATCCGCGCAGCAGGAAGCCGTTTCGAGTGGAGTCGTTCAAGGCGCTAGCCTCCTCCCCAGGGTGCGGCGAACCTGGGCCAGCTGAGCTTCGCTGCGGGCTAGCCCCTCCGGGTCAGCACCGGTCTCCCGCCAGGTACGGGCGGCCCGCTCCAGGTAAGGCTGCGCTTCGGCCGGTCGACCGAGACGCAGCAGGGCCTCGCCGAGACCGGCCAGCGAGGGGGCGGACTCCGGATCATCGGGATCGCCGATCACCGCGTAGATCCCCACCGCCCGCCGGTACTGGCCTTCGGCAGCCTGCCACCCACCAGCCACCCGAGCGACGTCGCCCAGGCACTGGTGGGCTGCGGCCACGGCTCGGCTGGTCTCGCCGTAGCCTCGAGCCAGCTCCTCACGAGCGGCCAGGAACTCCCGCTCGGCCTCGGGCCGGCGGCCGAGGCGCAGGTGGAGCTGGCCCATGTTCAGGCGCCCGTAGCCGCGCTCCCCCGGTCCCAGGTCCGGGTAGATCCGCAGGTAGCTCTCGTGATGGGCCAGCGCGTCCTCGAAGCGCCCCTCGAGGGTCGCCAGCTCGCCCAGGAAGAGCTGACGCAAGGCCTCGAGCCGGCCGGAATCGCCGAGCCGCTCGAGGGCCCCGGCCGCCAGCTGGTCGTAGTCTCGCGCGGCATCCGGCTGGCGCTGCAGAACGGCCGCGAGAATCAAGAAGGTGAAGGCGCCGGCGACCTCCTCGTCCACTCGATGGGCCTGCCCCTGACGGGCCGTCTCCACCAGCTGGCGCCTCATCTCGCCGAACTCGCCGATGCGCCCGTGGGCGACCGCGAAGCGTAGCCGTGCTTGCACCTCGATCGGTGGATAGCCGAGCTGGCTCGCCGTCGCCAGCGCCTGGCGAGTCCCCTCGAGCGACTCCCGGTACCGGCCCGCCCCCTCCAGGGCCTTGCTCCGCGCCAGCTCGAGACGCACGGCCTGGACTCGCTGCGCGAGCTCGGGGTCAGCAGGGGGTGCTGGCGCGCTCAGCAGGCGCGGCACCTCGGCGCAGAGGCCGGTGCCGCTCAGGCGGCCGACGATCCGGCCGGCGGAGGCGAGCGTCTTGGGGTCGCCCGCGGCCAGGAGCTCGAGGGCGGCCCTGAGCTCGTGGAGCAAACCGTCGAAGCAGCCCATGCGCAGGTCGAGCAGCTGGGGTGATTGCTCACCATGGCGGTGGGTGGCCTCGCAGGCATCCTGCCGCGCCGCTGTCCAGCGCTGCGACCAGGCGTCGAGGGACTGCGCGATTCCCCCGAAGCTGGCTTCGACGATCGGGCCGGCCCCGGCGAAGGTCCGCTGCAGTTCCGCGGACCGGCGGGAGTTCCAGATCTCCTCGAGACTCCGGGCCGGAGCGCTGCAGCGCAGGGCCGGCTCGATCCAGGCCCGGCTCAGACCGAGCCCGAGGGCCACGGCCCCCACCCCCGCTGCCAGGGCCACCCAGCGCGCCCGTCTCGGGCTGGCGATCTCCTCCAGGGCCTCGACCAGCTCGAGCAGGCCGGCAAAACGGTCGTCGGGGTGGAGTGCCAGCCCGCGGTCGAGGAGGCGGCGAAGCCTCGAGGGAGCCCGGCGGCCTGGTGCTGGCAGCAGCGGGGGGGAGTCGCCGGGAGCACCGCCGGCCCTCGCCGGGACCTGCCGGTCCAGGGCTTCGCAGAGCACCCGGCAGAAGCTGTACTGGTCGGCCCGGGCGTCCACCGGCCGCCCCAGCCGCTGCTCGGGCGCCATGTAAGCCGGCGTGCCCCAGCCCCGGAAGGTCGTCGGGTCCCCGGCAGCGCTGGCCGCCGCCTCGTGGTGAGAGGGCGCGCCCGCATCGTCGGCGATCGCCCGCGCCAGTCCGAAGTCGAGGACCACGGCGCGGTCCCCGGGGGCGATCAGGATGTTCCCCGGCTTGACGTCGCGGTGCACCAGACCCACCGCGTGTGCCGCGGCGAGCCCGCGCCCGGCGCCGCACAAGAGGCGCACGACCTCGCGCCAGGAACGGGGCCTGTCCGCGAGCCAACCAGACAGCGTCGGCCCTTCGATACGCTCCATGGCGAGGAAGAAGCCTGCCCCCGCCTCGCCCAGGTCGTAGACCCGCACGACGTTGGGGTGAGTGAGCCGGGCGATCGCCTGGCCCTCGGAACGGAGCCAGCCGCGGGCGAAGCCGGGGTCTCCACCCCGGGGATCCGCGACCAGCTTCAAGGCGACGTGGCGGTCGAGCTCGGGGTCGTAGGCGTCATAGACGGTGCCGTGTCCGCCACAGCCCAGCAGCCGCAGCAGGACGTAGCGGCCCAGCCGGGACCCCCGTTCCAGGACGGTGCCGTCCTCCCGGCTAGTCGATCCCTCGACGGGCGAGAGGGTCTGGGTGAGGGTGTCCCCGGCGGGATCGACCGTCGCCCCGGGGTGCGGATCCCAGGCCTGGATGCTGGTGGCTTCGAGCTCGAGTCCCACCGGTCCTTCCTCGTTCGCGTGTCCGCCGACCAAGGCGGTGCTGCTGGCTCAAACGTGCACATGTCCCTACGTGCAAGGAGCGGACCGGTTTCGCGAACGGGAAGGGACACCGGCGAGGCCCCGACCCCTGTCGAGCGGGAGCCCCGCCAGGCGGAGACCAGGCGTCAGCAGGCGGGAGTGGGCTTCTCGACCGGGGTGAAAGTGGGTTCGGTGAGGAAGAGGGAAGCGAGGGGGTCCACGATGCACCCAGCCTGGCAGTTGCTCCAGCGGGTGAAGCAGCCATTGATGCAGGACGGTGTGGGATTGATCCCGCACAGGTCGATGCAGTGCTCGAAGTTGCCGTCGCAACACTCCACGCAGGTCTCCCAGGGGTAGTAGTCGCAGGGCAAGGCGCTGGCGGGGGCGGCCGAGAGGGAGAGCATCCCGACGACGGCGAGGAGGAGGAGGAGGAGGCGAGTGGAGAGGATCTTCATGGCGGTTTCTCCTTGGTGGACGCCTGCCCGTCACTGGGCGGCGTCACGGTGGAGAAGCCGGAGAGCAACCCGGATGCCGGTCGCCTGCTAGAGGATAAAGCACGCAGAATCAATGGTTTGTCGACGTATCTCTGGCCTTCGGTGGAGGGCGGGTGCGCGCTCACGCGCGGAGTCTTGCGCGAAAGCGCGCGCCGGCCGCCGAGGCGCCCCCGAAATGGCTGGCACCTCGGGAGAGGACGTCAGTCCGAGATCAACACTCCGCTCTGGATCGGCACCGCCAGTACCGGCTGGGGCCGGAGGTCTCCGACCGTGCGGCCGATCACCCCGGCACCGCCCACCAGGCGCTCGCCGTCCACGCTGCCCACCTGGACCAGGGCGATCAGCGTTGGCTCCTCGGAGACCAGGCCGGGAGCCGGCTCACTCGCCGTCCCTGCCGTGGGGCTCGAGGTCGAGGTCACCTGAAGTCCCGCCACGTCGATGCCATAGCTGTCGAAGGCGCCCATGTTGACCAGGGGGATCGCCAGGACCACGTGGACGCTGCCGTCCTCAAGCCGGGCCGAGAGGACCTCCGGATTGCCTTCCGCCACGACCACGGGGACGTCCTGGCCGGGCAGGGAGAAGCGGCCCGGCTGGCGGATGCCGAGCACCACTTCGAGCTGGACGGTGTCACCGTCCGGGGCCAGGAAGCCCTCCTCGATGGCGTCACGGACGAAGCCGGCGGGAATCGAGATCACGGTGCTGCCGAGCGTGGACACCCCGTTATTGGCGAGCACGTTGGTGCCGTTGGCCACGGTGATCGAGACGTTGTAGCGGTCAGCGAGGGCGATGGTGATCGCATCGAGCCAGGGCACACCCGTGCAATAAGCCTCTTTGTCCTTCACGGTCGTGGTTGGGTTGGCCGCGAGGGCACCGCAGGTACTGGAGACGACGTTCCCCTTGGCGTCCCGGGTGACCGTTCCGCAAGTGCCGGCAGGGAAGGCCGTGGCGGGATAGTCCTTGTCCCGCTCTGCCGGCTTGCAGTTGCGGATGATCGGATGCCCGGCCTCGCATTCGGCCTTGTAGACCTTGGTGTAGCGGAGGTCACAGACGACCTTGTCGGCACCGGGGCACGCCGTTTGATCGGAGTGGTGGGTGTTCCACGGCCCCTCGGAGGTCTTGCACTTCGCACAGTCCGAGGCGTCCTGGGCGAGGCTGGGCACCGCAAGCAGCAGGGCCGCGAGGGTGAGAACGAAGACTGTAGGGCATGGACGGCCAATCTGGTGCCTCATGGGCGCACTCCTCCTCAGAGTCGGGCCGGGCGGCCCGGAGTCAGGATCGTCTGATGGAGGAAGCGCAAGAAGGACGTGCGGCAGATAAACCGGCACAGCCGCAAACAGCAAGAAGCCCCGGTGAGCCTGGAGCTCCCGGGGCTTCTCTGGGGACCTGATGGACCCCCGCTCGCGCGGGGATGACGGACGGTGAGGCGAGAAGAAGAGCCGCGGACGGCTGGCCCTCCCCTACCCCGCCACCTCCACCGGCCGGGAGGCCGCCACCGCACCGGGGCGGTGCTCCTCTTCGTCGGCCGTTTGCCGGGGGCCGGGCTGGGCGTCGAGGAGGAGGGCTTCCATCCACTGGTGCTTGCCGGCGAGGACCTCCTGGGCGCGGCGGTACTTGAGGCCGTCCTCGTTGTTCCACAGGTCGTGGAAGAGGATCTGGACCTTGCGCCGGGCGTTGCGGCAGAACAGGTCGGCCAGGTCCCGGGCGCTCTGGGCCTCGGGGGCGCGGGCCCGGGTCAGGGCCTGGGCGCGGGCCACCGAGGCGGCCATGGCGAACAGCTCGTTGCCGATGTCCACCAGCCGGAAGAGGAAGCCCTGCTTGCGCTCGAGCTTGGCCTGGTGAGCCATCATGCCGTGGAAGACCTGGCGGGCGAGCTTGCGGCCGCTGCGCTCGACGAAGCGCAGGTGGCCGGCCAGCTCCCCGAACTCGGCGTAGCGCGGCCAGCGCCCCCAGCCCAGCCAGCGGGTGGGATACCAGCCGCCGTAGAAGGCCGCCGCCTTGAAGAAAGCCCCGAGCTTGGCCCCGGCGGGCTTCTTGGGATCGATCAGGTCGCCTGCCATCTCGAGGTGCTTGTCCACCGCCTCGCGGGCCATCAGCAGGTGCATGATCTCGCTCGAGCCCTCGAAGATGAGGTTGATGCGGTAGTCCCGCATCATCCGCTCGACCCCCCAGGCGTGCTCGCCGCGGGCGGCGAGGGACTGCTCGGTCTCGTAGCCGCGGCCGCCGCGGATCTGCACGGTGTCGTCGACGATCTCCCAGGTGCGCGCGGTGTTCCACTCCTTGCAGGCCGCAGCCTCCAGGCGGATATCCGAGTCGCCCCGATCGGCCATGGTGGTCGCCAGCTTGACGATCGACTCCATGGCGAAGGTGGTGGCGGCCATGTCGGCGAGCTTGGCGGCGATCGCCTCGTGCTTGCCGATCGGCTTGCCCCACTGGACCCGCTCGCCCGCCCACTGGCGGCAGATGTCGATGCACGCCTTGGCGGCGCCCACCGAGCCGTTGGGAATCGACAGGCGGCCGTCGTTCAAGGTGGTCAGGGCGATCTTCAAGCCCCGGCCCTCGGCGCCGATCAGGTTCTCCGCCGGCACCCGCACGTTGTCGAAGCTGATCACCGCATTGGCGAGCGCGCGCAGGCCCATGAAGTGGCAACGGCGCTCCACCTTGACACCGGGCCAGGCGGTCTCGACCACGAAGGCGCTGATCTTCTTGGTCTGGGCGTCGGCCGCCATCACCACCAGCAACTTGGCGATGGTGCCGTTGGTGCACCAGAGCTTCTCACCGGAGATCAGGTAGTCCCCTTCGGCGGTCTTCTCGTAGGAGGTGGTCATGCGCGCCGGGTCGGAGCCCACGCCCTGCTCGGTCAAGGCGAAGGCCGAGATCTCGCCGGCAGCGCAGCGAGGCAGGTACTTCTTCTTCTGCTCGGGGGTGCCGAAGAGCTTCAGGGGCTGGGGGACGCCGATCGACTGGTGGGCCGAGAGCAGGGCCGAGAGGTTGCCGTCGAAGCTGCCCAGCAGCTCCATGACCTGCTGGTACTCGACGTTGGTGAAGCCGAGCCCGCCGTACTCCTTGGGGATCTTCATGCCGAAGGCGCCGAGCTTGCGGAAGCCGTCGACCACGTGGGGCGGGTACTCGCCGGTGCGGTCGATCTCCGCCGGGTCGACCTCGGTCATGAGGAAGCGGCGGAACTTCTCGTAGAACTCGCGGAACTCGGGGCGCTGGCTGGCATCGGCGGGATAGGGATGGAGGAGATCGAGGCGGAATCTGCCGAGGAAGAGCTCCCGCATGAAGCTCGGTTTCTCCCAGGAAGTCTCACGCGAAGCCTCCGCAACCTGGCGGGACTCCATCTCGGTGACCTGGGCTCCGTGGCGATGGCTCATGACGATCTCCTTTGTCTTCGACCGGGTGCGGCAAGTCTAGCACAACCGCGGCCGGCAAGCCAGGTTGCGAAATCCATGGTAAATCCATGGAAATCAGCCTCTTACCTTCCAAAGCCTCGACCGGAGATGAATTGCCGCAAAGCGGCAAGCGGAAAAGGTCTTCGCCTCAGGCCGTTGGTTTCGCCGCACCGCGGCTGGCGAGGGCCACGCCGAGGAGAATCGCCGCCGCGCCCGCGAAGATCGACGGCCCCAGGCGCTCCCCCATGAACAGCGAGCCCACCGCCACCGCCACCACCGGGTTGAGGTAGGTGATGAGAGCCAGGCGAGTCGCCGGCATGCGCTTTAAAAGGGTGAAGTAGAGATAGAAGGCGAGGGCCGAGCCGAAAGCCCCGAGGTAGAGGAAGGAGAGCACCGCCGGGACGGTCAGCTCGATCTCGCTCGGCCGCTCGACCGTGAAGGTCGTGGCGGTAAAGAAGAGGGCGGCGCACGCCTGCGGCACCAGGGCGAGGGAGAGGGGATGGACTCCTTCGCCCCAGCGCTTGATCAGGATCTGCCCTACTGCCGAGCAGAAGGGCGACAGCAGGAACACCGCCGCCGCCACGGGCAACATGGGCCCGCCCTGGAAAGTGAGGTCGTCCGAGAACAGCAGCACCACCCCCACGAAGCCCAGGAACACGCCCAACTGCTGTCTGCCGCCGAGCCGCTCGGCCGGCAGGAAGAAATGCGCCAGGACCGAGACGAAGAGGGGAAAGGTGGCGAAGATCACCGCCGCCAGGGCCGAGGGGACGTACTGCTCGGCCCAGTACACCACGCCATAGGAGCCGATGAAGTTGAACACCGTGCTCGCCAGCCAGAGCCGCTTCTCGCCGGTACCCGCGCCGAGCGGGATCCGGAGCTTCCAGACCACCGGCGCCAGCACCGCCGCCGCCACCGCGAAGCGCAGGGCCGCCGCGGCGAAGGGAGGCAAGCCCTCGAGACCGATGCGGATGACCGCCCAGGTGGTACCCCAGATCAGGGTGAGGGCCAGGAAGCCTGGCCAGACCGGGCGCGCCATGGGAAATCGGGCTCGCTGCGCGCTCTAGGGGTAGATCTTGTAGAGCATGCGCGGGTAGGGAATGGTCTCCCGCAGGTGGGGCAAGCCGCACATCCAGGCCACGAAGCGCTCGAGGCCCATGCCGAAGCCGCTGTGGGGGAAGCTGCCGTACTTGCGCACGTCGAGGTACCACTGGAAGGCCTCGACGGGCAGGTCGTGCTCGCGGATGCGGGCCAGCAACAGGTCGTGGTCGTGGATGCGCTGGCTGCCGCCGATGATCTCGCCGTAGCCCTCGGGAGCGAGCAGGTCGAGGGCGAGGGCGAGCTTCGGGTCGTCCGGGTCCGGCTGCATGTAGAACGCCTTCGAGGCCGCCGGGTAGCGATGGACCAGCACCGGCCGGTCGAAGGAGCTGGCGAGCAGGGTCTCCTCGTCAGCGCCGAAGTCGTCCCCCCATTCGATGGCGACCCCCTTGCTCTTGAGCAGCTCCACGGCCTCGGTGTAGGAGACCCGCGGGAAGGGCTTGACGATCTTCTCGAGGGTCGCCACGTCGCGCTCGAGGGCGATGAGCTCGCCCCGGCAGCGCTCGAGCACGCGGGCCACCAGGGAGGCCACGAAGTCCTCGGCCAGGTCCATCAGCTCGGGAAATTCGAGGAAGGCCACCTCCGGCTCGACCATCCAGAACTCCATCAAATGACGCCGCGTCTTCGACTTCTCGGCCCGGAAGGTCGGCCCGAAGCAGTAGACCTTGCCGAAGGCCGCGGCGGCCGGCTCGAGGTAGAGCTGGCCGGACTGAGAGAGGTAGGCCTTGTCGCCGAAATAGTCGGTCTCGAAGAGGGTGGAGGTGCCCTCGCAGGCGGCGGGGGTCAAGATCGGTGAATCGATGTTGACGTAGTCGCGGTCGTAGAAGTAGTCACGGATCGCCTGGGTGACCTCGGAGCGCACCTTCAGGGCCGCCCGCTGGCGGCTGGAGCGCAACCAGAGGTGGCGGTGCTCCATCAGGAAGGCGGTGCCGTGCTCCTTGGGGGTGATCGGGAAGTCCGCGGTGAGGAAGTTGACCTCGAAGCCCGTGGCCTGCAGCTCGACGCCGCTGGGCGCCCGCTTGTCCTCGCGCACCGTGCCGCGGCAGGTGACCGTGGACTCCTGGGTGACCCGCTCGAGCTCGGCCCAGGTCGACTCGGGAACCTCGGCGCGGCTGACCACGGCCTGGACCTGGCCGCTGCCGTCCCGGATCTGCAGGAAGCCGATCTTGCCGCTCGAGCGCTTACCGGCCAGCCAGCCGCGCAGGACGACCTGCTCGCCGACGTGTTGGGGAAGGGACTTGATCGAAACCACGGGTGCCGCGTCGCTCATAAGACGCGGGATTGTAGCAGGGGGCTGTAGGGGCGCGGTTTCCGCGCCCCGGTGGGGACGACGCTCCCGTGACCAGGGCGGCCACGGGGACCAGGGCGGCCTCGAGGACCAGGGCAGGCACGGGGGGCCGCCCCTACGGCCCAGGTTCCGGCGCGTCCTCTGGTAGGGGCCGGCCCCCGTTGTACAACCTCGGGACATCGGTGACAGTGGGACCTCAGTAGATCGGTGACACTTCGAGGCAGGATGCTTGGGCCAGAGAGGAGGCCCGGTGATGCCTTGGAAGGAGACCGATGCGATGGAGCAGCGTCGCCAGTTCGTG
>DASUEU010000048.1:0-48229 GCA_036274895.1 Thermoanaerobaculia bacterium | reverse complement strand
TTCGAGTCCGTGCCCAACTACCCGGACGCGGGCCGGCTGTGGCGGGTGGTGGACGACCTCCAGGCCACCGTCCTCTACACGGCGCCCACGGCGCTGCGGGCCCTCCTCCGCGAGGGCGACGCGTGGGTGAAGAAGTCCTCGCGCCAGTCCCTGCGGCTGCTGGCCACCGCGGGCGAGCCCATCAACCCGGAGGTGTGGCGCTGGTACCACGACGTGGTGGGCGAGGGCCGCTGCCCCGTGGTGGACACCTGGTGGCAGACGGAGACGGGCGGAGTCCTCATCACCCCGCTGCCGGGAGCGACGCCCTGCAAGCCGGGCAGCGCCACCCTGCCCTTCTTCGGCGTGGAGCCGGTGCTGGTGGATGACGAGGGCCGCGTCATCGAGGGCAACGGCGTGAGCGGCAACCTGTGCCTGGCGCGCACCTGGCCGGGCCAGGCCCGCACCCTCTATGGCAGCCACCAGCGCTTCGTGGAGACGTACTACTCGCGCTTCCCGCGCCTGTACTTCACCGGGGACGGGTGCCGCCGCGACGAGGACGGCTACTACTGGATTACCGGCCGGGTGGACGACGTGCTCAACGTCTCCGGCCACCGCCTGGGCACCGCCGAGGTGGAGAGCGCCCTGGTGGCCCATCCGGCCGTGGCCGAGGCCGCGGTGGTGGGCTTCCCCCACGACATCAAGGGCACCGGCATCTACGCCTACGTGCTGGTGACGCCGGAGTACGAGCAGGCGGATGCGGTGGAGCTGGTGGGGGCGCTCAAGGAGCAGGTGAGGAAGGTGATCGGCCCGATCGCCACCCCCGACCGCATCCTGGTCTCCCCGGGCCTGCCCAAGACCCGTTCGGGCAAGATCATGCGGAGAATCCTCCGGAAGATCGCCGCCGACGAGACCGACAGCCTGGGCGACGTCACCACCCTCGCCGACCCGGCCGTGGTCGACAAGCTGATCGAGGCGCACCGGGCGGGGGGATGAAAAACGTCCGGCTGGCCCTTACCACTCCGACCCTCTCTCCCCCCGCCAGGGGAGAGAGGGCCTGGGTGAGGAGGGCGAGCGGAGCCGGTTCAGGCCCCCTCACCCTCACTCGACGACCTCGAAGGCCGCAGTGACGCCCTGTCGCTGGTAAGGCTGGAGCAGGGCCTCGGCGGGGAAGGCGGCGAGCAACGGCTCGTCGAGCCGCCGCGCCGCCTCCAAGAGATCAAGCTCCTCGGAGCGGCCGCCGAAGCACGGTGGAACTTGTTCCATGGCAAGGGTTTATGGTGTCGACTCACTATTGTCAAGACACGACTTGACGAGCTGTGACTCGACGAGGCACGACTCGTCGATCCCGGCCTGACGAATCTCTCACCAAGCACGGAGCCTTCCCTCACAGCTTCTTCAGGACTTCGCTCGATCGCGTCGCTACCGTCTCGGCATGAGCTCGCAGGGCTTCCCGCAGGAGGGAGGCCCAGCTACGGAGGCTGCCATGCGCCCGAGACTTCCCTTGCGATCGCCGTCGAGAGACCTGGTCCTCGTGCTGCTGCCGATGATGCTGACCCTGGCGACCGCGCCGGCCAGGGCCGCGAAGTGCGACAACCGCGACCTATGCGCACAAAACGACACCATCCTGATCGGCGCCGCCCGCGACGTCTTTCTCGACGTCACCCGCAACGACGAAAGCGACTCCGGGCGGGCCTTCGAGATCGACCAGATCGACCGCGCCGCGGGCAGCCTGCCCTGCCAGTCCACCATCGGGATCCAGGACCGGGCCGAGGGCGTCATCCGCTTCTCCCTGCCTGCCGGCTTGGTCTTCGTCGGCTGCAACTTCAGGTACCGCATCAACGACGGCGACGAGACCGACTGGGCCACCGTCAAGGTCAAGATCTCCGAGCCCTCGATCCTGGGTGGACCCAAGGCCGGCGACGATCTGATCTACGTTGACAACACCGGGGCCAGCCTCGGTTCGATCACCAGCATCACCATTCCTTCGGCCGATCTGCTGGAGAACGACGAGCCGCTGGCGGGCGTGTCCATCTCGCAGGTCTTTCAGGGCCAGAAGGGCACTCTGACCTTGGGGCCCGAGGGGCCGATCTATCAGATCGTCGATCCCACCTTCTGGCAGGACGGCGACCTCTTCGACTACCAGATCTCCCTGCTCGCCGATCCCGCGCTCACCGATGTCGCAGAGGTCCGGCTGGAGCCGGTGCGGGTGCTCGCCTTGCCCGACGACCTGCTGATGCCCCTCGGGGTCACGGGCTACGAGATCCCGATCAGCGTGCTGCTCGCCAACGACCGGCCGGCCGGCGTCGTGACGGTCATCGCCGTGCCGGCCGAAGGGCGGCAGCTGCCTCCGTTCTGGAGCTTGCAGCTCAGCGGAGGCGCGGTCCACATCAACAACCTTCATGGCCAGCCTCTCCAGGGTACGGCGGGAACGCCCTTCGGCAGCTTCCAGTACCAGGTGGCGCGCACCGACGGGGTGCCCGGTGTGTCCACCGCCACGGTCTCGCTCACCATCGGTCAGCCGCAGATCACCGCCCGGCTGGACTCGCTGGTGATCGCACCGCTGCTCGCGGTAGCGCCGGACTGCGCCCAGCCGCCCTGCCCCCATGAGTACACGCAGGTGGTCGAGACCAACTTCCTGTTCGAGAACGACAGCCCCACGACCGGGGTCGAGATCTACCAGCTGTACTTCGATCCCGCTCTCTTCCGCTCCTACCCGCCCCCCCTGCCACAGCCCCTGCCCAACGGGGCGGCCTTCGCGTTCCGCCCGAACCACTGTGACTACGACCCCCAGACCTACTTCGAGCTCTGCGACAACGTCAACCACAAGAGCCTCTGGCTGGAGGGTCGTGCCGAAGTGGGCTACTGGAGCTGGCTCGCCGGCGGGCCCCAACACACCTCGTCCACCGTGCTCGAGCTCCATGCCCTACCGGTGCCGCGTGACGACGTGCGAACGACGCCGGTCGGCAAGCCCCTGCTGATCTCCAAGGCGCCAGCGGGAGCCGCCCTGGAGCCGCCCGCCGAGTCGATCCTCGCCAACGACTTCGGGGCCAGGGGCCGCCTGCTGCGAGCGATTCCCATCGGACCCGAGCACGGCACCCTCGAGACCCTGGGGATCCTCGACCTGCTCTATACCCCGAACCCTGGCTTCGTAGGGCAGGACGCCTTCGTCTACGAGACCGACAACGGCTACACGCCCGCGGTAGCGGGCACCCGGCCACAGGCCACGGCGCGGGTGTGGATCGACGTCCTGCCCCTCTCCGCCCGGGGGGACGCGATCGACGTGGCCCACCCGGTGCCGGCCGTGGTCCAGATCGAAACCGAGGCCCTGCTGGCCAACGATCGACCCGCCGGTGAGGTGGCCTCGGTCGGGGCCTCCGCGGTCACCGGCGGCACGCTCGCGGTGGTCGACCCGGACCCCCGCACCGGTTCCTTCGCCTTCACGCCCGGCGGCTCCTTCGGTGTCTCCGGGGTTGCCCGCTTCGAGCACGGGATCGAGGTGGCGGGTGGCGATCCGGACGTGACAGCGACGGCCGCGGCCTTCGTGGTCGCCGAGCCGGAGCCGGAGCTGGCCCTGCAAGTGGACCGCTTCAACGGCCCGAGCTTCGCGCGCTGGTGGCCCGAAGTGGCGGGTGGAGGGGCCGTGGCCCTGGCCGCGGACGCGGCGATCGGCGGTGAGCGGGGCGTTGTGGTCAGCCTGCCGGCACAGGTCGGCCCCGCCCGGGTGGCTGCGCTGCGCAGCGACTCGCCGGCCCTCGAGAGCAGCCTGGAGGCCCGCTTCCTGGTCGACGTGGACGGCCTGGCTGGCCAGGAGAGCGACACTTTCGTGCTCTTCGAGGCCGACACCGGAACACGCAAGGCCGTGCAGGTGCGGCTGCGGCGGGTGGCCGGTCAGTGGCGGCTGCTGCTGCTCGCCCAGGACGATCTGGGCGGCACCCCCAAGGTGCCGGCCAACAGCACCGTCACCCTCGGTGGCCCCGGGGTCCACGTCGTGCGGGTGGATTGGTGGGCCGGCCGGAGCGAGCTCCCTGGGGGGATGAGGCTCTGGATCGATGGCGTCGCCGTGGGTGAGCGCTCGGATCTGGTGAACGAGAGCCAGAGAGTCCGGCTCCTGCGCCTGGGCGCGGTGAGCGAGCTGGATGCCGGCACCCAGGGCAGCCTGACCCTGGACTCCTTCGCCGCCTGGCGCAACGGCTCGGTCTGCGAGTGGGAGCAGCGCGATGACTTCGAGGGCGCGGCCCTGGCCCCGGCCTGGAGCACGGCGGTCTCCGGCGGCTCCTCCCTGGGTACGGAGCCCTCAGCTGCCCTCGACGGATTGCGGGGTCTGCGCGCCGGAGTGAGCCAGGCGGCCGCCTACGCGCAGCGAGCTCTGGCCACCGTGAGCGAGCAGGTCACCGCGATCTTCTGGCTCGACCCCAACACCCTCTCCTTCGGCACCGGTGGCATCGCGGTCTGGAGCCTGCGCGGTCCGGAGAGCAACGCCCCCCTGCTGGCCTGGCTGCGCCTGCGCTCGAGTGGCGGCAACTACGAGCTGTCCGGCGTCGCCGTGCTCGAAGGGGGTGCCCTGACCGAGATGCCCTGGGTGGCGATCACCGATCAGCCCCACCAGCTCGAGGTGCGGTGGTCGGGGCCAGCGGTCGGCCTGGGCGAGCTGCGCCTGGTGGTGGACGGCGTAGAGGTGGGCGCCCTCACCGGGCTGGACAACAACCTCAACGGTGCCGCCCGGCTGGAGCTGGGCGCGCTCTTCGGCGCCGTCTCGAGCGTCGAAGGCAGCCTCCCCTTTGACGAATTGGTGGTCTGCGGCCGCATCTGGCGTGGTGGTTTCGGTGATCCCCCTGGTGGCGGCGAGAGCCGCTGAAGCCTGCTGCAAGGAGCCCACGATGAACTTGAGAACCGTTTTCCTCGCGCTGCTGGTCTCGTTGGCCCTGGTCCCCGCCGCCGTCGTGGCCGAGGACTACTCCGTGCACCCCAGCCTGGCCCGCGGCTTCTCGGCCAGCTCGGCCTTCGAGGTCAACCTGTACGACAGCGTCAACCTGTTCAACGGCAACTTGATCTTGACCCTGCCGATCGGCCCGACCTACTCCGTGGGCGGTCACCTGAGCTACGGCTTCGACCTCCACTACAACTCCTTCGTCTGGGACCATCGCCGGATCTCCTGTCTGATCAACGGCCAGCTGCGCGAGCTGGGCCTGCCGGTGCCCGACGCCACCGACCACCGGCCCGCCCAGCTGACCCAGAGCCAGGACTTCCTGGGCGCCGGCCGCAGCAACGCCGGCCTCGGCTGGGCCCTGGGCTTCGGCCGGCTGTTCGGTGACGGGCGAATCGGGATCACCGGGCGGTGGACCTACATGACCCCGGACGGCGGCATCCGGGAGCTCGGCTCGCGGCTGCATCCGGACCCCTACGGTGGGGTGCCGACCCCCGGCGTCTTCTACTCGAACGACAGCACCTACCTGCGCCTCAAGCACTTCTCCGGTGCCGGGGCTGCCGCCTGCCGCAGCCCGCAGGGCCTCGCCCGGGGGGAGTGCGCCCAGCTCGAGCTGCCCAGCGGTGAGGTCCACGAGTTCGTGGACCACGGCGGTGACCACGCCGGCCAGCACATCCCGGACTGGCGATTCGTCCGCAAGATGGACCGCTTCGGCCACTGGATGAACCTCGAGTGGCGGGCGGCGGACGGCGCCGAGCCCGAGCAGTGGCACGTGACGGACTCCCTCGGCCGCTTCCACCGGGTGGTCTTCGCCGGCAGCCAGGGCGCCTTCTCGCAGATCGACTTCCTCGAGCTGGCGGGGCCCGGCGGGCAGCAGCTGACCGTGGACCTGGTGCACACCACACGCTCGATCGATCGCCAGACCTGGTCGGAGGGCTGCGATCAGCCCCAGGGCACCACCATCGCAGTCCCCCTCCTGGAGGAGATCCGCCTGCCCGAAGGGGCGGTGATCCAGGCCGCCTACAACTTGACCGACAGCCTGCAGGACGTGCTTTCCGGGGCGATCCGGCGCTTCCGCCTGGCCACCGGCGGGGAGCTGCGGTGGACCTACCAGCAGGTGGGCCTGCGGCTGGGGATGCCCACGCTCGACGGGGACGAGCCCTACACCAGCCAGTTCTCGATCGCCACCAAGAAGGTGCTGGACGGGGTCAACCCCGACGCTGACAACACCTGGACCTACGACTGGCAGACCATCACTCACCCGAGCCAGCTGCCCTGCCACTACCGCGTGACGGTGACCGATCCGGAGCAGGGCGTGAGCGACAACTTCTTCGACACCCAGGAGCTCGATGGCTGGTCCCACGGCTTGCCGTTTTCCCGCTGTGAGGAAGCCGGCAACCCCCACGGCTTCCTCTCCCAGCGGCAATACGACCGCAACGGCACCCTGCTGCGCTCGACCTACCTGGTCTACGAGACCGACGGCAGCGGCTTTTCCAGCTCCAACAACCGCCAGCAAAAGCAGGTGCTGGTCTACCACGACGACGGCGGCCGGTGGGTGGCCCAGGAGCTCTCGGATTTCGACGGGCTGGGTCACTACCGCACGGTCACGCGTTCGGCCAGCAGCGACTTCGAGGCCACACCGACCTTGGCCGTCACCACCACCTTCAACGACGGGCGCGGCACCCTGACCTTCGATCCCACCCAGCCCGGGGTCCTGGGCGGGGACTTCACGATGCTGGAGCCGCAGGAGCCGTGGATCCTCGAGACCTTCACCCGCATCGCCACCTCCTCTGCCGGCCAGACCTTCATCGAGGACTCCTGCTTCGACCCCGAAACCGGCTTCCTGCGCCGCCGACGCCAGCTGGCGGGCACCAGCCCGGGCCCCGGGGACCTGGTGCAGGAGTTCGAGACCTGGGAGGGGCAGAACGATCCCGATCACATCGCGGGGGAGATCCTCGCCCTGTCCTGGTTCGGTGGCGACGGCGCCTCCCTGGGCTCGGCCTCGCCGTGCAACCTGGCCCTGCCCTCGCCCTCCTACCGCGTGGAGCTCGAGTACCAGAACGGCGTCATCTCTGGCTCGCACAGCGTCGATGGCTCCGGCCGCGTGGTGCTCACCCACTTCAGGGCCGGCATTGACCCGAACACCGGGCTGGTGAGCTGGGTGGAGGACTCGGCCGGAGTAGAGACCAGCTTCGGCTATGACGGCCTGCTGCGGCGCAGCTACTGGACCACTCCAGACGGCGCCCGCAACGAGGTCGTCTACCGCCTGCCGGGAGCCACCCCGGGAGCCACCACCGGCGCCGAGGTCGAGATGCGAGTCTGCCCGAACGGCGCCGTGGGCTGCCCCAACTCCCAGCTGCTGGTGCGCAGCGAGCTGCGCTTCGACGGCTTCGGCCGGCAGACCTTCGAGCAGGCGCGTCGGCCGGCCGATACCTCGAACGGCTACCGACTGGCCAACCGCACCCAGGCCTACCGGCAGATCGGCTGGATGACCGAGGAGTCGACCTGGCATTGGCAAGGGGACACGCCGGCCGGCCGGACCCTGTACACCGACTTCGACACCTTCGGCCGCCCGGGGCGGACCGTGCTACCCGACGGCAAGGAGATCCTCACCACCTACACCGGCGACCGGCTGCAGCGGGTCCTGACCCGGGTGGCCAGCGGCGAACAGTCCGGCCAGGTGGTGGAGCAGGCGAGCGCCAACTTCTCGGTGCTCGACGGCCTCGGTCGCCTGCGCTCGGTGTGCCAGGGCGCCAACGAGTCGGCGGGGGCCGCCAGCTGTGGCGGTGGGGTGAAGGCCGCCTACGACTACGACCCGGCCGGCCGGCTGACGCGGGTCTGCCTCGAGCCCAATGGCTCGGCCTGCGGCCAGACCCGCACCTTCACTTTCGACGGTCGGGGCCTGCTCACCAGCGCCAGCCACCCGGAGCTGGCCGGCCGGCTCGAACGCTTCGAGTACGACGCCGCGGGGAACATGACCCGGCGCGCCGTGCGCCAGGGCGGCAACGACCGGATGGTCCGCCTTTATCGCTACGACCCGGCGCGGCGGCTGACCTGGGTGGGCTATCCCACCGAGAGCGGCGACCTGCGGCCCTTGATCGAGACCTTCTACCACGGCATGGACGCCCTCGCCGCCCAGGGCAGCGAGCGGGCCGAGGGCAAGCTCTACCAGCGCCGGCGCCACAACTGGCTGGCCCCGCGGGTCCACCCGGACAACGTTGACGACGCCGACGAGCTCGACTACGTACTCACCGAGACCTTCCGCTACCGGGGCCTCGACGGTGCGCTCTCCGAGCGGCAAGTGCGCCTCGGTCTCGACCACCGCCTGGTGGGCTTCGAGGCCCTGCGAGAGGTCAACGAGCTGGGGCGGCCGAGCGCGACGATCTACCCGGACTGTCGCTACCTGCACTGCCCGGGCGGCGGGGAGCCGGACCGCACGGTGCGCTACGGCTACCGCCAGGACGTTCTCAGCTCGGTGGGGGAGGGTGGCAGCAGCACCTCTCTGGCCACCATCCGCTACTGGCCCTCGGGCCTGGTCCATCAGGTGCTGCACGGCAACGGGGTGACCTACACCCAGACCCAGGACCCCAGCCAGATGCAGCGGCCGGCGGAGATTTCGACCGACCGGGGCTGGACCACCGGGGTCTACCAGTACGACACCGAGGGCAACATCGCGAAGATCGGCGGCGATTCCTACAGCTACGATCGCCTCTCCCGCCTGGTCGCCGCGAAGCTCGAGAACGGCAACGACGATGGCACCCAGAGCGCGACCTGGGACCCCGTCGGCAACCTCCAGACCCTCGCCACCTCCCACTTCTGGGGCACGGTCCAGCTCAACCCCGACACCGGTACCAACCGCTCGGGCCTCTACGCCTACGACCTCGCCGGCAACGCCACCTCCTGGAGCCGCAGCGGGGTCGAAGCCCGGGCCCGCTTCGACGTGCTCGACCAGATGAAGGAGCTCGCCGTCGGCAACGAGCAGTCCGGCGCACTGGTGGTCTCCGAGCGGCAGTTTTTCCTCTACGACGCGGACAACGAGCGCTTCGCCACGCTGCGCTGCACCGGAGGCTGTGAGGATGCCGAGGACTTCGACCTGACGCTCACGCCGCGTGACGAGGACGGGCGGGTGCTGCGAGTGGCGACGTGGAGGCTGGACCAGGGGACCACGGCCTGGCACCGCGACTACGTCTATCGCGGGGCGACTCTGCTCGCCACCCAATCACCCGGGACGGTCGGCCCGAACCTGCTGCATCTGCACCCGGATCATCTGGGAACGCCCCGCCAGATGACCACGGCGAGCGGCAGCTCGTACGCCCTTCGGCGGTACTTCCCCTTCGGCCAGGAGTTTCCCGAGCCGATGTACGACGACGTGACCCTGGACTTCACCGGGCACGAGCGCGACGGCCACTTCCTCGACTATTTCCACGCGCGGTACTACTCGCCGGTGAACGGACGCTTCCTGAGCCCGGATCCGGTGGGCGGCGACCCGGCGATCGCCCAGAGCTGGAACCGCTACGCCTACGTGCGCGGCAACCCCCTCAAGTACCTCGATCCGGACGGCCGAACCACCACGGTCTTCGTGCGCAGCAACGAAGGGCCCAACTTCGGCCATGCAGCAGTGAGGATCCAGCGGGATGGCATGTACGACATCACGGTCGACTTCGGTCCCTATGAAGGTCTGTCCCACATGCCTGGCAACGGCAAGGGAGTCCTCCGTTTCCACCGCGACTTCGATGCCTACGTTGCGGACCAGACCAAGAACAACCCGGCGCTCGCCAAGGTCTATGACACGTCCGCGGAGTTCGAGCAGGCGCTGCTCGAGCAGTTCGATGAGCTCAAGGGCCCCTTGGGGAGCCGCATCGAGGATGGCAACGATGAGGACGGGATGGTGCAGTACCGCACCCGGGAAGACTACGAGGTGCGGTCCAACAACTGCTTGACGACGGTGATCGATGCCTTGAGCTCGGCCGCGGCGGCCAACGGCGGGATGACCGGCAGCCCGTCGCTCGACCGGAACCTCCGCGATCTCTACCAGGGCGCCCACAAGCCGGCCACGGTCTATGGCCGTTTCGATGCAGAGAGAAAGGCTTCCGGCCCGGCCGCGCGGGACGCTCACGTGATCGTCTTCGACCAGCTGCCTTCTCCGGGCGCCACGCCCGATAACTGACCTACGAGCGCCAGAAAGGAATCGCTCATGACCGGAAAACAGATCGGTTCGACCTTCAGCCTGATCCTGCTGCTCGGGACCGTCCCGGCACTGGCTCATACCACCACTCGCAACCTCACCAGCGCCGAGGTGCCGAGCGCTTGTGAGGCGCGCGGCCGGGTGGCGCTCGAGATGGCCGCCGTCGGTGTGCGCATGACGCCGGAACAGATGTCCACCTGCCTCTCCAACATCTCGAGCCCACCGGCCGGTTCCGGCAACTGGCCGATCGAGCTCTACACCGCCCAGGTGATCAATCACGACCAGCCGACCAGCGTGCTGACTCCCTGGCTCCGAGGACAGAACGGCTGGAGCCTGAACGGCACCGAGAACGCCAGCATCGTCTATCACGCCTGGAACTGGGCCGCGGCCCTGGCCGTCCACAAGCACGCCATGGATCACCCCGGCACCGCCTACGACGCCCTGCGCAACGACTCCAAGCAATACCTCAAGGCGACCCTCGCCCGGATGGCGCTGGCGGCCACCCCCTCGCGGCCCAGCCAGATCCGCTTCCGGGTCAACAGCGCGGAGGTGACCCGCAACTACATCGACGCCAGCGGCTACACGGGCCTCTTCGTGCACCATCCGGCCGATCGTTCTTCGTCCGATCCGATCAGCTACACGAATCCAGATCCCAACATGGGTGGCTGGGTCGAAGGCACAGCCAACCACAGCCTCCTGACCTGGTGCCTGGGCGTGACGAACCGGAAGTACAACAACTATCTCGGCAACTGGGTCACCAAGCTGATGAGCACGCTGTACGGTGGCCGTGCCTACACCACCAACCTGCCCGAGGGCGCCTGCGGGGCGACCGCGGCGGAGATCACCAACCTGCTCAACTTCGTCAACGGCCCCACCCCGGCGCGGGCGGCGCTGATCCTGCCCCATCTGACGCCCTATCCGAACCGCACCGGGCGGGAGTTCCGCTACCGCTACTACCTCAACGGGGCGCGGGTCAATCTCCTCAACCAGTCGAGCAACAGCAACAAGGGGGCGGTCAACCTGGTGACCTACGACGGCGTCTCCCTCTCCTGGTGGGTCGCTCCCGCGAAGTTCAAACCGGTGGGCTCGGCTTCTTCGTCCTGCGCCTTCTGGGGCCCCGATCCGGTTCCTCCCGTCCTGCCGATCGTGACCTGCTCCTCGACCGATGGCTTCAGCGCGATCTACGACATGACCGCCCGCTACGGCCAGGCGTTCATGGAGATCGTGCACAACAGCAGCGGTCTCTACGTCTTGACCTACTGAAGACCGGCGCCCGTTCGCGCGCGGTTTCGCCCTCGCCGCGCGCGAAACCGCGCACGGCGAGGGCCTCGTGCTCTCGGTGCCGGTGGCCGCGAGCGAGCCGGGAAGGAAGGAAAGAGGCCGCCAGAAGGCACTTTGCCCGCCCCGGCGGGTCTCGCGACCGCTGGGCCGGCAAAGCGGAACCGGACTTGCAAAACCGGGTCGCCGATGATGAGCGATCCGAGCCCCCTGCCGCTGTTACCCGTAGTGCCGTCGCGATTGTGCTTCGGCCCTTTCTGTTTTGACCGCGCCAACGGCTTCCTGGTCTGCGAAGGGCGAGAGGTCGCCTTGCCGCCGCGCTCGCTGGCGACTCTCGGCGTCCTGCTGGACCGGGCCGGCAACCTGGTGACCAAGCGCGCCCTGATCGATGAGGTCTGGAAAGGGGCCTTCGTCTCCGAGGCCGTGGTCGCGGAGGCGATCTCCCTGGTGCGCCACGCCCTGGGTGATGATGCCGCCGCCCCGACCTACATCCAGACCCTCCATCGCCGGGGCTATCGCTTCATCGCCCCGGTGGCGGCGGCCCCGCCCAAGAGGATCCCGGCATTGGAGCAGCTCGCGCCCGCGGGCCCGCCGCCTCGGTCGCTCAGCGGGGGGACGACGCTGATGGTCGCCCTGGCCTGCCTCGGCTTCGCCTGGTGGCTGCGCTCCGAGGGCCGGCCGTCGCCCCGGCGGGCCTAGCCTGCCGGCCCGATGGTGGTCACGTCGTGCCCGGCCGCCACCGGCTGGCCGAACTGGAGCAGGTAGCCGTTCGGGTCGTAGATCGCGAACTCGCGCATGCCGTAGTCAAAGGTCTCGAGGGGGTAGCAGACGCGGGCGCGGTCCCGTAGCTCGCGCCAGAGAGCTTCCACGTCGTCGGTGCGGAAGTAGAGGGAGCCGGTGAAGGCGGGGGCGGTGTCCCCCACGTGCTGGTTGGGGCTGGCGAGCATGATCTCGACGCTGTCCCGCGCCAGCGACGCCCAGCCCCACTCCTCGCTCGCAGCGTTGCAGGTGAAGCCGAGGACGTCCCGGTAGAAGGCGAGCGTCCCGGGCAGGTCCCAGGTGCGCAGCATCGGGGTGAGGGCCTCGAGCTTCATGACACGCCCCCCGCGCTCCAGGGCGGCACCACTCCGACGGAGCGGGCGTAGGCGATGGCCTGGCCGAGGTGCTCGTGAGTGTGCGTGGCGAGGGCGATCAGGATCCCGCGGTAGGTCATCTCGCCCCAGGGCACCTTGACCTTGCCCGCCACCGCGCTCTCCGGGGCGGACTCGATCACCTGCCGGGCGTGGGCGAAGCCGACCTTGAGGGCGGCGATCACCTCGGCTTTGTCGGTGAGGGCCTCGATGTCCTTGGGCACGGCCTCGGGGCGGGGAGCACCGAGCAGGTTCGAGAGGAAGTAGAGACCGCCGGCAACGTGCAGATAGACCTGGGCGGTTGTGCGCACCTCGGGGGTGGGGCGCCAGCCGAACTTGTCCTGGGGTGTGGCCTCGGCCAGACCGACCAGCTTGTTCTCGGCGTCGGTGAGGTTGGCGATCAGGTCGGCTTTGAGCCCGGCCACCTCGGACGGTGCGTCGGCGGCGGCGAGGGGCGTTGCCGGAACGAGGGTGGCCAAGATCAGCGCGGCGATCAGTGGTCTCATGAGATGCCTCCTTGGCTAGGTACCGTTGGCGGGAGGATACCGCGGTCGGGCCGTGCGAGCAGCTCTTCACGAGGTGCCAGGCACTTCGGGAGCGAGCCTTCGGCCCTCACCCCAACCTCGCTCCCGGCCCGCCCACACCGGCCTCCGGGAGCGGGGCTCCGGAATCCTCGGCCGGCGGCGCGGCTGGCCCCCTCGGCTCGGTGAAGCTGCCCAGCTGGCGCTCGCTCGTGGTCAGGTGCTCGCAGCGGCGGTCGAGATCCTCGTACTCCTGGGCGAAGCGCTGCCGGAAGGCGCGGTAGGCGGCCTCGCTTCGCCAGCGATCGACCGTGAGGTAGCGGCCGGGCGTGGTGAGGTCGCGCAAGAGCAGCGTGCCCAGGTAGCCGGCGGCCTGGTGGAAGAGCCGAGCCCAGGTGCCAGCCGGGCCATAGTGCCGCTCGAACTCGGCCGAGTGCGCCGGGGGCACCTCGAACTCCCACACGTAGCTGAAGCCGGCCGGGGCCGGGAAGGTCCGGGCCACCCACTCATCGACCGAAGCGTCCGGCGGCACGTTGAGGACCTGCTCGTCCGGCCCGGGGGGTTCGAACTTCAAAGCCAGGTCGGTGAGGACCGCCGCCGCGATCGCGGGCCGGGCCTGGGTCGCCTCGTTCTCCTCGATGCGCGCGAGCAGCAGCTCGAGGGGCCGGTCGAGGTAGATCACGGTAGTGGGGAGGCCGTGGCGGTCGGCCACGGCGCGATAGGCGTCGCGGAGGAAGCGGAAGCAGTTGGTGTCGTCGATGATCACCGAGCTGCCGGTCCCGAGCAGTCCCTCCAGCTGGCCGAGGGCTTCGTGGTGGGTGCGGGCCCACTCCGCCTCGGGGATGCCCAGGCCGCCGGCGAGCCCCCGCGCATCGTTGATCGCGTCCAGGCTCACGACCTCGGCGCCGAGATGCCGGGCCAGGGCCCCGGCCAGGGTGGACTTGCCGGAGAAGGCCATTCCGCACATCAGGTAGAGGGACATGGTGGACGTCGATTCTAAGGGCACCCGAGGTGCCAGCGGGTTCGGCGAAGGGGCTTAGCTACTGCTCCCGCAGCGCCAGGGCCGGCTCGACCGCTGCCGCGCGGCGAGCCGGCAGCCAGCAGGCCGCCAGGCCAGCCACGGCCATCGCCAGGCCCGCGAAGGTGAAGCAGAGCCCGTCCGTCGCCGACCCGTAGAGGAAGTGCTGGAGCAGTCGAGCGCTGCCGAAGGCGAGCAGGAGCCCGCAGCCGACACCGGCAGCCACCACCGTCATGCCGTCGCGCAGCACCATCACCAGGACCGTGGCAGCCCGGGCACCGACGGCGCGGCGGACGGCGATCTCCCGGGTGCGGCGGGCGACCGCGGCGGCGAGGGTGCTGTAGAGGCCCAGGACCGCCAGGAGCAGGGCGAGGACCGCTGCGTAGCCGAGGAAGGTTGCCGTCATGCGCACGGGGCGGAAGCGCCCGGCCAGCTGGCGGTCGAGAGGGAAGATCTCGCTCACCGGCACCCGCGGGTCTTCCTGGCTCACCTCTCGCACCAGGGTCGGGAGGATGGCCGCCGCCTCCCCGGCCACGCGGACCGCCAGTCGAGCGTCGACCTGCTCGGGGTTCTGCCAGAAGGGGATGAAGACGTAGGGCCGGGCTGCCTGGGCTCGGCTGTCGAAGGGCACGTCCGCCACCACGCCGACCACCTGGTGCTCTCGGCCCGCCACCAGGAGCTGGCGCCCCAGCACCGCCCCCTCCGGCCAGAGCCGGGTGGCCAGGGTCTGGTTGACCACGGCCACCGGCGGAGCCTGCGTCGTATCGCCGGCTTCGAGCGCTCGGCCCGCGAGGACTGGGGTTCCCAGAGTCTCGAAGTAGCGGGGCCCGACCTCGATGAAGCCGGACTCGAGGGCCTGTGCGTCCGGATCGGCCCACTCGGTACGGGCCACCCGGCTGCTGAGCCCCTGGAGCACGACGCCGGTGCCGATCAGGGTCACCGACTCCACCCCTGGCACTCCCTCGAGACGGGCCGCGACGCGGCGGAGGTAGGCCTGGGCACGCTCCGGCGACTCACCGAGGAGGCGGGGCCGGAGCCGCAGGAGGGCGACCCGTTCCGGCTCGAGCCCGCCGCCGGAGACCACGGTGCGCGCGCTGGCCGCGACCATCCCCGCCAACGCCACCAGGGCCACGGCCAGGGCGGCCTGGAGCCCCACCAGCCACCGACCGAGGCGGGATCGGCCGCCACCGGAGCGGCTGCGCAGGCTCTCGGCCATGCCGCCGCGGACCGCGCGCAGGCCGGCAGCTCCGCCGTAGAGCAGAGCCACCAGGACCGCGGCGCCGAGCAGTGCGGCGAGGGCCCACGGCTCGGGGCGGAAGTCGAAGCGCAGGGGCCGGCCGGCCGAGTCCGAGGCGTAGAACAGGGCCTCGAGAAGCCGGGTCGTGCCGAGCGCGAGCAGGGTGCCGAGGGCTCCGCCGCCGAGGCCGAGCAGGAGGGACTCGGCCAGAAGCTGCCCGAGGAGCCGCGTCCGCCCGGCGCCGAGGGCGATGCGGATGGCCAGCTCCCGCGCCCGCGCCGTGCCGCGGACGAGCGCCAGCCCGGCCAGGTTCGCCGTGCCCACGGCGATCAGCAGGCCGGCGAAGAGGGCGAGGAGCCTCATCAGCCGCGCTTCCTCAGGGCCGGCGAGGGTGCCCCGGTAGAGGCGGACGGTCAAGCCGAGGTCGTGGCCGCCCTCTCGGTTCCAGCCCTCGGGCACCAGGGCCGCCATCTCGGCCGCGGCTTCGGTCACCCGCCGGCCCGGCTTCAGCCGGCCGATCATCCGCAGGATGGTGCAGTCGGCGGCGAGGGCATCCGCGCACCACCGGTAGCCTGTGGCGAGGGTCATGGTCGGCAGGTAGAGCAGGGAAGGGGAAGCCGTCACACCGTCGAAGCCGCGCGGGGCGACGCCGATCACGGTGAAGGTGCGGTCGTTGATCGAAAGCGTCCGGCCGACCACCTCGGGCGAGCCCCCGAACCAGCTCTGCCAGAGCTCCCAGCCGAGCACTGCGACGGCGTCGCGGTTCGGCACGCTGTCCTCGGCCTGAGCGAAGAAGCGGCCGAGGGAGGGCTCGAGCCCGAGCAGCGGGAAGAAGTTGGCGGAGACCACCGCTCCGTTGAGCTCGGCGGCCCGCTCGCCGACCCGCACGAACAGCGGCGCTGTCGAGTAATGGGCGGCGAGGTCCTCGAGGGTGGTGGCCCGCTCGCGCAGGCGGACGAAGTCCGGGTGGGAGATCGGGGCCAGCTCGGTGCCCTGGCCGCGGGTGACCGAGACCTCCACCAGGCTCTCCGCCCGCTCGACCGGCAAGGGGCGGAAGAACAGGCCGCTCGCCAGGTTGAGCACCGTGGCCAGGGCGCCGAGGGTGAGTGCCAGGGTGAGCAGGGAGGTCACCACGAAGCCCGGGCTCCTGCCCAGCCCCCGCAGGGCGAGCCGGAGGTCTCCGACCAGGTGGTCGAGACTGGCGCGGAGGCGGCCGGCGAGGGGTGTTGCCGGAACGAGAGCGGCCACGAGCAGCGCGGCGAGCAGCGGTCTCATGACAGGGCTCCCTCGAGTTGCCAGCGTGGCCGAGAGGATAGCGTGGTCAGGCTTCGCCCTTGGCGCCCTTGGCCCAGCGAAAGGGCGGGATCACCTCGCCGCGGGCGCAGTGCTCGATCAGGGTCTCGAGACGCTTGCTGCGGGTCGCCGCCTGCTTGGCGCTCACCACCCAATGGATGGCGCCCCGGCGGTAGCTGGGCGGTCGGGACTGCCAGTCGCGCCAGGCCGCCTCGTTCGCCTGGAGGGCGGCTTCCTCGGCAGGGTCGAGAGGCTGGCCCCGCTGCTCGTAGGCGTAGATGCCGGTCTTCGCCTCCTTGCGCTGCTCGAAGGCTGCGAGCCCCGCGGGCCGCATGCGGCCCTCTTCGGTGAGTACCCGCACCCGCTCGACGTTGACGGCACTCCAGTTGCTGCTCGGCTTTCGGGGAGTGAAGCGGATGGTGTAGCTCTCCGCGTCGAGGCTCCGGCGCACGCCGTCGATCCAGCCGAAGCACAGGGCCTCGTCCACGGACTCCGGCCAGGTGACGCTGGGCCGCCCGCTGCCGACCTTCCAGTACCCGACGTGGAGCTCCAGGGCCGAGGCGTGGTGCTCCTCGAGCCAGGCGCGCAGCTCGGCGGGGGAGGCGAAGAAGAGGGGCGGCATGGCGCGAGAGATTCTACGGTCTCACGCCCGCCTCCCGAGGTGCCAGGCACCTCGGGAAGGGCCTCCCCGAAATGGCTGGCACCTCGGAAGAGGCGCTGTTGGCTCAGTTCGTGGCCGGCTGGCGCGGGATCTCGACTCCCGCCTTCCAGATCCGCCGCAGGGCCCGGGTCGCTTTGATGTCGGCCGTGGGGTCACCTTCCACCAGCAGCAGGTCGGCGCGGCGGCCCGGGGCGATGCGCCCGCGGTCGCTCAGGCCAAAGGCCGCCGCCGGGGCGGCGGTGGCGGCGCGCAGCGCTTCGACCGGCGTCAGCCCGGCCATGGTGAGCAGCTCGAGCTCACGGTGCAGGGTCACGCCGTGGGTCGCGGTGTCCCCCCCGGCCAGGATCGGCACACCGGCCGCCGCGAAGCGGGCGACGTTGGCCCGCGAGAGGGCGAGGTTCTCCTCGGTGACCAGGTTCGGCGGAGCGGGCGTCAGCAGGTAGGAGATCTCGAGGTCGGTCAGGTAGGGGGCGAGCTCGGGATCGGCCACCAGGGAGGCGCCGCCGTCGGTCGAGACGAAGGCCTCGATGGCCGAGAGGGTGGCCACCACGAACACTCCCTTCTGCCGCGCCAGGCGCAAGAAGGAGGGCTCGACCAGGGAGTCGACGAAGACGTGTACCAGGCCGTCGACCCCGTCCTCGACCGCCTGGTGGGCGTACACCTGCACGGTGGCGTGGGCCACGGCGAGCACTCCCCGGACCCTGGTGGCGTCGGTCAGGGCACGGATCGTCTCGCGGGAGAGCACCGGCAGGTCGAGGGCGACCAGGGAGCCGTCCTCGTAGAAGATCTTCAGGTGGTCCGAGCCGTCGCGCAGCCGGGCCTCGACGAAGGCGTCGGCCTCCTCCGGGGTGTCGAGGGTCGGCCGCTCGATCTCCGGCGTGAAGTTGTAGGGGAAGCCTTCCTCCGGAGTGGCCGGGCTGATCGCGCTCCGGTGGTCGGCGCGGCCGGGGCCGCCGTTGCGCTCCTCCTCGCGCCGCATGCTGCGGGCGAACTGGCGGGAGGTCCACATGTCGAGCTCGGTGGTGACGCCGAACTGGGCGGCCCGTTCGAGGTCCTGTCGGCTCCAGGCGTGGGCGTGGGCATCGATGAAGCCGGGCAGCAGGGTGGAGGCGGTGCCGTCGATCACCGGCAGGCCCTCGGGCACCTCGACGTCGGCACCCACGGCGGCGATCACCCCCGCGAGGACGATGACGTCGGCCCCCTCGATCACCCGGCGGCCGTCGAAGACGCGCACGTCGGTCACCGCGAAGGAGTCGGGAGAGCATTGTGAGGCCGGCTCCGCGGTGGTGGCCGAGGCGGAGAAGGACGAGGGGAGGAGCAAGGCTATGGCGAGCAGAAGGGAGCGCATGGGATTCGGTCCTTTCGAGGTCAGGAGGGGGTCCACCCGCCCCTACGAGATCCGGCAGGGAAACCCGCCAGGGCGCCTCCACCCCTGCCCCGGCTGAGCCTCGGAGGCGGGTCGCCCCACCCGCCGCCCGAGGTGCCAGCCACTTAGGGGACCGCCCTCCTACCGCTCCGGCGCCCCCGGCAAGGCCAAATGCAGGCGCATCAGGCTGGGGCGGAAGGTGGTGGTGAAGAAAGGGAAGGCGGCGTTGGTGAGGTAGAGGTTGAAGCGGTCCCGGCCGCGGCGGCCGAAGAGTGCCGCCGTGGGGCCGTCGAGACCGTCGGCGGCCGTGAGCAGGGTCTCGAAGCTGCCGTTCGGGCGGATGCGCAGCAGAACGTTGAACGGGTCCGTGGTGCAGTAGAGGTTGCCCAACACGTCGAAATCGAAGTCGTCGCAGCCCAGGTCATCGGGAAGCGCGGCGTGCACCCGCGGCGCTGCGGCGCTGCCGTCCGGCCGGAACGGGAAGGCCAGGATGGTGCCCTGGTCGGAGTTCGAGACGTACAGCTCACCGCGGAAGATCTGGAGGCCGTTGGCCCCGGGGAAGGGGGCTCCGGGCGCGGGCGCGAGCTGGGGGTCGGCGCTCCACACCTCGGCCGTGCCGCCCGCGGCCGGCACCGTCCAGATCAAGCCCACCGAATCCGCCACGTAGAGCTGGCCGCGGCGCAGCGCAATGCCGTTGGGCAGGGCCGTGGTGGGCAGGTTGGCCACCAGTTCGATGGTGCCGTCCGGGGCGACCTTCCACACCCCACGATCGGCCGGGTCGCAGGCCGCCACCGAGACGAAGAGGTTGCCGTGGCGGTCCAAGGTCAGGGCGCCCATGATCCCGAACAGCCCGTGGCAGGGGGTGAGCGGCGGGCCGATGGGCAGCAGGGCGTGGGTGGACTGGGTGCCGTCCGGGGCGATGCGCCGGATCTCCCCAGTGAGCGCCATGCTGATGAAGAAGCTGCCGTCGCGGTCTTCGGCGATCGACTCCGGAGTCTCGAGGGCCAACGCATTGAACAGGGCAACGGTCTCGACCGTGCCGGCGTCCGGAGGGTGGGCGGCGAGGCTTGAGGGGTTGAGGAGGGTGACGGCGAGCGCGGCGAGCCGCAGGGATCGAGAGCTCATGGGTGAGGTCCTTTCGGGTTCGGTGGGGGACGAGGTGGTCCTTCCCTTCAGTGCCGACACCGGAGCATTCCGCGCCGCGGGACGGGACCCTCCTCTTGCTACACTGCCATCCTTCCAAACGGGGAACCGAGACCATGCCTCGAGAGCTGGACCTGGCCACCTGGCCGCGGCGACCGCACTTCGACTTCTTCCGCACTTTCGACCAGCCCTTCTTCAACCTCTGCGCGGAGGTGGACGTCACCGCGCTGGTGGAGCGGTGCAGCGGGCCGGGCAGCCCCTCCTTCTTCCTCGCCTCGCTCTTCCTCTGCTTGAGGGCCGCCAACGAGGTCGAGCCCATGCGCTACCGGCTGCGCGGGGATCGGGTGATCGTCCACGAGGTGATCCACGGCGGCTCGACGCTGCTGCGGCCGGACGAGACCTTCGCCTTCGCCTACTTCGACTTCCAGCCGGACTTCGAGGCCTTCGCCGCCGCCGCCGGGCCGGTGATCGAGGAAGTGAAGAGCGGCCCGCCTCGGCTCGAGCCCCGCCCCGAGCAGGACGACCTGATCCACTTCTCGCCGATTCCCTGGGTCTCCTTCACCAGCTTCGCCCACGCCCGGCGCGTCGTTCCGGGCGACTCGGTGCCCAAGATCGTCTTCGGCAAGCACCACGCGAGCGGCTCCCGGCGTCTGTTGCCAATCTCCGTCGAGGTCCACCACGCCCTCGCCGACGGCCTCCACGTCGGCCGGTTCCTGGCCCGTTTCGAGGAGCTGCTGGCGGCGGGCGTCTGAGCCGAGCTAGGGCACGGTCTGAGACCAGGAGCTGGTGTCGCCGCTCTCGAAGCCGTCCATGAAGAGGCCAGTGCGCAGATCCGCTTCGAGCCCGGCGAACCACACGTCGGCCATCATCCAGCCGCCGGCGTCGTTGTGGTGGACGTGGTCGGCCACCATGCAGCCGGCGATGTCGGCGGAGGGGTTGGGGCCGCCGTCGTTCTCGACGTCGTCGGCCTCGACGGGGCCCGGCCGGCCCGGGACGGCAGCCGGAATGCGCCAGTCCCCCTCGACCAGGCCCTGGGCGTAGCAGAGAGCGCTGCGGTCCCACATCGCCAGCACATTGTCGCGGGTGGCCGGCCGGATGCGGGGGTCGAGGGCCGGGTCGGCGAAGAGCTGCTCGAGACCCCGGCGCTCCCAGAACACCGTGGGCAGGTAGTAGTGGTCGTAGGGACGGTCAGGCGTGGCGGCGATCTGCTCGGGCGTGCGGATCGCGTGGGGGCCGCTCAGGCAAGTGGGGATCTCGGCCGCCGGCCAGAGGTTGCACTGGCCCATCTCCACGGGCTTGTGGCCGAAGAAGACGAAGTCCAGGGCCGCCGCGCCGTAGCGGCCCGGATCCAGGAGATCGGTGGCCAGACCCAGGAGCCAGCTCGCGTACGAACGGTAGGCGGCGTCCGCCGGAGTGAGCACGCCATCGCAGGTCCAGTCGACGAGGCCGCCGACCACGCCGCCGGTGCCGCCGCAGGGCAGGGCTCGGGCGCGCTGGATGCGGGAGGCCGGCCAGAGGTCGAGGTCGTCCACGGCGCCGTCGGCGGTGAAGTCGTCCACCGGCCAGCTGCGGTTGGTGGTGTCTTGCACCAGGGCGATCCGGTAGTCCATGCGCGACCAGCAGTCGAACGGGGAGAGGCTCTGGGTCACCGGGTTCTGGTCCATGGGCAAGGTGCGGTCGTACCAGGTGCAAGCCATCTGGGCGGCGGCGCGGCAGGAATTGGTGACGGTCACGTCCGCGCAGGAGCCGGTGGCCGGGATGGGGAAGGTACCGGTGAGCACATGCTCGAGCTTGGATCGGCGGCAGGACCAGCGTTGGCCGGCCCCGTCCTGGCACCATTGCGGCGAGGGGCTCTCGCCGACCCCGGCCGAAGCCGTGGCGCGGTCGTAGCGCAGGTCCGCCGGACCCACCGAGACGATCGACCACAGCAAGCCGCCGTCGCCACCCGTGATGGCCGGGAAGGCCAGGTAGTGGCGCCCGTCGGCGGCGTTCGAGGCATCGTTCATCGCCGCCACCAGCTTGGCCGGGTACTGCCCCTGGGCGCTGGTGCTGTGCCCCAGGATCAGCAACCCGACGTTGGTCGGGTAGCCGTCGATCGAGTTGGGGATGCCCAGAAAACCTGCAGCCTGGGCGTGGACGCCGGAGAGGAGAAGCGAGAGCAGCACCGCCAAACAGGCCAGCCCTCGACGCACGATGTGGACCTCGCTGCCTGCCATCTCGCTCTCCTTTCGTCCAGGATATGTCGTGAGAGCATACACGACTTGGCTTGCGATGAAACTCCGACGGGGGGACATTCCTGCGGCTCCGCAGGGGGTCTCCTCGAAGCAGCGAGGCTCGGCCGCCCAACGACTGGCACCTCGGGAATCGGCGTCTCCCGAAGTGCCCGGCACCTCGGGGCTCGGCTAGAATTTCGCCCATCATGCCCAACTCCATCGCCGCCATGCGGCGCGGTGCCGGGGAGCTCTACGAGCTCGCCGCGCTGCCCACCGACCCTCGGCTCTCGAACGCCGACCTCGCCCCCACCCCGATCGCTCGCCGCACCTGGACCACCTACCACGTGGCCTCGCTGTGGATCGGCCTCGCGGTGTGCATCCCCACCTACATGCTGGCCGCCGGGCTGGTGCAGGGGGGGATGAGCGCCGGCCAGGCCCTGTTCACCATCCTGCTGGGCAACCTGATCGTGGTGGTGCCGATGGTGCTGATCGCCCACCCGGGCACCCGTTTCGGCATCCCCTTCCCGGTGCTGGCGCGGGCCTCCTTCGGCACCGTCGGGGCCCACGTGCCGGCCCTGCTGCGCGGGGTGGTGGCCTGCGGCTGGTTCGGCATCCAGACCTGGATCGGCGGCCAGGCCATCCACACCATGCTGAAGACGGCCTTTCCCGTCTGGGAGCGGGTACCGGGAGGGCCCTGGCTGGCCTTCGCCCTGTTCTGGGCCATGAACATGTGGATCGTGGTGCGGGGAAGCAACGCCATCAAACAGCTCGAGGCTTGGGCCGCCCCCTTCCTGCTGCTGGCCGGCCTGGCCCTGCTCGGCTGGGCTGCCGGCAAGGCGGGCGGGTTGGGGCCGATCCTCGCCCAACCGAGCAAGTTCGAGAGCACCGGGGCCTTCCTGCGCTTCTTCGTGCCCTCGCTCACCGCCATGGTCGGCTTCTGGGCCACGCTGGCCTTGAACATCCCGGACCTCACCCGCTTCGCCCGCAACCAGCGCGCCCAGGTCTGGGGCCAGCTGCTCGGCCTGCCGCTGACCATGCTGCTGTTCTCGTTCATCGGCGTGGCGGTGACCTCGGCCTCGGTGTTGATCTGGGGCGAGGCGATCTGGGACCCGGTCGTCCTGCTCGCCCGGCTGGACCATCCGGTGGTGATCCTGGTCTCGCTCTTCGCTCTCTTGATCGCTACCCTCACCACCAACGTGGCGGCCAACGTGGTGGCGCCGGCCAACGGATTCGCCAACCTGTGGCCGTCGCGGGTGAGCTTCGCTTTGGGCGGAGTGATCACCGGGGTGATCGGCGTCGCCATCATGCCCTGGCGGCTGCTCTCGGACTTCGGCACCTACATCTTCGGCTGGCTGGTGGGCTACTCGGGGCTGCTCGGCCCGATCGCCGGGATCTTCATCGCGGACTACTGGTTGATCCGCAGGACCAACCTCTCGCTGGCCGACCTCTACTCCTCGGATGGCCTCTACGGCCGGTGGAACGGCAAGGCCCTGGGGGCCCTCGGCGCCGGCGTGGCCGTGGCTCTGATCGGCCTGGTCGTGCCTTCCCTGCGCTGGCTCTACGACTACGCCTGGTTCGTGGGCTTCGCCGTGGCCTTCGGCCTCTACGCCGTGCTGATGCGCGGCACGTCCCTGGTGGACCTGTCGGCGGTGCCGGCGCGGGAGTGACGGGGAGGGGTGGGAGTGAGGGCTCCCCTCCGGCACAGCTTCTGCACGAGGGCTGCTGTCGAAGCTCCGAAACGTTGGTGTTCCTCACTTCCCCTGGGAGGTTCGATCATGGCGGAGATCACCCGGGACCAGCCGGTCACCGTCGCCCCCGAGCCCATCGCTGAGATGCCAGCCACTTCGGAGCCGGTGGCGAAGGCCGAGAGTCCCCTCTCCCGCTTCGGCTTCCGCTTCGCCTTCTGCTACTTCGTGCTGTACTTCTTCCCCTTCCCCCTCGACAACATCCCCGGCCTCGAGATCGTGGCCCAGCCGGTCACGGCGTTCTGGCACGCCCTGGGGGTGTGGGTGGGCAAGGCTCTGTTCGGAGTCGAGATCACCGTCTTCACCAACGGCAGCGGCGACACCACCTACGACTACCTCAAGGCGCTCTGCAACCTGGTTCTCGCCCTGGCCGCGAGCGGGGTCTGGAGCGTCCTCGATCGCAGACGCCCGACGCCCCCGCGCCTGCGGGAGGCCCTGCGCGTCTACCTGCGCTTCGGGCTCGGCTCGATCCTGATCGTCTACGGAGCCATGAAAGTCATCCCGTCGCAGTTCCCGCCGCCGACCCTCGACCGCCTGCTCCAGCCCTTCGGCGACGCCTCGCCCATGGGCCTGCTGTGGACCTTCATGGGCGCCTCGGCCGCCTACACCATCTTCAGCGGTGCGGCCGAGCTGACCGCCGGCCTACTGCTGGCTCTGCGCCGCACCACCCTCCTCGGTGCCCTGCTGGCGGTCGGCGTGATGACCAACGTCGTGATGCTCAACTACTGCTACGACGTGCCGGTCAAGCTCTTCTCCTCCCACTTGCTGGTCATGGCCCTGTACCTCATGGTTCCGGACCTGCCGCGCTTGGCGGCCTTCTTCGTCCGCAATCGGCCGGTCGTGCCCGAGGTCCACCAACCCTTGTTCCGCCATCCCCGTTGGGAGCTGGCCGGCAAGGTGGTGGCGACCCTGTTCGTCCTGTGGACTGCCGGCTCCATGCTCTATTCCGCCTGGCAGACCACCGGGATGTACGGCATGTGGGCCAAGAAGTCACCTCTCTACGGTCTGTGGAACGTCGTCGAGCAGGAGACCGACGGCCAGGCCCGGCCGCCCCTGGTCACCGACGCGACGCGCTGGCGGCGGGTGACCTTCGACCGCCCGCAGACCGTCGGCATCCAGCTGATGAACGACTCCCGCGTGCGCTACGACATCGCCCTCGACCTCGACAAGGGCACCCTCGAGCTCAAGAAGCGGGACGACCCCAACTGGAAGACCACCCTCACCCTCGCCCGCCCCGAGCCCGATCGCCTCGACCTCGCAGGCGAGATCGACGGGCAGAAGCACCGCCTCCACCTCGAGCGCGGCGAGATCCCCAGCTTCCGCCTTCGCGAGCGCGGCTTCCACTGGATCAACGAGTGGCCGTTCAATAAGTAGGGGAGCCCACCACGCCGCAGCACCCGACCTCTCCTCCAGGAGAGCGCTTCTGCTATAGTCACATGGCCATTCCATGACTTGAAGTCCATTGATTCCGGACCCCCTCCGAGGAAGGGAGGAGCCATGAGCCCAGTTTCGAGGTCTCGGGTGCGCCCCGAGCGCTATCGCCCATCCATCTATCTCCTGGCCCTGGCGCTCTCGGTCGCGCTGCCTGTCGGGGTGGGCGCGGACGAGATGACGATCCAGAACGACTCGGTCACCGACTTCTCTCAGGTGGCCATCCAGGTCGGCTTCGCGTCGAACGAGCAGGCCGCGGCCTGGCTCACCTCGCCCTGTGACGGCGACATCGTGGCGGTGCAGATCTTCTGGCGCTCCCAGACCGGGGGCAGCGGCAGCACCATCGGTGACTCGATCGTCATCTCCAACGCCGGCACCTTCCCGGTGCCGGGCACCCTGCTCCAGACCATGTCCGGGCCCCTGCTCCAGGACGGCTTCTTGAACGAGTTCCGCTACCTCGACAAGGCCGGCACCGTGCCCCTGATCGTGCCGGTGGTGGCCAACCAGGTGGTGGTGGTGTCTTTCCGCTTCGACGAAGGGCCGCCGCTCTCCGGCCCCAGCGTCGTGACCGACATCGACGGCTGCCAGGCGGGCAAGAACGGCATCCTCGCCATCCCGCCGGGAGCCTGGTTCTCGAGCTGCGCCCTCGGGGTCTCCGGCGACTTCGTCATCCGCGCGGTGGTCGACTGCTCCACGGCGCCGGTGGTGATCTTCATCGACGGCTTCGAGAGCGGCGACACCTCGGCCTGGACCAGCACGGTGCCCTGAGCGGGCGTCAGCCGGCGGCAGGTGGGACCTGGAGCTCCCAGCCCGGCCGTGCCGAGGCTCGGAACAGCTCCAGCGTCTGGCCGTGGGCTACCAGCCGGCCCCGTTCGAGCACCAGGACCTCCTCGCAGAGGGCGACGACCTCTTCGGCCCGGTGGGTGACGTAGAGCAGAGGCATCTCGAGCTCGTCGCGCACCGCCGTGAGGTAGGGGAGGATGCGCTCCTTGAGGCCCGCGTCGAGGGCCGCGAGGGGCTCGTCGAGCAGCAGCAACTTGGGCGCGGTGAGCAGGGCCCGGCCCAGGGCCACCCGCTGGCGCTCGCCACCCGAGAGGTCCGCCGGCCGCCGCTCGAGCAGGGAGCCCAGGTCCAGCAGCTCGACCACCGGCTCGAGCCTCAGCCGGGCCGGCGCCCGGTCGGCGCGGTAGCCGTAGCGCAGGTTGCCGGCGACGGAGAGATGGGGGAAGAGGACGCCGTCCTGCGGCACGTAGCCGATGCCGCGGCCCTGGGGTGGCACGTCGATCCGGCTGAGCGTGTCCGTGAGCACCCGGCCGTCCAGCTCGATGCGCGCCGAGGCCGGCCGGCGCAGCCCCGCGATCAGGTCCAGCAGCGAAGTCTTGCCCGCTCCCGAGGGGCCGAAGATCGCCGTCGCCCGGGCCCCGAGCGTGGCCGTGAGGCGCAAGGGAAAGGCGGCCAGGGGCAGGTCGATCGCCGAGAGCACCAGGGTCATCGCCGTCTCCGCTCCCGGCTCATCAGCCATTGATGCAGCGCAACCGCGCCGAAGGCCAGTGCCACGCTGACGGCCAGGAGCCGCGAGGTGCCGGTGCCCTGGCCGAGCTGGATGCGCTGGAAGATCTCGAGGGAGAGGGTGGTGGTGCGGCCCGGGACGTTGCCCGCCAGCACGATGGTGGCGCCGAACTCGCCGAGCGCGCGGGCGAAGGCGAGCAGGGCACCGCTGGCGATGCCGCGGGCGGCCAGCGGCAGGCTGATGGTCAAGAACACCCGCGACCCGCTGGCGCCGAGGGTGCGGGCGACCTGCTCGAGGCGGGGTTCGACGCTTTCGAAGGCCACGGCGGCGCCGCGCACCAGCAGGGGCAGGGACATCACCGCCATCGCCACCACCACGCCTCGCCAGGTGAAGACCACGTCGAGGCCGACCCTCTCCAGCCAGTCGCCCAGGGGCCCCCGCCGGCCCAACAGCCGCAGGAGGATGAAGCCGGTCGCCACCGGCGGCATCACCAGGGGCAGGGCGATCAGGGTTTCGAGCAGGGCCTTGCCCGCGAAGCGGCGGCGGGCCAGCAGCCATCCCAGCGCGATGCCCGGGGGCAGCAGCAGGGCCGTGGCCAGGGCCGCCGTGGCCAGGGACAGGCGGGTGATCTGCCACTCTTCCGCGCTCAGCACCGAAGCTCCGGAGGATCAGGGAGAGAGGGGGAGGAAGCCGTGGCGGCGGAACGCCTCCAGGCTCTCCGGCCGGGCCAGGAAGGCGAGCAAGGCGCGGGCGGCCTCGGGTTCCCGGGCGGCCCCGAGCAGGGCGACCGGGTAGGAGATCCGCGGCCCCTCCGCCACGGGCACCCTCCAGGCCACGCGCACGCGGTCGGAGTCGCGGGCGTCCGAGGCGTAGACGATGCCGGCGTCGGCGTTGCCGGCGGCCACCGCGGCGAGGGCGGCTCGCACGTTCTCGGTGGGCACCACCCGGGCGGCCAGCCGCTGCCACAGGCCCCGGCCCACCAGGTAGTCGCGGGCGTAGGTTCCCGCCGGTACCGTCCGAGGATCGGCCAGGGCGAGGACCCGTAGGTCGGAGGCGGCGAGATCCTCCGGGCTGCTGAGAGTGCGCGTCGAGGCCGCCGGCACGACGATCACCAGCTGGTTGCCGAGCAGGCTGCGGCGCGAGCCGGCCGCCACCAGGCCGCCCTTCTCCAGCCGGTCCATGGTCGCCTCGTCGGCGGAGAAGAACAGGTCCGCCGGTGCCCCTTCCTCGAGCTGGCGGGCCAGCAGGCCCGTGGCCGCGAAGTGGCAGACCACGCGGTGGCCGCTCTCTCGTTCGAAGCGGGGCCCGAGCTCCTTCAAGGCGTCGGTGAGGCTCGCTGCCGCCGAGACGCGGACCTCGGCGCCCTCGGCCGGCGAGGCGCTGAGCCCGATGAGGAGGGAGACGGAAAGCAGAGAGAGGGGGAGCCGCGGCCGCATCGCCGCCGCAAGCTAGCACCGGCGATATATCTCGTCAACTATATCGGGCCGTCGCCGAGCAGGGCCTCGATCTCGGGCTGGAAGCTGCACAGAGCGCGCAGAGCCTCCTCCTCCATCCGGCGGTAGAGGGCCAGGGCCTGGCGTCCCTGCTCGGTGAGGCTCGCCTTGCCCTTCTCGGCTCCTCCCCGCGAGGTCACCACCAAGGGCGCGCGGAAGCTGCGATTCATGATCCGCACCAGCTTCCAGGCCCGCATGTAGGACAGACCCATCCGCTGAGCCGCCTCCCGCAGGGTGCCGGTCTCGGCGATGGTCGCCAGCAGCTCCACCTTGCCGGGGCCGAGGGCGATGTCGTCACCGCAGTAGACGCGCAGACGTGGCCGAACGTCGACGCGCTGGGAGAGGGTCGAGGAGGTGGCCATGGTGATCCCTGGAGCCTGCTCGATGCTATCTGGACTGGAGCAGAAACCGGCTCATACGAGCTATGAATCCTATGCTTCCCGCATGCTTCGCGTAGGGTGCATCTGAGCTTAACAGTTGGTGTAACCTTCGCGTCCTACAATCCAGCGTCAGCGACGTGACGCCCCCGCCGAGAACCAACCCCCCTGCGCATGAGCACCTCCACCGCGACCCTGATCCGCCGCCAAGGGACCACCGGCAGGCGGCAGGCGCAGGCCAGGAGCGTATCTCCCTGAGATGACGGATCTGGGAGGGCTCTCGGTTCTGGTCGTCGAGGACGACGCAGACTTCCGCGCGGTGGCCGTCGAGCTCCTCAGCCAGCTCGGACTGTCGGACACGGTCGCGGTCGACCGGCCCTCCGAGGCCCTCGACTGGCTCGGCAAGCGACCCTTCGACGTATTGCTCACCGACCTGTGGCTCGGAACCGAGAACGGAATCCAGCTCGCCGGCCAAGCACGGCAGCTGGCGTCCGCCACCCGCGCCATCGTGATGAGCGCCTACTCCACGGCGCGCGATGTCGCCGAAGCGACCGCCGCGGGCGTGATCTCGGTGCTCGACAAACCTTTTCAAGCGGGGCAGCTCGAAGGCGCTCTGCGCAAAGCGGCCACGGCGTCCACCGGGATCTGGGGCGAGGTCCATGGGCTCTCGCTCACCGACATGCTCCAGATGTATCACTTCAGCCGGCGCTCGGTCGCCCTCTGTGTCTCGGGGCCGCAGAACGGCAGGATCCTGTTCTCGAACGGTGAGATCGTCCGGGCGGAGACCGAGCGAGCACAGGGGGTCGCGGCGATGGCCGAGCTGCTGCGAGCCACCGTCGGAATGGTGCGTACCGAGCCCTTGCCCGAGCACTTTCATTCCAACGTAGACGGCGAGTTCCAGGCGATCCTGCTCGAAACGCTGCACTCGATCGACGAGGAGAATCGCCCGAATGGCGACGGATCACCGGAGGCGAATCCACGATCCACCGACCCGACGATCGACGCCTTCGACTTCTTTCTCGAGGCCGAAGAGACCGGCCATGCTTCCGGCATAAACCACTATGAACCGGCCCTAGATTTGTCTTCGGCCAACGGACATCGAACAGGAGAACGAACCATGGCAACCGAAAAGCAGCTCCAGGAGACGCTGGCCAAGATCCAGAGCGAGATCTCGGGCTTCATCGGCGCTTCCGTGGTCGACCTCGAAACCGGGATGACCCTGGCGGTGAACTCCGTGCGGGGAGACCTGGACTTGAGCGCGGCCAGCGCTTACAACAGCGAGATGGTGAAGCAGAAGCTGAAGATCATAAAGGCCCTGAACTTGAACACGACTCTCGAGGACATGCTCCTGACCCTGGGTGATCAGATCCACCTGATCAAGATCATCTCGGCGGGGACCTTCATCTACCTGGCAGCGGATCGTGCCAGCACCAACCTGGCGATCGTCCGCGCCGCCGTCGCCAAGCACGTCGCTGGACTCCAGTAGGCCGACACCCAAGGAGAAGAATGTGGCTACCCTGAAAGAAACGATGGAGAAGCTCAGCGAGCTCGATGGCTACGTCGGAGCCTGCGTGGTGGACAGCAACAGCGGCATGATGCTGGGCACCCACGGCGGTGGCAACGCCATCAACCTCGAGGTCGCTGCGGCGGGCAACACGGAGGTGGTGCGGGCCAAGCGCAAGACCATGAAATCGCTCGGGCTCAACGACGCGATCGAGGACATCCTGATCACCCTCGGCAAGCAGTACCACCTGATCCGGCCCCTGGCGATTCGGGACGGCCTCTTCTTCTACCTGGTGCTGGACAAGAGCCGGTCCAACCTGGCCATGGGACGGCACGCCCTGGCTGCGGCGGAGAAGGAGCTCGCTCTCTAGCCCTCTCGTCTCCTCGCCGTTTCGGCTGCTCTGTCTGTGAGGCTCGCTGGCTCACCGGAGAGGAACCGAAGGGGCGGCCGAGCGTCGAGTCCGGACGCTCCAGGGAGTTGTCGTCACGTGGCCCAGATCGATACCGAACGCCAGCGGGTGGTAGTCCGCATCGTCTACGACGGACCGGCTCTTGCCGGCAAGACCACCACCGTCCGCGCCCTGGGCAGGTTGTTCGGTGCCGAGGTCTTCGCTTCGGAGGATGAGGCGGGCCGGACTCTGCACTTCGATTGGATGGAGTACGAGGGCGGCAGGTTCGGCGACCTCTCGGTGTGCTGCCAGGTGATCACGGTCCCCGGGCAGCCCGCCCTCCTGGAGCGCCGGCTGAGGCTCCTCGATACGGCCGATGCCGTGGTCTTCGTGGCGGACTCGAGCTCGGCGGAGCTCGACCGCGGCCTGACCGCCCTCTCGTCCCTGCGGTCCTTCCTGCAGCTCCGTCCCACGCCCCGGCCGGGCCTGATCCTCCAGGCCAACAAGCGGGATGCCCCCGACGCGGTGGACCTCGAGGTGCTGCGGGATCGCCTCGGCGTGGGTCCGACGGTCGGTGTCACGGAAGCCGTCGCCCTGGATGGCACGGGAGTCCGCCAGACCTTCGTCTTCGCCGTGCGCCTGGCCCTCGACCGTGTCCACGAGCTGCAAGCTTCGGGGTCTCTGCCCACTGGAGCTCCCGAGATCGCCAGCGGTCCGGCGCTGCTCGCCGCCCTGACCCGGCTCGAAGCCGCCAACGGGCACGGCGAGGCGAAGCCGGCGGTGAAGCCTCCTCCCCGCTCTCCACGCTGGGAGCTGTCCACGGCCGGGCGCGAACAGCCTCCCCTGGCGCCGTCCGCGAGTCTGCCCAGCGGGCGGGTCTGGCCTCCCGTCGAAGGCCGGCTGGTGCTCCACGAGGCGACCTCCCGCCCCCTCGGCTTGTCCCCGCGGACCTCGGGCTCGTGGGTGGCGGTCTCCGGCCCCTGGCTCCTGCACTCGGCTCCGGCGAGCACCTACCGGGAGGAGGAGGCGGGTCGCAACGCCCTGCTCGAATGGGCTCGCTGGCATGCGACCCTGGGCCGGCGGCTCTCGCCCCGGCGCTGTGTGGTGCTGGCCGAGGACCACGCCCCGGGCTGGCGCCTCTGGCAGATCGTCCACCGCGAGGAGACCCTGGGTATGGCTCTCAGCCGCGCCCTGGCCCAAAGGGATCCGGAGATCCTCGCGCGCAGCCTCCTCCAGACCGTGCGAGTGCTCTCCGAGGCTTGCGACAGCGTCGCGGTGACGGGCCTGCGGATCAGCCTGGAGACCGTCGGCCTGCTCGAGTCGGCCCCCGCCTACGTGGCGCTCGTGCCGCAGCCGAACGCGCTGGCGGGCTTGGCGGCGATGCGACCCCCCGGCCTCGTCGAGCAGGTCCAATCGCTGGCTCCCTTGCTCGCGGGCTCCTCCGCCTTTCTGGTCGAGCACGGTGCTTCCCTCGAGGCCGGGATCAGCAAGCTGGGCCGGGCCTGGGGCATCGAGGAGACCGGCGCGGCGCTGGTGGCGCTCCTGGCCAGGCTTCGCCAGAGGGTGTGAGCTTCTTTGGCCAGCTCGCGGCGGTTGTGCTGGAATGCCGGCTTCGCTCCCGCAGGGGAGCGTGCGTGAAGCACTGAAGAGGTCTCGAGAAGGAGGGAGTCATGACCATACCAACCGGGATCGCCAGTCTGGGGCTCTCCTTGCCGCCCCTGGCGATGGAGGTCGGTGAGCTGGCCAAGCTCGCCGGCGTCGACCCGCAGAAGTACACCGTCGGCCTCGGCTGCCGGGAGATGGCGCTGTGCCCCGGGGGTTTCGGCGTGGTGGAGCTGGCGGTGGCGGCCGGGCGCCGGGCTCTCGAGCGCTGGGGTGGTGACCCGGCCACGATCGGCCTCCTGGCCCTGGGCACCGAGTCCGCCCTCGACATGAGCCGCCCGCTCTCGGCCTGGGTGGCTGACCGGCTGGGCCTGGCCGGGGCGGTGCGCTCCTACGAGGTCAAGCACGCCTGCTACGGGGGAACGCTGGCGCTCCGGCAGGCCGCGGAATGGCGGCTCTCCGGGGCCTCGGCCGGCAAGGTGGCTCTGGTGATCGCCGCCGACGTGGCCCTCTACGCTCCGGGCGATCCCGGGGAGCCTACGCAGGGTGCCGGGGCCGTGGCCATGGTGGTGGCCGAGCCGGAAGTCGCTGCGCTCGAGACCGCCTCCTACCCCTACAGCGAGCCCGCTTTCGACTTCTGGCGCCCGGTGGGAGAGGCCTTCCCGCGGGTGGACGGTCCGTTCTCTCTCGACTGCTACAAGCGCGCCGCGGAGCGTTGCTTCTCGGCCCTGGTGAACGGCGCAGACCCGGCCCGGGAACTCGCCGGCCTGCGCTACCTCTGCTTCCACGTGCCCTTCCCCAAGATGGTGAAGAAGGCCGTGGTGGCCCTGGGGGAGTCGTTCGGGATGAGCGCCGAGGAGATCGAGGCCCTGTTCCGCGACAAGGTGGATCCCACCATGGGCTGGAATCGCTTGACCGGCAACGCCTACACGGCCAGCCTGTGGCTCTCGGTCGCCGAGGCCCTCCGCGGCCTCGCCACCGGCGAGCGCCTGGCGGCCTTCTCCTACGGCTCCGGCTTCGGCTCCGAGCTGCTCCTGCTCCAAGCCGGCCCCGCCGCTCGCGCCGGCGCCTGGGCCGAGGACGTCGAGCAAGACCTCGCCAGCCGGCGGCTCATCGATGCGGAGGAGTACCGGCGGCTCAGGGGGTAGGGAAGCGAGGCTCCCGTTCGCCCTGCTAGCACGGGCTCGGCGCGCCGTACTTCGCCCGCACCACCCGCACCGGGCTGCTCCCCTGTCCCGGCACCAGCAGGAAGAGGTCCTCATAGCTGCCGTCGCAGAGGTCGGGCAGCGTAGGACCGCCCAAGGCGGTGACGATCTTCGGGATCGTGTTGCTGTGGCCGACCACCAGCACCACGCCCCCGGCGTGGCGGGACACCGCCGCGGCCACGGCCTGGACGTGGGCTTCGACCTCGCCTCGCCTCACCTCCACCTTCTCGGGTTCGAGCTCCCGCCCGGCGGCGAGGGGTGCGGCAGTCTCCCAGGTGCGCCGCAGTTGGCTGGTGACCACGGCGGTCACGCCGCTGTGCTCCAGGGCGGTGACCAGGGCTTGAGCCCGCGCCTGGCCGGCGGTGGACAAGGCCGGGTCGTCTCCGCCTTCGGCGGCCTTCTCGGCATGGCGCACGAGGATCACCAGGGCGGGTCCGGAGGGCGAGCCCGGCGGCTCCGCGGCGAGGTGGGCTCCCGCCAGGGAGCCGAGAAGGACGAAGAGGGCGAAGGCGGCCAGGGGGCGTCGGGGCATCGGGAAGTCCTCCGGATCGGCTCGGGGTTTGGAGCCCGGATCTTACCCGCCCGGCACCGGGCCGTCGGGCTTGACCCCGGGGGGTGCTTCCGGCATCCTGAGAGCTCGATGCCCCAAGGCTCTCCGCGACGCCCCGTCTCCCCGCACGCCCCGCCCGCCCGAGTGGTCGCCCCGCACGTGCAGGCGGCCATCGGACGCTCGCTGCAGCCCAAGGCCCGTGCCGCGATGCCGGGAGCCCAGGTCTCGATGGCTGCCCACGTCCGCGCGGCCGTGGCCCAGGCGGCCCCGGCCCCGCCGCCGCCCCGAGCGCACGCGGTCGTGCAACGCATGATCCAGTCCGAGCTCACTGGAGAGTACGCCCAGGTGGGGAGCAAGCTCCAAAGGTACGCCCAGTGGCTCTACGAGAAGTGGGAAGCCAAGCTGATCGAAGGCCAGAGCCTCGGAAGGCCGGCGCCGAACCTCGGCGTCCACGCCGGGAAGAACTCCAACTACAACGACTCGGCCGAGGCGCGGATCAAGAAGGCGGAGAAGGCGCTCACCAAGTGGTATCAGTCCTTGAGCCAGTCGAAGAAAGACCGGGGATCGAACCTCCTTCTCGACGAAGAGGAGAAGGACGAGCACGAGTCCAACGTGAAGAACATCACCTTCAACCGCATCGAGGTCAATCGCGAGGAAAAGAAGAAGGTGAAGAAGAAGGAACGCCAGATCGAGTACGAGTCCTCCGAGAAGCAGTACACCTACGTCGCGCCCTGGCACGGTGGTCCTTCGTCCTGGTGGAAGTGAGGGGTGGGGTCGCCGGACCGGGACGCCGACCCGTCAACCCCCAATCTCTGGCAGGCTGGTAGACCAGCGAGCCCAGGCGTGAGCTTGCCACCAAGCCGACCTCGGCTTGTCCGGCCCTCGCTGGTAATAGGTAGGTCATGCCTCCATGGCTCGCACAGGGTGGCCCCGGTGTACGAGCAGGCTAAGGAAGACGCCGATCGTCATTTCACGTTCGACTTGGAACTCACGCGCCGCCGCGACAGCGCTCACGGATCCAGGAACTGCGGAGCCATCTCAAGCTCAATCCCGCCCGTCAGGGAACCAGTAGGTGACAGCCTTACCCGTTGGGAAGACGACATCTGGCTCGTCCTCGACGAGGTTACGCCAGCCAGGTCGGGAAGTCGCCGCCGCCCAAGCTGCGAAGGCAGCAAGTGCGGCATCGCGTTCGTGGTTCTGAGACGACTGCGACACGTGTTCCTCCCAGAACTGATGGGCGACGGAGGAGAGAAGCAGTAGGGCCTTGGGGTGAGCCTCTGTGATGAAGGCATCTGGCCATGAAGCTGCGACCAGACGTGCGGTCAAGATGCCTTGAACCAAACAGGCTCCCCGGAGTGAGTTGACGCTGCCGACGGTGCCGCCGGCTCCACCGGCTGCTGTCACGCGCCGCCGCAAGTATGCATCGGCGGCGCGATCTCCCTTCTGTGTCCAGAACAACGGAGCGTCGATGCCGACCGCTGCAGGCGGCGAGGCTGCCGCTCTTCGAACGCTCTCCACAGCCTCGGGTGCGTTCGAAACGACTCCGGTGCGGAGACCTTCCACTTTGCCTCGCGTAGAGAGACCAAGCACGGCCCAGCCAAAGCTCTTCACACCACCGGGATCAAAGCCGAAAAGGAGCATAGACGTCCTCTCGCGTACCTTCACTCGCTAGTTCAGCGCGGTGAAGCAGGAGTGCCTATTCCTGGCGTTCCAGGAGTGCGGTGAGCTGAGTCCTAACGCCCTGAGCAACGCTGAAATCCCGCACCCAAACTTGGTACCCGGCGCGCTTGAACGCAACATGGTGTTCGCCGGTGGCGAGCGGGTACCCCTCCAGGGGAGTGCTTCCTATCAACTTGCCATCGAGCCAGACCTCGGCTGAGGATGGCTCGGAGTAGAAGTTCACGATGCCATGCGCTTGACGAGTGTTGGCGGCTTCGTTCGGGGCCGCGGCCGGCTCGATCCGTAGGGTCAATCGCACCTGCTTGAGTTCCGACGAGAACTGGGTTAGAGCGCTGTCTGCCAGGTTCTTCACCGATGCGCCCTGTGCGAGCATGTTCCCCCAGCCTGCGTTCCTCGCCTCAGCCGTGAGGATTGGGGCGCCATCGCGAACCAACGAGACAGTGACTCGCATGTTCCAGGGGTCGGGATCGAAGTTCAGCCAGAGCTGGAGGGCGCGTGGGTCGTCTGTCTGCTGCACGCTGAAGCCCGCGTCCTGAAGCACGTCAATGAATCTCGGTACGTAGGGTGTGAGGTCGGGTGGCACCAGTTGCGGCGGTCTAACCTCCCTCGGGACGACGATCGTCTCCTTGATGCTGTAGCTCGTCGACGAGCACGCCAGGAGCGGCACTAACAAGACGACTGCCAAGAAGTGGCTTGTGCGAACCATCGCCGCCTACCGATCGCAAAGGCGAAGCCGCGAGCCAGGCGCCGAATCCGTCGGACATCTCGCTATTGGTCCCGCCAAGGTCCACATTGAAGGGCTGTGCACCGAATCACGGTGGAGCTACTGCCCGCGCGCTCGGCACGGCCCGGGCTCGTCGCCGTTAGTCTCTCTGGTTTCACCAAAGCTAGCAATCTAGGGTGTTGGTGTCAACGCAACGCGCGGGCAGTGTGGTTCCCAAGTCGAGGGCATCGGTTGGAAGGACCAGCGGGCCGGGGCGTTGACGGTGGATGTGAAGTCGTGCCTGCCTGTCGAGCGTAGGCCCACCACGGCGCAAGTCTGTAGGACGGAGCCTCAGGGCTTGAACAGCACTGATGGCGCCAGCAGTTTGCGTTGAGGCACCTTGGACAGCGCCCCGTGTTGTCGTCCTGAGCGAAGCGAAGGACCTGGGGGCAGGCGGTGGAGGCCCCAGCCCAGATCCTTCGCTTCGCTCAGGATCACACTAAGGGGCGGAGTGGTTCTTGGCGGCACGGCCGTAGTGGCCCGCCTGTAGTGGCCCGCCCGAGGGCCTGCCCTGAGCGAAGCGAAGGGTGCCAGGCACTTCGGGAGACTTCCCCGAAATGGCTGGCACCTCGCAAGTGGTTCGAAGCAGGGGCTCAGAAGCAGTGCTGCGGGTGGCTAGCCGGATCGCGCGGGTCGAAGCCGGCTTTCTCTTCGCTCAGGTCGAAGCAACCGTCGAGGTCGGCGTCGAGGCCGAGGCGCTGGCCGGAGCCGACTGGCACGCAGGTGTAGGTCAGCGGCGCGGCCTGGGCTTTCTGGCGCAGCTGGGCATCGGTGAGCGAGGGCTTGCCGTGCTCGTTGGGACGGAACTTGCCGGTGCCCACCAGGTACAGCCAGCTCTGCTCCCGCGAGCCCAGACGAGTGTTCGCCACCAGCTCACATTCCGCCGGTGAAGCTGCGGCGCGCTGGATCAAGAGGTCGATGCGCGTGCCCACGGCCGCTCCATTGTGACGGTCGAGGGTCACCTGCTGGCCGACGATCGGGGCCAGGTTGCTGTCGAAGGCGAGCAGGAAGGACTCCACCTCCCGCCGGGCGGGGTCACCGGCCGGGCTGAAGGGGAAGCCCTCGGGAGCGGCGAACTCCGAGAAGGCGATCGACGACATGAAGCGGAAGACCGTGTCGATGGCGCCGTTGTGCAAGTAGCCGAAGCCGCGGATCTGGTCCCCTTGGTGGCTGAAGTCGCTGTGAGGGGTGAGGATCCCCGGCGGCGTCGGGGCCAGGCCGAACATGCCGACCTTCTGGTAGAGGTTGCGAAGCTGGGCCGCTTCCAGGTGCTGGAGAGCGGTGGGCTCAGTCACGCCGAGACCGCGGCTGCCGAAGAAGCCGGGCTTGGCCACGCCGAACTCGGCGTTGCCCTGGGGATCGAGGGTGTGGCAGCTCTGGCAGGTGACGGGGGCCGAGCCCGGGATCGCCGGGTTGCGCGGGGTGGAGAGGGCGGCGAAGAAGTGCTGGCGGCCGTTCGCCTGGGCCGTGGTGAGGCTGTTGTCGAGGTTGCGGATCGGGTTCGGCGGATAGGTGATCTCGAGGATGAAGTCGGTGAACGCCTCCATCTCCGCCGGGGTCAGCTGCCGGGGGCCGCCGAGCAGGCCCTCGAAGGCCGGGTTGAACTCGCGGAAGGCCTGCCGCTCGTCGAAGATGCCGGTGTCCGGCTGGGCGCTCGCCGCCACCTCGTTGTTGCCGTTGCGGTCGCCCCGCCAGTGCATGGGGCCGTGGTTGTCCATGCCGCGCAGGCTCTGGGTGGTCATGGGGCCCTTCATGGGATGGAAGTTCTGGGCTCCGGGGAAGGGCTCGTCGTCGTCGAGGAAGGGGCCGGGGTTCTCGAGGATCTCCTCGTCCGGGTTGCCGAGGTTCCAGGCCAGGGAGTCGAGGTCACCGAAGATGTGGCAGCTAGCGCAGGAAGCCTCGCCGTTCGAGGAGGAGAGGCGGGCGTCGTAGAGGAAGCGGCGGCCGGCCACGATGTGCCCAGGCTCGGGGTTGAACAGGGTCCGGTGAGCCACCTCCTGGCGGCTGGCGGTGTCGATCACCCGCACGGTGTTGTCGAAGCGGGTCAGGGTGTAGAGGCGGCCGTTGCTCTCGTCGAGCACCAGGCCGCTGGGGCCGCCGCCGGCCAGCTCGATGTGGCTGGCGGCGTCGGGCACGAAACTGTCGTTCTCGAGGGCGGCGGTCGAAAAGACGCCGATCTTTGCCGAGCCGAAGGCCGCCACGTAGAGGGTGCTGCCGTTGGCGGAGACCGCCATCGCCGTGGGCTGCGCCAGGCTGCGATCGCTCACCGAGTTGGGCAGGGCGTCACAGCAGTCGTCGTAGTCGATGTGCTTGTTCAAGTGGCGGGGTAGCACCTGGGTGCCGTCGAGCACGGTGATGCGAGCCTCGGCCAGGTGACCGCGCAGGGTCTCGCCGGCGAAGTCGCCGCCACCCTCGAAGCGCAGGTCGTTGCGCGCCTCGGTGTTCGACACGTAGACCTTGCCGTTCGCCGGGTTGACCGCCAGGTTGAACAGCACCGTACCGACGCCCGAGAAGGCGCCGCCCGGTAGCAGGACGGGCGGGTCGGCCAGGGCGTCGAGGGCGAAGACGTCCTTGTCCGGCAGGTTGAAGCGCATCAGGTGGTCGAAGTTGCGGCCGGTGGCGGGGTCGCGCCAGTGCTCCCCGTCGTGCTGCAAGATCAGCCCTTCCTCGGGCTGGGCCAGGCCCTGGAAATTGGTGACCGGGGCCGGCAGGCCGAAGCCGTCCGGTGCCGCGGGGCCGCCGTCGGTGACGTAGAGGCCCTCGAGCGAGGCCGTCTTGTTGCCGGTGTGGAAGCCGGCGGCGTAGACCCGCGAGCCGTCCGGGCTGACGGCGAGGGCGCGGGGCGTGTCGGTGAACAGGCTGACGATGGTCTCCGGGGTGCCGCCGAGCGCGGCGCCCAGGTGGTCGGCGTCGAACACCCAGACGTCCGCGCGGCCCACGCCGGGGGTGGTCAGCTGGGGATCGAGGGGATGGTTCTGGCCGCGGTGGGCAGTGGTGATGAACGCACGCCCCCGGTCTGGACCGGCGAAGACGATGTCACGCGGCTCGTCACCCACCAGCAGGGTGCGCACCACCTTGGCGTGGCGCGGGTTCGAGACGTCGACGATCGAAACCGAGTCCGAGAGGTGGTTGACCACCCAGACCTGCTGGCGGTTGCGCACCGCCACGGCCACCGGCTCCAGGCCGACCTGGACCGAGCCCACGGCCTCGAGGGGTGCTTGGGAACCATGCTCGTGGATGCGGAAGATCTCGAGGCTGGCGTCCGGGGTGTTCAAAGCGTAGAGGAAGCGGCCGTCCGGGTCGAGGGCGAGCGGGCGTACCTGGCCGCTCTCGAAGAGGGTGAAGCTCGCGGGATGGGGGCTTCCCGGGCTGGAGGGCGGCAGGGCGGCGAAGAAGAGGGGTAGGGTGATGGGCAAGAGCCAGATCAGGAGACGAGAGCGGCGAGCCCATGGTTGCCTGGGTCGAGGCATGGAGGTACCTCCGTTTGGTGGTTATCAGGTTCGAGAGATGAATTGCTATAGAAGCCTACGTCGATTATCGCCGGAACCCGCCAAACTTTTTCCGGCCAGCGTTTGGCCCTCTGCTACGCTGCCCCACCATGCCCTTCACCCTCGACTCCCGGCTGGCCGGTGACACCCACGAGGTGGCCCGGCTGGAGCTGTGCCGGCTGCTGCTGATGGACGACGCGCGCTTCCTCTGGCTGATCCTGGTGCCCGAGCGGGAGGGGGTGCGGGAGATCCACGAGCTGGCACCGGCCGATCGGGCCGTGCTGATCGAGGAGGTGGCCCGGGTGGCCGAAGCCCTCACGGGGCTCCATCGGCCGGACAAGATCAACGTCGGCGCCCTCGGCAACGTGGTGCCCCAGCTGCACGTCCACGTCGTGGCTCGCTTCCACAATGACGCCGCCTGGCCCGGTCCGGTGTGGGGCAGCGGCCCGGCGGTGGGCCATGGGGAAGGGGAGCTGCGGGTGAGACTCGGGGAGCTGCGGGGGGTGTTTGAAGCTCAGAATCGCGGGAAGGAAGACAAGGAGTCGCCATTCCCGCAACCTTGATCGAGCGCGAAGAGCAAGCCCGCCAGCTCACGGAAGAGGAGCGTCCCCGGCTCGCTGACACCCTGCTCGACTCGCTCCGGGGCCCGGCCCTGGCAGAGATCGAGGCCGCCTGGGCGGTAGAGCTCGAAGCCCGGGTCGCAGCTTTTAAGAGCGGCGAGGTGGAGACCTACCCCGCGAACCTGGTCTTCGCCGAGTGCTCTACCGAGCCGTCCCCGAGGGCATAGTGATCTTTGCCGTCGCCCACCACGCCCGGCGCCCGGGTTATTGGCTCTCTCGCACGCGCTGAGCTCGCCAGGGTGCCCACCCTCTTCGACTCCCAGCTCAGCCCTCGGTTCGATGCACACCCCTAGAACTTGACCTTCAGCGTGGCTCCCAGGCCGTAGGTCACGATGGTGTTCTCGTTGAGCCTCTCGTCTCCGCCTGGCCCGGGCTGCACGCCGGGCGGAACTGCGAGATCCCACCAGACCGTGGCGCCGAGACTCAGGCCGAGCGCGACGTGGTCGGTGAGACGAAAGCCCCAGAGGACGCGCACGTCGGTCATCGGCACGGCGATGTCCTGTTGGGTGACCAGCCGATCCTGGGCGAGCCCTGGCGGCACCTCCTCGGGCGGTCCGGCGAAGGCTCCCGGTGACCCCGAGAAGTCCCGTAGCGTCCTCGACAGTTCGATCTCGCCCAGCACCACCGACTGGCGAAGGTCGCCGCCAAAGGAGTGGCGGCCGCGCTCGAGCCGGGCAGAGAGACCGACGAGAGGGCCGATCATCCGGCTGTAGTTCGACGACGCGTCGATCCGCACCCCGCCCACACCCTCGACCCCGGCCACCGCTCGGTAGTCGTTGTCGAAGTCCGCGTTGCGCACCCCGAGGACCACCACCAGCGAGCTTCCCGGAGTCTCCGCCAGCACCCGGGTGGCGTAAAGGTCGAGGACCCAGAGCTCGACGGTGGTGTCTTCCAGGGTCTGGAAGTAGAGCACCTGGCCCGGTCCCGTCGAGGCGAAGCGTCGACCGGCGACCTCGAAGATCCGCTGGTCGATCGCACTTCCCGGGCCGTCCGCAGAGGCTCGCAAGGGGTCGACCTGCTGGTCGGTGCGGAAGATGAGGAAGTCCAGGCCGTAGCCCCACGAGCCCCGCTCGTGGAGCACCCTCGCGCGGTAGGCGAGGGCCGCCTCGGAGTCGAGGGACACGGCGTTCGCGCGGTCCGTGGGGGGCGAGCCGTCGGCGTCGACCTCGTGAGTGGTCAAGACGTGCTGGTCGTGCCCGAGCGCCTCGAGGAAGACGGGCTCGAGCTCCACGTTCCACGTCCCCCCACTCGCTGCCGCTCCGCTCGGCCATCCGGTCGGCAAGGCGAGGACCAGTCCCAACACAGCGCTGCCGAAGGGGCGCACCGTCGTGTCGGCTCTCTTCATAGGGGTCTCCTTTCTGGTCACTACCAGAGAGGATGCCGGGCGGGCCGAGATCCTTCGGCCTGCCGCCCGCAGATCGAGATCAGACCTGGATTGTCTGGTCATCAGCGAGCTTCTCCCGCAGCCGAGAGTCGCAGCCCCCTGTCGCCAATCCGTGGAGTAAGCTGATCCGCGATGGTTTCCCCCAGCGAGCTGTCGGAAGTGATCATCGCCTCGTTGATCCTTGCGATGGGCTTGATCGCGGTCGTCTCCGGGGCCTGGCGCTCGGCCGTTGGCGACCGCACGCCGATCTGGTTCGGCCTCTTCGGGCTCCTCTACGGCGCCCGCCTCGCCGGGCACTCGGAGCTGGTTCAGCCCTTTCTGCCGGAGCTCTTCTGGCGCTATCAGGATGCCTTCATCACCTACACGATCCTCGTGCCGGGCGGCCTGTTCATCGAGTCCCTGTTCGGACCAGGGTGGCGATGCACCCTGCGCCGGACTTGGCAGGCGGCTGCGGTCTATGCCAGCCTGGCCATTGCGCACGACCTGGTCCGTGGCCAGCCGGGCGCCACGCTGTGGCTCAACCGGCCCGTGGTGCTGATCGCAGGCGGCATCGTTGCGGCCCACGTCTTGGCCAATTGGTGGCGGGAGAGCTGGCCCGGCGAGTTCCGCGTGGCGGTCGTGGGCGGGTTGCTCTTCCTCACTGCCGCGACCTACCAGACCCTCGGTGGTGAGGTCCAGCTCGAGCCCCTCGCCATGCTGATCTTCATGACCTCAGTAGGCTATCTGGTGGTCCAGCGCATGCTCGCCGGCGAGCGTCGGCTGGTGGCGGTTTCTCGCGAGCTCGAGCTCGCTCGGGAAATCCAGCAATCTCTCTTGCCTCGCACTCTGCCGGAGATCGCCGGTCTTCGCGTGGCGGCACGCTATCTCCCCATGAGCGCCATCGGCGGCGATTTCTATGACTTCGCCGCCCAGCAGCCACACCGCCTGGGGGTCATCGTGGCCGACGTCACCGGCCACGGCGTGCCGGCGGCGCTGGTCGCATCGATGGTCAAGATCGCCTTCGTGGCGGAGGCGGATCGGCTCGATCGACCGGCCGAGGCGCTCTCACAGATCAACCGAGCCCTCTGTGGCAGGTTCAAGGGCGCCTTCGTGACGGCGTGCTGCGCCGCGATCGACACGGCCGAGGGCAGGCTGCGCTACGCGAGCGCCGGACACCCCGCGCCGTTGCTGCTGCGACGAGATGGCCATCTCGAGCGGCTCGACCAACGCGGCCTCCTGCTCGCCTTCGATCCCCGGGCTCAGTACGCCATGGCCGAGGTGTCCCTGGGCGCTGGCGACCGCCTGCTCTTCTTCTCCGATGGGCTGCTCGAAGCCGCGAACGCCGCCGACGAGCTCTTTGGCGACGTCTGCCTCGAGCGCCTCCTGGTCGCCAGCGCCGCCTCGACGCCCGAGCGGCTGGTGGAACAGATCCTCGCCGACCTGCGCCGCTGGGTCGGCCCGGATGCGGAGTTCCAGGACGACGTGACGATCGTCGTGGTCGACGTTGGCGAAGCCCCCTGAGGTGACTGCCCCGAGGTGCCAGCCATTTCGGGAGAGCTCCCCTCACTCCTCCTTGAGCGTGCGCATCGGTTCCAGCGAAGCCGCCCGCAGGGCCGGGCCGAGGGCGGCCAGGAGGGCGGCGGCGCCGAGGACGCTGACCACCGTGGCCAGGGTCGCCGGGTCGGTCGGCTGGACTCCGAAAAGCAGGGCGCGGGCGACCTCCCCCAGGGTCAGGGCGGCCACCAGGCCGGCGGCCAGGGCCACGGCCGTCAGCCGGCCGGCCTGCTTGAGCACCAGGCCGGCCACTTGGCCGGGCGTCGAGCCGAGGGCGAGGCGCAAGCCCAGCTCGCGGGTGCGCTCCACCACGGCGAAGGCCGAGGTGCTGTAGATGCCGAAGGCAGCAAGGAGCAGGGCGAGCAGGGCGAAGAGAGCGATGGCCCGCGAGAGGAAGCGCTTCTCGGCCACCGAGCCCGCCACCACCCCGGCGAGAGAGCGGACGTTGTAGATCGGCAGACTCGGATCCAGCTCGGCCAGGGCCGCCCGCACGCCGGGCAACAGCTGGTCCGCGGGCAGCCTGGTGCGCACCACCAGGGTCAGGCCGCTCTCCACCTCCTGCTCGTGGGAGAAATAGATGGTGTCCCGCGCCGGTGTCTCGAGGTCGGCGAAACGCACGTCCCCCACCACCCCGACCACCTCTCTTTCACCAGCTTCGCCCCAGTACACCCGCAGCTGCTTGCCGAGCGGCGACTGCCCGGGCCAGTTGCGCTCGGCCAGGGTCTGGTTGACGACGACCGAGCCCAAGGCCGCGCCGGCCTGGTCGCGGCTGTCGAAGCCCCTCCCGGCCAAGAGCGGTGTGCCCATGGCCGCGAAGTAGTCTCCCCGCACCACCCGGATTGCCGCCGCGGGCTGGTCGGCGGGTGCCGGCTCCGGCCGATCGGTGGAGAAGTAGGAGGTCGCGGCGCCCACGCTCGCCAGCGGGATGTGGCTCACCGCCCCGGCCTTCTCGACGCCGGGAAGGGCCGCCACGCGCTCCAGGAAGCGCTGCCAGAACTGGCGCGTCGCCGCTTCCTCGGTACCCCGGCGCACCGAGACCGAGAGGGTGAGCAGGTCGTTCTGGTCGAAGCCGGGGTCGACCGCCAGCAGCTGCCGCATCGAGCGCAGCATCAGCCCCGCGCCCACCAACAGCACCACGGCCAGGGCGATCTCCGCCACCACCAGGCCGGAGCGCAGCCGGTGCCGCCCGCGGTCCTCCGTGGTGCGGGCGGAGCGCAGGGTCCCCTGGCTGCGCAGAGCGAAGAGGGCGGGCAGGCCGCCGAAGACCAGCGTGGCGAAGCCCACCAGCGCGAAGGCCACGGCGAGGGAGCTGGGCGCCAGGCCGGAGCCCAGACCGGCCAGCAGCTCGGCTGGCAGGAACGAGGGAGCCAGACGCTGGAGCAGCAGGGCGATGACCATGCCGACCGTTCCCCCCAGCAGGGCGAGCACGGCGCCCTCGGTGAGCAGCTGGCGGGCGAGTCGCCCCCGCCCGGCCCCCAGGGCGGAGCGCAGGGCGACCTCGCCCCGCCTCCCGGCGGCGCGCAGCAGCAGCAGGCTCACCGTGTTGACGCAGACGATCAGCAGCATCAGGGCCACGGCGCCGGCGAGGGCCAGGATCGGCAGTCGCAGGTGGGCGCGCAAGTGCTCGGCCAGCGGCACGACGTGGGCGCCCCAGCCGGCGTTGAAGTCGGGGAAGAGAGCTTCGCCTCGTGCGGCGAGGGCGTCCATCTCGGCGGCGGCCTGGCCGGGGCTCACCCCCGGTCGCAGGCGGCCGAGCACCATCAGCCAACGACCACGGGGCGCCCGCCAGGCCTCGGTGACGGCGAGCGGGCTCCACAGATCCGGCTCGTCGCCGTAGGGCGAGACCGACGGTCCCATATCGAGGCCCACTCCCGGCGGCATCACCCCCACGATCTCGTGGGCCGTGCCGTCGATCTCGACCCTTTTGCCGATGACCGCGGGGTCGCCGCCGAAGCGCTGTAGCCAGAGGCGGTGGGAGAGCACCGCGACGTCTCCTCCTTCCCCCAGATAGTCCTCGGGTACGAAGGTCCGGCCCATCGAGGGCGCCCGGCCGAGGATCTCGAAGTAGCCCTCGGTCACCACCCGCGACGCCGCCCGCAGGGGCTCGCCGTCGCCGGTCAAGTTGACGCGGATGGTGATGAAGCCGGCCAGCCTCTCGAAGCTCTCGTTCTCCTCCCGCCAGAGCACGAAGTTGGCCGGCCCGACCACGTTCTTGAGCCGGGCGCGGGCCTCCTGGGTCTCCCACACGGTCAGGATGCCCTCGGGGTGAGCGAAAGGCGGCGGCTGCAGGAGAGCGCGGTCGAGCAGGGAGAAGCTCGCCACCCCGGCGCCGAGCCCCAAGCCCAGGAGCAGTACGGCCGTGGCGGTGAAGCCAGGCCGGCGGCCCAGCTGGCGCAGGGCGAGGCGGGCGTCGCCCATGAGGTCGTCCAGGCGTTCCCGCCAGCGCGAGCGGCGGTCGCGTTGCTGGGCGAGCTGCCGGCAGAGGGCATCGAAGCGGCCGGGGTCGCCGAAGCGCTCGAGGGCCTTGCCGCGCGCGGCCTCCTCGGAGAGCCCCTCTTCGACGTACTGGCGGGTGCGCAGCTCGAGGTGGAGCGCCAGCTCCTCGGCCACCTCCTCGTCCACCGGCACCTTCCACAGCGGGGACTGCACGGAGCGCCGCATGGCTCAGGCCTCCGCCAGCAGCACCTGGGACACGGCTCGCGAGAAGGCGAGCCAGCGCTCGGTGTCGCGCTCGAGGGCGCTGTGGCCTTGGGGCGTGAGGCGGTAGAGCTTGGCCCGCCGGCCCAGCTCCGAGGTGCCCCACTCGGCCTCGATGGCGCCCTGCCTCTCGAGGCGGTAGAGGGCCGGGTAGAGGGAGCCCTCCTCGATTGACAGCGCCTCGCCGCTCCTCTGCTCGAGCCAGCGGGCGATGCCGTAGCCGTGGCGGGGGGAGCCCCGGAGGGTCGAGAGGATCAGCGTGTCGAGGGTGCCACGCAGCAGGTCGTTGCCAGGTTCCGCCATCATTCCTCCCGGAGATCGACACCAGACCTAGATTGTCTGGGTATCGGGAGGATGAACCAGGATGCCTAGATTGTCAAGGTATTGAGCCTCTCCGCTAGCTCAGGGCAGGGGCTCGACCTTCACGTCTCGGAGCTCGACCACCGAGAGCGGCTTCATGCGCTCGGCGACGAAGGCGGGAGTGATCATGCCCACTTCGAGGCCCGGGCCGTCGAGGGCGAGGTTCTCCTGGTCGAAGAAGAGCATGCCGCCCACTCGGCGGTACTCGCGGCCGCGGCGGAAGCGCAGGCCGCCGTTCTCACCCTGGCCGAAGCTGTAGGCGAATTGCTCGAGCCGGCCGGTCTCGGGGTCGAACCAGTAGAGGTACTCGTCCCCGGCGTCGGTGGAGGAGCCGGCGGTGAAGGTCACCTTGACCTTGTGGAGCGAGCGCTCGCCCCACCGCTCGAGCCCCAGGTCTTGCTTCCAGGCCGAAGCATCGGCGAGGCGGAAGGGCAGGAAGGGGAAGTAGACGCGGGCACTCACGAAGTCCCGCGCCGCTTGACGGCCCTTCTCGTCCAAGGTCACGGCCTGACCATCCAGCCACTGCTCGACACCGTCGTTCCACCAGTGGACCTTGCGCCGCTTGCCGCTGCTCTCGCCCTCGACCACGTAGTCGAAGCCGTCGCCGTCGATCCGCGCCCGGATGTCGAAGCAGCCAGAACGGGAGCAGATCCCGAGGGAGATCACCGAACGGCGGAAGACCTCGCCGCCATGGAAGGCGATCGAGCGCTCGACGATCGGCAGGGTCGACTGCTTGGGCGGCTCGGCGGTGGTGGGGGAGGCGAGGAGAATGGGAAGGAGGGGAAGGGCGAGCAGAGAACGACTCATGGAGTGTCTCCTTTCCTGGTTCCCACGCTCCGCGTGGGAACCCGAGTCCGGCCGCTCCGCGGCCTCTTCGTCTCGGCGGCTGGTCCGGAGGGCGCAGAGCGCCCGGACGTGCGTTCCCACGCGGAGCGTGGGAACGAGAGGTGCGGGTGGCCCGAAGGGGTGGGGGCTCCTCACAGCTGCCCGCGCACCCAATCCGTCTTCTCCACCCGGAGCAGCAGGCGGGCGACGCGGCGCTGGTAGACGCGGCTCCGGCTACCGGGGTGCCACTGCGAGGGTTTGGGCAGAGATGCTGCGAGCTGGACGGCCTCGGCGCGGGAGAGGAAGGCCGCGGGCTTGCCGAAGTAGCGGCGGGAGGCGGCTTCGGCGCCGAAGATGCCGGGGCCGAACTCGACCACGTTCAAGTAGAGCTCGAGGATCCGCGTCTTCGACAAGTGCCGCTCGAGGTCGCGGGTCAGAAGGGCCTCTTTGGCCTTGCGCCACGGATTTCGGGAAGGGGAGAGCCAGAGGTTCTTGGCCAGCTGCTGGGTGAGGGTGGAGGCGCCGCGTAGGGGCCGGTCCTGCTCCTTGGCCTCCTTCCATGCCTTCTTGATCTCCTCCCAGGCGAAGCCGTGGTGGGAGAAGAAGTCGATGTCCTCGGCCACTACCACGGCGTGCTTGAGCTCGTTCGAGATCCGCGAGGCTGGGACCGGGCGCCAGTCGGCCCGGCGTTTTTTGCCGTCCTTGCCTTGGGTCCCCTGGTAGCGCTCGATGAAGGCCGTGCTCTTGGGGTCTTCCTTGGCCAGCCTGGCGACGTTCGGCCAGGTGATTGCTTCCCACAGCCCCCAGCCGAGCAAGAGGCTCACGAGGATCAGGAAGCAGAGGAGGGGCAGGGAGAGGCGTCGCATGGTTGGAACCCGAGGCGAAGAAGTATGGCAGAGACGCGGCCGCCCTCTCGCCCCGGAGGGCAGGCACGGGGGCCTGCCCTTACGACCGGATTCAGGATCGCGGTGGGGGCGGCCCCCTGTGTGTACAACCTCGGGACATCGGTGACAGTGGGACCTCAGTAGATCGGTGACACTTCGAGGCAGGATGCTTGGGCCAGAGAGGAGGCCCGGTGATGCCTTGGAAGGAGACCGATGCGATGGAGCAGCGTCGCCAGTTCGTG
>DASUEU010000047.1:0-3328 GCA_036274895.1 Thermoanaerobaculia bacterium | reverse complement strand
CGTGCCGCTGCCGTTCGGCGAGGGCTCCGGCGAGCGGGCCTACCGTACGGGAGACCGGGTGCGCTGGCTGGCCGGGGGGACGGTCGAGTTCCTGGGCCGCTTCGACCACCAGGTCAAGCTGCGGGGCTTCCGCATCGAGCTCGGGGAGATCGAGGCCGTGCTGCTGGGCACGGGCTGGGTGCGGGAGTGCGTGGTGCTGGTGCGGCAGGGGCCAGACGGGAACAAGCAGCTGGTGGGCTGGGTGGTGTGGGAGGGGGAGCGCCGGCCCTGGTCGCGGCTGCGCGAGCGGCTGGGGGAGCGGCTGCCCGAGCACATGGTGCCGGCCCGCTGGGTGGAGCTGGCCTCGCTGCCGCTGACGCCCAACGGCAAGGTGGACCGCAAGGCGCTGCCGGAGCCCGGTGGGGTGATCGACGAGGAGGGGGACGAGGAGGAGGGGGCGGCGCCGGAGGGCTGGGTGGAGGAGCTGGTGGCCGGAGTGTGGTGCGAGGTGCTGGACCTGGCGCGGGTGGGCCGGGGAGCGAGCTTCTTCGAGCTGGGGGGCCACTCGCTGCTGGCCACCCGGGTGGTGGCCCGGCTGCGCGAGACGCTGGGCCTGGAAGTGCCGCTGCGGGAGTTGTTCGAGCAGCCGCGGCTGGCCGAGTTGGCGGCGGCTCTCGAGGAGCGGCTGCGCGGGGCCGGGGGTTGGGGACGCCCGGCCTTGGAGCGGCGAGAGCGGGGGGACGAACCAGAGCGGCTGCCCCTGTCGTGGGCCCAGGAGCGGCTGTGGTTCCTCGAGCAGTGGGAGCCGGGGGGCTCGGTTTACAACGTGCCGCTGGCCCTGCGGCTCTCAGGCGGGCTGTCGGTGCCGGTGCTCGCGGCCTCCCTGGGGGTGGTGGAGGAGCGTCACGAGAGCCTGCGCACCCGCTTCGCGGGCAGCGGCGAGTCGGCCTGGCAAGAGGTGGTGGCGGCCCGGTGGCCCTGGCCCCTGCCCGTGGTGGACGTCTCGGGCCTGGCGGCCCCGGTGGCGGAGGGGGAAGCTCGGCGGCTGATGCAGCAGGACATGGAGCGGGGCTTCGACCTCGCCCGAGGTCCCCTCTGGCGGGGCCTCCTGGTGCGCCTGGGAGAAACCGAGCACGGCCTGCTGCTGTTGCTCCACCACATCGCCAGCGACGGCTGGTCGCTCGGGGTGCTGACCCGGGAGCTGGTGGCCCTCTACCAGGCCGGCGGCGACGCCGCGGCGGCGGGCCTGGCGCCGCTGCCGGTGCAGTACGGGGACTATGCCCTGTGGCAGCGTTCGTGGTTGTCCGGGGAGCTGCTGGCTGCGGAGCTGGCCTGGTGGCGGCAGCGTCTGGCCGACTGGGGGGGCCTGCTCGAGCTGCCCTGGGACCGGCCTCGCCCGGCCCAGCGTTCGAGCGCCGGCTCGGCCGTGAGCTTCGGGGTGCCGGCGGCGGTCGTCGGGCAGCTGCGCGCCTGGGGCCGCCGGCAGGGGGCGACCCTGTTCATGATGCTGCTGGGGGCGCTGCAGGCCCTGCTCGCCCGGCTGTCGGGCAGCGAGAAGCTGGTGGTGGGCACGCCGGTGGCGGGGCGCACGGAGCGGGTGACCGAAGAGCTAATCGGCTTCTTCGTCAACACCCTGGTCGTCCGCGGCGACCTCGCGGGCTCGCCCACGGGCTCCGAGCTGTGGGGCCGGGTGCGGGAGGAGCTCCTGGCGGCGTGGTCACACCAGGAAGTGCCCTTCGAGAAGCTGGTGGCCGAGCTGGAGCCCGAGCGCAGCCCGAGCTTCACGCCCCTGTTCCAGGTGATGTTCGTGCTGCAGAACGCACCGCGGCAGCGCCGGGGGGTGGCGGACCTCGCCCTCTCGAGCTGGGAGTGGCGGCGCTGGAGCGCCAAGTTCGACCTCACCTGGTCGGCCCTGGAGGAGGCGGGAGGTGGCGTGCGGGTGGCCGTCGAGTACGCCACGGCCCTGTTCGATCGCACCACGGTCGAGCGCTGGGGGCGCAGTTGGGCGACCCTGCTCACCGCCATGGCCGAGACGCCGGAGCGGCCCCTGGCGGCCCTGCCCTGGCTGTCGGCCGCGGAGCGCTGGCAGCTCTTGGGAGAGTGGAACGACTCCGCCGTGGCCTTCCCGCGGGAGGCGACGATCCCCGCCCTCTTTGCCGAGCAGGTCGCCCTGCGGCCCGAGGCCGTGGCCCTGGCCGGGGGCGAAGAGCAGTGGAGCTACGCCGCGCTGGCGGCGCGCTCTTGGGCCCTGGCCGGGCAGCTGCGGGCGGCGGGAGAGGTGCTCGAGCGACCCGTGGCCCTCTTCGCCGAGCGCTCGGTGGAGGTGGTGGTCAGCCTGCTCGCCATCCTCGAAGCCGGTGGCTTCTACCTGCCCCTCGATCCCGCCTACCCCGAGGAGCGGCTGCGCCTGCTGCTGGCCGACGCGGAGCCAGAGATCCTGATCGTCCAGGGAGCCGAACCAGCCGGGAGGCTGGGGTTCAAGGGTCGCCTCGTCGAAGTCAACGGAGCTCTGGGTGGGGCGCCTCCAGGCCGGGGCGCCATCGACGCCGGCCAGCTGGCCTACCTGGTCTACACCTCGGGCTCGACGGGCCGGCCCAAGGGGGTGGCGGTACCGCACCGGGCCGTGGTCCGGCTGGTGCGGGGCGGGCGCTTCGCCCGCCTGGACGCCGAGACGAGGATGCTGCAGATGGCCCCCCTCGCCTTCGACGCCTCGACGCTCGAGCTATGGGGGAGCCTCTTGAACGGCGGGCGGCTGGTGATCGCGCCGGCCGGCAACCTGTCGCTGCGCCAGATCGGGGCCACGCTCGAGGAGCAGGCGGTGACCACGGCCTGGCTGACCGCGGGGCTCTTCCACCAGCTGGTCGAAGAGGAGCTGCCGGCCCTGGGCGGCTTGCGCGAGCTGCTGGCGGGCGGCGACGTGCTCTCGGTGCCCCACGTGCGGCGGGTGCGCGCGGCTCACCCGCGGCTGCGGCTGACCAACGGCTACGGGCCGACCGAGAACACCACCTTCACCGCCTGCTTCGACGTGGGCTCGGGTGCCTGGGCAGCGTCGTCGGTGCCGATCGGCGGGCCGATCTCGAGCACCCGGCTGTGGGTGGTCTCGGCCTCGGGGGAGGCGGTGGGGGTGGGGGTACCGGGGGAGCTGTGGACCAGCGGGGAGGGCCTGGCCCGGGGCTATTGGGCGCGTCCGGCGCTGACGGCGGAGCGCTTCGTGCCGCTGCCGTTCGGCGAGGGCTCCGGCGAGCGGGCCTACCGTACGGGAGACCGGGTGCGCTGGCTGGCCGGGGGGACGGTCGAGTTCCTGGGCCGCTTCGACCACCAGGTCAAGCTGCGGGGCTTCCGCATCGAG
>DASUEU010000046.1:0-5113 GCA_036274895.1 Thermoanaerobaculia bacterium | reverse complement strand
GGCCGGCACCATGTAGTCCGGCAGCCGCTCGCCGAGCCCCCGGCGCAGCTCCTCCACCGCGGCGTCGCCCACCACGTAGGCGACCAGCTTCTGGTCGCGGAGGACGACCACCGCGTCGCGGACTCCGGGCAGGGCAACCAGAGCCGTCTCGATCTCTCCCAGCTCGATGCGGAAGCCGCGCACCTTGACCTGATGGTCCAGGCGGCCCAGGAAGTCGAGCGTGCCGTCGGGCAGCCAGCGCACGAGGTCGCCCGTGCGGTACAGCCTGTCGCCGGGCTGGCCGCCGAACGGATCGGGCACGAAGCGCTCGGCGGTCAGACCGGGCCGGCGCAGATAGCCGCGCGACACGCCCGCTCCGCCCACCGCCAGCTCGCCGGCCACGCCGGCCGGCATCGGCCGCAGCTCCCGATCCACGACGTACAGCCGGGTGTTGCCGATCGGCCGGCCGATCGGCACGCGGTGCGGCGCCTGCCCCGGCGCGCAGACCCACCGCGTCGCGTCGATCGTGGCCTCGGTCGGTCCGTACCCGTTGTCCAGGACGGCGGTGGGCAGGCGCTCCATCGTCCGGTCGCGCAGCTCGGGGCTGAGCGCCTCGCCGCCCGCGAGGATCTGCCGCAGGGAGACGCACGTCTCCACCCCCTCCTCCTCGACGAACGCGGCCAGCATGGAGGGGACGAAGTCGACGAAGGTAATCCCGTGCTCGCAGAGTGCGCGCACCAGGTAGTCGCCCTCGGCCTGCCGGCCCGGCTCGGCCAGGGCCAGCCGCGCCCCGGCGGTCAGAGCGCCGAAGCACTCCCAGACCGAGACGTCGAAACCGATCGACGCCTTCTGGAGGAACGCGTCCCGCTCGCCGATCCCGTAGGCGTCCCTCGACCAGCGCAGCCGGTTGCAGATCCCCCGGTGCGTCACCATCACGCCCTTGGGCCGGCCGGTCGAGCCCGAGGTGTAGATCACGTAGGCCAGCCCCCGGTCGCCGATCGCGGACGCCAGGGCCGATGGCGGCACGGCAGCTCCCGCCGCCGGCACCGCCTCGTCGAGGTCGAGGGTCGCGACCCCCGGCAGGGCCAGCTGCTCCTGCTGGGCCCGGCGGGCGAGCAGCAGGCGGACCCCGGCGTCGGCCGCCAGGAAGGCCAGGCGCTCCGCCGGGAAAGCGAGGTCGAAGGGGACGTAGGCGGCGCCGGCGGCAAGGATGGCGAGGATGCCCACCACCGCCTCGGGGCTGCGCTCGACGGCGATGCCCACCCGCTCCTCCGGGCCCACGCCGCGCTCGGCGAGGGTGGCCGCCAGGGCGGTCGCGGCGGCGAGCAGGGCGCCGTAGCTGAGCCGAGCCTCTGCGAAGACCAGCGCCACGGCATCGGGGGTGCGGACGGCCTGCTCGGCGATCGCCGCTTCGACCCGCACGCCTTGCGGCCGGGCCCGGGCGGTGTCGGCGAGCTCCCTCTCGAGCTGGTGGCGCTCGGCGGCCGAGAGCAGGGGCAGCTGCAACACCGGCCGGTCGACGTCTCCTTCGAGGGCGGCCAGCAGGGTGCGCCAGTGGCCGGCGAGGCGCAGCACGGTGGTGCGGTCGAAGAGGTCGCTCCGGTACTCCACCTCGACGGCCAGCTCGCCCGCCTCCTCGACCATGGCCAGGGTGAGGTCGAAACGGGCCACCCGGGGCGCCAGCCAGACGGGCGCCAGAGTCAGGCCGGGCAGGCTCACGGCTCCCAGGGGGGCGTTCTGCAGCACCAGCATCACCTGGAAGACCGGGCTGTGGGCGAGGTCCCGCTCGACGCCCAGCTCCTCGACCAGCAGCTCGAAGGGCAGGTCGGGGTGGGCCCAGGCGTCGAGGGCCACGCTCCGGGCCTGGGCCAGCAGGACGGCGAAGGTCGGGTCCCCCTCGAGCCGGCCACGCAGCGCCAGGGTGTTGACGAAGAAGCCGATCAGACCCTCGGTGGCGGCGGTCGGCCGGTTGGCGATCGGCGCGCCCACCACCAGATCGGTCTGGCCGGTCATCCGCGCCAGCAGGACCTCGAAGGCCGCGAGCAAAGCCATGAAGAGGGTGACCCCCCGCTGCCGGCCGAGCCGCGCCAGGGAAGCCGCTGTGCCGGCCGCCAAGGGCAGCCGGAGGTGATCGCCGGTGAGGCTCTGCACCCGCGGCCGGGGTCGGTCGATGGGCAGGTTGAGCAGGGCCGGGGCCCCTTCGAGGTGGCGCCGCCAGAAGGCCAGTCCGGCCTCGAGCCGCGGGCCGGTGAGGGAGCGCCGCTGCCAGCGGGCGAAGTCGGCGTATTGCAGGGCCGGCTCGGCCAGGGGCGAGGGCTCGCCGCCCTGGAAGGCCCGGTAGAGGGCCGCCGTCTCCGTCATCAGCAGGCCGATCGACCAGGCGTCGCCGGCGATGTGGTGGAGGGTGAGACCGAGCAAGTGCCGGCTCGCCGAGCAACGGACCAGCAGGCCCCGCAACAGTAACCCCGCTTCGAGGGCGAAGGGTCTCTCGATCTCGCGCTGGAGCAGCTCGCGGGCCAGGCCCTCGGCCTCCTCGGCGGCGAGGGCCGTCAGGTCGACGACGGGGAGGGCCGGGGGGCGCTCCGGCAGCAGTGCGAGGCGAAGCCGCCCCTCGTCCTGGAGGAAGGCCGTGCGCAGGGTCTGATGGCGGCGCACCACCTCGCCGAGGGCGGCCGCCAGGGCCGCCACCTCCAACGACCCGCCGAGGTCGAGGGCCAGCGGCAGGTTGTAGAGGGCGCGCCCCGGGTCCAGCTGCTCGAGGAACCAGAGCCGCTCCTGGGCGGCCGAGGCGACGGGCGGCCCGGGCACCACCTCGAGCGCGGGCAGGGGCGGCTCGCCACCCTGGCGCAGGGCCTCGACCAGGCCGGCCCACTCGCCCAGGGTGGGCGCCTCGAACAGGCTCTTGACCGGCACCTCGACGCCCAGGGCCTCGCGCACCCGCGCCACCGCCTGAGCCGCCAGCAGAGAGTGGCCACCGGCTTCGAAGAAGCTCGTCCGGCGGTCGACGGCGGCCCCCGCCAGCAGCTCGGACCAGATCCCGGCCACCAGCTCCTCGACGGGGGTCCGCGGGGCCTCGCCCGCAGCCGGCTCCGGCGCGCCGGGAGCGGGCAGGGCCCGCCGGTCCACCTTGCCGTTGGCGGTCAAGGGGAAGGCGGCGAGGACCGTGAAGGTCGCGGGCAGCATGTAGGCCGGCAGCGAGCGGGCCAGGAACTGCCGCAGCGCCGCGGCCTCGGGCGCCTCCCCCCGCGCCACCAGGTAGGCGGCGAGCAAGGCCTCGCCATCCGGGCCTTCGCGCACCACCACCACCGCCTGGCGTAAGTCCGGGTGGCTGGCCAACGCGGTCTCGACCTCTCCCAGCTCGATGCGGAAGCCGCGGATCTTGACCTGCTGGTCGATGCGGCGGAGAAAGACCAGCTCGCCGTCTGGCTGCCAGCGGGCCAGGTCGCCGGTGCGGTAGAGGCGCGCCCCCACCCCACCCCCCAAGCCGTCCGGCACGAAACGCTCGGCGGTCAAGGCCGGCCGGCCGAGGTAACCGCGGGCCACGCCCTCGCCGCCGATCACCAGCTCGCCGGGCACCCCCAGGGGCTGGGCCCGCAGGTCCGGGCCGAGCAAGGCGAGCAGAGTGTTGGCGATCGGCCGGCCGATCGGGGGTGGCCCGCTGCCCGGCCGCACCCGGCTGACGCTCGACCAGACCGTCGTCTCGGTGGGGCCGTAGAGGTTCCACAGCTCGGCGACCCGTGGCAACAGCCCGTCGGCCAGCTCGCGGGGTAGGGCCTCTCCCCCGACCAGGGCTCGCAGGTGGGGAGAGCCACCCCAGCCGGAGCGCAGCAGCAGCCGCCAGGTGGCCGGCGTCGCCTGCATCAGGGTGGCGCTCGCCAGCCGCTCGGCGAGGCGGGCGCCGTCCAGGGTCGTCTCACGGTCGGCCAGCTCCACCGTCCCCCCCGCAGCCAGGGGTCCAAAGAGCTCGAGGCCGGCGATGTCGAAGGCCACGGTAGTCACCGCCAACAGCCGATCGGCCGGTCCCAGGGGCACGAAGCGCGCCATCCCGGCCAGAAAGTTGGCCAGGGCGCCGTGGCAGATCTCGACCCCTTTGGGCCGGCCCGTCGAGCCCGAGGTGTAGAGCACGTAGGCGAGGTCGCCGGCAGCCGGCGCGCTCGGCTCGGGGACGGCCCCCTCGGAAGCCGACAGGTCGGGAGCGGGCAGGTCGATGCGGAGCTGCGGGCAGCTGCCCCCACCCTCGAAGGTCGCCTCGCCGGCCACCAGCACCAGGGCCGCGCCGCTGTCCCCGAGCACGTAGGCGAGGCGCTCGGCGGGGTAGTCGGGATCGAGGGGCACGTAGGCGCCCTCCGCCCGCCAGACGGCGAGCAGGGCCACCGGCAGGCCGACGCCGCGCTCGAGGGCCACTCCCACCCGGGTCTCGGGCCCCACGCCGAGGCGGCGCAGCCGCCGGGCCAGGCGATCGGCACGCTCGACGACAGCGCCGTAGCTCAAGTGCTCCTCGCCGCAGCAGAGGGCCAGGGCCTCGGGCGCGCTCGCCCCCCGCGTCGCGATGGCGGCCGGCACGGGGACCACGGCTGCCGTCGCGGTGTCGTTCCACTCGCAGAGCAGGGCCTGCCGCTCGGCCGGGCTCAGCCGAGGCAGCGCCGAGAGCCGGGTCTCCAGGTGGACGGGCAGGAGCGCCAGCAGGTCGGTCCAGGCGCGCAGCCAACGCTCGGCGGTGGTGGGGTCGAAGAGATCCGTGCTGCACTCCAGCTCGCCGGCGATCCCCCCCGCCTCGGGGCGCAGCCAGAGGGCGAGGTCGAAGCGGGCGATCCCCGAGCTGGGAGGCAGTGGTTCGAGCCGGAGGCCGGGGAGGCTCAGGGGCTCGAGGGGGGCGTTGTTCAGGGCGAAGAGGACCTGGAAGAGGGGGGTGTGGGCGAGGCTGCGCTGGGGGGCGAGCTCCTCGACGAGGCGCTCGAAGGGCAGGTCCTGGTGGGCAAAGGCGGCGAGCGCCGTCTCCCGCACTCGGGCCAGCAGCTCGGTGAAGCTGGGGTCGCCGTCGAGGCGGGTGCGCAGGGCGAGGGTGTTGATGAAGAGGCCGATCAGCCCTTCGGTCTCGCCCCTTCGGCGGTTGGCCACCGGCGAGCCCACCACC
>DASUEU010000045.1:0-2483 GCA_036274895.1 Thermoanaerobaculia bacterium | reverse complement strand
GCCCGAGGCCCTCGCGGATCCCGCTCGCCGCTTGACCGATGCCGACGTGGCCTGGGTGCGCTCCGGCTGGGAGCCGCGCCACATCCAGGAGAGCCGCGGCTGGCTCGGCCAGGAGAACCGCGAGCGGGTGCTCCTGGTGCGGCCCCAGCCGGATGGCACCAGCACTCGCCTGGGCTTCCGGGGTCTGACCGGCGAGCAGGTCGGAGCCCTCGAGCGCTCGGGCCTCGAACCGGCTCTCGCCGTTCAAGTCGGGGACCGCTACGACGTGGTGGTGCGGGTCGGCGAGAAGCTCTCCGAGGGCGATGCTCGGCAGCTGCGCCAGCTCCTGACCCAGCGCTTCGACCTGCCCCGGACGAGCGGCGTCTTCCTCGACGCGGTGCACCTGCCCGGCAGCCGGCCGGACCCGCGGGATGAGGCGACGCGGGCGCACTTGGTCGCCGTGCGCCAGGAGCCGGGCTCGGCGTCCGAGCGGTGGGTGGCCGAGATGCGTGAGGCCCGAGAGCGGCAAGCCGTGGTCGAGAGGGCTCGGGCTCTTCCGCTCGACACCCGGCTCGACCGAGCCCCGGCCCTCTACGCCAACGAGCTCGCGCGCGACCAGCCCGAGCTGCCGCCGTCGGGCTACCTGTCCCACTTCCACAACCAGGTGCTCGCGGTGCGGGCCAACCCGGGGTCGGGGTCGGGGACCGAGCGATCTCTTTCGGACACGACGCTCGTTGCGGCCGCCCGAGCAGACACCCGCCGGCTGCCCGAGGTGCCCGGCAACCTCGCTCCCGAGCACGATGCTCGCTTGCTCGGCTACGAGGCCGAGATCCGCCGGCGCGGCAACGCCTCCTTCCTCCTGCTCCAGCGGGCCGAGCGAGAGCTGGAGGCAGCCGCGGGCAGGGTCGAGGCCACGCGGGCTCGGGCCGAGGGTCCGAAGGCCAGTCCACGCGACCTGGGAGCCCATCGCAAGGCCCTGCGCGACCACGCCCAGGCCGTGACCGATCACGCCGAGCGGGCGCGGGACTATGCCCGCTGGCTCTTCGTCGAGGCGAGCCTCGATCGCGAGCGATTCGCCATCGCCTTCACCGACCGCCCCCGGGCTGAGACCTTGGACGCCCTGGCTCAGGCCTTCGCCAAAGAGCTCCGGCTAGAGCGACAAGCGGGGGGCAACCCCACCTCGGAGCTGGCGCCCCAAGCCACCCGGCCCCAGCTCGAAGAGCACCTCCGGGGGCTCGACAACTACCTCGGTGCTGCCCGGACGAAGCTCGCAGAGCTTCCGGAGTCCGAGATCGCGACGGTCGAGATGGCCCTCTGGGAACGGGAGGTCACCCGCCTCGCCCTGGGGCAGGAGGCTCTGCACCGCGAGCCGGCCACGCGCGAGGCCCTGGAGCAGGCGGCCGGCGCCCGGGATGGCAGGCAGGCCGTAGCGGCCTTCTTCGACTACCGCTCGGAGCTGGCCAGCCGGGCCGCGCTCGAGGCCCAGATCGGCTCGGTCGCCACGGTGGCCCGCGATCGCTTGCCCGACGCCGCCGCCAGGGTCGCGCGGGGGGATGTCTCTCCCGAGGCCCTGCGCCAGCTCAACGGGTCCCTCGTGGCCCTCGACGGCGCCGGCTCGGTGCGGCTGCCGGGACGTGAGGCCGCCGGCGAGGCGCGGGAGTGGGTGGCGCGCTTCGTCGCCCTCGAGAAGGAGATCCGCCGGGACGCCGCCACCCTCCAGCAGCTGGGAAGCCAGGCGCCTGGGGAAGTGCGCCAACGGCTGCTCGCCAACGCCTCCGAGGCGGTCGGGCTCCACCAGCGGCTCGAGCGGCTGCAGCGAGCCTTGCTGCAGATCGCCGACCCCGGCAAGGCCCCCGAGGGCTTGACGCCCACGGCCTGGAAGACGGCCTGGCTGCTCAAGGCCGTCGAGAAGGGGCTCTCCCCCGACCTCGCCGCGAGCCAGCTCGGAAACCTCGCCAAGGCGCCAGCCCTCGCCTCGAGCCTGATGCCGGGAGGCAAGGCCCTGGGAACCGCCCTGATGGCAGCCCGTTTCACCGCCGGCGTCGCCAATCGCTGGGTGGAGCGGGTGCTCCGGCACTGAAGGGAAGGACCATGAGGCGCTCTTGCTGCTCTGCCGCCCTCTTGGCTGCCGTTGCCGGGCTCCTGGTGCTCCCAGCAATGCTCGGTCCGGTGGCACCGCCGGTGCTTTGGAACCTCTCGGCGAGCGTGCCGGAGGGGCTCTACCTCCGCTCAGGCTCCGCTCCCGCCCCGGGGGACTTGGTGGCCGTGTGCCTGCCGGAGGACCTCAGCCGCTTCGCCCGGGAACGAGGCTACGTGTCTCGTGGCCGCTGCCCGGGGGGCGCCGCGCCTCTCTTGAAGCGGCTCGCCGCAAGAGCCGGCCAGGAGGTCGACCACCAGGACGGCTCGATCTGGATCGACGGCCGGCCCTTGGCTGTCACCACCATCCGGCAGCTGGATCGGAAGGGCCGACCGCTGCCCCTCGCCCGGGCCTTTCCCTATCGCCT
>DASUEU010000044.1:0-1511 GCA_036274895.1 Thermoanaerobaculia bacterium | reverse complement strand
CTAGCAGGTTGCTGAAAAACTCATGGTTTGTAAATTTCTTCTACTTTGAAAATCACCGGATATGCTAATATGCCGCCGAATATAACTTCGGAGGCATGGATGCGGGGATTGCAAGACGGACAAACGGGCATGTGGGCTTTTGTTTCCATCGAGGAACGAATTCCGAGTGACCATCCGTTGCGACGGATTAAGCAGATGGCCGATCGAGAGCTGAACAAACTCTGCGGGGTGTTTAACCGGATGTATTCTCAAGTCGGACGACCGTCGGTAGCCCCCGAGAGGATTTTGAAGTCGCTGTTGTTGATCGCACTGTACTCTGTAAGGAGCGAGCGGCAATTTAGCGAGCAGTTGGGCTACAATTTGTTGTTTCGCTGGTTTTTGGACATGGAGCTTGAGGAAGAGAGTTTTGATGCCACGGTGTTTAGCAAGAACCGGGATCGGTTGCTTGAGCATGAGGTGGGACGGTTGTTTTTCGACGCGGTGGTGAAACAAGCCCGCGAGGGCGGGCTGATGAGCGATGATCATTTCACGGTGGACGGGACGCTGATCGAAGCGTGGGCGAGCCTTAAGAGTTTTCGCCCCAAGGAAAAAGATCGGTCGGGCGATAACGATCAGGGCGATCCAGGCAACCGCTGGGTGGATTTTCATGGCGAGAAACGCACCAATGAGACCCATGAGTCCAAGACCGATCCCGACAGTCTGCTGATACGCAAGGGGCCGGGAAAAGAAGCGAAGCTGTGTTACGGGGCTCATGCCTTGATGGAGAACCGCAACGGCTTGCTGATTGATCTGATGGTCAGTCAGGCCACGGGCACTTGCGAGCGGGAAGCCGCCAAGGACATGATCAAGCGTCAGCGGCGCAAAGGCGTGAAGGTAAAGAGCCTGGGAGCTGATAAGGGGTATGACACCGAGGACTTTGTCGGTTTTTTGCGCGGGCGAAAGATCCTCCCGCATGTGGCGGGTAAAAAACGCGGTTCGGCCATCGATGGCAGAACGACTCGGCATCACAGCTATAGCATCAGTCAACGGATTCGCAAAAAAGTCGAAGAGATCTTCGGTTGGGTGAAGACGGTCGGAGGGTTTAGGAAAACGCGTTATCGAGGAACCGAAAGAACGCAATTGGCGGCGTGGTGGGTGGGAGCGGCGTATAACCTGGTGCGGATGGCTAAGTTGGCTGCCTAGGAGGCTTGCCCTAAAGGCAAATAGCTGCAGCGAGAGCTGAAAATCGTGTTTGTAGAGCAATCGACGCTCATGTTTTCACCCTCTGCGCCTTACTCCACCGAAAAATTCTCTTCCAGCGACGAAATTTATCTTTTTAGAGTGCCTTTTTCAGCAGCCTGCTAGTTCTACTTACGGTTAGAATGGATCTATAAGAAATATGGTCTCGATGTGCGCATCGTTTACGTCGCGGGCGCGCAGGCGATCGCGACCCTAGCAGGCTGCTGAAAAAGGCACTCTAAAAAGATAAATTTCGTCGCTGGAAGAGAATTTTTCGGTGGAGTAAGGCGCAG
>DASUEU010000043.1:0-2663 GCA_036274895.1 Thermoanaerobaculia bacterium | reverse complement strand
TGTGTCACTGACCGCCTCTATCGAGCCAATCCAGGATCACCTAAATCGAGCCAGTGGAGGATCGGCATAAAGGAGCCACCGAGTGGCTCGTTCTTGCCGATCCGGGGGGTGGGTTGGGGGTCTCGGCCTTCAGTCACCGGCCTACCCTTCCCTTGGGGGGAGGCGGCCATGAATCGGAGGTTCGAGATGTATGAGTACCGACAGGTCCTGGTGCGGATGCGCCAGGGAGACACGGACCGGGCGATCGCCCGGTCGGGGTTGATGGGGCGGGTGAAGGCCGGCGAGGTGCGGCGGGTGGCGCAGGGGGCGGGATGGCTGGATCTCGGCCGTCCGCTGCCGGAGGACGGGGTTCTGGCGCAGCGGCTGCGGCCGCGCCCGTTGCGACGCTCGACGACGTCGAGCCTGGAGCCGTTTCGCGTCCAGGTGGAGGCCTGGCGGGACCAGGGGCTCCAGGGGACGACGATCCATGGGGCGCTGGTGCGGCGCCACGGCTTTGCCGGCAGCTACTCGGCGGTGCGGCGGTTTCTGGCCGAGCTGGGCCGGGGGGAGGGCCGGGGCGCGACGGTGATCCTGGACTTCGCGCCGGGGGAGACGGCCCAGGTGGACTTCGGCCAGGGGCCGAAGATCGAGGACCCGGAGCTCGGGGAGATCTCGACCTGGGTCTTCGTGATGACCTTGTGCTGGAGCCGCCACCAGTACGCCGAGGTGGTGCGGGACCAGACGGTGGAGACCTGGCTCGGCTGTCACCGCCGGGCCTTCGAGAGCTTCGGTGGCGTGCCGCGGCGACTGATCATCGACAATCCGAAGTGCGCGATCACCCGGGCCTGCGCCCGCGACCCCGAGGTGCAGCGGGCCTATGGCGAGCTCGCCGAGGGTTACGGTTTCCGGATCGACCCGTGCCCACCGCGGGACCCGCAGAAGAAGGGGCGGGTCGAGGCCGGGGTCAAGTACATCAAGCGCAGCTTCCTTCCGCTGAGAGACTTCCGGAGCCTGGCGGACGCCAATCGCCAGCTGGCCGATTGGGTCGCCGGGCAAGCGGGCCATCGCCTCCACGGCACGCACCGGCAGCGGCCCCTGGGCTGCTTCGTCGAGACCGAGCGGGCGCTTCTGCTGCCCCTGCCGGATCGCTCGCCGGAGCCGGCCGCATGGGCCAAGGTCCAGGTCGGCCGCAACGGCCACGTGCAGCACGCGCGGGCTCACTACTCGGTGCCCTTCCGACTGCTCGGCCAGACGCTGTGGCTGCGTGCCACGGCTTCGACCGTCCAGGTCTACGACGATCACCTTCTGGTCGCGAGCCATCCGCGGATGCGGCCCGGCGAGCACTCGACCCTGGAGGATCACCTGCCCCTCGCAGCCCGGGCCTTCCGCGAGCACGACCCGGCTTGGTGCCGAGAGCAGGCCGCGAGCGTGGGGCCGGCCTGTGCCGCGGTGGTCGAGCAGCTGCTCGAGCACCCGATCCTCGACAAGCTCCGGGCGGCCCAGAGCGTCGTCCGGCTCGCCGAGCGCTTCGGCGCCAGCCGGGCGGAGCTCGCCTGCCAGCGGGCCCTCGATTTCGGCGACGCACGCTACCGCACCGTCAAGACCATCCTCGAGCGCGGCCTCGACGTCCCCGCCAACCCCGAGCCCGCCTTCGACCGGCTCGCCGACGCCTACCGTGGCGCCGGCCGTTTCTGCCGCGACACCCGCCCACTGCTCGTCCACTGAAGGGAGATCGTGATGCACCCCAGCCCCGAGCTCACCCCGCTGCTCAAGCAGCTGCGCCTCTCCGGCGTCCTGGCCACTCTCGAGGCCAGAAACCGCCAGGCCATCGACCAGCGGCTCTCCTATGTCGACTTCCTCGCCCATCTCGTCTCCGACGAGATCGCCCGGCGCGAGCAGAAGAAGTTCGGCCTGCGCCTGCGGCGCGCCGGCTTCCGCTCGACCAAAACCCTCGAGCACTTCGACTTCGCCGCCGCCCCCGGGCTCAACGCGGCCCTCGTCCACGAGCTCGCCACCGCCCGCTTCGTCGCCGAGCCCGCCTGCGTGCTGATCGTCGGACCCTGCGGCACCGGCAAGAGCCACCTCGCCCAGGCCCTCGGGCATTGCGCCGTGCGCGCCGGCTACGACGTCCACTTCACCACCCAGACCCAGCTGCTCACCACTCTGCACGCCGCCCGCGCCACCGGCACCTATGAGCGGCGCTTCCAGGCCCTGGCCCGCGTCCCGCTGCTCGTCCTCGACGACTTCGGTTTGAAGCCCCTGCGCCCACCTCATGACGAGGACTTCCACGACCTCATCGCCGAACGCTACGAGCGCGCCGCCACCCTCGTTACCTCCAACCTCGACTTCCCCGAGTGGGGCGACGCCTTCCCCAACCGCCTCCTCGGCGCCGCCACCCTCGACCGGCTCCGCGACCGCGCCTACCGCATCGTCCTCGACGGCGACAGCCACCGAAAACCACGGCCTCTCCCCGATCCCGGAACTTCCAACACTCGCGCAACTGCGCCCCCGGGGCATGCCCCGGGGGCGCAGCTCCTCAACGATCACCAGGAGACCACCGAACAGCTACTTGCTACCCAACGGAGGAAGAGATAAGAAACCCACGCCGAGGCCAACTACCGCGCCTCCCAACTGGCTCCTTTATGCCGATCACGGGTGGCTCGATTAGGGCGGTCGGTGACACC
>DASUEU010000042.1:0-1822 GCA_036274895.1 Thermoanaerobaculia bacterium | reverse complement strand
CAGTGTTTTTACTATCTGAAGAGGGGGAGGAGAGCAAGAATTTAATTCTTGAATAAGGTGAACTGGTGTAGAGTGAATCGACTTTGCCAAAGGAAGGTAAGTTGATCAATGAGCTACATTGAAGGAGCGAGTCGGGAGCAGCGGATATTGTTTCCGGAAGCGCTCGATGAGTACATCAGCGAGGATAATGCGGTTCGGTTTATCGACGCTTATGTCGATGGACTTGAGATGGAAGAGCTAGGTTTTAAGCAAACAGCGCCCAAAGAGACAGGCCGCCCGCCGTATGATCCGCGAGATTTGCTGAAGCTGTATATTTATGGGTATTTGAACCGGTTAAGAACCAGCCGCATGCTTGAGCGGGAGTGCGGGAGGAATGTGGAGTTGATGTGGCTGATGCGCAAGCTTGGGCCGGATTTCAAGACGATAGCGGATTTTCGCAAGGAGAACCGTCAATCGTTTCGGGGAGTGTTTGGGCAATTTGTTTTGGTCTGTAAGAAGATGGGGTTATTGGGAGGAGAGTTGGTGGCGGTGGACGGGAGCAAGTTTAAGGCGGTCAACAGCGGACAGAACAATTTTAGCGGTAAGAAACTGGAGCAAAGACTTCGGGAGATTGACCAAAAGGTGGAGCACTACCTCGATGAGATGGAACGTGCTGACCGAAAAGAAAAGCCGCCTGAGGAGACTACGGTTTCAGAGCTAAAAAACCAGATCGAGCAACTCAAGCAGCGCAAGGGCAAGTACGAAGAACTGTTAAAAGAACTTAAGAGCAGTGGGGAGAAGCAAATTTCGCTGACCGACCCGGACAGCCGAGCGATGGCGCTCACGCCCAAAGGCGAGGTGAGCTACAACGTTCAGACGGCGGTCGACAGCAAGTACCATCTGATTGTGGAGCAGGACGTGACCAATGAGGGGCTGGATAATCATCAGCTTTTCGCGATGGCTCACGGGGCCAAGGAAATCCTCGGTCAGCGTGAAATCGATGTCGTGGCGGACATGGGCTACTACAGTCATGAAGAGCTCAAAAAATGTGAAGAGGCGGGGATTGCAGCGTATGTGTCCAAACCGATCAATTCGAAGAACACCGCGCAGGGTTTATTCGGCAAAGAGAGATTTGTTTATGAGCCAGAGCTAGACTGTTATCTCTGCCCCAACCAACAGCGATTAACTTTCCGCTTTCAAAGCAGCGAATCGAAGAACAAGAAGTTTCGCTATTACTGGACCCTGGCGTGTCTGAACTGTCCGATCAAGGCCCAGTGTACGACCAATAAGAAATTTCGCCGGATCAAGCGATGGGAGCATGAAGCGATCGCCGAGCGGGTGCAAAAACGCGTTCTGGCACACTCGATCATCATGAAGTTGCGAAAGCAGATTGTGGAGCATCCGTTTGGAACCATGAAGTTTTGGAACGATCAGAGACATTTTTTGACCAAAGGGCTTGAGAAAGTGAAAGGAGAATTTAGCCTGTCCACGCTCGCCTACGATATCAAGCGTGCGATCAATGTGGTGGGTGTCAGAGCGCTGGTAGCTGCATTAGGCTAACCGGCAAAGCTGGTTCTTTGCTCCAAGAACGCTTTTTATCGGTCTGCTCCAATCAAAATGATGGTTCAATTGCCGATACAGAGCTTTGGCTCCCACTGGCCATCAAAACCAATAATAACTCCTAAAAGAGGTTTTTACACAGTCTGACGCTCGGAATGACAACTAAATGAGTCATCTCGAACGAAGTGAGATCTTTCCCAAATGAAGATTTCAGTCGTCCCACGGCTACTTGATACCCAGCTCTTTGTTGATCTCACGCTGTAGCGTGAAGTCGAAGACGCTC
>DASUEU010000041.1:0-1196 GCA_036274895.1 Thermoanaerobaculia bacterium | reverse complement strand
CGTTGATCTGCGCCTGCGTCCCGGCCAAGGTCAGCGTCCCCGTCCCGTTCGCCCCGCCGAGATCGTCGCCCCGCCCGCCAGGCTCACCGTCACCGTCCCGTTGCCCACCGTCAGCTGCGTCGTCGCCAGGTTGCCGTCCACATCGGTGACGCTCACCCCCGCGATCGCCAGCGCCGTGTCCTCCGCCACCGTCTGCGGGCCCGGCACCACGTTCGCCGGCGCGTCGTTGACGCTCGTCACCGTGATCGCCACCGTGTCCGTGTCCGCCACCGCGTTACTGTCGGTGCTCGTCACCGTCAGCGTGTCCGCCCCGGTAAAGTTCAGATTGCCCTGGTAGCTGATCGTCGCCAACGCCGCGTTGATCTGCGCCTGCGTCCCGGCCAAGGTCAGCGTCCCCGTCCCGTTCGCCCCCGCACTGATCGTCGCCCCGCCCGCCAGGCTCACCGTCACCGTCCCGTTGCCCACCGTCAGCTGCGTCGTCGCTAAATTGCCGTCCACATCGGTGACGCTCACCCCCGCAATCGACAGCGCCGTGTCCTCCGCCACCGTCTGCGGGCCCGGCACCACGTTCGCCGGCGCGTCGTTGACGCTCGTCACCGTGAGCGCCACCGTGTCGGTGTCGACCACCGCGTTACTGTCCGTGCTCGTCACCGTCAGCGTGTCCGCCCCGGTAAAGTTCAGATTGCCCTGGTAGCTGATCGTCGCCAACGCCGCGTTGATCTGCGCCTGCGTCCCGGCCAAGGTCAGCGTCCCCGTCCCGTTCGCCCCCGCCGAGATCGTCGCCCCGCCCGCCAGGCTCACCGTCACCGTCCCGTTGCCCACCGTCAGCTGCGTCGTGCTCAAGTTGCCGTCCACATCGGTGACGCTCACCCCCGCAATCGCCAGCGCCGTGTCCTCCGCCACCGTCTGCGGGCCCGGCACCACGTTCGCCGGCGCATCGTTGACGTTGTTGACGTTGACCGTATAGATCTGCGTCGAGAAGGAACCATCCGCACTATCGGCCCGAACCGTAATGTTGTGGGACGACGCGCTCTCATAGTCGATTAACGCCCCGTTCAGCACTGTTACCACACCAGTTGCGCTGTCGATCTGGAACCGCCCACCGGCATTGTTCGTCAGGCTGTAAGTGACAGTGTTGGTGGTTGCATCTGCGTCGCTGGCGGAGGCAGTGATGCCCACCAGCGTACCTGTAGCCG
>DASUEU010000040.1:0-124034 GCA_036274895.1 Thermoanaerobaculia bacterium | reverse complement strand
TGACGGGCGTCCAAGCCCGCTCACGCATGCCGGGACCGGTGGTCCTCCACCAGCTTCTCCACCACGCCGGGATCGGCGAGGGTGGTGATGTCGCCCAGCTCGTCGTACTCGCCCGCGGCGATCTTGCGCAGGATACGGCGCATGATCTTGCCCGAGCGGGTCTTCGGCAGGCCGGCCGCGATCTGGATGCGGTCCGGTGTGGCGATGGCCCCGATCGCCGAGCGCACCTGCTCCTTCAAAGCCCCGACCAGCTCCTCCTCGTCCCAGCTCTCGTAGTCGGGCGTGACGTTGACATAGGCGTAGATGCCCGTCCCCTTGATCTCGTGCGGGAAGCCGACCACGGCCGCCTCGGCCACGGCGTCATGGGCTACCAGGGCGCTCTCGATCTCGGCCGTCCCCAGCCGGTGGCCGGACACGTTGAGCACGTCGTCCACCCGGCCGGTGATCCAGTAGTAGCCGTCCTCATCACGCCGGCAGCCGTCGCCGGTGAAGTAGAGGCCGGGGAAGCGCGAGAAGTAGGTCTCGCGGAAGCGTGAGTGGTCGCCGTAGATGGTGCGCGCCTGGCCCGGCCAGGAGCGAGCCAGGCAGAGGTTGCCGGAGACGCCGTTGCCCTCCAGGCGGTGGCCGTGCTCGTCCACCAGCACGGGCTCGACGCCGAAGAAGGGCAGCGTGGCCGAGCCGGGCTTGGTGGGGGTGACCCCCGGCAACGGGGTGATCAGGATGCCGCCGGTCTCGGTCTGCCACCAGGTGTCGACCACGGCACAGCGCCCCTCCCCCACCACGTCGTGGTACCAGCGCCAGACCTCGGGGTTGATCGGCTCGCCCACCGTGCCCAGGATGCGCAGGCTCTTGCGGCTGTGCTTCTTGACCCAGCTGTCGCCCTCGCGGGCGATGGCGCGCAGGGCCGTGGGCGCGGTGTAGAAGATGTCCGCCTTCAAGTCGTCCACCACCTGCCAGTAGCGGCCGGGATCCGGGTGGAGGGGGATCGACTCGAACATCACCGTGGTGGCGCCGTTGGCCAGGGGGCCGTAGACGATGTAGCTGTGGCCGGTGACCCAGCCGACGTCGGCGGCGCAGAAAAAGATCGAGTCCTCGTGGACGTCGAAGACCAGCTTGTGGGTCATGGCGGCGTAGAGCAGGTAGCCGGCGGTGGTGTGGAGGACCCCTTTGGGCTTGCCCGTCGAGCCCGAGGTGTAGAGGGTGAACAGGGGCGACTCGGCGTGCATCCACTCGACCGGGCTGGTCGAACGCTCCTTGGCCATCTCCTCGTGCAGCCAGAAGTCGCGGCCCTGGCGCATCGGCACCTCGCGCTCGGTGCGCAGGGCCACCAGCACCTTCTCGACCACGGCGAGGCCGTCGACGGCGTCGTCCACGGTCTTCTTGAGCGGAATGGACTTGCCGCCGCGCAGGCCCTCGTTGGCGGTGATGACGATCTTGGCCCCGGCGTCGAGGATGCGCCCGCGCAAGCTTTCGGCCGAGAAGCCAGCAAACACCACCGAGTGCACGGCGCCGATGCGGGCACAGGCCAGCATGGTGGCGGCGAGCTCGGGGATCATCGGCAAGTAGATCGCCACCCGGTCCCCCTTCTGCACGCCGTGGGCGAGCAGCACGTTGGCGATGCGGCAGGTCAGGTGCTTGAGCTCGCGGTAGGTGAGCGAGCGATAGTCCCCCGGCTCGTCACCGGCCCACAGGATCGCCGGCTTGTTACCGCGGGTCTCGAGATGACGGTCGACACAGTTGAAGCAGGCGTTCAAGCGCCCGCCGCCGAACCAGGAGAAGTCCACCTCGTGGAGATCGGCGTCGAAGATCGTCGAGGGCTGATGGAACCAGGTGAGCATCTCCGCCTGGTCGCGCCAGAACCCGGCCGGGTCCTCGAGAGAGCGGCGGTAGAGGGTCTGGTACTCCTCCAGGGAACGGATGTGCGCCCGAGCGGCGAGGTCCGGCTTGACGGGGATCATGGCATTCGACTCCTTTTGAGCGAAGGGCGGAGGCTCTGTACTCTCTCAGGATCGGACCGGCGGGTGAAGCTCCGGAAACCGAGCCACCAGGAGAAGGTAAAGCTCGGCGCTCGCCAGAGCGTCGAGCAGGGCGTGGTGAGCGGGGTACTCCGGCAGGCCGAAGAAGCGGCGGGCCTCCGAGAGGACCGTGGGGATGGGGTGGGCCGCGGCGTGGGCCGGCAGCCGGTCGGACAGGTGGGCGCGCACCCCTTCGAGGGCTCGTAGATAGCGCAAGGTGTCGACCGCGGGAGCGCGCAGGGGCACGGCTCCCAGATCGCGGGCGGCGGCGGCGAGGAAGCGCTGCTCGATCTCCACCCCGTGGCCGAGCAGGGCGCCCCCGGCGGGGAGCATCTGCCGCACCCGTTCCAGGGCTTCGCCCAGCGAGCAGCCCTCGAGCGTCTCCCGGGGCAGGATCTGGTGGGTGCCCAGGGCGGCGGCTCCGCCCACCCGGGCGTAGCGATCGTCCGCCACCAGCGAGTCGAAGCGGCGGCCCCAGAGGATGGCGCCGCCGGCCACCACCACCATGCCCACGGCCAGGATGGCGTCACGGCGCGGGTCGAGCCCGGTGGTCTCGAGGTCGAGGGCCAGCAGGTGGGAGGGTGGCGGCGAGCGGCGACGGAAGAGCACGGCTCAGGACAGTCCGAAGCGCTGGGGCAAGCTCGCCACCAGCTGGCGCAGGAAGGTGAAGATGTCTTTCAAGAAGCGCTTCTCGAGGGTGTTGAGCTCGCCCAGGTGCAGGCGGTGGCCAGGCTGCTTGGCCCTGCCGAGGGCCTCGCCGGCGTGCTCCAGCCGCAGGTCGGCGAGGAAGGAGAAGGACTCTGCCAGGGTGGCGGCGTCCGGACCCAGCAGGGGCTCGGCGTCCCGCAGGCGATTGAGGGTGGAGGTCGCGAGGCTGCCGGCTTCGAGGGCGAAGATGCGGGCCACCGAGACGATCAAGAGGCTGCCCCGCTTCAGGTCGAGGCCCTCCTCCCCCTCCCTCAAGCCCCCGAAAAGCCCGAGCGGCAGCGGCCAGCGGGCGCAGTCCTCGGCCAGGGCGCGCAGCAGCAGCCGGTTCTCACCGAGGTTGCGGCGCAGCTCGAGGAGGGGCGAGACGTCGAGGGAACCGGCGGCGACGCGCAGGTCGAGCAGGGTGCAGAGGTCCAGCCGCCGCTCCGGCCGCAGCTCCTCGGCCCAGGCGGAGAGCTTCGCCTTCCACTGCTCGAGGGGGTCGTGCCAGCGGGTCGCCATGTAGCCGCCCGGACAGGGGGGAAAGCCCGCCGCCAGCAGCCCGTCGACCATCGACGTGGCGAGCGCGCCCACGTACCCCTGGGCCACGGCGCGGTCAGCGGGCGCGGCGTGCCAGGCCAGGGCATTGTCCTGATCCGTGGGCAGGATCTGCTCCCGCCGGCCGTCCGAGCCGTGAACCAGCCAGGCCACCTCGACCGGGGGGTGCGCCAGCCGCGCCTCGGCATCGGCCAGCAGACGCCGCGCCAGGGCGTCGTTGCAGGAAGCGACCAGGGTGCCCAGCCGGCTCGCCTCCACCCCGGCGCCGACCAGGGCCACCACCGCCCGGCGCAGCTCCCGGGCATAGCCGGGCAGCAGGTCGGCCAGGGGCTGGCGCTGGATGCGCCGCAGCAGAGAGAGGGGGCTCTGACTCTGGAGCTCCACCAGGTCGCGCGCCGAGACCAGGCCGACCACCCGGTCGCCGTCGAGCAGGGGCAGGTGGCGCAGACCATGGCTGGAGAGAAAGAGCAGCGCGTCGAGGCTGTTGCCGCCCACCGGCAGGGCCGCAACCGGGGAGCTGGCGATCTCGGCCACCGGCGTCTCCGGGCTGCGGCCGGCGGCGAGCACGCGCTCGGCGAGATCCCTCTCGGTCACGATCCCGCGCACCCCGGCCCAGGGCAAGCCCTCCCCCGGCGCGAACTCGTCGCTGGTGACCAGCAGGGAGCCCACCGCCAGCTCGCGCATTCGGCGGGCCGCTTCGGCCACGGTCGCCGCCGGGGAGACCGTCGCCACGGGGCGCCGGCAGATCTCCCAGAGCGGGGTGACCAGGCTGCTCTCGAAGCGGCTTCCCGGCCCGGTGGCCCGTAGCCTCTCGGTCAGGCCCTCGAGAAAGAAGCGGGCGGCTCCGGGCTCGTCGAGCAGCTTCCGGAAGCTGGCTGCGGGAAAGCGGAAGAGCAGGCAGTCCGCCACCGCCACCGCGTCGCGCTGCGGGCTGCGCCCGCCGAGCAGGGAGGGATAGCCGAAGCACTCCCCCGGCCCGAGCACTTCCAGGGTCTCGCCGTCCCGGCGCAGGTGGACGGCTCCCTTGCGGATCACCCACAGGGCGTCGCTCGGGGCTCCGCCACGAGTCAGGAGAGTGTCGCCGGCGGCGGCGAAGCGGATTTCCAGAGGCTCTTCGAGCGCCGCGAGGGCGGCCTGGGAGATGCGATCGAAGGGCGCGTGGCGGGCCAGGAAGGAAGCGGGGTCCGCCGGCAGATCGGGGCTGGCCATCGCGCCGCGCTCAGCTCCGGGCCGAGGCCAGCGCGAGCTCGCTCGCCACGGTCAACGCCAGCCAGAGGCCGATGGTGATCAGCGTCGTCACCCGCAGCAGCCTGGGGTAGAGCGTGCCCTCGGGCATCAGCCGGGCCACGGGCCGGGTCAAGGGGCTCGCCAGCAAGCGGGCGAAGGAGCGCAGCTTGCTGTCGGGCTTGCGGCTTCGCCACTCGACGACGAGACCGAAGAGGAGGTAGATCACCGCCATGTAGGCGACCAATCGGCACAGCAGGAGAACCTTGATCCAACCAGGATCCATGGCGCGCCTCCAGCGGCGGGACAGAACGTGAAACCCCACGGCTCCGGCGCCACCTCGGGCGACGCCGGAGCCGTGGCGCAGGGCTCATTGCCCGGCGTTGATCGCCGCGGCCGCAGAGCCGCTCTTCGGATAGCGCACGCTGGTGACGAGATCCTGGGTCTTCTGGTCCGGCGCCGCCGTGAGCAGAGAGACGATCCAGATCGTCAGGAAGCCGAGCGGGATGCCGAAGACGCCCGAAGCCACCGTCGCCGTGCCGAACCACGACAGCCCGAAGAAGCGGCTGCCGACCATGTAGAAGAGCGTGAGACCGAGCCCCACGATCATACCCGTGAGCGCGCCGGCCTTGTTGGTGCGCTTCCACCAGATGCCCATGACCAGGGCTGGGAAGAACGAGGCCGCCGCCAGGCTGAAGGCCCAAGCCACCAGCTCGACGATGATCGCCAGGCGGAAGGTGGCGACGTAGGCCGCGATCAGGGCGGTGATGACCAGCAGCACCTTGGTGATGGTCAGGCGCTTGATCAGGCTGGCCTTGGGGTTGATGACGTTGTAGTAGAGGTCGTGGGAGATGGCGTTGGCGATGGTCAGCAGCAGACCGTCGGCGGTGGACAGGGCGGCAGCGAGGCCGCCGGCCATGACCAGGCCGGTGATGACGAAGGGCAGGCCGGCGATCTCCGGGGTGGCGAGCACCACGAAGTCCGAGCTCTTGACCACGAAGTCGGCGAACTGGACGATGCCGTCCCCGGCCTTGTCGATGACGTCGAAGAGGCCGGCCGGCTTCCACAGGGTCACCCACGAGGGCAGCTCGGAGATCTTCGAACCGACCAGCTTAGTGAACACCGAGAAGCGGGCGAAGGCGGCGTAAGCCGGAGCCGTGAAGTAGAGCAAGAAGATGAAGAAGAGAGACCAGGCCACCGAGGTGCGCGCCTCGCGCACGGAGGGCGTGGTGTAGTAGCGGGTCAGGATGTGCGGCAGGCCCGCGGTACCCACCATCAGGCAGAAGGTCAGGGCGAGGAAATTCCACATGCCCACGCCCTTGGGCACCGTCAGGTAATTGCCGACCTTGGCGTCGTCGGAGGCCGCCGGGGCCTTGGCCTGGGCGGTGGCGGTGGTCTTGGCCGCCGTCAGCTTGGCCTTCTCGTCGGCGGGCAGGGCGGGGTCCTTGAGCTTCTCCGCCGCGGCGTCGGCATCCGCCTTCCACAGGGCGCGGGTGGCCTTCTCCTGTGGGTCGCGGGTGATCTCGATGGCGTGGGCGTTGTTCTGCTGCAGCAGCTGGCCGTAGGCGATCTGCGGCAGAGGGTTCGAGAACAGCTGCCAGGACAGCACCACCACCGGCACCAGGTAGGAAATGATCAGGATGATGTACTGCGCCACCTGGGTCCAGGTCACCGAGCGCATGCCGCCCAAAACCGAGCAGAACAGCACACCGATCAAGCCGACGAAAACACCGATCTTGAAGTCGAGACCGATGAAGCGGGAGACGATCAGGCCGACACCGGTCACCTGAGCGATCAGGTAGGTGAAGGAGCAGAGGATCGCCGACACCACACCGATGGTGCGCGCGGCGTTGCCGCCGTAACGGGCGCCCAGGAAGTCCGGGATGGTGTAGGCGCCGAACTGCCGCAGATACGGCCCGAGGAACACCGCCAACAGCAGATAGCCGCCGGTCCAGCCCATGACGTAGGCGAGGCCCGAGAAGCCCTGCACCGAAAGCGTGCCGGCCATCGAGATGAAGGAGGCCGCGGACATCCAGTCCGAGCCGGTGGCCATGCCGTTGTAGATCGCCGGCACACCGCGCCCGGCGACGTAGTACTGGTCGGCGTCGGAAGTACGGGTGACGATGCCGATCACCACGTAAATGCCCATCGACAGGCCCATGAACAGCCAGCCGATCCAGCGGTTGGGCAGGTCGAAGAGGGCCTCGGCCAGACCGATCAAGAGGGTGACGCCGATGAAGCCGAGCGTGTAGAGCGTGAAGATCTTGCGCAGGTTCATTAGCCTCTCCCCTCCTCGTAGATGCCGTACTCACGGTCCTTCTTGTTCATGAGGTGGGCGTAGACGGCGATCTCGACCACGAAGACGGCCAGGGAGCCCTGGGCCGCGACGTAGTAACCGAGAGGGAAGCCGAGGATGGTCACCGCGTTCAACGCACCCGCGAACAGGCCGCCCAGCAGGTAGGCGACGACGAACCAGATGGCGAGCAGGATGAACGTCAGGCGCAGGTTGTAGCGCCAGTACTCCTGTCTTTGTTGCTCGGTCAGCTCAGACATCGCATCCCCCTAGAACTGGAAGATCTGCCACTGGAGGTTGATTTGATCGAACGTGTCGCCGGGATCCCGCTCGATCCGGGTGTAGGAGAACTTCAGGTTGTTGTTGTGGCCGGTCTGGAAGAACGCCAGGCCGACCGTGAACCGGTCCTCGTCGACCGCGCCGGCGGCGTCGAAGTCCTGGGAGGCGTATTGCACGAAGGGTTGGAGCCTGGCCTTGGCCAGGTAGACGCCGGTCTCCACCAGCAGGTTGGTGCGCTTGGGCAGGTTGGTCAGGAAGGTGTCGCCGTCGACGTCGGCGTAGTCCGCCTGCACCACGAAGCCGTTGCCGGCGCCGAAGGGCTGGTCGTAGAAGAAGTCGAGACCGATGTTCTCGTACTCCTCCTGGGTGTCGAAACTGGCGCCGATCGACAGGGTCTGGGTCTTGCCGAGCGAGGTGCCGCGATAGAACAGGCCGGTGGGAGGAGTGAAGAAGGAGTACATCACTCGCCCGATGTAGCGGAAGTCGTTCGAGGCGTTGGTGCCCCGCACACCCTGGTAGACGCCGAGGCGGTACTCGAGGTGGTTGTCGAGCACATAGCCGCGGGCGCGCAGGCCGTAGTCCCGTCCCACCCGTGACCCGGTGGGCGCGGACTCGACGAAGCTGTAGGGCCCGTAGTCCAGCGTCAGCAGGCTGGCTGCCGACTGGTTGTGGTTGTAGGTCTGCTCGGTGAGCAGCAGGCCGCCGTCCAGGTGGAACGCCTGGGAGAACTTCCAGGTCGCCACGAAGTCCTGGATGAACATGTCCCCGGCATCCTTGGTGCCGTTGTTGGCCCCCTTGCCGAGGTTGGGGCTGTCGGTCTCGAGGAAGACCGAGAGCTTCTCCCCGAGATTGAAGCCCATGATCACCCTGAGGCGACGCAGGAAGAGGTTGTTGGCGTCGTCGTCCGTTCCCGGAACCTCGGCTTGCTCCGCCTGCAGCTGAGCGAGCAGCCCGACCTTGAAGGACATCTTCTCGTCCTTCGAGGTCCACTGCAGCTGAGCCTCTGCGACGGAGGCCATCACGAGCCCGAGAGCGGTCAACAAGAAGACGCACAGCCTGGTGGATCTCCTCGCGTTCACCGGATCTCCTTTCTGGCCGGAGTTCGGCCACGAAGGGCGCCACGGATTCGGGGATGCCTCCTCCCGAGGCGACCAAGGATTTGCGAAGGAACTCTGTGTGTTTAGCAGGGGCCGTGCCACGAGCCAGGAGGCGCAAAGACGGCGTTTCCAGGACCCCGGCAATGAAGATGTGCCTCGAATAGATACAAAGTCTGTATCGTTTCGAGTCGTATGTGAACCATGCGCTACAATCCAGCGCCATGTCCCCCTCCATCGGAGTCGGCCCCCCCGGACCGAGCTCCGCCCAGATCCCCCTCGACGGTGTGATCCGCCTGGTCGCGGCCAGCCCCACGCCGGCCCTGGTGGTCGGGCCGGGCGATGCCCTGCTCGGAGTGAGCGAGTCCGCCCGCTCTCGGCTCGGGCTCGGGCGCCCGGTAGCCCCGCGCAGCGCCCGCGAGGTTCTGGGCGTGGGCTGGCGAGAGCTGGAGCTGGTGGCCGGGGACGGGCACTCCGACCTGGTGGTGGACCTGCCCCTGCGGCCTCCCGGCGGCAGCCGGCTGGGCTGGCGGGTGCGGCCCGAACGCCTCACCGACGCCGAGGGGCGGGCTCTGGCGGTGGTCGCCTGGCTGGAGGAGCCAACGCCCGGCGGCGCCGCCGGTGGGGCGACCCACCGTCCCCACCGCCAAGTGAGCTTCGACGACCTCTTCGGCACGGACGCCCGCATGCTCACCACCAAGCTGGCGGCCGAGCGCTTCTCGCGCACCCGGCTGCCGATGCTGCTGCTCGCCGAGACCGGCACCGGCAAGGATCTGCTCGCCCGCGCCGTCCACTTCGCCAGCCCCCGCCGCGACCGCCCCTTCGTGGCGATCAACTGCGGCGCCCTCTCCCCCCACCTGCTCGAGAGCGAGCTCTTCGGCTACGCCCCGGGCGCGTTCACCGACGCCCGCCGGGAGGGCCACGACGGCAAGATCGGCGCCGCCCGCGGCGGCACCCTGTTCCTCGACGAGGTGGCCGAGATGCCCGGGCCCCTCCAGGCCCTGCTGCTGCGGGTGCTCGAGGACGGCACCTACTTCCGCGTGGGCGAGAGCACGCCCCGCCACGCTGACGTTCGGCTGATCTGCGCCACCTGTCGCGAGCTGCCGCTGATGGTCGAGGAGGGGGCCTTCCGGCAGGACCTCTTCTACCGCATCGCCGGCGTCTGCCTCGGCCTGCCGCCGGTGCGTGAGCGCAGCGACGTGCGTGCCCTGGTGCTCCACGTGCTCGAGGGCCTTCTCGCCGAGGGAGCGGCCGAGGGCCCCACCGCCCTTTCCCCCGAAGCCCTGGAGTGGCTGGCGGCCCAGAGCTGGCCGGGCAACGTGCGCCAGGTCAAGACCGCCCTGCAGTACGCCCTGACCCTGGCCGACGGCGCCGAGATCCGTCTCGAGCACCTGCCGCCGATGCTGCACGTGCGTTCACCGGCGCCGGAGGCGACCCGCCCCTCCCCCGCCGCCGGCCCCGAGGCGCCCCGGACCCTGGGCGAGCTCGAGGCCGATCTGGTCGTGCGCACCGTCGAGGCGGAAGGCGGCAACCTGACCCGAGCGGCGCGGCGGCTGGGCATCGCCCGCTCTACCCTCTATCGCCACCTCGAACGGGCTCGGCTGCGCTGAGGCCGAGGGCCTTGTGCTACCGTCACCCCAACCTCCGATGATCCCCGATCGGCTGCGCTCGGCGCGCCTCGTCGCTCTTTTTCTACTCGGCGCCCTCGGCTTCAACGCCCCGCCGCTGGCGGGCGTCTCGCTCCCGGGGACCGTGCTGGGTCTGCCTCTGCCCTACGTCTACCTGTTCACTGTCTGGGCCTTGCTGATCCTCGCCATCGCGCTCGCGGTGCGGCCCAAGCGAGGGGAGTGACCGCCCGTGTGGTCCACCGGCGCGACGGTCGCCATCGCTCTCGCCTACGTCGCGCTGCTGTTCTTCATCGCCTGGCGCGGGGACCGCCAGGCCGCCGCAGGCCGCAACCCCCTGGCCAGCCCGTGGATCTACGCCCTCTCGCTGGCCGTCTACTGCACCGCCTGGACCTTCTACGGCAGCGTCGGCCGCGCCGCCACCGACGGCTACGGCTTCCTGCCGATCTACCTCGGCCCCACCCTGGCCTGCGCGCTGGGCTGGGTGGTCTACCGCAAGATCCTGCGCATCGCCAAGATCGAGAGGTTGACCTCGATCGCCGACTTCCTGGCCTCACGCTTCGGCAAGAGCGCCTTCCTGGGTGCCGTGGTGGCAGTGGTGGCGGTGGTGGGCACGGTGCCCTACATCGCCCTCCAGCTCAAGGCGGTGGCCACCAGCTTCCAGCTGCTGCTCGCTCGCGACGGCCCCTCGGCCCTCTCCTACGAGCAGCTCTCCCTCTCGGCGGCGGCCGTGCTCGCCCTCTTCGCCATCCTCTTCGGCACCCGCTCGGTGGACCTGACCGAGCAGCACGCCGGCCTGGTGCTGGCCATCGCCTTCGAGTCCCTGGTCAAGCTGGTGGCCTTCCTGGCCGTTGGCCTGTTCGTGGTCTTCGGGCTCTACGAGGGCTTCGGCGACCTCTTCGCCCGCGCCGCCGCCGACCCCGCGCTGGCGGCGATGCTCTCCCGCCAGGGGGCGAGCGAAGGGGCGTGGGCGTGGATGACCTTCCTCTCCCTGCTCGCCTTCTGGTTCCTGCCCCGGCAGTTCCAGGTCGGCATCGTCGAGAACGTCGACGAGCGGCACCTCTCCACCTCGGCCTGGCTGCTGCCCCTGTATCTCTTGGTGATCAACGTCTTCGTGCTGCCCATCGCGCTCGCCGGGCGGATGTCCCCGGCCACCGCCGGGGCCTCGGGAGACACCTTCGTGCTGCTGCTACCGCTCTCGGCCGACCGCGCCGAGCTCGCCGTGCTGGTCTTCCTGGGCGGGTTGTCGGCGGCCACCAGCATGGTCATCGTCGAGAGCCTGGCGATCTCCAACATGGTGGCCAACGACCTCGTGCTGCCGGTGCTCTTGCAGCGCAGCGGCTCGGTGGGCGGCGACTTCCGCCAGCCCCTCTTGATCTCCCGCCGGCTGGCGATCGTCGCCGTGCTGCTGCTCGGTCACCTCTACGCCATCTCGGCCGGCGTCGGCGCCTCGCTGATCTCGATCGGGCTGGTCTCGTTCGCGGCGGTGGCCCAGCTCGCCCCGGCCACCCTGGGCGGCCTCTACTGGGCCGGGGCCACCCGCCGCGGCGCCCTCGCCGGGTTGATCGGCGGCTTCGCGGTCTGGGCCTACACCCTGCCCCTGCCCAGCCTGGTGGCCACCGGCCGCCTGCCGGCCTCGTTCCTGAGCGAGGGGCCACTGGGGCTCTCGTGGCTGCGACCCCACGCCCTCTTCGGCCTGGACGGCCTCGACCCCCTCTCGCACTCCCTCACCTGGAGCCTGTTGGTCAACGTGGTCGCCTTTGTCGGCGTGTCCTCGCTGGCCGCGCCGGGGCCGGTCGAGGAACGCCAGGCCCGGCGCTTCGTCGACGTCTTCCGCTACCGCGGCGAGGTCGAGGTGCCGGTGTGGAGCGCCGACGCTCCGGTCGCCTCCCTGCGTGCCCTGCTCTCCCGCTTCCTGGGCGAAGAGAGGACCGAGCGGGCCCTCCAGGCCTGGGCCGACGAGCAGGGCGTGGACCTCGACCACATGGGCCAGGCCCACCCCGAGCTGATCGCCTTCGCCGAGCGCCTGCTCGCCGGCACCACCGGCGCGGCCTCGGCGCGGGTGGCTCTGGCCAGTGTGGCGCAGGAGAAGACCCTCGACGTCGGCGAGGTGGTCGAGCTGCTCGACGAGACCTCGCGGGTGATCGCCGCCAGCCGGGAGCTGGCCGAGAAGTCCCAGGAGCTGGAGACGGCGAGCGCTGAGCTGCGGCGGGTCAACGAGCAGCTGCGCGAGCTCGATCGCCTGAAGGACGACTTCCTCTCGACCATGGCCCACGAGCTGCGCACACCACTCACCGCCATCCGCGCCTTCGCCGAGATCCTCCACGACAACCCCGAGCTCGACACCGAGAAGCGCAGCGAGTTCCTGCGCGTGATCGCCAAGGAGAACGAGCGGCTCTCGCGGCTGATCCACGACCTGCTCGACCTCGCCCGCCTGGAGGGCAAGGAGGAGCGGATGGTGGCTGAGCCGGTGGACCTCGCCGAAGTGGTGGCCGACGGTGTGGCCGCCCTCGATCAGCTGGCGGCCAGCCGCGGGGTGGAAATCGAGGTCACCGCCCCGATGGGTCTGCCGCCGGTGGCGGGCGATCGCGACCGTCTGATCCAGGTGGTGATCAACCTGGTGTCGAACGCCGTGCGCTTCTGCCCGGCCGCCACCGGGCACGTGGCGGTCTCGGTCCAGCGCCGGCGCGGCGAGCTGCTGCTCGGCGTCGAGGACAACGGCCCTGGAGTGCCGCCCACCGAGCGCGAAGCCATCTTCGAGAAGTTCCGACAGATCGCTCGTCCGGTCTCCGGCCGCCAGGCCGGCACCGGTCTGGGCCTCGCCATCACCCGTCGCATCGTCGCCCGGCACGGCGGCCGGATCTGGGTGGAGGATGCCGCCGAAGGGGGCGCCCTCTTCCTGGTCTCCTTGCCCACCCGGGCAGCCGATGCCCCGCAGCCGATCCCCCTACTCTTGGGAGCGTGAAGCATGAGCCGAGAGCGCATCCTGATCGTCGAGGACGAGCCCAACATCGTGCTCTCCCTCGAGTTCCTGCTCGCCCAGCACGGCTACGAGGTGGTGGTCGCCCGCGACGGGGAGGAGGCCCTCGCCGCCGTCGAGGCCCGGCCCCCGGCGCTGGTGCTGCTGGACGTGATGCTGCCCGGCATCGACGGTTACGAGGTCTGCCGCCGCCTGCGCGAGCAGCCCGAGCTGACCCACCTCAAGATCATCCTGCTGACGGCACGCGGGCGCGACGCCGAACGCCTGCGCGGCCTCGAGCAGGGGGCCGACCTCTACGTCACCAAGCCCTTCTCCACCCGCGAGCTGATCGCCACCATCGCCGGCTGCCTGGGAGGCTCCCCCCCTTGAGCCCGAAGGCACCTGCGGCACCCCGGCCCGATCCCGAGCTGTTGCTGCGGCAGTTCCGCGGCACGGTGGCGAGCCTGCGCGCCGCCGCCGAGACCCTCGAGCTGGCCGCCGGAGCGGGCGAGAGCGAGCCCTCGGCCCGGCTGCGCGCCGCCCTGGTCGAGGACGCCGAGAGGCTCTCGCAGCTGGTCGATCAGCTCGCCACCCTCTTCCCAACCCCGCCCCGCGGGCGCCGGGGCCAGCGCACCCTGGCCGAGGTGATCGCGGAGGTGACGCGAGAGGCGCGGCGGGAGCTAGAGCTCGAGATCCAGCTGGAAGGGCCGGTGATCGAAGCGCGGCTGAGCGGGGCCGCCGCCCTCACGGGGGCCCTGCTCGGCGCCCTGGCGCGGCTGCGGCGGGATTTCGCCGTCTCGCGCCTGGCGGCCCGCACCCGCTGGCACGAGGAGCTGGCGGTGATCGACCTCGCCTGGCCGGCCGACGAGCCCCAGCTCTGGCGGCTGCGCGAGGCCCACGGCACCCTGCTCTCGGGCGGCCTGGGCGGCCAGCCCGCCCTGCGTCAAGTGGTGCAGGAGGCCGGCGGCGAGGTCTGGCTCAACATCGACCGCCGCGCCGCCACTGCCTCGCTTCGCCTGCTGCTACCGCGCGGGTGAGGACAGCAGCTCCGGTGGCAGGGGCGTCGCCCGGATGGCGGCCACGTCGACGATGCGAAGCTCCGTCGCCGGATCTTCCACGGCGGCGACCAGCGCGGCGTGCATCTGGGGCAGGGTGACCAGGGCGAGGCGACGGGCGGTCTCGCGGGTCTCGGGGAGGCGCTCGAGAAGGCGGTAGACAGGCGAGAACAGCAGGGGCCAGCGATGGAACGGGCCGACCACGTACCAGGGCCGGAGGATGGTCGCCGGCAGGCCGGAGGCGCGGATCATCCTCTCCACCTCCTGGCGCACGGCGATGTAGCTCTTCATCACCGGCGCCGGCTGGGCCACGCTGACGTAGATGAAGTGGGCCACCCCGACCTCGGCGGCCATCATCACCGACTCGCGGGCCGAAGCCAGGTCCACCTCGAGGAACTGCCGCCCCTTCCATGGCGCCGGCTTGGGCGTGCCGACCAGCTGGATGAAGGTGTCGCCGGGGTGGATGGCGTCGCGGAAGAGCTCGCCGATCAAGGGATCGGCCTTGACCATGGTGCAGCCGGGGGGCACCTTCCACTCCGAGCCCGGGCGCACCAGGGCCCGCACCCGATGCCCGCGCAGGGCCAGGATGGGCACCAGGTCGCGGCCCAGGTAGCCGGTGGCGCCGGTGATGAAGACCTCTCGCGGCTGCCGTTGAACGTCACCCATCTCGAGCCTCTCCCCTTCGCGCGGTTACGGAGCCAGACAGCCTTGCAGATGCTTGCGGGGCGAAAGTCTAGCAGCCCAGCCCCAACGCCTTGGGATAGTCTTGGCGCGATCACCACCGACTCCCCCTTCGATGGCCGCCCTCCTCCGCCTCCTCCAGTCCCTGGGCTTGAACGCCGTGCCGGCCGCGGGAGTGTTCTTCGGCGACTGGTCCCTCTCCACCGCCTTCCTGCTGTACTGGGTGGAGAATCTGTTCACCACCTTCACCACTGCCAGCCGCATCTCGCTCCATTACCGCTGGACCCACAAGCTCGGCCACATGCGTTCCCACATCCAGCAGAAGGGGATGATGAGCGCTTCGTTGCGCGGCGGCTCGGTGCTGCTGGCCGAGTACCGCTCGGCCTCGCTGATCTTCACCCTCGTCCACGGCATCTTCATGGCCGCGCTGGTGCTGGCCTTCTTCAAAGAGATGCCGGCCCTCTCGCAGGTCCTCCAAGGTGTCGCGGCGGTGGCCGTGCTCGAGCTGGTGAGCTTCGGCTACGACTACGGCTCGCTGCGAAGCTGGCCCTTCGCCCGCCTGCTCGACTTCACCAAGCGGCGGCTCGGCCGGGTGTTCGTGGTCCACCTGGCCCTGATCTTCGGCATGGGCGTGGCCGCCATGACCAACCGGCCGACGAGCTTTTTCTGGGTGTTCGTGGCCTTGAAGACCCTGGTCGACCTCGCCAACTTCCTGCCCGCTGCCAAGCAGGACCCGAACCGGCCCCCGGGCTGCGTGTCCTGGATCGGCAAGGTGATCCCAAAAAGCTCCACTGCCCGCGGCCCCAAGGATGAAAGCTTCGATGCCTTCTGGAAACGCGAGACCGAGCGGGACCTCGCGCTGGCGGCCCGCGACGAAGAAGAGATCTCCCCGGAGGATCGCACATGAAGCCGTTGGTAGGAGTCGCCCTCGCCCTCGCCCTCATCACCCCCACCGCTCGCGCCGAGGATGCCGCGCTGGCCCTGCACGGACTCTTCGACGAGGCCTGGGAGTGGGCCATGGCCGAGCACCCCCTGGCCGCCACGGCCGTGGGCGACCACCGCTACAACGACCGGCTCCCCGCGATGAGCCGCGCCGACATCGAGCGGCGGCACGAGAAGACCAAGAGCTTCCTCGCCCGGGCCACCGCCATCGACCGCGCGGCCCTGGGGCCGGTCGACCAGGTCTCCCTCGACCTGTTCCGCCGCCAGCTCGAGGGCGACGTCATCGAGCACGGCTTCGGCACCTGGCGCATGTCGCTCACCGCCGAGGGAGGCTTCCACAACGACCTCGCCCGCCTGGCCGACAACATGCCCTTCGCCACCGTGAAGGACTACCAGAACTACCTCGCCCGGCTGCGCGCCCTGCCCACCTACTTCGCCCAGCAGACCGCCCTGCTCGCCGAGGGCCTCGAGGCGGGCTTCACGCCGCCCCGGGCGGTGTTCACCGGCTTCGAGTCGACGATCACCCCGCACCTGGTGGACGAGCCCACGAAGAGCGTGTTCTACCGGCCCTTCGCCAAGGTGCCCGCCCAGCTGCCGGCGGTGGAGATGCAGCGGCTGGCCGAGGAGGCCAAGCGGGTGATCCGCGATCAGGTGGTGTCGGCCTATCGCGCCTTCCACACCTTCATCACCGAGCGCTACATCCCCGGCGCCCGCACCACCATCGGCGCCTCCGAGCTGCCGCGGGGCCGCGAGTACTACGCCTTCCTGGTGCGCCACTACACCACCCTCGACCTCACTCCCGAGCAGGTGCACGAGCTGGGGTTGCAAGAGGTGGCGCGGATCCAGGCCGAGATGGACGCGGTGATCCGCCAGACCGGCTTCACCGGCACCTTCGCCGAGTTCCTGGCGATGCTGCGCACGGACCCCCGTTTCTACGCCAAGACCCCCGAGGAGCTGCTCAAGGAGGCCTCCTACCTGGCCAAGAAGATCGACGGCAAGCTGCCGGCCTACTTCGGGCGGCTGCCCCGCCAGCCCTACGGCGTCGAGCCGGTGCCGGCCGACATCGCCCCCAAGTACACCTCCGGCCGCTACGTCGAGGCCCCGGACAACAGCACCCGGCCGGGCCTCTACTGGGTGAACACCTACGCCCTGGACAAGCGCCCCCTCTACACCCTGCCCTCTCTGACCCTCCACGAGGCGGTGCCCGGGCATCACCTCCAGACCGTGCTCACCCGTGAGCTGACCGGCCTGCCGAAGTTCCGCCGCTACCTCTACGTCAACGCCTTCGGCGAGGGCTGGGCCCTTTACACCGAGTGGCTGGGCCAGGAGATGGGCATCTATCCGGATCCCTACACCAACTTCGGCCGCCTCACCTACGAGATGTGGCGGGCCTGCCGCCTGGTGGTGGACACCGGCCTGCACGCTTTCGGCTGGAGCCGCCAGCAGGCCATCGACTACCTGGCCACCCGCACCGCCCTGCCCATCCACGAGGTCACCACCGAGACCGACCGCTACATCTCCTGGCCCGGGCAGGCCCTCTCCTACAAGATGGGCGAGCTCAAGATCCGCGAGCTGCGCACTCGCGCCGAGCGAGCCCTGGGCGAGAAGTTCGACCTGCGCGCCTTCCACGACGCCGTGCTGGCCAACGGCACCCTGACCCTCGATGTGCTCGAGACTCAGATGGACGCCTGGATCGCGGCGCAGTAGGGGTGCGGCGAAGAGGGCGGCCACGGGGGGCCGCCCCTACGGGGACACTGATTCCTGCTAGCGTCGGGGGCATGACGCGCCGCCTCGTCCGAGCCCTCGCCGCCCTCGCGCTGCTTGCCCTCCCCGCCGCCGCTGCCCCTCCTCCCGACCCCTGGCAGGCCCTCTCCGAAGTGCGGGCGCAGTTCGCCGGCAGCGGACCGCGGGTCGCGGACTTCGAGCAGGTCTACATCCCCGCCGGCTTCGCCCAGGGCGAGAAGGAGACCGGCCGCCTGGCGCTGTCGCTGCCCGACTGCCTGCGCTGGGACTACGGAGCGCCCTACCCCAAGAGCTTCCTGGTCTGCGGCAACCTCGCCCACTACTGGAGCGAGCAGGACGGCGTGGGCAAGCGGCAGCGCATCGTGGGAAGGGAGGAGCCGGGCCTGGACCTCCTGCTGCTGGGCGTCGCGGAGCTTTCGAAGCGCTACCGGGCGCGCGCCGAGCCCCTCCCCCTGGGCCAGGTGCGCATCCACCTGGTGCCCCTGCAGCCTCTCTCCTCGATCACCGAGGCCACCCTCACCCTGGACCACGCCGCCGGCGTGGTCAGCGGCCTCGAGTACCGCGACCGCGAGGGCAACCTCACTCGCTTCGTGATCTCCCGCTACTCTCCCCTGCCTGGCACCGAGCTCTTCACGCCCCCGGCGACCGTCGCCTGGGAGGACGTGGAAGAGCCATAATGAGCCCATGATCCGCGCGCTGCTGCTGCCCTCGGCCGGCCCCGGCCTGCACGAGATCACTCGCGAGGTCTGCGAGCAGGTCTCGGCCGCGGGCTTCGAAGAGGGGCTGTGCACCCTCTTCCTCCAGCACACCTCGGCGAGCCTGATCGTCCAGGAGAACGCCGATCCCACGGCCCGCGCGGATCTCGAACGCTGGCTCGACCGCCTGGTGCCCGAGGGGGACCCGCTGTTCCGCCACATGGCCGAGGGGCCGGACGACATGCCGGCTCACGTCAAGGCGGCCCTGACCGCCACTTCCCTGTCGATCCCCATCGTCGACGGGAACCTCGCCCTCGGCACCTGGCAGGGGATCTTCCTCTGGGAGCACCGCCGAGAGCCCCGCCCCCGCCGCCTGCTGATCCACCTGGGCCGCTGAGGCCCCCCTCACCCTGCCCCTCTCCCACTTCGAGAGAGGCGAAGGGACCGCAGCCCGTGGGCTGGGGTTGGCTCGTAGGCTGGGTTAGCCGTCTGCGGCGTAACCCAGCTCCCGGCGGCGACGGAGAGCTGGGTTACGGCCCTGTCGGGCCTAACCCAGCCTACCCCTCGCCCTCGCGCACAAGCTCCTCTCTCTGCTCTTCGGCATTAACAGCAGAATAATCAATAGTCACGATAGGTGCATTTCTCTGCACTCTTTTTCTCGAAGAGGTCCATCACCCCCTCGGGAGGAGGATGCCGCTTGCTCGCGACATCGGGAACCCGTCTGGCCAGAGCTTGCGCCGCCCGGCCACGCATGGTGCTGGCGCTGGCGTTGGTGGCCCTCGCCGCGGCGGCCCCGGGGCTCCTGCGCCTGGAGCTCGACACCGACGGCCGCGCCCTGGTGCCTGCCGACGATCCGGCGATCGTCGCCGACCACGCCATCCGCCAGCGCTTCGGCCTGCCGGATCCCCTGCTGGTGGTGCTCGAGACCGACCACCCGGACGGCATCGTCAACCCGGACACCCTCGATCGCCTCGGCCGGGCCACCCACGCCCTGCTCTCCCTCCCGGGCGTGGACCCCGACCAGGTCCTGAGCCTCGCCACCGAGAAGAGCCCTCGGTTCTATCCCGGCTCCCACCACTTCCGCCCCATCCTCGACCCGCCACCCAACACCCCCGAGCGGCTGACCGAGGTGCTCGAGGACCTGCGCGACATCGACGTCCTCGACGGCACCCTGGTGGCGCACGACCGGCGGGCCGCGGCCATCGTGGTCGGCGTGCCGGCGGCCGTGGCCGGCGACCGCGTGGCCTTCCTCCGGCGGGTCGAGGCGGCCGTGGCTCCTTTCGCGGACGCGCACCACCGCCTCCGAGTGGTCGGCGCCCCGGCGGCGGAGGCTCTGCTCGGCGAGCACCTCCTGGCCGACCTCGCCTTGCTCGTGCCCCTGTCGATCCTGGCCATCGCGGCCGTGCTCTGGCTCGCCTGCGGGCGCCGGTGGGCAGTGGCCATCGGCCTCGCCAAGGTCGCCGCGGCCCAGGTCGTGACCTTCGGCCTGATCGGCTGGTGCGGCGAGCCGATCTACCTGCCGACGGCGGTGATTCCGGTGATCTTGACCACCATCGGCCTCGCCGACGAGGTGCACCTGCTCTCGGCCTTCCGCCAGAAGCTCGGCGAGCTGGCGCCCGCCGCCGCTCTGGAGGCCACCCTCACCGAGCTGGCGCGGCCGGTGATCCTCACCTCGCTGACCACCGCGGTCGGCTTCCTCTCCTTCGCCACCTCCGCGCTGCGGCCGGTGGCGACCTTCGGGCTCTTCTGCACCGCCGGGGTCCTGTTTTGCCTGCTGTGGGCACTGACGGTGACGCCCGCCCTGATGGCTCTGGCCGGCCCACGGCTGCCGCGCCGGGTGGCCGGACCCCTCGCCACCCGGCTGGAAGCGGCGCTCACCGCCCTCGGACGCGCTCCCCGCCGGGCCCTGCCGGCCGTCGCCGTCGCCACGGCGGTCCTCGTCCTCGGGCTGCCACGGCTCACGGTCCAGGACAGCTGGGTCGACAACTTCGCGCCGGGCAGCGAGCTACGCCTGGCCACCGAGAGGGTGGATCGCCTCTTCGCTGGCACCCACGTGCTGCGCGCCGAGGTCACCTTCGACCTACCCGCCGCAGAGGTACCGGTGATCCCGGCCGCCTCCGGCCCCCTGCTCTCGGGCAAGCTGATCGAGGCCCTCGGCCGCTTCGAGGCCGGTCTCGCCCGCCAGCCCGGCGTGGGCGGCGTCCAGGGCCTCGCCAGCCAGCTCGCCACCACCGCCTTCCTGTGGGACGGACGGCACCCCGAGCGCCGCGCCCTGATCGACGACCCGGGCTGGATCTACCTCCACATCCGCCGCATCGGCACCACCCGTGGCGAGGCACGGCGCCTCGAGCTGGTCGACCAGGAGTACCGGCGCACCGTGGTCACCCTGCTGCTCGAGGGCGCCGACTTCCGCCGCACGCGGGCCCTGATCGCCAACCTGCGCGGGCTCGAGAAGGAGATCCTGGCCCCCGTCGGGGGCAGGGTCGAGCTGGGCGGAGACGTCGCCGTGTCGCAGGCCCTGATCGCGGCGATCGTGCGCACCCAGGTGCTGTCGATCCTGCTCGCCGTGCTCGGCACGGGGGCGATCACCGTGTGGGTCTTCCGTTCCCTGGCCTGGGGATTGGTGGCGGTGGTGCCCACGGCCCTGGCCGTGGTCTGGACCTTCGGCCTGATGGGTTGGCTGGGCGTGCCGCTGGGGGTGGCGACCTCGATGTTCTGCGCCATCACCCTGGGCATCGGCGTCGACTACGCCATCCACCTGATTGAGCGCTTCCGGGTCCTGGCCCGGGACGGGGTAGCCGACCCCTTGACGGCGGCCCTGCGCCGCGCCGGCCCGGGCATCGCCGTCGACGCCCTGGCCATCGCCCTGGGCTTCGGGCTGCTGGTCTTCTCGGAGGTGCCGGCCAACCGCTCGCTCGGCCTGCTGGTCGCCGTGGCCCTGGTCAGCACCTGCCTGGTGACCCTGGCCGGCCTCGGCGCCTTGCTCGACTTGCTCCGCCGCCGGGCCCGTGCGAGCGCGCCGGCGACCGTCACGATCGCCCTGGAGCAAGCCCCTTGAGCCACGCCGGCCTGGCGCGCGGACCGCCCGAGAAGGGGATTCTCCCGCCGGAGCTCCCGAACGACTCACACCAACGAAGCTCACAACGAGTGGAGAGCACGATCATGGACTGCGCTTCTTTCCGTAGGACGACCCTCAGCCTCGCCGCCCTCGCCCTGCTCGCCCTGCCCGCGATGGCCGCCGACATCCCCGCCGGTCCCGACTTCTGGCGCACCGAGCACAACGGCTCCACCTTCTTCACCTTCCCGGGCGGCGAGGTCGAGTCGCTGTGCGGCGCCCCGGCCTCGGACGACTGGGATCACGTGGTCCGCCTCGGCGGAGTGCCGGTGACCGGTGACGCCGACACCATCATCCAGCGCCTGAAGGACGCCAACTTCGTCAACGGTGTGGCCCAGACGCAGGTCATGGTGCGCGCCCTGCACTTCAAGAGCACCGACGTGCAGGACACTCCTTGCGGCCCGCTGGTCTGGGAGGTCAAGAACACCGACGACCAGCCGATCACCAAGATGGTCATCCGCCAGACTTCCGAGCAGGGCGGCACCTTCAACGCCAACATCTCGGTCCGGGTCGTGTTCTCGGGCTACAACGCCAATAGCGGCGCCTTCCTCGGAAATCTCTTCTACACCTTCGACCTGCCGGACACCACCGCCGGCACCCCCTGGTCCTTCGACCCCTCGGGCGCTGCCGCTTGGCGGCCGGGCATGAGCGAGACCGAGGACTGCACCGAGGTCCTGCGGGCCAAGGCGCTCACTCTGCCGGCCCGCCACGGCTACTTCATCGCCGACATGATCGCCCAGGGCCGCTGCACCAAGGAACGCTAGCCACACCTTCGCGGGTCGGCCCCGGGGCCGGCCCGCCCTTCCCGAGCGTGGTCCCGACGGACCCCTTCGCTATAATCCCGGCCGTCCGTGGAGCGCTCGATGATGCACTCAATCCCAGCCCCCCTCCGGCGCGGGGCTCTGGCCCTCTTGGTGGCCACCCTCGCCCTCGCCGCACCGGCCGCCGCCGCCCGCAGCCGCCACGACGACGGCGAGCGCCTGCGCTTCACCGGCTTCGTCACCGACCGAGAAGGCCAGCCCCTGGCACAGGTGACGGTGGCCCTCGAGATCGCCCGTGACACCTTCGACGTGCTCAGCTTCCGCCGCACCAAGAAAGACCTCCTGCGGCTCACCACGGTCACCAACGAGCAGGGCGAGTACAGCTTCGAGTGGACCTGGAACGGCTACTACAACTCCTTCGAGCTGGCCGCAGGGATGGTGGTCAAGAAGCCCGACGGCGACCGCCTGCGCGTGCTCGAGCGCCTCGACGTCTCGCAAAAGGCCCGGCGCGGCAACCCGGTAGTGGCCGCGATCGTGATCGCCGACGCCGACTTCGTGCGCAACCTCCAGGCCTTCCTGGCCTCGATCGCCAGCGAGGACCAGCGGCGAGTTCACGGCGAGGCCGGCGAGCCGGACAAGGTGGAGCGCCTCGAACACCCGGACCACGTAGAGGTGGCCTGGTGGTACTTCGAGCTCGGCAAGGTCTACCGCTTCCGTGACGGCCGCCTGGTCGAGGTCGAGCCCTTCAAGCCGGTGAAAGAGCTATGAGACGCCGCTCGTGACCGAGCCCACTTCCCTCGCCACCAGCCCCGCCCCCGACGCCGCGGCCTCCTTCCAGCGCGTGCTGGGCCTGGTGGGGCCTCGGCTGGCCGCCACCGAGGAGGTCTTCCGCCGCCACCTCGGCTCGGACGTGCCGTTCATCGCCGACGCCGGGCGCTACATCGGTGAGGGCGGGGGCAAGCGGGTGCGGCCGGCTCTGCTTCTGCTCGCCGCCCACCTGCTCGGCCACGACGGCGAAGAAGAGGTCACCTACGCCGCGGTGGTCGAGCTGATCCATGCCGCCACTCTGATCCACGACGACATCATCGACTCCGCCCCCACCCGCCGCGGCCGGCCGGCCATCCACGAGCTCTGGGGCAACCACCAGACCGTGCTGCTGGGCGACTGGCTCTACACCACGGCCATGGACCTCGCCCTCTCCCACGGTCGGGTGGAGGTGATCCGCCGCCTCTGCCGCGCCACGCTACGGATGACCGAGGGGGAGCTGCTGGTGCTCGCCCGGCTGGGCGCGCCGGACCTCGGAGTGCCGGAGTACTTCGACATCATCGAGCGCAAGACCGCGGCCCTCTTCGCCGCCTCGTGCTCGATCCCGGCGCTGATTCCCCCGGCGCGGCCGGAGGCCGGCGCGGCCCTCGAGCACTACGGCCGCCAGCTCGGCCTGTGCTTCCAGCTGGTCGACGACCTGCTCGACTTCACGGCTCGCGAGGAAGAGCTGGGCAAGCCCGTGCTCTCGGACTTGAAGGAGGGCAAGCTCACCCTGCCCCTGCTGCTCGCCCTCGAGCGGGGCTCGCCGACCGAGCGCCTGGCGGTGACACGGGTGCTCGAGGACCGCTCTTTCGAGCGCACCGCGGCGGCGGAGATCCTGGAGCTGGTCCGGCGCGAGGGCACCCTGGCGCAGGTGGAGGAGATCGCCCACCGCCACGCCGAGACGGCGCGCCGGGCCCTCGAGCACTTCCCGCCCGGCGAGGCCCGCGACCTGCTCGCCGAGGCCCCCGACTTCGTGCTCTACCGCCGCTCCTGAGCCGCCGCTTCGACGAAGCGCAGCACCAGGCCGCGACCCTCGGCCGAAAGGGAGTCCAGCCGAACCCGGCCGCCGGCGAGGTCGATCACCAGGTGGAGCTCGGAACCGTCCGGGCGGCCGTGCAGCCCGCTCCTGACGCGCCGGATCTCGTTGCTGCCGACCATCAGCACCGCCGGCTCCACGGCCTCGCGCACGCCGAGCAGGCGCAGCAGGTGGCGGGGGGAGCCGCTGCCGATCGGGGTCGAGAGGATGCGCGCCGACTCGGGCACGCCATCGAGCTCGATGCGCAAGGTCGTCGCGTCCGGACCGCTCTGGGCCGAAAGGCCGAGGACCCGCGTGAAGGGGGGGCCGAGGTCGATCTGTGGTGAGGCCGGCGCGGGCTCGGCTGGCGGAGCCTCTCCGGTCGCCGCGGCAGCGGCCGGAGCCGCAGTCGCGGCGGCAGGCGGCGCCGGCTTCGCCTTGCGGGGCTTGCGGACGGCGGGCTTTGCCAGGGCCGGCGGCTCGGAGCCCCCGAAACCCACGGCGACCAGCCAGGAAACGCCCAGGGCCAGGGCCAGCACCGCGGCGAGGCCGCCCAGGAGCCAGCCCAGGCGCTGCTTGCGCCGGGGGTCATGGCTCGCCTCCTGGAGCCGGGCCGCCGTCTCGAACAGCGTGGAGCTCGCTGCCGCGGGCACCACCTCCCCCTGCGCCGGGCCCTCGGCACCCGCCGGTGCCGGGTCCGCGGCATAGTGCGGGCGCGCGCTCAGGAGGACGGTCTCATCCTCGCTCTCGGCACCCGGGACCGAAGCCGATGCCGGCGAGGGGGTAGCGGCGAACTTCGCCTCTTCGGCTTCTCGCCGGGCGACGACGCTGCGGATCGCCTCCCGCGCCGGGTCCTCCAGATAGCGATAGCGCACGCCCAGCCCGGCGGGACGGTGGCCGCTCTCGGCCCGTACCCGCAGCCAGACCACCTCGCCGAAGCCCGCGACCGCGACCTGGTCGGGCAGCTCCAGCTCGAAGCGCAGCAGGGTGCCGACCGGCTTGACCGGCCGCATGGGTACGAAGAAGCCGCCCGCCGACAGGTTGATGGTCCGCGCCTCGACCACCTCCGCCTCGCCGAAGTACAGGCGGACTGGATACTCGAGAGGGGCTCTCGCCCACTCTCGAAAACCGTGTCGAGGTGTTGAATCCGACATGCGCTCTCTTTGGACTCCTGGCCTACTCTAGTCTGAATCCGAGGAGAGGGCGAGCGTGACAGCGAGGTCTCTAGAGCGCCGGCCCGAGCTGCCGCCGCACGGCAGCTTCCATCGGTGACAGGCGGGGCGGGGGGGTGAGGCCGAGCAGGCCCTCGGGCTCGAGATCCGACGGCAGCAGGCGGGCCGCGAGGTCGGCCGGCGCCTCCTCCACCACGGCCTCCACGCCCCCTTGGGCGAGCACCAGGACGTAGCGGAACCGGCGCAGCCGGGCATCGCTCCAGGTGTGGGCGCCGGCGGGGGTGAGGACCAGGCCGTCCGCCGGGCGCTCGGCGGGCCGGGGCGGCTCCGCGCCGACGAAATAGAGGGCGGGCCGCTCCCCCGGCTGATCGAGGCGCAAGGAGAGCAGGCCGGTCAGGCTGCGTCCCCAGTCGAAGAGGTGGACCGTCTCCGGCCGCACCTTGAGGCCCGCCAGCACTTCCGCCGGCGGGGCGATCAACGCCCCCGGCAGCTCACTGCGCAGCGTCGCCGGCGGCGGCCAGATGGGCCGCTCGGGACCCGGCCGGGGGCGGCCCCAGCGGCCGAGGGGAGGCCGGCCCCAAAGGCGAACCGGCTCCCCCGCGCCGGGCAGGGGGCCGCCCGTGAGGATGGCGGGCGAAGGATCGCGGTAGACCCGCCAGCCGTCGCCGCTGACGGCCACCACCCGGCCGTCCACCACCAGGTTCGCCAGCAAGCCGCCTACTCCGCGCGGGCTGCGCACCTCCGCAACCAGCCGGTTGAGGCCCGGGACGAGCAACTCCGCCACGTCGTAGACGTCGAGGAGGGCGCCCGGCCGGTAGCTGTTGCCCCCGACGCGGAAGCCGTTGAGGTAGAGCAGGTACTGTTCGTCCCCGAGCACGCTCAGGGTCGCGCTGGAGGGCGCGCGGTCGAGCTCGACCTCCTCGACCAGGCGGAAGACCGCCGGCTCGACCAGGCGCGGCGAGTCCAGGGACCAGATCCACGCCGCCTCGCCCGTGGCCGGGCCGGCGCGCTCGGCGCGCAAGGTCCGCGACACCAGCGCCGCCGCCAGCACGGCGGCGAGCACCAGCAGCCAGGCGAGGGGGGAGCGAAACCGCGGCATGAGGCCAGGGATCATACCCCCCGCGCGGAGCCCGAGATCGGCTAATCTCCGGCCGAAAGGGAATCCCGCCGCCGATGTCCAGACGCCGATCCCTGCGCATGGTCGTGACCTACGTGCTGTCGCTCGCGGCGAGCATCGGCATCCTGGTGCTGTGGGTGGTTTACGCGGTGCGGCAGCGCGGCGCCCCGGGGGCGCAGGGCGGCATCCACTGGCCCTTGCTGATCGGCGGCTGTACCCTCCTCGCGCTGCTCATCGGCGGCCTCACCTACCAGCTTGCCCAAGCCCTGGCCGCCCGCCGCACCGCCCTCAAGCAGGACGAGTTCCTCGCCCACGTCACCCACGAGATGCGCTCCCCTTTGGCCGGCATCCAGCTCCACGCCCAGACCCTCGAGCAGCCTGGTCTTTCCGAGGAACAACGGCGACGCTCCGTGGCTTTCATCCTGGGCGAGGTCGAGCGCATGTCGAACCTGGTCGACAACGTACTCGAGAGCAGCCGCCTCTCGGCCCGGCAGCGGGCCCTGCGCCTCGAGCCGGTGGCGCTCGGGGAGTTCTTCGCCCGCTACTTACCGCGGGCCAGGAGTCGCGCCGAGAGCCAGGGCGTGCGCCTGATCACCTCGGGCGAGACGCAGGCCGTGGTGCGCGCCTCCGAGGACGCTCTCGAACGCATCCTCGGCAACCTGATCGACAACGCCGTGCGCTTCTCCAGCCGCGGCGGCGAGGTGCGCTGCCGCCTCGCCGACCAGCTCGGCAAGGTGACCATCGAGGTCGAGGACGACGGCATCGGCATCCCCAAGGCCGAGCTGCGCAAGATCTTCGACCGCTTCTACCAGATCGGCCGCGAGATCTCCGGACGGCGCAAGGGCACCGGCCTCGGCCTGTCGATCGTCTGGGGCCTGGTGCGGGAACTCAAGGGTAGCGTGCGCGCCTACTCCCAGGACGGCCGCCCGGGCACCCGTTTCGTGGTCGAGCTGCCGGTGCTGGAGAGCTGAGAGCATGACGTCCCCGGCCCGCTCGCGCATCCTGGTGGTCGAGGACGAGGAGGCCCTGGCCCAGGGCCTGGTCACCAACCTCGAGCTCAAGGGCTACGAGGTGGAGCTGGCCCGGGACGGCAACCAGGCCCTGGCCCTCGCAACCTCCCGCCGCTACGACCTGATCCTGCTCGACGTGCGCCTGCCCGGGATGGACGGCTTCGAGGTCTGCCAGCGCCTGCGCCTGGAGAGCAACCTGACGCCGATCCTGATGCTCACCGCCCGCGCTCAGCCCGATGACGTGGTCCACGGCTTGAAGCTCGGCGCCGACGATTACGTGGTCAAGCCCTTCGACCTCGCCCAGCTGCTCGCCCGGGTCGAGGGCCTGCTACGTCGCCAGGGCTGGTCGCAAGCCCAGGGGAGCGACGCCGCGGCCCCGCCCAAGAGCCGCTTCGAGTTCGGTGACTACTGGGTGGACTTCGAGACCTGGGAGGCCAAGACGCGCACCGGCGTCGTCGAGCTGTCCAACAAGGAGATCTCGGTGATGAGGATCTTCGCCGCCCGCCCCGGCCAGGTCATCACCCGCCGCGAGCTGCTGGCCGAGGTCTGGGAGCTGCCCAATCACCCCAACACGAGGGTGGTGGACAACGTCATCGTGTCCCTGAGAAGGGCCTTCGAAGCCAATTCCTGGCGCCCCCAGCACATCCACAGCGTGCGGGGGGTGGGGTATCGGTTCACGCCGTAGGGGCGGTCATGAGGCAGTGCGGGACTTCGACACTGCGCGGAACGAGAAGGGGAGACCCGCCGCTCTGCCTGCTGCGCAGGCTCCGGTCGGGATGACGGGAGAGCCTCCCGTGATCGCTGGAACGCCGGGATACGGCCGAAGGAGAAGCATCGCCGCCGGTTCTCAGCGCGGGCATTCGCGGTAGTCTTCAGCCAGCGATGCTCGACTCCGACTCGCAGCCTCCGATTGTCCTGATCCGCAGTCCCATGGCTCCCGACGAGCTGGCTCGGCTGGTACAGCTGTTCTTCGACGACATGGTGAAGTACGTCGTTGACGTGCGCCTGGGCGCTGCAGCCGTCGGCGGTCAGCTCCATGCCGACGCCGAGCAGCTGCTGCTGGCAGCCGGGAGTCAGCAGGAAGATCTGTGGGGTGCGAACTACTACCCTGGGCGTGGGCCCGAGGAGTGCATCGAGTACACGTCCTTGATCAACATCCGCCCGGCTCGGGGCAATCGAGGCATGGAAGTGCTGGACCCGGGAGTCCGATCGCGAATTCGCGAGATCACCTTCGAGCTGCTCGGCCGAGGGGAGGCGCTCCCGTCATGAGCCAGCACGCCACCCTCACCGTCGAGCGCTGGTCGGAGTTCACCTTGCCCCAGCAGCTGCTGATGATCGCCAACGAGCTACACCGGGGCTCGAAGCTCCTGGCCCGGGGAGATCACGAGGGTCTCAGACGGTGCTACGAACGGTCTCTCGCTCTCACCGACCTGACGATCGCCTGCGCCCGCCACCCTCCTCTGCTGCGCGAGCTGCTGCGCTGGCGTGACCTGGTGGCCGAGCTGTACCTCACCCCTCAGCTCGCGCCCCAGGCCCACCTCGCAACGCTCCGCGCACTGCTCCACTTCGACCGCGAGACTGCCGCACAAATTCCCTGGGTACTTCCCGCCCAGCCCCTGCCTGGTCACTGAGGCCCCGCCGGGTCGCTGAGACCCCGCATCAGCGTCACCACAGCCATCACCAGCAGCAGCACGCCGCCGGCGCGGGCGAGGTTGCGGCGGGTGCCTTGGGGGAGGGAGACGCCCAGCAGGGCCACGCCGGTCAACGCGGGGACGGTGCCGAGGGCGACCCCGCCCAGGATGGCCGCACCGGCTCCCGCCGAGCCCGTGGCCGCCGCCGCGGCGAGGCCGGTGTAGACCAGGGGGCAGGGCAGGAAGCCCATGGCGAGGCCCACCACCAGCGGCGCGCCCGCCGGCCCCTGGGTGAGCAAGGGGCCGATCCAGCGCCGGAAGGGCGCAACCAGCCGGGCGCTCCAGGCTCCCGCCGTGCCCCGCCGCAGCCCCAGCAGGGTGAAGCCGGTCAAGGCCAGGGCCACGGCCGCCAGGATCGCCAGCACCCGCCCCGACCAGGCGAAGGCCGGCGAGGTGACCAGCTTCGCCCCCAAGGCACCGGCGAGGGCACCGAGAAAGGCGTAGGAGGAGCCCTTGCCCACCTGCAGCAGAAGCTGATCCGCCAGACGACGCAGGCGGTGCTTGCGCTCCCCCGCCGCCAGGGCGAGCACGAAGCCGCCGCACATGCCCACGCAGTGCATCGAGGCCGCGGCGGAGAGGCCCGCGGCGAGCAGCCAGTCGTCCGGCTTCACCAGGCACCTCCCGGGAGCTTCACCCGCGCGAGGCGCTGCGAGCGCAGCACCACCAACAGGCTCGAAGTGACCATGGCCACGGCCCCGAACACCGGGTGGAGCTTGCCGGCCACTGCCAGGGCGAGGCCGATGCCGTTGTAGGCCAGGGCCCAGATCAGGCTGCGCCGGGCGGTCTGGAGCGTCCGGCGCGCGAGGTCCACCAGCCAGGGCAGGCGCGAGAGGTCGCCACCGAGGATGGTCACCTCCGCCACCTCACGGGCGAGGTCGGTGCCGCTCTCGAGGGTCACCGCCACCGCCGAGCCGGACAGGGCCGGGGCGTCGTTGACGCCGTCGCCCACCATCACCGGGTGCTCGCCGGCCGCCACCGAGGCCGCCACCCGGGCGAGCTTGGCCTCCGGGCTGAGCCCGCCTTCGGCGCGAACCCCGGGCAGCCGCCGGCCGAGGGCGGCGACGGCCGCGGGGTGGTCTCCCGAGAGCACCTCGATGGTGAGGCCGCGGTTCGCCAGAGCCGCCACGGCCGGGGCGGACTCCGGGCGGATCTCGTCCGAGAGCACCAGCCCTCCCCACGGCCGGCCACCGACCGAGAGGTGCACCACCGTCGCCGCGGGGGCCTCCCCCCGCGCCTCAGCACCGGTGTGCTCGGCGGTGCCCAGCCGGGCCTCCACGCGAACTCCCCCGATCTCGACGATGCCCACCACCCCCCGCCCGGGCAGGGCGCGGAAGCCGTGGCAGGGCAGCCCGGGGATGCCCGCCGCCGCCCTCACGGCCCGGGCGATGGGGTGCTCGGAGCCCTCCTCGAGCGCCGCCGCCACGGCCAGGAGCTGCTCCGCCGTCACCCCGGGGGCCGGTTCCACCTTCTCGAGCACCAGCTCGCCGCGGGTCAGGGTGCCGGTCTTGTCGAAGAAGACCCGGCGGCTCTTCGCCAGCCGCTCGAAGACCTGCCCGGAGCGCACCAGCACGCCGGCGCGCGCCGCCCGGCCGGAGGCCACGGTCACCGCCAGGGGAACCGCGATGCCGATCGTGCAGGGGCAGGCGATCAGCAGCACGGAGAGGGTACACATCAGGGCCGTGCCGGTATCCGCGGCCAGGGCCCACCAGGCGAAGGTGCCGGCCGCGAGCACCAGGACTCCCGGCACGAAGGCGGCCGCGAAGCGGTCCACCAGGGGGGCCAGGGGATAGCCGCCTCCCCTCGCCTGCTCGACCAGCCGCACCAGGCGGGCGAGGGTCGTCTCCCCTCCGGAGCGCTCCACCTCGATCACCAGGCTGCCGTCCAGGCAGAGGGTGCCGGCCGCCACCCGCGTGCCTGGGGCCGCGGCCAGGGGCAGAGGCTCACCGGTGATCTCCGCCTGGGACACACTCGCCTCCCCCACCGCCACCACGCCGTCCGCCGGCAGCCGCTCTCCGGGCCGCACCCGCACCCGGTCGCCGGCAACGAGGGCCGCCACCGGCACCGCCTCTTCGGCGCCGTCCGCCCCCAGCCGGCGGGCCACCTCCGGCATCTGCCGCTCGAGGCCGGCCAGAGCGTCGGTGGTGCGCGCCCGGGCCGAGGCTTCCAGGTAGCGGCCGAGGGTGACGAAGAGCAGGATGCCCATCGCCGTGTCGAGGTAGAGGTGCCCTTCGCCGCGGATCACCGACCGGGCCGAGTGGACGTAGGCGGCCAGCACGCCGACGGCAATCAGCACGTCGGCGTCGAGCCGGAGCCGCCCGAGCCGGAAGAGTCCGCGGGCCAGGAAGGGTCCGCCGAGCAGGATCACCGCCGGGGTCGCCAGCAGCAGCAGGGCCCAGCGCACCCAGGCTTCCCCGGCCAGGCGGTCGGCCTCGGCGGTGCCGGTGTAGAGGATCAGCGACAGCATCATGACGTTGATCGCCAGGAAGGCGCCGATCCCCACCGCCATCAACAGGCCGGTGGCCCGGCCGTGGCCGGCCTCGCCGCCGGTGATGCGGTGGGCTAGGGCGCAGCCGCTGCAACAGTAGAGGGGCCCCTCGCTGCGCCCGGAGCGGGCCAGCGGCAGCCCACAGTGGGCGCACAGGGGCAGCGGCTCGGGCAGGAATGCCGCGCTGGCCAGAGCCTCGGTCATCGCCGTCTCGGGAGGGTCAGAGCTTGGGCCGCTCGGCCACCGGCCGGCCGGTCTCGAGGTCGAGCAGCACCGGCTTCGCCCGCTCGGCGAGCACCCAGGTGACGACCATGATGGCGATGAAGAGCACGGAGATGGCCCAGAGCAGGAGCTTCAGCATCTGCCCCTCGCCGGCGAAGAAAGAAGATCTCGGGGTCACGATTTCCTCCGTCCGCGGGTCAGCACCGCGGCGTCGAAGCGCTCTTCGCCCACCGGCGAGCCGACGATCCAGGTGAAGGGCTTGAGGCCGCCCTCACCGGTCTCGGGCAGGCGCACGATCAGGGTGAAACGCTGCTCGGAGCCGGCCGGTACCAACTCCTCGGGCAGCCCGGTCACCTGGGCGTCGAGGGGCAGGCCCTCGGCGCGTACCGTCACCGGCACCGCCTGGCGCCCGCGGTTGGCGGCGCGCAGCAGGAAGCGGGACTCGGCGAGCTCCGTGGAGACCGCCACGTCGGAAGACAGGGGGGCGAGCTGGACGGAGACGGTCTCCCTTTGGGACACGGCCCAGGCCAACCCGACGGCGAAGCCGACCGTGGACAGGGCCACCAGGCCCCGCTTCAGGTCCCAGCCCCGCCAGGAGAAGCCGGAGAGGTCGAAGGCCAGCAGGCTCGGCCGCTGCTGCCGGGCGAGCACCTGAGTGCAGGCGTCGATGCAGGTGCCGCAGCGGGTGCACTCGATCTGGAAGGCGCCCTTCCTGATGTCGATCTCCATCGGGCAGACCCGCGCGCAGAGCTTGCACTCGATGCAGGGGCCGGTCTCCTCGGTGAACTTGACGTGCAGGCTCTTGCCATCCTCGAGGATGCCCTGGAGCAGGCCGTAGGGGCAGGCCGAGCGGCAGAAGCCCTCGCGCAGGAAGGCGAGGTCCAGGAAGGCGACCAGGCTGAGCGAGGCCCCGACGGCGCCGACCCAGAGCCCGACGTCGAAGGAGGCGAGGCGGTAGAGCACCTCGCCCAAGGGGGCGAAGTAGCCCATGAAGAGCACCGAGGCGAGCACCGCCGTCAGAGCGATGGCGGCGAGGGAGAAGGCCCGCGCCAGCTGCTTGGCCCGTGCGCGGGGGGCGCGCCGGAAGATCCGCTTGCCCAGGGCGTCGAGGTCGTGGGCGAGCTCGGAGAAGACCATCTGCGGGCAGGCGTAGGCGCAGTAGACCCGGCCGAAGAGCAACGACAGGGCCGCCACCAGCCACATGGCGAACATCAGCCCGAGCCAGAGGTAGGTCCACTCGTCGAGCCAGATCTCGGCCCCGAACAGGTGCAGCTTGCCGGCGGGCAGGTCGAAGCGGAACACGTCCAGCAGGGGCAGGACGGCGAAGACCAGCAGGAAGCCCAGCTGGATGACGCGGCGGCGGCGGGTGTAGTGGCCGTGCCAGCGAGGGAAGGTGGCCATGACGACGGTCCGCTTCAAGCGCGCAGGCGAGGGTGCGCGCCGGGGGCCGTCTCGAGCTCGCGATGGAAGACGAAGCGGCGCATGGTGAAGGCATGGGTGGGGCAGCGAGTGGCGCACATCGCGCAGCGGATGCACGCCGTCTCGTCCTTGAGCATCACCGCCCCCAGGGCGTCCAGCTCCTCGGGCGAGTGAGAGGTCAGCTCCGCGGGATCGATGCCCCAGGTCTTCTCGGCCAGGCCCAGCAGCCGTTCGTCGCGCACCACCTGGGACAGCCCCACCAGGTGCAGGCAGTCGTCCGGGCAGACGTCCACGCAGCCGTTGCAGGCGATGCACAGGTGCCCCTCGAACCAGGTCTGGACGTCGCAGCGCAGGCAGCGCGCGGCCTGCGAGCGGGCCTCGGGCTCGGGGAAGTTCTCCTCCACCTGGCGGTTGCCGGCAGTTGCCAGCTCCTCGGCGTGGGGAGCCCGCGACGGCGGCAGGCCCCGGCGCAGGATCTCCCAGTCGCGGGCCATGGAGTAGACCGCGGGCTCCCAGCGGCCCTTGAGCTGCACCGTCGTGGTGGTGCGGCGCAGGTAGTCGTGGATGCTGCGGGCGGCCACCTGGCCGGTAGCGATCGCATCGATGAACAGGCGAGGCCCGAGCACCACGTCGCCGCCGGCGAAGACGTCCGGCCGCGAGGTCTGGAAGGTCTCGGCGTCGACTTTGATCAGCCCCCGGTCGGTCAGCTCGATACCGTCCTCGGGAGAGAGGAAGCTGAAGTCGGCCTTCTGGCCCACGGCGAGGATCACCGTGTCGCAGGCGATGGTCTCGCGGATCGACTCGTCGAATTGCGGGCTGAAGCGGCGATCGGCGTCGAAGACCGACAAGCAGCTGGCGAGCTCGATGCCGGAGACACGGCCGTCGCCGTGGATGATGCGGGGGCCGAGGGAGGGATGGAGAGTCAACCCCTCGTGCAGGCCCTCCTCGATCTCGATGGCGTCGGCGGGCATCTCCTCGCGCGACTCCAGGCAGACCACGTGGACCTCGCTGACTCCCGCGCGGCGGGCCGCGGTGCGGGCGACGTCGGCGGTGACCCGGAAGCCCTCGAGCTCGTCCTCCTCGCGATCGAGGTCCGCGCTCTGGCGCAGGGCCGTGCGGGCAACGTCGAAGGCGACGTTGCCGCCGCCCACCACCACCACTCGCGGCCCCAGCTCGATCGGCTGGCCGAGGTTGGCCAGACGGAGGAACTCGATGCCGTGGATCACCCCCGGCAGGCCGGCGCCCGGGATGTCCAGCCGCCGGCTGGCCTGGAGGCCGGCCCCCAGGAAGATGACCGCGAAGCCCTGGGCCTTGAGATCCGCCAGGGTGCGGCCGGGGGCACCGACCGGCGCGTTGAGCTGGAGCTCCACGCCCAGGGAGAGGATGGCGTCGATCTCCGCCTGCACCAGCTCACGGGGCAGGCGATAGAGGGGCACGCCCACCGTGAGCATGCCGCCGGCCACCGGACCCGCCTCGAAGACCGTCACCGGGTAGCCGGCGCGGGCGAGGTCGTGGGCCACGGTCAGCCCGGCCACTCCCGAGCCCACCACGGCGATCTTCTCCCTGTAGTTGCCGCGCGGCAGCTGCATGCGGGGGTCGGCGTGGCGGTGGTAGTGCGCCATGGAGCCGGTCTCGTTGCCGAACTGCTCACAGGCGAAGCGTTTGATGGCGCGGATCGACACCGGGGCGTCGACGCTGCCGCGCCGGCAGGCACGTTCACAGGGGGCGCCGCAGATCCGACCGCAGATCGACACGAAGGGGTTGGTGGCCCGGGCGATGGCGTAGGCCTCCTCGTCCCGGCCCTCGGCCACGGCGGTGACGTAGCCGCAGGCGTCGGTGAACACCGGGCAGCCCACCCGGCACTTCACCTGCTCCACCCAGTAGCGGTCCTCGTCCGGCAGCCGGAGCCGCCGGTAGGCCGAGGAGATCGGACGGTCGGGGGCCGCGCTCACTCGCCTTGCTCTCCCTTCGCAGCCAGGGCGAACCACAGCAGGCCCGCCACGAAGATGGCCAGGATCAAGCCCAGGGCACCGATCCACACCATCCCCGGCGGGGACGCCGTCTCGTTGAAGGTGCGCACCAGCGCGCCCCGGGTCGAGTGGTCGACCTCACCGCGGAAGTAGCTGAAGAGGTAGTAGAGGCCGAACAGGGAAAAGCCGACGTAGGCCAGCTTCAAGAACCAGGGGATGGGCATCCCCTTACGCTCGGTGATCCAGCCGCCGGCGAGCTCGTGCACTTGGTCGTCGTGGCTCTCGGGTTTCATCCTTCTCTCCTCGTGCTGTCCTCGTCCTCGAGCATGCGGTACTTCGGCTCCTCGTCCTTGGCGATCGCGCCGCTGGCGACGGCTTTCCACAGGAAGAACACCGCCGCCACGACGAAGAGCGCCATCAGCGAGTACATCCACAGGACCGACGGGTAGCTGTAGTCGGCCACGGCCTCACTCCTCGTAGTCCTGGCTCGGCCGCCAGTCCTTGGCCCGGCCCAGGCTCTGGAGGTAGGCGATCAGGGCGTCGACTTTCTGCGGATCGTTGGCGATCCACGGGAAGGGCGGCATCGCCGAGCCCGGCACCAGGCTGCGCGGGTCGCGGAAGTGGGTGACGTGCCATTGGCGGTCGTACTTGCCACCGATTCGTGACAGATCCGGCCCCACCCGCCGGGTGCCGAAAAGGTGCGGCGCGTCATAGACGAACTCGTCGGGAGTGGATACCGGACTGCGCTCGCCGCGCCAGCCGGAGCGGACCGTGTCGGCCTCGATGGTGCGGGTCTGCTGGGTGTGGCAGTACCAGCAACCCTCGGCGACGTAGATCTTGCGCCCGGCCATCACCTTCATGGCCTCGACGTCACCGGAGGCGGCCAGGGCTGGATAGTTCTTGAGACCCGGTGCCGGCTTGGCCCAGCTCTCATCGAGCATCGGCGGCGCCAGAGTGGTCAGCAGGCCGCCGATCCAGAAGAAGGCCACCGCCGCGGCGATGAACAGCGTGCTGCTCTTGTCGACGTTCTTGAACATGGCGTCGCTCCGCTCAGGCTTGCGCCGGGCGCTCGTGGCGGCCGGTGAAGGTCGAGAGAATGTTCCAGAAGAACAGCAGGATGCCGACGAACATCAACGTGCCGCCCAGCAGCCGTACGGTCCAGAACGGTTGCATGAACTTCACCGTGTCGATGAAGGGAATCGAGGGATCGTTCCATTGCAGACCCTGGAGGAAACCGCCGATCCACAGCGACACGAAGAACGACAGCCCACCGATCAGCCACAACCAGAACGAGGCGTTGGCGAGGGACTGCGAGTGCAGCCGGGTCTTGAGCATGCGCGGGATGGCGTAGTAGGCGCCGCCGACGGCGAAGAAGGAGAAGGCGCCGAGCACCGCCATGTGCGCGTGGCCGACGATCCAGTCGGTCTTCGAGACGATGGCGTTGACGCTGCGCAGGCTGTGCATCGGGCCCTGGAAGCAGGTCAGCAGATAGAACACCGTGCCGGCCATCAGGAACTTCACCGGCACGTTGTCACGCAGCTGGTGCCACTGCCCCTTCATGGTGGCGAGGAAGTTCCACACCAGGGTCCAGACCGGGATCATCAGCATCACCGAGAAGAGGATCGCCACGGTCTGCAGCCACTGGCTGATCGGCCCGTGCAGCATGTGGTGCGCGCCGGTCCAGACGTAGACGAAGGCCAGCGACCAGAAACCGATCATCGACAGGCGGTGGGAGTAGAGCGGTGTCTCCGCCGCCTTGGGGATGAAGTAGTAGCCAATCCCCAGGCCGAGCGGCGTGAAGATCAGGCCGACGGCGTTGTGGACGTAGAACCAGTTCAGGTTCGCCTGGTTGACGCCGCTGGTGAACACGGTGGCGAAGTTGCCCACGATGTAGACGAAGGCCGTCCACAGGATGGCGCCCATGATGTACCAGAGGGAAACGTACATCTGCTGGTACTTGCGGGTCAGAACGGTGGCGAAGATGTTCACCAGGAACATCACCCACGCGGTCACCACCAGCACGTCGAGCCACAGCGGCAGCTCCGCGTACTCCAGGCCCTGGTTCATGCCCATGGCGAGGACGACCACGGCGGCGAGGACGATGAATCCCCACAGCCACATGGTCGCCATGCCCAGCTTCTCGCTCCACAGCTTGACGCCGCAGAGGCGAGGCACCAGGTAGAAGCAGAGCCCCATGTCGGCGGCGAGCAGCCAGCCGAAGAGCATGCCGTTGGTGTGGATCGGCCGCAGCCGGCCGAAGCTCAACCAGGAGACGTTGCCGAGCAGAGTGGGTAGCTGCAGCTTGGCGGCGATGATCAGAGCCACCAGGCCGGAGACCACGAAGAACACTCCCGCCATCATCAGAAAGGAGAACGCCGAGCGATCTTCGTGCGCGTCGGGCGCCAGGGCTGGTGAGGTCATGGTCACCTCGCGGTTGCGTTGTGGGCCAGTTTCGGCGCGTCGGCACCGAGCCCGTTCAGGCTGTAGATGAAATGGATCAGGTGGCCGATCTCCTCGTCGGAGAGGGCGAAGTCGAAGCCGGCGGCTGGCATCGCGGTGCCCTGCACGCCGTACTTGATGCTCTCGTGCAGCCGGGCGTAGGCGACCGAGCGGATGAAGGGACCGTTGCGCAGGTTGCGCGGCCGCGGCACGATGTCCACGGCGTTGGGTCCGTGGCCGTCGGCCTTCTTGCCGTGGCAGCCCCAGCAGCGGTTGAGGTAGATCGCCTCCCCGCGCGCGACACTGTCCGCGGAGAAGGCCACCGGATTCGCCGTGGGGACCTCGCGGACGGCGGCCTTGAGGGCGCTCGCCTTGGTCTGGTTGGCCAGCACCCAGTCGACCAGCTCGGCGGCGCCGTCCCGGCCCAGCACCCGGCCCCAGGGGGCCATGCTGGTGCCCGGCACGCCCTCCATCACGCTGGCGACCAGCCGCTCGCGGGTCTTGCTCTTCATGAAGGCGGCCTTGGTCAGATCGCGAGGCCGCGGGTCGAGGTACTCGAAGATCGGTCCGTCCCCCTTGCCCTCCGAACCATGGCAGCGCTCACAGAGGGCGGCGTAACGCTCGGCGGCGGTGGCCGGCAGGGGCGGCGGCGGCTGGGCGAGCAGGAACTGCGAGAGGTCGTCGAAGACGCCCTCCGGCAGCGGGTAGGGCGGCATCAGCGAGCCGGGCACCACGCTCTTGGGGTCCTCGAAGTGGGTCATCAGCCAGCGGTGGTCGCGCTGGAGCGAGGCGAAGGCGAGGTCCGGGGCGACCTTGCCGTCTCGCTCACCCAGCCGATGGCAGGAGAGGCAGCCCACCTTGGGCAGCAGGGCTGCTCCCCTCTCGGCCGCCGAGAGCGGTTCGAGGGACGCCGACTCCGGCCCCACCACCAGCGAGAGAGGCAGCCACTCGGGCCGCGCGGCATGGGCCGAGCGATAGGCCGACAGCGGCGCCCGGGCGATGTTGCTGCCCTGCTGCGCCTTGAGGAAGGTGGTCAGGGCCAGCACCTGGGCCGGCGCCAGCTCCTGGCGCGGCATCGTCGAGGTGGGGTTGCTGGCCCGGGGGTTCTCGATCTTCTCGCGGATCGCCGAGGCGCGCAGGCGGTGGCCGACGTCGGTCAGGTCCGGGCCGATCGAGCCCACCGAGAGCCCGGTCACCGTGTGGCAGGTATAGCAGGCGCGCTCGAAGAAAAGGCGGCGACCTTCCCGCACCTTCGGTGCCTGGGGCCAATCAGGATCGTTGTGGCACTGGACGCAGTTGGCCTCGATCAGCTCGGCCGGCAGGGTCGGCCAGGGCCAGTCGTGGCCGCCTTCGTGGGCGGCCTCGGCCTCGACTGCGCGCCCCTGGCCGTCATGGCAGATAGTGCAGCCGAAACTCTCCAGCTTGTGGCCGGGGATCGGCGGATGGGTGCGCAGGGGCTGATCGTCGTTGGCAAAGCGAGGGTCGTCCGCCGCGATGTGGCAGGTCGTGCAGCGGTCGACACGGGCCGGACCGAAGCTCTTGACGATGACTTGTTCGATCGCCGGCTTGCGCGCCGCCAGGGTGGCGCGCACCAGCTCGTTGTCGGCACGTTCGGCGGCCTGCTCGAAGTAGCGGCTCTGGTGGTCCTGCCAGGGGGCCGACAGCTCCTCGTAGAAGACCACGCCGTGGATGGCGAGGACGATGACCGAGATGATGGCTAGGGCAGATCGCATGGGCTCACCAAGTCGTCGCGACGGCCTACCAGGGGACCACCAGGGTCCAGTTCGGGCCGCGGAAGAAGGTGCCGATGACGATCAGCACCAGGTTCACCAACAGGAAGAGAACGAAGAGGGTGTTGGCGAGGAGGCGGTGCCGCGAGAACCACACCCCGACGCCCAGCGGACCGCGATCGAGGTAGGGGATCAGCAGCAGGCAGACCACGAACAGGGTCGGGATGCCGACGCCGCCCCAGAAGGCCGAGTAGGAGACCATCTCCTGCAAGCCCAGGAAGTACCAGGGAGCCTTGGAGGGGTTGGGCGGATGGAGGGGGTTGGCCGGCGCCTCGAGCGGCGCGGCGAAGAGCAGCGCGGCCACCACCACCACCAACACCGTGAGGGCGAAGCAGAAGAGCTCGGCGATGAACAGGTGGGGCCAGGAGAAGACGGTGTTGTCCGGCGTGTTGCCGACCTTGGTGAAGGGCCCGCGGACCAGGCCGAGGACGCCGAAGGTCTTGCCTCTTTGCGTCTTGGCGGCCGGCGCCAGCCCCTCGAGCTTGCCTTCGAGGGCGGCCGGGAAGGCTCCCTGGGCCTCGGGTAGGTCGGAGCCCGCCGGGCGGGACAGGCCGCCGTCCTTGCGGATGCGCCAGAAGTGGACGCCCACCAGCAGGGTGATGATCACCGGCAGCACGGCGACGTGGAGGACGTAGAAGCGGATCAACGCTTCCTGCCCGACCAGCTGATCGCCCAGCAGGAGGAAGCGGACGGTGTCGCCGACGCCCGGGGCGTAGCCGGCGATGGCGGTGCCGACGGTGATCGCCCAGAAGGCCAGCTGATCCCAGGGCAGCAGGTAGCCGGTGAAGGAGGCGAAGAGGGTGAGCAACAGCAGCAGCACGCCGATCACCCAGTTGAGCTCGCGGGGCGGCTTGTAGCTGCCGGTGAAGAACACCCGCGCCATGTGCAGCACCACCACCCCGACCATGCCGTGGGCCGCCCACCGGTGCATGTTGCGCAGCAGGGCGCCGAAGGCCACCGTGCCCGAGAGGTCGAGCATGCGGTTGTGGGCCTGCTCCACCGACGGCACGTAATAGAACATCAGCAGAACGCCGGTGACCACCAGGATGATGAACAGGCTGAAGGAGATGACGCCGAGGCCGAAGGTGTAGGCCGGGCGCAGCGAGTGGACGTGGGTCTTGACCGGGTGGATGTGCAGGAAGAAGTTCGAAAAGGAAGTCTGCGAGCGTCCCAGGTCGGAGGACGGCAGCGGGTTGCGGAACACCGACCGCCAGACGTTCTTGGGCAGGTGGCGCAGGTTGGCGAGGAGGCCCGGGTCGCGTTTCATCGGCGGTTCCTCGCTCAGACCTCGAGGAAAGTGCCCTGCGGCACCTCGTCGGAGGTGTCCACTTCCACCTCACCATTGGGCGACAGGCTGCACTTGAACCAGGGCAGGGGCCGGGGCGCCGGGCCGCCGAGCACCGTGCCTTCGGCATCGAAGCGGCTGCCGTGGCAGGGGCAGTTGAAGCCGATCTCCGAGGTGGCGACCACGCAGCCCAGGTGGGTGCAGGTGTTGGAGATGGCGGCCATGCCGGCTTCGCTGCGGATGATCGTCACCCGCTGCTGGCCCAAGGGCAGACGCGTGCCCAGGGGGAAGGACTCCGGCCTGCCGACCCGAAACCGCGACGGCTCGCCGTAGGTCACCCGTGGTTTGAAGAAGAGCAGGTTCGACAGGGTGGCGACGGCGGTCGCCCCCAGCAGACCGATGACGCTCGTCGCCGAGAGCATGCGCCGGCGGGTGATGGTGCGGTCAGGCAGTTGCTCCACCGTCTTCATCGAGACTCTCCTCCTGCGGGGCCACGTCGGGCCAGAACAGCTGCTCCTTGGTGGACTCGAGATCGCGGAACTGGCCGGTATGGACGCCCCAGGCCCAGATGCAGGCTCCGGCGATCCCCATCAGGATCCCGGCCGCGAACAGGGCCAGCGTTACCGACATCCGACTGCGTTTCCGTGGTTCATGGTCTCGAGAGCGCTCGGCGGCAAGTCTCGCTTCGGCGGGAGAGACGTCCCACCGGCCCCGGGACGGGGCGGGCCTACCCGGAGGGAGGGGGAGTTCCCGTGCCGGGAGGGAGGGAGGAGGTGGCCCAGCTCAGCGGGAGGCGGTCACGAGGGGTCGCTCCCACGGAACCAAGGCCGAGGGGTGTCCTTCGGTCGCCACGCTCAGCGTGGGCCGTGATCCCCTGACGGGCTGGCTCGGCCTTTCGAGCTGGCGGCTGGGGCCCTGGTCACCGTGAGCGGCGTGCTCGCGTTCACCGGCGCCGCCGCCTTTCTCGGGCCAGATTCACTCTTCAGCCTTGGGCCTGCTGGTCGTCTCCTGGTGGGTGGACCGTCACCGATCCGTGAGCGCCCTGCTTCTACTCGGCGCGGAGACGTTCCTGCTGACCGCCCTGCTCCTCCTCACCCTCACCGCCTGCCAGCCGGCGCGGCTCGCCACGGCAGGTGCCGGGCTCGCTCTGGCCAGCGCGGGCTGCTTGCTGCTCTGGTTCCGCCGTACTCGCCCTCGGCTCCACCACCTCGCCGGCGAATTCCTCTCGCTCGCGCCGCTGCTCGCCCTCCTCACGGCCACGCCCAGCAGCAGCCATACCACCGACCGCTGCCTGCTGCCGCGAGTGCTGATGTGGGAGTGCGGGGGGTTGGTGGTGCTGGCGGTGGGGTTGGCCGTCGCGAGGCCGGGCCGGGGGCGGCTTGAACGTTAGCAGTCAGGGGCGGGGGGGATCGGCAGGTTCTCCCCCGTGGCGTCCGGGCTGGCGAAGGCCATGGCAAGGTAGTTGCTGATGGCCCGTTAAAGGGCCTCGGTGGCCTCGTGGCACAGCGGGCCTGCGTCCCCGCCATTGCCCACCGTGAAGCTGTTCCGGCGCTCGTCCCGGCCGAACCAGGTGATCGTAGTCCGGAAGGTCGCGTCGGGCATGGTGTAGGGCGAGGGCGCGGATCTCCACGCGGGCTTCCTCCGGCTGGCCGTAGGGCCGCCCTACGGAGTCACCGTCCCCGTCACGGTGAAACCGTACGGCGTCTCGTCCCCGTCGTTGGTGGCGATCGAGACGGTGCCGGCCCAGCTGCCAGCGGCGCCGCAGAGGAGCCGTACCCGAAAGAAGGTCTCCCCGCCCGGGGGCACAGTCGCGGTCGGCGTCTCGATCAGGTAGAAGCAGTTGCCAGAGAGGATGGCGCTCGGGTTCGAGAGCACCAGGTCCCCCGTCCCCGCGTTGCCGATGCGAAAGCGCACCGAGGTGGCGGCTCCAACGGCCGCCGTGCCGATCGAAGTGCTGCCGCCGCGCGGCACCTCCGTGCCGTCGTGGGCCCTCGTGACCACGATGTCCGGCGGGTTGAGGGCGGTGACGACGCCGGTGACCTGGAAGCTATAGGGAGTTTCATCCGGGTCGTTCGAGAGGATCGAGACCGTGCCGGTGAAGCTGCCCGGCTGGTCGCAGAGGAGGCGCACGCGGAAGAAGGCCTCGGCCCCCGCCGGGATGGGTGAGGTGGGCGTCTCGATCTGGTAGAAGCACGGGCCGGAGACCAGGCTGCCGGCGTTGCTCAGCAGCAGAGGCTCCACGCCCTCGTTGACGATCCGGAAGCGAGTCGAGGTCGAGACACCGGGGGTGGTGCCCGGCAAGGCCACGGAGCTGCCCCGCGCCACCGCCACGCCGTCCACCGCGCGAGAGACGGCGATGTCCGCCGGTCGAGTAACCGTGACGGGCACGGCCGTCGAGGCGCGCACGTTCGAGCAGGCGTCGTAGGCCTTGGCGGTGAGGCTGTGGCCGCCCGGGGTCACGGTGCCGGTGTCCCACGGGAAGACGAAGGGGCTGGTGCGATCGGTCGAGGTCCATGCCCCATCGACGAAGAAGCGCACTTCGGTGACGCCCACGTTGTCCGCGGCCGAGGCCGTGACGTTGGTGGTCCCGAGCACGGTGGCGTTGGCTGCCGGCGAGGTGATCGCAACCGTGGGCAGCGTGGTGTCCGCACAGACCTGGTTGTCGATCACGATGGGGATCTCGATGCTGGTGGCCCAGCCAAACCCATCGTAGGCCACAACCTGAACCCTGTGCAGACCGTTGGGGTAGAGCGCCGAGTTGAATCGGGCGGTGAAGCCGGAGTTGGCCCGGCAAGTGATCTGCCACCAGTAGCCGTAGGGCGGGCTGCAGGCGCCGGAATCCGGGAGGCCCCAGGCGAAGTTGCTGACCGGGAGAGCCTGGCCATCGATGCCGAACGTCACGGTCACCGGCAAGGGGACAAGGGACACCGCGAAACCGCTGATGGTCGCCAAGCCACTGACCGTGGCATCGTTTCCGGGGGCCCGCACCAGGAGTCTCGGCCCCACTCGATTGACGCCGCCGCTCTCGTTCAGCTCAGGCGGCGGATCGTCCGGGCTCAGGATTACGGGGCCAGAGGTGCAGGCCCAGTTGCAGATGGAGATACTGTCACCGAAGCTGATCCTGGATTCGACGCAGTACCAGGTACAGTTGATCCCGCTCCCGCGCCAGGGGATGCTGTCGCGGCAGAGCCAGGCGTACTCCTGGCAATAGAGATCCTCCGGTCCTTCTCCCAGTCCCGACGGCCCACCCGGGTCGCCATCCCTGGGCCTCGGCTGGTCGCTGTCACAAGGGTGGGGCTGGCCAGCTGCTTGGTCTGCCGTAGAACAGGGCTCCAGAGCGTTGTTGATCCGGTTGGCCAAGTTGCAGTGGTTCGGCCTCACCATCAGGATGGTGTTCTGGGGATCGATGGTCGCTTGCATGATGCCGCCAGCACAATCACCGCCCGATGCGTCGTGGTCCAGGCCCAACGCATGTCCGAGCTCGTGGGCGATCACTGTTTCGAGCAGACCCGGCGTGGTGGCCCAGAGGATTGCGGCGCCCGGCTTGCCACCAGCGCAGGGCAGCCCGGTGGCATTGTCCTTCGGACAGCGGCCCCAGATCGTGATGGAGTTGTTCTCAGGGTTGTAGTGCGCGAGCTCTACGGCGCCCCCCTGGCCCGAGGGGGCCGGTGCATCCACGAAGGTCACCTGGATGCTCGTCCGATGGACGTTGGACCCGCCCGGGTTCGGTGGCAGGGCCGGCCGAGTCCCGCTCCAGTTCAAGCTGAAGTCAGGGACGTGGGTCATGTTCGGGCACGCGTCGTTCCACTTCTCCGCCCCCCGCCGGATTGCTTCCTCTGTCAAGAAGGTCGAGTTGCGCACGGCATCATCGACGTAGAGTGTGACTCCCTGTCCGGGGACTTGGATGTTGTTGCCCAGAAAGGCACCAGTCGCGCCCGGGTTGGTCGCCGAGACCTGTCCCCGTGCACATCCACTCTGGGCTCTCGACGTGACAGCGGTGGTGACCGCGAGAGCTAAGATCGACATGGTGGCGAGGCATCCGATCCGGTTCATGGCTTCTCCCCCTCTGCCTGTATTGGGGACTTCAAGGCAGCGAGGAAGTCCTCCAGCGGGAGGTCCTTCAGATCAGTGATGTTGAAATACGGCCGGAACCGGATCATGCCCTTCTCGACCCGATGGACCGTCGATCCGGTCATGAGAAGATCGTCGCCGTCTTCCTTCGCACCTGTCACCAACAGCCGGTCCCCCACCTGCCGCCGCGAAGGCGGTGGATCTCCGTGCAGGATTTTGCACAGCCGCGTCTCACCTACGACCACGGATTCGGTGGGTTCGAGGAACACCAGCGCTCTCGCCGGGAAACTGTCGGGGCCGGCACCTTTGAGGTTCTGCTCGATGCGCACATACACTGCCTGGCTGATTGAGCCAAGCCTGCCATCCCAACCGGGAACGATCTGAACTACGCGCGCTAACGCTACAATCTCCATGGATCGAGCCCAGTCAACGAGGGACCGAGCATGCTCCCAGGAGCCTGGCTCAGGGGGTCGCAGCAACTCAGAGGAACACTCGGGGACAACACGCCGCCGCTGAGTTGGCAGGATGGGTGGAATCTCCGTGCCAGCACTCGCGCGGGTGGCAATCTCTATGCGCAAGATCTCGCGCACGTTCTCCGAGAACGGCAGCTGTTCATCGGATAGGGAACTCAGTACGGCCTCCGGCACGAAGCGGGCGTCGTTCTTCTCCTTGTCCCACCAGATGATCCGGTCGCTGTAGTCCGCCGCCGAGGCCATCGAGCGACAACCCCAGGCGAAGACTGCGAGGAGAACCAGGATCAGCCGAGCGAGCTCCCAGTACGCCCGTGCTCCTGCCGCCGTGCTCGGGCTACTCCGGGCCATGCTCTGCGTCCTCCTCTTGGTACTTCGGTCCTTGATGCCGAGGCCTCGGCAAGGAGACCAGCGATCGGCGACGATGGCCTGCCCCTACCGCTACCGGGTCGAACGACTCAGCCTGGGCGTAGCCCGGCAGGGCCGTGGTGATGACGCCCATCAGCAACGCACCATACACAGCCTGCAGTCCTGAGACGCCGAAAACGGACTGAGGATGTGCCATTTGTAGGGGGGAGTGCCCCGAAGGTATGAAAGGGTGACAAATCTGCTCGCCGGAGAGAATTCTTCGATAGAGAGTCACTGAAAACTATCGAGCCATGAGCCTGCTCCTACGACCTCCCGGTCTTCGCCACCCACATCAGCAGCTCCTCCAGGTCCCGGGCCAGGCGCAGTGTGAGAGCGCGGATCTCGAGCCGAGCCTCCTCCGGCAGGCCGATCCCGGCGCGACCGGCTGCCCCGGAGTTACCTCGATCCGGAAGTCGCGCCGCACGCTCGGCCTCGGCCATCTGCCGCAGCAGGCGCTCGCGGCGGAAGCGGTCGATGGCCTCGTCCAGCTCGGCCTGGGAGCAGCCGAGCACCGCCAGAATCCGCGGCATGGTCTCCTCGCGCGGCAGGCGCCTGCCCTTCTCATAGAGACTCCAGCTCGACGGCGTGATGCGCGCCGCCCGGGCCAGCTCGGCCTGGGGACGCGGGCCTCGCAAGGCGGCGAGGGCCTGGCCGAAGTCTTCAGCGTGAGGTGACAATGATCGAACTCCTGGTCATTTTTTACCCGATAACGGCGACTTGTCCTCTATCTAGATATCTGATCTCGTAGTAGCAGCGTAGGCGTAACATCAGTCGGCGACTTCCGCAGTGATCTCTGTAATCGATCCAGTTCTGATGCCTCCGACACCAGGGTAGCGGCGGGCACATCTCCTATTTGGAGTAGACGAAAAACAGGTCGAAACCACCAGCCAGACCAAGAGGGCCGACACGCGGGTCCGCCCCTACCGTCGGAGGTCCCGCCTCATCCGGTAGGGGCCGAGCGATGTGTCCGCCCACCCTGAGCCTCGATGCTGGAGCCGATCCGTTCACCCCCGCGTTGACAGCCCCGGGGGTGGCACACTAGATTTGGACGTGCCCGCTAGCGAAAAGCCCGACGACACCGAAACCGTTTCGCGGCCCCGGATCGTGGCCGCGATCCCGGCTCGCTATGGCTCCACCCGTCTCCCCGCCAAGCCCCTCGCCGAGATTTCCGGTCGTCCCTTGATCGAGCACGTCTACCGCGCTACGGCCGCGGCACGGGGCCTCACCCGGGTGGTGGTGCTCACCGACGACGAGCGCATTGGCGCCGCGGTGGAGGCATTCGGCGGGGACTGGGAGATGACGCCCGCCGACTGCGCCAGCGGCACCGACCGCATCGCCTTCGCGGCCCGCGGTTGGGAGGCGGACTTCGTGCTCAACGTCCAGGGAGACTGGATCCTCGACCCGGGGGCGATCGAGACCCTGGCCGGCCACCTGGGTGGCCAGCCGGACGAGCGCCTGGCCACCCTCGCCGTGCCCGCCACGGCCGAGGAGCTGGGCAACCCGGCGGCGGTCAAGGTGGTGTGCGACCTCTTCGGCTACGCTCTTTACTTCAGCCGTTCGGAGATCCCCTTTCGCCGCCAGGCAGGCGGCCCGCCCACGCTCAAGCACTGGGGCATCTACGGCTACCGCCGGGATACCCTCTTGACCCTCGCCGACCTGCCCCAGAGCCCGCTCGAGAGGGCGGAGTCCCTGGAGCAGCTGCGCGCCCTCGAAAACGGCATCCCCATCCGGGTGCTGGCCATCGACGGTGAGGCCCTGGGGGTGGACACCCCCGAGGACCTCGAAGCAGCGCGCGGCAAACTGGCCTCACGCAACCTGGCCTCACAACGATCGGGAGGAGCCCATGGCTAGCAAGTTCATCTTCGTCACCGGTGGGGTGGTCTCGTCGCTCGGCAAGGGCGTCGCCGCCGCCTCGGTCGGCGCGATCCTCGAAGCCCGCGGCTTCACCGTCACCCTGATGAAGCTCGACCCCTACGTCAACGTCGACCCCGGCACCATGTCGCCCTACCAGCACGGCGAGGTCTACGTCACCGACGACGGCGCCGAGACCGACCTCGACCTCGGCCACTACGAGCGCTTCACCTCGACGGTCACCTCCAAGCTCTCCAACTACACCACCGGCAAAATCTACGAGTCGGTGATCAACAAAGAGAGGCGCGGCGACTACCTGGGCAAGACCGTGCAGGTGATCCCCCACATCACGGACGAGATCAAGGCCGCCATGCAGCGGCTTTCGGGCACGGTGGACGTGGTGATCGTCGAGATCGGCGGCACCGTGGGCGACATCGAGTCCCTGCCCTTTTTGGAGGCCATCCGCCAGTTCCGCCAGGAGCTGGGGCGCGGCAACGCGGTCAACATCCACCTGACCCTGGTGCCCTACATCGCCGCCGCCGACGAGCTCAAGACCAAGCCCACCCAGCACTCGGTCAAGGACCTGCGCGAGATCGGCATCTCGGCCGACGTGCTGCTGTGCCGGGTCGATCGCCCCCTGCCCGAGGAGATGAAGCGCAAGATCGCTCTCTTCTGCAACGTCGACCCCGAGCAGGTGATCGCCGCCCGCGACGTGCCGACGATCTACGAGGTGCCCCTGATGCTCTGCCGCGAGGGGCTCGACGAGATCCTCCTCGACCTCTTGAACCTGCCCCACTACGACCGCGACCTGTCGAAATGGGAGAGCCTGGTGTCGCGGGTCAAGCACCCGCACCACCACGTGCGCATCGGCATGGTGGGCAAGTACGTCGAGTTCCCCGACGCCTACAAAAGCCTCAACGAGGCCCTGATCCACGGTGGCATCGCCAACGACGCGGGGGTGGAGATCGTCTACATCAACGCCGAGCAGCTCGAGACCTCGAACTGGCCTCGGGAGATCCACGAGGTGGACGCCATCCTGGTGCCGATCGGCTTCGGCGTGCGCGGCTCGGAGGGGAAGATCCGGGCCATCCGCTACGCCCGCGAGCACCAAGTGCCGTTCTTCGGCATCTGCCTCGGCATGCAGTGCATGGTCATCGAATACGCCCGCGACGTCTGCGGGATCACCTCCGCCAACTCCACCGAGTTCGAGCCCGACGCGCCCGACAACATCATCTACAAGCTGCGGGACCTCCTGGGGGTCGAGGAGATGGGCGGCACCATGCGGCTGGGGGCCTATCCCTGCCGGCTCAAGAGCGGGACCCTGGCGCACCGGATTTACGGCGCGGACCAGATCAGTGAGCGCCATCGCCACCGCTACGAGGTGAACCAGAAGTACCTCAAGGCGTTGACCGAGCACGGCCTGGTGATCTCCGGCCTGTCGCCCGACGGCAAGTTCGTCGAGATGGTCGAGCTGCCCGGCCACCCGTGGTTCCTGGGCTGCCAGTTCCACCCGGAGTACAAGTCCAAGCCCACGCACCCGCATCCCCTCTTCGTCTCCTACGTCCAGGCCGCCCTCGCTCACCAGGTGGTGCGCGAGTCTGCGGAGCGGGACCTCGCCTTCCCGGAGTCTCGCCAGCCGGCCGCCGGCGAAGAAGGAGCGGCGGAGCCCACTGCCCCGCTGGTCTCCTGAACATGACCTCGCCGCGCTTCGAGCTCGCCCCGGGGGTCGCCATCGGAGCGGGAGCGTTTCCGGTGATCGCCGGGCCCTGCGTTCTCGAGAGCGAGGAGCTGGCCCTGGGGACGGCCCGGCGCCTCGCCGAGATGGCGGCCCGACTGGGCCTCGCCCTGGTCTTCAAGTCCTCCTATGACAAGGCCAACCGCTCGGCCATCGGTACCTACCGCGGGCCCGGCCTCGAGCGGGGTCTCGAGATCCTGGCCGCCGTCAAGGCCGCAACCGGCCTGCCCCTCTTGACCGACGTCCACGAGCCCGGCCACTGCGAGCCGGCGGCGGAGGTTTGCGACGTGCTGCAGATCCCGGCCTTCCTCTGCCGGCAGACCGACCTGGTGCTGGCCGCCGCGGCCACCGGCCGGGCGCTGAACGTCAAGAAGGGCCAGTTCATGGCCCCTGACGACCTGCGCCGGATCGCCGACAAGGCCCGCTCGGTGGGCTGCGAACGGGTGACCATCACCGAGAGGGGAGCGAGCTTCGGCTACCACAACTTGGTGGTGGACATGAGGAGCTTCGCCTGGATGCAGGCGGACGGCCTGGCGGTGATCTACGACGTGACCCACTCCCTCCAGCTGCCCGGGGGTGGCGAGCAGACCGGCGGCGCCCGCCAATTCGCCGAGCCCCTGGCCCGGGCCGCAGTGGCCGCCGGGGCGGACGGCGTGTTCCTGGAGGTCCACCCCGATCCCGAGCGGGCCCTGTCGGACTCCACCACTCAGCTGCCGCCGGAGCGGGCCGAGCGCCTGCTGGCGTCGCTGCTGGCCGTGCGGGAAGCCCTCGCCCCCTTCCGGGAGGAGACTCCGTGAAGCCCCGCCCCCCTCGCGAGGTGGCCCGCCAGGTGATCGAGATCGAGGCGGCGGCCGTGCTCGGCCTGCTGCCTCAGCTGGACGAGGACTTCGACCGCGCCGTGGGCCTGCTGCTCTCCGCCACCGGCCGGGTGGTCTGCACCGGCATGGGCAAGAGCGGCCTGGTGCTGCAGAAGGTAGCGGCCACCCTCTCCTCGACCGGCACACCGGCCTTCTTCCTCCACCCGGCCGAAGCGGTGCACGGCGACCTGGGGGTGATCGTCCCGGGCGACGTGGTGGTGGCGGCCTCCTTCTCCGGCACCACCGAGGAGCTGCTGCGGCTGGTGGACACGCTGAAACGCCTGGGCACCCCCCTGGTGGCGATGACCGGCAACCCGGCGAGCCCGCTCGCCCGCCACGCCGACGTGCACCTGACCGTAGCCATCGACAAGGAAGCCTGCCCCCTGAACCTGGCCCCCACGGCCTCCACCACGGCCACCCTGGCCATGGGTGACGCCCTCGCCATGGCCCTGCTCGAGGCCCGCGGCTTCACCCCGGACGACTTCGCCGTGCGCCACCCGGCCGGCCGACTGGGCCGGCGCCTGCTCGCCGTCGAGAGCCTGATGCACGCGGGCGAGAGGATGCCTGCCGTGGCCCTCGACGCCTCGATGCGCGAGACGATCTACGAGATGACCAAGAAGGGGCTCGGCATCACCGCCGTGGTCGACGCCGCGGGCCGCCTCGAAGGCTGCATCTCGGACGGCGACCTGCGGCGCTTGCTCGCCGACGACGGTGACCTCTTGAAGCGCACCGCGCGGGAGTGCATGAGGCCCCGGCCCCGCACCATCGCTCCCCGCGAGCTCGCCCCGGTCGCCTTGAAGGAGATGGAGGAGCACCGCATCACCTCCCTCTTCGTCTGCGACCCGGACGGGCGGCTGCTCGGTATCGTCCACCTCCACGACCTCTGGGGCCTGGAGCTGTTCTGACCACCATGGACCACCAAGGCGCCCTGCTCCAGCTCCCGGTCGCCGAGCTCACCCGGCGGGCCGGCCAGATCTCCTGGATCCTGCTCGACGTCGACGGTGTGCTCACCGACGGCCGGCTCTACTACGGCCCCACCGGCGAGATCATCAAGGCCTTCCACGTCAAGGACGGCTACGGCGTGCGCCTCGCCCGCCAGGCCGGGATCAAGGTCGGCAGCCTCTCCTCCCGCGCTGACGCCGCCTTTGCCCGGCGAGCCGCGGACCTGGCCTTCGATCTGGTGATGGAGGGGGCGCGCGACAAGTCGACCGCCTTCGAGGGCTTCCTGGCCGGCAAGGGCATTGCCCCCGAGGCCGTGGCCTACGCCGGGGACGACCTGCCCGACCTGCCGGTGCTCTCTCGCGTCGGCCTCGCCCTCTGCCCCGCCGACGCCGCGCCCGAGGTGCGCCAAGCCGCCCACGTGGTGCTGGCCAAGAATGGCGGCCAGGGCGCCGTGCGCGAGCTGGTCGAGCTGCTGCTGGGCTGGCGGGGGTAGAACGCCCTCACCCCTTCAGTCCCCCTCTCCCGGCCCTGAGCGAAGCCGAAGGGAGGGGCCGGGGTGAGGGTCTTGACCCCTCCAAATCAAAGCCCTATCATGACAATTACCATCAACCTTCGGTCATAGGAGATTCTGCATGCGCAAGAACATTGCTATCTCCGCCCTCTCTCTGATCGTCCTCTCGGTCCTGGCCGTCGGCTCGGCCATCGCAGAGCCGCAGCCGCTCGCGCTCGGCTGCGCGAACGGCCCGGCCACGCCGGAGCTGGCAGCGCTCAAGGACTTCGAGACCCTCCTGGCTCTCGAGCAGACCGTCAAGGCGACGCCGGTCAGCCAGAAGCCCGACCCTGGCAAGAGCGGTCTGACACCCGACCCCAAGAGGGACCGAACCGAGTGTGAGTGGTACTGGATCGACTGCGGCATGGACGGCATCGACGACTGGTGCTGCGGGTCCTTCTCGAGCTGCGGGAGCTACTGTGAGGAGCTCTGCGGCGGCCCCTGCGACTACTACCCCCCCATCTCCTAGACCCCACTCCCGCCGGGGGCCGCGAGACCCCCGGCAAGAGCGTCTTCGCCTAACGGATCACCAGCGGTGGGCCGGCGTCGACGGTGACCAGCGGCATCTTCGCCTGGAGGAAAGCGATGAAGCCGCTGGCGGCCTCGGCGGGGGTCACTTGCCAGCACCACACCCAGACCAGGTAGCGGCGGCCGGGCGTCATGTGGATCAGGATCGGAGCGAGGGGGACCGGGCCGAAGCCGAAGGCCGGCGAGGCCGCGTCGGCGATGCGGCCACTGCCCTGCCCGCCGCTGAAGACGCTGACGCCGCTCAGGCTCCAGAGCTGTGCCTGGCGGGAGACCGCCGGCTGAGGCTCACCGTCTACGTAGACCGCGATGCCCACACCGCCGCGGCTGCGCAGCCAAGGCAGGTCGGCGAAGGACGCCCAGCTCCACTCGTAGCCGCCCTGGGGAATGACGGCGGCGAGGTAGGGCTCGGGGGCGGTGAGGTAGAAGCCGACCCCGGCGGCGGAGAAGCCCGGCGTCGACACGGTGATCAGAGTCCCGTCGGCGCGGCTGCCAAAGGCGCTGCCGCCTCCTTCCTGCCATTCCACGTCGTAGGGCGGCCCGAAGACCCGACTGCCGCCCGGGATGGTGATCTCGAAGTGCTCTCGCACACTCTCGCGACCCCAGCGCAACCGCTCGATCGCGTGGCTGCGCAGCTGGGCCTCGGTCCAGCGCGACTCGACCGTCTGCCCCGGGCCGACCCCGACCTGCTCGGCATGGATCGCCTCGAGCTCTCGACGTAGTCCGTCGGTGATGTGCCCGGCCGCGAGGGCCTGGTGCTCGAGCCGCACTCCTTCGTCCGGAGTCGCGCGCTCCGGTGCGAAGAACCGTCGTTCCCAGAAGCTCTCGGGGATCAATGAGTTGCCCATAGTTTGCCTCCTTGGCGAATGCTCCGAGAGGCTTCGCGAAGAGTCGAGACGTTACCGGCAGGACCGTGGCTTCGTGCCACCGGCGAGAGGTCCGGCGTAGACTCTCGCCCCGACCATGGCCTCGTCCCGCTCCGATCCCTTCCGCTACCGACTGCTGCGGCGTGCCCTCCTGGGGCTCTCGGCGATCCTCGGCCACCTCTCCTGGCGAGGCACCCAGCGGCTCGGCCGGGGCATCGGCCGGATCGGCTGGCACCTCGCGAGGCGGGACCGCCGCCGCACCCTCGAACACCTGCGGATCGCCTTCCCCGAGCTCTCCGAGCGCGACCGCCGAGCTCTCGGGAGAGCCAGCTTCCGGCACCACGGTCAGACCTTGACCGAATGCCTGCACCTGATGTCGAAAAGCTGTGAGGACATCGGCCGGGTGGTGCAGGTCGAGGGCTGGGAGCACGTCGAGGAGGCGCGCAGGGTCGGCCGGCCGATCCTGGTCTTCACCGGCCACTGCGGCAACTGGGAGCTGATCGGCGCCGCGGCCAACTGCCGGGGGCTGGGACTGCGGCCGGTAGCCCGAGAGGTCGAGGACACCGGCCTGCAGCGCCTGCTGCTCTCCTTTCGCGAGCGCTTCGGCACCTACGGCATCGCCCGCGGCGGCAAGGCCGCGGCTCGCGAGCTGTTGGCCTCGGTGCGCGGGGGCGGGGCCCTGGCCATGCTGATCGACCAGGACACCAAGGTCGAAGGGGTGTGGGTGCCCTTCTTCGGCAGACCGGCCTTCACCCCGGTGGGGGCCGCGCGCCTCGCCGCCAAGCTCGGCGCCGCGGCCCTGCCCACCTTCATCGAGAGGCGACCCGACGGCACCCACCGGGTGACCTTCCACGCCCCCCTCGACCTGCCCGAGGACGCCACCGAAGCCACCGCGAGGATGACCGCCACCATCGAAGCCCAGATCCGCCGCCACCCCGAGCAGTGGGTGTGGATGCACCGCCGCTGGCGCCGGCAGCCGGCGGGGACGGATACCATCGCCGGATGAGCCGCCGCACCACCACGCTCGCCGCGCTCTCGCTCGCCCTCGCCTGCTCCCCTCCCGACCCCGGGGCGTGGCGGCGGGTGGACCTGTGGCAGACGGTGCCACGGGTGCAGCTCTCGCCCTTCGTCAACAAGCGCAAGGTCGTCTTCGAGGCGAAGATCGGCTACCTGGGGGCCCAGGAGGTGCGGGACCTCTCCCAGGTGCCGGAGTCGAGCTTCAAGGTGTTCCCCCACCAGGCGGCCGGGCAGGTGCGCACCCTCGAGCAGGTGGCCGGCTCGCGGCTGGCCTTCCCGCTGGACCTGGGGCGGGAGCCCTACTTCGCCTTCACGCCTCTGCTCGACGACCAGAACCCTCAGCCCGCCCGCTTCCGCGTCGAGGTGCGCGAGGGTGAACGGTCGATCCTGGTGCACGAGAGCCGGCCCGAGGGAGCCCCGAACCCGGCACCGCCTCTCGCGCGAGTCGACCTCTCCCCCTGGGCGGAAAAGAAGGTTGAGCTGATCCTGGCGGTCGAGCCTCCGGAGGGCAGCCCATGGGACCCGGCCTCGGTGACCCGCGTGCGCTGGGCGAGCCCTGCCGTTTACGACCGGGTGCCCCGGCCGCCGGCGCGACCGCCCGGCCCCCCAAACCTGATCCTGATCGGCGTCGACACCCTGCGCGCCGACCACGTGGGAGCCTTCCGGGAGGACGGTGGCTCGCCCCTGGGGCCGGTCTCTCTCACCCCGGCCATCGACCGCCTCGCCGCGGAGAGCGACCTCTGGCTCGACGCCGTCTCCGCCTTCAACGTCACCAATCCCAGCTTCGCCTCGATCCTGACCGGCCTCTACGGCAAGAACCACGGGGTCTACGACCTGAAGACACCGCTGCCGGACGCCCACACCACCCTCGCCGAGGTGCTCGACGGCGCCGGCTACGACACCCTGGCGGTGATCGCCGCCCGTCACCTCGGGCCCCACAACTCGGCCCTGGGCCAGGGCTTCGACGAGGTGATGCTGTCGAACGAGCACTTCGCTGCCGAGCTGCCGGTGGAGGCGGCCATGGACTGGATCGCCGGGCGCCGCCAGCCCTTCTTCCTCTGGCTCCACCTCTTCGACCCCCACACGCCCCACACGCCGCCCGCGCCCTACGCCCTGGGCCAGCGGCCAAGCGCGCCCGTGGGGCTCGCCGCCGTGCCGGGTTGGACGCCTTTTCGCCCGCCCGGCCCGACCCCTCACGAGCAGCCGGTGCTCGCCGGCCACCGCTGGCTCTACGCCGGCGAGGTGGCCTATCTCGACCGCCAAGTCGACCGTCTGCTCGACTCCTTGGGCAGCCGCGGCCTGCTCGAGAGCACGGTCATCGCCCTGGTCTCCGACCATGGCGAGAACCTGGGTGAGCACGGCGTGCTGCACCGCCACGGCGGCTTGTGGGACACCACCACCCACGTGCCGCTGCTGATTCGCAAACCCGGTGAGAAGCCCACCGGGAGCCGCCACCGGGGGCTGGTTCAGAGCGTGGACCTCTTCCCCACTCTGTTGCGGCTGCTCGGCAGGCCGTCCCCGGCCCAGGACGGCGAGGATCTCTACGGGCTGGTCGCCGGAGGCAAGGGAGGGCGGCCCGCGGCCTTCTCCGAGCACGCTTCGCAGCTGGGCGTGTCGGTACGCACGCGGGCCTTCCGCTTCATGAGGAGCGCCGGCAACCCCTTCGTGGCCGACGGCACCTACTTCTACGACCTGCGGACGGATCCGGCCGAGGAGCGCAACCTCGCCGGCCAGGGCCATCCGGAAGAAGCCCGCCTCGCCGAGTTGCTCGAGCGCTGGCTCCAGGCCAAGCGACCCGGGCCGGGGCAGGCGGCGCCCTCGGTGCTCAGCCCCGAGGACGAAGCCCGCCTGCGCTCCCTCGGCTATCTCTGATCCCGATCCCCGATCACTGGGCCCAGAACGGCCGCCACTTCTCCTCCGCCGGCGGCTTGCCGAGGAGGCTGACCACAATCAGGCAGAGGATCGAGGCTCCTCCGGCCGGGTAGATGATGTAGTCGTAGTCCCACTTGCTCAGGCCCGCCTCGTAGAGGATGCCGAAGACCACCGTGGCGAGCATGCCGGCGCCCACCGAGAGGGTCCCCGCCAGGGGCGTGACCCGCTTCCACAGGAAGGCCGCCAGCAACGCCGGTGTGACGGCTGCCCCCACCATGGTGTAGGCATACAGCGCCATGTCCAGGATGCTGGTGAATCGGGTGGTCAAGAGGATGGCCACCAGGGCGAGCAGCAGAACCATGACCCGATTGACCAGCAGGATCTTCTTCTCGCTCGCCTGCGGGTTGATGAAGCGCTGATAGATGTCCCGGGTGACGTTGCCGGCCGGGATCATCAGGAAGGTGGTGGCGGTCGAGAAGATGATCGCCACGGCCCCTGCGAGCAGCATCACCCCGGCCCAAACCGGCAGCTGATGTCGCGCCATCTCGAGGATCACCGTCTCGGTCATCCGCTGATCGAAGCTACCGTCGGCGAGGTGGAAGCGGGCGTCGCCCCAATAATGGGCCGCGCCGAAGATCGCCGTGGTGTCGAGCAGGGTCTCGATCACGATCACGCCGATGATCATGCCGATCACCGCCTTGCGCGCGGCGTGCTCGTCCTTCGCCGACATGAACTTCTGATACATGCTGCTCTCGCCCAGCAGCAAGAAGAACGTCGGGAAGAACAGCCCGAGCGCCGGCCAGATGCCCTTGGAGCCCGTGACGGTGAAATGAGTCTCGGGCAGCGTACTGGTGAGCCCGCCCCAGCCACCGGCCAGCGAGAGGGCGATGGGAGCGGCAATCGCGATGCCGAGAATGATCAGGATGCCGTTGATGAGGTCGAGGGCCAGAATCGAACGCATACCGGCGAAGATCACGAAGACCACCACCGCTCCACAGGTGATCCACTGCCCTTGTTGCGGTGTCAGGTCCGTTACCAGCGAGATCAGTCGCCCGCCACCGATCAGCTGGTAGCCGGCGATGGTCAGGTAAGCGATGATGATCGAAAGAGTGCCGAGCAGCCGCGCCAGCGGCGTGTAGCGCATCTCGAGAATGTCCGAGACCGTGAACTGTGCGATCCGCCGTACCTTGGGGGCGAGAAAATAGACGATCGCGATCCCCACCCAGGCTCCGGCGCTCATCCACAGGGCCGAGAAGCCCTCCCGGAAGGCTCGGCCGGCGCCGCCGAAGAGGCTGCCGGAGCCGATCCAAGTGCAGATCAGGGTGGCGACCAGGAAGAGGGCGGAAGCCGAACGGCCAGCCACCATGAACTCCTCTTGCGTCTTGACTCCCCGGCCTCGCCAGATGCTCACGCCGGCCAGGAAGACCAGGTACAGGATCACTGTCCACAGGTAGATCATCGATGCCTCCTCGAGACGGGGCCGGATCGGGGTTGCTCAGGGCTCGCGCAAGGATAGGCGAGGCCCCCATCCGGCGCAAGACAGGGGGACGCAAGACGAGAAAACACCACTTCTGGCTGCAAAGAAGAGACCAGGGGGATCGGGGAAGGACTTGCGGGAGGGAGATGGTCGGGGCGAGAGGATTTGAACCTCCGACCTCACGGTCCCGAACCGTGCGCTCTACCAGGCTGAGCTACGCCCCGGAGGGTGGGCCGGGCATGCCGGCCGCGATGGAGCCGAGAGGATAGCGCCAGAGTTGGGCGGGGGTCAAGGGTTGAGCAGCTCCCACAACCGACTCGGTTTCAAGGGAATCTCCAGGATCTCGAAGCCCGAGATGTCGAGGGCATCTTCCACCGCCTGGGCGAAGAGAGGGCCGACCGGGATGGCGCCGGCCTCGCCGGCTCCCTTGACGCCGAGCGGGTTCAAGGGCGACGGCGTGACCAGGTGTCCGGTCTCGATCGTCGGCACGTCCAGAGAAGTAGGCAGCAAGTAGTCCATCAGCGAGGCGTTCTGCAGCTGCCCGGCCTCGTCGAACACCAGCTCCTCGTAGAAGGCGTTGCCGATGCCCTGGGCCACCCCGCCCTGGATCTGCCCCTCGAGCACCAGGGGGTTGATCACCGTACCGCAGTCGTGCACCACGACGTACTTCTGGATCGTCACCCCCATGGTCTCGGGATCCACTTCGACGATCATCGCGTGCACTCCGGCCGCGGTGGCGCCCCGCTCGGGGCCGAAGTAGTCCGTGGCTTCCAACCCGGGCTCCGTGCCCGGCTTGACCGCGCCGCGCATGGGGTTGGCGCGCACGGCCAGCACCCCCAGCGGAATCGACCTGCCGGGCACTCCCTTCACCCGCACCTCACCGTCGGCAAGCTCCAGGTCCTCGGCCGCCGCCTCGAGCTCGTCAGCGGCGAGGCGCAGCACCTTGGCGCGCACCTTGGTGGCCGCGGCGCCGATGGCGTTGCCCGCCACCACCGCCCCCCGGCTGGCGAAGGTGCCGGCCCCCCAGTGGAAGAGGTCGGTGTCGCCGGTGACCACGTCGACCTGCGAGGCATCCACCCCCAGCTGCTCGGCGGCGATCTGCGCGTAGGTGGTCATGTGCCCCTGGCCCTGGGTGCCAACGCCGGTGACCACGCTCACCCGGCCGCTGGCCTCGACCTGCACCCGCGCTCCCTCGTACGGTCCGATGCCGGTGCCCTCGACGTAGGAGACCACCCCCACCCCCAGGCAGCGACCCTCCTGCCGGGCGCGCGGCTGCTCCTCGCGGCGGAAGGCTTCCCAGCCGATGCGCTCGAGGGCCTGTTCGAGCAGGGGCGGGTAGTTACCGCTGTCGTAGACCAGCTCGGTGAAGTCCTGGTAGATCAGCCCCTGGTGCACCGGGAAGGCCTCCGGCGCCAGGAAGTTGCGGCGGCGGATCTCGGCGGCGTCGAGGCCCAGCTGGCGGGCCGCGAGGTCGAGCAGCCGCTCCATCACGAAGATCCCGTGCTGGCGGCCGGCGCCGCGGTAGGGGGTGACGATCGGCTTGTTGGTGAAGACGGCCCGGAACTCGCTCTCGTAGGCCGGCACTCGGTAGCAGCCGAGCAGGGTGCACTGGCTGTTGATCGGCACCGTCAGGCCGTAGGGATCGTAGGCGCCGGCATCGTGGAGGAAGGTGTCCTTGACCCCGAGCACCCGGCCGTCGCGGTCTAGGGCGATCTCGGCGTCGTGGACCTGGCCCCGCTCCTGGGTGGTGGCGGTGAAGTTCTCCTGCCGGTCCTCGATCCACTTCACCGGCCGCTTGAGCCGCCGCGACAGCCAGGGGACCAGCACCTCCTCGGGGTAGAACATCATGATCTTGGGGCCGAAGCCGCCGCCGATGAAGGGGGCGACCACCCGCACCTGGCTCTCGGAGAGACCGAGCATGGCGGCGAGGCCGTTTCTGATCGGGATCGGCGCCTGGGTGGTATCCCACACGGTGAGGCGCCCGCTGCGATCGTCCCAGTCGGCCACGATGCCGCGGTTCTCCATCGCCGCGGCGGTTCCCCGGTCGTAGTGGAAGCGCCGGGCGACCACCAGGTCGGCCCGGTCCCTGGCTGCGGCCCAGTCGCCCCGCCCTTGCTGGACGTGGGCGGCGAGGTTGGTGCCCAGATCCTCGTGCACCAGAGTCGAGCCGGGGGCGAGCGCCGCTTCCAGGTCCAGAACAGCGGGTAGCGGGTCGTAGTCGACGTCCACGTCCTCGGCCGCGTCCTCCGCGAGGTAGCGGCTGGTCGCCACCACCAGGGCCACCGGCTCTCCCAGGTGGCGCACCTTGCCCCGGGCCAGGGGCACCTGGGTGCGGGCATGGAACACGCAGCCGGGGATGGGGGGCGGCGGCACCAGCAGGGGGCCGGGCCGCCAGTAGTCCCCGAGGTCGTCCGCCGTGACCACCGCCAACACGCCCGGCCGTGTCCTCGCCCGGGAGGCGTCGATCCTCCCCAGCCGGGCGTGGGCGTAGGGACTGCGCACGAAAGCCACGTGGACCATGCCCGAGAGGTCGAGGTCGTCCACGAACAAGGCCCGCCCGGTCAAGAGGCGCGGATCCTCGTTGCGGCGGATCGGCTGGCCGAAGCTGCGGGTGGACAAGGCCTACCTCTCCTCCACGAAGGCCACGATGCGGGCGAACGCTGCCTCGCCGCCGGCGAAGCGGAAGGGGAAGCAGCCCAGCCACACCCGCTGGTTCAGGAGCTCGTCGATCTGCCCGCCGACGTTTTCGGCGTGGAAGACCCCGTGGGGGAAGAGCTTGACGTGCATCACCTGGTAGTCCTGGGGCCAGGGCATGGCGTCGGCGAGGGAGGCGCCGATGGCCGCCTCGACCTCGGGGATCAGGTCCGGCCGGGCCTTCCTGACGTTGGTGTTGAAAGGGTGGTCGGCGGCGATGCAGTCGAGGGCCAGCCAGCGGATGCCGCGGTCCAGCACCCACTCGGCGAAGCGCCCCTGGGGACCGGGGTGCTTCAAGAAGCAGCGGGGCAGGTCGGGCTGGTGGGCGCCGGGGCCCACCACGTCGAGGATGGGACACGCCACCGACTTGTGCCAGTCCTCGTTGTAGAAGCGGTGGTAGCCGGTGTGGATGACCAGGATGTCCCCGCGCTCGATGGTGATGCCGTGCTTCTTCTCCCACGCCTCGAAGTGCTCGGGACCGTAGATCTGGTAGTCGCCGATGCCGAACTGGGCGAGGTCGACGATGCAGGCCGGGCCAAAGAGCTTGTCGATCGGGATGCCGGCGATGTCCGGCCCGGGATCGTAGAAGTGGATCGGCGAGTCGAGGTGGGTGGCGATGTGGTTGGTGGTGGAGATGAACTGGGCGTTCACCCCCTCAAAGGCCAGACGCTTGACCCATTTGACCGTCGGCCCTTCGTAGAAGGCGAACGACGGCGAGTTCATCGAGAAGTTCTGGGAAAGGTCCAGGACCTTGACGCGGGAGAGGTCGTAGGGGACGTACACCGAGTGCCTCCGATCGAGTGGGGAAGAAGCTGGAACGGCATTGTATGGCAGGAGGTCACAGGGGAGCGCTCGGCGGGGTTGCGCACCACTCGCTGGAAGATGTAAGATACCGCCCGCAATGCACCGTACACAGCTCAACCTCGACGATTGGCAGTACGAGGCCCTGCTGGCCAAGGGGGAGCGGGAGGGCCGCAGCCTCTCCGACCTGGTACGGGAGGCCGTGGCGGAGTACCTGGTGGAACCTCCGGTGCCGCGTCGCTCCCTCTCTCAGCTCAAGGGGATGGCCGAGGATCCCGAAGGCCGCGGCCGAGACCACGACCGCCTGCTCTACCCGGGCCCCTGAGCCTCGAATCCTCCGCCATGGGCAAGGTCAAGACCTTCCATACGCTGCGCCCTCAGCTCTTCGTCGACACCAGCGCCTGGTTCGCCTTCATCAACCGGGCCGACCCGGACCACGAGGCCGTGGCCCGGGTGCTCGCGCGCTACGAGGGCCGACTCTTGACCTCGAACTTCGTGTTCGATGAGACGGTGACCCTCTGTCTGGTGCGCCTCGGTCACCACGTGGCGCAGCAGGTGGGGGACGCCCTCCTCGACCCCGGCCTGACCAGCTTGGTCCGCGTCCAGGCCCACGACGAGGTCGAAGCCTGGGAACTCTTCCAGCAGCGCCCGGACAAGACCTACTCCTTCACTGACTGCACCTCCTTCGTCCTCCTCCGCCGCCACGGCCGTCCGCCGGTGGTAGCGCTAGATGGGCACTTCCGGCAGGAGGGGTTCGAGGTGGAGGCGGGATGAAAGGAATGCAGGGGTCAACGCTACCCCGCTGACGAACTGGCTGGCGAAAGCGTCGCCAGAGGTCAGCACGAAGAGGAGCTCTTGGGGATGTCCGATCCCACGCTGAGGCGGAAACTCACAGTCCTTGCAGAGGGCTTCGCGCGCGAGATTCTCGTAGCCATCGATGACGGCAAACTGCTACAGGATGAGGTGCCGTATCGGGTCTTCGAAGCTGACTACTCCGAAGGCATGGTTCAGGGCAACTGGATGAGGGAGCTTCGCAACGAGTGGGATTTGTCGACCGTTCATCGTCTATTCGACCAGTACATCGGCCGGCATGCCGCACCTTTCGAGGAATGTGCTTCCGAAATGCGACCCGACGGAATTGACCTACCTGGCGCCCGCGGGCATCTGACGAACCTCATGATCCGAGTGGCACTCGATGCGGCACAGTCACAAACCCTTTCGAGCCCCGAAACGCTCGTTGAGCGGTTCCTTGGCGAACTCTCCGGCGGACCAGTCGAGTGGTGGATACAGGCCTGGCTCACTGGTATCAAGGTAGTTGGCGAGGACCTGGAAGTCGGTGACGGTCTCGTGCTGCGCCGGCTCTGTGCGGCCGATTTCAGGTGGGAAGAGCTGGATTTCCTCTCGCCTCTAGGGTTTGATCAACTGATGATGTCTGGAGTGGAATCGGTACTTGAGACGAGAGGCAACGCAGAGCCCAATGGCAGAGGTGCAGAGGACCGTGAACAGCCTGTGCCTCTTCGGCTCCGGGCCAGTTTCGATCGTCCTGAAGAAGATCTCGTCTGACTCCTTGGTAGCTCCGCCCGCATCCGTCAGCCCGTCCCGTCCAGCATCCAGTTACTCGCCGCCCATCACAGTGACTAGCGACCATGCCGTGCGTCTCAGGAGTTTTCTTACTCAGATCGCCTCGAAGGTCCCGAGCAACCCTATTCGCCCCTCAGAGGGCCGTGCAGTAGTTGGGCTCAAGCAGTACTTCAGGGCCCTGCGAGAGAGCACAGATTCTGAGGAGCAGACTGCCCTGGCAGTAGCCAGCCTTGAGGGCTTTCTTCTTGCCGGCGCAAGGGGAGAGCTGAAACGGACATTGAGCTACCGAGCAGCAGTGTTCTTGGAACCAGCCGAACTCGATTCGCAGATCGTCTTCCAAAACATAAAGGACGCCTACGAGGTGCGCAGCAAGTACTTCCACGGGGAGAGCAGCGCCGATTCCCGCTCAGAGAGGATGACACTCCTCGCGAAAGTGCTGTCCAACTATGCTCGACTGGTAGCCGCAAAACTCCTGGAACTCGCTCTCGACCGGGAGAACAAGAACCGACTTCTCGAACAGCTCGACGAGGCACTCCTCGACGAGAGCTCTCGAAAAGGGATCCAGGCAGGGCTGCGGGGCGGATGCTGGGATCTCGTGCTTCGAGAGCAGGTCCGCTGAACCTGCCTGCTAGCTCAAGCGGGTCCTTATCGAGGACATCCAGTCAGTACCAGTCCTCGACCTTGAGCCCTGCAACCCGGCCGATCTCGCTGAGGTTGTGGCTGACCAGGGTAGCACTGTGGTGGAGGGCCGTTCCCGCGATCAGGGTGTCGAGAGGGCCGATCGGTCGCCCGATCGCCTCGAGCGAAGCCCGGAGCTGCGCCGTGGTGCGGGCTTCTGCAGGCCCGAAAGGCAGGATCCGTACCAGCGCGCTCAGCTCGTCCACTTGCCCCCTGCGCTTCTCGGGCTGGTTCGACTTGGCGATGCCGACTTCCAGCTCGTAGAGGACGATCACCGGAATCGCGATCTGGTCGAGTGGCGTGGCCAGCAAGCGCTCGGCCACTCGACCGAACCCCTTGAAGAAGTAGATGACGGTGTTGGTATCCAGGGCGAACATCAGAAGGGCTCGCGGAGAACGTCCTGGCCCTCGGCTGCTCGGAAGTCCTCGGCGGTAGGTGCGTCTTTCCAGGCGCCGGCCAGCCGAGCCAGACGCTGCGGTCCATCTGCCGTGACCCGCTCTCGCACCAGATCACACACCCAACGGCTCACGGAGAGCCCGCTCGCCTTGGCGGCAGCCTTGAGGAGCTTTTCGGTTTCGGGATCCAAGTAGAGAGTGAGCTGGCTCATGGTCGTCCTCCCGGGAGTGTAGGTGCAAGTATACGTGCCTAGAGCTGAGGTATCGAACACCTTGCTGGGGCGCAGACAGCTCTCCCTACACCCCGCGCCGCTCCGCAAACGCCAGCAGCGCCTCCTCGAACACTCTGATCGACGGCCGGACCAGGCCGGCGCCGATCTGGCCGACGCCGGCGTTCTTGTGGGCGATGCCGGTGTTGACGCGGGGGGTGATGCCCAGCTCCACGACCTTGGTCAGGTCGATGCCCACCGGGGTGCCGCGGAAGTCGAGGGCGGGGATGGTGAAGTGGGGGTGCTCGCCCAGGGTGATCTCGTACATCTCGAGGGTGGCGTCGCGGGCGTCCTTGGGCTTGCCCGAGATGAAGGTAACGATGGCCGGCGCCGCGGCCATGGCGAAGGCACCGATGCCCGCCGTCTCGGTGATCGTCGAGTCGCCGATGTCCGGGTTGGCGTCGGCGGCCGAGAAGCCCGCGAAGTAGAGCCCGTCCGGCGTGCTCGAGGGGGCGGTGAACCAGCGCTCGGCGAGGCCGCTCACCCGGATGCCGAACTCGGTACCGTTCCTCGCCATGGCCGTCACCAGCGTCGAGCCCTCGACCCCGTGGGCGGCGTCCGCCATGGCCTTGCATGCGGCCATCACCGGGTTGAGCACGGACAGCGCGTTGTCGCCCAGGAAGCGCAGCACCTCGGCGGTGGAAGCCCGGTCTTCGGAGACATTCACCACCCGAGGTGCCAGCCACTTCGTGAACAGCAGGGAGCCCGCCTTGTTGCGGTTGTGGCCCTCATCCCCCATGTGCAGGGCCTCGGCCACCAGGGAGCGCAGATCCAAGGGCTCACCGGCTGCGATCGCCGAGCCCACCAGGGGCGCCACCGTCTCGTTGATCCAGCGCAGCCGGGCCAGCACCTCCGGCGCGAAGGCGCCGTAGCGCAGCACCTTGCCGTAGCCCTCGTTGAAGTTGGACCAGGCGAGGTTGCCCTGGGTGACGTTCTCCACCCGGTAGAGGGCCATCGAAGGCGAGGTCACGCCGGCCATGGGCCCCACGCAGCCGTGGTGGTGGCAGGGCTCGAAGGGCACCTCACCTCTGGCCAGCATCGCCTCGGCAGCCGCCTCGTCCGCAGCCCAGCCCTCGTAGAGCACGGCACCGACCAGGGCCCCGCGCAGGGGACCGGAGGCCGCAGCCCAGGCGATCGGCGGGCCGGCGTGGAGCAGGCGGCGTTCCCCCAGGGCGGGGATCACGTCGCCGGCCCGGGCCACGCCGGTGAGCATCGGCCGCGCCGAGGTCAGCCGCTCGAGGGCCGTCGCGTTGGCTCGATCGAGATCCGCCTTGGAGAACACCACGATGCCTACCTCCGCAGGCGATCGAGGATCGCCAAGAGTCGTTCATTGCCACCGGCCGGGGGCCGCCAGTCGACGTGAAGCGCCTGGGCACCTTGATCGACGAGGCTCGCCGCGAAGAGCTCCAGGCCGACGTTGACGGCGGCGAGGGGAGCCGCCAGGGCTTCGGCGCCGGCCGGCGGGAAGGGCGGCTGCCAGGGCGGGGCCAGCCTCTCCCCCACCCAGGCCACGGCCGCCGCCGAGTCGGTGAACACCCGGGCGCCGGCCCCCTCGAGCGCTGCGGCCTGTGCTGCGGCGTCTTGGGGATCCTCCTCGGTGCCGATCACCAGCGCCACCACTTCCAGCCCCGGCCGCTCGGCCCGGGCCTGGGCGATGGCCGGCGCCCACTCCGCGGCCGGGTCGGCCTGGGCCGCGTCGCCGAGCACGAAGTCGAGGAGGATCAGCCCCGTCTCGGGGTCCGCGGCTTCCTGGCGGAAACGGGCCAGGCGCAGGGTGGAGTCCATCGCCGGGTGGGGCCGGCCGACGGTGAAGGCGTCCTCCCCCAGGTCGAGCACGGTGTGGCCTTCGCTGCGGCCGAGGTCGGCGAGGGGCCGGCTGGCTTCGCTGTGGAGGTTGGAAGCCACCGTTCCCAGCCACGGGGCGAGGCCCAGGATGGCCTCGTAGGCCAGGGTGCCGCCGGCGAAGAGGGCGCGGAGATGGCCCGGCCCCGAAGTGGCTGGCACCTCGGGGGAGGCAGACGCCGAGCTGGGGCTCGGCGCTCCCAGGGCCTCGAGGGCCAGGTCCGCCGCTTCGGAGAGGTTGAGGGCGAAGTGGAGGCTGCCCAGCCGCCGGGCCGGAGGGGCGTAGCCCAGGAAGGCCACCACCGTCGGCTTGGCCGTGGCGCGGGCCGCGGCCAGCACCCGCGCCGCCACGGCCGGCGCCGGGGGCTTGGCGATGAGGACGATCACCCGCGTCCCCTCGTCCCGGGCGAGCAGATCGAGGGCCTGGAGGGTGGTGATGCCCCCCACCTCCTCGGCGAGATCCCGCCCCCCCGTCCCCAGGGCGTGGGAGATGCCGGCACCCAGGGCATGGAGGCGACTGGCCACCGCCTGGAGCCCGGTGCCCGACGCGGCCACCACTCCCACCTCGCCACGCCGCACCCGGTTGGCGAAGCCAAGCCCGGTGCCGGCCACGATCGCCGTGCCGCAGTCCGGCCCGGCCACCAGCAGGCCCCGAGCGGCGGCCTCGCGCTTGAGCGCGACCTCTTCCGCCAGGGAGACGTTGTCGCTGAACAGGAACACGTGCCGCCCCCACTCGAGAGCCTGGCGGGCCACCCGGGCGGCGTGGCGTCCCGGCACCGAAACCAGCACCCAGCGCGCGGACGGCAGGGTGCCGACGGCCGCCGCCAGGCTCCTCGGGCGGTAGTCCTCCTCTTCGCCTCCTCCGCCGCGGCGTTCGCCTAGCAGCTCGTCGAGGGCAGCGAGGGCGGCTGTCGCGGCCGGCTCGCTCTGCGCCCGCACCACCACCACCAGATCGTCCGACGCGGCCTCGGCCAGGCCCTCCGGGGCCAAGCCCTGGGCAGCCAGCAGGGTGAGATTGGCCACCGTGCCCATCACCACCCCGGCGTCCTCCACCCCGGGGCGCTCGGCGATCCCCTTCTGGATCCGGAGCAAAACGATCGAGTCCGCGTAGAGGCCCGGCCGCAGTTGCCAGCGGACGACGCTCAACCCCCCAGCTCCCTCTCGATCGGCCGCGCCCAGGCGAGCAGGGCCTCGTCCTCGCCGAAGCGGCCGGCGATCTGGAGGCCGAAGGGCAGGCCGTTGGCCGCCCGGCCGGCCGGGACGGTGACCGTGGGCACGCCGGCCTGGGTCCAGGGCAGGTTCATGATCGGATCGCCGGTTGCGTCGAGCCCGAGCGGGGCCGGGCCGGTCGCGGAGGGCGACACCCACAGGTCCACCTCGTGCTCGGCCATGGCAGCTTCCAGCTCGGCACGCACGGCGGCGCGGCCGGCGCGGTCGGCGACCAGCTGCTCGTCGCGCACGCGGCGGCCCCGCAGCAGGATCTCGACCGTCTTCGGCCGGTACAGGTTCTCGTAACGACGGAACCAGGCCTCGTGGGTGCGCGCCATCTCGCCGTCGAACAGCCGCTGGTGCCGAGCCTCGATCTGCTCGAAGTCCGCGAACAGCGGCACCGGCTTGATCTCGAGGCCGGCCGCCTTCAAGCGCTCGCAAGCGCCGCGGAAGAGCTCCAGCCCTTCGGCCGTGGCCCGCTCGAGGTAGGGGCCCTCGGGGATGCCGGCCACCGGCGCCCGACGGGGCACCTCGGAGCGCCAGTCGTGGCAGAGCAGGCTCGCCACCAGGTGGGCCCCGGCCACGTCCAGGGTGAACCAGCCGACGTGATCGAGAAAGGGCGACACCGGGATCACCCCGGCCCGCGAGACCCGGTCGTAGGTTGGCTTGGTACCCACCACGCCGCAGAAGGAAGCCGGCCGGGCCACCGAGCCGATGGTCTGCGTGCCCAGGGTCAGCGGGGCGAGACCCGCCGCCAGGGCCGCCGCCGAGCCGCTCGAGGAGCCGCCCGGGGTGTGGGCCAGGTGGTGGGGATTGCGGGTCGGACCGGGGGCGAAGCTGGCGAACTCGGTGGTGACCGTCTTGCCGAGGATCAGAGCACCGGCAGCCTTGAGGCGGGACACCGCCGCCGCCTCCTGACCGGCCAGAACGTCCGGCGGCAGGGCGCTGCCGGCGCGGGTGGCGAAGCCCTGGACGTGGAAGATGTCCTTCACCCCCACGGGCACGCCGAAGAGGGGCGGGCGCTGGGCCGGATCAGGGTGGTGGTGGAGCAGGGTCTCGGCCTCGCGGCGCAGGCGGTCGAAGCGCCCCGGCTCGGGCACGAAGGCGTGGATCTCCCCCTCACGGGCGGCGAAGTGGGCCTCCAGCTCGCCCAGGTAGGCGAGGAGGTCGAGAGTGCCCGCGGCCAGACCCTCGGCCAGCTCCGGCAGCGAGGCGGGCGCGTCCAGGGTCATGAGCCGGGCTTGATCGCCGCTGCGGCGAGCTTCACCGCCTCGACGATGTTCTGGTAGCCGGTGCAGCGGCAGAGGTTGCCCGAGATGGCGTGGCGGATCTCTTCCTCGCTCGGGTCGGGGTTCTCGGCCAGGAAGGGCAAGAGGGTCATCAGGATGCCGGGGGTGCAGAAGCCGCATTGCAGGGCGTGGGCCTCGCGGAAGGCCTCCTGCAGGGGGTGGAGGCGCTCCGGATCCGGCGCCAGGCTCTCGACCGTTTCGAGGCGATGCCCTTCGGCCTGGACAGCGAGCAGCAGGCAGGAGCGCACCGCCTCGCCGTCGAGCAACACCGTGCAAGCCCCGCATACGCCGTGCTCGCAGCCCACGTGGGTGCCGGTCAGGCCCAGCTCGTGGCGCAGGAAGTCGGAGAGCAGCAGGCGAGGCTCCACCTCGCGCTCGTGGCGCTCGCCGTTGACCTCGACGGTGATCGAGCGCTTCACAGCGGCGCCTCCCGAAGAGCCCGGCGCGAGCGTTCGGCCGCCCTGTCGAGGGCACGGCGGGTGAGCACGCCGGCCAGGTGGCGCTTGAAGGCGGCCGTGGCGTGGATGTCCGACGTCGGGTCGATCTCCCGCTCGGCGGCGTGCGTCGCCGCCGCCACCACTCGTTCGGGGGTCCACCTCTCCCCCACCAGCATCGCGGCGGCCTCGCGGGCTTCGACCGGGCCTTCCCCAGCCGAGAGGTAGACCCAGCGAGCCTCCCGGCAGATGCCCTCGGCATCCAGCCGCACCAGGGCGGCCACGCCGGCCTGGGCGTAGTCGCCGTGGCGGCGGGCCACCTCGAGAAAGCTCCAGCCGGTGCCGGGGGCCAGCGGCGGGAGCTCCACCTCGGCCAACAGCTCTTCGGGCTCGAGGGCCGTGGTCAGCAGACCGACGAAGAAGTCCTTGGCCGGCAACCAGCGCTCCGCCCCGCGGCGCACCAGGCGCACTCGCGCTCCCAGAGCCACGGCCAGGACCGGCAGCTCGGCCGCCGGGTCCGCATGGGCCAGACTGCCGCCCACGGTGCCGCGGTTCCTGATCTGGGGATGGGCGATCCAGGGAGTCGCCTCGGTCAGCAGGGGCGCCCGGCGGGCGATGGCGGGATCGCGCTCGAGCCGGCGCAGCCGGCACAGAGCCCCGAGGGCGAGGCCGCCCGCGGCCGTCTCCCGCACGAAATCCAGCTCGGCCACACGGTTCAGGTCGACCAGCACCGCGGGCCGGGCCAGGCGGAAATTGAGCAAGGGAATCAGGCTCTGCCCCCCGGCCAAGACCTTGGCCTCGGGACCATGGGCCGCCAGCGCGGCGAGCACGTCGTCCACGCTCTCCGGCGCCACGTAGTCGAACGGCGGCGGCTTCATGAAGGTCCCCTGGGCACGGTGGCGGGGAGTTTAGCAGGGGGCGACACACCGCGGCGCCCGGGTCGGGGGTGGTCCCCGGCCGCGGGCGCCGACCGTTGCGAATCCTGGGAGGTTCGAGAGCGGAGCGCTTACAGGCAGCCGTTGGTGTAGGTGGCGCTCCGGTCGCCGTTACGGTAGCCGCCGCAGCCACTGGCGTTGCAGGCGCGGACGCGCAGGTAGCGAGTGCCGCTGACGTTGAAGGTGTGGTCGAGGTTGGGGCCGCTGTAGAGCAGCGACTGCGTGGTGAAGGTCGAGGACGTCGAGATGTAGAGCTGGTAGTACGTGGCACCTGTGACGGCCGACCACTCCGCATCGTTGAGGCCGTAGCACAGCCCGCGGTAGATGTTCAGCCGCACCGGCGTGGTGATCGCCGAAGAAAGGGTTTGGAGCAGGCGGTTGGGCGAGCCCGTACCGGCACCGACTACTCTACCCGTGACCGCACGGGCGATCAGATCATTGGCGATCTGGGCGGGCTCCAGGGCCGGAGTCTGGTCCAGGAGGAGAGCGGCGGCTCCGGCGGCGTGCGGCGAGGCCATCGACGTACCGCTGAGCGTAGCCGTGGCGCTGTCGCTGCCGTTCGAAGTCGAGAGCACGTCGACACCGGGAGCGTAGAGATCGAGGCAAGTGCCGAAGTTCGAGAACCACGCCTGGTTGTCCGCGGAATCCGTAGCGCCTACCGTCAGCGCAGTGCCCACGCGGGCGGGAGAGTCCTCGCAGGCATCGTCAGCGTCGTTGCCCGCTGCCACGGCGAAGAAGACACCGCTCGCGATCGCATTCGAGACTGCGGAGTCCACCGAGCTGTTGCCGCCGTCGAAGCGCAGGCTCATGTTGGCCACCGCCGGCCAGGTCCTGTTGTTCATCACCCACTGCACGCCAGAGATCACCGCACTCGAGGTGCAGCTGCCGCCGCACGTGCAGACTCTCACGCCGTGCAGACGCACGTTCTTCGCTACGCCGTAGGTCGCGGAGCCGATGGTGCCCGCCACATGCGTGCCGTGACCGTTACAGTCGTTGCCGTTCTGGCCATCACCGACGGCGTCGAAGTCCCGAGTGGCACGAGTGCCGAACTCCGTGTGAGTGTCGCGCAGACCGGTGTCGAGGATGTAGGCGTGTACGTCCGTGCCATCGAAGTCGTAGGTGTAGGTGGCCGAAAGGGGAAGATCCGCCTGATCGATGCGATCGAGACCCCAGGGCGGGGTGTTCTGAGTGGCGGTGATCTCGCCGATGGCATCCTGCTCCACGTAGGCCACGAGCGGGTTCTGAGCGAGCGCTTCTGCCTGCTTGAGCGAAAGGCCCCGAACCAGCATGCCGTCAAGGGCGGTGGTCCAGCGCTCGACCACTTCGCCGCCGAACGGTGCGACCAGGGCTTCCACGTTCTCGAGGCCCCGGGCTCCTTTTTCGAAGACCACGATGTACTGCCCGGGGACGCTCGCGCTGGGTGCCAGGCGCAGCTCGCCGGCCTGGGCCTGAGGGACCAGCAAGGAAAGACCGAGAAGGACTGGGACGAAAACGTTTCTCATGATGAGATCTCCCGGTGGTGCCAGCTCTCGGCTTCTCGGGCGACCTCACACGAGGTCGTTCGCCGGGCAACTGGCCGTTCTATTAGGGGATACGCCGAGCGAGGGCAAGACCCGCCACACCCGCCCGGCGCACTGGCTCGACGCTCGCCGCCCCCATGCTGTAATCTCATGGACACTCAGAGCTCTGACTCCGGCCCTCTTGCCGTGATCGTCGTCGAGGGCCGTTCGCGCCGAATCGAGCAGGAACCCTCCGAGGGAGACCGACACCGTGCCCACGACCCGCCTGACCTCGCCCTCTATCCTCCTCCTCGCCGGCCTGCTCACTCCTTCCACCCAGGCCCAGGTGGCTTCCCTGGTCGCCGACTTGACCCCGTTCGAGCGCGAGCTGTCAGCCTTCACCACTCCGCCCGGCCCGGTCTGGGCCGTGGGCGGCCGGGTGGTGTTCTGGGACCTCTTCGAGCAGCGCCTGTGGGGCAGTGACGGCACGGCCGAGGGCACCGAGCTGCTGCTCGAGTGCGAGGGGCTGTGCACCAGCGTTGTCGAACCCTTCCCCGCGGTGTTCCCGGGCACTCCGGCACAAGGCCCCCTGATGTTCCGCCTGTTGCAGGAGGAGCAGGGCAGCTCCGCCCGCACGCTCTGGCGCACCGATGGCACCTTGGCGGGCACCTTCTCTCTCGCCTCGAGCCGCAACACCCTCCTCGACGGCGTCTGGCTCGGCCCTCGATTCGTGTTCCGCAGCGAGAGCGGGGAAGGGGTGGCGGAGCTGAGGGCCACGGATGGCACCGTGGCCGGCACCCTCACCCTCACTAGCCTGGACTTCGTCAGTGAGATCCATCAGGTCCAGGCGGCCGGCGAACCTCGCGGCACTTTCTTCGGCTCTGAGGCCGAAGCGAGCCTCCAACAGCTGTGGGTGACCGACGGAACGCCGGAGGGAACGCGACAGCTGGTACAGCTCCCAGCCAACACCTTCCTGCGGGCACAGGCGGTGGGAAGCCGTCTCTTCTACGCCCTTCACACACCCACCGCCAGCGAGCTCTGGGTAAGTGATCTCACGGTCGAAGGCACCACCCTCGTGAGCCATTTCGAGCGAGGCATGCCACCGTTCAGCACTGGTTTCCACTGGCTGCAGGCCGCCGGTCAACACCTCTACTTCTTGCTCTCGGAGGCCGGTGACGACGGTGAGCTGTGGCGCAGTGACGGCACGGCTCTCGGTACCCGCCGGATCACCAACCTCCCGGAGCTGGGCTTCGATCCCATCGATGGCGGCCAGATCACCCCACGCCTGGTGGAGCTACCCGGCAAGGTGGTCTTCGCCGCTCGCACGGCCGACGACGAGATCGAGCTGTGGTCCACCAGCGGCCGTCCGAACACCACGGTCAAGCTCGACGTTTGCCCGGGAGAGTGCTCGGGCGTGGTCGATCAGCGGGATCCTCCGTTCTTCCCCTTCTTCCCGAGCTCCTTCTTCCCGCTGCTCGAGCTGGACGGCCGAGCCTACTTCGCCGGCACCGACGGGGCACACGGAAACGAGCTGTGGCAGTCCGACGGCACCCCGGAGGGCACGCATCTCGTCACCGACCTATGCAATGGCCTCTGCGGCGAGGTCTTCGGTCTCCAGGTACTGGGGGACGAGCTGGTCTTCGTCGGTCTCCACAACCAGCACGGCCGGGAGCTCTGGGCCTGGCGACCCGCCACCGCCCAGCTGCGACGCCTGACGACCCTCGAGCCGGCCGACCCCTTCCAAGACTTCGCCGTCCCCCTGGCGGCGCGGGTCGGGGACACGACCTTCGTCGGTGCCCATCTCTCGGCTCGTCACTTGGGTCTGGTCGCCTCCGACGGCACCCCGGAGAGCACCCGTTTGGTCTCTCCGAGCCAGCGGGGGGTGGTCTCCACCAACCCGTTCGCCCTCGGTGGGGTGGGCGACCGTGCTGTCTTCGCCAGCTGCTCGAGGGGGGACCTCGACCATCTCTGGGCCGCGGGTGGCGCCGCGCCTGTCGAAGCCTTGATCTCCCTGCCGGAGATCGGCCCCGGCGTCTGCCCCAACGTGTTCGGGCCCTGGCCGCTGCCCGATGGGAGAGCTTTGCTCTATCGCATCGAGGACCTGGAGGCCGGCGTGGCGACCCTGGTGCGCACCGACGGCACCGCCGAGGGCACGCTGGCCCTGGCCACGGCGCCGTTCGAGCGGGACTTCGTGGGCGAGCACTTCCTGGGCATCCTGGGGACCGACTCTTACCTGCTCTGGCGCTCGGACCGGGCGGCCGGCGTGACTCAGGTGCTCTCGACCGACGGCACCGCTGCCGGAACCTCAGCCGCCGCCTTCACCCTGCCCAACGAGGTGGTGGGCTGGATCCGGGCGAGCGGCAGCGTCGGCAGCCGGCTGGTGTTCCTGGCCGACGACACCCCCGGCGGCGACCAGCTCTGGACCTCCGACGGCACCCCCGCCGGCACCGAGCGCCTGGACGCCTTCGCCGCACCCTCTTTCTTCTCTCCCGGCCACGACCTCGAGCCCTTCTCCGGCCGGCTCTTCTTCTTCGCCGCCGGTGCCCAGGACGGCCTGGCCGAGCTGTGGGCCACGGACGGCACCGAGGGCGGCACGGGCGCCGTGGCGAGGCCCGGAGGAGCCGGCTACTACGGTCCGATGGAGCTCGAGGTGATGGGCGGCACCCTGTTCGCGCTCGCCCCGGATGCCGTGGGAGAGCAGATCCTCTGGGCCTTCTACGGCAGCGGTGACCTGGTGGCCGTGGCCACGGTCTCCCCGGCCGCCCAGGGCTCCGACGCGGGCCACCTCGTCGCGACGTCCGGCCAGCTCTTCTTCCTGGCCCGGGACCAAGCTCACGGCCTCGAGCCCTGGCGCTCGGACGGCACCGCCGAAGGCACCTCGCTGCTGGCGGACCTCCGGCCCGGCTCGTCGTCACCGACCATCCGAGAGCTGGCGGTGGCAGGAGAGAGGCTCTTCTTCACGCTCTCGGATGGCATCCACGGCCGCGAGCTGTGGACCAGCGACGGCACGGCCGTGGGTACCCGGATGGTGCACGACCTGGCGCCCGGCCCGGCCGGCTCCGAGCCCGAGGGCCTGCACGAAGTGGGGGGGCGTCTTTACTTCAACGCCGACGATGGCGCCGTGGGCCGCGAGCCCTGGAGCCTGCCGCTCGTGCCACCGCCCTCGGCTTGTGGCGACTCCCCGCAAGCCCTCTGCCTCAACGAGGAGCGCTTCCGCATCGAGGTGGCCTGGACCGACTTCGAAGGCAACATGGGGCTGGGCCGGCCGCTGCCCTTGACCGCTGACACCGGGGCCTTCTGGTTCTTCAACCCGGAGAACCTCGAGTTGATGACCAAGGTGCTCGACGGCCGCACGCTCAACGATCACTTCTGGGTCTTCCGCGGTGCCCTGACCAACGTCGCCCACGACCTGACGGTGACCGACGTCGAGACCGGGCTCACCCGCCGCTACCGCAACCCCTCCGGCCGCTTCGCCAGCGCCGGGGACACCGACGCCTTCGGCCCCAACGGCATCGCCTTCGCCTCGTTCGCGGCCCCGGCCGAGCCCGGGCCGTCGGGCGCCGGGGTGCTCGGAGCCCGAAGCGATCTGATCACCCGACTGACTCCCCCACCCTGCTTCAACGGCCCGGAGAACCTCTGCCTCGGCACCTGGAGCGCCTACGACGTACGCGTCAGCTGGCGGGACTTCCAGGGCAACGTGGGCGCCGGCCAGGCCATCCCCTTGACCGGCGACACCGGCGCCTTCTGGTTCTTCGACCCCGCCAACGTCGAACTGGTGGTCAAGTGGATCGACGGCCGCGAGCTCAACGACCACGTGTGGATCTTCTACGGCTCCCTCTCGAGCGTCGAGTTCACCCTCACGGTCGAGGACCGCTTGAGCAGCCAGCAGCGGGTGTACTTCAATCCCTCGGGAACCTTCGCGAGCGTGGGGGATACCGAGGCGTTCCCGGAGTAGGCACGATCGAGCCGCCCCAAGCCTGGAGGACCGTTTCCGTCATCCCCGCGAAAGCGGTGATCCATCCCTCATTGATCGACCGGCGGCTGGTCTTCGCGCTTCAGCTGTTCGACGACCTCGAGCGCCGCTTCCGACAGAAAAGGTCCGCGCTGGCGTTAGAGGGCGAGGAGATCGCCCGCGGTCCGCGGGGCTTGCGGCCACTCTGCCCGCAGGACGACCTCCGAGAAGGACTCCTGCGGATGGCGCCGGGCCTTCTTGAGATGCAGGTAGGCGTCGAGACGAAGGGAGATGGTCTTGGTGGCCATTCGTGCACTATGCATGGTGCATGGGGCATGGTCAGGGGCGACTCTCCTTGACGCCCGGCCGGCTCAAGCGTAGCCTTCTTGGCACACAAGATGGAGCCGCAACGCGGAGTTGCGCGACCGTGGGGATGCGCACGATGCCTGAGGAGAGCAAGGGTTTCTGGACCACCCTGCCCGGCGTCCTGACCGGCTTCGCCGCCGTTATCGGCGCGGTGACCGGGTTGTACGTCGCGATGAAGCCCCAGACGGGGCCCGCTCAGGTCACCGAGAGCTCTTCGGTGCCCACCTCCGGCCCTGCTGTGACCCCCACCACCCGGCCGCGCTTCCACCTGATCGTAGGCTCCTCTCCGACCCGGGGCGATGCCGTCGCCCAGGCCCGCAAGCTACGGGCCGATGGCCATCCCAGCGAGGTGATCCTCAGCACCACCGGCGTCTACGCTGTAACGCTGGGGAGCTACCCGACCCAGCGAGAGGCGACCTCGGTCCTCAAGAGGGCCAAACAGAGCGACGACGCTCCCGCCGACGCCTACGTCCTACCCCCCGAGCGCTGGAAGGCGACGGTGTTCCCCTGAGTTGGCGCGTTAGGTGATGGGGGGGCCGATGTCAGCTCTCCAGCAGGTGCAGGTAGCCCTGCCGCAGGTGGCGCAAGGAGATCAGCAGCTCGGCCGCGATGAAGTCCCACCGGGTGTCGGCGATCCAGGACTCGCTGTCTTCCTCGACGATGCGTTCGACGAAGGAGAGCAGCCGGTACCTTTCGAGGAGCGACGCCCGCCGATAGGCCTCAGCCGTACCGATCACCAGCCACGGCAGCTTCAGGAGCCGCACGGCCTCTCGCCGCATGCCCCAGGGCGTCTCCAGGTCCTGGTTGTAGGCGTCAGCAGCCGAAGGCGCCGGGACCTCGGCCGGCAGCCTGCCGATGAAGGCTTCCTTCGCCCGTTCGGACAGCAGCTGTGGCTGCGCCTCTGAGAGCAGGAACATCGCCAGGGCGGTTGCGCTGCTGGACGGCTGGCGAGGCTTGGAATAGGGGTAGAGGTCCCAGTCCCAGGTCTGGGCATCCATCGACTTGGCGAGCCAGTTCAATCCCAGGTTCAAGGACTGGGTGGCATCGTCGATGAGGTTCGCCGGCACCAGCTTGCGCTTGACCGCCGTGTGCAGAGCCAGAGTGCTCCAGGCCGTGGCGTAGGTCGAGCCGAGCTCTCGGGACTCCGCCTTGAGCGGGAACATCGCCCACGATCCTTCCGGGCTCTGACGATCGATCAGGAAGGAGATGATCGATCGCGGCGGCTGCTCGCCCAATCGGCCATAGGCATAGAGGACCCAGGCATTGGCTCCGACGTGCGGAACGTCCATCTGCAGCTCGGAGGAGAACCGTTCGCGATAACAACCACAGTCCTCGGAAAGCGAAGCCGAGAACAGAGAGAGAAAGCGCTGCCGAGGAATCGGTTCGAGACCACTCAGCGCCAGCCCGTCGAGGGCGACGGCGAACTGGCCGATCTCCCAGCCATTGATCGCATCACCGTGGCTCGGCGGTAGCTGCTCCCGTTCGCGGAAGCGTGCATGGAGGTGATGGCCGAGCGCACCGATCAGGTAATCCAGCTTGGTGATGGTGTGGCCCGAGAGGGGTACGTCCTCCTTCTCGAGTCCAGCCACCGCCAGGCGCTTGCCGCTCTTCCAGAGGGTGACGGGGAGAGACGGCCGGATCGCCGCGAGCGCCGCGAGCATGACGAGGACACAGAGAGCGACCCGGCGGCGCAGCGGCCAACCGCGCAGCTTCTCTCGCAGCTTGTCGAGGTGGTCTCCGAAGACGACCTCGAAGAACTTCTCGAAGACAAATAACATGGCGATACCCGCATAGAATATGGACCGCCCGCATCTTAGCGGCTTCGAGCAGGAACCGGCAAGAACCGGCCTCCCCCGTTGACGCCTCCCCGCGCCGCCGCTACCCTTGCCGCTGGACTCCCGGAGGACCCTCATGCCCGAAGCGGATGACACCCGCCCCGAGAAGGACTTCTTCGTCGACGTGCCCCAGGTGAGCGCACCGTTCACGCTCAAGGGCTGCCAGCACCTGGACTGGGGGATGAAGAACCGCTTGTCGCGGATCTTCGACCCCGAGACCGGCAAGACCGTGATGCTGGCCTTCGATCACGGCTACTTCCAGGGGCCGACCACCGGCCTCGAGCGGGTGGACCTGTCGATCGTTCCCCTGCTGCCCTGGGCCGACACCCTGATGCTCACCCGCGGCATCCTGCGCACGGTGATCCCTCCGAGCTACCCCGGCGGCCTCGTGCTGCGGGCGAGCGGGGGGCCGTCGATCCTGAAGGAGCTGTCCGATGAGGAGATCGCCCTCTCGCTCGAGGACGCCATCCGCCTGAACGCCTCGGCCCTGGCCGTGCAGGTCTTCATCGGCGGGCCCCACGAGACCAAGTCCGTCCACAACCTGACCCGCCTGGTCGACGAGGCCACCCGCTACGGCATCGGCGTGCTGGCGGTGACCGCCGTCGGCCGCGAGCTGGTGCGCGACGCCAAGTACATGCGCCTGGCGACGCGCATCTGCGCCGAGCTGGGGGCCACCTACGTCAAGACCTACTTCGTCGACGACGGCTTCGACACCGTCACCGCCGCCTGCCCGGTGCCGATCGTCATCGCCGGTGGCAAGAAGCTGCCGGAGCGCGAGGCCCTGGCCCTGGCTCGCAACGCCATCGACCAGGGCGCCTCCGGGGTGGACATGGGCCGCAACATCTTCCAGGCCGGAAACCCGGCGGCGATGATCCAGGCCGTGCGCAAGGTGGTTCACGAGGGGGCCTCGGTGGACCAGGCCTACGCCTTCTTGCTCGATCTCCAGGCTGCCAAGGACTAGGACACCGTGCACAGCCGCTGGTCCGACGCCGAGGCCCTAGCGCTGGCCGCCGAGCATCCCACCCTCGACGCCGAAGCGGCGCAATGTCTGTACGCGGCTCGCCTGCTGGGGGCCGAGCCGGCCCTGGCCCTGGCCGGCGGCGGCAACGTCTCGGTGAAGGTGGAAGCCGCCGACGCCTTCGGGGACCGGGTTTCCAGCCTGCTGGTCAAGGGCTCGGGGCGGAACCTCGCGGACCTCGGCCCGGCGGACCTGGTGCCCCTCGACCTCGACCGTCTGGCCCGGGTGCTGGAGCGAGAGCAGGCCGACGACCTCGAGATGGGCCGGCTCCTCGCCGCCTGCCGGCTGGACCCGCAGGGGCCCGCACCCTCGGTCGAGACCCCCGTGCACGCCGCCCTGCCCGCCCGCCACGTCATCCACTGCCACGCAGACGCTGTGCTGGCGCTGACCAACCGGGCCGACGGGGAGGCCGCAGCCCGCAAGGCCCTGGGCCAGAAGGTGGCCGTCGTACCCTACGTTTCCCCCGGCCTCGACCTCGCCCGGGCCACTCGGCAAGCCCTGGCCCGCGAGCCACGCATCTACGGCATGGTGTGGTGCCACCACGGCCTCGTCACCTGGGGGCCCACGGCCCGCGACGCCTACCAGCGGACGATCGAGCTGGTCAGCCGCGCCGAGGCATTTCTCGAGCGGGAGGCTTTCCTCCATCCCGCCTCCGGATCCCGCGAGCAGGGCACCGAGCCGATCCCCAATCCCCGCCTGGCGCGGGAGCGCTGGCGGCGCCTGGCCCCGCTGCTGCGCGGCCTTCTGGCGACGCCGAGCGGCGACCCGGATCGGCCCTGGCGGCGGCGGATCCTCGCCGCCGCGGGCGAGGCGCCGCTGCTCGGCCAGCTCTCGCGCGGCGGCGCCCGGCAGCAGCTGGTGACCGCTCCCCTGACCACCGACCACCTGATCCGCATCGGCCGTCTCCCCCTCTGGCTGGAGGGACTGCCCTGGGACGACGAGCCAGCCTTGAAGGAGTCCTTGGCCGCGGCCGTGGCCGCCTTCCGCGCGGCGGAGGACGCCGTCCACGCCGACCACGCCACCCCCTCCCCGAAGTGGCTGGCACCTCGGGAAGCAACCTCTGGCGGGCCGCGGCTGCTGTTGATCCCCGGGATCGGCGCCGTCACCGCCGGGCCGGACGCCCGCGCCGCCCGGCTGGCCCTGGAGCTCGCCCGGCACACCGTGGAGGTCAAGGGGTGGCTGCGTGACGCCGGGGTCCCCTACCTGGGCCTCGCGGACGAGCACCTCTTCGCCATGGAGGTGCGGCCCTTCCAGCAGGCCAAGCTCGCCCGGGCTGCCGAGCCCCTCGGGGGCACCGTGGCCCTGCTCACCGGCGCCGCCGGGGCGATCGGTGCTGGCGTGGCCCGCTGCCTGCTCGAGGCCGGCGTCCACCTGGCCCTGGCCGACCTGGCCGGCCCGCGACTGGCGGGGTTGGCCGAGGAGCTCGGCGCCTCCTTCCCCGGCCGGGTGCTCGCCGTGGAGGCGGACGTGACCGACGCCGCCTCGGTGGCCGAGGCCTTCGCGGCCACGGCGGCCGAATGGGGAGGGGTCGACCTGGTGGTGGCCAACGCCGGCCTCGCCCACGTCGCCCCCCTGACCAAGCTGGACCCGGCGGCCTTCCGGCGCCTGGCGGCGGTCAACACCGAGGGAGTGCTCTACACCCTGGCCGAGGCCGGGCGCCTGTTCGAGCGCCAGGGCACGGGCGGCGACGTGGTGCTGATCTCGACCAAGAACGTGCCCGCCCCGGGGGCGAGCTTCGGCGCCTACTCCGCCACCAAGGCGGCGGCCCACCAGCTGGCTCGGGTCGCCAGCCTGGAGCTGGCGGCCCTCGACGTGCGAGTGAACCTGGTGGCGCCGGACGCCGTCTTCGGCGACGCCGGCCGGCCTTCCGGCCTGTGGCAGGAGGTCGGCCCCTCGCGCATGCAGGCCCGCGGCCTCGACCCGGCCGGGCTCGAGGACTACTACCGCCAGCGCAACCTGCTCAAGGCCCGCGTCACCGCCCGCCACGTCGGCGAGGCCGTGCTCTTCTTCGCCCTGAGAAGAACCCCCACCACCGGCGCCACCCTGCCGGTGGACGGGGGGCTGCCGGAGGCCACGCCGCGGTGACCCGGAGATCGACCTAACAATCTAGTCCACTTTCTGGTCTATACTCAGCCCGTGACCAAGCTCAACGTCCACGAGGCCAAGACCCATCTCTCGAGGTACCTCTCTCGGATCGAGGCGGGCGAGACCATCCTGCTTTGCAGGCACAATGTGCCCATCGCCGAGATCCGACCCCTGCCCACTACAAATCGGCAGGTGCCGGAGCTTGGCTTCGCCAAGGGCCAGTTCGAGGTCGGCCCGGAGTTCTTCGAGCCGCTCCCGGAGTGGCTGCTCGACGCGTTCGAGGGCAAGGAAGAGTGAAGGTCCTTCTCGATACCTGCACCTTCCTCTGGGCGGCCCTGGACTCACCCAAGCTCTCTCCCAAAGCTCGCGAGATTCTCCTGTCACCCGCCGCCGAGCGACTGCTCTCCGCCGCCTCGGCCTGGGAGGTGGCGATCAAAGTCGGTCGTAAGCAGCTCGAGATCCCGGGGGTCGTCCATCGCTGGGTGCCCATGGCGCGGGAGAAGCTCGCCGTTGCGGAGTTGCCGGTCGATGAGGAATCGGCCCTGGCCGTCGAACGCCTACCCCCGCTGCACCGGGACCCTTTCGACCGCATCCTCATCTCCCAGGCCGTGGTCCACGGCTGCACCCTCTTGACCCCTGATCCTGCGATCCAGGCTTACGCGGTTCGAGTGATTTGGTAGGAAGCAGCCACGGGCTGCGAGCTGCCGCGAGCTCCTCGGCCGGTCTCATGCTCCCACTCTGCTAGACCCATGGCACCGGCGATGAAGTGGGCGGCCTCGAGCAGGCCCTCGACGATTTGCCCGGACCACGGGCTGAGATCACCTTTCTCTGCACCCACCTTACCTGTCTGCACAATCAGCGAGCGGGCGCCTGCGCGCTGCCCGGCAAGCGCATCCGACACTCTGTCGCCGACCATGAAACTCTCTCCCAGGTCCAGGCCGAAGTCGGAAGCCGCTTCGAGCAGCAGCCCAGGTGCGGGCTTGCAGCAGGAACAACCTCTCGCCTTCCGATAGCGACCACTGGGCTCCAGGTGAGGGCAGAAATAGAATGCGTCCAGTCGCCCGCCAACCGCCTCGATGCGACGCCGAAGCTCCTCATTGAACTGCGTCATTTGCTGCTCAGTGTAGCGGCCGAGCCCAATACCGGACTGATTGGAAACTACGATGAGCAGAGCGGGAAGCTGGGCCAACTTCCGAAGGCCCGTCGCAGCGCCCGGCACCAGCTCGAGATCCTCCAATCGATGTGGATAATGCGTGTCCATGTTGATCGTGCCATCACGATCCAGGAAAATCGCTCGACCAAAGCGCTCGTCTGGTACTCGGCTCCAGCTCAACACGTCAGTTCTTCCAGAACTTCCACGTCAGCGTCGCGCAACCTACCGTGTAGAGTGCAAAGGTCACGATCGTCGCGACTCTGAAGGCCGGCTCTCCGTCCTCGGAGAACCAGAGATAGCCCATCGAGCCCAAGTCGACAATCCACATCCCGGTCAGGAAGAAGGATCGACGAATTCCTGGCACCGCATGACCCTTGTAGTAGTTCTCCCATTCCGCTACAAGCGGCGTCCCACAAAGCCTCGCGAGCTGAGGTTCGATCTGATCTCGCAGGTAGCGCGCCAGGAGTGCATGAATCCTGTAGCTGTACAGAATCAGGACCGTGAAATACAAAGCCACAAGAGGCGCGACGATCAGCGCACGCTGGAACTCACCACCTTTCGACACTGCCACACCGATGACGGCTGCGAGGGAGATCGTCATCTGGATGGAGTACTTGTCACGCTGCTCGATCCTGCGCTTGATCTCGTCCCGCGCATCGTTCCGCAGGACCTCGAGATGCGCGATGGCAGGTGCTTCTTCCACGCCTTATTCCTCGCCGGGTCAGCCCAGCGCCACCGCCGGCTCGATGCGGTGCTCCGAGACCACCAGGGGCTCGGTGCCGCGGTTGCGCAGCTGGTAGTGGCAGCCCGGCGGGATCATCAGGCTGTCTCCCCGGTGCAGGTCCAGACGCGGGATCGCCGGTTGGCCGAGCTCGGTTTCATCCACCAGCAGAAGATCGCCCTGGCCTTGGAGGGCGTAGAGCGAGATCGCTTGCCGGCCACAGGACTCGAGGGGGGTCTCCTGGCCGGGGTCGATCCGCCAATGTGCGGCGCTGAACGAGGGAGTGCTGCCAAACCACGCCCTCTGGCTGACCGGAGCCGGATCCTGGGCCAGATCCTCGATCGCCGGACCGGACGTTCCCGGCCGGATCCTCCGCCGCAAGGGCTCGGCGTCGAGAGCGAGCAAGCGTTCCTTCACCGTGGCTCGGCCACCGGCCAGCGGCACCGGGCGCCCGAGGTTCTGATCGAAGAGCCGATCCACCATGTCGGTGGAGACCGAGGCGAACTCCTCCAGGACACAGCCGGTCACCGAGTGGACCACGTCCGTGGTGTCGATCACGATCACGTCACCGGGTCGCGGCACCAGGCTGAACGTGTCATAGCGCGGATCGGCTCGGCCCGCGAGCCAGGAGGCGAACGCGGCCGGCTCGAAGCAGTCCCGCCATTGCTCCGAGGAGCAGAGAAAGACCCGGGCGTCGCTCGAGACCGCGAGGATGTGGAAGATCTCGGTCTTGTGGCTGCGGTGGCGCTGGAAGCTGAACCCCTCCCCCGGGGTCAGCACGAACAGCGAATAGCCCAGCGGGCTCGAAGCCTTGATGCCGTAGCTCTTGTACTTGATGAGCAGGCCCAGGTCGCGCTGGAAGCGGGCCAGCTCCCGCGCCCGCTCGCCCGACGGCTCCCCCCGCATCAGGCCGAGGAGGGCCCGCTTCAGCCGGCTCTCCACGGCCTCGATCTGCTCGATGGGCAGGTCCCGGGACAGCAAGTCGGCGAGCGCAGGCAGAGCCGCCATGCCCGCCGCCTCGACGGCCTCCTCGGCTCCCTCGGCACCGCGGCCGGCGAGCACGTCCTCGACCAGGGCGGCGAGCTCGCCCTCAGAGAGTTGAGCCGAGCTCTCCAGCTCGAAAGTCGCCATCCGACGTCCGGTCCCGGCCATGGCTCAGCCCAGGACCCTCCGCAGGCAGTCGAAGGTGGACGGCAGCTTCTCCTGCCACAGCCAGTCGACCTCGATCCAGAAGCCGGGGACGGTGCGGGCTTCGAGGCGGCCGGTGGTGGCGGTTGCTTGGTGATAGGCGGCGCCCTCGAGCCAGTGCACGGAGAGCTGCCGGTTGGCGGGGTCGATCAGCCAGATCTCGGGGATCCCGGCCTGCTGGTAACGGGGGAGCTTCTCGCGCACCTCGAAGCGGGGGTCGGCCTCCGACACGATCTCGATCACCAGGTCGGCCGGGCCATCCAGGTACTTGGGCGTCAGGCGGTGAGCCCGCGCGCTGCCGACGACCAGCAGATCCGGCTCCGGAGACCAGCGCTCGTCGAGGCGCATCGGAGTGCGCGAGCCGCGCACGACACCGCCTCCTCGCTCGTCGAGGAAGAGGCGCAGGAGGCTGGAAAGAAAGCCGAAGAGATCCTCGTGTCGGTCCGATGCCGGGGACATCACCAACCTCCCGTCCAGGTACTCCCAGTCACTGTCCTCGCCCTCCAGGGCATAGAACTCCGCCTCGCTGACTCCGGGCTTGATCACCAGGTAGGGGGGCTCGAGCTCGAGCAACATGATCCGACCTTACCACCTACCGCCCGCCCCGCTCGCGGAAGAACGCCAGGTAGGCCTCGAGGGCCGAGAGGGCCAGACGGTCGGCGGGGCAGGTGACGACGCGGGTGCCGCGCCGGCCGAGGCTCTTGCCCAGGCGGCGGTTGGCGAGCAAGATCTCGAGGGCCCCGACCTGGGCGAAGGCCCCCGGGGCGTCCGCCGGCTCTTCTCGTGCCAGGGCCGAGAGCTCCGGGTCCTCGAGGTTGACCAGCAGGCTGCGATGGCGGCGACCGAGCACTCCGAGGGCCTCGCGCAGGGGCTCGGCGGTCGCGAGGTCGACGATCGAGGTGAACACCACCACCGTCGCCCGCCGCGGCTCGAGGGCCAACGCCTGCGCTGCAGCCAGATCCCAGGCCGGCTCGGTGAAGCGGGCCGGCAGATCGTAGAGGGCACGGTAGGCCAGCTCCAGATCCCGGCTGCCACCCCCCACCCGCACCACCCTTTCGACCCGGTCCGAGAACGCCGCCAGGGTGACCCGGTCCCCCCGCCCGGCCGCCACCCGCATCAGGGCCAGACAGGCCGCGAGGGACACGTCCAGCTTGCTGCGCTCTCCCGCCGCGCCCGCCCCCGCGCGCTCGGCGTTGCCGGTCATCGAGCGGGCGGTGTCGAGCAGGATCAGCAGCCGGATGCCCCGCTCCCAAGTCTCCTCGCGGGTGATCAGCCGGTCGTGGCGGGCCGTGGCCTTCCAGTGGATCTTGCCGAGAGCATCTCCCGTGCGGTACTCGCGCAGCGCATAGGGCTCCCGGCCGACTCCCTGTGCCACGAGCGGCACGCTGCCCAGCTCGCGACGCTGGGCCAGGGCCAGCAGCTGGCCGACGCGGCCCTCCCAGCGCACCTGGGGGTAGATCCGCCGCCCCTCCGAGGGCAGCAACTGGCGCTCGGCCCAGGCCAGCTGCCAGGGACCGAGCACCCGGGCGGAGAGAGGCCCCACCGGCACCTCGCCCCGCCGGCGGGGTGTCAGCGAGTAGGTCCACTCGACCGGGCGGCCGGCGGGTAACTTCAGGTCCTGGCGCCGAGGTGCCGTGGCCAGGGCCGGATGCAGACCCTCGCGCAGCAACACCCGCTGCCCGCCAAGGGCCCCGGCCGGCACCTTCCAGGCGAGGCGGACGCAGACCGCGGCCGGCGCCCCCTGGACCAGCAGCGGTGGCCAGTAACGCTCGGCATCGAGGGGCACCCGGCGGGCCCGCAGCAGATCGATCACGAAGGCCACCAGCAGCACGCCATCGGCCGCCAGGGTGACGAAGGCCAGGCGCGGCTCGAGCAGACCGGCCACCGAGAGCACGGTGAGCGCCGCGAGCAGCACGAAGAGCCGGCGAGCGGGCATACAGGGGCTCGCCTAAGGAGAGGCGCTGCCTCCGCCGTGCGGCACCTCGACCGTGCGGGCCACCTCCTCGAGCACCCGGCGCGCGGTCTCTCCTTCCAGCTCGGACTCGGCCACCAGCCGCAGCCGGTGGCCCCAGCACGGCACCAGGAATCGCTTCAGATCGTCCGGCAGCAGAAACTCCCGACCCTCGAGCAAGGCCCCCGCCCGGCCCACCTCGAGCAGGGCGAGGCTCGCCCGCGGGCTCGGGCCCAGCTCGACGTGGGGGGACTTGCGCGCCGCCTCGGCCAGGCGCACCAGATAGTCGAGCAGCTCGGGAGCGGCGTGCACCCGGCGCGAGGCCAGACGCAAGGCGTTCGCCTCGGGCACCGTGACCGCCGGCGGCGGCAGGGGGCGGTCGGCGTCCCACCCCGGCAGGTCCCCGGCCACCGCCCGCCCGAGGATGGCGCGCTCCGCGGCAACGTCCGGCCGGCCCATCTCGATGCGCAGCAGGAAGCGGTCGAGCTGGGCCTCCGGCAGCGGGTAGACCCCCTCGAACTCGAGGGGATTCTGAGTCGCCACCACGAAGAAGCCCGGCTCGAGGAGCATGCGCACGCCGTCGATCGTCACCTGGTGCTCCTGCATGGCCTCGAGCAAGGCGGCCTGGGTCTTGGGCGGCGTGCGGTTGACCTCGTCGGCCATCAGCACGTGGGTGAAGATCGGCCCCTTGACCAGCCGGAACTTGCGCTCGCCGGGGTCGAAGACGTGGGTGCCCACCACGTCGGCCGGCATCAGGTCGGGGGTCGCCTGGATGCGCTTGAAGGGCAGGCCGAGGGCCGAGGCGAAGCTCTGGGCCAGCAGGGTCTTGGCGATGCCCGGCACGCCCTCGATCAGCACGTGGCCGCCGGCGAGGTAGCCGGCGAGCAGGGCCTCGATGGCCTCACTCTGGCCCAGCACCAGGTCACCCAGGGTGGAGCGCACGCGCTCGGCGAGGGCGCGCAGGGTCTCGGTGGGGATGGCAGCGTCGAGGGTCATCGGGGTCTCTCCTCGCCCTTCCTGGCGCGGGCGACGGCGGATGCGACCGCCATCAGGTCACGGGGGTGCTCGGCCCGTTCACCGGCGAGCAGAGTGTCGGGCGGCAGCTCGAGGCGGGGATCGAGCTCGCGGCTGCGTTCGGCCAGCAGGCGAGCCGCCTCGCCGTGGTGGCCCAGTTCGTGGTGCAGCCGGCCGAGGCCGGTGAGAAACTGGCCCACCGAGCCCGTGGTCAGGGGGGCTTCCCGCCACGAGGCGCCGAAACGACGAGCCAGGGCCGAGAGGCCCAGGGCATAGAGCAGCAGGACATGGAGGCCGAAGAGGTCGAAGCCCGCGGACGATCCCCCGGCCGCGGCCCGGACTTCGGCCGCCACCAGCCCATGGTGCAGCTCGTCAAAGAACCACGGCCCGCGGGGATCCTGGCGCAGGCTCTCCAGCCAGTCGGCGTTGCCGGCGGCATGCAGGCGGCCGTTGGCGAAGAGGGAGGCCGGCAGCACCAGGATCTCACCCCCGCCCCGCGGCAGCCGCCAGACCGCCGCCGCCCCGTCCCCCTGGCGCCGGTAGAGCACCTCGGCCCCCTCGGGGACGTCCGGCAGCCAGTCGAGGCGCCCGGATTCGAGCCGGCCCGGCAGCGTGGTGACGGCCCCCACCGGCTCGAGCACCTCGCCCCCCGCTCCCCTGCCCTCGCTCGCCGCCGCGGCCTCGAAGAGGCCGAAGCCGAGCAGAGTCGACAGCTCCTCCGGAGCGGGGAAACGCCCCGACAGGCCGAGGATCAGCCGCCCTCCCCTCTCCACCCAGGGCACCAGAGCGTCGGTCTCGTCGGCCGGAGTCTTCAGGGCAGGGAAGGTCAGCACGAAGGTGCCGCCGGGCATGCGGGTGGTGGGCGGGCGGTCCCAGAGCTCGACCTCGGTGCCCCGCGCCTCGAGGTAGCGGCGGGCCACCAGCCAGCCCTCGGAGCCCGCCGCGAGCGAGCTGGGGCCGACCTGCTCCGCCCCGCGCCGGCCCAGGGTGACCAGCAGGACCAGGGACCCGGAGAGCACGGCCAGGGTGAGCAGGACTGCTCCACGTCCCCTCACGAGAGCACCTCCGCCAGCCGCTCGAGCAGACCGCGCACCTCCTCCACCCGGGGCCGGCGAGCCCCGTAGGTGAAGGCGTCGAAGGGCCGCACCACCGGCAACAGTTCCGGCCGCCCGGCCCGCCGCACCAGCTCGCGGGTGGTCCAGGAGGGCTCGGCCTCGGTGCCGAGGCGGGTGGCGAGCCACCACCAGCCGGCGCCCAGGGCACCCTCCACATCGCCGGCCGTCAGGCGCGCCTCGACCTCTCGCCACCAGCCCGGCGCGTCCCGGTGTCGCCGGTCCGCGGCCTCGGCCAGCGTCACCGACGAGGCTTCCTGACTCCGGCGGCGCTGCGGCAGCCGCCGGCGCCACCCTCGCACCAGCAGCACGAGCGCGATCAGAGCGAGCACCGCGCCCAGTCCCCACACCAGCCACAGGACCCCTTGCCCCGACCAGCCGAGGCGATCCAGCCCCCCCACCAGCCAGCGGTTGAAGGCGTCTCCCAGCCGGCGCACGAGGTCCGAGATGGTCTCCAGCCAGCCCGGCACAGCCGGGTCGCGGTCCGCCCCGGTCTCGGCGTAGAGCCGCTCGAGCAGCTCGCGGTCGGCCAGCTCCGGGGTCAAGCGGGCTCAGCTCCCCGGCTGCCGCCACGCTCCACCTCGGCCAACGCCTCGACCAGGTCCGGCGCTTCCCGCCGGCGGCGAACGTCGAAATAAAGCAGGCTCAAGGCATTGAAGAAGTAGAGCTGAGCCGCGGCCTGGCCGAAGGTACCGACCAGGGTGGCGAGCCCCATCATCCATGGCGCCGCCCCCTCGGCCATGGCGGCGTTGGGGTTGACGCCTTCGAGGACGGCACGGATCACGGTGAGCAGGAAGCCAGCGGAAAAAGGCAGCTGGAGCGGCAGGGCGAGGGCGGCGTTTAAGGTGTAGAAGACCAAGCCGACGACGAAGACCTTGGTCACCGTGTTGTCCACGAAGCGGCGCGCGGGGTTGGTCGAGATCAGCTTGAAGGTGCGGCCGATGGCCGTGAAGCCCGCCGTGCCCTCTTCCGCCATCACCGGCAGGACGAAGGCGAAACGGGTGGCGAAGAAGACCAACGACAGCAGCGCCAAGGCCATGGCTCCGAGCATCGCGACACCGGCGACGACCGGTGAGGCGGCGGCGCCGACGGCCGCGAGGACCACGGCCGCGAAGAAGAGCAGGGTGGGCAAGGCGAAGATCAGGATCATCACCAGGATGAGAGTCAGCCAGGTCCGCGGGTGCAGGGCGGTGCGCAGCCGCTGCCCCGGGGCCACCGACCGGCCGGCCACCCCGTCCGCGGCCGCCAAGGCCACGGCGACCGAGCAGAACCAGTAGATCGGCAGGGCGATCATCATCAGCCCGCAGCCGCCGAGGATCGCGCCCAGGGCGGCAGGCGAGGGGGCCTGGCTCTCAGCCAGCTGGAACTGGAAGCCCTGCATCAGCACCATCGGCACCTGGAACAAGAGGGCGGGCAGCAAGATCCACAGGTAGAGCGGCTTGATCGTCCGCCGGGTTTGCTTCACGGCCTCGTCGAGCAGCTTGCGGAAGGGGATGGGATCGGCTACCTGGGCGAGGGGATGGCTCATGCCGGGCTGCCTCCGCGAGCCTCGCGACTCGCCATCGGATTGAATGCGAGGAAGAGGAAGAAGCCCTCGAGCACGAGCCCGAGAGCCAGCTTGAGGGCAGGCGCCACTTCGGGCGCCGGGGAGACCAGGGTCTCGACCACGGCGAGCACCACCAGCCAGGGAAAGCAGCCGCCGAAGATCGTCAGGGCGTCGCGCACTCCCTCGGCCAGTACCACGCGGCGAGGCCGATCCTCCGCCACCACCAGGCCGTGGGCGAGGACCAGGCCCGCCGCCGCCGAGAAGACGATCACCGTCAGCTCGAGGGGGCCGTGAGCGGAGATGAACTCGAGCAGGTGGGGCGCCATCCCGAAATGCAGCGTGGTGCCGATCACCGCGCCGAGCATCAGCCCGTTGACGAAGAGGATCCACAGCGAACCGGCGCCGGCCAGGGCGCCGCCCGCCAAGGCGAAGAGGGAGACCGAGAGGTTGTTGGTGGCGATCTGGGAGGACGAAACCGCCGGCGGCACCGTGGTGGTCAGGGCCTCGGTCCACATCCGGCCCTCCTCGAGCCCGGCGATCGCCGCTGGCCCCAGGAAGACCATCCCGAGCGCGGGGCTCGCCAGGGCCGCCACGAAGCCGAGCAGACCCGTGGCCAGGAAGAGCCCCACCGCCAGGGCCACCACCCCCGCACGGCGCCGCACCGCCGCGGGAAAGGCGCGCAAGAAGAAGCCCAGCACCCCCACCCGCTTCCCGGGCTCCTCGCGCAGCAGCAGGCGAGTACCCTCGAGAGCCAGGCCCGCCAATCTCTGCGCCGCTCCGGAGGCCGGGAAGCGAGAGCGCGCAAAGGCCAGATCCTGGAGCACCCGCCGGTAGCCCATGGCCACGGCCTCGAGGCCCCGGTAGGTCAGCTGGCCCTGGCCTCGCCGGGAGGCCAGCCGGGCGAGCGCTTCCTCCAGCTCTCGCCAGGCCGGCCCCCGCAGGCTCAGGAAGCGACCGTAGTCCATGCCTGCCCCGCGGCCAGGATGCCCTTGAGCGTGCTCAGCGCGTCGGTCGCCGTCGAGCGCTCGAGCGCCCGCTCCGGCTGATCCGCCAGGGCGAGGGCGATGAAACGTCGCGCGAGCTCGTCGGCGACGTCCGGGTGCATCTGCGGCGCCCGGCGCAGGAGAGACTCCACGAGCTCGATCTCGCGGCCGGTCCAGGCCGCGGGCGGGCGGCCGAGCACCCAGGCATCGCTCGGCCGCGGCGCGTGCACCACCTGGGTGCCGGCGAGCCGGTCCCCGAGGCGTCGGGCACGTTCGTCGAGGGCGATCATCAGCAAGCCGACGAGGAGGTCGATCGGGCGCAAGAGGGTGCGCACCAGCAGGGCGCCGGCCGAGGGCGTGCCCCCTTGGGCCCCCACCACCCGCAGCCGCACGGCCATCTTGCCGGGAGTGCGACCGCCGGTGCCCCACTCGAACAGGAAGAAGTAGAGCCACTGGATGAGGAAGTAGAGGATCGAGATCACGGCGACGGCCCAGCCAGTCTCGAGCTCCAGGGCCGCGAGGCCGAGCGCCACGGCGACCAGCACCACCGACAGGCCCAGCAAGAGCACCAGGTAGTCGATCAACCCGGCCAGGGCCCGGCTGCCGGCCGAAGCCAGGGGCAGCTCGAGCGCCACGTTGTCGATGCCGAGAACGACTCCCGGATCGAGCAGACCCATCCCCCCATCTTCCGAGCCTCCGGGTTGGCCGGCGATCATCAGCTCTCTCCTTTCGAGCTTCCTCTGGTTACGGCGCAAGACGAGCGAAGAGGGTGTCACCCCTCACTTCGAAGCGCGGCTCTCAGAATCTACGGACCTGCCGCGACGCTATGCCACGCCCCCGAAGTCGTCAACCGAGGACCGAAGAAGCTCCGCTGGGAGAGACGGGAGATGGGGGTCGGGGGGGACTGAGGCGCCGTTCGAGTTCGAGGGCGGGCTCACCGAACGCTGGTACCGCCCAAGGCAGCAGAGGCGCAGGAACGGCTGACCGCCCCCCCTACGCCGCCAGGCCCGGGGAGCTTCTGAACATCCCGGGCGTGTAGGCGGTGATGTAGCCGGTGAAGGCGGAGGCGGCGACGGTCAGGGGCGAGGCCAGGTAGAGCTTGCCGGGGCCGGAGCGGCCCTTGTAGTTGCGGTTGATCGCCGAGACGGTGACCTGGTCCGCTCGGTCCGAGACGCCCGGGCCGCAGCCGATGCAGGCGCCGCAGCCGGGCTGGATGAGGGTGACGCCGGCGGCCTGGAAGACCTCGATCATGCCCTTCCTCCGGCAGTACTCCTCCACCGCCACCGAGCCGAACTGGATCAGGAACTGCACGCCGGGCTTGACCTTGAGGCCGGAGTCCAGGGCGTCCCGGACCACCCGGTAGTAGAACTCCAGGTCGTCGATCTTGCCCGCCGTGCAGCTGCCGCCGTAGGCGATGTCGATCGCTACGTAGCCGATCTCCTCGATGGTCGCCCCATTGGTCGGGTCCGACGGCACGCCGTGGTCCGGGTCACCCGGGTGGGCCACCATCGGGCGGATGGTGGCGAGGTCGATGGCGTGGACGCCGCCGGCGTACTCCGCGCCCGGGTCCGGCGCCACCGCCCGCGCCCGCAGGGGCGCCACGTCCACGCCGGGCCGCCACTCGGCCAGCCAGCGGAAGGTCTCCTCGTCCGCCTCCACGATCGCCGTCTTGGCCGTGCACTCGGTTGCCATGTTGGTGAGCGTGGCCCGCTCGTCCATCGACAGGGTCGAGACCCCTGGGCCGGTGAACTCCATCACCCGGTTGAGCGTGGCCTGGGGCTTGGCGTACTTCAGGAGGATCCACAGCATCAGGTCTTTGGCCGTCACCCCGCCGCGCAGCTGCCCGACCAGCTCGAAGCGGATCGACTCCGGCACCTCCACCTGGGTGAAGCCGGCGTAGGCCAGGTTGGCGTATTCGGTGGTGCCCACGCCCCAGGCCAGGGCGTTGTTGACGCCGCCCATGCAGGTGTGGCTGTCGGTGGCCTGGATGAAGTCGCCCGGGTCGATCAGGAACTCCCGGGCCACCTCGTGGCAGATGCCCGGGGAGCGGCCCTCCTGGGCCGAGTAGTCACGGGTGCCGGTGTGCTTCTGGAAGTCCCGCTGGAGGTCGCGCAGGGTCTCCACCTTGGGCAGGAAGCGGCGCATGCTCTCCACTTCATCGGCGTAGATCAAGTGGTCCTCGAAGACGGCGAACTTCTGCGGGTTCTTGATCTGGTAGCCGGGACCGTACTCCTGCTCCAGGAAGTAGTGCACCTGGGCGGTGGTGAACTCGTGGGAGTAGCCGCCATCGACCTCCACCACCACGGCATCCCCGGGCTTGACGAAGCGCCCCTCCCCCTCCGGCACGCCCAGCAGGTGGCGGGCGAGGATCTTCTCCGCCATGGTCATCGGCCGTGGGCCGGTCTGGGGTCGGGGCAGGGTGATCTCCCCCCGCGCCAGGGCCTTCGAGAAGGGAAAGAGCCCGCCCTCACGAACCACCAGCTGGGTGATCGGGTCGTAGGCCCGGTAGAACTCCTCCAAGGGCACGCCCTCGCCACGCTGGAGGCGCAGGAGGACGCCGTAGTTCCCCATCAGCACGCCCTGGTTGATGTTGTTGCGCTCGTGGATGGGGGCGAAGGAGGCGGCGATGGCGATCTCGATGCCCGCCCAGCGCTCGGCCTGGGTGGCGGTCTCCCGCGAGCTGCCCACCCCTTTGCGGTAACCGGAGACGATCACCTGGAAGCCGCCCGAGATCAGCGCGTCGCGCTCGAAGAGGCGCACGCCGTCGACGATCAGCCCGGCGTAGGCCTCGCGGGCCAGGTCCTCCGGCCGGTGGTTGAAGCAGACCCACGCGGGGGTCATGGCGTCGGTGTTGATGTCGTCGAGGAGATCCTCGACGCTCAAGTCCGCCATGGAGAGGTCGAGCTCGCCGCGGAGCTGGCGGCGGATGAGATCAGGGTCTTTGGTGAGGAAGAGCACCCGCTTGCCAGGGGTGAGGCGGACGATCTCGGGGGGTTTCATCGAGCGAGGATTCTAACAACACTGACACGGAGCCCTCACAGCTGGCGTAGGCTTCCCGATCATGGAACAGAAGAAGAGCTTCTGGCAGAACCCCTGGCTGTGGGGAGGCTGCGGCTGCGGCCTGGGCTGCATCGGCATCCCCCTGTTGGTGGTGGCCCTGCTGGGCGGCAGCGTCCTCTACATGTTCTCCAACACCGACGTCAAGAAACTCGCAGCCGAGCAGGTCCGCTCCTCGCCGGCGGCGGTCGAGGCCCTGGGCGAGCCGATGGAGACCGGCTGGCTGATCACCGGCTCGATCAACGTCAGCAACGACCACGGCCGCGCCGACATCCGCTTCCCGATGTCCGGGCCGAAGGGTGAGGCCAGCGTCCACGCCGTGGCCGAGCGCGAGGGGGGAGGCCCGTGGGTCTTCGAGGAGCTGAGCCTCGAGCTGGAGGGAGGCGGCGCTCCGCTGGACCTCATGGAAGACGAGCCGCCGCCAACGGACCCCGCTCCGCCCGGCGACCCCGTCTGAGGGGCCCTTCCCCGCAAGGGAGTCCGGCCGCCGCGCCCGGCGGCCGGCTCGCGGAGAGCTACTCGCTCATTGCGCCGAGTAGGTGTCGTGCTCCTTGGTGCAGTTGTCCGGGTCGTTGCAGTGCTGGATCTGCAGGGCCGCCAGCGCGGACGTGGCGGGCGCCAACCCCTTGGCCAGTGCCTCGTTGAGCGCGGCCTTGGGGACCCGCCAACCGGCAGCGAAGTTCGAAGTGCCCGGCAGCTCGAGCTCGAAGATGCCGTCGCGATCGAGGTCCAGGACCACAGCCTCGGTGTGGACCCGTCCGGCCGTCCCGGGGCGATCGGTCCAGCGGGCTGCCTTGTTGGCCGCAAAACGCACGGGTCGAACCACCTCCACGGCCTCCCCGGCCTGGGCATGCAAGGGGTGGAAGGTGAGCTTGACGTTGACGTGGATCGGCGCCTCGAAGCGGCCGCCCCACTCGTGCTCCCGGATGATCTTCATGTTGGTGATCGGCTGCTCGCCCTCGAGGGTCAGGCGAACGCCGTAGAGCCCACACTTCGTCCGGATCGGCTTCAGGCCGACAAACTCCATGGCACGAACTTGAACCCGGGTGTGAGCCACGCCCGCCTCATCGAAGACGGCGTCGTCGAGGCGCTGGACAATGGTGTCGGTGCGACCCAGGGCGCCCTTCTCGAGGGTGGTGACCGGGACACCACGGAAAGCGATGTCGCCCGTGAAGGGCTCGGAGCCGCTGCAGAAGAAGCCGGCCGGCAGGGGCTCGTCAGCGAAGCTGGTGTGAGTGTTGCCGTTGCCCAGGGTGCGGAACAGGTCAATACCGGCGACGATCACGGAGTCGGCCGCAAAGGTGGGGGCGGCCAGCAGCGAGAGGGCGAGGGTGAGCAGGATGAGTCTCGAACGGGTCATGAAGGCTACCTCCTCGGTTAGTTGGGTCGTTCGAGGGAAGGGAGAGTGCGGGCAGGCGAGCCGACGGCGGCCCGCGCGCGCCGGAGGCGAACAGGCAGAATGGGTACGGCCGGCGATCGAAACCGCGCCCACGAGCTGCAGCAGCGGCGACCATGATGATTTCGAGCAGTTTTTAGTGGCTATGAGCTTATGTTCTAGATGCTCTCGTGTCAAGAGTTATCTTCTTCCGATGTCTCTGGGGACCCAACGGCGGTTGACCGATTCTCGAAATGGCAGCTACCCTATCGGCCATCTTCGATCAGCCGGGCCAAGGCCCGGGAGGTAGCGTGGCTTCACCGGGAAAGTGGCCCTTCCTGCTCTCGGCCGCGGCGATCCGCCATCCTTGGTGGGCGATCGCCCTGATGGCTTGCCTCGCCCTGGGGGCGGCGCCGGGCCTCGTGCGCCTCGAGCTGCGCACCGACGGCCATGCCCTGGTGCCCCCGGACGATCCCGCCGTCGCCCTCGACGCGGAGGTGCGGGCGACCTTCGGGCTTTCCGATCCCATCGCGGTGATCTTCGAGACCCGCCATCCGGAGAAGATCTACAACCGGGTCACGCTCGCCAAGGTGATCGAGGGCACTGAGCTGCTGAAGGCCTTGCCGGGCATCGATCCGGCGCGGGTGGTCTCCCTCGCCACCGAGAAGAGGGCCCGGGTGTGGCCCGGCACCTTCGACTTCCAGACCTTCCTCGAGCCGCCCCCCGACACCGCGGCGGCCATGCGCCTGTTCCGCCTGGACGTGGCCGACACGCGCATCCTCGCCGGCACCCTGATCTCCCTCGACGAGAGGGCCACGGCGATCCTGGTCGGAGTGCCCGACGACCCCGGCTTCGATCGCCCCCGCCTCTACCGCCAGGTGGTGGCCGCGGTCGCCCCCCTGGCCACGGCGGAGAACCGCGTCTCAGTGGTCGGCGCGCCGGTGGCCGAGGCCATGCTCGGCGACCACGTGCTCGAGGACCTGGCCCTGCTCTTGCCCCTAGCCTTCCTGGTCATCGCCGCCGTGATGTGGCTGGGCTGCCGGCGCTGGCTCTTCCTCGCTCTCGCGGTGTGCGAGATCGGCGCCGTGCAGCTCTTCACCTTCGGCCTGATGGGCTGGACCGGCAGCCCGGTCTACCTGACCACCGCCATCCTGCCGGTGATCCTCACCACCATCTGCCTGGCCGACGAGATCCACCTCTTCTGGCGCTACCAGAAGGTGCTCGCCGGGCCCGCCGGCTCAGCGCCACCGCCGGCCGGCGTGCTGGCCACCCTCGACGAGCTGGCTCGGCCGGTGGCCCTGACCTCGCTGACCACCGCCGTGGGCTTCTTCTCTTTCCTTGGCGGCTCGATCACCGCGGTCAGGGGCTTCGGCGTCTTCGCCGGCGTCGGGATCCTCTTTTCGATGCTCTGGACACTGACCGTGGTGCCGGCCAGCCTTGCCCTGATCGCCCCGGGGCGCCTGGCGCACCCCCGGCCGGAGCGCTTCCTGGGCCCCCGTGCCCGCGGCCGGCGCCTGGTCGCCTCGGTGGCCCGGCCCCGGCGCACCCTGGTCGCCGTGGCCGCTGCCACCGTGGTGTTCGCCGCGGGGATCCCCTTGCTCGCGGTGCAGGACAGCTGGATCGACGCCTTCGCCCCGGAGAGCCGCTTCCGGAGCGAGACCGACCGGGCCAACGCGCTGTTTCACGGCACCCACCTGCTGCGCCTGGCCCTGACCTTCGAGAGGGGAGCCGGGGACCCGGAGGTGCTCGAGCGGCGTGGCCCCCTGCTCGACCCGAAGAAGGTGGAGGCCATCGGCGCCCTCGAGACCTTCGTCGAGGCCCAGCCCGGCGTGGGCGGCGTCCTCGGCCCCCACGACCAGCTGACCACGGTGGCCTTCCTGTGGCTGGCCCGCCGGGAGGAGCTGCGCAAGATCCCCGAGGACCCCGCGCGCCTGGAGCGGGTCTACCAGCGCTACGAGCAGGGCCGAGGCCTCGACAAGCGCCGCGAGGTGGTGGACGACGGGCTGTCGCGGGCGGTGGTGACGGTGTTCTTGAAGGCCGCCAACTTCCGCGACACGGCCAAGCTGATGGCGGCGATCCGCGAGTGGGCCGGCGCTCACCTGGCGCCGCTCGGCGGGCGGCTCGAGTTCGCCGGGGACGTTGCGGTGTCCCAGGCGATGATCCCGGCGATCGTCGAGACCCAAGTCTCCTCGGTCCTGCTCGCCCCTCTCTCCTGCCTGTTGGTGATCGCCCTGCTCTACCGCTCCCTCGCCACCGGCACGCTCGCGGTGCTGCCGGCGGCCGTGGCGGTGGTGTGGGTGTTCGGGGCCATGGGCTGGCTGGGCATCCCGTTGGGTGTCGCGACCTCGATGTTCTGCGCCATCACCCTGGGCATCGCCGTGGACTACGCCATCCACTTCCTCGAGCGCTGGCGACGCGCCCGCGCGGACGGCGCCGCGGAGCCGGTGGCCCTGGCCCTGAGGGAGACCGGGCCGCCGATCCTCGCCGACACCGCCGCCATCGCCGCCGGCTTCGGCGTGCTCGCCCTCTCCCAGGTACCGGCCAACGCCCGCCTGGGCCTGCTGGTCGCCGCCGCCCTCATCGCCGGCGCCTGTCTCACCCTCTTCGGGCTGGGCAGCCTGCTGGCGCTCAAAGCGGGCACCGGGCCGGCTCAGAGATAGGGCTTGATCTCGCGCTCGAACTGCAGGTAGGTGCGACCACCGACGAAGCTTCGGCGCACCTTGCCGTCGCGGTCCACCACGAAGCTGGTGGGGCGGCCGGGGGCGGGCCAGGGCAGCTCGTCCACCCGGCCGTGGAGGGTGCTCATGGGATGCTGTTCGAGGTAGCGGCGGATCGTCTCCCCGTCCTCGTCGGAGATCTGGAGGACGACCAGCCCCTGCCCGCCATAGGCCTGCTGCAGGCGGTCGAGGTCGGGCATCTCCTCCCGGCACGGCGGGCACCAGGTGGCCCAGAAGTTGAGGAGCACGACCTTGCCCCGCTGCCCTTCGAGGGTGGCCGTGCCACCGTCCGGGAGCCGGGTGAAGGCGAGGGCAGGGGCGGGCTCGCCGATCATCCGCCCTTGCTGCCAGAGCCCTGGACCGAGCTTCATGAGGCCCCTGCCCACCAGGACGAAGCCCGCCAGCGCAACCACCAGGCAAAGCGCGATGCCGGCGAGGGCGCCTCGCCGCCGCGGCGTCTGGCGAAGAGCTCGGCGGAACCGAACGCCCCACCGCCAGGAAACCACGCCGAAGAGGACGAAGGCGAGCAGCAGCACCTTGCCCAGATGGTCGGACAGGAAGGCCGTCAGTGCACTCAAGGTCCCCCCTTCGTCTCGGCTATCGCCGCCGAGCCAGGGCCAGGAAGCCCGCCACGCCGAGCAGCGCGGCGAGGATCACCAGACCGGCGGCGTCCAGGGCCGGCACCTCGAGCGCCGAGGGCTGCTGGCCGACGCCGAAGGTGAGGCCGGAGATGGCCGGGAAGCCGGTACCACCGATCGCCGTGCCGGCGCCGGTGGCGGTGTTGATCTGGAGCAGCCGAGCCGAGGGGACCCCTTCGCCACGGGGAGGCGAGGACTCGCCGCCGTAGAGCACGCCGTCCGGCCCCAGCTCGAGACCGCCCACCGAGAACCCGGTGGCACCGATCTCGGTGGTGGCGCCGGTCCCGAGGTCGATGGTGAAGAGAGAGTCACCGCCACCTTCGGGGATCTGCATCGGGGTGCCCACGCCGTACATGGTGCCGGTCTGTGGGTCGTAGGCCAGGCCGCGCACGGGGTCGTAGGGCAGGGATGGGCCGATGGGAGTGAGAGCCGCCGTGGCGGTGTCCACGGTGACCAGGAAGACGCCGCCCGAGCCCTCGCCGTCGTCACCGGGGGCACCGGCTTCGAAGAAGCTGCCGTAGAGGGTGTCGCCGACGAACTCGAGGCCGTTCAAGGAGCCGAAGTCGTGGACCCCCACGAGGGTCTCGACGCCGGTCTCCGGGTCGATGGTGATTAGGGAGCTTTCTCCCTGGCCGGTCGAGGCGAAGAGCGTGCCATCGTCGCGGAACTCGATCTCGGTGACCGGGCCGAAGGCGCCGAGGTTGGAGCGGAAGGACCCGGCGCCGGTGGCCGGGTCGAGGTCGATCAGGGAGCCACCGACGTTGCCGGTCGAACCGAGCAGGTCGCCGGGCTCGACCGGCGGCTGCGGGCCACCGCTCGAGGTGATCGCGAGGGGTGTAATCAACACGCCCAACAAAGCCAGACGCGAGAGGGCAATACCAGAGCGCATGGTCTCCTCCGAAGCAGCGAGTCCGATGGGGTTCGGCCCCGAACCGGGCCGGCGGACGGATTCTAGCCCGAGAGGGCCCACCGCCGGCAGCGCTCGACTCACTCCCCGGGGCCGTTGTCCTTGCGCTTGGGCATCTCGGCCACGTACCAGCGGCCCTCGAGCTTGACGAATTTGATCGGCTCGGCGCCGAGGCGGCCGCTCGCCCGATCGCCGTCGATCACCAGGTCCGTCAGCTGGTCGGCCGAGACCTTGGGGGCGGTGTCGGTTTCTCCGGTGGCATCTGCGATGCCCTTGAGCAGGTCGAAGTAGTCCCCGGTGACCTCGACGGCGTCGACCTTGGCGAACAGGGCCTCGGGGTCGCCCTGGGGCTCCTCGTCGGAGAGGGCCGGCAGGCCGTGCTTCTTGGCCAGGGCGTCGTAGCGGAGCTTGAGGCCGGCGAGCTTGGCGTCCAGCTCCTTCTTGGCCTGAGCGGCTTGCTCCTGGGCCGCCTTCTCCTCGGCACCCATGGCCTCGGCCATCTCCTCGCCCATGCCGATGGCCATGCCGCCCATGGCGTCGGCCATGCCGATCATCATCGTCGAGGCCAGCCACATGCCCATGGCCAGCTCCCTGCGCGGTTCGGGGGCGAGGCAAGCGGCGAGCTCGCGCAGGTCCTCCTTCTCGGCGGCATCGCGCATGCGCTCGACGACCTTCTCCGGACTTTCGGCCCCGAGGGGCTTGCCGGCGGCGAAGGCAGGAGCGACGGTGAGCAAGAGAGTGAGGAGGGTGACGAAGGCGAGGGCGGCGCGGTTGCGGTGGTGGCGTGAAGTCATGGCGGTCTCCTTGAGCGGATCCTTGAGGATACGCGAGAGGAGCACGATCCGGGACACCACCCCCCCCTGAAACGAGCCGGCGCACGTCTTGCTAGAGCCAGTTCGCCAGCGCAGAAACGGCGCCCGGGCCGTCCGGGTGCGCGTGCTATCCTGACCGTACAGTCCACCGGAAACGCCCCCTGGGAGCCGCGAGACCTTCGCCCGAGAGACGCCCATGGAAAGACGCCCCTCCTCATCAGCTCGAGCCTTCCTCCCCCTCTTGGTCCTCCTCCTCTCCTCCCCCACCATGGTCCGTGCCGAAGAGGCTGGCCCAGGCGGTTGGGGCACCAGTCTCGAAGTCGCCCGCACCGAGGCCGAGAAGAGCGGCAAGCTGATCCTGGTCGACCTCTTCGCCGAGTGGTGCGGCTGGTGCAAGACCCTCGAGCGCCAGGTCTTCACCGCCCCGGAGTTCAAGCGCTACGCCGAACAGTTCGTGCTCCTGCGGGTGGACGTCGAGGACGGCGGCGAAGGCACCCGTCTCCAGGCCCGCTACGGCGCCACGTCATTGCCCACCCTGCTGCTCCTCGACCATCGCCTCGCCCTCGCCGGCACGGTCACCGGCTTTGCCCCCATGCCCCAATACCAGGCCAAGATCGAGGCGGCCCTGCTCGGCTGGAAGGATCTGATGGCGCGCTTCGAGCGGGCCCTGAAGAGCAGCGACGCGGGGACCATCGAGCCGGTGGCCGAAGAGCTTTTCGGCCGCCAGGACGGCTGGCGGGCCGCCACCGCCTTCGAGCGCATGCTCACGGCGGCCACTCTGACGCCCACCCAGCAAGGCTGGACCCGCTACCGGCGGGCGGAGGCCCTGCGGCTCTCCGGCCAGTTCGAGAAGGCCGCCCAGGCGGTGACCGAAGGCATGGCGGAGGCCACCTCCCGCGGCGTCTCGGACCTGGTGGCTCGCTACGAGCTGCTTTCCGGGTTGATCGCCCTGGACCGCGGGCGCTGCGAGGAGGCCCGCCTGGCCTTCGAAGGCTTCCTCGCCCACCACCCGGACAGCAACCTCCGGCCGGTGGTCAAGCGCAACCTCGCCGAGATCAAGCACAATCCCGCGGCCTGCGTCTGAGGCGGGCAGGTGGAACGATGACCCTCGCCGGCCCCCTGCGCGTCGCCTGCACCTCGCTGCTGCTCGTCGCCGCCATGGCCTCGGCAGCGCCGCCCAAGATCGAGAAGGCGAAGATCTCCCTCGCCGCGGACCGCTCGGCCTATCCGCCGGGCAGCACGGCCCGCATCGCCGTGGTGCTCGACATCGAGCACGACTGGCACACCAACAGCAACCAGCCGACCTTCGACTTCCTGATCCCGACCACGGCGGAGATCCAGGCTCCCGCCGGCTGGTCGCCGGCCAGGTTGACCTACCCCGCGGGGGTGATGCGGACTTTCGCCTTCGCCGACCAGCCCCTCTCGGTCTACGAGGGCAAGGTGGTGGTGGTGGCCGAGCTGGCCGTGCCCCCCGGGGCCGCCGCCGGTTCGAAGGCGACGGTGGCTGCCAAGGTGCGCTACCAGGCCTGCGACCACTCCCAGTGCCTGGCGCCGGTCACCAAAGAGCTCGCCGTCGAGCTTTCCCTCGGCCCGGGCGGCAAGAGCCAGAACCAGGAACTGTTCACGGCGGGAAGCCCGACCACGGGCTCACCGGGGGGCGGACTTCCCGGGGCCGGCGGTCGCGGCCGGGGCCTCGCCGGGATCCTGCTGCTGGGCTTCCTGGGCGGTCTGATCTTGAACGCCATGCCCTGCGTGCTGCCGGTGCTCTCGCTCAAGGTCTTCGGCCTGGTCCACAGCGCCAGCCATGGCCGGCAGGCGGTGGCCGCAGGCGCCCTGGCCACCAGTGCCGGCATCCTCTTCTCCTTCTGGGCCCTGGCCGGAGCTGCGGTGGCCGCCAAGGCGGCGGGGGCGGCCGTGGGCTGGGGAGTGCAGTTCCAGAACCCGACCTTCGTCACCGTGCTGCTGGTGGTGGTCACCCTCTTCTGCTTGAACCTCTGGGGCCTGTTCGAGATCCCGCTGCCGTCCTTCCTCGCCCGGGCGAGCAGCCTCGGCGGGAGGGAGGGCCTCGCCGGGCACTTCAGCACCGGCCTCTTCGCCACCCTGATGGCCACGCCCTGCTCGGCCCCCTTCCTGGGCACGGCCCTGGGCTTCGCCCTCGGTGAACCAGCCGTAACGGTCTTCGCCGTGTTCACCGCCATCGCCCTCGGCTTCGCCCTGCCCTACCTGTTGCTCGCCGCGCGGCCGGCCTTGGCCCAGAAGCTGCCGCGGCCCGGGCGCTGGATGGACCTGGTTCGGGGCCTCATGGGCTTCTTGCTCGCCGCCTCGGGGATCTGGCTCGCCTTCGTGCTCTCGGCCCAGGTGACGTCGGTGCGCTTGTCCTTGATCGGCCTCGCTCTGCTCGGCATCGCCCTCTTCGTGTGGTTCCGCCGCCAGACGGCGCAGGGCTCGGCCGGCGGCCGGCTGGCTTTAGCCGGTGCCTTGGCCGCCGTGGCCCTCACCGTCTACCTCGCCACCTCCGCCGACGGGCCGGGCACTCAGGCTCTGGACCTCGGCGCCAGCGACGGTCGCATCGCCTGGACGGCTTTCGACCGCGCTCAGGCCGAGAGCCTGGCCGAGGAAGGCCGGCTGGTCTTCGTGGACGTGACGGCGGATTGGTGCTTCACCTGCAAGTTCAACGAGAAGCTGGTGTTGAACACAGAGGAGGTAGCTACCGCCTTCAGCGCACACGGCGTGGTGCCGATGAAGGCCGACTGGACCAACCGCAACGAGGAGATCGGCCGCTTCCTGGCCGACTTCGGCAAGGCGGGGATCCCCTTCTACGTCCTCTACCGCCCCGGTGGGGAGCCGCACGTGTTCTCGGAGCTGCTCACCAAGCAGGCGGTGATCGAGGCGTTGCAGGGGTCGGCGGCGGCACGGTTGGCGGAGCGGTAGGCAAATCCGTAGGGGCGGCCCCCCGTGGCCGCCCGGGAGGGAGGGCAGGCACGGGGGCCTGCCCCTACTTCTTCCTCGCCCTCTCCCGGATCGCCTCGAACCGCTCTAACCGCTGCGCCAGCTCGGCCTCGAAACCCTCCCCCTTGGGCTGGTAGAAACGGCTGCCGGCCACGGCCTCGGGCAAGCATTCGAGGCCACCCACCCCCTCTTCGGTATCCGGCGCGTAGACGTAGCCCCGGCCGTAGCCGAGGTCCGTCATCAGGCGGGTGGGGGCGTTGCGCAGGGCCAGGGGCACCGGCTCGGCCGGCTGCTCGAGGACCGTGCGCCGGGCCTCGCCGAAGGCCCGGTAGACGGCCACGCTCTTGGGCGCCAGGGCGAGATAGACCGTCGCCTGGGCCAGGGCCAGGTCCCCCTCCGGCGAGCCCATCCGCTCGAACGCCTGCCAGGCGGTGAGGGTGACGGATAGGGCCTGAGGGTCGGCGAGGCCGACGTCCTCCACTGCCATCCGTACCAGCCGGCGGGCCAGGTAGTCCGGGTCCTCCCCGGCGGTGAGCATACGGGCCAGCCAGTAGAGGGCGGCGTCGGCATGGCTCTCCCGCACCGACTTGTGCAGGGCCGAGATGAGGTTGAAGTGCTCCTCCCCCGAGGCGTCGTAGAGCAGCACCTTGCGCTGGGCCACGCGCTGGACCAGCTCCGCGTCGAGACGGCCGGCGCCGGTCGACGCCCCTTCGGTCGCCGCCGCCTCGACCAGGTTGAGCAGCTTGCGGGCGTCCCCGGAAGCGAGCTGGGCCAGGGTGGCCAGGGCCTCGTCGTCGGCCTCGAGACCCAGGCTCCCCAGGCCCCGCTCGGTATCGGCCAGGGCCCGCCGGGCGAGCGCGGCCAGGGCCTCGGTCGACAGCGGCGCGATCGGCACCACCCGGCAGCGCGAGAGCAGGGCGGCGTTGAGCTCGAAGGAGGGGTTCTCGGTGGTGGCGCCGACCAGCACGATATCCCCGCTCTCGACGTAGGGCAGGAAGGCGTCCTGCTGGGCGCGGTTGAAGCGGTGGATCTCATCGACGAAGAGCAGGGTGCGGCGGCCGGTGGCGCGGCGCAGGCGCAGGGCGTCGGCCATCACCTCCTTGACTTCCTTGATCCCCGAGGTCACCGCCGAGAAGGGTAGGAAGCGCAGCGAAGTGCTCGCCGCCAGCAGCCGGGCCAGGGTGGTCTTGCCCGAGCCGGGAGGGCCCCAGAAGATCAGCGAGGGCACCCGGTCGCCGGCGATCGCCCGGCGCAGGAAGCCCTGGTCGCCGAGGAGGGCTTCCTGGCCCAGCACTTCCTCGAGGGTGCGCGGTCGCAGCCGCTCGGCGAGGGGCGTTCCGGCCGCCGGCCGGTCCCTCGGTGCACCGGGCTCGAGGCCGGAGCCCGGCTCACGCTCGGCTCCGGGCTCGTCGAAGAGGGTGGGCGTGCGGCCCATGGCTCTAGCGGGAGGCGGCCCGCGGGACGGGGAAGATCTGCAGGCGCAGCAGCTCGGCCTCCGAGAGGCTGCGCTCACGCCGGGCCGGCGCCGGCAGCGAGCGCCGCGAGGCCCGGAAGGGATCCACCCCGCGCTCGAGGAAAGCCGCGAGGAGGATCTGGATCAGATGGCGCCGAGCCGCAGACACGTCCGCGATGATAGCCCGAGCCGCAATCTCAGTGCGCCAGCAGCCACTCGAGGATGGGCTGCCAGAACAGGGTCGGGGCGGCCTCGGCCTGGAAGATGTCGGCATGGCCGAGGTCGAAGAGTCGGGCTTCTGGGGGCGTCAACGTCACCACCAAGTGGGACACGTCCTGGCTGCCCAGGAGCGTGGTGGTGTAGATGCCGTACTCGCCGAAACCGCCCCCGGCGCCGAGGTAGAGCACCGGCACGGTGACCTCCGAGAGGTGATCGTCCCAGGGCACGTCGGCCACGGCGGGGTCGTCGCAGATCACCGCATCGCCATCCGCCAGCTCGCGTAGGGGCTGCCAGGGAGCGCCGGTCGCAAGAAAGTCGAGGAAGCGGCCGAGGTCGGAATAGCTCAGCCCGCTCGGCAGGCCGTCGGCGTCGAATGTGCCGCCGGTGAAGTGATAGAACGGCACGAACTCGAGCCCCAGCGGAAACAAGGCGAAGGTGGCCTCCCCCACCAGCAGGCCGGCCTGGAGGTTGGTGAATCCCGGCAGGATGGGCGAAGGGTCTTGAGGTGCCGAAGTCGCCAGCACACCGAGGGCCGCCAACACCTGGCCACCCGTGTCGGCGAGCTCGCCGTTGGCGATGCGGGACGAGGTATCGGCGTAGCGCGCGCAGGCCGCCTGCTGCAGTTCGGGGACATCGCTCTTCAGGTAGATGTCGACCGGAATGAAGGCCTCGATCTGGCGCCGCCGCGGCGGCACCTGGGCCTCGGCGTCGAGGGCGGCGTAGCCGATCTGGCCGCCTCGGCTCCAGCCCAGCAGGGGCAGGCCGCCTGCGCCACCGCCGGTGAGCGCCCGGGCCAGGCGCGCCACGGCCATCGCCAGCCGAAGGTCCCGCGCATCGGTCTCGATCCCCCATTGCGCCAGGAACGAAAGGTCGGCGGTGTCGGCCGGCACCTGGGTCCAGCGGAAGTCGATTCCCCACACATCGATCCCCCGCGCGGCCAGAAACACCGGCAGCCCGCCGCCGGGGCCGGACAGGAAGGCCGCGTCGAAGGCCCAGATGTCGCCGTGGGCCATGAACACGGCCCGGGAGGTGGGCACCGGCACGAAGGGCGCCTGCTCCCGCACCACCCGGTGGAGGCGGACGAGGTCGTGCTCACCGGGGCCGACGCGCAGCAGGAAGGAATGCTCGCTCACGTCTCCGCTCAGGACTCGTCGTTCGAGCCCCGAGACGATGCAGCCCGAGCAACCGGCCTCGGCGGCCAGGCCATAGGCCACGGGCGAGCCTGCAGCCTCAAGAGTGGTGGGAGCGGCGAGCAAGTTCGAGGCGAGGAGGCCGGAGACGAGGAGGCTTTTCAACATGAGGGGCTCCCGGGCAAGGGGTCTGGGTCAACGGTTCCGGTGGCTCCGTGCCCCGGAGGGCGACGGCAGCGCCGGGAGGAAACGAAAAAGGGCGGCTCCGGAGAGCCGCCCTCTGAGATGCCGGGAGGGTGACTCAGGTGTCACCCTCGATGGGGAGGACTGTCTAAGCTCGGCGACGACGTGCCATGACGAAGGCCGCTGCGGCCGCGAGCAGTAGGGCCATCGTGGCCAGACCGACCGGGTCGAGCGTCGGGATGGCCAGCAGATCCTGGACGCCGCCGACGGTGAAGGCCGTCGGGTCGGCCGCACCACCCACGGTCGGGTCATCGGTCGACCCGCTCGCCTCGTTGGTGCCGTTGCCGTCGGCGTCGTAGGAGATCGTGCCCTGGTTGAGGATGTCGCCGGTGGCGTCCAGTTCGATGGTGGCGTCGATGGTGATGGTCACCGTGCCGCCGCCCCCCGGGATGGAGCCGTTCCAGGTCACGGTGTTGGTGCCGATGGTCGCCACGGCGGTGCCGCTGGTGGCCGACGCGGAGACCAGGGTCACCTGCGGCGGCAGCACGTCGGTGAACTCGTCACCCGGGTTGTCGAGCTGCGCTCCCGTGCCGTTGTTAATCAGCACCACGGTGTAGATGATCGCCCCGCCCGGTTGGAAGTCGCCGGAAACGGTCTTGGTGGCGCTCACGTTCGCGGGTGAGCCCACCTCGGTGGTGTCGGTGGCGCTGTTGTTGCCCGGGTTGGGGTCGCCGATGCCACCACCGGTGCCCGGCGGCGGCGCTACCGCCACCGTGGCGGTGTTGGTGAGGGTGCCGAAGAAGACACCACTGATCGTGGCGTTGACGGTGTAGGTCACCGAGCCGCCCGACGGCAGGTTGACGGTATCGCTGATGTTGCCGGCACCCGCTGCCGTGCAGGTGCCGCCGCCGGCGCCGACGCAGGTCCAGGTCACGCCGGTCAGGGCGGCCGGGAAGGTATCGCTGACGAAGGCGCTCGACGCCGCGCTCGGTCCGGCGTTGCTGGCCACGATGGTGTAGGTGGTCGCCTGGCCGGGCGTGGCGTTGGTCAGACCGTCGGTCTTGGTGATCGCGAGGTCGGCGACCAGGTTGATGGTGTCGGTGTCGGTGGCGCTGTTGTTGCCGGGATTGGGATCGGTCACGCCGGTGCCGGCCGCCACCGTGGCGGTGTTGACCAGGGTGCCGGTGGCGCTACCGCTAACCGTGGCGTTGACGGTGTAGGTCACGGAGCCGCCGGCGGGCAGATTGGCGGTGTCGCTGATGTTGCCCGCACCGGCCGCCGTGCAGGTGCCACCGCCCGCGCCGGTGCAGGTCCAGGTCACACCGGTCAGGGCCGCCGGGAAGGTATCCGCCACCGTCGAGCCAGGGGCGTTGCTGGGACCGGCATTGCTGGCCACGATGGTGTAGGTGATCGCCTGGCCGGGGGTGACCGCGGTCACGCCGTCGGTCTTGGTGATGGCGAGGTCGGCTTGCGGGGTCAGGGTATCGGTGTCCGTGGCCGAGTTGTTGGCCGGGTTGGGATCCGTGACCGAAGAGCTGACCGTTGCCGTGTTGCTCAAGGAACCCGTGGCCGCCGCGGAGATGGTGCAGGTGGCTGTGTAAGTCACCGAGCCGCCGGCCGGCAGGTTGACCGTGTCGCTGATGTTGCCGGCCCCGGCCGCCGTGCAGGTGCCGCCACCCGCGCCCACGCAGGTCCAGCTGCAGGTGAGGATGGCCGGGAAAGTGTCCGCCACGGTGGCGCCGGTCACCGCGTCCGGCCCGGCGTTGCTGGCGGTGATGGTGTAGGTGACCGAGCCGCCCGGAACCGCCGTGGTGACGCCGTCGGTCTTGGTGATCGCGAGGTCGGCCATGAGCGGACGGCAGGCGGTGACCGCCACGTCGTCGATGGCCAGGCCGGCGAACTGCACCGAGGTGTCGGAGTCGAGGTGGAAGCGCAGCTCGGTGTTGAGGCCGGCCAGGCTATCGGCCCGGCGCGAGAAGACCCCCCAGCCGGCGCTGCCGCCGATGTTCGTCTGCGGGTTGCCGGTGCCGGCGGAGGCGCTGATCGGCGTCGGCTCCAGCCACTCGTAGAGCCGTACGGGCGTGGCGCCGCCCACCTGCTGGTAGTCGACGAACATGTGGTCGAAGGTGGCGGTCTCGACCTGGTGGCGCTGGGCCCAGGTCACCACCACCGGGGCCGAGAGGCCCGCCAGGTTGATGGCCGGCGAAAGCAGGTCCTGGTTGCAGCTGGCGTTGTAGGTGTTGTCGAGGTCGGTCTTCCAGCAGCTGACCCCGCTGTTGCAGGTGTTGAAGGCTGCGATCGGGTTGGCGGTCGTCGTCGCCACCGTGGCCGGCAGGCCCAGCTCCCACTCGTCCTGGGCACCCGAGTGGGTGAAGCCCGCGGCGCCGCTCTCGAAGTCGGTGCTGAACACCGTCTGCGGGGCGAAGCCCGGCGGGCAGGCCGGCGGCGGAGGCGGTTCACAGATGCGCAGGCTCCAGGCCGTGAGCGTGCCGCCGTTGGCACCCGCGGTGTCGTCGCGGATGTCGAGAGTCCAGGTGCCGCCGGCGTTCTCGCCGTCGAACCAGGAGAGGCGGTAGGCACCCGAGGTGCTGGCGGTTCCGGCGGTGGAGTTGTTCTCCGGTTTGAGCTGCAAGCCCCTGAGAACGGTAAAGGCCGGTGGAATGCCCGCCTCGTCGTCGAAGACCGCGTCCATCATGGTCTGGCCGCCGGTCGCCGCAGCACCGATGTCGGCGAACAGGCCGTTGTCGTTGCCGGCCGGCGAGCGCAGGTGGACGTCGAGGTCCTGCATCAGGGCGTGATTGAGCACGATCTCCACGTCGAGGTCGGCGATCCGCGGGTTGCCCGGCACGGTGATCGTCGAGCTGACCAATCCGGTTCCCGGACCGATCGTCTGCGGCACGTTGGTCGAGGTGTAGGTGGTGCAGTTGACGCCCTCGTTGGTCGCCGGGTGGATGCTGACGGAGAGGTGGTACGTGGCCGTCGGGCCTCCGGTCGCCGCGCTCGCCGAGTCGACGAAAGCGAAGTAGGTGCCGGCGTTCTTGACGGTCATGAACAACGCCTCAGACGGGCGGTTCGGGTTGGGGGTGATGTCGCCGGTGCCGGCGTCGTCGACCACCAGGATCTGGTTGCTGGCGTCGCCGAAGAGGGCGATGCCCAGCCGGCCGTTCCACACCACCAGGTCATCCTCGGGATCGACGTCGAGCGAGAGGAACACCGTGTCGCCGGCGCTGAGCGCGAAGCTGTACCAGTCTTGCTCGGTCGCCGCAGCCGGGTTGCGGGTGCCGCTCACCCAGCCGCTCGCCGGCAGGGGATTGGCCGTGGCCGGAGTGTCGTTGCTCTCGACCTCCGGCGTCGGCGCGCCGCTCTGGATGCGGAAGTGCAGCTCGTAGGGGCGCTCGGAGGTGGTGCCGGCCGTAAAGTCGTTGACCCGGATGAAGTAGGTGCCGGTGGTCGGGATGACGGCGCCGGCGATCGAGGGAGACAGGCCGGCGAAGGTGCCGTTGTCGTCGTCGAACTCGATGACGGTCGTGCCGTCCGAGGCGAGCAGGGTCAGCTGGGCGTCCGTGCTGTTGCCGGCCGAGAAGGAGGTCATGGCGGCGAGGTAGATGCGGTCACCCGCCGTGGCGCTGAAGCTGTAGAAGTCGATGTCGCCGTTGGGGAAGAGCACCGAGCGGACCACCGTGTTGGTGCCGACGATGGGCGAGGCCGTGGCCGTGGTGCCGTTGGGCTCGACCTCGCCGCCGTAACCCTGGCCGCGGGTGGCCAGGCCGAGGCGCCGCACCAGGTCGGGCCGCCCGGGCTGGGGGACCGAGCCGTCCTTGGTCAACACCGGTGCGCCTTTGATCTCCGCTGGCGGCACGAGCTGCTCGATCTTGGGTGGGCCGACAGCCAGAGCGGCGGCCGCCCAGGCGAGACTCAGACCGAGGGCGAACAGCACAGACGCTGCCCGAGGTTCACACGGACGACCGGCGGTCATGGCATCAGCCTCCTGGAGCGAATCCCTGGTCTTCAGGGTCGCGATTGCTTTATGGGAGAGGACCCAAGCGCGCGGAGCCTACGCCAAGTCGTCGAGCATTCTCAAGTGCTTTCGTGAGTGGACTGAAGGCCGAGGTTGACCTGCTGAGGGAACCCTCCCGGCCCTCCGACGTAGTGAGTGAGGACGAAACCCGACCAGGAGACCCCGAGATGGCCGCTTGCAGACCTTTCCGACCGGCACCGCTCGCCGCAGCCCTGATGTTCGCCGCCGCCCTCACCACGACCCTGTGGGCACAGACGAGTTCCACTCCTCCCGCGCTCGACCCCGCCTTCGCTGGCGACACCCGCGCCTACCTGCGGAGTATCGAGAAGGTGGGCTTCTCTGGCGTGGTCGTGGTGGCAACGCCCCAGGGGCCGATCGTCAGCGAGGGGCTGGGGCTCGCCGACCGCGAGAAGGGCCTGCGCTGGGCCGCCTCCACGCTGTCGGACATCGGTTCGATCACCAAACAGTTCACGGCGGCCCTGATCTTGAAGTTGGAAGAGCAGGGCAAGCTCGCCGTCACCGACCCGATCGGGCGCTACTTCGAGGGAGTCCCGGCGGACAAGCAGGGCATCACCCTCCACCACCTGCTCACCCACACCTCGGGCATCGAGGACCTCGAAGGAGCCGGCGACTGGGACCCGATCGGGCGCGACGACTTCGTCCGCCGGGCCTTCGCGGCGCCCCTCTCCGCACCGCCGGGAGAGCGCTACAGCTACTCCAACGCCGGCTACAGCCTGCTCGGCGCCATCGCCGAGAAGCTCACCGGCAAGAGCTACGAGCAGGCCCTGCGCGAGCTGGTGCTGATCCCGGCCGGCCTGGTCGAGACCGGCTATCTGGTGCCGAAGTGGGACCCGGCCCGCCTGGCCCAGGGCTACCGTACCGGCGAGCGCTGGGGCACCACGCTCGAGCGGCCGATGGACACCGACGGCCCCTTCTGGGTACTGCGCGCCAACGGCGGCCTGCGCAGCACCGCCGAGGAGATGCTGCGTTGGGCGCGGGCCCTGCTCGAGGGCAAGGTGCTCTCCGAGGCGTCGCGCAACAAGCTCTGGACGCCCCACGTCGACGAGTCGAACGGTGACGGTGAGTCGTTCTACGGCTACGGCTGGTCGGTGGTCAACCAGGGTGGCCTGCGCATCCTCACCCACAACGGCGGCAACGGCATCCACTTCGCGGACTTCGCGATCGTCCCGGAGCGCGGCGTGGTGGTCTTCCTTCAGACCAACGCGATCACCGACTACCCCGGCGCCAACGACCTGCTGGCCCAGATCGGCCGGCGCTTCCTCGGTGCGGTGCCCTACCCCAAGGTGCCGGCGGTGATCGAGGTGCCGGCCGCCACACTGGCGAGCCTGGCCGGCACCTACTCCGGGGAGGGCGAGGCACGCTTCGAGGTCTCGAGCGACGGCAAGACCCTGCAAGTGCTGCCCCTGGGCCGGCCGGCCTTCGACCGGCTGCACTCCCCGGCCGGCAACCCGGCCCTGCTGGCGAAGCGGGCGGCGGACACCGAGAAGATGATCGCCGCCTGCCTGGCCGGCGACTTCCAGCCCCTGCACGCAGCCTACGGCGGCGCCGTGCCGGTCGAACGCCTGCGCGACTCCTTCGCCGGGCGGATGAAAGAACAGACCGAGCGCTTCGGCCCCTTCGTGCGCATCGAGGTGCTGGGAACGGCCGCCGCCGAGGAGGGCCGGGACCGGGTTCCCGTGCGCTTCGTGCACGAAAAGGGGGAGGCGCTGCTGTCCTACGTCTGGGCCGGCGGCGAAGCCGGCAAGCTGCTGGGAGTGGGCTTCCGCCGCTTCCAGCCCGCCCTGCGCCTCTATCCTCTGGGCGAAGGCCGCTTCGCCAGCTGGGACTCGGTGACCTCCTCCTCCCTCAGCGCCCGCTTCGTGCCGGCGGCTGAAGGGGGCGTGGCCCTGGAGCTGGGCGGCGAGGGGAAGGTGGTGGGGGTGCGGCGGTAGGGGGCGACCGCCCGCCCCGCGCTATCCTCGCCGCCATGAGCCCAGGCAACGAGCCGGCTTCGTCCCTCGCCCGCGGCCGGCGCCGGCGGCTGCTCAAGGTCTACCGCACGGTCTTCGCCGTGCTGGCGAGCTACGTCGGGCTGTCCCTCGCCAACCTCTTCCGGCGGCCGGAAGCCCGGGCGCGGGCCCTCTCCCGCTGGCAGGTGGCGACGGCGCGGCGGGTGCGGGCGACGATCCTCGACGTCCAGGGCCTGTTCATCAAGGTCGGTCAGCTGCTCTCGATCTTGACCAACGTGCTGCCTGCCGAGCTGCGCAGGGAGCTCGAGGGCTTGCAGGACCAGATCCCGGCCCGGCCCCTCTGGGAGATCGAGGCGCGGCTGCGCCAGGAGCTGGGCGGCGGGCCGGGTGACCTCTTCGCCACCTTTGACCCCCGGCCCCTGGCCAGCGCCTCCCTCGCCCAGGTCCACGCCGCCACCTTGGCGGACGGCCGGCGCGTGGCGGTCAAGGTGCAGCACCAGGAGATCGAGGCCCTGGCCCGGCTCGACCTCCGGACCATCCGCCACGTGGTGGGCATCGTCCAGTGGGTGCTCGGCGTGCGCGGCCTCGACGCCGCCTTCGCCGAGGTCCGAAAGGGCATCCTCGAAGAGCTCGACTTCACCCAGGAGGCCACCTACATCGGCGCCATCGCGGCCAACTTCGCGGCCGACTCCGGGGTGAGCTTCCCCGTGGTGATCCCCGAGCGCTCCACCCGCCGGGTGCTCACCGCCACGTTCGTCGAGGGCATCAAGGTCAGCGACGTGGACGCCCTGCGCGCTCGGGGCCTCGACCCCGAGCCGGTGGCCGAGCGGATCGTCCGCGCCTACTGCCAGATGATCTTCGTCGACGGCCTCTACCACGCCGATCCGCACCCGGGAAACCTGCTGGTGCGCGCCGACGGCGGCATCGCCTTCCTCGACTTCGGGGCCGTGGCGCGGCTGTCGCCGGCGCTCAAGGAGGGGCTGCCGAAGTTCTTAGAGGCGGTGCTCAAGCGGGACCGCGAGGAGATCCTCGCCACCCTGCGGCGCATGGGCTTCGTGGCCAGGGAGGGCGACAGCGACGCCGCCGAGCGACTGATCGAGCACCTCTGGACCCGCTTCCTCGACCAGATCGAGCTCGAGTCCTGGAACTTGAAGGACCTGCGCTTCGACTCGAAGCTGAAGATGGAGCTGCTGGGCGACCTGGCCAAGCTGGACATCCCCCTTTCCGAGCTGTCCGCAGCCTTCACCCTGCCCAAGGAGTGGCTCCAGCTGCAGCGCACCCTGGTGCTGCTGGTGGGCCTCGCCACCCACCTCCACCCCGAGATGCAACCGATCGCGATCATCCGGCCCTATCTCGAGGAGTTCGTCCTCGGCCGCGACCGCGACTGGATGGCGCTGGCCAGCCGGGTCGTCAAGGACATGGCCCTGTCGGTGCTGTCGATCCCGGACGACTTGAAGCGCCTGCTGGCCCAGGCCCGCCGGGGCGAGGCACAGCTGGAGATCCGTGGCCTCGCAGCCGGAGCGAGCCTGCTCTACGCCCTCGGCCACCAGTTGCTGTGGGGGGCCTTCTCTCTCGGCACCGGCGCCCTCGCCTACCTCGCCTGGACTCGCGGCGAGGGCACCCTCGTCGTCGTGCTCGGCGGTGTCTCGGCCTTCTTCTTCGGCTGCCTGCTGGTGTCCCTGGTGACCGCCCGCAAGTGGCAGCGGGAGCTGCGCCGCCGGCCCGTGCGGCGGTGAGGGGGGCTACCCGGCCGCCAGCCGCCGGGCGATCAGCCAGTGGGCGAAGGCGACGACAGCGGCGAGGCCGACGATCACCAGCTCCGAGCGCCCCATGCGGGCCGCCAGCAGGGCGCAAAAGGCGATGCCCAAGGCCGCCAGCACGGGGCCGCCGGGCAGCTCGAGCCAGGCCCCGCCCGGCTGGCGGCGGCGCAGCATCACCAGGGCCACGCAGGTGGAGCCGTAGACGAAGAGGCGAGAGACCGAGGAGAGGGTGGCGTTCCACTCGAAGTTGCCCCACACGGCCAGGCCCCAGACCAGGAAGCCGAAGGTCAGGATCGAGACGTAGGGGGTGTGGAAGCGAGGGTGGATGCGCCCGAAGAGAGGCGGCAGGTCGAGGTGCTCGGCCAAGGCGAAGCCCAAGCGCGGGGCGTTGAGGAAGTTCGCCGCCAACAACCCGACCACCGAGATGATGGCCCCGAGGGCCAACAGCACGCCGCCGGGCGCACCGAGGAAGACCCGCGCGGCGTCCTGCAGCGGGCGCTCGCTGGCGGCCGGGTCGGCGAGGGTGGCGCCCACCACCACCTGGACTCCGGTGTAGATCAGGGCAAGCAGGACCGTCCCCACGATGAGGGCGAAGGGAGCGTCCCGCCGTGGCTGCCGCGCCTCGCCCATGGCCATCATGGCGCCGTCGTAGCCGCCGAAGGCGAAGACCACCAGCAGGATGGCCTGCAGCCAGTCCGCCCCGGAAGCCGTGCGGAGGGGAGCGGGGACGGCCGGCAGGGCTTCGCGGGTCAGGAGGAAAAGGGCTCCGGCCGCGAGGAAGACGGCCAACGGCAGCAGCTTGCCGACGGTGAAGAGGTTGCTGAGCCGCCCGGCCTCCGCTACGCCCCGCACGTTGACCAGGGCCAAGAAGCCCAAGAGCGCCGTGAGCAGGGCGATGCGCACGTCCTCCCGCGCCGCCCAGGGCGCGAGACCGGCGAGGTTGACGGTGAACAGGTTGGCGGCTGCGGCGGCGGCGGTGAGCCGGGTCAGGAAGGCGAGCCAGCCGACCTGGATGGCCACCAGCCGCGGCAGGGAGGAACGGGCGTAGAGGTAGGCCCCGCCGGCGCCCGAGAAGCGCGACGCCACCTCGGCGAAGCAGAGCAGCACCACGGCGTTGCCCACGGCGCCCAGTACCCAGGCCCAGGGGGCCAGCGGCCCCAGCAGCCGGGCGACGACCGAAGGCAAGCCGAAGATGCCGCTGCCCAGGATGGCGTTGACCACCAGCGCGGCCAGGGTGTACCGGCCGAGGGCCCGGGCGAGGGCGGGCGTGGAGGCGGAAGTCATCGAGTGGCGGGAGAGTAGCGCGAATTCCAGAGCAAGAAGCGGAGTGTTCGGCAGAGGGCCACACCCTACGATGCCGTTGCGGTCCGAGACGTGGGTCGCACAGAGGAGGGAAACGTCATGCATCGAGTGGTGGAACCGGCCATTCTGTACTTCGGCACCCCGGTGGTGCTGGTCAGCTCCCTGAACGAAGACGGCTCGCCCAACGTGGCGCCGATCTCCTCGGCGTGGTGGCTGGGCTGGAATTGCATGCTGGGCTTCGGCGCTCGCTCGAAGACCCCGGCCAACATCCTCGAGCGGCGCGAATGCGTGCTCAACCTGCCCTCGGTGGCGCAGGTGGCGGCGGTCGACCGCCTGGCGCGCCTCACCGGCTCGGACCCGGTGCCGCCGCACAAGGTGGCCATGGGCTACCGGCACGAGAAGGACAAGTTCGGCGCCGCCGGGCTGACACCCCTCGCCTCCGAGCTGGTAGCTCCGCCGCGCATCGCCGAGTGCCCGGTGCAGCTCGAGGCCGTGCTCGAGGGCAGCCACGGCCTGGCCGCGAGTGACCCGGCGCGAGCGGGCAAGCTGGTCGGCATCGAGGTCAAGATCCTGCGCGTCCACGTCGAGGAGAGCCTGCTGATGGACGGCTCCGAGGAGCGCATCGACCCCACCAAGTGGCGGCCCCTGATCATGAGCTTCTGCCAGTTCTTCGGCCTGGGGCCCATGGTCCACTCCTCGCGCCTGGCCGAGATCCCGGAGTCCCTCTACCGCCCACCGGCGATCCCGCCGGCACCCACTCTCGACGTTCGCCCCTCCTGAACGGGAAAGGACACCCGATGTATAACCTCCAGATCGTGACCCAGTCTCCTTTCGACGCCGACCTCTGCTGGCAGGCCGTGCTCTCTCGCGACCGCAGCGAGGACGGCCACTTCTTCCTGGGCGTGCTGACCACCGGCATCTTCTGCCGGCCCTCCTGCCCGGCCCGCCGCCCGAAGCGGGAGAACGTGCGCTTCTACCCCTCCCCCGAAGCCGCCCGCCGCGACGGCCTGCGGCCTTGCAAGCGCTGCCGCCCGGAGGCGGGCGCGGACCCCCGGGCCACGCGCATCGAAGAGCTCTGCGCCCACATCCGCGCCGAGGCCGGCAGCGGTGAGCCGCTGACCCTCGAAGCCCTGGCCGAAAGGGCCGGGATGAGCCCTTCGCACTTCCAGCGCACCTTCCGCGAGGTGGTGGGGGTGACGCCGCGGCAGTTCGTCGAGGCCTGCCGCCTGGAGGCCCTGAAGCAGGGCCTGAAGGCGGGTGAGTCGGTGACCGATGCCATCTACGACGCCGGTTTCGGCTCCGCGAGCCGGGTCTACGAGCGCACCGACACCCGCCTGGGCATGACCCCGGGGGCCTACCGGGCCGGCGGCAAGGGCGTCGCCATCTCGTGGGCGGCCACGGACACGCCGCTGGGCCGGATGATGATCGCAGCCACCGACCGCGGCCTCTGCTTCGTCCAGTTCGGCGAGTCCGACCAGGCCCTGCTCGAACGGTTGCGGGCGGAGTACCCGGCGGCCACGCTCGAGCCCAGCCCTGAGCCCAGGCCCGCCGCCTTCGAGGGCTGGATGGCGGCCCTGCGCAGTCATCTCGAGGGCCTGGAGCCGCTGCCGGAGCTGCCCCTCGACGTGCGCGCCTCGGCCTTCCAGCTGATGGTCTGGCGCTACCTCCAGTCGATCCCCCGCGGTGAGGTGCGCTCGTACTCCGAGGTCGCCCAGGCCATCGGCCGCCCCAAGGCCGCCCGTGCCGTGGCCCGCGCGTGCGCCACCAACCGCGCGGCCCTGGTCGTCCCCTGCCACCGGGTGATCCGGGGCGACGGCGACCTCGGCGGCTACCGCTGGGGCCTCGAGCGCAAGCAGCGGCTGCTCGCGGCGGAGCGGGGGGGCGGGGGTCGGAGGGCGGTGCGCTAGCCCCTCACAGCCCGGCCAGCACCCGCGCCATCAGGCGCTGGGTCGGCGGGAAGGCGACCAGGGGCGGCAAACCGAGGTTGCGAACCAGGGCGAGGCCGGGGATGCCGGACTGGAACAGGGGCGAGAGGACGGCCGAGAACCAGCCGTAGAGCCGCGCCACCGGCCGGCGCCAGCGCTCGTAGGAACGAAAGGCCTCGGCCGGCGGCCCCCCCTCGGCCAGGGCCTCGGCGAGCGCCACGGCATCGCCCAGGGCCAAGTTCGCCCCCTGGCCGAGGTGGGGGCTCATGGCGTGGGCGGCATCGCCCAACACCACCAGGGTCTGGTCGCTCCAGCGCGGCAGCGAGACCGCGCGGTAGGTGGCGAGCACGAGGTCGTCGAAGCCCCCGAGAGAGTCGAGGAGCTCCCCGGCGAAGGGGGCGAACGCCCGGATCTCGGCCGCCAGGGCGGCCCAGCCGCGCGCCCGCAGGGCGTCCCAGCCGTCCCGCGGGATGCCCCAGAACAGGCTCCCCCGGCCCCCTCCCGTGGGCACGAAGCCGAGCAGCCGCCGGGTGCCGTCCACCACCTGATGGAGCCGGCCTCGCACCTCGGAGCAGGGGCCCGAAGCCCACAGCGCGGCGTGTCGCGCCTCCCGCACCCGTGGGCGTCCGACGAGCGTGCGGCGCAGGCTGGAGCGCGAGCCATCGGCGGCCACCGCGAGATCGAACGGCCCGTGGCGCGTGCCGCTGCGCTCCAGCAGGACGACTCGGCCGGTCTCGACCTCCCGGCCAGCGATCTCCACCCCGGGGCGCAGCTCCACGCCGGCCCCGAGCGCCGCCTCGAGCAAGGGCGTGAACAGAGCACCCCGCGCCACCCCGAAACCGGACGCCCCCGGCCCGGCCGCGGCGTAGGCAATACGCGACAACCGGCGGCCGTCCAGGTGGCGAGCCACCAGCTCGCAGATCGGCTCGGCCGAGGCGAGCACCCGCTCGGCGAGCCCGAGCTGTTCGAGGGCCCTCACCCCCGAGGGATGGACCAACAACCCCGCCCCCACCGGCCCGGGCTCCGGCGCCCGCTCGAACAGCACCACCCGCCGCCCTTGTCGCGCCAGCAGCACGGCGGTGGCACAGCCGCCGAGGCCGGCGCCGACGATGGCGATGGGGGGTGTCACGGGCGGGGATTATGGCGCGGCTGAGCGGGCGCCAGCAGCCAAATCCCACCAGCCCTGGAGCTACAATGGGCCTTCTTTTTCTGCTCTACCTGTTCTGATCTACCTGGTAGGAGGAGACGCGATGTCTCGATCCCTTTCCGTGCTGGCCCCAGTCGCCGTGTGCTCCGCTCTCGTCCTCGGCCTGCCGGCCCTGGGCGGACGGGACGCGCCCTGGCAGGACAAGGTCGACCCCTGGATCCTCGACCGCATCACAGAGGCCGGCAGCGCCGAGCTGCTGGTGGTGCTCGCCGAGCAGGCGGACCTCGCCGGAGCCGCCCACCTGCCGAGCAAGGAGGCCAAGGGCCGCTACGTCTTCGAGCGCCTGCGCGAGACCGCGGCGAAGAGCCAGGGGCCCCTGCTCGCCGAGCTGCGCAACCGCGGCGTGGAGCACCGGCCTTACTGGGTGGCCAACATGATCTGGATGCGCGCCGACCGGGCCACGATCGAGGCCCTGGCCCGCCGCGAGGACGTCGCCCGCCTCCACGCCAACCCCGTCGTCCGCATGGACCTGCCCGCCCCCGAGCCGGAGCTGCCGGCCGCGCCGACCGCTCCCGAGTGGGGCGTCAACATGGTGGCGGCGCCCACCCTCTGGGCCCAGGGCTTCACCGGCCTGGGCATCGTGGTGGCCGGAGAGGACACCGGCTACGACTGGGACCACCCGGCCCTGATCGGCAAGTACCGGGGCTGGAACGGCGCCTCGGCCGACCACAACTTCAACTGGTGGGACGCCATCCACTCGGGCGGCGGCTCCTGCGGAGCCAACTCCATCGAGCCCTGCGACGACAACAACCACGGCACCCACACCATGGGCACCATGGTCGGCGACGACGGCGGCAGCAACCAGATCGGCGTGGCACCGGGTGCCAAGTGGATCGGCTGCCGCAACATGGACCAGGGCAACGGCACGCCGACCACCTACGCCGAGTGCTTCCAGTTCTTCATCGCCCCCACCGACCTCATGGGCATGAACCCGGACCCGACCAAGGCCCCCCACGTGATCAACAACTCCTGGGGCTGCCCCCCCTCCGAGGGCTGCACGGGCCCGAACGTGCTCCAGATGGTGGTGGAGAACGTCCGCGCCGCCGGCATCCTGCCGGTGGTCTCGGCCGGCAACTCGGGCTCGGGCTGCTCCTCCGTGGACACTCCGGCGGCGATCTACGACGCCTCCTTCACCGTCGGTTCGACCACCATCAGCAACACCATTTCGAGCTTCTCCAGCCGCGGGCCGGTGACCGTGGACGGCTCCAACCGCCTGAAGCCGGACGTCTCGGCTCCTGGCTCGAGCGTGCGCTCGAGCATCCGCAACGGCGCCTACAGCACCTTTTCGGGCACCAGCATGGCCGGGCCGCACGTGGCCGGGGTCTCGGCGGTGCTGATGTCGGCCTCACCGGGCCTGGCCGGCAATGTCGACGCCCTCGAGGAGTGCATCCGCCAGACCGCGGCGCCCTTCACCTCGGCCCAGACCTGCGGCGGTGTGCCGGGCTCGCAGATCCCCAACAACACCTTCGGCTGGGGCCGGGTGCAGCTGCCCTGGCCCCTGCCGCCCGTCTGCGACCTGACCGCCCTGTTCAGCGATGGCTTCGAGACGGGGGATACCTCGGTGTGGACGCTGGTCTTTCCGTAGGGGCGGACCGAGGTGTCCGCCCGGGGCGAAGAGAGGCAACCACGGGGGGTTGCCCCTACGCCGGCGGCACCGCCTCGCCGTAGGGGCAGGCCCCCGTGCCTGCCCTCCCCCTCCTAGTACCGATAGTGCTCGGGCTTGTACGGCCCGTCCACCGCCACGCCGATGTAGGCGGCCTGGTCGGGGGTCAGCTCGGTGAGCTCGACGGCGAGATGGGCCAGGTGCAGGCGGGCGACCTCTTCGTCGAGGTGCTTGGGCAGCACGTAGACCTTCTTGCCGTACTCGCCCCGCTTGGTCCACAGCTCGAGCTGGGCGATCACCTGGTTGGTGAAGGAGGACGACATCACGAAGCTCGGGTGGCCAGTGGCGCAGCCCAGGTTCATCAGCCGGCCCTCGGCGAGCATCAGGATCGAGTGCCCGTCCGGGAAGACCCACTCGTCGTACTGGGCCTTGACCGTCTCGCGGCGGATGCCCGGCACCCGGCGCAGGCCGGCGATGTCGATCTCGTTGTCGAAGTGGCCGATGTTGGCCACGATCGCCTTGTCCTTCATCTTCGCCATGTGCTCGGCGGTGATGATGTCCTTGTTGCCGGTGGCGGTGATGAAGAGGTCCGCCTTGTCGAGCACGCTCTCGAGGCGGCGTACCTCGAAGCCTTCCATGGCCGCCTGGAGGGCGCAGATCGGGTCGATCTCGGTCACCACCACCCGCGCCCCTTGGCCGCGCAGGGCGTGGGCGCAGCCCTTGCCCACCTCGCCGTAGCCGCAGACCACGGCCAGCTTGCCGCCGATCATCACGTCGGTGGCGCGGTTGAGGCCGTCCACCACCGAGTGGCGGCAGCCGTAGATGTTGTCGAACTTGCTCTTGGTGACCGAGTCGTTGACGTTGATCGCCGGGAACAGCAGCTGGCCGTCCTTCTCCATCTTGTACAGCCGGTGCACGCCGGTGGTGGTCTCCTCGGAGACGCCCACCACCTCGGAGGAGATGCGGGTCCAGCGCTGGCGGTCCTCGGCCATCGTGCGGGAGAGCAGGTCGAGGATCACGCCCCACTCCTCGGGTTCGGTCGCCGCGTCGTAGGCCGGCACGGCACCGGCGGCCTCGAACTCCACGCCCTTGTGCAGCAGCAGCGTGGCGTCACCGCCGTCGTCGACCAACAGGGTCGGGCCCGAGCCGTCCGGCCAGCACAGGGCCTCGTTGGTGCACCACCAGTACTCCTCCAAAGTCTCCCCCTTCCAGGCGAAGACCGGGATGCCGCGGGGGTTTTCCGGGGTGCCAGCCGTTTCGGGGCGGCCCACCACCACGGCGGCGGCGGCGTGGTCCTGGGTCGAGAAGATGTTGCAGGACACCCAGCGCACGTCGGCGCCCAGCTCGGCCAGGGTCTCGATCAGCACGGCGGTCTGGATGGTCATGTGCAGGCTGCCCATGACCCGGGCGCCGGAGAGGGGCTTGGCCTTGCCGTAGCGGCGGCGCAGCTCCATCAGTCCGGGCATCTCGTGCTCGGCCAGGCGGATCTCGCGGCGGCCCCAGTCGGCCTGGGCCAGGTCGGCGACCTTGTACGGGGTGCGGCCGGCCTCGCGGGCGGCCTCGAAAGCGTGAACGGCTTCGAGCGTGGCGGTCATCGGGTGCTCCTTCGGTTGAGTCGAACGGGAACGACAACGGGTACGGGCTCGGTGGTACGAGCGGTGGCGACGAAGAGGGACGGGGACCGGGAGTCGGGGTCGGTGGGCAGCGGCTGGAGCCGCAGGGCCTCGAAGCCGGCGCTCGCGGCCCAGCGACCGATCTGGTCGGCCGAGAAGCCCAACCACTGGTGGCCCATCTTGAGCTTCCATTCCCGGCGGTCGTGGGGGGCGAGGTCCACCACCACCAGCTTGCCGCCGGGCTTCAAGCAGCGGGCGGCCTCGGCGAGGGCCCGGGGGGGATCGGCCAGGTGGTGCAGTACCAGCACCAGGCAGACGGCGTCGAGCTCGCCGTCGGCCAGCGGCAGCTGCTCGATCTCGCCCCGCCGCAGCTCGACGTTGGCCACTCCGGCGAGGCGCCGGCGGGCGGCGTCGAGCATCTCCGGCGAGCTGTCGACGGCCACCACCCGGCGCACGAAGGGCGCCAGCAGGGCGCTCGCCCGGCCGGTGCCGCAGCCGAGGTCGCCCACCACCCAACGGTCGTCGAGCAGGGCGAGCAGGGCCGGCAGCTCGGACACCTCGCCGTAGAGCTCCTGGCGCAGCTCGTCCCAGGCCGCTGCGGCGGTCGAGAAGAAGGCCTGGGAGCGGGTGCGCCGGCCGGCGAGCACGCTGGCCAGGCGGCTGGCGTCCTCGGCCACCACGGGCAGCTCGCTGATCTCCCCTCGCACGGCCAGCCAGAGGGCCGCGGCGGAAGGGGCGAGGTCCGGGAGCTCGAGCCCGTAGTGACGGCTGGTGCCGTCCCGGCGGGAGGAAAGCCAGCCGTCGTCGATCAGCCACTTGAGGTGACGGCTGACCGTGGACTGGGGCAGCTGGAGCACGGCGCACAGCTCGGAGACCGAGAGCTCGCGGCCTTCGAGCAGGAGCAGCAGGCGCGCGCGGGTCACGTCCGCCAGGGCGGCGACACGGGCCAGGATGGCAGGGCGTTCGTCCGTGCTCATCGGGGAAACATCATCCGTTAATCCGGATGGATTGTCTTCCACTATCCGCCCAGATGTCAATTGCTCTGGGACCGGCCGGACCGGTCGCGGCCGAAAGGGCGTCGACCTTTAGCCCTCGCCGCTCACCTTGGTAGTTGAGGCCACGCGACATCGAAGTTCCTCGCCGGCGGACTCATAGCCCGAGGGGCGAAGCCTCGCCGAGAAGCAGCCCTCCGGCAAGGCCAGGAGGGACGTAGTTCACTTTTATTTTATGTGTTTGGGAGGTTTTATGAGAAAGAGTTACGCCCCCTGGCTTTTGACCGGGGCCGCCCTGGCCCTGGTCATCGCCCCACCCCTCACCGCCTCGACGCAGCGGAGACCCTCGGCCGAGGAACTCGCAACCGAGGCAGAGGTGATCGTCGTCGCCACCTGCACCCAGCGTCAAAGCGAATGGCATGACGGGCGCCTGCTCACCTCCGTCGAGGTCGCGGTCGAGACCCAGCTCAAGGGTCCGGCCGCGCAGACCCTCAGCGTCGTCCTGCCCGGTGGCCGGGATGCCAGCCTCGAGCCGCCCCTGGCCGAGGTGGGCATCGGCACCCCCGTTCTGCGCGCGGGCGAGGTCTATTTGCTCTTCCTGGTGCCCAGCTCGGCCGTCCCTGGCCGCTGGGCCGTGCTCGGCTCGGCCGAGGGGAGCTTCCACCTGGCCCCTGCTCAGATCCAGTCCGGGGGATCTCCGCCTCCGGGAGTGCCGACCTCGCCGCAAGAGCTGCTGGAGTCCGTACGGTGGTGGATCGCGGCTTCCCAGACCAACGGCCAGGGTTGAGGAGGGAGGAACATGAACCTGAACGACCGCACCCTCACTCTCATCGCCATCGCCCTGGCTCTCACCGTCCTGGCCCCACCGGCGGCACGCGCCGGTGGCTTTCTCGATATCCCCGACCTCACCGGCCATCACCCGGCTCCGTTGCCGGGCCGAGTGATCGGGGAACTGGTGCCCATGCGCTGGGATCCACGCTGCCAGCCCGTGCCCTTCCGCCTCGATCGAGGCATCGATCCCATCCCCAATCCGCTGGGAGCTCCGGTGTTGACTCTGGACCAGGTCACCACCGCCGTCGAGCAGGCCTTTGCCAGCTGGCGCTCGATCCCGACTTCGTTCTTCGACCCGCAGCTGGTGGGCACGGTCGACAACCCGGGATCTCCCCGCTTCGACTTCGTCAACGAGATCTCCTTCGGCACGCTGGAGGACCCCAGCCTGATCGCCCAGGTCTTCCCCGTGGCGCTGATGGAAGACCGCTACCTCACCGCGGGGCAGGATCTCGACGGTGACAGCGACGCCGACGTCTCGGCCCTGGTCACCGCCTGCGGTGACGCGGACGGCGACGGCGACTTCGAGCTGCCGCCGGGCTTCTACCCCGCCGGCACCCTGCTCGACACCGACATGGTGCTCAACAGTGACCAGATCCGTTTCACCGTGGGAACCTTCGCCATCGACGACCACCCGGAGTCGGTCGACCTGCTCGCCGTGCTCACCCACGAGGTCGGCCACACCCTGGGCCTCTGCCACGTGCTCGAGAATCAGCTCTCCACCACCGACGGTACGGGGGCCGTGATGTTCCCCTTCATCGACCTGAGGGACCCGGCGAGCGAGCTGGCCGCGCGCAACCTCGCCGAGGACGACGTCGCCTGGGCCTCCCTCGCTTACCCCGAGGGCACGGCGAGCTCGGGCCCGGCGGCGTTGCAGTTGGGGGATCAGCGGTTCTCGAGCCGCTACGGTCTGCTCACGGGGTCCGTCCAGCAGGGCGAGGAGGCCCAACCGGTCGCCGGCGGCAGCGTGGCGGCCCTCTCGAGTAGCACCGGCCAGGTGGTCGGGGCGGGCTTCTCCGGCCGAGCACGCGTGGCGGTCGACCTCGACACCGGCGATGACGACCCGATCAGCGCCGCGTGGAGCATCCTCGACGGGACCTGGCAGATCCCGGTCCGTCCGGGGCTCTACCGGCTGCGCCTGGAGGCCCCGGACGGCCTGCCGGTCGCGGCGTCACGAATCAACCAAACCGTGGACGTCGGCGGGCGGCTCGGGCAGCTCGACTTCCCCGAGGAGCTCCATGGCGGCCTGCTCGAGAGCTCGATCGAGGAGTATCCAGGGCTCGCCGTCCCGGTGGTCGCCCTGCCGGGCCACTCGGTCCCGACCCGCGACCTGGTGACCAACGAGGTGAAGTACCTGGGGACCCTGCGCAGCCTCGTCGACGTCGCCGGGGGTAGCGCCACTCCGGGCACCTACCACGCCCTGCGCATCCCCAACGCCGAGCTACGCGCCGCCGCCCTGGCAGGCGACCTGGTGATCTCGGCGGCGGAGTATCTGACCTTCTCCTTCGACGAGTCCCTCGTGCCCGTCTACGCCGAGGCGTTGCTCGCCTGGGGTGAAGTCTTCGATTCCGGCATGAGCAAGACCGCCACCATCGACCTCGCGCACCCCCTGCGGCGGACCTGGCATTTCGCCGGCCAGAACCTCGACTATGCGCCGTATTACCTGGAGTTTCCCCGACTGCTCGGAATCGAGGTCGAGCTCGGCGCCTACAGCTCCCCGACCAAGGACCTCTTCCTGGTGCTGCGCGTCCCCCTTTCGACGCCATTCCCGGGGGGAGACGGCAGGCCTCCGGTGGTCGGGTTCTCCGAAGAAGACCCGATCCTCGGCAACTCCTATCGCTCGGCCGACGGCGTGACCTTCGCGCAGCAGCCGATCGACTACCTGTTCCGCCTGGTGCTGACGCCCTGAGACAGATCGGAGGGCGGACACCCTGGTGTACAACCTCTCATGACATGGGTGACAGTTCGACCTCAGTAGATCCGTGACAGGGTTTGTGGGTCCGGGGGGGGCGCACCACCGCGGTGGTGCGCCCCGCC
>DASUEU010000039.1:0-326299 GCA_036274895.1 Thermoanaerobaculia bacterium | reverse complement strand
CGCCGCCACAGGGCCTCGGGGTCGAGGGTGCGGCCGTAGGGCTCGGCGTCGCAGGCGGTGGCCAGCTCCCAGAGGTCGGTGTAGACGGCGGGGGCGGACTCGCGGGTGAGGCAGTCCACGGCGCCGGCGAGGCTCAGGGGGTAGGGCAGCTCCCCCTCGGCCGCCTCGGCACTGGCGCGCTCTTCGGCGGGGACGGTGGCTTCGAGCTGGTGGGCGAGGTGGCGGATCTCGGGGATCGCGCGGTCCAGCTCGGCGAGGACGGTGCGGACGCGGGCAGTGAGGGCAGTGGTGAGGGTGGAGCGGGAGATGGGGGCGGAGGGGGGCTCCGAGGAGCCGGTCGAGAGGGAGGGTTCAGCCGGGCCGCGCATGGTGTCTCCTGATCCCTGAGATCCGTATTTGGACCACGCGGCCGATTGTAGGCATGACGTATCCCGATTGCAACCCGAGGCCCCAATCCAGGATCCCCGGGGATACCGAACGCAACGAATCGCGCTACACTCGCGCCCATGCGCAAACCCTCTTTGTCCCGGCTGGATCCCCACCTGGTGCCCGTGGTCGAGGAGCTCGAGGATCTGCTCACCCTCCACGGCCACACCCTGGCCGACGCCGAGCGCTTGGCCCGCATGCCGAAGAAGTACCTGTACAAGCTGCTGCGCGGCTATCAGGATCTCAAGGTCAAGCACCTCTACCTGGTGCTCGAGGCGGCCGAGATCCCGATCACCGAGCTGTGGCGCCGGCTGCTCAAGCGCGCCGAGCCCATGGCGCCGCCCGAGCTGCCCCTCGACCAGCTGCGCCCCCTGCTCGAAGTGCTGATCGACAAGGCCCTCGACGAGCGCGAGGCCCTGCGCCTGGCCGCGGCAACCCCGCCGCCCCCGCAGGTGGAGCCGCCCAAGGCGCCGCCGGAGCGCAAGGGGAAGGGAAGGAAGTAGGAGCCCTCACCCCTGCCTCTCCCTCCGGCCTCCCCCTCTCCCGGAAGGTCGGAGTGGGCGGGCTGGGAGCATGCCCTGAGCGAAGCCGCAGGGAGGGGGATCGAGGGGGTGAGGGAACCTACCGGCTCGCCAGCTCGGCCGCCCACGCCTCGCGCTGGCCGCCGCGGATCTCGCCGGCCACGCGCTTGACCAGCTCCTCGGCCAGGGTGCGCTGCTTGGCCGCGTCCACGAACAGCAGCAACGCCGCCGTGGCCCGGTCCGACAGGCCCCGCGCCGCGAACGCCGCATAGCTCTCCCGAGCCAGCGACTCCACCTCCGCCCACTTGCGCTGCTTCAGGAGGACGAGGGAGAGATCGAGGCTGACCAGGGCGGCGTCGTAGTCGAAGCCAAGCCAAGAGAATCCCTCATAGGTCTGCGCGAGGAGCAACCGGGCCTCCTCGATCAGACCGGCCTTCTCGAGAAGGGTCGCTTCGATCCAGCGAAACCGCTGTCGCGGCACGTCCCCTGGGATGAGCTTGTAGAGAGGGCGCGACAACAATGCGTAGTAGCGGGCTTCGTCGAGGAGACCGATCTCGGCCAGTGAGTAAGCCATGGCGTGGAATGCCGAGATCAGGAGCTCGGGCTCGGGCGAAGCCTGCAAGAGCTGAAGCGCATGGACGAGCACACTCCGGCCGATCTTGTGGTTCCCGCCTGAGACCATTGAGCGACCGAGGTCAACCAGGCAGCGACCGGCGAGGGCCGGCTCGTTCAGGTCGCAGTAGGTGTTCCAGACGCCACGTAGCAGCTGATAGGCAGTATCGAAGTCGCCCAGCTCGGTCGCAAGAGCAGCGGCGATCGACGCGACTTCGCCGGTGAGGAGCGGATCGCAGGAACCGTCGAGGAGGGTCTCTTGAGAGAGTTGGATGTGCGTCTGCGCTTGCGGGATGTCGCCCACCACTCGGTAGGCGTTGCCGAGGTAGGCGTGCGCCTTCGCACAGAGGTCCACCACGAGTGGCCGATGGAGGCCCTGGGGCAGGCTCTCCGAGATCTCGAGCGCGAGCCTGGCGAGCAGCACACCATGGACCGGATCTTCGTAGCGCAGCCGGAAGCTCTCGGCGATCACCCACTCTGCGAGCTGTGGTGTGCGGTAGGCAGCTGAGTTGGCGAGGAGCGTGGCTCGCTTCTCGGTCGGCTGCTCGAGCAACTTGAGGGCACGACGCTCCACCTCGTGTGCTGGCTCGGGCCGGCCAAAGGACTTCGCAACCGCGAGCGCTCGCTCGATGATCCCTTCATAAAGCTCGGTCATGGTGCGCGAAGTATAACGCAGGCGGGGCGCCCGGGTTGCAGGAAGATGCAACCCGGGTCTGAGACGTTCCAGCCTCTGGACGACCTACTGCGTCTCGTCCCTCGTCGTGGCCCCTGTCGGCAGCGGTCGCCCCCATGGATCGAGAATCGGGCCGCCATCGGCGAACGCAAACACTCCGAACAGAAGATCGAGAAACCATGCCCACATGGGGAACCTCCATCTTCACCCGACGACGAGGCGCCGCCGTGGCGCAAGCCCCGGGTGGCGTTTGTAGGGGGGTGGGGAGAGCCTCCGCTCGAGCCGGGTAGTGCAGGGAGTGATGAGCCCGGAGAAGCCCGAAGGAAGCAAGCGGCGAAGAATCCGCAGGACACACCATGGGCCGAACGGCCAGCGAAGGGCGCCCCGGGGCCAATACTTGTCCCCTAACCGAGCGAAGAAGCGACGGAAGCCCGGCCTTTTACACGATGACTTTGCGAACAGGGGCAAGCGGCTCGCCCGAGTATGCCATGAGTGATCGCTTCAGGGTCCGCATTTCGTCCCTTTTCGAGCCTGCGCCGGGCAGAGCGTGGTCAACATGAGGAGAAAGCGTGACAGATTGTTTGCCAAGAGAGAGCTTCGACGATCGCTTCCCATCGCCCGAGCAGATGGTTCGAGAGCTACTCCCCGATGGGAAGTCCGCCCACACCAAGAGCTTGACGAGAGGCGATGGGCTGAGGTCGGCTCGCGTTGGTCTGTCAGGACTCGACCCGAACGATCTCAGAGCCGCCGGATCCGAACCCGGCGTGGCGTCCAGACCACGATCGCGCCTCGGAGCCGTTCGCCGAGGAGAGCGATCAAGGCCACCAGGGTCCCGGGCAGACCGGCGCGGGCCGACTCTGGGCAACGCACCAGGAGAACCCCGGGGATGGCCGGCCCTTCGGTGACGGTGGCGAGCTGGCCGAAGTCCTTGTCCTCGGTGAGGAGGATGCGCTCTGTGCGTTGAGCCAGGGCCAACACCTCGGGGTCCGGCCAACCGCGTGCTTCTTCGAGCACGGCGGCCACGTCGTAGCCGGCGCCTCGCAAGGCTGTGACCACGCGGAAATCGAGGCTCTCATCCGCCAGGAAGCGCACGGGGCAGGCCGCTCAGCCGAGCGCGGCGGGCTCGAGAACTTCCTCGTTGGCGATGGTGTCGGCGGCGAAGGCCACCGCGGCCCGGATGTCTTCTCGCGTGAGGTGCGGATAGGAGGCCAGCAGCTCGGCCTCACTCGCGCCCTCGCTGATGCGCCGCAGGAGCAGCTCCACCGTGATCCGCGTGCCCGCGATCACCGGCTTGCCGAGCATCACGTCGGGTCGGGCTTCGATGCGATCTGCCAGCTTCATGGGAACCTCGCGCCGGGTCGTGGCCCCGCTATGTTAACGCTCCCGGGTTCCGTCACAACCTCCCCGCCTGCCGCAGCGAGCACCACCTGCCCCCCTGCGCCACGATCAGGTGATCGGCGAGCTGGAGCCCGAGCTGCTCGGCTGCGTCCTTGAGGCGGCGGGTGAAGCTCAGGTCTTCGAGGCTCGGCGTGGGATCGCTCGAGGTGTGGGTGTGGAAGAAGGCGAAGCTCACCGAGCCCAGCTGCAAGGCCGCCCGCAACAACGGCATGGGCGAGACCGTCGCCTTGCTCGGCCCGCCGGTGAACATCTCTCGCAGGGCGATCAGCCGCTGCTTGGCATCCAAGTAGACCGCCCCGCCCACCTCCTGATCCACCCTCCCGTAGCGCAGCAAGAGGAAGCGGGCCAACGCCCCCGGCGCCTCCAAGGGTTCCGCCTCCGGCACCGCCGCCCACGCCAGCCGCCGGGCCAGCTCGAAGGCCAGCGCCAGGCGCTCGAGCTCCATCGCCGCGACCGGCACCTACGACAAGGCCGCCTCGAAGTGCAACAGCCGCGACAGCCCCCCAATCTCCCCCAACAACCGCTCCGCCCGCGACAGAGCCCCGCTCGGCCCCGCCATCACCCGCCCCACCAGCTCCGCGTCCGACAACCGCCCCTCCCAAGCTCCCCGCTCCGCTCCCACCTCCGGCCGCCCCGCCTCCGCCTCCCGCTCCAACTGCCCTACCACCAACGCCAGCTCCGCCATCTCCCACCTCCGGCCAACGCGAGCGCTCGCGCCGTTGCGAGCGCTGCGTGGGGCGGGGAGAACGGGCCTGGGGGGCGACCATCGGGCCAAGGAAGCCGTCTCAGGATGCCTTCCCTCGAGCCTCCGAGGCCTTCTGTCCTGGGAAACGTTGTCGGTCCGTCGACTGGCGAGCTCCCCTGGCGCCGTTTCCTCGCTGCGGTTCCAAGAGGCCGAGAGAAAGGAGCCGAGGATGCGTCCAGGGAGCTTCCCTGGAGAGCACCAAGAGCTGTCCGCGTGGCCTCCTGGTGAAATGTGGGCACAGCCGAACACGAGGCCTGGAGGCTCGGCTGTGAGGGAAGGGCGCTCCTGAGCGCCGTCTAGCCTGGCAGAAGAGCGCGGACTCGAGCGGCGGACTTTCCAGTTCGGAAACGCAGAGGACCGATCGCAGACCGAAGCGGGAGAAGCAGCGGTCGAGCTGACCCGTGTGATCGGCCCCACCGCTTTTGTGGTGATCGGGGTCCTGCTTCCGTGCGAAGGAGTCGGGGAATGCGGCGATCGCTGCGACCAAGGTGTGCAAGCTTGCTGCTGCTCGCAGGCTTGGCTTTCGTTCCAGATGGGAAAGCCAAGCCTTTTGTTGCAGCAGATTCCTGCAAGTCAGCACGATGGCCCTCCGGCACCACCCTCCATGTCTTCATTCAGCCGGATCCGGATCCAGCGCCACCAGATCGATCGATGCTGCTCAAGGAGGGCGTGGAGCGATGGCGGCCAGTTCTGAGGCAGCGGGGTCTCACGTTGGAGGTGTCGGTGATGGAGGTCCCGTCGCCCGCTCCCACAGCAGTCGTTACCGATCGCTTCAAGCCTGTGGGGGCTCGACTCGACTTGGACGCCGAGGAAACGATGGAAGTGCTGGTGCTTGGCGACGAGAACTGGGGACTTGGGGGAATGGCCCACCACGATGGCGACATCAGGAAGGGCGAGGCGGTCGTCCGGTCGGACTTACCCACGAAGACAGCGGGCCAACAGGAGTTCATTCGCAACCTCGGCGCTCACGAGATGAGTCACGTGCTTGGCCTCGCCGACGACGAGCAAGGAGTGGTCACCAATCACCTTCAGCAAGAGACGGAGGCTAGCTTCTCGCAACGCGACTTGGACGAGGTCTCGATGCTGTATCCAGTGAATCCCGCAGATCCACCGCGAGCGATCGGCACGCTCCGGGAGGTGCGCGAGGACGTCCAGCCTCGGAGCCGAGAAGCGACGACGCTCGAGGTCTTTCGTTACCAGTACTCCTACATTGGACCCGAGGTGGGCCACGTCGCGCTGGTCACCCTGGAAGTCGACCCAAGGGTACTCGTCGAGGTGGAGTGCCCGGCGGGCTGGCTGTGCTTGACCCCAGTGGACCTGGACCGCACCTCCCTGGATCATGCCTTCTACCAGGATCACATGGAGGACGGACATCCGGTCCCTCGGCCCTACAGCCCCGGTGTTCGCTTGCCAATTGCTCTTCGCGCTCAAGCCCCTGGCTCGGCGCTGACAGCGGAGAACCCAAACCTCGAGTTCTCGATTGTGGTGCGCGACCATAGAGCCGGAGTCGTCTCGACCTGGGCTGGAGGAGACGCTTGTCATGAGGTTCAGGGTCCAGTCACGGAGCCAACCGCACCCACCGTTCCAGCGGCTTCGACTCTGGGCCTGGTAGTGCTGGGCGCGGTGCTGGGGCTCTCAGCAGTGCTGCTGCTCAGACGAGAGTCCCTTCGTGTCAAGTGAGACAGCTGCGGCAACCGCCCCTCCTCGGGACGGTGCTCTCCCTGGCCGACCTCGTCCTGGCGACGAGCCGGCGGGCTCTTCGAGACTCTGGGCGGACGAGGTAGGGGCCGCGGCGCTGGTTTGCCTCGGCTACGCCATCTCCCCGGCCATCTGCCTCCACGTGGCTCCCGGCCGCAGAGCACTCCTGGAAGCCCGCCAGCGACGTCCACGGGCGACGGCATATGATGCCGCTGTCCGGGTTTTGTCCCTCCAAGCGTCGGGAGAGACCCTGGTAGCCACCGCCCGGCGGACGATACCGCAGCCATGATGGGACAGCCGCGCCACTCGGATCCCCCCCAGCTCCCCCCCGTCCTCCCTCGCCCACCCTCGAGCTGGTCGAGGGGAGGGTGTGACCAGACCGGCTCGAGGAGGTGTCCACCGTGCCCTGGTCGACTTGGCTGATCGGCGCTCTCGCCGTCTTCGCCGTAGCCACCCTGCTCTGGGGGTGGTCGGTGCGGCTTCGCAACGCGGCGATCGTCGACGTCTTCTGGGGCCCAGCGTTCCTCCTCGCCGCCGCCGTCTTCCGCTGGCTGGGGCCGGCCGCTGAGCCGCGGCACTGGCTCCAGCTCGTCCTCGTCGCAGTGTGGGCCTTGCGCCTCGGCGGCTACATCGGCCTGCGGGCGATCGGCAAGCCCGAGGACTACCGCTACGCAGCGATGCGCGCCGGCTGGGGGTCGCGTTTCGCCTGGGTCAGTCTGTTCACCGTGTTCTGGTTGCAGGCGGGGCTGGTCGCCATGATCGCCGCCCCGCTGTGGGTGGTGCAAGCGCAGTCGACCGCCGCCGGCTGGCGGTGGAGCGACCTCGCCGGGATCGTGCTGTGGGTCGTCGGCTTTGCCTTCGAGGCGGGCGGCGACTGGCAGCTCGCTCGCTTCAAGGCCGACCCGGCGAATCGAGGCAAGGTGATGGACCGAGGGTTCTGGCGCTACACCCGCCACCCCAACTACTTCGGCGACGCCTGCCAGTGGTGGGGGTTCTGGCTGCTCGCGCTGGCCGCGCCGGGGGGCGTCTGGACCGTCGGTGCGCCGGTGCTGATGACCTTCTTCCTGCTGCGGGTCTCCGGCGTCGCCCTGCTCGAGAAGACGATCGGTGAGCGGCGACCCGCCTACCGCGCCTACATCGAGCGGACGAGCCCGTTCGTGCCGTGGTGGCCGCGGCGGGCGCAGCAAGAGCGAGAACCGTGAGCAAGGTAGCCGTCATCGGCGGCGGCGTCTCGGGCCTGGTGGCGATGCACCTGCTGGCTGGCGAGCATGAGGTGGTCTTGTTCGAGGCGGCGCCGCGGCTCGGCGGTCATACCTACACGGTCGACGTCGACGAGGACGGTCTCGAGCTGGCCATCGACCTCGGGTTCATCGTCTACAACGAGACCACCTACCCGCTGTTCACCCGTCTGCTGGCTGAGCTCGGAGTGGCTACCCAACCGACCACGATGTCGTTCTCGGTGCGCGACGAGCGTGACGGTTTCGAGTACAACGGCACCAGCCTCGACGGACTGTTCGCGCAGCGCGGCAACCTGCTGCGGCCGCGGATGTGGCGCATGTTGGCGGGCATCCTGCGCTTCAACCGGCGAGCGTCGCGGCTGCTCGCCGGCGATGCCGACCCAACACTCTCCGAGTATCTCGCGGCGGACGGCTACGGCGGCCCGATGGTGCGCGACTACTTGCTGCCGATGGTCTCGGCGCTGTGGTCGGCCGAGCCGGAGGAGGTGGGGGAGATGCCGGCGCGCTCGCTGATCACCTTCCTCCACCATCACGGCATGCTCACCGTCGACGACCGACCTCAGTGGCGGGTGCTGGTCGGTGGCTCGCGCACCTACGTCGAGCGGCTGGCAGTGCGCCATGCCGGGCGGATCGTGACCGGGACTGCCGTCGAGTGGATTCGTCGGCGCAACGACGGCGTTTGGCTCACCCCGCGCGGTGGCGTCGAGACCCGCTTCGAACGGGTGGTGATCGCCACCCACTCGGACCAGGCCCTGCGTCTGCTCGCCGACCCGAGCGAGACGGAGCGCGCGGTGCTCGGCGCCATCCCTTACCAGCGCAACGAGGTCGTCCTCCACACCGACGCCCGCTTCCTGCCGCGCAGCCCGCGGGCGCGGGCCAGCTGGAACGTCCACCTGAACCCGCCACGTCGCGCCGTCGGTCCGCAGTTGACGTATTGGATGAACGCGCTTCAGGGGCTCGGCGTGCTGGGCGCTCGGCGTGACTACTGCGTCACCCTCAACCGTACGGCCGAGATCGACCCGGCCGCGGTCCTCCATCGGGCCGAGATGGCGCATCCGGTGTTCCACCACCGGACCATCGCCGCCCAGCGGCGCTGGGACGCGATCAACGGTCGGCGCGGTACCTACTTCTGCGGTTCGTACTGGGGCCACGGCTTCCACGAGGATGGGGTGAGGAGCGCGCATCGGGTAGCGGCGGCGCTCGCTCGGGAGGTGGCGGCGGGGATGAGCGCGAGCGCGGGTGGCGGCGAGCGGCACCACCCGAGCTGGCGGCTGCCGGGGACGGCGGCCGCGGTGGCCCGTGACAGCCGAACGGAGGACGTGGTGTGAACAGCGCACTCTACGTGGGCGCGGTGGCGCACCGGCGGCGGGCGCCGCGCCCGCACGCGTTCCGCTTCCCGCTCGCCCTCGCCTACCTCGACCTCGACGAGGTGGCTGGCACCCAGCGCGAGGCTGAGGGGAGCTTCGCCGCCCGCTGGCTGCGCCGCCTCGAACGGCCGGGCTGGCTGTGGCTGCGCCGTGCCGACTATCTCGGCGACCCGCGTCAGCCGCTCATCGAGGCGGTGGGCGACGCGGTCGAGGTGGCCTCGGGTGAGCGCCCGGGCGCGGTGCGGCTGCTCACCCAGCTGCGCACCGCCGGCGTCGGCTTCAACCCGGTGAGCTTCTACTACTGCTTTGCACCGACGCCGGCGGGCGAGCCCGAGCGTCTGGCGGCGGTGCTGTTCGAGGTCACCAACATCCCGTGGGGTGAGCGGCAGGCGCACGTGCTGCTGCCCGACCGCGGGGTGGCGGTACCCGGCGGACCGGGGTACCGCACCGATCGCCCCGCGGACGAGGGGTCCGTGAGCCCTGGTGCCGGAGCGGGGCCCGTGCCGCGCACCGCGGGTCGGATCGTCGCCCGTCACGCCAAGCTGCTCCACGTCTCGCCGTTCTTTCCGCTCGAGCTCGACTGGAGCTGGCGGCTCAGCACCCCCGGCGAGCGGCTGACGGTCGCGGTCGCGGTGGCAGACGGTGACGCGCGACCGTTCGCCGCCACCTTGAGCCTGCGTCGTCGTCCCCTCTCGGCTCGCTCGCTCGCCGGCGCCCAGCTGCGCTTCCCGCTGCAGCCGCTGCAAGTGGTGGCTGCCATCCACTGGCAGGCGTTTCGCCTCTGGCTGAAAGGAGTGCCCGTGCATGATCACCCGCACCGCCGCGCCCGCCACCCAGGGCTGCTGGAGGGCGCGTCGTGACCGTCGGCTGCGAGCCGCGCGCCGGCCGGTTGACCTCCCCCGCCAGCCTGCCTCCGGCCGCCACCTGGCCGGATCGCCTCGGCCGCCGGGTGGTGCTCGCCGCTCTCGAACACCTGGCGGACGGCGTCGTGCGGGTGGTCGACGGCGACGGGCGCCGCGAGCTCGGGCGGCCCGCCGCCGATGGTACCGAGGCGACGGTCACCGTCCACGACCCGCGCTTCTGGCGCCGCGCCGCGTTCGGCGGCTCGATCGGTGTCGCCGAGGCCTATATCGACGGCTGGTGGTCGGCCGACGACCTGGTTGCGCTGCTGCGGATCGTCGTGCGCAACCGTCCGGCCCTGGCCGGTCTCGAGCGCTGGTTCGAGCGGCTCAGCGAGCCGTGGGAGCGGCTCCGCCACGTCCTTCGGCGCAACAGCCGCACCGGCAGCCGGCGCAACATCGTCGCCCACTACGACCTCGGCAACGACTTCTTCGCCCTCTTCCTCGACCCCGGCCGCACCTACTCGGCGGCGCTGTTCGAACACCCCGATCAGAGCCTCGAGGAGGCCCAGCAGGCCAAGCTCGAGCGGCTCTGCCGCAAGCTGGCGCTGCGTCCCGGTGAGCGGGTGCTCGAGATCGGCACCGGCTGGGGATCGTTCGCCGAGCACGCGGCCCGCGAGCATGGCGTCCACGTCACCACGACGACCATCTCGCCAGCCCAGCGAGCGTACGCCTGCGAACGGATCGCCCGCGCCGGTCTCGCCGACCGGGTGGAGCTGCTTGCGCTCGACTACCGCGACCTGCCGCACCGGCTGGCGGCCGGCCGCTTCGACGCGGTGGTGTCCATCGAGATGATCGAGGCGGTGGGCCACCGCTTCCTCGACACCTTCTTCGGCACCATCGGCTGCCTGCTCGCGCCCCACGGCCGGCTCGGCCTGCAGGCGATCACGCTGCGCGACGCCTACTACGAGCGGGCTCTGCGCAGCGTGGACTTCATCCAGCGCTACATCTTCCCCGGCTCCTTCATCCCCGCGGTCTCGGCGCTGATGGCGTCGGTGGCACGCTCGACCGACCTGGCCCTCGTCCACCTCGAGGACATCGGACCGCACTACGCGACGACCTTGCACCATTGGCGCCGCCGTCTGCTCGCGGCGCGCGACGCGCTGTTCGCATTGGGCTTCGACGCCGCCTTCCTGCGCCTGTGGGAGTACTACTTCGCCTACTGCGAGGCGGGCTTTGCCGAGCGGGCGCTGGGCGACGCCCAGCTGGTGCTGGCGCGGCCGGGTGCACGGATGGCGCCGATCCTGGGCGCGCTCGAAGGGCCCGATGCGGCGACGGGGGCGTCCGCTTGAGCGGCGACGCGGTGCGCCCGCCGGCGCGCGGTCGCATCGGGGCGGCGGTGATCCTGGTCGCGCTCCAGGCCGGCTGGTGGGCGTCGGTGCTCGGTGTACGCAACGGGCTGCCCTGGCTCGGTCCGCTGGTGATCGCCGCGCTCCTCGCTGTCCACCTCGCGCTGGTTGGAGAGCGCTGGCGCGACCTCGCCGCCATCCTCGGCCTCGGGCTCGCGGGTTGGCTCGCCGACTCGTTGCTCTCGAGCCTGGGGCTGATCACCTTCGCCGGGGGAGCTTCCGGCGGCGTCGCCCCGCTGTGGATCGCCGGACTGTGGCTACACTTCGGTAGCGCGCTCGGGGGTCCGCTGGCCTGGCTCAGGGGCCGGCCGCGGCTCGCCGTCGCCCTCTGTGCCGTGGGGGCTCCGCTCGCCTATGCCGGCGGTTTGCCCTTGGGTGCCGTCACCTTCCATCCGTCGACCTGGCCAACCGTCCTCGCCCTGGCGGTCGAGTGGAGCCTGCTGCTGCCGTTGGCGCTGGCAGCCCGTGGTGGGGGTGGCATGGCCGCCGCCAGCAGCGACGCCGTTGCCCGCCCGGTCGGGGCGATCGATCAGGCGACCGCGAGCGAAAGGAGCGCTTCGTGAAGCAGGGACTGATCGTTTTCTGGACCGCCGTGCTGGTCGCCATGCTGTGGGTGACGACCTGGGCGAGCCTCGATCGCAGCGTGCTCGCCGCCGCCGCCGACCTGTGGCGCGACCCGTGGGGCCGGGCCACTCTGTTCGACGCCTACTTCGCCTTCCTCGCCGTCTACGTCTGGATCGCCTGGCGCGAGCGCGGCGCCGTCGCCCGGGTCGGCTGGCTGGTGGCGCTGCTGGTGCTCGGCAACATCGCGATCGCCGTCTACTTCCTGCTCACCCTGCTGCGCCTGCCGGCGGGGGCGTCGTGGGAGGCGCTGTTTGCCCGGCGCGAGGCGCGCCGGTGAGCGTCGTGGCCGTGGGCGGCGAGGGGACGGTGGCGGCGCCGGCCGGCGGTGCGCGCTGGCCGCTGCGCCTCGGTCTCGCCCTGCTCGACCGCGGACGGATCCCGGACCGCCTGGTCCGCCGCGCCATCCGCCGCCTCTGTGCCGAGCGGCTGGCGAGCGAGCGCGCCGGCGGTCCGGCGGCGATCGAGGCGCGCAAGCAGGCGCTCCGCGAGCGTGCCGGAGCCGGTCCGGTGGCAGTCGCGACCCGCGAGGCGAACGCGCAGCACTACGAGTTGCCGGCGGCCTTCTTCGTCCGCGTCCTCGGCCCCTGCCTGAAGTACAGCGGCAGCTACTGGCCGGACGGTACCTCGACCCTCGCCGCCGCCGAGGAGGCGATGCTCGCCCTCTACGTCGAACGGGCGGAGCTCGCCGACGGCCAGGCGGTGCTCGACCTCGGCTGCGGCTGGGGCTCCTTGACCCTCTGGGCTGCGTCACGCTTTCCCTCGAGCCGGTTCCTCGCCATCTCCAACAGCGCGAGCCAGCACGCCTTCATCGAGGCCGAGGCGGCGCGCCGTGGGCTCACCAACGTTACGGTGCTCACTCGCGACGTCAACGACCTGGTGGCCGGCGCCGAGCCACCGCTCGGCCGACGCTTCGACCGCATCGTCTCGGTCGAGATGCTCGAGCACGTCCGCGACCACACCCGCGTCCTGGCGCGGCTCGCGGCCTGGATGACGCCGACGGCGAGGCTCTTCACCCACGTCTTCTGCCACCGCGAGGTCGCCTACCCGTTCGAGGTCGCCGCCCGCGCCGAAGAGGACCACACCGATTGGATGGCCCGCCACTTCTTCACCGGTGGCATCATGCCGAGCGCCGACCTGCTGCCGCGCTGCGTTGCGAGCGGTGGGGGCACGGCGCCGCTCGTCCTCGACCAGCAGTGGCTCCTCGATGGGACCCACTACCAGCGTACCGCTGATGCCTGGCTCGCCAACCTCGACCGCGAGCGCGACGAAGTGGTGGCGGTCTTCGAGCAGGTCTACGGCCGCCGCGCCGCCCGTCGCTGGCTCGCCCGCTGGCGTGTCTTCTTCATGGCCTGCGCCGAGCTCTTCGGGTACGCAGACGGCGGCGAGTGGATGGTCGTCCACCACCGGTTTCGAGTGCCGGAGAAGGCGCGCGGTTGACCACCTCGCAGGAGGCCTCGTCCCGAGCGTCTGCGATGCCGCCGCCGAGGAGAAGACGGCCAGCCCAGCCTCCGCCCCCTCCAACCTCAAGCTCACACACAACCTCCCCGCCTCCCGCAGCGAGCACCACCGGCCCCCCTGCGCCACGATCAGGTGGTCGGCGAGCTGGAGCCCGAGCCGCTCGGCTGCGTCTTGGAGCCGGCGGGTGAAGCTCAGGTCCTCGAGGCTCGGCGTGGGGTCCGGAGAGCGGGCTGGGGGGTGGAGGGCTCCGGGAGTGGCGAAGGGACGCTGCAGCAGGTGGATGGCGGACGGCCTGGCCATCCTCCGCGCTGGTACCATGCCGGAAACTACAGTGGGTTCCATGCTCCTGGAGCTCTCCCAGCCCGTGAGGTGAGCTTGGACAGCGAGACAGCGACCGTTCTCTGGCGCGAAGCCGTCGGCGTCCTTCGCGCCGGAAGGGCCGTGGAGGGGGCAGCGAAGCTCCAGGCCCTGTACCAGGCGAGTGCGGACCTCCCCGCCCAGCTGAAGGCGGAGATCACCCACAGCTATGCCGTGGCCTTGCTGATCGAGGGAACGGAGGTCTACGCCCCGGCCACGGCGGCGCAGCTCTTCCGAGAGCTGCTCGAGACCCGCGGTTTCGGCAGCGAGCGGTTCGGCGAGGCCAGCGTGCGCGCCGAGCTCGGGGCAGCGCTCCTCGCGGTCGGCGATGGGGGCGCTGCCGCCGCCGAGCTCGAACGGGCCGTCGAGGCTCATCTCGCTGCCGGGCAGCCGACGCGCATCGCCCGGCTCCAGCTGGCGACCGCACAGCGGCTCGGCGGCCGCCTCGAAGCGGCTCGGCAGAGCCTGGCGGCTTGCCGCGCCGAGGCGCGAGACGAGGCGGACTACGCGCACTACGGTATTGCCTGCGAGCAGGAAGCCCGGCTGCTGCTCGACGAGGGGAAACCGGGGGAAGCCGGCCCCTGGCTCGCGCAGGCCCGCTGGTTCTACCAGAGCTTCGCGCCGCACCACTTCTACAACTGGCTCGACCTCGAGCACGAAGAGGCGGCGCCGTTTGGTGGTGGTGAGCCGGTGGCCGTGGAGGGCGATGGGGAGTTCCTGACGAAGGCTCGCGCCGCTGCCGAGAGGAGCCGCTCCGGCCGCCTCAGCGTGCTCGACGTCGACCTCCTGAGCCTGCTGCGGATGAGCCGCGAGGAGGGGCGGCCGATCTGGGCGTGGATCCCGATCGCCACGGACGACCCCGAGCTGCGCGGCCGGATCGCCCGTTCCATCGTCGCCGAGCTGCAAGCGCTCTGGCTGCGCCCCAGCCACCTGGAGCTGGTGCCGGAGACGGCCACTGCGAAGCGGCTGGGCGTGACCGCCGCGGATCTGCCGCGGGCGCTGCCCCTGATCGGTTCCGAGATGTTCGAGGACCTCGTCGAGCCCGGCACCGTCGCGTTGCGCTGGGAGGCCGAGCACGCCTGGCCGCCGGCTTTCTCCGTGCCCCTCGCCGAGCTCGGGCTGATCTTCGCGCTCTCCTACGAGTCAGCCCGGAGCCAGGCCGCGGCCCTCCGGCGAGCCGGCTACGAGGCTCCCATCCAGGTTCCTCTCTACGCCCAGTCCCTCCCCACGCGCCTGCTCGCCCGTTGGTGGGACCTGGGAGCCCAGGCGAGCGGCCAGCAGGTGGCGCCGGCGAGTTTCACCGCTCAGCTGCTCGAGGCCGCCCTCCTGGATCCGGAGGAGAACCTGGGCCGGCTGCTGGCGATGGGGTACGCACCGGAGGAGGCCCAGCAGCTCCACGACGGCGGCATGATCGGAGTGCCCTGGTCCATGGTCGGGAGCTGGACGCAGAACCTGGGCGGTTTGCCGGTCGACGAGGTCAACGTCGCCAACCTCCCCGCCAAGCCCGGCCGCCCGGACCTGGAGGAGATCCGTGCGGGCTATCTCTTCGACTCGCAGTACGCCACGCCCTTCATCGCGCGCAAGCCCGGCGACCATGCCCTCCACGGCAAAGAGCCGGCTGTCCTGCGCGACCACTTCGAGGAGCTCAACCAGGCGATCTCGCCGCTGGGCCACCTGCGGCTCAAGCACTATGCGGCGCCCATCGTAGCGGCCCACTCCTGGCAGGAGCTGCGGGACCTGGTGGGGCTGTTGCGCGGCTCGCGCGGCACCGGCGAGGTGTATTTCCGTGGCCAGGGGCGGGGCTGGCCCCTACCGCGCACCCCGCTCGTTCAACGCCTCTTGCACGGCCGCACCGGTCTCGAAGAGCCCTCGCTTCCTGGCGCCGCGACCCGCCACGGCGTCCACTACGAGTCGGTGCACTCCCTGCTGTCCCTGGTGGTGCAGGACCTCCTCTTCTCGGCGGTGCTGGAACGGGGGGAGGACCCCGAGGAGACGCACCGGCGCTGGCGGGAGATGAGGATGACGCCTGGCTGGGAGCTCGACGTCGCCGTGATGGCCTTCGCCCAGCACTACGGCATCCCCAGCGACGGGCTGGACCTCACCACCAGCCTGGAGGTGGCGGTGTGGTTCGCGGTCAACCGTTGGCAGGACCTGGGAGAGGGGCGAGCCCGCTACCAGCCGCGCACCCCCGACGACTGGCCGAGTGATGCCAGGGCGTGGCCGGTGGTCTACTTCATCGCCCCGGTGACCAACAGCATCAAGCCCTCGGTGCGCTCCATCGCCAAGCTGGCCGAGCTGGGGCTCGAGCTGGTGCGCCCCCAACGCCAGGAGGCCCTCTTCTTCATGGGCGCCCACAGCCACCACAGGAACCGCCTGGCAGAAGCGGTAGCGGCAGCCGTGGTGCTGGCACCGGGCGAATGGGAGACCGGCCTCACCCAGCACCAGCTCTTCCCGCCTCCGGACCAAGACCCCGCCTACGCCGGCCTACTCCGCGCCCGGCAGCACTGGCAGCACTTGCCCGCCGGGCAGCTCCTCTCTCGGGTTGTGGAGTACGTGTAGGGGCCGGTGTGCCGAGCTGGTCCGGCGGCCGCTCGCGCAGAACTGCAAATAAATACTTGATTTCAGTATGGCAACTATTGCACACTGTTGGAGCACTCTTCATCAGTGTGAGGCCCAACGAGGGGAGCGAGTCTGCTTGGCTTAAGGCCATGCTGGTGGTGTCGGCAGAGGCCGGCTCTGCGTGGAGAACGCTTCGACGGACCAGGTTCTGGCCAAGTGTGTGGTGAGGTGCAAGCCCATCCAAGGAGGGTTACCGCGATGCCACGATTGCGATCTCTCTTGGCTTCACGCGCTGTTCTCATTGGCACCTGCTTCTGGCTGGTGCCGGTCGGTGCGGGCGCTGCGGAAGCGGACTTCAGCGCCATCAGCGAGGTGCAGGACGTCAATCCAACGGTCTTGCCCTACCTCTTTGTCGTGGCAGGACCCGCCGGTGCAGTGCACCACGAGATCTCCATCCCGGAGAGTTGCCCGAAAACTCCGCCGATGGTCAATGGGGACGGCGACGGCGACACCGCCATGGATGACCGTCAGCTCGACCTCAACGGGGCGGGAACTGGGATGGCCCAGGAGGCTCCCAACGGCTCCCTCCAGCTCTGGTGCATCGATCCGGACCCTGGACCCCCCGTTCGGGGGTACTACGCCTTGTTGTGGGATCCAGCCGGAAACGCGGCCGGCCCTCGCTTTGTCGGGAAGTGTCCCTTCAAGCGTGGTTGGAACTCTGGTTGGAAGTTCATCAACCCCCGCACTCTTCACGTTCAACAGGTCAAGTGGGAGTCGACAGATCACAACCCTGACGACGATGGCGACGGCAAGCTCGACAAGTGGACCTACCTGTACGACACCGGTGCCGACACCGTCGAGCAAGAGCACCGGGAAGACGGCGCAGTGCAACCGGATGGTGCCGGGGCGACGGCGCCGTCGGCGCTCCCCTTCGACTTCCCAAAGCTCCTCCCTAAGAACCCGGCCAACGACAACCCGACCGTGGGAGGGGGCACTGGCACGGGCGGGATGGATGGCGACATGCCGAGGCTGCTCGAGGGGGTGATCGCGACCCTGTCGCTGAGAACGGTGGTCGCCAACGACGGTCCGATGTCCCCCAGCAATGCCTCCGTGACCATCACAGTCGACGCGCCGAGTGGTTGCCTCGTCGATGAAGCTGCGACCTCGACGAGGACCCACTCGCTGAGCGTGGCCACGGCGACGCTGGAGGAGCGCCTCGACAGTTTTTCGATCCTCTGCAGTAGCCCGGGTGTACGCGTCTTCACGATGACAACGCATGTCCTGCCTGACCAAGGCGGTGTGACGGATCCCGTGCCTGAGGACGACGTCTCGATCGCCACGCTGACGCTCGGCATCGTCGCATCGTCCGAGATCCCGACGCTATCCGGCTGGCTTCTCGGCGCTTTCGGCCTGCTGCTGCTCGGGGTGGGCTGGGGCCTACTGAGGCGCAGGCGGTGCAGCGGAGCGACGCACCGCGGTTGATCCTCCTGGAACGAAGTCAACCCGGATCCGGCCATCAGGGCAAGAGCGGGACGGCCCGAACCTCAGCCGGCCTCCCGCAGGCTGGTGCAGCCGATCCACTCGGCTGCTCTCTGGAGACTCCAGGGCCCAGCCATGAGCCGGAATACTACGGCCTGCCTCAGCGCCAGCGCAACTATGCGCGGTTGTCAACGAGACAGAATGCCAAATTTCTGGGCTTCGCCGGCCGCGGGGAGGTAGTGGCCGGGAAGAATTCCCTGGACCGGCGGGGTGGGGCCTGGGTGTCCTCGCCTCCCGAGCGGAGCGGGCCTCCGTCTGGGAGGAGGTTCCCCAGCCGAGGGGGACTTCACGATCTTGGGCGGCTGCACAGGTCGAAGCAGGGTGACTCTCCGGGCGACGTGCACAGCGCCCAACGGGCCACCGCACGAGACAGCGCGAGCGGGCAGTCTTTGCCAGCTCTTGCAACGAGGCAAAGGTGCCCTTCGCCACGTCGAACCTGGCTCAAGAACTCTGGAATCCACAGTGAGTTGGGTTGACAACGGTGGAGAACCGAAGGGACCCGCCCTCAATTCGTCATACCGCATGAGACACCTCCGATCGTGTCGACTCGGGATCACGGGTTGGGGACCCATGTCGGCTGGCCGGCTACCCGGCCAAGGCTCTGCGTCATTAGTTCCCTCCGGTTCACGCTGGCCAGCAGTAGCGGGGGGCCTCTGGGAACTGAGCAGAGGGTGCCGGGTACCGGGAGGATCGAAGCTGTACTCGATCAGTCATTGCAGCGCTGTCGTCGAAGCGCTGGTCCCTTGCCGCACCATGCGCAAACGCTCAGCCGACACTCCCTCGGCGGGACTTCGATCTTCGACGACTTGTAGCCTCCGCATCGGGCACAACTCTTGTGAGAAGTGCGAGCTGCGCCTGAGCGATGGCGAGGAGGCTCTGATGGAGCGCATCGAACACAACATCTGTTACGGTGAGATCGAGACTAGCGAACTGAGGGAGAACCAAGGCGACCCTCGTCCGAAGTCCCTGAACCTCCTCGTCCCGCCTCAGGAAGTAGTTAGAGGATTCAGGGTGCCGCTTTCGCTTCGACCTCTCGGCGGTGGACGTTGAAACCAGTAGGCGCGTCACCAACTCAGACAAGGCATGCAGGCCCCGGAAGGCTTCGGCGAGCTTCGAGGCAGGCAGGCTCTCTACGCGGCTGGGATCGCGGAGCAGGGGCCTGAGAAGCTGGGCGACGTCCTCGTTCAGCGTGTCCGTGCGGCGCAAGTTGAAGTCCACTTCTCGGCGTACGGCAAGAGCTTCACGAGCAGTCTGCTGCTCCCAAAGTGCCGGGATTACGGCGGCGATCTCGGAGCGTGCTTCCTTCCGCGCTTTCTGTGAGGCGCCATCACTCTCTGCCCGCTCCAGCTGCTCGGCCAAGTAATGGACAATCCACTGCTCCAAGAAGCCGGGATCCGTGCCCAGCTGCTCGGTCAGGTAGCGGACTCGCTGCTCGATCGTCGGGTTGTCCCGTGCGCTCGCGCTGCCTGAGCTCGGGCTCTCCGACTTGGTCTTCCTGGTCATGACAGTTGCTCACCTCGGCGGATTGCCGCCAGCCTGGGAGAGGGAGCTCCAAAGGAAGCAGCGGGTTGAGCCGCGGTCGAAGTCCTGGGGCGTGTCGGGGTTGAAGGTAGACGAGCCTTGCCGGGCAACTTTCACTGAGAAAATCACCTCCAGCGCAGCTTCACCCGCATAGGCAGCTACCGCTTCGCGCCGCATCACGAGGCGGTGACCTTCTGCACTGCGATGCCCTCCCGGATGGACACTGCGCCATGGATCGCAACGGGCGACCACGGTCCCCGCAGCATCGCGCCAGATGAGCCCGGCCGGATCACGACGCAAGCCGAGCCTTCTCACGACATCGGAGGCAGGCACGCTCAGGTGCCGACTGGTCTCCGGCCACCAGGGATCGACATGGTGCAGGGGAGCCTCCTGGTAGAAGTGGGTGACCCAGGGGCGGAGGTCAAAGCGGTCCCCGCATACGGCCAGCTCGTTGAGGGCCGATTCAGGCCGCTCCACTCTTTCCTCCTCGCAAGGATTCGCCTCTACCTCAACCAATGTACGATCGTAGGTAGACCGATAAGTCGGCAAGAAAGCGTCCCTGCCGTCCATCTCGAGGAGGCTTGCCAGTGCTCTAGCGGTTCTCGAGCTGACCAAGGCGGACACGACTCTCGCCGAGCAGCTGCGATCCTCTTGGTAGACACTCCGCATCCCATGAATGACGATCCAGTCAGGCTCGCCATCCAACTCAAGCTCTGCCAAGTACAGGTTCTCCTCGCCCTTCCTGCGCCACTCTTCGACCGACGTATGGAAGACACCATAGTTGTCAGCCCGGACCGGCGGAGCATCCACTAGCCGGCTGACTATTTCGGGATCGGCACCGCGGAGGTTGAACCGTGCCCAGTCGTCCCACTCGTTACCGTTCGGCTCACGCCATTCTGTTGCCCGGACGGGAGAAGCGTCGATGAGGGCTCCAGCTGCGAGATAGAGGGCATGCCTCTCCCCGTAGAGCCTCAGCAGCTCAACGTGAGGCTGAGAGCCGTGATCGTTGGTCGTCTCATGCCACTTGTAGCGAGACTCGACCTTGAGCCCCTCCTCCTGGATTGACTTCCGATCGATACCTAGCCGAGTCATCCACTGATGGGCGTGCTGTAGTGCTGAGCGGGCAACCTCGATCTTTGGACCAGCAAAGCAATCAACGACGCGATCGTACCAGTAGCGGAGTGAGTCCAATTCTTCGACCGGTGGAACGTCGTCTTGTGGTAGCTCCTGGATCAGTTCGTGCCAGTTGTAACCGTCACGTGCGAATCCAGTTTCGCGTTGAACGACTTGAACGGGCCGATTGACTCGTTGGACAAGTTCAAGCGTCGTGAGGTCGAGGCTTCCCGGGTAGTGCTCCTCGATTGCAAGAAGGGCCTGCTTCAGATGGTGTCGGATCTTGGCGTGGGGCAGCTCGGTCGAGAGCGCGTGGGGAACGAGGCGAGGACCTGCATCGAGCAGTGCTTGAGGCCTGCGAATGGAGACGTGCTCCAGCGCGAAGGCTAACCACTCACGAACGGAAAGCCACCTGGGCAGGTCCGAGCTGTCCAGGACGTCAAGAAGCGGGCGGAGCAGAGCCTCGGGGTCGTGCGTCTCCACCAATCTCAGTGCAACGGCGTGCACGGCCCTCCAGCGCAGCTCTTGCCTGGGATGTCCCAAAGCCAGAGCGAGGGCGTGAGGAATCACCTCCGGAAGGCTCTTGCCCGGAACGGCAGCGCTTCCCGAGGATCTAGCCTCCTGGAGTGTCCGATCCAGGAAGCGCTTGGTCACAGCGGCTCGCTCCTCCAGCGGCAAGAGCTTCGCCACTGGAGCAGCGAGCGAGAAGAGGGTGTCGGAGGTGAGGTCTGGCAAGCTCTGGGCAGCGGTCCCGAGAATCGTGCGCAACCTTACTTTCGTGGGCGCCCATCGTCCAGCTAGCACAGTCTCAATGTTCTTCTCAATGTAGGGATTCGCCGACAGAGCCAGCGTGCTAGAGGTCAGCAGGCTACCGACCGCGTCGGCAACGGCGCTCACAACGATGGGCTCCTCGGTACCACCCTCTTCGAGCAGGGAGTCGAGAAGGTCGATCGCCTCGAGACCTCTCCACGATCCATAGGCGCCCCACCTTTGGATCACAGCGGCTAGCCGGCAGCGATCACCAAGAGGAAGACCCTGCAGGAGGGTCTCAACCAACTGCGCGATCTCGGTTTCAGTTGCCTTGAGCAGCGTGCTCTCCGGTGTTTGTTGGAGCGTAGCCAACACTGCCCGGGGGTCATGCGGAACCTGTTGAAGCATCGCCTGGAGCACAGGGACTCGCTGGTCCTGGCCGAATGATTCCCCTTCCGGCGTCCGTCTAGGCCACTGAGGCTCAGCCTTGGCCAGGGCCACATCGAGGCGCTCAGCATAGAGAGCCATCGCAGCGATCTCGGGATGGTCCCCGAGGCCGACCTCGGCTCCCCAGGAAGCGACCCTCCTGGCTCGGCTCAAGGGGTCGAAGGCTGCTGCCTCCCTCCGTGCGAGGCGACAGTAGTTGCGGAGCGTGGCGTCCGCCGAAAGGCCCTGATCCCGAAGCTGAACAATGGCGGTTTGGGCCACCTCGTCCAGTATCGCCTGACGCAGGAACGGCAGAGTAGGCCACACTTCGTCCGGGGAGAGCGAGCGGGAACGCAGAGCGGACGCTGCCACATGCCCGAGGCCCTCTTCGAAATCCAGGAGAACCTGCTCGTCCAGTTCCCAGGCGCGAGTCACGGCAGCTCCGGGATCCTGGCCAGCCAGGAGTGCCAGCGCGCGTTCGCTGAGTGACTGAAGGCCCTCCGGTGCTGCCTTCCACCAATAGGCCGTCAGCCGGCACAGCTGGTCGAGCCGATCGGGTTCCATCTCGGCCTTGGTGTCCTCCATCAGGGCTACCAGGCAGCCTGCGCGAGCGTAAATGCGGCTGTCGATCTCACTTGCCACCTCTCGAGCTTGGAGCATGACTTTCCTGGCGAGCTCACGGTCGATGCGTACGGCAGGCTCGTAAAGCGTGAGCAGCCGGTCGACAGCCGTGGATGCTGGAACCTCCGGAGGGTGACAGCATTGCAACTCCTGGCGAATCAGGCTGTCGGCAACGTGGAGGTAGCGCGGATCGCGGGAGGCGATGTCCGCGCCGATCACTCTGGCCGCTGCGCTCTCCTTGCCGAGGGCCGCCTCGGCGGCTCGGATGAGGCTCCTGGCCAGCTCGACATGGCTCCCGGGAAGGGCGAGTATGGCATCGAGCAGAAAGCTCTCGGTTCGCTCTGGTCCCCAGCCGCGCTGATGGTCGAAGTAGCGTCGATTCAGTTCCTCTGCCTGTCGATGGAGGACCGATAGAAGTTCCTCCGGCTCCGCTCCGATCCAGGCTGAGGCGCGCACTCGTATCGACGGGTATGCTGACGTCATCAGGTCACGGATCTCCTTCACTTCCCGGCTCTCTTGCTGATGCTGAATCTGGTCCCGCGCTTTCTTGGGCTGCGGGCGTTGACTCCCGAGTGAGACGGTAGTGGCATCGAATGTGGCGCCTGTCAACGCCTCTCGAAGCGCCACCCATCGAAGATAGTGGATGACCTCATCGCCCCAGAGGTATGTGGGCAGGCTGGGAGACCAAGCCTGCACCAGGGTACGAGCGGCGTCGAGGAACCCTGCAGCCGCCAGGTTCTCGGCCGCACTCACCAGGGCTGCAACAACTCGATCGGGCACCCCGGGCTGATACAGCTCCCTTGCGTCTTGATGGAAGAAAGCCCCCAGCTCTGAGGTACTCGGAGCAAGGGCGTGCGCAAGTGCCTGCGTCGCTCGCTTGACATCCTGGGCATCGAGTGCTCTCAACGGCACACCGAGCGGCCGATCTGGATCTACCGCCGCGAGGACACCAAGAGTCCCAACGACCTTCGTGTCGAGCGGCAGAGTCGATGCATCGACGGCGCCGAGGGGGTCAGGCTCGTGGATGGTGCACCAATCCGCGCATGCAGCCAGTGCGAAGAGCCGAGACCACGTTCCAGGTTCGGCACTGGCGCGGAACTCGAGAGCATCTCGCAAGCCACGGATGCGGACCTGGTAGCGAGCATAGTCCCCAAAGGCCTCCTCGCTGATCCGCCCACCGCGCTCAGGGTCTCGGGCGAGCTCCTCGTCCATTGCCGCTGCAAAGCGGGCATAGGCGAGTCCTGCGGCCTCTCGCCACTCTGGTCGGCAGGCGAGCTCTGCAGCAACCCTCAAGTGGTCCTCACCAGAGACCCGCGCCCTCCTCGAAAGAGAATCATCCGAGGGCGTGTCAGACCCACCGGGGATGAGATGAGCAAGACCAGCCGCGACCGCAACGCCCGGATTGTCGGCGAGCGCGTGCTCAAAAGCATCACGGCCTTCGGCGATGTCAGCGGCCCGGAGTAGCAGATCTACTGCGTCCGCCATCCCATCGAGGTCGAGTGCAGCCAACATCGCAGCGCGCAGGTCCTCGAGCACACGCTCTTCCTGCCCGTGGGCCGCGCGAATCTGATCCTCTAGGCGACCCGGCTCCTTCCAGAAGGCGACCAGCTCGCGGCGCCGGTTGGCCTGTCTCAAGTGGTGGGAGAGGTTCCACCGTGCGTACTCGTCTCCCTCGAAGTGCTCGAGGCAGTAGTCCGCAAGGTGGGTCCGGGCAGAACTTCGTTCCTCCTCGAGTCTTTGGCCCACCCAATCCAGAAAGTCCTGGTCCGACCAGCCCACGGTGTCGTCAGAGCTCAAGCGGAGGCCGTAGCTGAGGCTTGCCACGGTCGCCCTGGCCTCGGAGAGCTGCAGGCCGGCCAAGGCAGCCACATCTGCGAGCCGCGGCGCCTGCCTCATCTCATAGAGCAGCGCCAGAAGGAAGCGAGCAGGAGGCTGTGCCAAGCGCGCCACCTTCTCCTGGTCGTAGTATTGGAAGGCGGTTCGCCGAGCCGTCTCTTCGATGATGGTGCGCGGATCCACCTCCGGCCTTGCAACAATGGCGGGAAGCACTTTGCTTTGGACACGTGGGTTGCCCGATGTTCGCTCGTGGAGCAGAGTGACCTCGTCAGGACCGAGAACCGGCGCGATCCTGGCGGCGAAGGCTCGAGTCTCTTCCTCCTCGAACCCCTGGATCTCGACAGAGTGGGCATCTCTCAGGGTGGCGCCGTCGACCTCCGACAGGTTCTCAGTTCGAAGGGAAACAATCACAGTGCAGTTCGGAGGTAGGGGAAGATTGCAAAGAAGAGGCAAGAACGGTTCCCCTGCCTCACGTCCGGAGCGGCGCATCTGCTCAGCCGCATTGTCGATCGCATCGAAGGCCAGTACGAGCCGATGGCCTCGCTCGGCAGCAGCGCGAGATGCCTCGCTCAGTGCGAGCCTAAGCTGGACGAAGAGGCCGTCATAGTCAAGCTCCACAGTAGCCAGGACGCCAGTACGATATCGAGCGTCCAGGTCGTTGATGACCTGAGTGAAACACTTCTTATAAGGGAAGCGTTCCTGTCCTGGCAGGATTCCCTTCCCGTCCGCGTAGCAGTCGTAGAGCACTGCCTCGTCACCGCAATAGCCTTGAAGAGCAAGTCTCAATGAGGTGGACTTGCCCGAGCCGCTACGGCCATGAACGATAACGTGTGAGACTCCCGCCTCGATGGCTTTACGGACTTCGCGACTCGATGCCGTCTCGAAGTGACTTGGATCGGCCGCGAAGACTGTCGGCGCCGGTTGAATCTGATCCTCTCGCAGGCGAAGAGTGGCCAGAACTGCTCGTCGATCGTAGGTCGACTTCTGGCCGGGCGTGGCTCGAGCCTGAAGGGATCCGAGGAGAAGCTCCAACCGGTCACCACCCTGGGAGCTCATTCCGCTGAGTCGTTCGAAGAGCTGGGCCTCGGACTGCTCTAGAGATTGGTGCTGGAACGCCTCCAGATCCCAGCGGCCAAGGAGCTGGGCCAGGCGACTCCATGTAAGGCTAGTCCCGTCCTTGAGCTTCTTGGCAGTCCTGCCCGCGGGACCACTGGCCGAGGCCAGTGCGCGGGCGGCAGCAAGGTGAGGTTTGCCCTCAGCCAAAGTGCGGAGCTGCTGGACGTGCTCTCGCAAGCTGCGGCTCAGCGGCTGGTTCGTCAGTAGCCGGACGGTCACGTGCGGTCCGTGATCTCTCTTCAGTTCAACCAACGACGTGTACATCGCCGCTAGCTTGCGGAGTACCGATGCGCCTCCTCTCTTGCGTTCGGTGAGGCGGCTCAGTGTCCATGGATCCTGCGGTCTCAGAGGGCTGTACTTGACCTGGACCAGATCGACTCGACTCGCTGTCGCGGCGTCCAACCCCCCATAGTACTCAGCGAGATCGACGCCGAGGAACGAGGATGGACTTCGGGCTCCCCGCTCATCGCCCGGGGCGACGTTCTCGATGACGACTTGAGTGAGGCCGGAGTAGGGATGGAGGAGATCGAGAAGCCGACGGGCCACGTAGACCAGGTGATAGCGGTCACCTGCGTTGGAGGGGAGTGCCCCTGATCGGTTGCGTGTCCTCGTCGTGGCCATTTGAGGCCCTTGGCTTGAGTTCTTCGATGCCAGAAAGCAGTGTCGAGCAAGACTATCGCTGGAGGCGCTGACAAGCCAGCCCAGCCATTGCCAGGCGGAGATGACGAAGGACCAGGCGGGGTCCAGAGCTTCGTGGAGCCATCGTCCTTGGCGCCAAGTGGCGAGAGACAGAGCTTCCTGCCCAGCGCGACGCGCCGGCGGGTTCAGGACTGGAACCTCGACGCTTGTAGCGCCGCAGCTTGCCCTTCTCGGCCCGGTGCTGGAGGCGGCGCAGGGTGTCCTCCTGGCGGATGTCGGCATGCGCGATGCCGTGGAGCAGCATGTTCATCTTGCAGATCGACCAGGTGGTGCCGATCTTCTCTTGACCCGCCAGGGTGAGGTCCCGCGGGTCGCCGCCGCACTCGCTCACGTAATCGCGGGTCTGGATCAGCATGCCGCCGGACCCGACCGTGGGGTCATAGACGCTCATGCCCGGGCGCGGATCCACAATCTCCACCAGTACCCGCACCACCTCTGCCGGGGTGTAGAACTCCCCGGCCTTCTTGCCGGCGGAGTCGGCGAAATACTTGATCAGGTACTCGTAGGCCGCACCCAGGAGGTCGGGGAACTCGAAGTTCTCGTCCCGGAGGGGGATCTCCTCGAAGTTCTGGATGAAGTTGACCAGCGTGTCGTCATCCAGCGTCCGCTGGCCGATCTTGCGGTTGAAGTTGATGCCCTTGAGCACGTCCTCGAGAGCGTCCGGATTGGCGTCCTCGAGCGCTTCCAATGCCTTGTTGAGGGCCGTGCCCACGTCCGTCTTCAGGTGCTGGACCTGCTCCCAGCGAGCCTCGAAGGGCACGTAGAACGTGTACTGGTCCGGGTTCTCGAGCTGAGCCTCGACGTGGGCCGGCGCCATGCCTCGGCCCTGGAGCTCGGCCTCGAGCTTGTCCTTCTCCTGGTCGAACAGGTCGGACAAGCGCTTCAGGAACAGCATGCCGAAGATGTACTCCTTGTACTCCGAGGCATCCATGCTCCCGCGCAGGTCGTCGCAGGCCTTGAACAGCAGGCTCGACAGCTGGCTGAACGTGAGCTTCAGAACAGGCGTCTCAGGCAATCGGCCACCTCGCGTCCAGAGAAGGGATCCGGGCGCATCCTAGCAGGGGGCAACCTCGGTCCTGGAACACGGCGCCTCGATGCCCAGGATCCTCGCGTGCAGGCCTCGGTCTCGCATGGCCCTGACGATACCGCCCAGCCCAGGCCCCCTGCTGGCCGGCTACCCACACAAAGAACGGAAGAGCCGCTTACTTCTGTGCTCGCTCGCTCGACGGCGGTACGATGCCGTTGATCCTCATGTAGGTGACCAGGTTGCCGTAGTGCTCCCAACTGTGAGCGGTGTTGTAGAAGAGCAAGGTCACCCGCGGGTGGAGGCCGCCGGTGGCCGGCATCATCTCTGCCCCTTTCGCTCCCGATAGGAGCTCGTGGGCGCGATCGCAATAGGCCTTGTTGGTCGTGAGTGCCTGGATGAGATCGGCCTTCGTCGACGTCGTGTGCTCGATTCGCTTGACGTCTTCGGGCAGCGGCTCGCCGAGGGCGCTGCCACAGACGAGCTTGTAGCTATCGGCAATGTGGCCGAAAAGCTCGGCGATCGACCGGACCTCCGGAACCGGCCGGAGGGAATAGAGCTCATCCGGGATCTTCTCGGCCGCCCGCAAGATGTAGCCGTGAACGACACCAAAGCGTTTCATGGAGCTCTCGGCAACAACCTGAACGGGCACGGAGGCTACGGGATCGTCCATGGTCGTCGCGCAGCCCAGAAAAGTGAAAAGAGCCGGCAGAATCAACAAATGCTTCATAAGACAACCCTCGGTTAGATGTCAGTACGAGGGGCTCCGACCTCAAAGAGAATCGCTTCGAGCGCGCCTCGCGCCGAGTTGATGGGTACGTGGAGATCCCTGGGCATGACGCGCAGAAAGCCACCACCATAGCGGGATCCGAACACGAAGATTCCCCAGACCAGGTCGTGGACGGCACATCCTCGGTCTCCCATCTGACAGAGGTAAGGAAGCGATTGATGATAGTCCTGGACGATCCAATCACGGGCTGCGAGTGCCTCACGAAGGACCTGGGTCCACAGGTCCGGAGAAGTCGACCTGCCGAGATGTACGTTCGCCCCCTTTCCAGAGCGGGCCGGTTTCATCACCAGAGATTCCCGATTCGCTGAGATGTATTCTGGCAGATAGAGTCGCTCGCCGTCTCGGTGAGAATAGCCGGCCTTGATCGGGCGCGACCAAGGGATCCAGCGGCTGATGGCAGCTCGTTCCTCGGCACTGAGCAGCGGTGAGCGCTCCAACTCCGAGAGCAGAGCCAGGTTGCGCTTGTCGGCGAGGATCAGGGCGCACGGGCCGTTGAAGATCTTCATTCGCCCGCTCTTGAAGTGACGGAAGGTGGAGTGCCATTGGCTCTGCTCGAGCTCGATGATGGCGGCCAGCCGACGACCACGAAGCGCTACGTGCTCTGGGAAGTCCTCGAGGTCGCGATAGCTGCCGATGAGGAGATCTCCGGTCTTTCCGGGAGCATGGCGGGCCAGGAGTGAGCGATAGATGGGCTCGGTATAGCGAAGGGTCTCGGCCTTGACTTCCGGCGCCAGCTCGGAGGTCGCGATGAAGCTGGTGTTCAGTTCCGAGTGCGGCCATGCGATCTCGGTGGCCACGCTGGAGAGGACGTGCGTCAGCTCGACTTCGAGAGCGCTGGTCACCCGGACCGGGCGGTCCTGGTCCGCCAGGAATTTCGCCAAGACCGCGCACCGCAGGTAGGCAGGCTCGGCAGCGGGCACCTGAAGGCCACCCGGACAGCCGAGATTGACTTCGAGGCACTTGATGCCCTGCGGGGAGATCACCAGATCCGCTCGGGCCAGGGCTGCGTCGAAGCCGTTGGGCTCCTCGAGGACCATGGTGGCGAGCTGGGGGCTCGCCAGCTTGTAGTAGCTGGCGATGGCCGTGGGGTCGTTCTTGAAGGTGAGGGCCGGCACCTTTTTGATGAGCCGAGTCAGCTCGACCGAGGCCCGGGTGAGCTCGTCGAGCATTTCGCCGCCGGCGAACACCGGCCAGGAAGTCAGTGGGTAGAAGGCGAGATCGTGAACGGGCTGGAAGCTCGATCGCTCGAGGGCGGCCGGAGTCCCCGCCACGAAGTCGAGGAACTCCTCGTTGAGGGGTCCGAGCGCGCGGTGAGCGGCCAAGACTTCCTCGGGGATCTCTTCCCGTCGCAGGCTTTCGTAGATCAAGAGCTCACCTCCTCGGGAAAGGGGCCACGCGGTCCCCGCCAGTGTCGTTCGAGCCGCTGCTCAAGACAGAGTGTCGAGCCGGTCCAGCTCGCTTCCGATGGTCTCGGCGAGACCGGCCACGTAGGGGGGCGAGAGCATCTCGCGGTGGTTGCCGAGCACTACCTGATGGGCGAGGGGCTGACCACTGAGCCGGCGCCACTCCTCGACGATCGGCCCTCCAGGCGGCGAATCCGCCATTCGCGCCTGGTAGTAGGTGATCTGCCCGGGATAGAGCCGGGGGCGGTAGGCTTGGCTGAGCCGGCCGTTCATGCTGACGATCTCCATCAGCCGCCGGGCCGTTCCCTCGTCATAGCCCAGGGGAACGGCGTCGGCCTCACGACAGCGATCGAGCACGTAGCGCAACTGCCCTTCGCCGTCGAGTCGTCGCAGCTCTTCCTCGACCAGCGGAATTCGATCGCCCAGTAGCTCGCTCAAGACGGTCGCCGAGTCCGCCTCGGATCGACGGCCGGTCTCCTCGGAGGAGAGGAAGGTATCGAGCAGGGCCAGGAGCTCGACCTCCTCGCCTTCACGGGTCAGCTGCTGGGCCATCTCGAAGGCCACCAGGCCACCGAAGGACCAGCCGCCGAGGCGGTAGGGTCCTGCAGGGCTCACCTGACGAACGGCTTCGACGTACCGGGAGGCCATGGCCTCCAGCGAGTCGAAGGTCTCGTCCCGGTGGACCAGGTAGTGAGTGTCCAGGCCGTAGATGGGTTGTTCGAGCCCGAGCTCGCGTGCCAGGCCGAGGTAGCAGACGGCACTGCCACCCAGGGGATGGACGAAGAAGACCGGGCGCTTGGACCCCTGGGGCTGGATGGGCAGGAGCGGCGTAGAAGGTGCGGCTCCGGCCTCTCCCAGGACCTGGGCCAGCTTCTCGATCGTCGGTGCGTGGAAGAGGGTGCCGAGGGGAACCGAGCGGGCCAGCTCCCGTTCGATCCGGCTGACCAGAGTGGCCACCAGGAGGGAGTGTCCACCGAGGTCGAAAAAACTGTCTCGCACGCCGATGGGTCGGACTCCGAGCACACCTTCCCAGAGCTCCACCAGAGTCATCTCCACGGCATCGCGAGGAGCCACATAGGCCTGCCGCAAGGGCGGCCGCTCGGCCTGGGGCACCGGCAGGGCACGCTGATCGAGCTTGCCGTTGGGGGTCAGAGGCAGCTGGTCCAGCATCGAGATCGAGGACGGCACCAGGGCCGGAGGAAGGCGGTCGATCAGCCAGGCCATCAGCTCTTCACCACTGAGCAGGGGCCGACTGGTCGGCAAGGGCCGGCCGTGGGCCTCGGCCCCTGCGCTCCTCCCAGCCGCCTTGCTCTGCCAGGCGTAGAGGTAGCGGGATGGCTCGTCCTCCACCGTGCACTCGAACCCCAGGCGAGCGAGCGGCTCGAGCACTCGAGCCGCGGCCTCACCTGGCTCGAGTCGGATCACCACCAGCTCGAGCTTCGCGCGGAGATCTTCGCGGATCCCCTCGAGTACGCCGGCCGGGTTGGGGACTCTGCTGATTTTGAGCAGGTCGACTCGGTCGAGGGCCTCTTCGTCGAGAAAGCGGGACAAGGCTCCGCCGGCCAACTCCTCGGGGGTCACCTCGTGCAGCCCGCCCGGGCTGGGATACAACGAGGCGTTGGTCGAGAGGAGAGAGAAGGCGGCGGGATCCGCCTCAAAGGAGTCGACCCTACAGCCGGGCCAGGCGATCTGGCAGAAGAGGCGGAACAGCCCGATTCCGGCTCCGAGGTCGATCACCCGCCCGCGCGGGCCTACTTCGATCCCGTGTCGCGTGAAGACCTTCTCCTCGAAGATCTCTGCATATTGCCCCAGCGTGTCCTCCTCCCCCAGCTCCACCACGGCGAGATGGTTGGGCAGGCGCCGCCGGAGACGTCCGTCGACCCTCGCGGCTCGATCTCGGGTCGCCACCACGAAGGCTGCCAGGGCAGCCTCACCGCGGGGACTGGGGCGGGCGATCACCACGGCGTCCTGGACCCCGGCATGCTCCCGCAGCACAGACTCGATCTCCCCCGGCACGATCCGAACGCCGCGGACCTTCAGCTGCTCGTCACGGCGACCGAGAATCTCCAGCACGCCATCGAGTCGGTGGCGGCCGACGTCGCCGCTCCGGTAGAGCAAGTCCTCCTGGTCGCCGCTCCAGGGACTGGGGAAGAAGCGAGCTGCTTCGACGGCTCCGGGCTGGAGGTAGCCGAGAGTCCGGAAGGGCGTGCGCAGGACGATCTCGCCCGGCTCGCCGAGTCCGCAGAGACGGTCTCCTTCGCCGAGCACCAGCGCCTGCGTCTGGGGCAAGGGGCGGCCGATCGGCTGGACTCCTGGCAGAGGCGGGTCGGGGACCCGGAAGGAGAGCTTGGCCAGCGTGGTTTCGGTCGGGCCATAGAGGTTGATCACCTCGCCTCCGGCGGCGAAGGTCGAGCGCCAGGCCGAGACCAGCTCTTCGGTCAGCGGCTCGCCGGCGAAGAAGGTATGGCGCAGGGCACCCAGCGAGGCGCCCTTGGTGGCCGTGAGAAGCCAGTGGCGAGCGAGTGAGGGCACCGTGTGGAGCAAGGTGATGCCCTGAGTTTCCAACCAGGCGGGAAGGTCGGGCGAGGCGACGTCGAGCCCGGGCTCCGGCAGGCAGAGCGTGGCACCGGCGGTCAGAGGCAGGAAGAGATCGCGAAGGACGACGTCGAACGACAGGCCGGTGAGCTGGGCCGAGCGATCGCCCGGGCCGACCTCGAAGGTGGTTCGCTGCCAGTCGAGGAAATGGGCCAACCCGCGGTGACAGCCGAGGACCCCCTTCGGGCGGCCGGTCGTACCCGAGGTGAAGAAGACATAGGCCGGATCTCCAGGCCGGGTCGAGCGCTGCGGCGGCTCGGCTCCCGGTACCGCTCCCTCCGGCAAGCCCGTGCTGGCCTGGAATCTCCAGAGCCTGATCTCCTCTTCGTCGGTCGGCTCGGGGCCTGAGCTGTCCTCCAGGCGGTGGCGAACACCGGCCTGCCGCTCCATCTCCCTCCGACGCTCCGTGGGCAGGCGCGGGTCCAAGGGCACCAGCACGCCGCCGGCCAGGAGCACGGCCAGCATGCTCGATACCAGGCCCGGGCTGCGCTCACCCGAGACTGCCACCGCCGTTCCCGCCTCGACCCCAGCCTCCGCCAGCAGGGCCGCGAGGGCGTTTGCCCGCTCGGCGAGCTGGACATAGGTCCAGATCTCTCCCCCTTGCACCACCGCCGGCCGCTGGGAGTGGTGAGCCGCCACCTCGTGGAACCGCTCGGGAAGCGAGAGGGGCTCGGGCCGGTCCAGGACCACCGCTGGATCCGGGAGGATGCGGCGGGCCGCCGGGGTCACGAGCGACAAGCGAGCCAGAGGGATGGTCGGCGTTGCCGCGACCTGTTCGAGCAGCAGCACGTATTGGTCGAGCAGCTCGCGGACTGCCTCCGGCCGGAACCGACGGGTGTCGTAGCGAAGACCCAGCTCGATGATCTCCCCGGGGTTGAAGGCCAGGTTGAGAGGGTAGTGCGGGCTGCCGACGATCTTCGGCTCCCGAACCACCAGCTCCTGCTCGCCAGCGGGGCTAGGGGAGCCGAGGGGGAAGCTCTCGTAGGAAACCATGCTCTCGAACAGCGACGTGCCCCGTGGGATCTCGCTCCAGCCCTGGACCTGGACGAGAGGGCTGTGCTCGTGGGTGCGCAGCTCGAGCAGGGTCTCGTGGACCTCTCGCGCGAAGGCCAGGAAGCCCTGCTCGGGCCGGACCTGAGCTCGCAGGGGGAGGGTGTTGAGGAACAGCCCCACCATGGTCTCGGCCCCGCTCAGCTCCGCGGGGCGCCCCGAGACCAGGGCACCGAGCACCACGTCGGGCTCTTCGCTTCGGCGGCTCAGAAGCAGGGCCCAGGCGCCGAGGGCGATGGCGCTCAGAGTCAAGTGTTGGCTCTGGGCCAGACTCGAAAGGGTCGACGAGGTCACTGCCGAGAGCCGTGAGCGCACGTCCCCGAAGAGCTCGCGGGGCAGCTCGGCGTCTGGTCCGGGACTCTCGACCCCCAGGGGCGTGGGCGCCGGAAATCCCGCGAGGCGCCGTCGCCAGTAGACCTCCGCCGCACTCAGGTCTTGCCGCTGGAGCCAGGCGATGTAGTCCCGGAACGGTCGGGGCCTGGGCAGCTCGAGGTCCAGCCCGGCCCGCTCGGCCCAGTAGCAACGGAACAGCTCGTTGACCAGGATCGGCATCGACCAGCCATCCAGGATGATGTGGTGGTGGCACCAGGTCATCTGGTACGTCTGGTCCGCAAGCCGGAACAGGGTAATGCGCACCAGCGGCGCCACCGCGAGGTCGAACCCCCGCTCGCGCTCGTCTGCCAGGTGGGCGTCGAGCCGCTGCTGCCGCGCCTCGGGCTCGAGATCTCGCCAATCGTGGAGGCGCAAGGGCAAGTCGACCTCGCGCATCACCACCTGGGTCGATTGATCCATGCTCTCCCAGTCGAAGGCCGAGCGCAGCACGGCGTGGCGGTCGATCACCCGAGCCCAGGCCCGCTCGAACGCGCCCTGATCGAGGGTTCCCTCGAGAGTGCAGGTCATCTGCTCGATGTAGATCCCGGCGTCCGGCGTGTAGAGGGTATGGAACAACATGCCCTGCTGGGTCGGTGTCAGAGGATAGAGATCCTCGATCAGCTCGGTGGTCATGAGCCCTTTCTCTTGCCTGCTTGGCCGAACCGGCGTAGCAGCCGGTCGAGCTGTGGTTGGTTGCCCTGGATCAATGGGAAGTCCGAGACGGTCCTGGCGTCCTGCCCGGGATCGAGGCGCGCCTCCCGCAGAGCCGAGAGCTCGGCGAGAAAGGCTCCCGCGAGGGCTTCGACCGTCTCCGGGCGGTGCAGCCGGGGACAGTACCGCCAGGTGAAGCGCAGCCGACCGCCGGAGATCAGGCCGTTGAGGTCGAAGAGGTGCCGGCGGGCAAAGGCGGTGCTGCGTTGGCTTCCGGCGGCCTCGCCCAGGAGTCGGAGGGATCCGCTCGCCGGGCCCGCGGCCAGCTGGCCGAGGTAGTTGAAAGTGATCTCGGGCGGAGGCAGCCCGGCCAGCCGTTGAACCAGCTCCTGCCGTCCCAGATAGCGGAGAAGGCCGAAGCCGAAGCCTCTTCCCGGCACCGCACGCAGCTGGTCCTTGATCGCCCGGAGGTGAGCGATGGGGTCGGAGTCCCGAGGCAGGGAGAGGCGCACGGGATAGATGCTTGTGAACCAACCCACGGTGCGGGTGAGGTCGACGCCTTCGAAGCCGTCCTGCTCACGGCCGTGACCTTCGAGCTCGAGCCGCAACCACTGCTGTCCGCTCCAAGCTGCCACGGCCCGACTGAAGGCGCTGAGCAGCACTTCGTCGATGCGAGCACGAAAGCGCTCGCAGACGGTGCCCACCAGGCTCGAGGTCAGGGCCTCGTCGGCCTCGACCTTCACCGTGCGGGCCTCCTCTTCGAGGTTCGCCACCCCTTCCCGCGGAAAGTCGAGCGGCAGGCGAGAGGGAGCACCCGCGAGGCCGGCGAGCCAGGGCTCGATCTCGAGCTCCAGGGCCGCGAGACGCTCGGGCTCGCCCAGCGCCCGAGCCCAAGCGCCGAAGGAGGTGGTCTTGGCGGGCAGCGAAGCCGCGCTGGGGTCGGGCTCCTTGGCGTTGCACAGCCTTTCGAGATCCTCGATCAGGATGCGCCAAGAGACCCCATCGACGGCCAGGTGGTGGACGATCAGGGTCAGACGCTCGGGGTCTCCGGCCGGGAGCTTCATCGAGAGCGCTCTCAGCAGGCGACCGGAGCCGAGGTCGAGACTGCCCTGAGCCGCAGCTTCGAGCGAGTCGGCACGACTCTGCGCGTCGATCTCCGCCAGCCCCGAGAGGTCGACCCGGCCGAAGGGCAGGGGCCCTCCAGGTGCGGTGTAGGCCTGTTCCGGGCCGTCGGGTCCCGACCGGAAGCACAGGCGCAGGGCGTCGTGATGGGCGAGCAGACGGGCCAGGGCGCGTGCCAGCTTCCCGACCGGCACGCCAGGCGCCACGGCGAGCCGAACGCTCTGATTGAAGCGACTGGGCTCGGGCACCTCCAGCTCGAAGAACCAGCGTTGGATCGGGCTCAGAGGCGCGGGACCGACCACCGGGCCCTGTTCGGCCATGGGCTCGCTCGGGCCTTCCTCCGCCACCGCCGCCAGCTCCGCCACGGTCTGGTGGAGGAAGATCTGCCGAGGTGTGAGCCGAAGCCCCCGATGGCTCGCTCGGGCGACGATCTGGATACTCAGGATCGAGTCGCCGCCGATCTCGAAGAAGTTGTCGTCGACGCCGACGCGAGGCCGGCCCAGCACCTCGGCCCAGATCTCGGCGAGCAGGGCTTCGCGGGGGTTGCGCGGGCCGGTGAAGGTGCCCTCCGTCCGCCCGCGTTCGGGCTCCGAGGCTCGCAGGGCCGCACGATCGACTTTGCCGGCCGGGGTGCGCGGCAGCTCCGGCAGGAGCGCGATGACAGCCGGGATCATCGCCGCCGGAAGCAGCCGGTGCAGGTGATCGGCCAGGTCTCGCTCGGAGCAACCCTCACTCGTGGCCACCGCGAAGGCCTCCAGTCGTTGCTCTCCGCCCCTCCCCGTGCGGGCCACCACCGCTGCTTCCATGACCGAGGGGTGGCTGAGCAGCGCTGCCTCGACCTCGCCCAGCTCGATGCGCACTCCCCGCACCTTCACCTGGAGGTCGATGCGACCCAGGAACTCGAGGGCTCCATCCGCCCTCGTCCGCACCAGATCTCCGGTCAAGTAGATCCGAGCCCCGGGCACCGATTCGTCTTCGCAGGGCCGGAAGCGATCCGCGGTGTAGCCGGGGCGGCCGAGGTAGCCCCGGGCCAGCCCGGCACCGGCGATGGCGAGCTGGCCGGCCGCCCCGATGGGCAGTCGGCGAAGCCGCGGATCCAAGACCAGGAGCCGCTTGTTGACGATGGGCCGGCCGATGGGCACCGAATCGCCGGTCTCGCCGGACCGGCAACGCCAGAACGATGCGTCGATCGAGGTCTCCGTGGGGCCGTAGACGTTGACCAGCGTCGCCTCTCCGAAGGTCTGCAGGAAGCGGTCTCGAACGGCCGGGGGCAGGGCCTCGCCGCCGGCGAAGACCAGGCGCAACCGGGAGCCGGCGAAGCCCCGGTGCTCCAGCAGCGCACGCAACAGGGAGGGCGGAAAGTCGGCAATGGTGGCCTGGGTCCGGGTGATCAACTCGAACAGCGCCTCGGGGTCCTGGTGCTCGCCGCCGGTGGCGAGAGCCAGCCGAGCGCCGTGGACGAGGGCACCGAAGATCTGCCAGACGGAGGGATCGAACGACAGGGAGATGTTCTGGAGCAGACAGTCTCGAGGGGAGATCCCCAGCTCCAGGCGCCGACAGGCCAGGGTGTTGACCACTCCCCGATGCTCGATCAGCACGCCCCGGGGCCTGCCGGTCGAGCCCGAGGTGTAGATGACGTAGGCCAGATGCTCGGGCCCAACGCTGCTGGCCCATGGCTGGCTCGACCGGGCCTCCAGCAGAGCTCTGTCGCGATCCACCAACAAGCTCGGCGCTGGCGTCTCGGGCAGGGCGGTGAGCACCTCGGCCGAGGTCACCAGCGCCGTTGGACGAGCGTCCTCGAGCATCCAGGAGAGGCGCTCCCGCGGGTAGGAGGGGTCGAGGGGGAGGTACGCGCCGCCCGCCTTGAGCACGCCCAGCACCGCGACCAGCATGTCGAAGCCTCGGGGCAGGGCGATCGCCACAAGCCGCTCGGGCCCCACTCCGCGAGCGGCCAGCTCCCACGCCAGCCGGTTCGCCCGCCGGTCGAGCTCGCCATAGCTGAGCGCGTCCCCGCCGGCGGCCAGGGCCGCGATGGCATCCGGCCGCTCACCGGCCTGGGCCTCGAAGAGCTGATGCAGGCAGCGCATCGGGCCAACGTCGGCCGATCGGTCGTTCCACTCGAGGAGCTGCTGGCGTTCTCCCGGACTCAGCACCGGCAGCCCTTCGAGAGGAGTCGCTGGGTGGGCGAGCCCGTGCTCGATCAGGGTGCGTAGCTGGCCAACCAGCCGAACGACGGTCGTCAGGTCGTAGAGGTCCCGAGCGTAGTCGACCAGGACTTCGAGGCCGCCCTCCCGCTCGGTGACGGAAAAGGTGAGGTCGAGCCGGGCGGTGCCCATGCCTCGGTTGAGGGGCTCGAGGAGCACTTCCCCCGTCAGGGGCTCGGGGTGAGGGGCGTTCTGGACCACGAGCATGACCTGAAAGATCGGGTTGTAGGCCGCGTTGCGCTCGACCTGGTGGGCCTCGACGATCTTCTCGAAGGGCAGGTCCTGGTGCGCATAGGCCGCCAGCACCTGCCGCCTCACCTGGACCAGGCGCTCACCGAGACCGAGCCTCGCGGGCACGTCGACGCGGATCGGCAAGGAATTCACGAACAGTCCGAGGATGCTCTCCAGCTCTTGCCGATTTCGGCCGGCGACCGCGGTCCCCAGGATCTGGTCCTGCTGCCCCGAGAGACGCAGCAGAAGGCCGCTCGATGCGGCCATCAGCGCCATGAACGGCGTCGCCAGGCCACGCTGGGCGAAGGAGGTCAGGCGCTCGGCGAGGCTGGTGGGCCAGGTGGTTACCCACCGGCCGCCCGTGTGAGTGGGGTGGGTGGGCCGGGGCCGGTCACCGGGAACCAAGGTGGTCTCGGGTGCTCCGGCGAGTTGCCGTCGCCAGAAGCCCAGCTCGCCTTCGAGCTGCTCGGCTGTGGCCCACCGGCGTTGCCAGCGTGCGTAGTCGGTGTAGTCGAGGCGCGGACCACCGTCGGGTAGCGCCGCCGGCCCGTCTTCCGGCTCGGCCTCGTCGGCGGCCCGGTACTGGAGGCTCAGCTCGCGCAGCAGCAGGCCCAGCGTCCACGCGTCGGCGATGGCGTGGTGCAGGGTCATGAGGAGCGCATGTTCGTCGGGGCCCAGGCGAAGCAGGACGGCGCGGACGAGCGGTGGCCGGCTGAGGTCGAAGCCGTAGCCAGCCTGGAGCTCGCCGAGATGGGCCAACTCCGCCTCGAGCGCCGGTCGATCGAGTCCCGAGAGGTCATGGCAGGGCAGCTCGAACGGTCCCGGAGGGACGATGGTCAGGTGCGCCCGGCCCTGTCGATTGAGGAAGCCTGAGCGCAGGACGACGTGGCGCGCGGCGGTTCGACGGAGGCTCCGGGAGAGTCGCCAGGGCTCGATCCTGCCCCGCAGCCGGACCGCGCTGTGGAGGTTGTAGAGGGGATTGCGGGGGTCGACCTGGTCGAGGAACCAGAGCCTTTCCTGGGCGAAGGAGAGCACCGGCGGCTCGCCGTCCGGAGCCGGCTCCAGGGGTGGTGAGGGAGCTCGTCCGGAGGTCCGCAGCAGAGCCTCGACTCCGGCGGCAACCTCGGCCACGGACGGGCCCTCGAAGAGCTGAGCTAACGGCAGATCGACTCCCAGGGCCGTGCGCAGCCGCGAGATCACCTGCACCGCCAGCAGGGAATGGCCGCCCAGCTCGAAGAAGCTGTCTCGAGGGCCGATCGGGTCCCGCTTCAAGACCTCACGGAACACACCGGCGACGACGGCTTCGAAGGGTGCCAGCCCTGGCCCCTCGGGAGCACCCATCGCCATCGTCGTCGGCTCGGGCAGCGCCTTGCGGTCGAGCTTGCCGTTGGCGGTGATGGGCAGGTCTGCGAGGAAGGTGAAGGTGGCAGGAACCGCGGCCGCCGGCAGGCAGCGCAAGGCGTGCTCTCGGAGCTCGCGGGTGAGGCTGGGAGCCGGGTCACGGGCCACGACGTAGGCGGCCAGGGAGGGGCCTCGCCCGGGTGCCGTGAGGGCAACCACCGCTGCCGCCGCCACCTTGGGGTGGCGACCCAGCACGGCGGCCACCTCGTTGGGATCGATCCGGACGCCGAGGATCTTCACCTGGTGATCCATACGGCCCAGGATCTCGAGCGCCCCGTCGGGCCGGAACCGGCCTCGGTCACCGGTGAGGTACAGCCGGTCCTTCGGATCGTCGGTGTAGGGGTTGGGCACGAAGCGCTGCCGCGTCTCCTCCTCCGCGTTCAGGTAGCCGAGGGTGCGGAAGGGTGTGCGCAGCGCGATCTCGCCTGGCTCGCCGATACCGCAGAGTCGGCCCTCGGCGAGCACCAGCGCCTGGCTCTCGGGCAGAGGCCTTCCCACCGGCTGGACGCCGGGAGCTGGATCCGCTTCCACCCGGTGCCAGCACCGGGCCAGTGTCGTCTCGGTGGGGCCATAGAGGTTGATCACCTCGCAGCCCGGGAAGACCTCGCGCCAGCGTCGGACCAGGGTGTCGGAGAGCGGCTCGCCGGCGAAGAAGACGGTTCGCAGACCCCCGTATCCGCCGCTCGACGGGTCGTGGGCTTCGAGCCAGGCCTGGGCGAGCGAGGGGACGGCGTGCAGCCGGGTGATGCCCGCGGCAGCCAGCCAGCCGATCACGCGGCTCGGATCGAGCCTCAGCCCGGGGGGCGGCACCACCAGCGTCGCGCCGGAGGTCAGGGGCAAGAAGAGGTCGCGCAGGACCACGTCGAAGGACAGGCCGGTGAGCTGGGCGACTCGGTCTCCGGCGCCCACCTCGAAGGTCTCTCGTTGCCAGGCGATGAAGTGAGCCAGGCCCTGGTGCCGACCCAAGACCGCCTTGGGCACTGCCGTGGTCCCCGAGGTGAAGAAGACGTAAGCCGGGGCCGCGGGATCGCTGCCAGGGCCCGGAGGGGCAGCCTCGAGCGCTCGCCCCGCGACCCGCGGCAGGCCGTCCTCGGAGCCGACCTCGAGCACTTCGAGCGACTCTCCGGCCAGCTCCGAGGCCCCGGTCCCCACGTGCAGCAGAAGACGGGCCTGGGCCTCGCGCACCATCAGTCGCTGGCGCTCGATGGGGAGAGAGCCGTCGAGGGGGAGTGCCACGCCCCCGGAGGCGAAAGCGGCGAGCAGGGCAGCCACCAGACCGAAGCTGGGCTCGCCCTCGATCGCCACCACGGCTCCTCGTTCCAGTCCGGCAGCCACGAGGGCGTGCGCGATGCCCTCCGCGGCTCGCCAGAGACGGGCATAGTCATGGTCGCGGCCGCCGGCATGGACCGCGACGGCCCCGGGATCGAGGCGGGCGAGCGAGCGGACCCGGTCTCCCACCGGCTCGAAGGAGGGCGCCGCGAGCACCGCCGCCGGGTCGGGCAAGCCATCCCCCTTCCAGCGGAGACGCAGCGATTCGAGGGGCTGGTCCGGAGAAGAAACGGCCTGCTCGATCAGATGCGCCAGCTGGCTCAGGGCCGAGTCCAGGGTGTCCAGCTCGAATCGCGCGGGATCGTGCTTCAGGCGCAGGTTGAGGGTCTCGCCGGGAATGACCTGCAATGCCAGGGGATAGCTCACGCGATCGAAGCTGTGCAGCAGCTCGACCCTCAGCCCCTGGACGCCGGCGTCCGCCAGCGCGCCCCCCAGCACCGACTCGAAGGGGAAGGTCTCGATCACCACCAGGCTCTCGAACAGAGGTTGACCGCGGGGAACCTCGGTCCAACCTTGGATGTCGACCAGCGGAGTGTGTTCTTGTCGCCGCGCTGTCAACAATCGCGTCTGGAGGTCACGGAGCCAGGGGATCAGGGGGCCTGCCTCGGAGCGCACCCGGACCGGCAGGGTGTTGAGGAAGCAGCCCACGGTCAGCTGGGCGCCCGGCAGGTCGGCGGGCCGGCCGGAGACGGCGAGACCGAAGACGACGTCCCGCTCGCCGGAGAGCCGGCCCAGCAGCAGCCCCCAGAGGCCCACCAGGACGGTCGAGAGGGTCAGGTCGTGACTTCGCGCCAGCCGATCGAGGCCAGCGGTCAGCGTCGCGGGCAGGACCAGCTGCCGCTGGCTGTAACCCCTCGTGCTCGGGGCTCGGTCCGCTCCGGCCCGGCGATCCAAGCCGAGGGGCGTGGCAGCGGTGAGGCCCTCTAGCTCCTGGCGCCAGAAGGGCTCGGGATCCTCGTCTCGCTGGCGTCCCAGCCAGGCGATGTACGAGCTGAAGCGGGGAGCGGCGGAGGGCGGCGGCGTGGTCCCGCCGGTGAGGCAGGAATAGGCGGCGAAGACCTCGGCGAAGAGCAAGGTCTCGCTCCAGCCGTCGATCACCAGGTGGTGGATGCTGAGCACGAACCGCCATTCCTGGTCACCGGTCCGCACCAGGGTGCAGCGCACCAGAGGCGGTCGATCCAGCTCGAAAGGCCGACCGCGGTCGGATTCGAGGCACGCGGAGAAGCGGTGGTCGAGCTCCCCAGCCGGGCTCGCGCGCAAGTCGAGCTCCTGCCAGGGCAGCTCGACCTGCCGCCAGACCACCTGGAGGGGCTGGTCGAGGTCCCGCCAGCGCAGCCCCGTGCGCAGAGCCGGGTGGCGATCCAGCGCCTGCTGCCAGGAGCGGCGCAGCGCGAGTCCATCCAGCGGCCCCTCGATCCGGCAGGCCAGCTGAGTGAAGTAGACGTCGGAGGTCGGCTCGAGCTGGCAGTGGAAGAACATCCCCTGCTGAAGCGGGGACAGTGGGTAGATCTCCTCGACCTCTCCTTCGACCGTCGACAGGAGGCACTGGAGGGCCTCGTCACCGAGCGCCGCGAGTGGGAAGTCGGAGGGGGCCATGGCCCCGAGCGACAGGTCGTCGCTCAGGGCCTCGAGCGCCTCCAGCAAGCCCCGACCGAGCCCGAGGACTACCTCGCGACCGTGCAACTGGCGGTCGTAGAGCCAGGACAGCTCGAGCTGTCCTTCCCGGATGCCGGCGTTGACCTCCAGCCAATGCTCGCGTCGGCGGCGCGGACTGATGGGGGAGCCGGTGCTCTCGGGCGCGAGGTCGAAGGGGCTCTCGGGTCCGAAGCTGGCGTCCAGCTGGCCAAGGTAGTTGAAGACCAGCCGGGGCTGGGGATGCGCCGCCAGCGCCGGGCCCCCTTGGGGTCCGAACGTCAGCAGGCTGTAGCTCAACCCTCGCCGCGGCAGCCTGCGCAGCTCCTCCTTGACGCGACGCAGCGCTTCGACGGCGCGAGTCCCTCGCGGTGCCGAGAGGCGGAGGGGATGGATCACCGTGAACCAGCCGACGGTGCGCTCCAGCGCGAGGTCGTCGGCGAAGGGCTCCCGGCCGTGGTTTTCGAGGTCGATCCACACCTCCTCGTGGCCGCTCCACCGGGCCAGGGTCGAGGCCAAGCCGGCGAGCATCAGCTCCTCGAGGGTGGCCCGCAGTCGCGACGTGGTCTCGAGTTGAAGACGTTCGGTGGCGGCGGCGTCGAGCCGGAGCCGCACCGAGTCCACCGTGGCGTAGGTGCTCTCGGCGGTCGGGTCGTCGACCGGCCAGTCAGCGAGCCGTTCGGGGACCGAGGTCTGCCAGAGGGGGAGCTCGGCCGCCACCTCCGGGCCGGCAGCATGGCCGGCCAGCCGGGCCGACCATTGGGCGAACGCCACGCTCCGGGGCAGCCCGGCTGCCGGGTCGGCCAGCAGGACGGCGAGGTCTTCCAAGAGGATCCGCCAGGAGACGCCGTCGATCACCAGGTGATGAGCTACCAGCACCAGACGCTCGCCCTGACCGGCCGGCAGGTGCAGGAGCAGCGCCCGCAGCAGGGGGCCGCGAGCGAGGTCGAGCCGGGCCTGGGCGGCTCCGCAGACCCTCTCGATCTCGGCACCGACGGCCGGCTCGCCGAGGCCGGAAAGGTCGACCGCGGTCAGCTCCTGGGCGCCCTGAGGGCCGACCGTACGCGAGCGCCAGGCGCCATCGCTCCGCTCGAAGCGGAGCTGGAAGGCATCGTGATGCCGGACCAGCGCGAGCAGCGCGCCGCTCAGCCGGGCAACTTGCAGAGGCTTGCGGAGCCTCAAGGTCAGGGCTTGGTTGAAGTGGTGGGGATCGGCACCCTCGGCCGCGAAGAAGCGAGCCGCGATCGGGGTCAGGGGAACCGGGCCGGGAGCGGCCGGCTGCCAGGCGACGGCTGAACCCAGCGGCGTCGCCACCTCCGCGAGCGCGGCCACCGTGCGGTGTTCGAAGATCTGTTGCGGGGTGAGCTTCAGGCCGGCCTCTCGCGCTCGCGCCACCAGCTGGATGGAGAGGATCGAATCGCCGCCGAGGTCGAAGAAGCTGTCGTGCAGGCCGACCCGGTCACGCCGCAAGACCCGGGTCCAGGCCTCGAGGAGCTTGGCTTCCACGGAGTTGGCGGACCGCTCCGGGACCACCTCCTCGCTCCCGGCCCGCTCCGCGAGGCTGGCAAGTGCGCGGCGGTCCAGCTTGCCGGCAGTGGTGTTGGGCAGGGTCGCCAGCACCACCACCGAGTTGGGCACCAGATAGTCGGGAAGGCGCTCGGCGAGGTGGCGCCGTAGCTCCTGCGGGCTGACGGTGGCTTCGCCGACGGCCGCGAAAGCGGTGAGCCTGAGGCGACCGTCCGGTCCGCGGGTCGGCTCCACCGCGCCGGCGGCCACCTCTGGATGGGCGACCAGGTGGGCCTCGATCTCGCCGGGCTCGATGCGGAAGCCGCGGATCTTGAGCTGGCGGTCCAGGCGTCCCAGGAACTCGACCTGGCCGTCCGGCCACTGCCGGACTCGGTCGCCGGTGCGGTAGAGCCGGTCCCCCATGCCGCCGCCGAAGGGGTCGGGCACGAAGCGCTCCGCCGTCGCCGCCGGCCGGCCCATGTAGCCGCGGGCGAGGCCGATTCCCCCCAGCAAAAGCTCGCCGGGGCCCCCCGGGATCACCGGCTGGCCGTCTCGGCCCAGGACCAGGGCCCGGCGATGGGGGAGGGGCCGGCCGATCGGCACTCTCGGCAGCACCTGGCCCGCCCTCGTCGCCTCGGTCAGATCGCTCGCCAGTGCGTAGATGGTGGCCTCGGTCGGGCCGTAGGCGTTGATCAGCCGACCCGCGCCGTCGATCCGGGCGCCCCAGCGCAGGGCGGACTCGGGCTGGGCCGCCTCGCCGGCGATCACCGTGCGGCGAAGTCCCGGCGGCAGCGGCCCGGGCTCGGCGGCGAGCTCGGCCCAGAAGGCCGTGGGCGGTGCCAGGATCGTGATCGCCAGCTGCTCGCAGGCCCGGAGGAAGGTGGCCGCCGACTCCAGCATCCACTCCTGGCGCAGGACCAGCTTCGCACCCTGAGTCAGGGTGACGAAGATCTCCTCGAGGCTGACGTCGAAGGAGAGCGAGGCGAACTGCAGCACCCGGTCGCCTGGGACGATCCGATGCTGAGCGGCCTCCGCCTGGACGTGCAGGGCCAGCGAGCGATGCTCGATGGCCACTCCCTTGGGCCGGCCGGTCGAGCCCGAGGTGTAGAGCACGTATGCGAGCTGGCCGGGGTCGGGTGGAGCGGGCCGGGCCGGCGAGGGAGATGGCGTCGCCGCCAGCAGCTCCGCGATGTCCAGCCGGAAGCCCTGGGGCGGCTGCCAGCCCGGTGGCTGAGCCCCGGTCGAGCAGCTCGAGACCAGCGCTACGGGGCGCGCGTCCCGCCAAACCTCGTCCAGGCGCTCCGCCGGATAGGCCGGGTCGAAGGGCAGGTAGGCGCCGCCAGCCTCGAGCACGCCAAGGATGGCGAGCATGGCCTCGATCGATCGGCCGAGGTGGATGCCGACCAGTTGCTCCGGGCCCAGTCCCAGGGCCGTCAGCCGAGCGGCCAGTCGGGCGACCTGCCGGGCGAGGTGGCCGTAGGTGAGGCTCCGCTCGCCGTCGACCAGGGCGACGGCATCCGGCGAGCGTCGAGCCTGGTGGGCGATCCGGTGACAGACCAGCTCGGCGGCCGGTGCTCGGGCACCGGTGTCGTTCCACTCGACCAACAGCTGGTGGCGCTCGGCGGCGCTCCACCAGGGAACCTCGCCGACCGACCTCGCGGCACCAACCGACAGCCCCGCCAGCGTGCCGTGCCAGGCTCGCAGCAGGCCGGCGGCCTGGGCGGCCGTGAAGCGGTCGCGATCGAAGGTGAGAGTGAGGACTACGTCCGCCCCCGGCTTGGCCGCCGCCAGGAGGGGGCAGCTGGTCTTGAGAGCCAGGCGAAGGTCGAGCAGGGCCAGCCCGTTCGGACCCTGGCCGAGATCGCGAGGCAGAGGGTAGTTCTCGATCAGGAGGATCGGCTCGAAGAGGGGCCGGCCGTTGCTGGCCTGGCTCCATTTCTGGACCTGAGAGAGGGCGCTGTGCTCGAACGGCCGCTGTCGAGCCTGGGCGTCCTGGTGGGCTCTCAGCCAGTCCTCGACCGGCTGCCGTGGATCGATGCGCAGGCGGCAGGGAACCGTGTTGGTGAGCGGCCCAACCATCCGCTCGACCCCGGGCAGCTCGGCGGGCCGGCCCGCCACGCTCAGTCCGAAGGTCAGGTCCCACTCGCCGCTCGCACGGGCCAGCACGAGCCCCCAGGCGGCCTGCAGCGCGGTACCCAGGGTCAGCCCCCGAGAACGGACGAGCTCTGACAGGGCGCCAGCCTCATCGGGTGCCAGCCGATCCTCGACGTGGGACGTGGAGCCCACCGGCTGGCCGATCTCTCCTCGATCGCAGCCCAGACGAAAGGCCTGGGGGCAGTCGGCCAGTACTTCCTGCCAGTAGGTCTGGGCTGCCGCCGAATCGCGCTGGCGCAGCCAAGCGATCAGCTCACGGAAGGGCCGGGCCGGCGTCATCACCGGCTCCCGCCCCTCGACCAGCGAGGCGTAGGCACGGAAGACCTCGCCCAGCAGCAGCGGCAGCGACCAGCCATCGAGCACCAGGTGGTGGTGGCAGAACAAGAAGCGGTGACGGTCCGGGCCGAGTCGGATCAGCCGGCAGCGCAGCAGCGGTGCGCGGTTGAGCCGCCCCAGGCGAGCCGGCTCTTCGGTCTCCGCGTGGAGGAGCTGCTCGGCTTGCTCCTCGGGTGCCAGACCGCTCCAGTCCGCGACCTCCCAGGGCAGGCGGGCTGTGCGGGCGACCACCTGGACCGGCTGCTCGAGGCCCTCCCAGACGAAGCCTGTCCGCAGGCAGGGATGGCGCTCCACGGCCCCCTGCCATGCCTGCTCGAAGCAGTCGGGATCGAGCCCTACGAGGGTGCAGGAGAGCAGGGTGACGTAGAGGGACGGATCCTGGCCGTAGAGGCAGTGAAAGAGGATCCCTTCCTGGAGGGGCGCCAGACCGTAGATGTCTTCGACCTTGCCGCCACTCAAGGCTCGCCCTCCAGCTCGAAGCCCTCGAGAACCTGGGCGAGCTGCTGCTGATCCAGCTCGGCGAGGGGAAAGTCGGAAGGCGCGAGGGCTTCCCCGCGGCTGAGCTGTGAACGCTGCTCCAGCTCAGCGAGGCTGGCTTCGAAGCTCGCGGCCAGAGCCTCGACGGTGGACGGGAGGAACCGGTCTCGGCAGTAGACCCAGCCCAGGGTCAACCTGCCGGAGATCACACTGGCATGGAAGAAGAGTGCGTGCGTGCGGCGGTTGACGCCCGCCGACCAGGCTCCGCTGGCTTCCGCAGCGGCTTCCAGGCCGGTGTCGCCGCCGAGGACGGCATCGAACTGGCCGAGGTAGTTGAAGGCCACCTCGGCCTGCGGCAAGGTGGCGAGGGCGGACCGCACGGCCGGCTTCGGGTTGAGGTAGCGCAGCAGACCGTAGCCGACGCCACCGTTGGGTACTCCGCGGAGCTGCTCCTTGACGAGTGCCAGGTCCCGGGTCGCCGGCGCATCCTGGCCGAGAGCGAGGAGCAGGGGGAAGACGGCGGAGAACCAGCCCACCGTGCGCGTCAGGTCGAGGCCCGCGGGGACCTCCTCACGACCGTGGGTCTCGAGGTCCACCAGGACCAGCTCGGACCCGGTCCAGGCCCGGAGGCTCCGGGCGAAGGCGGTCAAGAGCAACTCCTGCAAGGTGCAGTGGTAGTGGCCGGGCAGTTCTCGCAGCAGGCGGCCGGTGGCCTCGACGTCGAGCTCCCGGACCAGGCTCCCGGACGAGGACTCGAGAGGAGGTCCGGGCTTTCCAGCGTGGTCGACGGGCAGGGGAGTCACGCGTCGCCTCGGCTCCGCCAGCCAGTAGGAGAGACTCTCCTCGAAGCGCCCACTCCATGCCTCTTCGGTCCACCGAATGGCCCACGAACGGTAGGAGGACGTCCTGGCAGGAAGCCGGGTCGCCCCGCCGGCCGCAAGTTGGGCCGAGGCCGTCGCCAGGTCCTCCAGCAGCAGGCGCCAGGAGATGCCGTCGATCACCAGGTGATGAGCCACCAGCAGCAGGCGGCGCCCCCGTTGCGGCCCCAGCTCGAACAGCGCCGACCGGAACAGGGGGCCGGAGTCGAGGTCGAGGCTGGCGTGGAGCCCGCCGCCGGCGGTCTCGATCTGGCGGCGCTGCTCCTGGGGCGACAGACCGGCGAGATCGAAGGTCACCAGACCGACCTCGGCGGTCGCCGCGTTGAAGGACTGCCAGCCGGCCGAGCCGCGGGTGAAGCGCAGGCGCAGGGCATCGTGATGGACGACCAGCTGGTCGAGCGCCCCTGCCAGGGCGGAGACCGGGGTATCCGCCGGCACGCTGAGCAGGGCGGCCTGGTTCCAGTGCTCGGGGTGGGCGAGATCGAGCTCGAAGAACCAGTGTTGGATCGGCATCAGAGGTACCGGGCCATAGGCCCGGTCGGTCGCTTCGACTGCCGGCTGCGGGGGGCTGGCCACCTCGCTGGAGAGCCGCGCCGCGAGGTCCGCCAGCACGGGGTTCTCGAACAGCAGCTCGACCGAGAGGGGCAGCCCGACCGCCTGTGCTCGAGAGGCGAGCTGAATGGCGAGGATCGAGTCGCCACCGAGGCTGAAGAAGTTGTCGGTGGCCGAGACGGCCGGCACCCCCAGGACTTCCCGCCACAGCTCGTCGAGTCGTGCCGTACGGGCGTCGCCGTTCACCGCGGCTGCCACGGGCATCGGTACCGCGCCGCCCGGCACCGGCAGGGCCGCGCGGTCGACCTTGCCATTGGCGGAGAGAGGGAGCGCATCGAGGACCAGGATCACCGGCGGCACCATGTAGGCGGGGAGTCGCTCGCCGAGATGCCGTCGCAGCGCCTCGTCATCGAGCCCGGGAGCGCCGACCACGTAGCCCACCAGCCGCCGGTGATGGCGTGGTCCCACCGCATTGGCCACCGCTGCCGTCACTCCGGGGTGGCCGAGCAGGGCGGTCTCGATCTCTCCCAGCTCGATGCGGTAGCCCTGGATCTTCACCTGGTGGTCCTGGCGGCCCAGGAACTCCAACGTGCCGTCCGGCCAGTAGCGAGCGAGATCGCCGGTGCGGTAGAGGCGCTCGCCGGTCTGAGGGTGGCGGAAGAAGCTCGCGTTGGTCAGCGCCTCGTCACGCCAGTAGCCCCGCGCCAGCCCGGAGCCGCCGATCAGAAGCTGCCCCGGTACCCAGGTGGGGCGATCGGCGAGATCCTCATCCACCACGTGCATCTGCTGGTTGGCCAGGGGCCGGCCGTAGGGAATGGAGGTCCAATGCGGATCGACCTCGGCGATCGGCTGGGCGATCGACCAGATCGAGGCTTCGGTCGCTCCGCCCAGGCTCACCAGCTCGAGCTCGGGCCGCAGGGCCCACGCTCGCGCCGGCAAGGAGACCGGCACCCAGTCTCCGGACAGCAGAGCGATGCGAAGCGTGGACGGCAGGGCCGTGCCGGAACCCGCCGCATGATCGACGGCCATCTCCAGCAGGGCGGGCACGGAGTTCCACATCGTCACGCCGGCGTCCGCCATCAGCTCCAGCCATCGGGCCGGGCTGCGATGGGCAGCGGGCTCGGGCAGGACCACCGTGCCACCGGCGGCCAGCAGACCGAAGACGTCCCAGACCGAGAGATCGAAGGAAAGCGACGAGAGGGCGAGGACGCGGTCCTGGGGTCCGACCCGGAAGCGCCGGTTGATGTCCAGGATCGTGTTGAGAGCGGCTCCGTGGTCGATCATCACCCCCTTGGGTTGGCCGGTCGAGCCGGAGGTGAAGATGACGTAGGCCAGGTCGCTCGTCCCTCGCGCCACGGGGGGCGGAGCCGCGAGGTCGGCCCCGGGCTCGGCATCGACAGCGAGGACCCTGATCCCCGACGGCCAATCGAGCGCGCTCGACAGCCCGGGTTGGGTGAGTGCCACCCGGACCTCACCGCGCTCCAGGAGGTGGTGGCGACGCTCGGCCGGCAGGCCTGCGTCGATGGGCAGGTAGGCGCCACCAGCCTCCAGGACGGCGAGCACCGCCACCACCTGCTCCCAGCCCTTCTCCATCACCACGGCCACCAGCTGGTCCGGGCTCACTCCCAGCTCGTGGAGCCGCCAGGCCAGGCTCGCGGCTCGCCGTGCCAGCTCTCCGTAGCTCAGAGTGCGGTCCTCGGTGACCACGGCCGGCGCCTCCGGCGCTTCGGCGGCTCGGGCCAGGAACGGCTCGTGGAGCAGGCCCACCACGGCCGGGGACCCGGTGTCGTTGGCCGATCGGCGAGCCGCGAGGTGCACCGGCCCCAAGAGGTCTGTCGGCCGGTCCCAGGCCTCAGGGTCGGTGGCCATCTCCTCGAGCAGACCCTGGTAGGAAGCGAGCATCTCGTCGAGCATGCCGAGCGGGAACAGCTCGTCCACCGCGTCCCAGCTCCAGGCCAGGGCGCCGCGGTGCTCGCCGACCTGGTGGTCGAGCCATACCTGCGGGGTCTGGCTGACCGAGTAGACGGTCTCGAACAGATCGGAGAAGTGCTGCTCCTGGCCGGTGTCCAGGCCGAGGGTGCTGGTGAACACCACCGGCACGCGGGGAGCCCGCCCGCCCCGGGCCTGGGCGAGCTCGCGCAGGACGCGGACCCCGCTCACCGCCTGGTGCTCGAGGCTCTCGATCAGCAGCGCCTGGAGCCGCCGCGCTCGCTCGACGAAGGTTCCGGGCATCGAGCCATCCACCTCGAGCAGGATCAGTGAGGTGAAGTCACCCACGACGGCCCCGATCTCGGGATGCACGGGAGGCCGGCGGAAGAGGGTCAGGCAGATCAGGAACCGCGCCGAAGCGGACCAGCGAGCGAGCACCTCGGCATATGCCGAGAGCAGCAGGGCCGAGGGGGTCAGGCCGTGGCCGGCGGCTGCCCGTCGCAGGCTCGCCCAGCGCTCGGCCGCCAGCGAGCCGGAGCGTCGGACGAACCGGGGCCGTTGCAGCGTCTCCGGCGAGCATGCCAGAGGCAGGTCGGGACCGGCCGGCAGCTCGGCGAGGCGCTGGCGCCAGTAGGCCAGGGCGCGGGTGTAGGCCACGCCCTGGCGCGATGCCTCCTCGGCCAGCACGTAGTCCCGGAAGGAGGCAGCGATCGGCGCGAAGACCTGCTCCGGACGGAGATACCGCTCGACCAGCTCGCGGCTCAACAGGTGGATGCTCCAGGCGTCGCCGATCAAGAAGTCGAAGCTGACGTGCAGCCTGGTCCGGCCACCCGGTAGGAGAGTGGCCCGGAGCGAGAACAACGGCCAGGTATCCGCGGGCAGCACCTGATGCGAAAGCTCCTCGCGCAGGCGGGCGAGCTCCGCCTCGGCCTGGGGATGAGCGCGCAGGTCGAGCACGGTGATCCGCTGCGCAGCGCTCGGCAACGAGTCGACGGTCAGGATCCGTTGCCGCCCCTGGGCGTCGATCACGGCTCGCAGCATCTCGTGGCGCTCGATCAGCCCGGCATAGGCCCGCTCCAGGCGCGAGAGGTCCAGCTCGACCGCCTCCAGCTCCGCGTAGACGTGAGTCGCCACGTTGCCCAGCTCGAAGCTGGAGCCCCGGCCGACCCAGTAGGCCTGCTGGACCTCGTTGAGGGGGAAGGGCTCGTGGCGATGATCGAGGTCGGCCACCAGCGTGGACAGAGTCACGATCCCGCTCGGTTCCCCCGTCGCGAGCCGGCTCTCGATCAGGCGTGCCTGGCGGGCGACGGTGGGCGCCGCGAAGACCTCACTGAGCGCAAGCCCCACTCCCAACTGGCTCTCGATCCGGGCGACCAGCTGGGTCGCCATCAGCGAATGGCCACCCAGCTCCAGGAAGTCGTCGTGGGTCCCCACCTCGGGGACACCCAGGAGCTCCCGCCAGATGCCGCAGAGGGCCTGCTCGGTCGCGCTCTCGGGGGCCTGGAAGGCTGTGCCGAGGTGCGACCGCTGCGGGTCCGAAGGCGGCGACGACTCGGGGGTCGGCAAGGGCTCGATCTGGGCGAGGCCCGCGGCCTCCTCGTGCGGATCGGGGTCGCCCAGCCCGTAGTAGGTCGGCAGGGCGCGGTCCGGCGGCGGCCCCAACCAGTGGCGACGGCGCTCGAAGGGGTAGGTGGGCAGGGCCACGCGGCGGCGGCGAGCCGGCCGGTGGAAGCCCTCCCAGCTCGGCTCGACGCCGGCCAGCCAGAGTCGGCCGAGGGCGCCGAGCAGATGGGCCGACTCGTCGCCCTGCTCGTTCGGCCTCGGCAGCGAGGTCACGCTCACCAGCTGGGCCGGGCGGTCGGGGTTGGAGCGCACCAGGGCGCTGAGAGCCCCCCCGGGTCCCACTTCGAGGAGCACCCGGTCGGGCCGACCGAAGAGGGTCGCTAGACCGTCACCGAAGCGAACGGTCTGGCGCAGCTGGCGCGCCCAATAGTCGGGGTCGGTGGCCTCCTCGGTCGTGATCCAGGTGCCGGTGACGTTGGAGAGGAAAGGCCGTTTCGGTGGCTGGAGCCGCACCTTGGCGACCTCCGCCCGGAACGGCCCGACCGCCGGCTCCATCAGCAACGAGTGGAAAGCGTGAGAGGTGCGAAGCCAGCGGGCGTCGACGCCTTCGGCTTCCAGCTCGGCCGCGAAGTCGGTGAGGACCGCACCCGGTCCGGCCACCACGATCTGGCGAGGCCCGTTGACGGCGGCCAGCGACAGCTCGCGGGGCAGCCGGGGGAGAGCCTCTTGGGCGGACAGCCCGAGAGCCAGCATGCGGCCGGTGGGTTGGGCCTGCATCAGCCGTCCTCGGTGGCTGACGAGGGCTAGGCCTTCCTCGAGGGTGAGGACCCCCGCGAGCACGGCTGCCGCGTATTCGCCCACGCTGTGTCCGAGCATCGCCGCGGGCTCGACGCCCCACTCTCGCCAGAGCGCGGCCAGGGAGAGCTCGACCATCAGCAGCAGCGGCTGTGCCGCCGCCGTCGAGGTCAGTCGCTGCGCTGCCTCGGGGTCTCCCGACTCGGCGTGGAGCAGCTCCCGTGGGTCGAAGCCGAGCAGGGGGCCGAGAACCTCGGCGCAGCGGTCGATCTCGCGGCGGAAGCTGGGCTCGGTTCGATACAGCTGTCGCCCCATGCCCGGGTGTTGGGTTCCTTGCCCGGGGAACAGGAAGATCAGCTCTCGATCCCTCGCTTCGCCGGCCCAGGAGAGCAGGCGCTCGGGGTCGCGGCTGTGGAGGGCGCCGGCGGCGTCCGCGGGATCGCGGGCGACCAAGATCCGGCGATGCTCGAAGACGGTTCGGCCCCGCTGGAGCGTGTAGCTCGCGTCGGCGAGGCCGGGTGCCGCCGCGCTGCTCAGGTGATCCGCCAGGCGCTTGGTGCCCTGCTCGAGCGCCGCCGGGGTGCGTGCCGACCACACCAGCAGCTGCCAGGGGCGTTCCGGCTGCGGCTCTGTGCGCTCGGGGGTAGCCTCCTCCAGCACCACGTGGGCGTTGGTGCCGCCCATGCCGAAGGAGCTGACCCCGGCCCGCCGGGGCGAGTCGCCGGGCCAGTCCTTCAGCTCGGTGTTGACGTAGAACGGGGAGCCTTCGAGCCCCAGCCGAGGATGGGCGCGTTCGAAGTGCAGGCTCGGAGGCAGCTGCCGCGCCTCGAGAGCGAGCACCGTCTTGATCAGCCCGACGGCGCCCGCGGCGGTGTCCAGGTGACCGACGTTGCTCTTCACCGAGCCCAAGGCGCAGGAAGACTCGGGCAGCGAGCTGCCGAAGGCCTGGCGCAGAGCGTCGAGCTCGATGGGGTCGCCCAGGGAGGTACCGGTGCCGTGCCCTTCCAGGGAGGAGATCGTGGCCGGATCGATCCCGGCCGAGCGGTGAGCGGCGCGGATGACCCGCGCCTGGCCCTCGGCGCGCGGTGCCGAGAAGCCGACCTTCGAGCTGCCGTCGTTGTTGATGCTCGAGCCGAGGACGACCGCCCGGACGCGGTCTCCGTGGGCGCGAGCATCTTCGAGCCGCTTGAGCAGCACGACGCCGACACCGCTACCGAAGAGGGTACCCTGGCCCCGCTCGTCGTAAGCCCGGCAGTGGCCGTCCGGCGAGAGGATCCCCTCGCGCTGGTAGAGATAGCCGAGCCGGCCGGGGAGATCCACGGAGACTCCTCCAGCCAGGGCCATCTCGCAATCACCGTCGATCAGCGCCTGGCAGGCCAGGTGGACCGCCACCAGGGAGGTCGAGCAGGCGGTCTGCACGGTGACGGCCGGACCTTCGAGCCCGAGCTCGTAGGCCACGCGAGTGCACAGGTAGTCCTTTTCGTTCCCCATCAAGGTCTGTAGCGAGCGCAGCCAGGGGCGCGTGGTAGCGCTCGGCAGCAGCCGGGTGAGCAGGTAGTTGTTGATGCCTGCCCCGCCGTATACCCCGACTCGCCCGCCCGCCCGACGAGGGTCGTAGCCGCCGTCCTCCAGCGCCTGCCAGCAATGCTCCAGGAAGAGCCGCTGCTGGGGATCCATGCTCTCGGCCTCGCGCGGCGAGAGCCCGAAGTGAAGGGCGTCGAACTGGTCCACGTCCGGCAGCAGGGCCGCCGCCGGCACGAAGCTTGGGTCCTCCACGACAGCCGCGGGCACCCCGGCGGCGAGCAGCTCCTCGCGACTGAAGAAGGTCACCGACTCCACTGCGCCAGCCACGTTGCGCCACAGATCGTCCAGGGCGGGTGCCCCGGGGAAGGCACCGGACATGCCGAGGATCGCCACCTCCAGGCCGGTGGGCTCGCGGTTGCCGCTCACGACGGCTCCCCTCCGTCGGCGTCCCCGACCGGCTCCTGCCGCCGCTGTCGCAGCCGTTGCCGGCGTTCGAGAGCCTGCACGTCATCCTGCCGCGGCTCCGGGCCGGGTGTGTCGGGCGCTGCTCCGAGGTCGGCCAGGGCCCGCGACAGGGCCTGGACACTGGGATGGTCGAACATCTGGACCAGCGGGATCTCGCGGCCCAGGGCCCGGCACAGGCGGGCGTGGACCTCGACCAGGTGCAGCGAGGTCCCGCCCAGCTCGAAGAAGCTCTCGGTGCGGCCCACGGAAGGGCGGCCGAGCACGGCACAGACGATCTCTTCCAGCGTGGCTTCGAGATCGCCGCTCAGCCCGGACGGCACCGGCACCAGGGGCGTCACCTCAGGCTCGGGCAGGGCCCGGCGGTCGACCTTGCCGTTGTCGGTCAGGGGCAGCTGCGAGACCATCACGATCGAGCGAGGCACCATGTAGCCGGGCAGCTTGGTGCGCAGGAAGGCCTCGATGCCGGCGATCAGCCCATTCGCCCCGGCCTGTGAGGAGGCGTCTTCCCCGAGGCCCGGGCGAGCGCCGCCGACCAGGTAGTGCAAGGGCTCGTGGTCGGGATCGAGAGCGAGGTGCGGGCGCACCCCTTCGAAGTCGAGGTCACCGATCTGGCACAGTCCGAGCCCGCTCGCCGGAGCCGTCATTTCCAGGAGCTGGGTGATCAGGCCGGCCTCGAGGGTCGCGTAGTGGCGTGAGCGTTCGCCGTAGATCGGGTGGATCGCCGCCATCCGGGCCACCAGCAGGACCAGGAAGGCCGACGCGTCGAAGAGCTCGCGATTGGCAGGCGCGTGTAGCTCGGCACCGAGCCGCGCTTCCGGGTCGAGCTGGACCAGGCGATGGCGCTCGGGGTCGTGGTAGTAGGTGCCGCCCTCGAGCCCTTCGATCCGCCCGGGCCGCACCCAGAGGTAGACCTGGACCGGGTAGAGGGAGCCGGCCGAGCCGTAGCGATGCCGGGGCAGGCCATCGCCACCTGGCATCTGGGCGAGGGCGGCCAACCAGTCGCCGAGCCGGGTGAGGGTGATCGGCCGTGGGTCGAAGCGTCGCTCACTGCGCCGCTCGAGGGGGCCCCCGGGCAGCACCTCGGAGTCGAAGCGAGGTGGATCGAACGGTAGGCCGGCCCGATTCGGCTCGCGCCGGAGACCGGGCCGAGAACGCTTGAAGTCGAGGTGGGCGAGAGCCTCGGCCAGATCGGTGGGATCGGTCTCGCTACCTGCTGCCGGCGAGACCCGAGCCTCGACGTAGGCGACCAGCCGCTCGCGATGGCGCTCTCCCCGCAGCACCACCACCGCCCGCTCGATGTCGGGGTGCTGCTGGAGCGCGGCCTCGATCTCCCCTAGCTCGATGCGATGACCCTGGACCTTGACCTGGGTGTCCTGTCGGCCCAGGAACTCGAGCTGCCCGTCGGGCAGGCAGCGGGCCAGGTCGCCGGTGCGATAGAGCCGCTCGCCGGTCCCGGGATGGCGAACGAAGGCGGCCCGAGTCCTCTCTTCGTCTCGCCAGTAGCCCCGGGCCAGGCCCACTCCGGAGATGTACAGGTCGCCGGCGACCCCCAGGGGTCGGGGCTCGAGGCTCGCTCCGAGGACGTGAACGCCCTGGTTCACCATGCCCCGGCCGTAGGGGATGCTCGACCACTGGGGATCGACCTCCTGGATCGGATACCAGACGGACCAGATCGAGGCTTCCGTGGCGCCGCCCAGACTCACGACCCGGGCCTCCGGCGCGATCCGACGCAGGCGCTCCGGCAGCGAGACCGGGATCCAGTCGCCCGACAGCATCACCAGGCGCAGCGAGTCCGGCAGGCTCAGGTCTCGGGCCGAGACGTACTCGACCAACATCTCCAGCAGCGCCGGCACCGTGTTCCAGACCGTGACCCGCTCGCGCACCAGCAGCTCCAGCCAGTGCGACGGATCGCGCCCCGCCCAGGGCTCGGGCAGCACCACGGCTCCGCCGCTGCCGAGCAGACCCAAGATGTCGTAAACCGAGAGATCGAAAGACAGGGCCGAGAGGCCCAGGACGCGATCCGTCGAGCCGACTGCGAAGCGGTTGTTGACGTCCAGCACCGTGTTGACGGCGGCCCCGTGCTCGATCATCACGCCCTTGGGCTGGCCGGTCGACCCGGAGGTGAAGATCACGTAGGCGAGGTCCCCGGGGCCTGTGGCGGCAGCTTCCAGGGCGTGCGGCTCGGGCCCCTCGACATCGCTCTCGCCGAGGGTCACGACCTGCACGGCCTTCGGCCAGGGAAGCCGGGAGACGAGGCGTTCCTGGCTGACGGCGACCGCGACTTCGCCATGCTCCATCAGGTACCTGAAGCGCTCCGCGGGCAGGCTCGGGTCGACCGGCAGGTAGGCGGCTCCGGCCCGCAGGATGCCGAGCACCGCCACCACCTGCTCCCAGCCTTTCTCCATCGCCACCGCCACCAGGGTCTCGGGGCAGGCGCCCAGCTCGCGCAGCCGGTGCGCCAGCCGGCGGCTGGCTACTTCGACCTGTCGGTAGCTCAGGGAGCGCCCCGCTGCGACGACCGCGAGGGCGTCTGGCGTGGCCTCGGCTCGGGCCTCGAAGGGCTGGTGCAGGAGGGCGCCGGATACCGGGGCCGACTCCGGGTTGACCCGTGACAGCACTTCCAGGTGGACCGGCGGCAGGCGAAGGGGCAGGGGAGCCTGCCAGGTTGCCTCGACGCTCACCAGCCGATCGACCAGGTCGCAGAAGCTGGAGAACAAGGCCTCGATCGTCCCCGAGGCGAAGAGGTCGACGCGAGCGTCCCAGACCAGGGAGAGCTGGCCGTCGAGCTCGGTCACTTGGTGGTCGATCCAGACCTGCGGGGTCTGGCTGATGGCGTAAACCATCTCGAGGTCGAGCTGAGCCGGCGCTGCCGAGTCGCTGGAACGGGCCAGGCCCAGGGTGCTGGTGAAGACCACCGGCATCGCCGCCGCGGAGCGCCCCCCGCGCGCCTTGGCCAGCTCGCGCAGCACCCAGACGCCGCCCACGTAGCGGTGATCGAGGTCCTGCCACAGCTGCTCGGCCAGCCGGCGAGCGCGCGCCTCGAAGGGCCCGGCCCCCGTTCCGTCCACCTCGAGCAGGCTCAGGGTGGTGAAGTCGCCGAGGATCGAATCCACCTGGGGATGCAAGGGCAGGCGCTGGAACAGGGTCAGGTTGAGGGTGAACCTCGGCTCCTTGCTCCAGGCGACCAGGGCGTCGGCGAAGGCCGCCAGCAGGATCGCGGAGTCGGTCAACCCCGCCTTGGCGCCGCGGTCGACCAGCCTGCGCCAGTCCTCGGCCGAAAGCCGGTGAGAGAAGCGCTCGAAGCGCGGCCGTGCGCCCGGCGAAGGGGTCGCTCTGGGCAGCTCGGGGGGGCCCGGCAGAGTCTTCAGCCGGCCTTGCCAGTACCCCGCCGAGCGCTGATAGAGCTCGTGCTCGTGGAGGGCTCTCTCGGCCAGCACGTAGTCGCGGAAGGTGATCTCGAGCGGCGGCAAAGGGGCTTCCGGCCGGTGATAGAGCGAGGCCAGCTCGCGACCGAGCAAGAGGAAGCTCCAACCGTCGAAGATCAGGGCGTCGAGGCTGACGTGGAGCCGGCTCCGCTGCTCGGTCGTCCGGGACACCCGGAAGTCGAAGAGGGGCCATCGGTCGGCTGGCAGCACTTGGTGGCTCAGCTCCTCGCGCACGGCGAGAAGCGCGGCCTCCCGCGCTTCCGGATCGAGTCGGCGCAGATCGGCGCAGGGGATCTCCAGCCGGGGTACGGTCGCCAGCACCCGCTGCTCGCCGTCGGGGGTCACCACCATGCGCAGCATGCCGTGGCGCTCGATCAGAGCTTGGGTGGCCCCTTCGAGACGCTCGATATCGAGGTCGTCGGCTTCGAGCTCGAGGTAGAGGTGGGCCGCCACGCCACCGAGATCGAGGTCCGGCCGCCTACCGATCCAGTAGGCCTGCTGAACGTCGGTGAGCGGGAAGGGCTCGTGGGCGGCCTCCGGAGCAGGTGCCAAGCGGGGCAGCGGCCGGTTGACCACCCCGGTTTCGGCCTGGTGGATTCGTTGCAGCGTCACGGCGTGGCAGAGGTCGCCCAGAGTCGGCGCCTCGAACAGGCTGCGCAGCCCGAGGTCGACACCGAAGGCGTCACGCACCCGCGACAGCAGGCGAGTGGCCAGCAGGGAGTGGCCGCCGAGGGCGAAGAAGCCGTCGGCTGGTGTCACTCGCTCGATGCCGAGCAGCTCCCGCCAGATGGCGATCATCTTCTCTTCGATCGCCGTCGCAGGCTCGGCGGCGGCGCGAGAGCCGCCCAGGTCCGTACCCTCGGGTTCGGGCAGGGCGCGCAGGTCCACCTTGCCGTTGGGGGTCAGGGGCAGCTCCTCGAGCAGCACGAAGGCGGCGGGCACCATGTGCTCCGGAAGCTGCTGGCCGAGGTGCGAGCGCAGCTGAGCGGGCAGGTCGCGTAGCGCCTGGCCCCGCAGCGGTCGGCTCCCGAGGTCACGGAGGGCGACCGATGGGGTCGGGCCGGTTCGGGGGCGGAATAGAGGGGAGGGGGCTCCGGCGCGGAAGAAGCCGGCGTCGAAGCGATCCTCGCCGGCGGCGGAAGGCGCCAGCTCGACCTCCCAGCCAAGCTCGGCGGCCCAGCTCCGCAGCTCCTCGGGCTCGAAGGCTCCGGTGACCGCGCTGGCGGCCTCGCGGAGCACGGCGCCGGCGGTGGCCCCCCGCGACCGAGGCGTCTCGGTGCTGGCCGCGAGCAGCCGGGCGGCTTGGTGGCTTGCTGCGAGCCAGGCGTTCGCCAGGCCGCGGACGACCAAGGCGCCGGGCTCTGTCAGGCCCTCCAGGGCGGCTCGGATCTCGCCGAGAGCCGAGCCCTGTGCCGTCAACTCGAGCTCGACGGCCGGCGGGGCTACCCTGGCCCCGTCGCCGCCCACTTCGAGCAGGGCGTCGAAGCGGTAGGCGCTCATCTCGTTGCGAGCCCGACCCCACTCGAGGAGCAGTCGGCAGCCGCCCAGGGCGGGTGTTGCCGCCACCAACTCGGTGAAGAAGGTCGGATCGAGGCAGAGCTCGTGCTCCTGGGCGATCCGGGCGCGAGTTCGATGCCAGACCTGGAGCGCCGGCCGCTCCGCTGGGGCCCGGCCCAGCTCGATCTCGGCGTGGAAGGCCGGCAGCAGGGCGAGGTTGCGGACGTCACCCACGAACAGGGTTCCGCCCGGGGCGAGGGCTCGGATGGCGCCGTCGAGGACTTTCAGCAGGTACTCGACGCTGGGAAAGTACTGGATCACCGAATTGAGCACCACGGCGTCGAAGGAACCCGGGAGGAAGCCGTCGAATTGGTCGGCAGGTCGCTGCAGCAGCCGGAGGTGGCCGGTCCCCGTTTCCCGCTGCCAGGCTTCGAGCCGAGCGATCGCCTGGGCCGAGAGGTCCGTGGCCACGTACTCGCGGCACTGGCGCGCGAGACGCGTGGCCAGCAGCCCGGTGCCGCAGCCGATCTCGAGCACCCGCTGGGCGCCCAGTCCGCGGATCCGCTCGACGGTGCCCTCCACCCACTCCCGCATCTGGTCCTCGGAAATCGGCTCGCCGGTGAAGCTGCTGGTCCAGCCGGACAAGTCGAAGGTGAGATCGGTGACCGGACCGGCGTATGTGGTGTCGAAGATCTCCGACCAGCTGCTCACTTGCTCGGCCTCCGAGCTCGGCTCGGGAGGGTCGGCCACCACGTAGGCCACCAGGCGGCGATCGCCCGCAGCGTTCCTTGGGGCCCGGACCAGGGCGCGCCGGACCCCGGCATGGCGCTCGAGGGCTGCCTCGATTTCTCCGGGCTCGATGCGGAAGCCGCGGATCTTGATCTGCTGGTCGATCCGGCCCAGGTATTCGAGCTCACCCTCGGGCAGCCAGCGGGCCAGGTCCCCGGAGCGGTAGAGGCGCCCCGACCCGACGAAGGGATCCGGCACGAAGCGGCTGGCGGTGAGCCCCGGTCGGCCCAGATAGCCGCGGGCCACTCCCGCCCCGCCGACGTGGATCTCCCCCGGCACCCCCACCGGGCAGGGGAGCAGCTGCGAGTCGAGCACGTAGAGGGAGAGGTCGGGGATCGGCACCCCGATCCGGCCCACCCGCCCGACCTCCAGATCCTGCCGGGCGAGCTGCCGGAAGGTCACGTGCACGGTGGTCTCGGTGATGCCGTACATGTTGACCAGCGCTGGCCGGCGATCACCGAAGCAGTCGATCCAGGGCCGGAGGGACTCGAAGTCCAGGGCCTCCCCACCGAAGATCACCCGGCGCAGAGCCAGGTCGAGATCAGGACCGGCGACCGCCTCCTCGACCAACGGACGAAAGGCCGAGGGAGTCTGGTTGAGCACGGTGACCCCCTCCTCGACCAGCAGCTCGAGGAAGCGCTCGGGCGAGCGGCTGACCCAGTAGGGCACCACGACCAGCCGGCCGCCGTGGAGCAGGGCGCCCCACAGCTCCCACACCGAGAAGTCGAAGGCGTAGGAATGGAAGAGGGTCCAGACGTCGTCCTCGCCGAAGGGCATCCAGGGTCGGGTGGCCGAGAACAGGCGGGCCACGTTGGCGTGAGAGACGCCGACCCCCTTCGGCTGCCCGGTTGAGCCCGAGGTGTAGATGATGTAGGCCAGGTTGTCGGGGTGGCTTCGTGGGGCGGGGTCCTCGGCACTCCGGGCAGCGATGGCGGCCGCGTCACCATCGAGACGGACCACCGCCAGGTCCGGGCGCTCGAGCCCGCTTCCCAGCTCGGCGCTGGTGATCAGCACGGTGGCTCCGCCATCGGCCAGCGTCCAGGCCCGCCGCTCCACCGGGTAAGCGGGGTCCAGCGGCAGGTAGGCGCCGCCGGCCTTGACCACGGCCAACACCGCGACGACCAACTCGAGCGAGCGCTCCAGGCTGAGCGCGACCACTGCTTCCGGACCGACTCCCAGCGTCCGCAGGTGATGCGCCAGCCGATTGGCCTGTGCGTTCAGCTCGCCGTAGGTGAGGCGCTCCGTGCCGCAGCGGAGGGCCTCACGGCTGGGGCGGGAGTGAGCCTGGCGGCGGAAGAGAGCGTCCAGAGTCTCGCCGGGGGCGCTGGCCAGGCGAGCCCCGCCCCACTCGGCCACCAGCTGCTGGCGCTCGGCCGAGGTGAGCGGGCTCAAGTCACCGAGTCGCAGGGAGGGCTCGCTGACCATCGCCTCGAGCAGGACCTCGCCACCGCGGAGCAGCCGTTCCAGGGTCGCCGGCTCGAAGCGCGTGAGGTCGTAGAGGGCTTGCAGCACCAGTCCCTCGTCGGCCAGCACCTGGAGGGTGATCGGGTAGTTGGTCCGCTCCCAGATGCGGGGCCGGCCGATCACGACGAGCGAGCCCGAGCCCTTGCCCAGACCACCGTCGACGGGGAAGTTCTCGAAGGCGAGCACCGAGTCGAAGAGGGAGCGACCCCGGGGCACCTCGCTCCACTCCTGGATGCTCGGCAAGGGCGAGTCGTCGTGCTGACGCAGGTCGAGGTTGGACCGTTGGAGCTGCTGCAGCCACCCGGCCACCGGGGCCTCGGGAGGAAGCGTGGCCCGCAGCGGCAGGGTGCTGACGAACAGGCCGACCATGGATTCGACGCCCTGGAGCTCGAGGGGGCGGCCGGCGGTGGTGACCCCGAACACCACGTCGCGCTCGCCGGAGTAGCGGGCCAAGAGCACGGCCCAGGCGCCCTGGATCAGGGTATTGACAGTCAGCTGGTTGCGCGACGCGAAGGCTCGCAGCCGGCCTACCAGGGTGCCTGGCAGGCTCCAGGCCCGGCGGTCGTATCCATCTCCTTCGCCGGCCCAGGTCCGGGGGTCGCGATCGCAGGGCAGGGGAGTGGGGGTGACGAAGCCGGCGAGGTAGTCTCGCCAGAAGTCCTCCGCCTGTGCCAGGTTGCGGCCAGCGAGCCACCGGACGTAGTCCTGGAAGGGCCGGCTCGGGGTCAGCTCCAGGGGTACAGCTTGGCGGGCGCTCTCATAGTGCCGGAACACCTCCTGGAGCACGATGGCGACCGACCAACCGTCGAGCAGCAGGTGATGATGGCTCCAGGTCAGCTGCCAGCGGTTGACCGTCAGGCGCTGGAGTGCCAGGCGCATCAGGGGCGCCTGAGCGAGGTCGAAGCCCCGGCGCCGGTCCTCCTCCAGCAGCTCCTCCAGCGCAGCCTCGCGCTTCGCCTCCGGGAGCTCACGCCAATCCTCGATCTCGATGGGTGGCTCGACTTGGCGATGGACCACCTGCATCGGCTTGTCCAGGCTGTCCCAGACGAAAGCGGTGCGCAGCACCGCGTGACGCTCCATCACCGCCTGCCAGGCCCGGCGGAACGCCTCGAGGTCGAGGTCGCCTTCGAGGGTGCAGCTGAGCTGTTCGAAGTACTCCGCCGAGCCATCCGAGAAGAGGTGATGGAAGAGCAGCCCTTGCTGCAGGGCGGAGAGCCCGTAGATGGCCTCGATCTGGTCCTTCATCATCGGATCTCGCGCGTTCCCCACCGGCTAGGTCCGGGCCTTCTGGAGTTGGACGAGGATCCTGCCGAGCTCCGCTTCCGGCAGCTCCTCCTCGGGAGGGCTGAGCATCGTCTCTGGGGTCGGCCGGTTCGAGATCGGCTCGGCCACCGCGGCGAGGCCGGCGAGAGTGGGGTGCTCGAAGACCTGCCTGGGCGTGATCGCCAGCCCCGCCCGGGCAGCCGCCATCACCAGCTGCATGGCGAGGATCGAGTCCCCGCCCAGCTCGAAGAAGCGGTCATGCCGGCTGACCGGGCGATGCTCCAGCAGGTCGGTCCACAACGCCGCCAGCGAGACCTCGGCGTCGCTCACCGGCGCTTCGAATAGGGGCCGCTCGACCTCGGCAGCCTCCGGGCTCGGCAGCGCCTTCCGATCGACCTTGCCGCTGGCCAGCAGGGGAAGGGCGTCGAGCACCACGAAGGTCGCGGGCACCATGTAGTCGGGCAGGCAGCTGAGCAGATGGCGCCGTAGCCCATCCGGCTCGATGCCCTGCGGCGAGACCAGGTAGGCCACCAGCCGCACCAGGCCGCTGCCCTCTTCGCGCCTCGTCACCACGGCCTCGGCAACGGTCGGATAACGCCGCAACGCGACCTCGATCTCTCCCAGCTCGATGCGGAAGCCTCGAACCTTGACTTGCTGATCGAACCGGCCGAGGCATTCGAGGCGACCGTCCGCGAGGCGGCGCGCCAGGTCCCCGGTGCGGTAGAGCCGCGCTCCCCGCTGGGCACCGAGACCGTCGGGCACAAAGCGCTCCGCGGTGAGCCCCGGCTGACCGACATAACCGAGGGCCAGCTGGGGGCCGCCGATCAGCAGCTCGCCCACCACGCCGATCGGCGCATCGCGCTGGGAGGGGTCGGCGACGTGGAGCCGGGTTCCCGTGAGGGGCCGACCGATCGAGATGGACTCTTTGCCCTCGGCAACCCGATCGGCCGAGACCCACACCGTAGCCTCGGTCGGGCCATAGACGTTCCACAGGATCGCCCCGTTGGTCAGCAGAGCGTCGGCGAGGTCCCGGGAGAGAGCCTCACCGCCGCAGATGGCCGTGAAGCCGTGGGGCGATCGCCAGCCCGCCGCCAGCAGCAGCCGCCAGGTGGCCGGCGTGGCCTGGAGCACGGTGGCTCTGGAGCGCTCCAGCAAGGCAGCGAGCCGGCGACCGTCTGCGGCATCCTCGGAGCCGGCAAGCTCGATTCGAGCCCCCACGATCAACGGCAAGAAGAGCTCCAGGCCGGCGATGTCGAAGCTCAGAGTGGTCTCGGCCACCAAGCAGTCTCGAGCCGACAGCCGCAGCTCTCGCTGCATGGCCGGAAGGAAGGTCGCGAGGGCGGAGCGGGGCACCACCACGCCCTTGGGCTCGCCGGTCGACCCGGAGGTGAAGAGGACGTAGGCGGCCGCATCCTCGACCGGCGTTCGACAGGTCGTGCCGTGGCCGTTGGTTGTGTGTGCGGCCTCCAGCGCCTCCCAGGTCCGGTAGGGGACCGACGTCCCGGCCAGCGAGCCCGTCAGGTGTTGCTCGGTCACCACCAGCCGGGGCCGGGCCGCCGCCAGGATCCGTGAGAGCCGTTCGGGAGGGAGTCCCGGCTCGAGGGGAAGATAGGTACCCCCCGCTTCGAGCACGCCGAGCAGGAGGACCGGCAGGCGGGTCGAGCGTCCGAGACGGATGCCCACCACCTCCCCGGGGCCGACTCCCGCCGTCGCCAGCCGCCGAGCCCAGTTTCCAGCGGCCCGTTGCAGGCCCTGGTAGGAGAAGGCCTCCTCTCCTGCAGCGAGCGCGATGGTGTCGGGAGTGAGGGTGGCCTGGCGGCTCAGCAGCTCGCTCAGGCCGGGCGCGGTGGCCGCCGCTGCACCGCCGCCGCTCCAGGCCGCGATCTGGCTCTCCTCGGCGGCGCTCAGCAGGGGCAGATCGACGAGGGGTTGCTCCGGCCGGCTCGCTGCAGAAGCGAGCAGGGTGTCCAGCCAGCCCACCATTCGGGAGATGGTGCTGGCATCGAAGAGGTCGGTAGCGTACTCGACGCTCAGATCCAGGCCCGGCGTGCAACGGGTCCAGTCGAGAGCAAGCTCGAAGCGGGCCGTGCCGGTGGCGAGCGGGACCGGCTCCACGGTCAGCCCCGCGAGGTCGAGGCCCCGCCAGGGATCCTCCTGGAGGCTGGCCAGCACCTGGAAGAGGGGCGGGCGAGACAGGTCGCGAGCGATGCCCAGCTCGTCCACCAGCAGCTCGAAGGGCAGGTCCTGGTGGGCCAGGGCTCCCAGGGCGAGATCACGCTCCTTGGCCAGCAGCGCCGCGAAGCTGAGGTCCCGGGTGACCTCGAGAGGCAGGGCGAGGGTGTTGACCAGGAGCCCGATCACCTCTTCCAGCTCGGGCGGATCCCGGTGTGCTACCGGCACTCCGATGACGACCTCGCGCTGGCCGCTCGTGCGCGCCAGCAAGGCCCGCAGTCCTGCCAGCAGCACCATGAAGAGCGTCGCCCTGGCGTCTCGTGCCAGCTGCTCCAGCGCGGCCACCCGGGAGGGTGCCAGCGAGCGAGTCAGCACGGCGCCGCGAGGGCTGCGCATCGCAGGCCGAGGCCGGTCGACGGGCAGCTCCAGGGGCGACGGCTCGCCGTTGAAGCGAGCGCGCCACCAGGCGAGCTCGCTGGCCAACAAGTCGCCCTGGAGCCAGCCGGCCTGCCAGAGGGTGAAGTCGGCGTACTGTAGGCGCGGATCGGGCAGGGAGGGCTGCCCGCCCGCGGCGAGTGCGCTGTAGACGGCGGACAACTCGGCCAACAGCAGGGCCATCGAGCCGCCGTCAGCGATCAGGTGATGGAGCACGGCCAGGGCTCGATGCCTGGCCTCGTCGAGACGCAGGAGGGCCATCCGGAGCAGCGAGCCGTTGCCGAGGTCGAAGGCTCGGCGGGCGAAGGCCTCTCCCAGCCGCGCGGCCTCGGCTCGCCGGCGCCCATCCTCGAGGGCTTGGAGATCGACCAGCGGCCCCGCCTGGGCCGCGGACCGGTCTCCGGCAGGCTCGATGACCTGGATCAAGCCGGTCGCAGCCATCTGGAAGCCAGTTCGGAGGGCCTCGTGGCGCCCGACGACGTGGCCGAGGGCCGCCCGCCAAGAAGCCAGGTCGAGCCGGCCCATGAGATCCAAGCCGGCCGCAAGGTGGTTCACCGCGGTGCCTGGATCCAACTGCTCGAGGAACCAGAGCCGGCGTTGGGCGAAGGAGGCGGGGATGGGCGCCGTTCCGGCCCTCCGAGGCAGCAGTGGCGGCCGCGAGACGCCGCCGCGGGCGCTGAGCCGGCCGCGATGCTCGAGACGTGCCGCCAGGGCGAGAGGCGAGGGGGCCTCGAAGACGTCGGCGAGAACGACCTCGGTCTGACCCAGGGCTCGCAGCCGGGAGATCAGCCGGGTGGCCAACAGCGAATGGCCCCCGAGAGCGAAGAAGTCGGCTTCGGCGCCCAGATCGGAGACTCCGAGAAGATCCCCCCATAGCCCCGCGAGCAACTCTTCAAGAGGTGAGCCGGCGCGTCGCTTCGGCGAGGCCGGGAGGTCGTCGTCAAAGGCCGGAGCCGCAAGCCGGGTCCGGTCGACCTTGCCATTGGCCAGCAGGGGGAGGGCCGGCAGCATAGCCACCCGGGCTGGGACCAAGTGCTCGGGCAGCCGCTCGGCCAGCCTATGTCGCAGCTGCGCACCGGAGACCCCCGCTCGCTCACCTTCGGTCGAGGCCGTGCAGTGGGCCTCGATCCGGACGTCTCCGGTCGGCAAGGTGCGGGCAATCACTACCGCATCCGCCACCCGCGGGTCCTCGCGCAGCGCCGCCTCGATCTCCCCGGGCTCGATGCGGAAGCCCCGCACCTTGAGCTGGAGATCGACGCGGCCGAGGAAGTCGACGGCACCGTCGGGCCGCAAGCGCGCGAGGTCGCCGCTGCGGTACATGCGGCAGCCTGCTGCGGTAGCGAAGGGATCCGGAAGGAAGCGTTCGGCGGTGAGACCGGGCCGCCGCCAGTAGCCCCGGCCAACCCCGTCGCCTGCCAGGAACAGCTCTCCCGGTACGCCGATCGGTCGCGGTTGCTGCCAGCGGTCCAGGACGTGGAGACGGAGGTTGGCGATGGGGCGACCGATGGGGACGCGAACGTCGTTGCCCTCCGGCCGACAGGCCCAGTGGCTGACCTCGACCGCCGCTTCGGTAGGGCCGTAGAGGTTGTGCAGCTCGGCGTCGAAGTGGGCGAAGAAGCGCCGGGCCAACTCGGCCGGCAGAGCCTCGCCGCTGGCCAGCACCTGCCGCAGGCTTTCCAGGCGAGGCGAGCCCGCCGGTCCCGTGGAGGCCGATCCTTCGAGAAAGGCGGCGAGCATCGACGGAACGAAGTGGAGGATGGTGATCCGTTCGCGCTCGATGAGCTCCGCCAGCTTGATCGGGTCGCGGTGGTCACCGGGCCTCGCCAGGACCAACCGCGCCCCTACCAGGAGGGCGCCGAAGAGCTCTCCCACCGAGACGTCGAAGCTCAGTGGCGTCTTCTGGAGCCAGCGGCTTCCGCGGCCCAGACCCAGCGCCCCCTCGGCCCACAAGAGCCGATTGAGCACGCCGCGGTGGGCGTTCATCGCTCCCTTCGGCCGACCGGTCGAGCCGGAGGTGTAGATCACGTAGGCGAGCTGCTCGGGGTCGAGGTCGTCGGGTGGCGCCCCCCTCTCCTCCAGTCGGAGATTTTCCGTGTCCGGGTCCAGGTACCAGACCGGTCCCTCCCAGCTCGCGAGGCTCTCGGCGAGCTCCCGGCGGGTCAGGATCGCCGCCGGCCGAGAATCCGCCAACAGGTATGCCAGCCGCTCCGCGGGATAGTCCGGGTCCAGCGGCACGTAAGCGCCGCCAGCCTGGAGCACGGCCAACAGCGCCACCACTTGGTCGATCGAGCGCTCCAGGCAGACCGCCACCCTCTCCTCCGGTCTGACTCCGAGCTGCCGCAAGCGGGCGGCGACGGCAGCGGATCGGGTCAGCAGATCGCCGTAGGTCGAGCACCGGTCGTCCTGCACCAGGGCCACGGCGTCCGGGTAGGCCGCGGCGCGGGCCCGAATACGGCCGTGGAGGGTGCCCATCTCCAGCCAGGGAGCAGCCTTGGGATTGCTGTCTCGCACCTGGCGGGCCTCTAGGGCCGAGAGCAGAGGGAGCCGATGAACGGGAATTTGGGGGGAGCCGAGCATGCCGGCCAGGAGGGTGTCGAGCTGACCCACCCATCGCTCGACCGTCGAGCGGTCGAAGAGATCGCTGGCGAATTCGAGGTAGCCGTCCAGTCGGCCGGCCTGCGGGCGCAGCGAAAGACTCAAGTCCACCTTCGAGGTGTGAGTCGACGGCAGCACCACGTCCAGCTCGGCACCCGCCAGGTGCAAGGGCGGTAAGGGAGTGTTCTGGAGCACCAGCAGGACCTGGAAGATCGGCGCCTGGGCCAGGGAGCGCTCCGGCTGGAGGGCCTCGACCAGCTTTTCGAACGGCAGGTCTTGGTGGTCGTGGGCGAGCAGCACCTCGTCGCGAGCCCGGGCCAGCAGCTGCTCGGACGTCGGCTCGCCGTCGAGGTCCAGAGCCAGCACCTGGGTCTGGGCGAGCATTCCGACCAACCCCTCCAGCTCCGGCAGCCGGCGACCCGCGGAGACCGAGCCCAGCACCAACCGCGACTCCCCCTGCACTCGGCTCAACCAGCCACCGACCAGGGCGACCAGCACCATGAACGGCGAGGCCCCGCGTCGTTGACCGAAGGTGGCCAGCGCGGCAGCGGTGGGCTCGTCCAGTCGCCAGGCGAGTTGTCCGCCACGGTAGCTCTGGCGCGGCGGTCGGGGCCGATCGGCGGCCGGGCTCGAAGTCGCCGCCCTGTTCGCCAGGTGCTCGCGAGCCCAGGCCAGCTCCCGGTCGAGCAGCTCAGGGGTCAGCAGTGCCCGTTGCCACCAGACGTAGTCGTGGTAGCCGAGTCGCGGGGGGTTGGCCTGCGCCGCACCGCCCTGGGCCATGGCCTCGTAGGCGGCCGCGAGGTCGCGCAGGAGAAGGCCGAGCGACCAGCCATCGACCACCAGGTGATGGCAACAGACCACCAGACGGGCCGCCGAGGTCCCGAGTCTCAGCCAGCCGGCACGGAGCAGCGGTGCCCGGTCGAGCCGGAACGGCCGGCAGATCAGCTGTCCCTCCAGGCGGCTCGCTTCTCGTTCTCGATCCGTCGGCGCCAGGGCTTCGAGGTCGAGGAACGCCATCGGCGGAGCCACTCTCGCGACGGTGCGCTGAGCGCCGTCGGCGAAGACCGTCCTCAGCGCGCCGTGGGTCGCCACGAGGGTGGCGAGGGCGCGTCGGACGCGGCCCGCCTCGAGCTCACCTCGGATCTCGAGCACTACCGGCACGTGGAAGGTCGCCAGGCCCGGGTCCAGCTGCTCGAGGAACCAGATCCGCTCCTGCGCCGGCGCGAGCGGGAAGCTCCCCGTGGGCGGTGGTGACCTCACCAGGGGTGGCATCGAAGGCTCCGCTGCGCTGCGCCGCCGCCGTTCGATCTCCTCGGCCAGCGCCGCCACCGTGGGCCGGCTGAACAGAGAGCGCAGAGGCAGCTCGATGCCCACGGCTGCGGTCACCCGCGAGAGGACTCGGGCCGCCAGCAACGAATGGCCACCGAGGGCGAAGAAGCTCCCATTGCGTCCTACCTCGGCCACCGGAACGGACAGCACTTCCGCCCAGATCCCACAAAGGAGCTCCTCGAGCGGTGTCCGGGCCGCCTCCACCGCCCGGTTCGAAGCCTCCGGGGCGGGCAGGGCCGACCGATCCACCTTGCCGTTGGCGTTCAAGGGCAGAGCCGTCAGCTCCACCAGGACCGACGGAACCAACGAGGCGGGCAACTGGCGCCGGAGCGCTTCCTCCAGCTCCGCGAGGGCCAACGACCGGCCCGCCTCGGCGGGGACGAGGTAGGCGACCAGCAGGGTCTGCCCGGGACGATCCTCTCGGGCGACGACCACCGCTCGACCCACCGACGGCTGTTCGAGCAGGGCGGCCCCGATCTCCCCCAGCTCGATCCGCAGGCCGCGGATCTTCACCTGGTGGTCGAGCCGGCCAAGGTGCTCGAGCTGGCCGTCAGCGCGCCGGCGTGCCAGGTCGCCGGTACGGTAGGCCCGGGCACCCGCCGAGGTACCGAAGGCGGCCGGCACGAAGCGGTCGGCGGTCAGGGTCGGCCGGTCGAGATAGCCGCGGGCCAGGCCGCTGCCGCCCAGATAGAGCTCCCCCGGCATGCCGAGCGGCGCCAGAGAGCCGCCGTTGTCGACCACCCAGGCCGACGAGCCCGACTTGGACCTGCCGATCGCCGGGGCGTCGACACCACCGGCCGCGATCACGGCCCACGTCGAGTACGTGGTGTCCTCCGTGGGGCCATAGAGGTTGAGGAGGCGCTCCGGCCGGGCCGCGCGGTGCAGGGCATTCGCCAGGCTCCGGCCGAGGGCCTCGCCGGCCAGGTTGAGCACCCTCAACCGGGGCGGGAGGACCCCCCCCTCCAACATCTCCTGGGCCAGGGAAGGCACCGTGTTGAGCAGCGTGGCGGCCCCGCACGCGGCGGACTTCGAGACCGTGAGAGCATCCTCGACCAGCAGCACCGTCCCCCCGGCGGCGAGAGGCACGAAGATCTCGAACACCGAAAGGTCGAAGCCGATCGAGGTGGAGGCCACCACCAGCGCGAGCTCCTGAGGTAGGAACAGCTCGAGAGCCCAGGAGACCATCAGCGCCGCCGAACGGTGCTCTACCGCCACACCCTTCGGCCTGCCCGTGGAGCCCGAGGTGAAGAGGACGTAGGCGAGGTTGGCAGGGTCGAGGCGGTTCGCGGCGTCAGTCGCCGGCAGTGCATCCGCGAGGGGGTCCACCGCGAGCCCTCGGGGGTCGAGCCGAATGAGGTCCGAGCCCGGAGCGTCGAACGTGCTCGGCGCGATCAGCAGCCTCGGCCTGGAGTCTTCGAACAGTTGGTGGCGTCGCTCGGCGGGTAGGTCGAGAGCCAGCGGGACGTAGGCACCGCCTGCCTCGAGGATCCCGAGGAGGGCCGCCACCAAGCTCGCGTCTCGAGGCATCGACACCGCCACGCGCGTCTCTGGGCCGACTCCGAGCGCGACCAGGTGGTGGGCCACGTGACCGGACCAGCGACGTAGCGCACCTGCGCTCCAGCTCTCTTCCGCCGCCACCAGGACGGTCGCGTCCGGCTCCTCCTCCGCGCGGGCGAGGAAGGGCAGGTGCAGGAGCTTCGGTCCGGCTTCGGCGCCGGGCGGCTCGGAGGAGGCGGTGAGCACTTCCAACCGCTCGGCCGTGGTGAGGACGGGGAGGGCCGAGCAGCGCCGGTCCGGCTCGCGCAAGGCGGCGCGGAGGAAGGTCTCGAAGTGGCCCAGGAAGCTCTCGACGGTGGAGCGGTCGTAGAGGGCCTGGCTCAGCTGGGCCGAGATGGCCAGATCCGGACCGCTGATCGCGAAGGAGAAGCTCAAGTCCAACGGCGCTCCCTGGTGCTCGAAGCGCAGCGACTCCAGCTCAAGTCCAGGGCTCCTCTCGGTGGCAGGGGCGAGGCGGAGGCGGGCGCCCGGCAGACCCAGGGCAAAGCCCGCGAGGGCCTGCTCGGCGGCTCGGGGGGCCCGGTGGAGCACGAGCATCAGCTGGAAGAGTCGCGATCGGCTCGGCTCGGGCTCCAGGCCCAGCTGGGCGACCATCATCGGGAAGGGGTAGTCCTGGTGCTCGAGGGCACCCAGCAGCACCGGACGCAGGCGCTCCAGAAGGGCCGACAGACTCGGGTCTCCGGCGAGGTCGGCCACCAGAGGAACGAGGTTGACGAAGTAGCCGACCTCCGACCGCCAGCCGGCCTTGCTCCGGCCGAGCATCGGCGTACCCAGGACGAGCCGACGCTCCGAGGGGTTCCGGCTGCCACACCATCGCCCCAGAAGGATGGCCAGGGCGGCCCAGAGAACCAGGAACGGACTGCCGCCGGCGGCTCGGGCCAGCTCCTCGGTCGCTGCGCCCGCGCCGGCGAGCACCCGGGAGACCGTCCCACCCCGATAATCCTGCGTCGCGGGCCGAGGTCGGTCGGCAGGCAGCTCCAGCGGCGCCAGCGCACCGGAGAGCTGGCTCAGCCAGTAGCGCTCGAGCGCCTGGCCCCGGGGAGTCGAGGGCAGGGCGGACTGCCAGGCCACGAAGTCGGTGTAGTCCAGCCCTCGTGACGGTGGGGTGGGAGTACCTCCGGCGGCGAGTGCCGTGTAGACCTCGCCCAGCTCCCGAGCCAGGAGCCCGAGAGACCAGAAGTCCACCACCAGATGGTGGAAGACCACCAGGAGAGTCAGCTCCCTTGGGCTCCTGAAGAGGCAGAACCGGGCCGGCGGCAGCCGTTCGAGATCGAACGGCCGATGGGCTTCCTCGGCGAGGAGAGCCTTCAGGTCCTCCGGCGCCAGGTCCGCGATCTCGCGGACCTCGAGGGCCAGATCTAGCTCCGCATCGAGGACAGGCCGGGGCTCTCCGGCTTCCGATCGTATCGGGGCCCTCAAGGAGGGATGCCATCGGCCCAGCAGCCTTGTCGCGCCGGTCAGTGCTTCGATGTCGAGGTCACCGTGAAGCCGGGCCGCACCGACCAGGTTGTACGCGGCGCTGTGCGGATCCAGCTGGTGGACCAACCACAACGCCCGCTGCCCCTGCGAGAGGGTGCCGGCTGCGGATGGCGAGACAGGCGGGGCTTCCGCCGAGGTCGCAACCCCGGGGATGGGTTGGTCGTCGGCCGAAGTCTCGGCGACCCTGTGGGCCAGATCCCCGATCGTAGTGCCATCGAACAAGGTTCCCAGGGGAACCACCGACCCGAGGTCGCTTTCCAGCCTCTGCTTCAGCTCGACCGCGGCCACCGAGTCCAGACCCAGAGCAGCAATCGGTGTCTCCTCGTCCGCCTCCAGAGCGTGGCGAGAGATTCCCGTCACGGCGGCCAGCTGGTCGAGGAGGTAGGGGACGAGCGAGCGAGCCGGCTCGAGGCGGGCCTTCGCCTCGAGAGTCCCGGGTGGGTCTGCGGGCTCTGCCTCGGCGCAGAAGCTGGCCACGACGTCGAGCTCCCCCAGCTCGAGCAGCTGGCGGCATCGACTGCGCTGGACCTTGCCGCTCGAAGTCTTCGGCAGTGTGCCGTGGCGCAGGAGCACGACCTGCCAGACTGCGACGTCATGCTCCTGGCCTACGGCCCGGCGAACCGCCGCGACCACTTGCTCTGACTCGGCGGTGATCCGGGGCCCCAGCTCCAGGGCCAGCACCAGCCGCTCCTCCCCTTCGCGGTCCACCGAGAAAGCGGCGCTCGAGGCGGCGCGCAGGGCCGGATGGCTGGCCTCGGCGGTGTGCTCGAGGTCGGAGGGATAGTGGTTCCGGCCACGCAGGATCACCAGGTCCTTGAGTCGCCCGGTCACGAAGAGCTCGCCCTCCCGCGTGAAACCGAGATCCTCCGTCCGCAGCCAGGCTCCGTGAGGATCGCTGGCGAGGCGGGCCTGGAACAGGGCCTCGCTGACGGCTGGCTGCCGCCAATAGCCCGCAGCCACGCACGGTCCGCGCAACCAGATCTCACCCACCGTGCCCGCCGCCACCGGCTCGCAGGTCGAGGGGTCGACGATCGCGATCTCCTGACCCAGACCAGCCCGACCGCAGCCGATCAAGCGGCGTCCCCCGCCCTCGCCGGCCGGGGCGACCTGGTGCCGTTCGAGCGCGGCAGCGTCGACCTCGATCTCCGAAAAGCCGGTTCCGGGCTGAGGTCCCGAGACGAAGAGCGTGGCCTCCGCGAGGCCGTAACAGGGGAAGAAGGACTCCCTGCGAAAGCCCCAGGGGGCGAAGGCGGTGCTGAAGCGGTGAAGCGTCTGCGCCCGCACCGGCTCCGAGCCGTTGAAGGCGACCCTCCAGCAGGAGAGGTCGAGGGGTTCGGCCTCCTCTCGGCGGATGCGGGTGGCACAGAGCTCGTAAGCGAAGCTGGGGCCGCCGCTGGTGGTGGCCCGGAAGCGATCGATGGCCGCCAGCCAGCGCCGCGGTTGCTGGAGGAAGGAGAGCGGTGGCATGAGCACGCAGGAAGCACCCAGGTACACCGGCTGGAGCACGGAACCGATCAAACCCATGTCGTGGAACAGGGGAAGCCAGCTCACCACCACCGAATCCGCCGACTGATCAAAGGCCCGGCGGATCATCTCTTCGTTGTGCATCAGGTGGTGGTGATGCACCACCACACCCTTGGGAGTCGAGGTCGAGCCCGATGTGTACTGGAGGAACGCGATGTCGTCGCGCCCGCAAGCTGGACCCGGAAGCTGGTCACCCTCGAGCGGAAGCTCGTCGGTGGCCAGCCAACGGGCCGCGGCTAGCTCGGGGACCAGTGCCGTCAGCTCCTGGGCGCGGTCCCGGTAGGCCGCAGTGGTCAGCACTACCGTGGGCTCGGCGTCCCGCGCAATGGCGGCGAGGCGAGGCTGGCGAACGCGAAAGCGGGGCGTGTAGGACGGGATCGCGATCGCTCCGGCGTAGAGGCAGCCGAAGAAGCTGGTGACGAACTCCAGTCCCGGTGGATAGATCAGGAGGACGCGATCCTGGCCGGCTGATTGGCGGCCCAGAGCGGCCGCGACGACCCGCGCCTTGGCATCGAGATCCGCGAAGGAAAGCCCGATCTCCTCACCTTCCCCGTCGGGCAAGAAGGCGAAAGCCCGCCTGTGTGGGCTGTGATCAGCCCGCCGGGCAAGCAGTTCCGCCAACGAAGCCGAAGCGAAGAACGATTCAGCCGATCGGTGCACTGCCTCCATCCTTGGCGGGCTCTGCAGGGGGCGTCGCAGGCGTGGCGGGCGGTGTCTCGGGGAGCAGCTTGCCGATGCGGGTCAACATGACCAGATGGATTTCGACCTCGTCGTCGACGAAAGGCGCGCCATCGTCCATGACGCGGTTGTAGGCGATTCCATACTCCCGACGATTGATCGTAAGGTCGGCTCCGACGGCCATGAAGCGAGCCAACGCACGGACCTGGAACGGAATCGTGATGGTCTTGACGACGCCCCGCATCGAGAACGTTCCCTCGACCAGGTATCCATCCCCCTGGCGGGTCACCTTCGTGCTCCTAAAGGTGATCTCTGGATACTTCGTCGCGTCGAAGAAGTCCTCCGTTCGCAGGTGCTCGTCTCGATCCGGCACGCCCGTGTCGACGCTGACGACCTGGATGGTCACCTCGACCGACGCCTTGGTCAGGTCCTTGTCCTCGGGAACCAAGATCTCGCCCTTGAAGTCGGTGAATTTTCCGGTCACCCGTCCTGCCTTGAGGATCGAGGCGGCGAAGCCCACCGTCGAATGGTTGACGTCGAAGGGATAACGGATGGTCCCAGCCAGGGCTGGGTCCGGCAGCGCGACTACGAGGCTGGCGGCGAGCAGGATCGAGCAGATTCTCATCTCGTGGCTCCGGATGCTGGTTTGCGGCTGGGCCGGTTGGTGCTTCACAAGGTCCTCAGGAACGCGATCAAGGCTGCCTTGTCCTCGGCGGAGAGGTCGAGACCGAAGGGGTGGCCCTGGACCGCACGAGTCGTCGTCAGGGGGCCACGGTAACCGGTCGGCACATAGTCCTGATCGTGACGGCGCGGATCGAACCAATCCTCGAGAGTGGCCACCGACCCGGAGTGCTCGAAAGGACCACGGTACCAGACTCCCTTGAGCGACGGGACCTTGTAGAAGCCGGTGCCACGCCGTGTATGGAGCGCCAGTCCAGGGTCGGTTCCCACCGAGTAGGGCAGGATGTCGGCGCTCTGCGGATGGTCCGGCCCCGGGTCGAAGCCGTCAACCGGTGTCAGCTTGTTGCTGGTGTAGAGCGGGGGAGTGTGACACCTCCAGCACCCTGATTGCTCGAACACCTCTTTGCCGCGTGCGGCCTGAGGTCCCCAAGCGTTGGGGTTGGGCGGCGGCTTGAGCGAGTAGAGGTAGAGCGCAAGGGCGTAGAGCTGCTCGTCGCTGTAGCGCTCCATCGTCTCCGGTTCGAGCAGGCGGCCGGCGGGGGTGAAGTCGCTGTAGTGGTCGACGTAGAACAATCCCTGGTTGATCGCCGCGTAGCGCATCAAGTCGCCGATCGACCGGTGCTTCATGAGTCCAGTGCGGTCCAGGTAGTGACGGTCCCGCACGCCGATCAGGTCGGGGATCTGTACAGGATTGAGGGTGCTGGTGCCGAAGCGGGCGTGGACGCCGGGGGGGATGGCCTCCTGAAGAGCGACCAGGTCTTGCAACGACATCTGGTTGTAGTGCGCCGAGGGATCGTTCTCACCCAGCCACGGCGCTCCATAGGGCGTGATCAACGACCGGCGGTAGCGCTCGAGCAGTGCCTCCGGATCCTTGGTCCGCTCGGCCCGACGAGCCAGCGAGACGGCATCCAAGTGATCCAATGGGAAATTGCCCTGCGCCCCCACGATCTTCGAGCCGTCCGGCATGACCCGCGTGTGACAGGTGGCGCAAGAGAACTGGCCGAGTGAGACTGTGCCCTTTTCGAGCACGAAATAGCGGAAGAAGGGGACTTCTCCGTCGGTCGTGACCGGCACCCGACTGGTCCCGTACCAGCTGCGGTCGCGGACGTTCTCGATCTTGACCAGGGTGTCGTAGGTGATCGGGACGGAGAAGACCACCTCGCCGGCCTGGATCCAGTCGTCTTCGGTGTGGAGCCGAGTGGCGTCGAACGCAATCTCCGGCTCGAGGCTCTGGAGGTGCTCGATGTATCCAGGTGGCTCGTGATCGGGGTGGTAGACCGGGTAACTCTTGAAGATTTGCCGGACGGGAATCCGGTAGTAGTAGTCGGAGCCCTCTCGATGAGGCGAGTGTTCGCCCTGGGCGAGGGGAACCTCGAGAGAGGCGATCTGCTCGTCGTCCCAGGTACGGGGAATCTCGACCGCGGCAGCCGCCGGGGCCGCGGTGGGTGCCGGCCCCGCAGCGGAGCAGGACTGGAAGAGGAGGCAGCAAGTCGAACCAGCGACGACCACCGAGAAGGCGCGGCTCGGTACTCGAGCCGAGACCCGCCAGGACAAGAAGCTTCTTATCATCATTATTTCCAAAAATGACGACAGTTGGAGAGATGGATTCTGCATGGTGCAGCTACAATATTATGCTAGGATCGTTGATCGGGTCAATCACCGGAACAGTGCAGTTAGCAGATATGTCCCTCAAACGACGGAATTGGTTCAGAGAACCTCTGAGGAGGCCCTGGTATCGGTCACGCCTGGGGCCTGGGGTCTGAGGCTTGGAGCTGGGAGCATGTGGGGAGCTGATGGCGCTCGCCTGATCCGGGCCGGCTGCCGGCGTCTCAGAAACGACCTCGGCTACGTGGTCGCCGGAACGCTCTGTGTGGGCCTAGGCATTGGAGCGCTGGCAGTGTCCTTCACGGTGGTCCAAGGCACGCTGCTCAGCCCGCTGCCCTATCCGGAAGCTGACCGACTCGTTACCTTGTGGTGCCACTTCGACGAGCAAGGAATCGCCGAGGACTTCCTCTCGGAGGTCGAGTTGCTCGACTATGCCCGTCAAAGCCGAGCGCTTGAGCTCGTTTCCGGCGTCCTTCCCTGGCGATTCAACCTGACGAAGACGGCAGAGCCGGAGCAGTTGGTGGGAGCGCGGGTCTCGGTGGGTCTGCTCGCCCTGCTCGGTGCCCAGCCCCTCCTGGGTCGGACCTTCAGCCCCGACGATGCGGTTCCCGGCAAGGATCACGTGGTCCTGTTGAGCGAAAGCCTCTGGCGGCGGCGCTTCGGTGGCTCGAAGGACATCCTGAAGCAGGAGCTGGAGCTCAACGGCTCGCACCACCAAGTGGTTGGCGTTCTGCCTCAAGGTGTCCGACTGGGCGAGGACGAATGGGACGTCTGGGCCCCACTGGCGACCGACACTACCCGCCTCCCTCCTCGCAACGCCCGCGGCCTCTTGGTCCTCGGCAGGATGCGCCCCGGAGTCACGCTAGCGGCCGCGCGTGCTGAGGCCCTGACGATCTCCAATCGCTTCGCCAGCGCCTACCCGGACGATTACCCGTCCGGCAGCGGCTGGCAGCTCCGCTTGGTGCCGCTCAAGGAGCACATCGTCGGCGAGGCCAAGCCCGCCTTTCTGCTTCAGCTGGCCACCTGCGCGCTGATCTTCCTCGCCGCCTGCGGCAACGTCTTCAGCCTCTCGCTGGCGCGCGCGGCGACCCGCATCCGGGAAACGGCCATCCGCGCCGCGCTCGGGGCGCCCAGAGGCGCGCTCCGCAGCTCGTTCTTGTTCGAGACCACGGCTGTCGCTCTGCTGGGCGCCCTCCTCGGACTCTCGATCGCGGGACTCGTCATCCATCTCTTGGTGGTCGCCGGACCTCGGCAAGTGCCCCGCTTGGACGAGCTGCGCGTCGGTCTCCCGACTCTGGCTCTGGCTCTGGCTCTGGCGGTGGTCGCCGGTGTCGTGCTGGGCTGGATAGCCGCTGGATGGGCCCACCGCCACGCCGGATGGCACCACCTTCGCGACGCGAGCGAGCTCGCAGCCATGAGCCGCAGCAGCCAGCGGATCCAGGGCGGCTTGGTCGTGCTCCAGGTGGCTCTGGCCCTGGTCGTCCTGATCTCGACCGGCCTGCTGACCAAGAGCTACCTGCGAACGCTCCGAGTCAACCCAGGCTTCGAGCCAGACCGGGTCCTGAGCTTTCAGCTGTTCCTGCCCCGGGCAGGCTATCCCCCGCCTGCGGCAGTGGCCTTTTTCCGAGACCTGGAAGAGGAGCTCCGAACCCTGCCGGGGGTGCGCCATGTCGCCTCGGTCTCCGACCTGCCGTTCACGGACAGCGATTCGAACGGCCAGGTCAGCGCCGAGAGCTCGCCCGAGGCGACCACCGACCACCAGGGTGCCGCGGTGTCCTGGCGAACGGTCACCCCGGACTATTTCGAGACGTTGAGGATCCCCATCGAGCGCGGCCGGGCCTTCGACGGCTCCGACCAGGTGGAAACGCAAGCCGTCGTGATCGTGGATCCGAGACTCGCGGCGAGGCTCTGGCCAGGCCAGGATCCCTTGGGCAAACGGCTCCGCCTGTTGAAATGGGCGAACAGCGAGTGGCTGACCGTCGTCGGCGTGGTCGGGGCGGTTCGCGACGCCAGCCTCACCCTGGAGCCTCGGGAGCAGCTCTACCTGCCCCACGCCCAACGCAGTCGACGAATGATGTCGCTGGTGCTCAGCACCGAGCTGGATCCGATGAGCCTAGCCCCTGCCGTCCAGCGGCGGGTTCGGCAGCTCGCCGCCGATCTTCCGATCGTCAACCTGGTGCCCTTGAACCAACTGATCGCCGCTTCGACTGCGCGTGCTCGGTTCAACCTCTGGGTCTTCGCGCTCTCGACCGGGGTCACGGTGGTGCTCGCCGTCCTCGGGCTGTATGCCCTCGCGGCCTACGCCGTGGCGCAGAGCAGGAGGGAGATCGGACTCCGGTTGGCCCTGGGCGCCCGATCCGGAGACGTGCTGCGGATGGCACTGGGCCGGATCCTCGTGCTGGTCTCGGCCGGCCTTGCCACCGGCGGTCTGGTGTCCCTGTGGACCTCCCGGTTGTTCCAGAGCCAACTCTTCGAGGTCGCACCCTTGGACGGGACGGCTTGGCTCGTGGCCCCGCTGCTCTTGATCTCTGCCGGTAGCCTCGCTGTGCTCGGACCTGCCCGACGGGCTCTTTCGGTGTCGCCGATCACGGCGCTGCGACAGGGCAGTGGATGGCGGAGGGCCGGCTGACGTGGCACAGCGGGCCCTGATCGTCGGCGGCGGACTGGTCGGCTCTCTGCTGGCCGTGGCCCTCGCTCGACTGGGCTTCGAGGTCGATGTCTACGAGCGGAGCCCCGACCCCAGGGCCAGCCAGAACCAGGACGTCAACTCGATCAACCTGACGTTGTGCGAGCGGGGGCTCTTTGCCCTCGACCGTTTCGACCTCGGCCCTCGCGTGCGCGAGGTTGCCCTGCCCGCCTACGGCAGGATCATCCACGCGCTCGACGGCGGCACCAGCTTCCAGCCCTACGGCCCCTTCCGAGAAGCGATCCATTCGATCTCCCGAAGCCGCCTGAACCGGCTCCTGGTCGAGCATGCCTGTCAGCAGAGAGGGGTGAGATTCCACTTCGATCGCCGCTGTTCGGAGATCGATCCCTCGGCGCCGGCGCTGAGGCTCGATGACGCCGACGACGAGAGTGGTGGCTGGATCTCCGGCGACATCCTCTTCGCCTCCGACGGCGCCTCCTCGACCACGCGACGGCGGCTCGAACGGACGACTCGCCTCCACTGCTCGCAGTACTACGTTCCCCAGGCCTACGTCGAGCTGGCTGTCCCGGCTCGTGGGGCGGACTGGCCCCTCGACGCCACCGCGATCCACGTCTGGCCGCGTGGACCCCTCATGCTGATCGGCTTCGCCAACCTGGATCGTAGCTTCACGCTCGCCCTCCACATGCCTGTCGAAGGCGAACGCTCCTTCGCCTCGATCCAGACACCGGCCGAGCTCGAGGGAATGTTTGCCGAGCTCTTCGCCGACGCAATGCCAATGATCCCCGCACTCGCCGAACAATTCTTCCGCTTCCCCGGCCGGTCGATGGTCACCATCCGATGCGACCCCTGGGTGTTCGAGGACAAGGTCGCCTTGATCGGTGATTCGGCGCACGCCATCGTTCCCTCCTACGGCCAGGGCGCCAACTGCGGCTTCGAGGACGTGTCAGTGCTGTTCGACTGCATTGTTTCGGCGGAAGGGAATCTGCCGGTCGCCCTCGCAGAGTGGCAGCGACAGCGCAAGCCGGACGCCGACGTCATCGCAGATCTCGCCCTCGAGCACTTCACAGAGCTGCAATCGCAGCTCGCCGACCCCGACTTCCTCGAGCGGAAGGCGGTGGAGCGGCGGCTGACCGAGCTGTACCCTGACTCGTTCCAACCCCTCTACTCGTTGATCAGTTTTACCTGTGTTTCCTACCGCGAGGCTCGAAGCCGCGACCACGGCCAGAAACGACTTGTGGACGCGATCCTCCGTGACGTCCGCGGAGCGGGCGAACCCGACGCCGAAGCGCTCGATTCGGCGATCCACCAGCATGTCACTCGAGAGTGGCTGCGACTATCTACCAAGAGCTCGGAGAACGTTCATGCAGATCGAGGCAGAGCAACCGGCTGAGGTCACCCGAGTCGACACGCTGATCATCGGCGCTGGCCCGGCCGGCCTGCAGCTAGGGTACTACTTGTCCAGGTCCTCTCGCAGCTACCTGATCCTCGAAGAGGGGTACGGTCCCGGTATGTTCTTCCGGACGTTCCCGCGGCACCGGACGTTGATCTCCATCAACAAGGTCTACACCGGGTACGAGGATCCGGAGATCAACCAGCGCTGGGACTGGAACTCCCTGCTGTGCGACGATCCCGATCTGGTGTTTAAGGCCTACAGCCAGGAGTACTTTCCCTCGGCGGACGACCTCGTGCGCTATCTCGGAGACTTCGCATCGAGATGGCAGATCGCAGTACGGTACCGCACCCGAGTGGAACGGGTTTCCCGCGACGACCAGGGCTTTCTCGTACGTGCCGCGGATGGCAGCTGGTTCCGCGGTGATCGCTTGGTTGTCGCCACGGGACTGTCCAGGCCGTTCCACCCGGAGATCCCCGGTCTCGAGCACGCGGAGCCCTACACCACGGTTTCGACCGACCCGCAGGAGTTCAAGAACCAACGAGTTCTGATCCTGGGCAAGGGGAACTCGGCCTTCGAAACCGCCGACTGCTTGACCAGCACGGCTGCCTTGATCCACGTGGCGAGCCCGCGGCCGGTGAAATTCGCGTGGAAGACCCATTTCGTGGGTCACCTGAGGGCGGTCAACAACAACTTCCTGGACACGTACCAGCTGAAGAGCCAGAACGCCATCCTGGATGGCGACGTGCGCAGCATCGAGCGACGGCCCGAAGGCCTCGCGGTCTCCATCCACTACTCCCACGCCGAGGAGGAGACCGAAACCCTGTTCTACGATCGAGTGATCCTGTGCACGGGTTTTCGCTTCGATGCATCCATCTTCGACTCGTCCTGCGCGCCCGCTCTCTGTATCGACGATCGTTTCCCCGATCAGACCAGCGCCTGGGAGTCCGTGAACGTCCCCGGCATGTACTTTGCCGGAACGCTCATGCAGATGAGGGACTTCAAGAAGTCGACCTCGGGCTTCATCCACGGGTTCCGTTACAACGTGCGAGCCCTGGCCCGTCTGATCGACTCTCGGGCCTACGGGTCACCATGGCCGTCCAAGGTCGTCGACGGCAGGCCGGAAGGTCTGGCACGCGCCATCCTCGAACGAGTCAACCAGACACCAGCACTCTGGCAGCTGTTCGGCTTCCTGGGCGAGGTCTTCGTGCTGCAAGGCGATGAGCGGCGGGCGACCTACTATCCGGAGCTACCACTGGCTCACATTCGCGAATCCATCGTCGACCCGAGCGATGAGCATGTCGTGCTCTCCTTGGAGTTCGGGCCTTGCCCCGAAGATCCCTTCAACATCCCCCGCAAACCAAGCCCCGAGGCGGCCGACCAGAGCACCTTCCTCCATCCTGTCGTGCGGCACTACCAGGAAGGCAAGCAAGTCGGCGAGCTCCACCTCCTGGAGAACCTGCTGGGCGAGTGGAAGAGTGAAGAGCTGCACGTCAAGCCCCTGGTGGAGTTTCTGGTGAGGTGCCGCGAGAGGTCCGTGCTGGCCAGAGCGTGAAAGTGGGCGATACATTACGAAGGTGGAGCCACGGTTTGGGCTCCACCTTCGTGCTGCAAGCGTGAGCCGAGAGAGTCCAAGGTTTGAAGGCGCGGGCCTGCGAATGAACGAGTCGGAGGCAGGTGTTCCTCACCCAACGATTCGAGTGGACACCCGTCTGTGAGAATGAGATGCCTTCCAGGAGAGGAGGAGTACACGATGTCAGAAAGCAAGCGAGGTTGGGGGAAGGGCGGGGCGCTGGGTGGAGCGCAAGGAGCCCGCAGGGCGACTGGAGCGCAGCCAGCGCCCCGGGCGAGCTACAGCTGGGTCGGTTCTCGGCCCGGCGCAAGGGCGAGGCGGTATTGCGGCTGCTGCGGGGCGAGCAGCTCGACGTGCTGTCGCGGGAGCTGGGCGTCACCACCGCGACGTTGACGCGCTGGAAGGAGGACTTTCCTGGCCGCCGGCCAGGCCGGCCTGGAGAACCGGGCTCCCTCGCCGGAGGCCGACCCGCTGGTGCAGCCGAAGACCCTGATCGGCGAGTTGACCATCGACATCGAGTGCTTGCGGGCCTTGGCGTGCACTCACGAGGCCCGCGGCCCATTGGCGTCGAGGAGGCCGAGTCGATGAGCGCCGAGCTCTCGCCCCCGCTCACCATCCTTTCGGCGCCTCGTGCGTGGCTCGCCTGTTGGGCAAAGCATCCCGCTCCGGACTGTACGCGGCGCGCCACCACCGCCGGCAGCCGGTCCAGGAGCTCCGCCGTCGCGGCCCGAAGACCGCGTACACCGACGCCGAACTGACTGAGCTCATCCGCCGGTTTCTGGCCGACTCGCCTTTCCTCGGCGAAGGCCACCGCAGGATCTGGGCTCGCCTGCGCTTGCGCGATGTGCGCACCTCCAAGCAGAGGGTCCTGCGGCTGATGCGGCAACCCGGCCTGCTGGCCCCCGGCCGCCCCCAGCGCCAGCTCGGCCCGCGCCAGCACGACGGCACCATCGTGCCCGAAGAGCCCAACCAGCGCTGGGGCACCGACCTGACCACCGAGGACGGCGTGGTCAGCGTCTTCGCCGCCATGGACCATTTCACCGCCGAGTGCGTCGGCATCCATGCCACCGCCTGGCCCACCCGCTTCGAAGCCCTCGAACCCCTGCGTCAGGGCATCCGTCCCCACTTCGAGGGCTGTCGCCAAGGCGTGACCGAGGGTTCCAGCTTCGCCACGATCACGGCAGCCAGTACTTCTCCGACGCCTTCCAGAAAGAGCTGCGCTTCCTCGGCATCGTCTCCAGCCCCTCCTTCGTCCGAGCCCCCGAAGGCAACGGCTGCATCGAACGCTTCTTCCGCACGCTCAAAGAGCAGCTCCTCTGGATCCGGCCCTTCCGCAACGCCGAAGAGGTCCGGCTCGCCGTGCTCGCCTGGGCCCAGCTCTACAACCAAGAGTGGCTCATCGAACGCCATGGCCAACGCTCACGCCATCACGCTCGAACCCAGTGGCTTGAAACCAGGATCGCCGCGTCATTACCATCCAACCACTGTCCACTCGACCGGGGCGGTACATTCTACGACGGCTGCCGGACTCGGAAGGTGGACCGCGCTGCTTGCTCTTTTTTGCGGACACCTGCGGCCGGTGGAGGCGCGCACCGTTGAAGGCGCTCCTGTGTGCCTCACCTGCAACCGTCGGCACGTTCAAGAATGCGAGCCCTGCGCGCTCTGTGGTCAGGTGCGGGCCCCTGTGGCGCGAACCAAGGAAGGCCGAGGGGTATGCGGTAACTGCTACAAGCAGAGAGTCCATCGGGGAAGGTGCGCGTCGTGCCACCGGGAAATGCCGATCCATGCACAGACGGGCTCTGGGGAACCGATCTGCCAAAGGTGCCACGGCCGGGACCGGGGGCGTCGGGGGACGTTTCCTTTGTGCGAGCAGGAAGGACGCCTACCGAGCCGAGACGCAAACGGCCAACCCATCTGAAGCCAGTGCTACAGCGAGCATCACCAGCCTCGAGAGGTCTGTGGGATCTGTGGCCGTGAGCATCGCGTTCAGTCGTGTACGGAGACAAGCGAGGCGCTTTGCTCGGGGTGTCGCTACCAGCTCCACCGCCGGAGCAAGATCTGCCAGGGCTGTGGCCGCGTCCGTACAATTCAGAGGCAGCGATCCGGGGGCGGTGGCCTCTGCTGGCGATGCGCCATGGAGACGCGGGCAACATCAGCCGTGCTGAGGCCCTGACGCGAGCTCGCGAAGGAGCCCTCGCCGGCGAGGTGTGACGCGGTCAGCAATTGGAGGTCTCTCCTCCCCACCTCCTCCTGCTTCCTAAGAGCCACCGCCGTCCGTAGCCCAGACTCCCGATCCCCGCCTCCCACCCTCCCGTTCCCCGCGGCCCGCATTCCCGAACCCGCCGTGGCCGAAAGTCCCGTCCCTCTCCGGAGCATTTCCGCGGGGATCTCCACAGCATCTTGCCTCTGGGCCAGCTCCGAAGCCATCTCTCGAGGTCGAGCACTACCCTCTACTGCATCTCGAGGCAAGCCAAGGCCAGCCGAGAGGGCACACTTCGGGCGGGGGTCAGGCAGGGAGGTGTAGGCGGGGGTGTTGGGCGAGGTCGTCGAGGTCAGCCGGCGGCCGGCCCGGGCGGTGGGCGGGCGGTGTCGTCGCTTGAGGGGGCGGTCGGGCGGTGCGGGACGAAGCGAGGCCGATGGCGGGGCTCGCGGGCGGGGGCCTGCTTCAAGGCGAGGCGGAGCTGGCGCCACATCTCGCGGGGGTCGGGGCAGGCCGGCGGTGCGTCTTCCCTCACCCCCGCCCCTCTCCCAGCCCGCCCACTCCGACCTTCCGGGAGAGGGGTTCCGGAGGCGGAAGGCGGCACCGGCAACGCGACTTTCTCCGGCCTCCCCCTCTCCCGGGCGTGGAGGTCGGGCGGGCCGGGAGCCTGCCCTGAGCTGGGCCGAAGGGAGGGGGACCGAGGGGGTGAGGGCGCCTTCCAAGGCTCCACCCGCAGATCCCCGCCCCGCTCCATGCGCACCGGGCAGTCGGGGTAGAGCTCGACCAGCTTGGCGAGGATCCTCCTGAGCCTCTCGCGCAGGCGCCGGGGGTCCCGGTCCGTGCTGCCGAGCTGGGCGCAGAGCTGGTGGAAGGGGACGGTGGCGGCTGAGCGGGCGGCGTAGCAGCGGTGGAGGAGGAGCTGGGTGAAGTCCCAGGCCAGGGGCCGGCGGTGGAAGCGGCGCAGGAGGGCGGTGGGGGTGGGCACCCGGGTCTCGCGGAGGTAGGTCCAGAAGTCCCGGTCCAGCTCGAAGCCGTAGCGCTGGTAGGCGAGGAGGCGGGGGTCGCTCCGACCAGCCTGCCGGCCGGGCTCGAGGAGGGCGAGGGGCTCGGCGGACTCGGGGATCAGCACCAGGTGGCGGACGCGCTTGTCGGTCTCGTCGATCTCCTCGATCTCGAGGGCGAGGCTGGCGATGCGCTCGAAGCGCTCGCGGAAGAGGCGGTAGCCCTTGCCGCCGGCGTCGAGGCCGAAGGCCCGGAAGTACTCGGTGATCGCCGAGAAGCGCACCTCGCCGGTGGCGAAAGCCTTGGTGGTGACCCAGGCGAGGAGGGAGCGATCCGCCCCAAACGGCAGCGGCACCCCCGGCCGGGTGGCGTGGTAGGTGACGCGCAGCCAAGAAGCCCGCCCCACCCGTGCTGTGCGCGTGACCTGGCGCAGCGAGTCGTCTCGCTTGACGGGCAGGGCGGCGAGGATGAAGGGGCGAGGCTGGAGGAGGATCTCCGGGACGCCGGGAGGAAGACCCTCACCCCAGTCCCCTCTCCCGACCCGCCCGACCTCCACGCCCGGGAGAGGGGTCCCGGAGGGGATGGGCTCCCGCCTTCGCGGGAGCGACAGCGGAGGCTGTAGGGGCGCACAGCCGTGCGCCTTCTCCTCCGGCCTCCCCCTCTCCCGACCCGCCCTCGCCAGCCCTCCGGGAGAGGGGGATCGAGGGGGTGAGGACTCCCACCCCAACCCCTCCAGCACCTGCCTCAAGGCCGCCCCCCCTCCACGACCTTGCCCACGGTCAAGCTCCAGCGCTGGGTGGTGCCGGACTCGAAGCCGTCTGCAAACAGCGGCACCGTGCCGCTCGGGAAGACGATCACCGGCAAGGGCACGGCGGCCGAGGCAGTCTGGGTGCCGGCCGTGACGGTAAGGCGGGGGGTGAAGCTGCCGGGAGCCGAGTAGGAGTGAGTGGCGACCGGGGCCCCGGCCACTTGGTCCGTGAAGCCGTCACCGTCCCAGTCGTAGGCGTAGGTGGTGGGGCTGCCCTGGACCTGATGACGGAAGGGCACGGCCTCCCCCACGTCGAAGAGGCAGAAGCCGCCGGGGCAGTCGGCGGCAAACTCGACGATGTTGAGCGGCGAGCTGGCTGTGACGGTGACCGACGTGCGGCCTGAGACCTGGAGCGGGTCCCGGCAATTGCGGATTCGCAGGCGCACCGAGTAGGTGCCGGCCGCGGCGTAGGTGTGAGTCTGATCCCGGCCCGGGCAGCCCACCAACCACGGCGAGAGGGTGCCGTCCCCCCAGTCCCAGCGGTGCTCGGTGGCGCCTTCGGTCGTGGCCGTGCAGCGGGCCGTGCGGTTGCCCTGGTTGGTGCAGCTGGGGCCGGAGGCGAAGCGTAGGGACTCGATCGAGAAGAAGAATGGCGCCGAGTAGCCCGTGCCGTGGACGTTCGTAGCGGCGAGCCGCGCCGAGTAGAAGCCGGCGGGCAGGGCCACGGTGTCGAGCAGACTGTTGAGGAAAGTGGTCTTGCCCGTCCCCGTCCCGCCCACCACCAGGATGGTCTTGTGGTCGGCCAGCGCCCAGCGCAGCTGTTCCGCCTCCCGCGCCGGCAGGAAGCCCTGCACCACCAGCTCGGAGAGCGAGAGCACCTGCTCGGCGGGCTTGCGCAGCACGAAGACCGGACAAGAGACCACCGGCGGCCGGAACCCCTGGAGCCGCCCACCCCGCCCCGGCAGTTCGGCCGAGAGCATCGGCGACTCCGGCCCGAACGCCACTCCCACCGCCGAGGCGACCGCGTTCAAGAAGATCTCGACCTGCTCCGGCGAGATCCGCACCTCGGTGGGCCCCCGCCCCAGCTCCCGGCTGTCCACCCACAGCCGGTCATCCCCCTCGACCGTGTAGAGCTCGGTCACCGAGGAGCTGGTGAGCTTGTGGAGGGCGTCGAGGCCGAGGAGGCGGAGGAGGGGAGCGAGGAGGGTCATGGCGAGACCTCCCCGCTGCGGGCACCTACCCCCACAGGTAGAGCCGCTGCATTTTGCACCCCAATTTGCACCCCAGCGGCTAGCCGAAGGCGAAATTCGACCAGATCCCGGCGCGGAGCGAAAGCTCCTCGACGGTCCTGGTCGGCTCTAGGCGACTGCTTGGAAAGTGTTGATTTAGCTGGGTTTAGATGTGGAGAGGACGGCCGCAGCCCTACCCCCCAAAGGCCTTCCCGAGGTGGTACACCGCCTGCCTCTTCCACCACGCCCAGTTGTGGGACACATCGTGGCCCCAGATGTCGCGTTCGTGGCTGATGCCTTTGGCGGCGAAGATCTGGCCGAGGGCGATGGTCTCTTCAATGCAACCCTCTTCCCATGGGCCCTGGCCGCAGACGAGCACGATGTGGGTGTTGCGGCGCACGCGCTCGAGGTGCTCGCCCTGGAGGTTGGGGACGAAGGCGAGGGGGCTGTTGAAGTAGACGTCGGCATTGGCGAAGCCGCCCAGGAACTGCGAGACCTCGTAGCGGCCGCTCATACACAGGGCCCAGAAGAAGGTTTCGGGGAACTTGAGGGCGAAGTTGGCGGCGTAGAGGCCGCCCAAGCTGGCGCCGGTGGCGGCGATGCGGGCGGCAGGGTCGCCACAGTCCTGGCGGATCCAGGGCACCAGCTCAGAGAGCACGAAGTCCTCGTAGACCCGGTAGCGATGGATGCGGTGGGCCGGGTCCCCTTCCTTGGCGGTGAGGGCCTCGCTGACGTTCGATTCCGGGCAGTAGAGCTTGATCTTGCCGCCGTAGATCAAGGGGGCGAGGTCCTCGAGCATGCCCTGGGCGTCCCACTCGTGGGCGAAGCCGGCTGCGGTGGGGAAGACCATCAGGGGGGTGCCCCAATGGCCGTAGCACCAGACGTTGATCCGGCGCCCCATGGCGCGGCTGGGGATGAGCTCGTGGCGACGGCGCATGCGCGGTGACCTCCCTGGGCTCTGAGCCCGTTGGGCTGGAAAGCGATGGGGGATTCTACGCAAAGCCGGGCGCCGTGGGTCGCCGAGCTAGAATCTCCCCAATATGAAGACCCTCGCTACCATGCGAAGCCTCCTCCCCTCCTGCTCTCTGGCCTTGATCGCGGGGGCTGCCGTGCTGGCGGGCTGCGCCCGGGAGAAAGAGCTACCTCCCCTCGACCCGATCGTCCACCGGGCCGAGGTCGAGAGCTGGCGCACCGAGAGGGAGCTCGCCCTGCGCAAGCCGGACGGCTGGTTGACGCTCGCCGGCCTCTACTGGCTGGAGGAGGGAGAGAGCTCCTTCGGCAGCGACCCCGGCAATCAGGTTGTGTTCCCGGCGAACGCCCCACCACGTCTGGGGGTCTTCACCCGAGCCGGCGAGACCGTGACGGTGCGGGCCGAGCCCGGATCCGGGCTCGCTCAGGGTGGCAAGGAGGTCACCACGCTCGAGCTGGTACCCGAGGGCCGGAAGGACTCGACCAAGCTCGCCGTGGGGAGCCTGTCCTTCTTCGTGATCCATCGCGGTGACAAGGTCGGGATCCGCCTCAAGGACCGGGACAGCCCGGTGCTCGCCCACTTCGCCGGCATCGACAGCTTCCCGGTGAGCCTCGACTGGCGCATCGAGGCCCGCTTCGAGCCCTACGACCCGCCGAGGACCCTCCAGATCCCCACCATCCTGGGAACCACGGAACAGGACACCTGCCCGGGCGCCATCGTCTTCGAGCGTGACGGCAAGACCCATCGCCTGGAGCCCAGCGGAGATCCGGGCTCGGAGCTGTTCCTGGTCTTCGGAGACTCCACCAACGGCAAGGAGACCTACGGCGGCGGGCGCTTTCTCGCCATCGACGCTCCGACCAGGGACGGCCGGGTGGTAGTGGACTTCAACAAGGCGTACAACCCTCCGTGCGTCTTCACGCCCTACGCCACCTGCCCGCTGCCGGCGCGCAGCAACCGGCTTTCGATCCGTGTCGAAGCGGGCGAGAAGATGTGGGGCGAGCAGCACGCACTGCCGGTGAAGCTGGACTCGTAAGCGGGGAGCCGCGGGCTAGAAAAAGGCCGGCCCCGCGACCGAGCGCGGGGCCGGCTGACTCGAGGAACGTCCGCGGAGGAACGTCGAAGGGCGAGCGAAGGGGTCGCGAGGACCCCCGGCCGAGGGAAGTGCGCTCCCTCGTCCTTGCGGGACTCCAGAGCGAAGAGTGGAAGGGGCCGGGGCAGGAGTGGAGAAAGGGCTCTGGCGAGAAGATGGGGCAGAATGGCCGAGGGCCCCCGCGGTGTGAGCAGCTGGCGAGGTGGAACGGGAGCGGGAGCTCATCGCGTGGTGGCACCCTCCGGGCGATGCCCGCCGTTCGGTGCCTTCCAGGGGATCAGGGTCGGACCTGGTGAAGCCGGCGTTGCCGGTTGAGGATGGGGGTTGGCGCTGCCGGCGGCGGTGCCGACGCCGAGCAGGCCGAGCACCTCGGCGCGCGCGGCGGGATCGACGTCATAGAGGCCGCGGTAGGCGGTGGTTCTCATCTGCGGTTGGTACTTCTTGACGCCGCGCATGGTCATGCACAGGTGCTCGGCCTCGACCACCACGACGACACCGTGGGGGTCGAGGTGCTCCATCAGGGCGTCGGCCACCTGGGCGGTCAGTCTCTCCTGGAGCTGGGGGCGCCGAGCGTAGACGTCGACGGTGCGAGCGAGCTTCGACAGCCCCACCACCCGGCGCTCCGCTGGCAGGTAGGCCACGTGGGCCCGCCCGATCACCGGCAGGAGGTGGTGCTCGCAGACGCTCATGAACTCGATGTCCTTGAGGCAGACCAGGTCTTCCGAGTCCTGCTCGAAGGTGCGGGCGAGGTGGCGGGCCGGGTCTTCCAGCAGACCCTGGAAGATCTCTGAATAGGCCCGAGCCACCCTCGCGGGGGTCTCCTGGAGGCCGGCGCGGTCCGGATCCTCTCCGAGGGCGAGCAAGATCTCTCGTACGCCCCGCTGGAGCCGAGTCAGGTCGAAGGGGCGACGCGGAAGCTCGGTGCCGGGAATAGGACTGGCCGTTTTTTCGTCCAAATCACTCACAACGTCCATTCTAGGCATTGATGGTCGGTTGTCAAGTCCCCTTCTCCACTTTCCTGGAGCGAGGCAGCTTGCCTGGTCCGTGGCGATCGGGCATACTTCTGGCCGTTCGTGGAGCCGGGAGAGAATCGACCGAACCGTTCAGCTCCGGCTCCTTGGGAGGACATCTCTCTGGAACTTCACAAGCAGGTTCTCTCCACGCGTGAGCTGGCTGAGGCCGTTGGGGTCAGCGAGTCCTCGATCAAGCGCTGGGCCGACGATGGCACCGTCCGGGCCATCCGGACGGTCGGTGGCCACCGCCGCATTCCCTTCGAAGAGGTCATCCGTTTCGTTCGCGCAGCCAACCTGAGAGTGGTGCGGCCGGAGATCCTCGGCCTCGCTGACCTCGAGAGACTGGGCAACGCCCTGCCGGCGGCCGACCAAGAGGGCCAGGCCCTGTTCCATTTCCTGCGCGGCGGCGAGGCCCAGAAGGCGCGCGGGCTGGTGCTCTCGTGGTACCTGGAAGGGCGCTCGGTGGCGCAGATCGTCGACGGCCCGCTCAAGGCGGCGATGGATCGGCTGGGTGAGGAGTGGAAGCACTCGCCCGCAGGCATCTTCTTCGAGCACCGAGCCACGGACATCGCTCTTTCCTCCCTCCATCAGCTGCGCGCCCTCCTGCCCCCGGTGCCCGGCGGCGGTCCCGTGGCCGTGGGGGGGGCGCCCTCGGGAGACCCCTACATGCTCCCCACCCTGGCTGTGGCGGTGGTGCTGCGCAGCCTGGCCGTGGACGCCACCAATCTGGGTGCCAACACCCCGGCCCCTGCCCTCGACGAAGCGGTCGTGGCCCTGGGGGCTCGCCTGCTGTGGCTGAGCGTCAGCTCGAGCGAGGATCCCGAACCCCTTCGCGTCGAGGTTCTCGCCGCCCTGGCCGTGGCGGAGCGGGTCCAGGGCACTCTGCTGGTGGGGGGGCGCCAGGCCCACCGTCTGAGCCTCGCGAGTCACCCCCGACTGGTCGTGGCTTCGAGCATGGCCGAGGTCGAGGCCTTCGTCCGCGGCCTCTCGCTCAGCGTCTCGCTGGTGTGAGGTGTGTCCCCTCCGGCGCCACGATTCGTATTAGGATCGAGGAACTGCGAAACAGCGCGGCTCCCCTCTCCGGCTCACCGGAGAGCGCGGCACCGCATGCTTCCGCCCATCAAGAGGGAGACCCCCATGAAGAAAGCAATGATCGCGATCACCTGGATGCTCCTGCTCGGACTCGCCGTGACCCCGGCGGCTTGGGCAGGCCGAGACACCTTCATCAAGAGCGACGACTACACCGATGACGACGAGGTGGTCGGCAAGTTCCTGAAGGACGACGACTACCGCATCATGGTCAACGACATCGAGCGCAACGGCGAGGACTTCGACTGGGGCTGGGTCAAGACCTCCGGCAAGGTGGACAAGCCGAAGAAGCTCGACTTCGACCTCGCCTCGTACAAGAGCGTCTCGATCGCCAAGGTGCAGAACTTGGCCGGCGTGATCCCCCGCGACCTTCCGGACGAGACCCGCGACGCCTTCGCCCAGGCCATGGAGGCCCTGGGCCTGACGATCTCCGAGAAGGGCGCCCTCGAGCTCTCGATGGCGATCGTCGACTGCAAGGAGGACTCGACCTACATCTACTTCACGCACCTCGACCCCTTCGTCGAGATCGAGCTGCGGCTCAAGGTCAAGGCCACCGGCGAGAACCTGGTGCTGATCCGCAACCAGGTTCACGGCAGCAACGTCGAGTACGCCGCCGAGAACATGGCGAGCGAGTTCGCCAAGTTCATGAGGTAGGGCCGATCCGGCGGGAATCCGGGCCTCTCCGGTTGGGTTTCACCGAGGGAGGCCCGCGCACCCCCTGGGCCGGAGGTCGTTCATGCCCGTCTACGAGTACCGCTGCCGCGCCTGCGGCCATCGCTTCGAGATCCTGCAGCGCATGGGGGAGGGAGGCGAGGGCCTCGAGTGCCCACGCTGCAGTGAGCCCGCCCCGGAAAAGCAGCTCTCCTCCTTCGCCGCCCGTTCCACCTCCGGCATCAGCGCTTCGTCCGGCACAGCTCCAGGCTGCGGCGCCCCCGCCTGCGGCACCGGCTTCAGCTGAGCCAGCTGACCCCCGGCGGCCCGTGCGGCCGCCCAGCCCTCCCCGTGGCCCGGTCCGAAGACGCGGTGGACGTGGAGAAGCTCTCGATGCTACCGTGCCATCGCAGCGTCACTACGGTGCTACCATTCTCAGTGATGACCATCGCTGAGAAGCTCACTTATCTCTCGGGCGTTCGCGGTCAGGATCAGGCGACTCTGGCTGCTCAAGCTCTCGATGCCGGAGTCCAGGCGCTTTACCGCGAGGCACTGATCGAGGGCTATCTGGCTGGCGAACTCTCTCGCCAGGATGTGGTTCACGAGCTTGGAGAGGCTGTCGTGGCTCGGGTGGACGTACAGCGTCAAGCCATCGACCGCGACTTCGAGTGGGGCTTGGCGGGTGGCTGAGGCGATCTGCGATACCGGACCCTTGCTCCACCTCTATGAGATCGGCAGCCTCGACGCGCTCTTCGTCTTCGATGTTCTGTTGCTGCCAGAGGGAGTTGCCGGTGAAGCCGCCCGGCTCGGAGTGCCAGGAGAGGCCCTCAGAGGCCTTCGCCTTCAGAGGCCCGAACCGAACCTGAACTCGCCAGGGGTGAGCCAGAGCACCGCACGGTACGAGGGCGCGCAGGCTCTTCAGCCGACCGATCGTCAGGTTCTAGCTCTGGCCCGCGACCACAACTTCCTTGCTCCCGTTCTCACGGACGACTTGGCCCTGCGTCGGGAGGTGGAAAGCTCTGGCGGCGTGGTGGTCGGCACCTTCGGGATCTTGCTCCGGCGGTTTCGCCACGGGGGCTCGAGCCTGGATGAGGTGCGCCAGGAGGTTGAGCGTTTGCTCACCGTGAGCACCCTGCATCTCAGTCCGCCCTTTCGCGCCTACGTGCGGCAGAGGATGCGCGATCTGGGAGAGTGCTAAGGCGACCCTGAGGCTGCGGAGAGGATCCCGGCGGCCCGTGCGGCCGCTACCCGCGGTCAGTTCCGGGACACTTCGACGCTGATTCGAGCCAGTACCCCTTCCGCTTCGGCCAGGACAGCGTCGAGAGTTGCAGTCGGCACCTCCAGCGACAGCTTGAAGGGAGTCCCCTTCTTCTCCTCGGCGTCGATGCGTGCCCCTTGGGGACGCACCAGCGCCTTGCCACCGGCGAGCAGCTCGGCGTTGATCTGCGCCCATTTGTCGGAAGACTCGAGCACGCGAATCGTGCCGCTGAAGGTCACCCTCGCCGATCTCTTCCCGCGGTCGAGCGAGACGCTCAAGGTGACGATCGACAGCGAATCACAGGTGAAAAAGCCCGTTCTGGCGATCGCTGACTGTTCGCCCTTACCGGCTCGGAGGGCCTTGGTGACGTCGATCTCCAGCCGGATCGGGCAGGCCGTCACCAGCTCCTTGCCCTTGTAGAGGGCGACGGGAAAGTAGTTGGACTTCAGGGAGCCCAGAGGGAAGCCGGGAGGGGTGAACATCAGGATCTCGATCTGTGCCGTGGGAATGGCTTTGAGGATCAGACCCTCCTTGATCTTGACGGACTCCTCGGTGATGGTTCCGAGCAGCTTGGTGCCGTCAGCCAGGAGGATCTCAAATCGATCCCCTGCCCGCTTCGCCTGGAGGATCGCCGCCAGCGGCACTTCGACAGGGCCCGCGTCGGTCTCTAGCTGGAAACTCTCGGCTGCTAGCTCACCGGTGATCTCGGTACCATCAGCGGTCCTCAGGATCGCGGCCGCAGCCGACGATGCAGAGAACAGAGTCAAGATCCCGAAGAACCCGGCGAGGAGGACTCGAGTCCGCATGACGTGCTCCTTTGACAACGTGGAGAGCGGTTGGCCGAGGGACCGTGAAGGTCCCTGCTAGAAGAGACGGATCGCTACGCCTTCTTCCTCACGTACAGCACCTTCTCCACCTCCGCCACCACCTCGCCGGCCTCGTCGAGCACCTGGGCGGTGAGCACGGGCTCGACCTTGGGCTCGGTGTCGGCCTGGTGGCGGATCGCTTCGATCTGCTCGGCAGAGACCTCGAAACGGGCGTGGACCCGGCCCCGGCCGGGGCGGCGGAAGCGGATGGTAGCTGCCTTGTCCCACACCACGTAGCCGGGGCCGAGGCGTTCGGCGAGAATCAGCACGTAGAACGGATCGCACATTGAGTAGAGGGAGCCGCCAAACTGGGTGCCCAGGTAGTTGCGGTTCCAGAGGTGGAGGCCCATCTCGACCTCGACCACGCCGGCCTCGACGTCGAGGCGCCGGACCCGGATGCCGGCTCCCAGGAACGCCGGGAAGAAGTTGATCAGCCGGAGCATCCAGCGCTGGCGGCGTCGGCTGGGCGGGGCGGCGGTGGCGGGCTTGGCCATCTCGGGGACGGGGCGGGCGCAGGAAAGCGGCCGGCGGATTGTTGCACAGCCCAAGATGAGCAAAGCCCGCTTCTACGTCACCGCTGCCGCTGGGCTCGCCTCGATGGGCGCCCTGGCCGTCCTCTCGGCGAGCCCCGGAGCCCCGGCTCCTGCCAAGCCTGCCACGGCGGCGGCTCCGCAAGTCCCTCCTCCGTCCACCCCGCGTACCACCGGCACTCTCGCGATCCCCTGGCGGGAAGCCGGCTGGACCGAGCGCGAGGCCGCCGCGCACCTCCTCGACCGCTTCACCTTCGGGCCCCGGCCCGGGGACGTCGACCGGGTGGTGGCGACGGGGCTCGAGCGTTGGTTCGAGCAGCAGGTGGCGGGTGGCCTGCCCGAGCCGGTCTTGACCGAGCGCCTGGGCCGCTACCACGCCCTCACTCTCTCCGGCCCGGAGATCGCCCGCACCTACCCCAACCCCTTCCTGGTGGCCCGCCAGGCCGAGCAGGCCGGCGTCGTGGACCGCCAGCAGATGGAGCAGGCCCTCACTCCCGACGAGGAGCCCATGAGCGGCGAGCAGGGCCGCGAGCAGCGGCAGAACCGCCGGGCCGTGATGCGCTACGGGATGGAGCAGGGCTACCGCTCGCAGCGGGAGCTGATCGCCGAGCAGATGGGCCAGAAGCTCGACCGGGCGGTTCTCGCCGAGAACCAGCTCGCGGAGGTGCTGGTCGACTTCTGGTTCAACCACTTCTACGTCTCGCTCACCGACAACGAGGCCCGCTCCTACGTCCTGGCCTACGAGCGGGACGCCATCCGCCCCCACGTGCTCGGCACCTTCGGCGCGATGCTCGGGGCCAGTGCCCGCCACCCGGCCATGCTGCTCTATCTCGACAACGCGCGCTCCACAGCCAACGAGGGGGCGCCGACCACCTTCCAGTCGCGGCGAGGCGGGGCCGGCGAGGGAGGCTTCGGCCGCCGGGGCGGCTTCAGCGGCGGAATGGGTCGGGAGCTTCGGGGCCGGGGCGGCTTCGGCCCCGAGCCTGGGACGACCGACGGGCTCGGGGCCGGCAGGGGCCCCGCCGGGCCGCCGGGAGCCGGGGCACAGGGCGGCCAGCGCCGCCGCTCGACCGGCTTGAACGAGAACTACGCCCGCGAACTGCTCGAGCTGCACACCTTGGGTGTGGACGGCGGCTACAGCCAGAAGGACGTGGTGGAGGTGGCGCGAGCCTTCACCGGCTGGAGCGTGGTGCCGCCGATGCTGGAGGCCGGCAACCAGCGGCGACTGGCCCGGGCTCGGCAGGCCGGCAGCTTCGGCTTCGTGGTCGAGGGGGACTTCCTCTTCCGGGCTGATGCTCACGATGCCGGCGAGAAGCTGGTGCTGGGCAGGAAGCTCGCGGCCGGCCGCGGCATCGAGGACGGCCGCGAGGTGCTCGATCTGGTCGCCCTGCACCCGGCGACGGCGAAGCACCTGGCGAAGAAGCTCGCCACGCGCTTCGTGGCCGACGCGCCTCCTGCGGCCCTGGTGGATCGCCTGGCAGCGCGCTTTCTCGCCACCCACGGGGACCTTTCCGCCGTGATGCGCACCCTGGTCGAGTCGCCGGAGTTTTGGCATCCCGTGCACCGAGGCGCCAAGATCAAGTCCCCCTTCGAGCTGGCCGTCTCGGCCGTGCGCGCTACCGGGGCGCGGGTGCTCGACGGCGCCGGCCTGGTCGAGTGGATCGGCCGCATGGGCCAGCCCCTCTACCTCTACCAGGCGCCCACCGGCTATCCGGACCGCGCCGACGCGTGGGTCAACACCGGGTCTCTCTTGAACCGGATGAACTTCGGCCTGGCCCTCGCGGCGGGCCGCATCGGTGGGGTGAGCCTCGACCTCGCGGCCTTGAACGGCGGCCGGGAGCCCGAGTCGCGCGAGGAGGCCCTGGCCCTCTACCTGCCTCGCCTGCTGCCTGAGCGGGACCTCGACCATCTGGCGGAGGAGCTGTCCGCGGCGATCCGCGACCCGGACTTGAGCCGCAAGGTCGCCGAGCGCTCGGAGCGGGAGAGCGGCGGCGGCTCGGCCTACGGCGCCCTGTTCCGGGAAGAGCGCCGGGGCGAGGGCGGCATGGACAGCTCGCCCTACGGGCGCCTCTTCGCCGGCCACCGGCTGAGCACCGCCGCGACCGGCGAGCCGAGCGCCCTCGAGCAAGTGGTGGGGGTGATCCTCGGCGCCCCCGAGTTCCAGCGCCGCTGAGCAGAAAGGAATCGAGCCATGTGGAACCGCAGAGTCTTCCTCAAGGCCGGCGGCATGTCCCTGGTCTCTTTCGGCCTGGGACCGTCCTTCCTGGGCCGCGCGGCCCTGGCGGCGGCTCCCGCCGGTTCGCCGGCACGCCGCAAGGTGCTGGTGACGATCTTCCAGCGCGGTGCCATGGACGGCTTGGCCGCCGTGCCCCTGCTCGACGACGGCGCCCTGCGCCGGCTGCGTCCTCGCCTGGCCATGAGCGCCGCCCAGAGCGCCGGCGAAGGGACCCTGCTCGACCTCGACGGCCGCTTCGGCCTGCACCCGGCCTTCTCGCCCCTGCTGCCCCTCTACCGAGACGGCCGCCTCGCCGTGGTCCACGCCGTGGGCTCGGCGGACAGCACCCGCTCCCACTTCGACGCCCAGGACTACATGGAGACCGGCACGCCGGGCAGGAAGGGCACACCCTCCGGCTGGCTCAACCGTGTGGTGGGTGAGCTGGGCCACGAGGGCACCCCGTTCCGGGCCGTAGCGCTCACCCCTACCCTGCCCCGCTCCCTCTACGGCCCGGAGCCGGCCGTGGCGGTGACCAACCTGGCGGACTTCAAGGTCGGCGTTCGGGGCGGCGGCAAGGCCGCGGCGGGCGCCGCCGGCTCGGGCTTCGAGGCCCTCTACCGCCAGACCTCGGAGGAGCTGCTCGCCGCGACCGGCGGCGAGACCTTCGACGCCATCCAGATGCTCTCGGCCAAGCAGGTCACTTCCTACCGCCCGGCCCCCGGCGTGGACTATCCCCAGGGGCCGCTGGCCAACGCCCTGCGCCAGATCGCCATGCTGATCAAGGCGGACGTGGGGCTCGAGGTGGCCTTCGCCGAGACCGGCGGCTGGGACACCCATGTCCAGCAGGGTGGGGCCCAGGGCTCCTTCGCGCGCCGGGCTGGCGAGCTGGCCCGAGCCGTCTCAGCCTTCTGGGCGGACCTCGGCGCTCACGCCGACGACGTGGCCGTGATGACCATGACGGAGTTTGGCCGCACGGTGGCCGAGAACGGCTCCGGCGGCACCGACCACGGCCACGGCTCCTGCCTCTTCCTGCTCGGCCCCGGCGTGGCCGGCGGCAAGGTCCACGGCCGGCTCGACAGTCTCGACCGCGACGCCCTCTTCGAAGGCCGTGACCTGCCGGTCACCACCGACTTCCGGGCCGTCTTCGCCGAGGTCGCCCAGCGCCACCTCGGCGTCGCCCCCGGAGCCCAACTCTTCCCCGGTTGGGCGGGCAAGGGACCGGGGCTGTTCCGGGGGTGAGAGCGGAATTTCCCTTCCTGCCTCGGTGTTCTGGGACCTGAGTCTGCCTTCCGCAGATTCCGGCAGCGGCACAGCTGAGCCGTCTCGGATGTGACACCAAGCGCGAAGGGATAGCCCATGAAGCCCAACCTGTCCGAGCCCTTGACCCTCCCCGTTCTGCCCCTGCGGGAGATGGTCATCTTCCCCAGCATGTCCGTTCCCATCGCGGCCGGGAGGCCCGGCACCCTGCGCGCCATCGACGCTGCCGCTGAGCACTCCGACCGCTACATCTTCGCGGTCGCCCAGCGCTCGGCCGAGGACAAAGCCTCCCCCGAGAACCTCTACACCATCGGCACCATCGCCCGCTTCGACACCCTCCAGCGCAGCTTGCAGGGGGTCCAGCTGTTGCTGCACGGGGAGCAGCGGGGCATCGCCGTACGCATCCAGGAGAAGGACGGCTACCTCCAGGCGGTGGTGCGCTCCGCCGAGGAGATGCCGCCGATCAAGCCGGACGACCCTTCCTTCGTCGCCCTCCATCGCGAGACCCGCCAGCGGGCCGCCGAGCTGGGCCACAAGGCCGGGCTCCCTCGCGAGGCCGTCCAGCAGGTGCTCGGCAGCGTCGACGATCCCGGCCGCTTCGCCGACCTGGTGGCCGCCTACACCGAGGGCTCGGTCGACGAGCGCCAGTCCCTGCTCGAGACCCTCTCCGTCGAGGAGCGCCTGCGCCGGGTGCTGGTCCTGGTACAGAAGCAGATCACCGTGCTCGACGCCCAGGAGGACATCAAGTCCAAGGTCCAGGAAGAGCTGGGGGATCGCCAGCGCGAGATGCTCCTGCGCGAGCAGATGAAGGCCATCCAGCACGAGCTCGGTGAGGGGGACGACACCAGCGATCTCGAGGAGCTGAAGGAGAAGCTCGACGCCCTGACCCTGCCCTCCGAGGCCCGCCGCGAGGTGGACCGCGAGCTGCGCCGCCTGTCGCGCATCGGCCGCGAGGCCATGGAGGCGCAGGTGATCCGCACCTTCTTGGAGACCGTCACCGAACTGCCCTGGAACGAGCGCAGCGACGAGCAGCTCGATCTGCCCCGGGCCGCCGAGATCTTGGCCGAGGACCACTACGGTCTCGAAGACGTCAAGGACCGCGTGCTCGAGTTCTTGGCCGTGCGCCAGCTGCGCCAGCGCGCGGCAGAGAAGGTGGCGGCCGAGAGGGCGGCAGCGGCGCCCGTGCCGGTGGACGAGGAAGCTGAGGCATTGCTGGAGGCGGCCGAAGGGGGGACGCCCGTCGAGGAGGTTCTAGAGGCCGAGGCGGTTCCCGTCGAAGACAAGGAAGAAGCCAGCCGTCGCAGCCCGATCCTGCTCTTCGTGGGCCCCCCGGGTGTGGGCAAGACCTCGATTGCCAAGTCGATCGCCCGCTCCATGGGCCGCAAGTACGTGCGCATCTCGCTCGGCGGCGCTCGGGACGAGGCCGACATCCGCGGCCACCGCCGCACCTACGTGGGCGCCATGCCCGGCCGCATCATCCAGGGAATGAAGCAGGTGGGCACCAAGAACCCCGTCTTCTTGCTCGATGAGGTCGACAAGCTGGGCGTCTCCTTCCAGGGAGACCCGGCGGCGGCCCTGCTCGAGGTGCTCGACCCGGCCCAGAACGACAGCTTCACCGACCACTACCTGGGCATCCCCTTCGATCTCTCGGAGGTGCTGTTCATCTGCACGGCGAACTTCCTGCAGAACATCCCCGGCCCTCTGCTCGACCGCATGGAGGTGGTCGACTTCTCCGGCTACACCGAGCGGGAGAAGCTGGCCATCGCCCGGCAGTACCTGGTGCCCCGCCAGCTGGCCGAAAACGCCCTCGACGCCGCCCAGCTCGACTTCACCGACGCCGGCCTGGCCGAGGTGATCAGCGGCTACACCCGCGAAGCGGGCGTGCGCCAGCTCGAGCGGGAGCTGGGCCGCGTGGCGCGCAAGGTGGCGCGCAAGGTGGCGGCGGGCGAGGTCGAGCGCTACGTGCTCGACGCCGCGGCGGTGCGCGAGCTGCTGGGGCGGGCCAAGGTGCACCCGGAGGAGGCCGCCGCCCACGACCAGGTCGGGGTGGCCACCGGCATGTACTACACCCCCGTGGGCGGCGACATCATGTTCGTCGAGGCCTCGACCATGAAGGGTAAGGGGGAGCTGGTGCTCACCGGCCAGCTGGGCGACGTGATGAAGGAGTCGGCGCGGGCGGCCTGGACCTTCGCGCGCTCGCACGCGGCACCCCTGCACATCGACGAGGAGGCCTTCCAGCGCGACCTGCACATCCACGTGCCGGCCGGGGCCATCCCCAAGGACGGGCCGTCGGCGGGCATCACCATGGCGACGGCGATCGTCTCGGCCCTCTCGGGCCGGCCGGTGCGGCCGGACGTGGCGATGACCGGTGAGGTCACCCTCTCCGGGCGGGTGCTGCCCATCGGTGGTGTGAAGGAAAAGGTGCTCGGCGCGGTCCGCGCGGGCATCCGGCGCTTCGTGCTACCGAAGCAGAACGAGGCCGATCTCGAAGACTTGCCGCGCGAGGTGCGGGAGCTGATCGAGGTGCACCCGGTCGAAGAGCTGGGCGAGGTCCTGGCGATCACCCTGCGGGACGTGACCTACAGCGAGGGGCGCCTGCTCTTCGCCGGCGACAGCCCGGACGACGTGATGCCGCTGACTTCGTACCGGGCGCACTGAGCTGGTAGGGCGGCCCGTCGGGGCGCGAGGGGCTGAAGCCCCACGCTACGTAGACACGTCCCTTCGGGACGGGGGGAGGGACTGCCTTCTGCCGCGGGGCATCCCCCCGTTGTCATCCTGAGCGCAGCGAAGGATCTGGGCGGGAGCGCCTGGACGCAGACCACGGACCCGGCCATCGGCTGCGTCCAACCGCCCAGATCCTTCGCTGCGCTCAGGATGACAACCGGGAGGCGGCCCGCCTGGGCGCGTGGGCTTCAGCCCCTCGCTGACCCTAGTACCTCCAGCTGGTCAGGTCCGCCCCCTCGGGGGCGCTCTGCTCGATTCGCTTCAAGATCTTCGGCAGGTACATGGTGTTGTAACGGAGCCTCGAGAGGTAGTTCGGGTTCTCGTGGTCGCCGTTCCAGCAATGCTCGGCGCGGTCGCCGTAGTCGACCTCGCCGGCGTAGTGGGGGTTCTCGGTCGAGTCCAGGAAGGCTTCGGCGAGATAGACCGCATTGTTCAGGTAGTAATTGTCCATGTCGCCGCAGTAGAGGTGGATCTTACCCACCAGCTTCGCCCCGATCTTCGACCAATCCCGTTTCAGGATGTGGACCAGGTCGAAGTGCTCGCGCCAGTAGGCGGCAACCTGTCGATCGATCACGCCGGTCCTCTTGTCGAAGATCGGCTTCGGGTAGCCGTCCTCGCCAACCGGCGAGTACACCGCCTGCCAGATGTCCCACTGCCCACCCGAGCGGCTCTTGGTGCCGAGAGCGAGCTCCATGCGATTGTCCCACTCGACGTAGGACTGGATCTCCCCCAGGTAGTTGCGGTGCGAGGGGCGCTGGATGAGAGCGAACGGCCCCTGGTCGTAGAAGGCGTTCTCGTGTTCGTAGAGGTTGACCTGGGTGTAGGCGTGGAAGTCGATCGGGTCGGGGCAGGCGGCGAAGGCGCCGTTGTACTCGTCGGGGTAGAAAACCTGCGCAGCGAGCGCCTCCCAGCCACCGGTCGAGCCGCCGTAGAGGAAGCGCGCCCAGCCCGCGCCGATGCCCCGGAACTGCCGCTCGATGGCCGGAATCAGCTCATGGGTGATGGCATCGCCGTAAGGGCCGAGGTTGGCCGAGTTGACGGCGTAGGAGTCGTCGTAGAGCGGGTTGGCGTGCTGGATCTCGATGACCAGGAAGCGGGGAAAGTCGGGCGAGGTCCATTGCCGGTAGAAGTCGTGGGCCTCCTGCTGCTGGATCCGGTTGTAGCCCTTGATCTGGAAGCGCTCGCTCCAGTCGGGCTCGAGGTTGGGATCCGGGGGCTCTTCGCGGAAGCCGCCGAAGTCAGCGGGGAAGTGGCCGTGGAAGATCATCAGCGGGTAGCGGGCTTCTACGTGCTCGTCGAAGCCCCAGGGCACCAGCACGTGCGCGCCCAGGTAGACCGGCCGTCCCCAGAACGCGGTCAGCAGGTTCGACTGGATGCGCACGTGGCGGACGTACTTGGTGTCCTTGGGCCCCTCGATGGGCGGGATCTCGCCGTCGAGGGTCAAGCTCAGGACGGGGCTCTTGGCCGGGTCCACCCGCAGCTTCACGGGCTTCGAAAAGAGGTTGCCCGGAGCCCGGTTCCACTGCTGGCCCTCGCCGCGGTCCCACGGCACCTGAATCGTGTGGCCGTGGGCCGGGGTCACCGTCACGTAGCGGTGCAGCAGGGCCTGGACGAAGTACTCGCCGGCCGGCAGGTCGGCGAGCCGCTCGATGGGGAAGCCGTAGGCCGGGCCGTCGGCCACAGTCCAGGGCGAGCCCGGCTGCCAGCCGGCGACATTGACGCCATAGACCTGGGCGCTGGCGAAGTGGGAGCGCACCTGGAACCGGGGCTCCGGCTTCTCGTCTTTGGCGATCAGCACCAGCAGGCGGCCGTCCAGGCTCTCTGCAGCGAGGCCGGGAGCGATCTCGACGCGGAAGGCCAGGGAGCCCGCGCCGACGGAAGCGGGCAGGCAGAAGCAGAGCAGAGCCAGAGCAGAGAAGGCGGGGTGGGCACGGCAGAGCATGGGGTTCCTCCGGGAGGGGAGACTACCAGGCCGGAGGAGGGTAGCGAGGCGCCGAAACGCCTCGCTACCGCTAAGAGGCTCCGCCCTCAACCTACTGCAAGGCGAGCGGCCCCGTGGGCGCTCCCGCCGTGGTGTTGCCGGCGTTGCGGTTCTGCCCGAAGGAGAGGATCTGGCCACCGGTAACGGCCTGGAGGCCAGTGCCGTTGTTGTACACGCCCGAGCCCCAGATCCGGACTATGGAATTGGCGCTGCCTTCGCTCCTCACCCCCGCGCCGACATTGCCGCTGGCCACCACGTTCTCGAGGTTGAGCTCGGCGGCGCCGGTCGCCGCGATGGCCAGGAAGCCGTTGGTGGAGTTGTTGGACGCGTAGCTATTGCGCACCGTGACCTTCGAGCCCGGCTCGGCTCGCAGGCCGAATCGGTGGTTGGTCACGCCCGAGTCCTCGATCAGGGCGAGCGCCGTACCCGCCCCCGAGGGCTTGATCAGGATGCCGCCGCCGGTGGCCCCGGCGGTGTTGCGGACCACGGTGTTGCGGACGACGAGCTCCGAGGCACCGGAGGGCTGGAAGTCGATGCCGGTGGTGAAGTTGTTGATCGTGCAGTTCTCGATGTGCAGGGCCGCGCCGGCCAGGAAGCGAACGCCGCTGAGGCCCGTGCCGAGGCCCTCGAGGGTCAGGCCGCGGAGCGTGACGTGGTCGTTGACGCCGGCATTGATGATGATGGCGTTGGTGCCCGAGACCAGCACCCCGCCCTCGGAGCCGTCGGCAACGATGGAGATCGACTTGGTGATGGTCACGCCGCCGAAGCCGCCGGGGTCGAGCACGCTGATCTCGCCCTGGGCGGCGGTCTTGGAGATCGCGCCCGCGAAGGTCTTGCAGGGGGCCGTGCGGGAGCAGGGGTTGGCGTCGTCGCCGACGCCGGAGACCCAGGTACGGGTGGCCTGGGCGCCGGCGGAGCCGGCACTGGCGAGGACGGCGAGGGCGAAGGCGATCAGGCTGAGGTGACGAGCGATTCTCATGAACGAGGCTCCTTCTCAAGGTCGGAGGTTGGCGGAGACAGAGACAGCACTCTCGGGGATCCTGAAGTTTACTCGGATTCACTCGGTAACGCCCAGCGCCCGAGTGGAGCCGAGACAGAAGGTTGGGCCGCCGGCCCGGCCGTCCGGTTACATCGATTTTTTGCTATCTTCTGCGAGTCCCAGAAAGGAGACCCGAGATGCCCGATCGGACCCCCGAGCCCTGCCCCGGCACCACTGCCCGCCGTGGCCTCCGTCTCGCCCGCATTGCCCTGCTTGGCTTGTTCGCCGTCGGCCTTCTGCTCCTGCCGTCCTCGGCCGAGGCCCAACCGTTCCAGGCCTGGTTCAACACCAACGGCCTCGCCCAGCACGGCTACGTACGGGTGCCACCCAACGCCGCCTTGAACCCCACCACGGCGATCACCGTCGAAGCCTGGGTCCTCTTCGCCAGCCAGCAGGCCGGTGAGGACTGCCGGTCGATTGCCGGCAAGAACTTCCTCCAGGCCTGGTGGCTCGGACGCTGCAACGGCCAGCTCCGCTCCTACTTCCGAGGCGGAGCCTCGGCATACACGGGCGGGGTGATTCCCTTGAACCAGTGGACCCACGTGGCCGCCGTCTCCGACGGCACGAACGTCCGGCACTACATCAACGGCGAGTTGGTGCTCGAACAGCCGGCCGGCGGCTCCCCCACCACCTCCTCGAGCGAGATGCGCATCGGTAGCGACGTGTCCTGGGAGCGCTCACCGGCCGGCTCTCTCGACGAGGTCCGGTTGTGGAACGTGGTGCGCACCCAGGACCAGCTCCGGGCGGCGATCAACGAGCCGATCACCAGTGCCATGCCCGGGCTGGTCGGCGTCTGGGCCCTGGACGGCAACGCCCAGAACGTGGTGGGCCCTCATGACGGCTCGGTGCAAGGGGCGGGTACCGGCTTCCTGACCTTCCCGGTGGCAGCCAACTGCGGCTCGAGCACCGCGACGTCGCTGTGCCTGCTCGACCGCTTCATCGTCTCGGGCAAATGGCGCACCGGCCCTCCGGGCGCCGCCGAGGGCACAGCCCAGGTGGCCGACTGCCCGAACGAGGGCTCAGGCCTGTTCTGGTTCTTCAGCGCGATCAACTGGGAGGTGATGGTCAAGGCGGTCAACGGTTGTGGCTTGAACAACCGCTACTGGCTGTTCTCGGCGGCGACCACGAACGTCTTCTACCGCCTGGAGGTCACGGACGTCCACGGTGCGCAGAAGATCTACTTCAACTACCCCGGGCCGCCGGCGCCGGCGGTGACGGACACCAACGCCTTCGCCACCTGCCCGTAGCGGGCTTCAGCGCTTGCGGTTGCCCTCGGCGTCGTACTCGTAGACGCCCTTGCCCACCTTCCGGCCGTACCGACCTGCCTTGACGTATTGGGCGAGCAGGTTGGACGGCCGGTAGGCCTCGCCCAGGGTCTTGTGCAGGAACTCGAGGATCGACAGGCGCACGTCCAGGCCCACCAGGTCGGCCATCTCGAAGGGGCCCATGGGGTGGTTGAGGCCCAGCTTCAAGGCGCTGTCAATGTCCTCGGCGCTCGCCACACCTTCCTGCAGCATGCGGAAGGCCTCGTTGCCGATCAGGGCGTTGATCCGGCTGGTGACGAAGCCCGGCGACTCGTTGACCAGCACGGTCTGCTTGCCCATGCGCTGGGAGACCTCGCGGGCGACCTCGACCGTTTCCGCCGAGGTCTCGAGGCCGCGCACCAGCTCGACCAGCCGCATCAGGTGCACCGGGTTGAAGAAGTGCATGCCGACGAAGCGCTCCGGCCGCCCGGAGGCCGCGGCCATCTCAGTGATCGACAAGGCCGAGGTGTTGGAGGCGAAGATCGCCTCCGCCGGGGCGTGCGCCGCCACCCGGTCGAAGGTCTCGATCTTGAGAGCCATCGACTCGGGCACGGCCTCGATCACCAGGTCGGCCCCGGCGACGGCGGTGCCGAGGTCGGTGCTGGTGGCCAGACGCTGCTTGGCGCCGGCGGCGGCGTCCACCGCCACCTTGCCGAGCTCGACGCCCTTGTCGAGGTTCTTCTCGATGCGGCTTCGGGCGCTCGTGAGAGCGCTCTCGGCGACGTCGAAGAGGCGGGTCTCGTAACCGGCGACGGCCGACACCTGGGCGATGCCGCGCCCCATGGTGCCGGCCCCGAGGACGGCGATGGTACGAACGTCTTGGCTCATGGGGTCCTAGGAAACGGGAAGGGCCTGGAGGCCGGTGGTCTTCTCGGAGAGGGTCGCGAGCTCATCGGCGATCGCCAGGGTGGTGCGCACGGCGTTGGCCACGAGCTCCTGCACCTCCGGTGTGATGGCGTACTTCTCGAGGATGGCGCGCCCCAGGAGGTGGTGGTGCAGCTCCTCGGGCTGGATCACGTCGCGATACAGGCGGGCGGTCTCGGCGTCGCCCACGCTCTCGCACCAGGCGATGAACTGGCGGTTGCGCACTTGGGCGATGGCCTCGCTGGCGAAGGGGCCGGCGGCCATCCGCTCCGCCATGGTGCGCAGGCCGCGCATGTACTCGTAGAGCGGGCTGTGGCCTTCGGCCAACGGGTCGAAGCTCGAGAGATCCTCGCCCAGCTGGGCCAGGCGCTGCTCGATCAAGGCGTAGTGGCGCATCTCGTCGCCGCACTGGGCGGCGAAGACCTGCTTGGCGTCGATCTCGGTGGTCGAGGGCATCCAGGAGCCGGCCAGCTCGCTCGCCTCGAGCTCACTGGCCAGGGCGAGCTTGAGCAGCGTGACCATTTCGATCCGGCCACCGGACTCGGCCTCGAGGGTCTCGTGCTCGCCCAATTGGGCGAACAGGCTCTCCATCTCAGCCATCAGCCCGGCCACAAACTCCTTGCTGTCCAAGAGGGGCTCCCTTCTCTGGTGGGCGACTACGGAGGGATTCTACCTCTGGCGGCGAGGGCCGAGAACCGGAGGGCGGTCGCGGGGGGCCGCCCCTACGGATACCGTGGAGATTCCGGCTCCGGAATCCGCGTAGGGGCATGCCCCCGTGCCGGTCCTCCCCGGCCCGGCGGCCGCAACCCGATGACCGTCGCCACCACCAGCCCCCCGGCCAGCAGCACCAGCCCCACCACCCACCCCCCCGGCAGGAACACGAGATCCACCTCAGCGGCCCCGGGCGGCACCTCTACGCCCAGAAACGCGCCGTTGGCGGCCACCACCGGCACTCTTCCACCGCCGGCTACGGCCCGCCAGCCACTGGCATGCGCCACGCTCGAGGCGAGGAATCCTCCCTCCCCTTCCACCGCCAGCCGCAAGCGGTTGGGACCGAGGGCGAGCACGTTCGCCCGCCCGAGAGCATTGGTACGCGATGCTGGGCCGGCGCCCGCCGGCAGCCACACCGTCTCGGCGAAATCGGCCGAGCGCAGCGAGGCCCAGAACGCCGCCTCGGCGTTCGCCACAACCTCCGTGCGGCGGGGGACGAAGAACAGGGGCAGCACCGCCGGGCTGGACCACACCCGCACCCCCGGCCCCTCGTGGATCACCCGCCAGGGCGCCGGCAGCTCCCGTCGCCTCTCGGTCAGGCGCAGGCCCACGCGCAGAAAGGCCAGCACGGCCTCGGCGTTGCCCAGCTCGGGCCGGTCCCGGGGCGCTTCGGGCAGGAACTGGTCCGGCAGGGAGCGCAGGGCGAACCGGGCCGCCGCAGCCGGCTGCATCGGGTCCCCCCCGCGGGGGTCCCAGAGGCCGTAGAGAGCGCCCGTGTGGGGGTAGAGGCCGTAGCCGCGGGCGAGCACCCGCACCGGCCCGTCCTCCCGCGCGGTGGCCTGCTGCAACGCCGCGACCGCCGGGGTTGGCCGCAGGTCCATCTCCGGCGCCACGGCCGGGTTGTAGCGCTGGCCCAGGAGGAAGAGGTCCGCCACCAGGCCCAGGACGGCGAGATGCGGCACCCAGGCCCTGAAACCGGCGTGCCGGACGGGCAGCAAGAGCAAGGCGAGGCCCCCGACGGCGCCGATCCACCACAGGTCGTGGTCCGGGTGCCGCTCCGGAGCCAGGGCCGCCGATAGCAACAGCGCGGCGCAAAGCGGCAGCAGTCGGAGCAGCCAACGGCCCTCCCGGGCGTAGCGATCGAGCCCCAACCCGGCCGCGAGCGCCAGGCCCAGCACCCAGACCAGCCGCAGCCGGCCGTTGGCGCCGTGGCCGAGCAGGGGCAGCAGCTCGAAGAGCTGGAAGAAGGGTGGCAGCTTCAAGGCCACCGCCAGGGCCGCCAGGGCACCGCCGAGCAGCCACCGGCCGCGCTTCTCGACCAGGGCGAAGCCGGCGAAGGCGAGGGTGGAGATCCCGGCATAGGCGCTCGCCAGCTCGTTCCAGTTCCACGGCCCTTTCCAGGTGTGGAAGCGGGGGCTGCCGAAGAAGAGGGGGTCGACCAGGACGGCGAGAAAGCGCGCCTCGAAGGGGGGAGGCTCGACGGCACCGGGGGCGAGCTCGACCAGCGCCATCCGCCAGCTCTCGAGGGCCGCCTGGGCGAAGGGCAGGAGGGCCGGCGCCGCGAAGCAGAAGCCCAGCCCCGCCGCCCCCGCGAAGCGAGAGAGGAAGCGCCACCGCCCTGCCGGCCTTCGCATGGCGAGCACCAGCGCCACGATACCGGCCACCAAGGCTCCGTGGGTGAGCGTCTCCGGATGACCGCAGAGCGCCATGGCGGCGGCGATGACGGCCAGGGCGAGGAGGCTCCGGGGCTCTTCGGCATCGAGCGCCAGCACGCCGAGCAGGAGGCCGGGGAGGAAGGCGGCGGTCATCCCCAGGGGGTAGTAGAGCCAGGCCACGGCGAAGGTGGAGAAGCTGAAGGCCACGGCGGCGAAGGTCGCTGCCACGGGGCTGGTGCCGAGCTTACGGGCGAGCGCGTGGGTGAAGAGCAGCGCGAGCAGGATCTGCCAAGCCGCCGCCACCTCGAGGGTGGCGAGGGGCGAAAGCGGCAGGGCGAGCAGCTTCAAGGGCGCGAAGGGGGCTGACTGGGCGTTGCCGAGGAGGGGCTCGCCGGTCGCCAGCTCGTGCGTCCACAGGGGGGGCCGCCCTGCCAGCAGCCGCTGCCGCACCAGGTGCTGGAAGGGCAGCATCTGCAGCACCGGGTCCGAAAGCAGGGGGTTCGCCGGCCGCACCTCTCGCTCGAGGCCGGCGCGCCAGGGCAGCCAGGGGTAGGCGAGGTCGGTGGCGATCGGGTGGCGTGGGGTCAGCAGGGTCGGGGCCAGGAAGGCCATCACCAGCAGGGCATAGCCGCCGATCAGGCGCCACGACAGCTCCGGTCGCCAGACCCGCAACAGGACGCCCAGGAGGGCGCTGCCGACGGCGAAGAACAGCAGCTCCGGCAACGGCGCGGGCGCCACGTCAGCCCACCAGCACGGCCCGCACCGGCGAGGCGTCCAGCCCCGCAAGCTTCAAGGGCAGGGCGATCAGCTCGTAGCGGCCGGGGGGCACGGCGTCGAGCACGGCACCCTCCAAGATGACGATGCCCGCCCCGGCGAGGGCGTGGTGCGCGGGCAGGTCCGCGCTCTCGGCGGGGTCCACCGAGGGGGTGTCGAGCCCCACCAGCAAGAGCCCGCGGGCGGCGAGCTCCCGGGCCACCTCCGGCGAGAGGGCGGTGAAAGTGGCGGGGAAGCGATCCCGGTCCGGCCAGCTGCCGGTCTTGAGCAGCAGGCGGGGCGGGTCGTCCGGCTCTGGCGCGGGGAGGTGCTCCGGCAGGAGCAGGGCGACGGCCGGCACCTCGACCACCCGGCAGAGCCCGAGGAACGGCGCCAGGCCGAGCGAGGCGATGTCCGACCCGCCGGCTTCGGTGTGGAGGGGCGCGTCCACGTGGCACCCTGCGTGGGTGGTGGTGCGAAAGGCCGAAACGTTCGCCGCCGCCCCCGCCGCCATCTCCGCCGTGCGCTCCTGGGTGAAGGGCACGTCCCCCGGCCACACGGCCATGCCCGGGTGGAGGAGGGGGGAGATGTCGTAGAGCATGGCCGCGGGTCGCCTCGGCTCAGGCCGATGACACCGGCTCGATGCAGCGGGGCGAGTCGTTGGTCGGGCTGTTGACGAAGCGGGAGACCGGCCAGGCTTCCATGCGTTCGGCGGGGAAGGGGTCGAGCAGGGCCTCGAGGCGGGCGCGGTCGGATTGCCCTGGATCGAGCCAGAGGTCGTACTCGGTGGGGTCGAGGATCACCGGCATGCGGTCGTGGATCGGCGCCATCAAGGGGTTGGGGCCGGTGGTCAGGAGGGTGCAGGACTCGACCGTCTGCCCCTCCTTCTGCCAGTGCTCCCACAGCCCGGCGAAGGCGAAGGGGCCGCCACCGGCGAGGCGGATGTGGAAGGGCTGTTTGACGCCCCCGGCGGCCTTCTGCCACTCGTAGAAGCCGTCCGCCAGGACCAGGCAGCGCTGGCGTTTGAAGGCGGAGCGGAAGGAGGGCTTCTCGGCTGCGGTCTCGGAGCGGGCGTTGATCAGGCGGTTGCCGATCGAGGGGTCCTCGGCCCAGCGCGGTACCAGCCCCCACTTCATCATCGCCAGCTCGCGGCCGCCGCCCTTTGCGGCGCGCACGGCGGGCACCTCCTGGGTGGGGGCAACGTTGTAGCGCGGGGCGAGCGAGGGCGTGGCCGCCAGCTCGAACTGCTGGGCGATCACGTCCCCGGGGGTGGCGAGAGTGTAGCGGCCGCACATGGCGCTGAAGCTCGGGGAGATGCTACCAGAGCCTCCTCAACGCGGCTGGGCGGCGGCCAAGGCCGCCTCGAGGGGAGCCTCGGGAAAGATCTGCTCGAAGGTCAGCTCGTCCACGGCCAGGGCGGCGAGCCGGGCCGCTTCGACCTCGGCGGGGGAGGCGCTGCCCGGTGCGGTCACCAGCTGGAGCGCTCGCTCGAGCCGGGCCAGGGGCTCTGAGAGATCTCCGGGGACGAAGAGGCCGCCGGTCAGGCGGTCCCGGGCCGGCCCCGGGGCGAGGATCTCGGCCGCCAACCGCTCCGCCAGGGCCTCGCTGGGCGGTGCGGCCAGGCGCCGCGCCCGCAGCCAGAGGGCGAGGGGTGAGCGGAGGAGCCTCGGCAGGGGCAGCTGCTCGACCAAGGCCTCGAGAGCCCGGCCCGCCTCGCCGAGGCAGCTCCGGCTGGCCCACTCGAAGGCGGCCTCGTCCTCGCGCCGGGCGCCCTCCGCCGTGAAGCGCTTGAGCACGGCGGCTCCCAGGTAGAGCCAGGAGAGGGCGTCCGCCAGCCGCCCGGTCGCCCGTTCCCGGCGCTTGATCGCGGGGCCGTGGGCGAGCAGGGCCAGCTCCACGAGCACGGCGAAGCGGGCCGAGCCCCAGGCGAGGCGGCGGGCCCAGTGCCCCGCCGGTCCCAAGAGGCCGGTACGGGCGAACCGGCCCCGCGACAGCTCGAGGCGCAGCAGGCGCAGAGTGTTGCGGCCGGCGAAGACGAGGTGGCGCGCGAGCTCCCTGGTGAGGGCGCGGCGGTCCCCCCGCTCGAGGGCCTCCGCCTCGGCGAGCACGGTGGGATGGCAGCGCAGCAGGGCCTGGCCGAAGAGGATCAGGCTGCGGGTGAGCAGATTCGCTCCCTCGACGGTGATGCCGATCGGCGCTCCCGCCCAGCCCTCCGCCAGCAGGTTCGAGGGGCCACGGCAGATCCCGGCGCCGGCCAGCACGTCCATCCCCCGGGCCACCACCGAGCGGGCCAGCTCCGTGGTGCGCAGCTTCATGATCGCCGCCACCACCGCCGGTCGCTCCCCGGCGGCCAGGGCGCCGCAGCTCCACACCCGGGCGGCCTCCACCAGGTAGGCGGCGCCGGCGATCTCCGCCAACTCGGCCGTGACCGCCTCGAAACGGCCCAGGGGCAGGCCGAACTGCCTCCGCACGGCGGCCCAGGCTCCCACCACCCGCGCCACCTGCTTCACCCCGGCTGCGGACTGGGCCGGCAGGGACACCGCCCGCCCCGCCGCCAGGGCCTCCATCAGCATCCTCCAACCTTGCCCGGCGCCCGCCTGCCCGCCGAGGATGGCGGTGGCCGGCACCACCACACCCCGGCCCCGGGTGGGGCCGTTGGGAAAGGGCACACCCAGGGGGTCGTGGCGCAGCCCGATCTCCACCCCAGGGTTCCTGGCGGGCACCAGCACCACGGAAATCCCTGGCTCCGGCCCCCGGCCCAGGAGTTCCTCCGGGTCGTAGAGGCGCACGGCCAAGCCCAGCAGGGTCGCCACCGGGGCCAGAGTGATGGTGCGTTTCTCCCAATCGAGGCGGATCGCCGGCTCGCCGCGAGTATCTCGGAACACCACGCCCTTCGAGCGCAGGGAAGAAGCGTCCGAACCGGCCTCGGGCTCGGTCAAGGCGAAGCAGGGAATCTCTTCGCCTTTGGCCAGGCGGGGCAGATAGCGGGCCTGCTGCTCCGGCGTGCCGTAGTGGGCGAGCAGCTCCCCGGGCCCGACCGAGTTGGGGATCAAGACGTAGGCCGAGAGGCCCAGCGAGCGCGAGGCCAGCTTGCCGAAGACGGCTGAGAGACCGAGGGCGGAAAAGCCCTTGCCACCCCACTCGAGGGCGATGGCGAGACCGAAGAAGCCCTCTCGGCGCAAGAGATTCCAGGTCGCCTCTGGCAGCACGCCCTCGCGGGCCAGCCGCCAGGGGTCGACCGAGCGGCACACCGCCTCGACGGGGCCGTCGAGGAAGCGCTGCTCGTCGTCGGTGAGGCCAGGGTAGAGGCTGTCGGCGATGCGGGGGAAGTCCGGCCGGCCGCGGAACAGGTCCCGCTCCAGCCACACCGTGCCGGCGTCGAGGGCGATGCGCTCGGTCTCCGAGATGCGCGTCTTGGCGGTGAGGGCCATGGGGAGATGCTACGCCAGGCGGCAGGTCCCCTCTCCCCCTGGCGGCCGGTGACCCACGCCGCGACCAAATACTGAGAACTGAGGTCACATGCGGATCTCTCGACCCGCTGCCGATCAGCGGCTGCGCAGTCGTTTGAGCAGCTGGACCTGGCCGGCGTGGTAGAGGTCGTGGGCGGCGACGCCGAGGACGAGGTCGACCACCCGGGTCTTGCTGCCGGGCGGGATCGTTTCCAGTTGTTCCGGGTCGAGCGCCGCCACGGCTTCGCGCAGCCGCCGGTGCATCTCTCCGAGCAGGGCGAGATCCCCCTTCCAGGCCGCCTCGCTCAGCTCTTCGGGTCGCGGGAACCAATTGCTCCCGGCGAGGGGAAAGCTCCCCCGCTCCCCACCCTCCAACCGGCGGGCCACCGAGTACTTCCAGTAGGCGGCGTGCACGGCGAGCTCCCAGACGTTGTGCCGGCCCGGAGCAGGGCGCCACGCCGCCTCCTCGGCGCAGACTCCCCGCAAGGTTCCGCGCAGCGTCGGCCCGTGCCAGCTCTTCTTGTCGTAGGCCTGGTCGAGGGTGCGCAGGAGGAGGGCGATCATCGGCGTGCCCCTCAAGGCTCGGTGCCGGCCGCCAGCCGCAAGGCCACGGCGAGGGGGTGGGGGTCTTGTCGGTGATCGAGGGCCCACTGGGCGTGGGAGGTGGCGAGCGAGACTTCGAGCGCCCTCCCGACGGTGAGGGCGAAGCGGCGCGCTCCGGCCTCCAGCGTGTCCCCGCCACTCTTCGCGGTGGCCTCGAGCCAGCGTAGGGCCCCTTCCACGCTGTCGAGGGCTGCTTGTGCCGCCCGGGCCAGGGTCTCCTCCTTCACCTCGTCGCGGCGTCGGCGTGCTTCCAAGACCAACGGCGTCGCTCCGGGGTACTCGGCGATCGCCCGCAGGGTGTCCAGCGCCAGCACGTCGGTGGTGCCTTCCCAGATCGGCAGCACCTGGGCGTCGCGCAGCAGGGTCGGCAGTCCCGTGTCCTCGACGTAGCCGGCGCCGCCGAAGCACTCCAGGGCCTCGCTGGCTCCGGCCACCGCCTGCTTGGCTGTCGTCAGCTTGGCGATGGGCGTGAGCAACCGCAGAAGTGCCGTCTCCTCGGCGCTCGCCACACCCACTTCCACCCGCCCCAGCAACTCCACCACCCGGAAGGCCAGGTGTAGCGCTCCAGCGGCCTCGGCCTCGAGCCCCGCCAGGGTGTTGCGGTGCAGGGCCTTGTCGATCAGGTAGCCGCCGAAGGCCACCCGGCGGCGGGCGTAGTCCGCCGCCAGGGCGTGGGCCCGGCACAGCAGGGCCGAGGCCGTCACCGCGTTCCAGGTGCGCGTGACGTTGAGCATCGGCGCGATCGCTTTGACCCCGTCCGTCGTGGCACCCACCAGCTCGGCCCGGGCGCCGTCGAGGGTCAGCTCGGCGGTGGGCAGCTTGCGCGTCCCCAGCTTGTCCTTGAGGCGATGCACCGTGATGCCGTTCGGCCGGCCGGCCTGGTCACGGGTCTCGAGGTAGAAAAGGGCCAGGCCCTTGCCCCCCCGGCCGTTGCCCTCGGGGCGAGCGAGGGTCAGGGCCATCTGGGACGCCACCGCCGAAGTGAACCACTTGTGGCCCCAGAGGCGCCAGCCGCCGTCCTCGAAGCGGGCCAGCGTGCGGGTGGTGCCGACGTCCGAGCCGCCGGTGGCCTCGGTCATCCACTGGCCGCTGGTCCAGAAGGCGGCGGGATCCCGGCTGATGAGGTGGGGTACGGCCCTCTCGATCAGCCGCTGGTTGCCCGAGGCGAGCAAGGTGCGCGCGGCGCCGTCGGTCATCGCCAGGGGACAGCCGTAGAAGTCGGTCGAGGGGACGAAGAGATGGGCGAGGGCGAACTGGTGGAGGCGGGAGAAAGCCCCGTGGCGAGCCTCGTAAGCGGTGGCCACCACACCGCGCCGGGCGGCCAGCTCCTCGGCTCGCCGCCACAAGGCGGTGACCTCGATGTGGTCGATGCGCTCGCCCCAGGGGCTCCAGGAGACCAGCCTCGGCTCATTGGGCAGGTCGGCGAGCTGGAGTTCGTAGAGCTCACCGCCCGCGAGGGCTCCCATCTCCGCCAGCTCCCCCTCCACCTCGACCAGGGTCTCGGGGGGAAGGGCGCGAGCGAGCAGGGACCGCAGCAGCGGGTCGTCCGCCCACGGGTTGCCAGGGCGGGGCGGTTCCTGGCGGAACGAGCGGGGCAGGTTCACCCGAGCATCTTACGCTCCGTGCCGGCCTATCTTCTCGATCGAGAACTCCACCAGCGAGTGTCCGGCCTGGAGCTTGGCCGCCAGCCAGCGAGGCGGCCGGCCGCGGCCGGTCCAGGCCTCCGCGGGATTCTCGGGGTTGCGGTACTTCGCCGGCACCGTCCTCTTGGCGTCCGGCCGGGCGTTGGGGATTTCCACGCTCGCGGCTCGAGCGACCGCCCACAGGAGGTCCTCCGGCGAGGTCATGCCGCTGGCGAGCCCCAGGTGCTCGGCGAGGGAGACCACCCGCTCACTGCGGACGAGCAGATAGTCCAGCACCGGCACGGAGAGCAGCATTCCGGCCCGCAGCAGCTGCTGCGCGAGAGCCAGATCCTCGCGCTCGAAGGAGAGGGTGACCTCCGAGCGGCGCTCGAAGATCGCCACCGCCCGGACGCTGACCGCGTGGGCGCAGGAGAGCAGCGCCGTGGCAGGGCGCTTGTGGAGCTGCTTGGGGAAGGCCAGGTGCCCTACGGGATCCAGGTCGGTGCTCAAGAACAGGAGTCCCAACAGGTTCTCCCGGGGGGCTGGCATGGCGGCGACGAGTTGCGCGATGGCATCGAGGTTCAAGGTGTCGGGCACAGGAGCATCCTCCTCGAGCGAGGTCAGCCGATTCCATTAGATTGTGCGCTTGCACAATGGCGTCTATGGTATATTGGTCAAGCATGAGCGTGCAAGACAGGTATGCTCCACCCATGATGATGCGATCCGAGAAAAGGGAAGCTGGTCCTCGGGGCGGCACCACCACTGTGTCGAAAGACGGCCGCCTGGTCCGCAAGGCATTCCTGATCGGTGTCGACGAGGCCGAAGCCCTGAGACGCGCCGCCTTCGAGGAGCGTCGCAGCGAAGCCTCGATCGTCCGGGAGCTGATCCGCCAGCACTTCGGTATGGCGCCCGAGGAAGCGGTCGAGGACGACATCGCGATCTGAGGGGTATTCGGCGCACAAGGCGGCAAGGACCCCGGACTGCTCAGAGTGATGTTTAAGCGCATTATTCGTACTTCTAGGTCTTGCCGTGATGTCCATACAACGCTTGTTCTATCTGTGTGTACGCTACCTCAATCCGCCCGACGGATTGGGCCGGCCTGTCGCCGGCATGGAGCCGGGGTCAAGACCGGCTGAAAGGAGCGACACATGCTGCGCTGGATCCTCCTGATTTGGCAGCGTTTGGAGGACTGGGGGATGGGTCACCTCGCGAAAGAGGGGGGCTACGGCGACCCAGCTGGCGGTGGTTGACGCTCCCAGGGGCAAGGCGCCAGGGGTGCGACGACTCTGGCGCCTTGCCTCGTTGTCACGGGGAGTAACCTTCCGTGCACCGGGAAGCCAGGCGACATCCCATGCACGGCAATCGAGGGAAGGGAATGCACATCACGCGCGAGCTTCTCGATGCGGTGACGCACGGCACGCTCCCCGCTCGGGTGCTCACCGAGATCATCGTTCAGCATCTGAAGGAGCTGTGCCCAAGGTGTAGGTCCACCCTCCGCCTCCATCGGCGGAGCTCCCTGCGAGCCCGTCTCAACGTCGCAGAGTCAACGGGAAGGTTCGAGGGGGTGGAAGACCAAGTCACTGCGGGAGGTCGTGAAGCGATCTGGGTCATGCGCCTGGTCGATGAGCTCGCCGGCCAACCTCCCGAAGCACACGCCGAGAGCGTGAGGCGGTCCGGGAGCCGATACCGAGGCCGGCTGTTCGTCGATCACCTCCTCGGTGCCGCGAAGCGCTGCCTTCCTGCTGACCCGGATGGCTCGCGCAGCTTCGCCATGGCCGCACTGGCGGCTGTCGATGAGGGACGGGCCGGCGCCAGAGCGGCAACGCAAGCTGCCCGGGCGCTGGCTCTCATCGGCAACTCGCGGCGAATCCAGGGTGCGATTGCAGAAGCCGAACGGGACTTTCAGCAAGCTCGCCGGCTGATGAACCGGAGCGGACTGGCTGACGCGCTGGCGTCTGCGGAGGTTGACTGGCTGGAAGGAGCCCTCAGAAAGAGGCAACGGCGGCTGACCGAGGCAGAAGACCTCGTTTCGAGGTCCGTCCTGCTCTATCGGCTGGCGAACGATGCTCCGGGAGCGGCCCGGGCCCTTCTCTCCCTTTCCGACATCTACCGCCTCCAGGGCGACCTCGATGCGGCTCTCGACGCCGTCTACAAGGCCCTTGGCTCGTTCGAACGCGCCACCGATCCGATCCTCTACCTCTATGCCCGCTACGACCTCGCCTACAACCTCTACTCCTCGGGCCGCTTCAAAGAGGCGCTCGAGCACCTGGTCTTCGACGAGGACGAGTACGAGGCATGTGAGGATCCCTTCGTGCGACTGCTGCGCTTGTGGCTGGCGGCGAAGCTCGGGGCCGAATTGGCGGATGCCTCCGCCGAGCCCCAGTTCCTCGAAGTCCGACGCCTGCTGGCGGGGCGGCCTCTGGACCTGGCGCACGTCGCCCTGGATCTCGCGCTGCTCTACTTCCGGCTCGGCCGCTTCGACGATGTCAAGAAGGTTGCGGCCGAGGCGGCCGCCCTCTTCGAGGCCCAGAGCGTCCACCGGGAGGTGCTGGCGGCCTTGCTGCTCTTTCGCGAAGCCGCTTTTGCCCAGCGGGTCACCGACGACCTGATCCGCCGGGTCGCGAGCGTGCTCGAGCGAGCGAAGGCGGACCCCTCGCTTCGGCTCGATGCGGAAACCTAGCTTCGGAGCGGCTCCCGGCGCAGCCGCAGCGTGATCACCCCCGCGGCGACTACCAGCAGGGCGCCGAGGACGAAGAGGGCGTCCGCGGAACGGCCCCAGAGCAAAGCGTCGAAGAGCCCGGCGAAGACCACGCTCGAATAGAGGAAAGGCCCCACCCAGGCCGCCGGTGCCGAGCCGTAGGCGCGGGTGAGCAGCAACTGGCCGAGCGTGGCCGTGACCCCGCAGACCAAGAGGGCCAGGCTCGCCGCGGCCGACGGTGTTCGCCAGGTGAAGAGGGCGGGGCCCGCCGAGACCAGGGTGGAGATCGCCGCGAAGTAGAAGACGATGCGCGTCACCGGCTCGGTGGCCGTCAACCGGCGCACGCCCACCTGAGCCACCGAGCCCAGCAGGGCCGACACCAGGGCCCAGAGGGCCACGGGCTGGAACACGCCGGTGCCCGGCCGCAGGATCACCAGGATGCCCAGAAAACCCAACCCCAGCGGCAGCAGCAGCCGCCGCGACATCCTCTCGCCCAGCCACAAGCGCTCGATGGGCGGCATGAACAGGGGCAGGGTGTAGTTGAGCAGCATTGCGTCCGCCAGCCGCACGTGGGCGATGGCGTAGAAGAAGCAGTACATCGCCGAGAGCCCGAAGAGGCCGCGGGCCAGATGCTCGCCAAGGTGCTCGGTGGCCAGTCCGGAGAGGCCACCGCGCGCGCACCAGGGCAGCAGGAGCAGCAGCGACAGGAGGTTGCGGCAGAAGACGATCTGGCTGTTGCCGAGGGTGGCCGAGGCGACCTTGACCGCGGCGCCCATGGCGGCAAAGCAGCAGGCCGAGGCGACCATGGTCAGGGCGCCTCGTTGGAAGGTCGTCAGGTGAGCCAAAGAGGCTGTCTCAGGATCCGGCGGAGGCCGGGAAGCCGGGCGAGCGGCGCACCCGCTCGGCCTGTTCCAGGTGGCGATGGTCGTGGGCCACGATCAAGGTGAGCCCGGTGGCCACGGTCCAAGGAAGGGGGGCGAAGGGGTTCTTGAAGCGCAGGGCGTTGAGGTCGAGGCCGCGGGCCTCGGCGAGACCACGGCGCAGCCTTTCGTGGCCCGCCAGATAGGCGGCGACCAGCCCGTCCTTGGGTTGGGCGGAGCCGGGCTTCGCCAACCGGGAAGCGCTCAGCTTTCGTTTCGGGGGCGGCTCGATCTGACCCAGGAACCAGCGGGCGAAGAAACCCGGCCGGAAGGGCGCCGCCCCCGCCGGTGCCCGGCCCTGATGGCGCGCCTCCTGGAGGGCGGCGAGGATGGCGCCGCCGTAGACCTCGTTGGTCTTGACCAGGTGATCTAGGCACTGGCCGATGCTCCAGCCCTTTCCCCCGGCCGGCTGCCAATCGAGGGAGCGCTGGTCGACCTCGTCGGCGAGGTGGCGCGCGGCGTTGTCGAGGATGTTGAGGGCCGTGAGCACCTCCTCGGCGCTGGTGACCCGGCGGTAGGTCAGGGGGGGGCGGCTCATGGCGGCATAGGATACGAAATCTCATGACCCCTCCCCACCCTCCAGCCCCCCCCTCCCCCGCCTGGCAGGCCCTCGCCCGCCATGCCGAGGCGATGCGCGGCTTCTCGCTGCGCGCCGCCTTCGCGGCGGATCCCGGTCGCTTCGAGCGTTTCTCGCTGCGCCTGGGCGACTTGCTGGTCGATGTCTCGAAGAACCTGATCACCGACGAGACCATGCGGCTGCTGGTCGCCCTGGCGGAGGAGACCGGAGTCGCCACTCTGCGCGAGGGCATGTTCGCCGGCGAGGCGATCAACTCGACCGAGGGCCGGCCGGTGCTCCACGTGGCCCTGCGCAATCGCTCCGGGCGGTCGATCGAGGTCGCGGGGCGCGACGTGATGCCCGACGTCCGCGCCGCCCTCGAGCACCTCCGGACCTTCTCGGACGCGGTGCGCTCGGGGCGCTGGCGGGGCGCGACGGGCCGTGCGATCACCGACGTGGTCAACATCGGCATCGGCGGCTCGGACCTGGGCCCCCTGATGGTCGCCGAGGCTCTGAAGCCCTACTGGGACGGACCCCGGCCCCACTACGTCTCGAACCTCGACGGCGCCCACCTCCATCACACCCTGGCCGGCCTCGACCCCGAGACCACCCTCTTCCTGGTCGCCTCGAAGACCTTCACCACCCAGGAGACCCTGGCCAACGCCCTCTCCGCCCGGGAGTGGCTGCTGGCACGGGCTGGGGATCCGGCAGCCGTGGCGCGGCACTTCGTGGCGATGTCGACCAACACGGCCGAGGTAGCCCGCTTCGGCATCGCCCCCGAGAACATGTTCGTGTTCTGGGATTGGGTGGGGGGGCGCACCTCCCTGTGGTCCTCGATCGGGCTGTCGATCGCGCTGGCCGTGGGCTTCTCCCGCTTCGAGGAGCTGCTCGAGGGTGCCTTCCTCGCCGACGAGCACTTCCGCACCGTGCCCCTGGTCGAGAACGTCCCCGTGCTGCTCGGCCTCCTCGGTGTCTGGTACGCCGACTTCCTGGGTGCAGACGCTCACGCGGTACTGCCCTACGACCAGAACCTCCACCGCCTGCCGGCCTTCCTCCAGCAGCTCGACATGGAGTCGAACGGCAAGTCGGTGGATCGCGAGGGCCGGCCGGTCGCCATGGCCACCGGGCCGATCGTCTTCGGCGAGCCGGGCACCAACGGCCAGCATGCCTTCTACCAGCTGCTGCACCAGGGCACCCGCCTGGTGCCCTGCGATTTCCTGGCCGCGGCCGAGCCCGGTCACCCCTTCACCCGACATCAGGAGCCCCTGCTCGCCAACTTCTTCGCTCAGCCCGAGGCCCTGATGCGCGGCAAGACCCTCGACGAGGTGCACGCCGAGCTGGTCGGCCAGGGGCTCGATCCCGAGGCGATTTCGCGCTTGGCCCCGCACAAGGTGATGCCGGGCAACCGCCCCTCGACCAGCTTCCTCTACCGGCGCCTTACCCCCCACACCCTCGGCCTGTTGCTGGCCCTCTACGAGCACAAGGTCTTCGTCATGGGGGCGGTCTGGAACGTCAACTCGTTCGACCAGTGGGGGGTGGAGCTCGGCAAGCAGCTCGCCAGGGCGATCCTGCCCGAGCTCGCCGGGCCGGAAGAGGTGACCGGCCACGACGCTTCGACCAACGGCCTCATCGGCCACTACAAGCGCTTGCGGGCCAAGCTTGTCGGCTAGCCGGGCGAGGCTCGACCGTTTGAGATCACGGTTCGTGATCTCGAAATGAGGCCGTGCTCTCCCTCGCGAGCTGCCTCGAATCTCCTTCCAGGCTACTTCGTCCGTGTTGCAGGATGTTAGGATTCTCGGCGCCCTCGTGTTGCTACTGAACCGTCGCTCGCGCGCCTCGAGAAGGGATCGGCCTTGACGTCCGAGACCGAACTGATGCGGGTGTCGCTGGTCTTCTTGGCGGTCGCCTCGGTCCTCACCTACTCGATCCTGTTCTTCCTCCGCCGGCACTATCGGCGCGGCTACCTCCAGCGCTGGGAGCGTTCCTGGCTGTGGCTCGCCGTGTTCCACCTCGGGGCACCGATCTCCCTGCAGCTGAACCTCTCTGGCGAGTCGACGCCGCTGCTGGTACGGATCCTCGCCAGCACCATCGTCAACGGTGGCTCCTGCCTCCACGTGGTCTATCTGCTGAGCGGTGCCTGGGAGCTGCGCAAGGGCCGGGTGGTGGCAGACCGCTGGCTGCGGATCTGGTCCCTCTCGGCCGCCGGCCTGGCGCTCGTCCTGGTGCTGCTTTTCTCCTGGGACCACGCGCTGGTCCAGGAGCGGATCCTGGTCCGGTCGGGGGGGCGGGGTCTGCTCTACGGCCTGGCCTTCATCCCCGCCGGGGTAATGATCTGGCGTGCCCTCGCCGGGCGGGGCGGCATCGGCTATCGGCTGCTCGGCGGCTCGATCGTGGCGTACGGCATCTACGGCTTCCAGGTCCTCGGCCTGACCGCCATCAGCTATCTCGACCAGGAGCTGCGCCCCTTGCAGCTCTATCTCGGTTTCATCGAGATCCTGCCGCAGATGGGTATTGCGGCCGGTATGGTGATTGTGCTGCTCGAAGAGGAGCGGCACAGCGCCATTCAGGCCGCGCAGCAGATCGAGCATCTCGCCTACCACGACCCCTTGACCGGCCTGCCCAACCGCAGCCTGTTCCTCGATCGGCTGCGTTCCGTGCTGGCGAGCGCCCCCCGCCACGGTCGCGAGGTCGCCGTGGCCTTCCTCGACCTCGACCTGTTCAAGCGCATCAACGACTCCCTCGGCCACGCCGTCGGCGACGAGATGATGCGTGGAGTGGCTCACCGCCTGAGGGGTGCTCTGCGGGCCGGTGACACGGTGGCGCGGATGGGCGGCGACGAGTTCACACTGCTGCTCGAGGTGCACGAGCGGGCGGATGCCGAGAGAGTGCTCTCACGCGTGCTCGACGCCCTGCGCCATCCCTTCTCGATCCAGGGACGCGAGCTGATCGTCACGGCGAGCGCCGGCGTGGCGATCACCGCCGGGGAGCCGGTGGCAGCCGAGAGCCTGGTGCGCCACGCCGACCTCGCCCTCTATCGTGCCAAGCAAGAAGGCAAGGACGTGCTGCGTTTCTTCGAGGGCGGCGTGGAAGACGACCACACCGTGCGGCTCGCGCTGGAGCTGGCCCTGCGGCGCGCCCTCGAGGTTGGGGATCAGCTGCTGCTGTACTACCAGCCCCTCTTCGCTGCGGGCAGCGGCGCCGTGGTCGGTGTCGAGGCCCTGCTGCGCTGGCGGCAGCCGAGCGGCCGGCTGCGCCTGCCCACCGAGTTCGTGCCCTTGGCCGAGGCCAGCGGGCTGATCGTGCCGTTGGGGCGCTGGGTGATCGAGGAGGCCTGCCGCCAAGCGGCGGGCTGGCGCCAGGCCGGAGCGGTGGACTTGACGGTGGCGGTCAATCTCTCCGCCCGCCAGCTCAACGCCGCAGAGTTCGTCCAGCAGCTGGCACGCTCGCTGGCCGACTGCGACCTGCCGGGCTCGGCGCTGCAGGTGGAGATCACCGAGTCGGTGGCCATGCAGGATGTCTCGCTGGTGGGCTCGGTACTCTCCCGGCTGCGCGAGCTGGGGGTGTCCGTCACGCTCGACGATTTCGGCACTGGCTACTCGTCCCTCGCCCATCTCCAGAGCCTGCCGATCGACGGCCTGAAGATCGACGCCTCCTTCGTCAAGACCGTCCACAGCGATCCCGGCTCGGAGGCGATCGTGCGGGCGATCCTCTCGCTCGGCAAGGAGCTCCAGCTGGAGGTCACGGCCGAAGGGGTGGAGACAGAGCAGCAGCTCGCCATCTTGAGCCGGCTCGGCTGCCCGCAGCTCCAGGGCTTCTACCTGGGTCACCCCCTGCCGCCCGGAGAGCTCGAGACCTTCCTCACCGCGCGGGGGGTGCTGGGCGCGGCATAGATCACTCCGGCCCGTGCTATAAGCCGGCCGTGTTCTCCTGGCGTGTTGTCTGGTGTTGCGTAGCCCTGGCCTCGCTGGCTCTCGCTTGTCGTCCGTCCGGTGGACCGGGCGGAGGTGCCCGTCTGCCGGTGATCTTCATCGGTCTCGACGGCGCCGACTGGCAGCACCTCGACCCCTTGATCGCCGCCGGCGCCATGCCCCATCTCGCCCGGCTGGTGACGGAAGGTCGGGGCGGAGCGCTCACCACCATCGACCCGCCCCTTTCGCCCCTGGTCTGGACCACCATGATGACCGGCGTCTCCCCCCTGGAACACGGCATCCTGGACTTCGCCCGTCGCAACCCGGCCACCGGTGCGCCCGAGCCGATCGGCAGCATGGACCGCAAGGTGCCGGCCCTGTGGAACGTGGCTTCGGTGGCGAAGCGGCGGGTGGCGGTGCTCGGTCTGTGGGCAACCTGGCCGGCCGAGCCGGTCGAGGGGCTGCTGGTCGCCGATCGCTTCTTCGCCGCGACCAGTCGCCAGCCGGCGCCGCCGGCGTCGGTGCATCCCCCCGAGCGCGTGGCCTGGGCCGCGGCGAAGCGGCGAGAGGTCGAGGCCAGCGTGACCCACGAGCAGCTCGCGGCCTATCTGCCCGGGCTCACCGAGGCCGACTACCTGCGTGCGAAGAGCCTGGCCGAGCCCCTCGCGGACCCGGTCTCCGGCCTCGAGCGCATCCTGGTCGAGACCCGCCTCACCCATGCCCTGGCCCTGGACTGGCTCGCGAGCGAGCCCACTGACCTGGCCCTGGTCTACTTCGAGGGCACCGACCTGGTGGGCCACCTCTTCGCCTCTTACGCGCCGCCGCGCCTGCCGTGGATCGCCGAAGGCGACTTCGCCCGCTTCTCCCAGGTTCCCGAGCGCTACTTCCGGGAGGTCGACCGGCTGCTGGGGGACTACCTGCGGCTGGCGCAGCAACGGGGCGCCATCCTGCTGCTCGCCTCCGACCACGGCTTCCAGTGGGGGTCCGAGCGCCCCCGGGTGGTGGCCAGCGGCGAGGCGGCCACCGCCGGCCTATGGCACCGGCGGGAGGGAATCTGGCTCGCCTGGGGTCCTGGGATCGCGCCGGCGCCACGGGAGGGGGCCGGGGTGGACCGCGTGGCGGCCACCCTCCTTGCCCTGCTCGGCCTGCCCCCGGGCCAGGGTCTGGCCGGCCCACCGCTGCCCGGCTTCGCTCCCGGCGCCGCGCCGCCGGTGGACTACCGGGCCGGCTGGCGGCCCCCGGCGGCAGATCCCGGAGCCACGACCGACCCGCAGGCCCTCGCCCGGTTGACGGCCCTGGGTTATCTCGGCAGCCGGGACGTGGCACGCCTGCCGGCCCCGACCGGCGATGCCACCCGCACCCCGGCCTCGTTCAACAACGAAGGGCTGATTCGCCGCGGAGAGGGGGACAGGGCGGGCGCGCGGAGGGCCTTCGAGCAGGCCCTGTCCCTTGCCCCGGCCTATCCCTCGGCAGCCTGGAACCTGAGCGAGCTGCTGTGGACCGAGGGGCGTGAGACCGGGCGCAGCGACGAGCTCCTGATCCAGGCGGTCCGAGCCGGGTTGCCGCTGGGCGCCGAGCGGGTGGTGGCGCGGGCTCGAGCGTGGCGAGAGAAAGGCGAAGCCGCCCGCAGCCTGCGCCTGCTCGCAGGCGCCCTCGACGCCGGCATCACCGACCCCGCCCTGCGTCTCTGGCGGGGTCGCTTCCGGTTGGAGGAGCAGGACTGCCGGGGCGCCCTCACGGACTTCGAGCAGGCCGCCAAAGAGCTGCCGCGCGACCCGCTCGCCCACGCCTCGCTGGGGCTCGCTCGCGCCTGCCTGGGCGACGGCGCGGGCGCCCGGCGGGCCTTCGTGCGTTCGCTGGAGCTCGATCCCGATCAACCCGAGATCGAGAGCTTCCTGGCCGGCAACTCGTAGGGGCGGCGCGGGTCCGGCCCGTAGTAATCTTCCGTCACAGATCCGTCACGCAGCACCGTCGAAGGCCCCTGGGCCCAAGGAGGTTCGCCGTGCACCGAGCCCGGTTCCTGTCACTTCTCCTGGTCGTCTTGGCAGCTCTCGCATCGCCCCTCCTCGCCCAGACCACCGGCGGCATCCTCGGCCGCGTCACCGACGAGCAGGGCGGGGTGCTGCCCGGCGTCACCGTCGAGGCGCGCAGCCCCTCCCTCCAGGGCACCCGGCTGGCGGTGACCGACGAGACCGGCACCTACCGGCTGACCCTGCTGCCGCCGGGAACCTACAGCCTGACCGTGACGCTCGAGGGCTTCGGCACCCAGCACCAGGAAGGCATCTCGGTCGGGCTCGACCGCGAAACCACCCTGAACGTCACCCTCGCCCCCAGCACGGCCGAGGAGATCACCGTCACCGGCCAGGCCCCCGTGATCGACACCACCACCGCCGCGTCCGGCGTGAGCCTCGATCAACGCTCGATCGAGACCCTGCCCTCCGGGCGCAACTACGCCTCGGTGGTGCAGATCGCCCCGGGCGTCTCCTCCGACGCGCACCCCGAGAACCGCAGCCAGGAGTCGATCACCGTCTACGGCTCGACCGGCGCCGAGAACGTCTACTTCATCGATGGGGTCAACACCACCGGCGTCGAGTACGGCTTCCAGGGCAAGGAGCTGAACTTCGAGTTCATCGAAGCCATCGACGTCAAGACCGGCGGCTACGAGGCCGAGTTCGGCAAGTCCACCGGCGGCATCGTCAACGTCATCACCAAGAGCGGTGGCAACGACTTCCGCGGTGACGTCTTCGGCTACTACAACGACGACTCATTGCGCCGCGACGCGGACACCACGGTCGCCACTAGCGGCTCGATCAGCGGGCTCACCCGTGAGGACTATGGCTTCGATCTGGGTGGCTACCTCTTGAAGGACAAGCTGTGGTTCTTCGTCGCCTACGATCAGGTTTCGAACAGCACGGAGAATCTGGTCATCTCGAGCGGCGTCACCCTGCTTTCGGACACCGAGAGCGAACGCGACCTGGCCGCCGCCAAGCTGACCTACAACCTCGCCGAGGGCCATTCCGTCGTCGGCTCGTTCTTCCAGGACCCCCGCGACGACTCCGGCGCCATCGTCGACTCCGGCCACAGCCTGAACGGTGAGCCCTCCACCTATCTCGGCACCCTCGAGCTGGGTGGCCGCGACTTCGCCCTGCGCTACCAAGGGATCCTCTCGAGCAACTGGGTGGTCTCCGCGCAGGTCGCTCGCCACGAGGAGGAGAACTCGGTGGGGCCGGCCACGGCGGCCGGCGGCGAGGTGCAGTTCCGGGACGTGTCGCGGGACTTCTTCCAGACCGGTGGCTTCGGCTTGATCCAGACCAAGGAGTTCGAGCGGGACTTCTACGGCGCCTCGGTCGGCGCCTTCCTCGGCAAGCACGAGCCGAAGCTCGGCATCGAATACGAGAAGCAGGATGCCACCGTGATCCGGCGCATGTCCGGCGGCCAGCAGGTCGACGTCTTTCCCAACGCGGTCAATCCCGCGCGACCGATCTATCGCCACTTCTACTGGACGACGCCGGACGCCACCGTGGCCAACGCGCCGATCTCGCAGCTGATGGCGTCGCCCTCTCACGAGAACACTACGGTCTACCTGCAAGACCGCTGGACCCTGCTCGGCAACCTGACCCTGTCCTTCGGCGTGCGCTGGGATCGCCAGGAGATCTTCGACGCCTCGGGGGCCAAGCAGATCGATCTCAAAGACGACTACGCCCCGCGCTTCGGCTTCATCTGGGATCCGGGCAGCGACGGCCGCTCGCGGGTCTATGGCTCCTGGGGCCGTTTCTACGAGCAGCTGCCCATGGACCTGGTGATCCGCTCCTTCTCCTACGAGCGCCAGCCCCGCATCATCAACTACAGCCCCACGAGCAACGTCCCCGACGCCCAGGCGGAGGCGGACTTCGGCACCGAGTCGGCCATCCTCGGCGGCTTCACCGAGCCCTCTGACCCGGACCTCGAAAACCAATACATCACCGAGTACCTGCTCGGCTACGAGCGCCAGGTGCTGCCGGACGTGGCGGTGGGGGTCAAGGGGATCTATCGCGAGTACGGCCAAGTGATCGAGGATTTCCTCTGCGCCGATGACGGCACCTACTGCATCGGCAACCCGGGAGAGGGCATCATGCAGAGGGTGTTCACGCTGGACTACTCCCGCACCTTGCCGGCGCCGAAGCCGAAGCGCGAGTACACGGGGGTGGAGGTCACCGCCACCAAGCGCTTCTCGAACGGCTGGCAGGCCCTGGCCTCCTACGTCTACTCCAAGCTCGAAGGCAACTTCGACGGGCTCTACGCACCGTTTACCAACGTCGGCGCAGACCCCAACATCACCGCCGCCTACGACTATTTCGACTTCTTCACCGACGGCCAGGACCTGACCCGCATCACCAACACCGGACCGCTGTCGAACGATCGCCGGCATCAACTCAAGGTCTCGGGCGTGTATCAGACCCCCTGGAAGCTCTCGCTCGGGGCCGCGGCCTACTACCGCACGGGTACGCCGGTCACCCGCTACGGCTACTCGGACGCCTATGGCCGCTATGAGTTCTTTCTCTCCGAGCGCGGCGCCGAGGGCCGCACGCCGGCGACCTACGAGGCCGACCTCCACCTCGGTTATCCCGTGGAGGTCGGACCGGTCAAGATCAACGTCTTGTTGGACATCTTCAACCTCTTGAACGCCCAACGCGCCATCCTGATCGATCAACGCTGGGGCTTCCAGGAGGCGGACAACAGCTCGCCCACGCCGGTGAATCCCGAGTACAAAGAGCCGGTGATCAGAACGCCCCCGACGACGGTGAGGGTGGGTGTGAGATTGAGCTTCTGAGAGGGAGAGATGACTGAGAAGGCAGCTCCCAATCCAGCCCGGAGACCTGACCCATCCAGCCTGGTGTCGCCAGGCCATCGGCGGTCTCTGCGGCTCCCGTCCTGGGACTATCGCGGCGGCGGCGCCTACTTTCTGACCCTCTGCACCGCCGGACGAGAGTGCCTGCTCGGCGACGTCGTGGAGAGTGGGGTGAGGTTGACGGAGATTGGGACACTGGTCGAGGAGGAGTGGCGTCGTTCTGGAGCGCTTCGCAGCGAGCTCGAGCTGGATGCCTTCGTCATCATGCCCAACCACCTTCACGGCATCGTCTGGCTCACCGAGATCGTAGGGGCGCACGGCCGTGCGCCCTCCGGTGTCTCAGCCACGCCCGACGCCCGGAGCGTGCCGTTTCAGCGCCCGCCGAGGTCGCTCGGCTCGTTTGTCGCAGGATTCAAGTCCGCTACGACGCTTCGAGTCAATGTACTGCGAGACTCTCGCGGTGTTCCGTTCTGGCAACGCAACTATTTTGAACGAGTGATCCGGCACGACGAGGAGTTACATCGGGTCCGCGAGTACATCGCGGAGAATCCTCTGAAGTGGCATCTCGATCCGGAGAGGCCGGGAAGGTAAAGTCGAGAGAAGCCGGAGCACGACCCGGAGGGCGCACGGCCGTGCGCCCCTACGGATGTGAAGGTCCGGGATCCTGTTGGTGTCACCAGTGCGTGAGCAGCGACCGGACCAGCGAGTCCAGCGATCGCAATCAAGGAGGTCGGCCGTGAGAGTCGGATTCTGGCTCTGCTTCGGAGTGGTATTGACCGTGGCGTTGACGGGTTGTCGGCCGGAGCCCGGTAGTCACCGAGGTCCCGCGCCACCGCCCGACCTCTCCGCCTACCGCCTGGTCGACCTCACCTACGCTTTTGACGACAAGACCCTCTACTGGCCCACGTCGCCCTCGGGATTCGAGATCCACCAGCTCGCCTACGGCCCCACTCCCGGGGGCTTCTTCTATGCCTCGAACTCCTTCAGTGCGCCGGAGCACGGCGGCACCCACCTCGATGCGCCGATCCACTTCGCCGAGGGCCAGCGCACGGCGGACCAGGTGCCGCTCGAGCAGCTGATCGCCCGCGCGGTGGTGATCGACGTGGCCGCCCAGGCCGCGGCGGATCCGGACTACCGGCTGAAGCGCGAGGACGTGACGGCCTGGGAAGCCCAGCACGGCGCCGTCCCCGCTGGCGCGATCGTCATGCTCCACACCGGCTGGGGCGCGCGCTACCCGGACCGCAAGCGCTATTTCGGTGACGACACCCCCAACGACGCCTCCAACCTCCACTTCCCCTCCTACGGCGAGGAAGCAGCCCGCTATCTGGTGGCGGAGCGCAAGGTGGCGGTGCTGGGCGTGGACACCCCGTCGATCGACCACGGCCCGTCGAAGGACTTCCTCGTCCACCGGGTAGCCGCCGCCGCCAACGTCCCGGGCCTCGAGAACGTCGCCAACCTGGGCCAGCTCCCCTCAACCGGCGCCTGGGTCATCGCCCTGCCGATCAAGATCGCCGGCGGCTCGGGAGGGCCGGTGCGGGTGGTGGGGTTGGTGCCTCCTACCTGACCACCGCCGTCACGATCGCGAAGTAGATCAGGATCGACAGCAGGTCCTGGATCACCGTGGCGAGGGGGCCGGCGCCGAAGGCGGGGTCGAGGTGGAGGGCGTCGAGCAGGGCGGGGAGGGCCATGGCCGCGATGGTGGCGGTGGAGCAGGCGGCGAAGAGGGCGAGGGAGACGCCCAAGGCCAGGTCCGTCTCGCCCCAGCGCCAGAGCAGCAAAGGGAAGGCCGCCGCGGCCAGGGCCAGGCCGATGGCGAGGCCGGCGAGCAGCTCACGGCGCAGCATTCGCCGCACGCTCACTCCGACCGAGAGCCCCCGTACCACCACCGTCTCGGTCTGTGTGCCAACGGCATCGGCCAGGTAGACGATGCCGGGGATGAAGAAGGCCAGCATCACCTGGTCCGCCAGCTGGCTCTCGAAGGAGCCCACGAGATCCGCGGCCACCAGGGCGCCGGCGAGCCCCACCAGCAGCCAGGGTAGACGGTGGCGGAAGCGCCGGGGCACCGGTTCCTCGCTGGTGGCGCGGGCCTCCTCGGTGCTCTTGAGGAACCCGCCCAGCCGGGTGAGGTCCTCTTCATGCTCGGAGAGCAGCACCTCGAGCAGGCGATGGGGCGGGATCAGGCCGTGGAAGCGCCCCTCGCCGTCGACCACCGCGAGAGCGCTCTCCCGGTGGCGCACGGCCTTCCAGGCGACGACCTCCTGATCCAGCCCCGGGGCCACCACCGGCGGATCGGCGTCCATCAGCTCACGGGCCGTCGCGCTCTCGGGAGCGGCCAGCAGGTCCTCGATGCGCAGCAGGCCGACGAAGCGCTCGTGCTCGCACACCGCGAGGTGGGAGACGCACTCGAAGCTGCGCCCCGCGAGCCAGGCGCGCAGCTCTCCGGCCGACGAGGAGGGGGCGACGACGGGGACTTGCAGGCTGGCGTGCTCGAAGGCCGTCTCGGCGCGGCCGGCGGCCGAGGCCGGAGGGGTCTCACCCGGCATGGGGCTCAGATCCGCTCCGGCTCGAAGACCGTGCGCTCGTCGATCACGTTGCCGGTATGGAAGGTGGAGCGGGGCTCGATCAGCACCAGGTGGACCTCCTCCCGGGCGACCGGCCGGTGCTCGACGCCTTTGGGGATGACCACCAGCTCGCCCGGGCCGAGGGTCACGGCGCCGTCACGCAACTCGATGGTCAGCTCTCCTTGGACCACCCAGAAGAGCTCGTCCTCGTGCTCGTGCTGGTGCCAGACGAACTCCCCCTGCACCTTGGCCAGCTTGACCTGGCTCTCCCCCACGTCCGCAACCACCTTGGGGCTCCAGTGGTCCGTGAACAGGCCGAACTTGGCGGCGAGACTGACCTTCTCGATCGTGGGCGGCATGGCGGGAGTATAGCGGCGGGGTAGCTCCAGCTCCGCCGTCCCCCTCACGGCTTGGGCAGCAGCCCCTCCACCTTGGTGGCCAATGCCTCGTTCTTCAACCCGGCGGCTCGGGCCTGGGCCAGGGCCGCCTCGGCGGGGAGGCCGAGGTCGAGGCGCAGGTAGCCGTAGTACAAGGCGCCCACGCGGTTCGCGGCGGCGCAGTGCAGCAGCACCGGCTTTTCGGCCTTGGCCAGCTCCTCGCGGAAGCGGGCGAGGGCCGCGGCGTCGAGGGTGTCGGAGGTGATCGGGATGTTGACGTAGGCCATGCCCAGCTCGGCGACCTTGGCCGGCTCGTCGAAGCCCCGCTCCTCGCTCGGCAGGCGCAGGTCGATGACCGTCTTGTAGCCGGCCTTGGCCACCTCGGCGAGCTGCTCGGGGGTGGGTTGGCCGGCGGCTTCCAGCCAGGGCTGGGGCTGGCTGGCGTTGGCCATCGCGACGGTGGGCGCAGCCGGCGCGGCCTGGTCGGCGGAAAGGGAAGGGGCGAAGAGGAACAGGGTCAGGGCGAGTGCGGTCTTCATGGCACCATTCTAGAAGCAGAACGCTCATCCATTCCCGAGGCTCTGAACCTGGTGCTATTGTGGCTATAGCTCTCGCCCGAAGTACGGAAGGAGGTCTTGCCATGAGGCTTTCCGACTGGGGAGGTAGCCCGCTCGCCGCGACGTTGGGCATCGCGCTCGCTGCGACCGCGCTCGCCGTCCCGAAGGAATCCGTCCCGCCGGCTGGCGGGGACCCCGCCCGCTCCCGCGCCGCGTTCGCCGAGATCGCCCAGGTGTTGCGCCACCCGCGCTGCATCGCCTGTCACACCGTCACCGACTTCCCCCGCCAGGGCACTGAGCTGCGGCCTCACGACATGAACGTCCGCCGCGGGGCTGACAACCACGGGGTGACGGCGATGCGCTGCGCCTCCTGCCACACCGACGCCAACCAGGACTCGGGCGTCCCGGGTGCCCCGCACTGGGCCCTCGCCCCCCTTTCGATGGGCTGGGAGGGGCTGGACGACCATCAGCTCGCGGAGGCCCTGAAGGACCGCGCCAAGAACGGCAATCGCAGCCTGGAGGACACCTTGCGCCACTTCGCCGAGGATCCGCTCGTGGGTTGGGCCTGGCAACCCGGGGGGGACCGCCAGCCGCCGCCCATCTCGCGGCAGGAGCTGGTGCGCCTCCTGCGGGAGTGGATCGACACCGGTGCGTACGGAGGCCAGCCATGAAGATCCAGCTCACCATCAACGATCGGCCCCACTCCGTCGACGTCGACCCCGACACCCCCCTGCTCTGGGTGCTGCGGGAGACGCTCGGCATGACCGGCACCAAGTTCGGTTGCGGCATGGCCCTGTGTGGCGCCTGCAGCGTCCACCTGGACGGCGAGCTGGTGCGCGCCTGCGCACGGCCGGTGGGCTCGATAGGCGGCAAGCGCATCACCACCATCGAGGGTCTGGACGGCTCGGCGATCGGTCGCGCCGTCCAGCAGGCGTGGATCGACCTCGACGTGGTGCAGTGTGGCTGGTGCCAGCCCGGCCAGTGCATGGCCGCGGCGAACCTCATCGCCACCCATCCCCAGCCGACGGACGCGGACATCGACGCCGGCCTGAGCGGCAACCTCTGCCGCTGCGGCACCTACCCGAGGATCCGCGCCGCAGTGCACCGCGCGGCCGAGCTGGCCCGCCGTGGAGGTGGAGCATGAGAGACGAAGCGCTCTCCCGCCGCGACTTCTTGAAGACCACCGGCCTCGCCGCCGGCGGCTTGGTGATCGGCTTCCGCTTCGGCGGCTCTCCCTTCGAGGCGGCCGCCGCGCCGGTCTTCGCCCCCAACGCCTTCCTGCGCATCGGTGCCGACGACTCGATCACCGTCATCGCCAAGCACGACGAGATGGGCCAGGGTATCCACACCTCGCTCGCGATGGTGCTGGCCGAGGAGCTGGAGGCCGACTGGGCGAAGGTGAAGGTGGTGTCCGCGCCGGCGGACCCGGCCTACAACCACAGCGCTTTCGGTCTGCAGATGACCGGTGGTTCGACCAGCAGCTGGAGCTCTTACGAGCCGCTGCGCAAGGCCGGAGCGGCGGCCAAGGAGATGCTGGTCGCCGCCGCCGCGGCCGGCTGGGGCGTGGCGGCGACCGAGTGCCGGGCGGAGGGCGGCGTCGTCGCCCACGCGGCGAGCGGCCGGCGGCTTTCCTACGGCGCCCTGGCCGAGGCCGCCTCGCGCCTGAGCGTGCCGGCCGAGCCCCGGCTCAAGGACCCCAAGACCTTCCGTCTGATCGGCAAGCCCTTGCGCCGAGTGGACGCGCCGGCCAAGGTCGCCGGCACGGCTGTCTTCGGCTTCGACGTCACCCGCCCCGGGATGCTCACGGCCTTGGTGGCCCGCTCGCCGACCTTTGGCGGCAAGGTCAAACGGTGGAACGGCGACAAGGCCCGGGCCATGCCGGGGGTCAAAGCCGTGGTCGAGGTTCCGAGCGGCATCGCGGTGGTGGCCGAGGGCACCTGGCAGGCCAGGAAGGCCCGGGCCGCCCTCGAGATCGAGTGGGAGGGAGGGCCCGGCGCCGGGCTCGACAGCGCGCAGCTCGCCGCTCGCTACGCCGAGCTGGCGGCCACACCGGGCGCCGTGGCGCGCAAGGACGGGGACCCGGAGGCCGCCCTGGCCGGCGCCGCCCGGCGCATCGAGGCGGTCTACGAGGTGCCCTTCCTCGCCCATGCGCCGATGGAGCCCCTGAACTGCCTGGTGACCCTGGAGGAGGGGGGGGCGGAGATTGTCACCGGCTCGCAGTTCCTGGGTGTGGACCGCATGGCGGCTGCCGGGGCTCTGGGGCTGCCGCCCGAGAAGGTGCGCTTGACCAACACCTACCTGGGCGGTGCGTTCGGCCGCCGCGCCAACCCGAAGAGCGACTTCGTCGTCGAGGCCGTGGAAGTGGCCAAGGCGGCGCGCTCGCTGGGCCGGCCGATCAAGACAGTGTGGCTGCGCGAGGACGACCTCGCCGGCGGCTACTACCGGCCGATGTGGACCAACGCCTTTGCTGCCGGCCTCGACGAGCGCGGCGAGCTGGTGGCCTGGCGGCATCGGGTGGTGGGGCAGTCGATCGTCAAGGGCACGGCTTTCGAGGCCGCCCTCCTGCGGGACGGCATCGATGGCACTTCGGTCGAGGGCGCCGCGACGCTGCCCTACCACATCCCCAACCTGGGGGTGGAGCTGCACACGCCCGAGGTGCCGGTGCCGGTGCTGTGGTGGCGCTCCGTGGGCCACTCCAACACCGCCTTCGCCACCGAGTGCTTCCTCGACGAGGTGGCGAAGGCGGCGGGCAAGGACCCCGTGGAGCTGCGCCGTGCCCTGCTCGAAGGCCATCCGCGCCACCGCAAGGTGCTCGACCTGGCGGCCGAGAAGGCCGGCTGGGGAAGGCCCCTGCCGGCGGGGGTGGCCCGTGGCGTGGCCGTGCACGAGTCCTTCGGTAGCTTCGTGGCGCAGGTGGCCGAGGTGTCGATAGAGGAGGGCCGGCCGCGGGTGCATCGGGTGGTGGTGGCCGTGGACTGCGGGCCGATCATCAACCCGGACACGATCCGAGCGCAGATGGAGGGCGGGGTGATCTTCGCCCTCTCGGCCGCGCTCTACGGAGAGATCACCTTGAAGGCCGGACGGGTCCAGCAGCGCAACTTCCACCACTACAAGCTGGTGCGGATGAACGAGGCGCCCAAGGTGGAGGTACACATCGCCGACAGCACGGATTCGATGGGCGGCATCGGAGAGGTAGCCGTCCCACCGCTCGCCGCGGCGGTCGCCAACGCGATGTTCGCGCTGACCGGGAAGCCGGTGAGGAGGCTGCCGATCTTGGGGGCGAGGGGGTAGGCAGCGCCCTCACCCCCTCGTTCCTCGTCTCCCGGAGGCGAGTCAACGGCCCCGTTGTCACCCCGAGCGAAGCCGAGGGGTCTCCCCAGCAGCGGCCCGGAAGCGATGGATCCCCGCTTCCGCGGGATGCCAGCAGGGGCGCACTCTCATCCGGAACCCCTCTCCCGGGGTCGGTGTGGGCGGGCTCAGGGCGCGGGCCGTGGGGCAGGAGTTAAGGCCGCCACCTCAGCGCGTCAGCGATCAGGCTGCCGAAGTTGGTTTCCAGCTGCGCGAGATCACCAACTGCCGGCGGCTTCCGAAGTTGACCAGCCATGGCGAGAACGGCCTTCTGGATCCCGCCGTCCAGGTCACGGCGCTCTGCAGCCTGGCTGGCCACAGATCTGAACTTCCGGTCGAACACTCCGATCTGTCCCAGCTTCGCTGCCAGCCGGCCAGCCTCCGCCCACTTTCCAAGGGCGTAGTGGAGCCGATCGATGCTCTGGTCCTTGGTCAGCTCGCTGTCGAGTCTCATCGTGGTGCTCAGCAACGGCTCGAGATCCTCAACGGTCTTAAGTTCCTCGACCAGCTGAGCTGCGAGCGTCCTGGCCTCGGAGGCGAACGGGAACTCATCACTTTTCAGGGCGCTGTCCACCCGTCTGGCCAAGTCCGCAGCCCTTGCCGGGTCACGAGTCCCAAGCGCCAGTTCGAGCTGAACTATGTCGACGCCCAGGCGGAAGGAGCAGGCCGCACCGTCTCCCCGCGTTTGGCCTGGGAGTGCGTTCCAGTCCTCTGGAAGCTCCCCCACCCCCGCCAGCTTTTTCGCATAGTCCGCCGCCGGTCTCGCCGTCCAGTCCCTGGGCCAGGTGATGAGGACAGCCGCCAGGGTGGCGGCGATGGCGATGGGTAGGGCGACCTTCCAGAAGTGGACCGTCGTCGCTTGGGCGGCAGGCGGATCGGCCAACCCCGAAGTGGCCTCCTCCTCTCCCAGGAAGCGGGCGCTCTCCGCGAACACTTCGCGCAACGCCTCGTCCGCTTCGATGCGCTCGAGCGCCGCGGAGCGAGCCTTCCCCGACAACCGCCCGTCCAGCACGGCGGCGATCAGCTCCAGGTCCTCTCGCGACACGCTCGTCTCGGTGCTCAACCTTGCCTCTCCTCGCTCGGTCTTCTCAAGACTTGGACGGCCCCGGTGGAGGATCTTCGCTCGGTGATGTTTCCTCGTCCCCTTCCAGCTCGTCGGCCAGCCACTCCAGGGCTTCCAGCGCCTGACGGAGGTTGAAGCCTCCCCGCGTCAGCTCTTCGCCCAGAAAGCGCAACGCCTTCCTGCGCCGATGGTAGAGCGGCATCTGCTCGACGCCAAGGGCACGGGCGATCTGGGCCACGCTCAAGCCCTGCTCGCGCTCCAGTTGCACCATCAGGCGATCCTCGGGATCCAGTTTGGCCAGGGCTCGGTCGAGGGCTTCGCGCAGCCTCTCGACGAGCTCCCGGCTCTCCCGCTTGAGGAGACCGCGGTCCGCCTCCTGGTTCGACGGCAGGCTCGCCAGAACCTCCTCTCCCTCGAACTGCCGCTTCGGGCGCAGGGGCAGCTGGGCGGCGAGGGCTTCGAGCTCGGCGTCGCTCTGCTCGAACCCGAAGCGTGAGCGCAGGATCGCCATCGCCTCCGCCAACGTGTGCCCATCGCGGACCACCAGCCGCTCGAGGGTAACCGCGACCTCGCCTCGCCTCTCGGCCTTGGCCGAAGGCCGCCAGCGGCCCCACTGCTGGTTACAGTAGTCCCGCCCGAGGTTCTGGATCACCACCGCCAGGTAGGTGGGCATCGAGCTGCCGCCCTTGAACTCCCGCAGGATGCGATAGTTGTCCTCGATGATCCGGACCTTCACCCAGCTGCCGAAGTCCTCGGCATCGGCCCCGGTCAACCCATGCCGCCGGCAGACGAAAGCGATGGCCCTCTCCACCCGCGCGAGGTTGGCGAGGAAGAGACGCTCGAGGAGCTTGTTGCTGGGTGGGTCGTCAGCCAACTCGGCTCCAGCTGAGAACAAGGGCCATTTCGTGGTTCGTGAGCGGATTCTAGAAAGTTGCGTCTCGAAAGAGCAAATCGGCGTGGGTGCGCCCGTCTCCCAGGAGGGGGCTTGACAGGTACTGCTGTCGGAACTATTGTTGGCACTAACAACGATATGCCCACGCAAACCCACCCCCCGCCCGCCTCCCCCCGGTCCGAGCTCTCGGCCCAGGCCGAGGCCCTGCACCAGGCCCTGTCGGACCTGGTGCGGGTGTACCAGTTCCGGGACCGGGACCGCATCTGCTGCCATGACGTATCGGTCACCCAGTGCTATGCCCTGGAGTCCCTGGTGGAGCGGGGGCCGTCGACGCTCAACGCGTTGGCGGCGGCCTTGTACCTCGACAAGAGCACAGCCAGCCGCGTGGTGGGCACCCTCGAGCGCAAGGGCTACGTGCTGCGCCGGCCCCACCCCGAGGATGGCCGGGCCGTGCTGCTCGAGGCCACGCCAGCGGGCAGGACCCTGTGCCAGAGGATCCGCGAGGACTCGGTGGCCGAGGAGGGCGAGCTGATCGCCGACCTCGACGGCCCGGCCCGCGACGCGGTCATCACCGTGTTGACCCGCCTGGCGCGGGTGGCCGAGAAGAGGGCGGGCTCGTGCGGTCCCACCTGTGAAGTTGCCGGTGCCTCGGAGGACACCGCGGCGCCTTGAGCCGCGTCCTTTGGCATGAATAGTTGCTACTGCCAACAGAAATGGAGACAACCATGACCACCCAGACCCTCCCGATCGCCGTTCTCGGCGCCGGCCCCGTCGGGCTGGCGGCTGCCGCCCACCTGCTCGCCCGCGGCCTCGAGCCGATCGTGCTCGAGGCCGGGGAGCGGGTGGGGGCCAACGCCCTCGAATGGGGCCACGTGCGGATGTTCTCGCCCTGGAAGATGAACCACGACCGCGCCTCGGTGGCGCTGCTCGAGGCCGAGGGTTGGGAAGCGCCGCCCGCCGAAGAGTTCCCCACCGGAAGAGACCTGGTCGAGCGCTACCTCGAGCCCCTCGCCGCCACACAGGCGATCGCGCCCCGCGTTCGTCTGGGCGCACGGGTCACGGCGGTGTCGCGCCTGGGCTTCGACCGAATGAAGACCTCTGGGCGGGAGCAAGCGGCCTTCCTGGTGCGGCTCGAAGGGGCCACCGGAGAGGAGGAGCTACTCGCCTCCGCGGTGATCGACGCCACCGGCACCTGGCGCTCACCCAACCCCCTCGGTGCCTCCGGCTTGCCGGCCTTGGGGGAGAAGGCTCTCGCCGGTCAGGTCTTCTACGGCATCCCGGACGTGCTCGAGCGCCACCGGCAGCGCTACGCCGGCCGGCGCGTCTTGGTGGTGGGCTCCGGACACTCGGCGTTCAACGCCGTGCTCGACCTCTACGACCTGGCGCGCCAGGAGCTGGGCACCGAGCTGATCTGGGCGGTGCGGCGGCCTTCGATCGAGCGCCTCTTCGGCGGAGGGGAGCGCGACCAGCTCGCGGCGCGCGGGCGGCTGGGCGGCAAACTCGGTGAGCTGGTGCGCTCGGGGCGGATTCGGGTGGAGACCGGCTTCCACCTCGACCGGCTCAGCCGCGGCGCCCGGGGCGTCGTCGCCTGGGACGGCGACCGTGCCCTGCCCGAGGTCGACGAGATCGTGGCGACAACGGGTCTGCGACCCGATCGCGGCCTGCTCGCCGAGCTGCGCCTCGACCTCGACGAGGCGACCGAGGCGCCGCGGGCCCTGGCGCCCCTGATCGACCCCAATGACCACAGCTGCGGCACGGTTCGTCCTCACGGGGTGGATGAGCTGAGTCACCCCGAGCCGGGCCTCTACGTGGTGGGGATGAAGAGCTACGGCCGGGCGCCGACCTTCCTGCTCGCCACCGGCTACGAACAGGTTCGCTCGGTGGCAGCGGCCCTCGCCGGCGACTGGAAGGCGGCCCGGGAAGTCCAGCTGGTTCTGCCGGAGACCGGCGTCTGCGCCACCGGCTTCGGCCGGCCTTCGGAGCTGCCGGCCGTCGAGTCGGTCGGTTGCGGATGTGGGTGAGGCAGAGGGCTCACCCCGCTTCCCAGTCCTCCACCCGCAGGCCCACCACCCGGGTGAACTCCCGCAGGTTGTGGGTGACGAGGGTGACGTCGTGGGCGCGGGCGATGGCGGCGATCAGCAGGTCGTGGGGGCCGATCGGTATGCCGGAGCGCTCAAGGTCGGCGCGGATCTGGCCGTAGTGGTCGGCCGCGCGGTCGTCGAACGGCAGGCTGGCGAAGGGGGTGAAGAAGCGGGCGAGGAGAGTGAGGTTCTCCGCCACCCGCGCGCTCTTGCGGGCGCCATGGAGCAGCTCGGCCTTGACCACCGAGCAGAGCCGGACCTGGCGCGTGTCCTTCTCCTTGAGGCAGCTGACCAACGCCGGCACCGTGCCGTTCAAGATGCCGATGCAGGCGTTGGTGTCGAGCAGGTAGGTCACAGGGTGCGGCGCTCCTCGAAGGGCAGCTGAGGCGCCCGCTCGAAAGGCTCGCCGTACCAGCCGCCCACCACCGCTTCGAACCAGCCCGCCGGCCAGCCCTGGGCGGCCTTGGTCGTCACCATCTCGGCAAGGTAGGCGGAAAGCGAGAGGCCGCGGCTCTCCGCCTGGCTCCGCAGGTCCGTCGCCGTGTCGTTCGGCACGTAGAAGTGCAGCTGGGGCATCGCGAGCCTCCTTCCCGTCGTGAGATGGCACATATACCACATACATTCCCGGGTCCGCAACTCGTTCCGCGTCGGGTATCGATCTCAGCTTCTCGTCTTCCATTCCATGGTCCCTCTCTTGGAAAAGACGGAAAACCGTGGATTCGCCGGCTCGGCCCTCCGGAGCCGGAGTTCCTGCTACCGTTCGCGGCGATGAAACGAGTGCTCGTGCTCTTCCCGGAGGAGTGGGACGTCGAGGCGTGGAGAGCGCCGGCGATCGCCTCGCGGTTCCGCTTCTTCCACGAGGGCTTCGACTTGTTTCGCTCGCCCCAGAACCTCGCGCTGGCCACCTTCGACGCCTGCCGCTTCCTCGACCGCCTCGAGCGCAAGTACCGCCGCATCGGCCTCGACGCCGTGCTCAGCAACCACGAGCTGTGGGGCGTGCTGCTCGCCGCCGAGCTGGCCGAACGCCTGGGCCTTCCCGGCCACGCTCCGGAGGCGGTGATCGCGACCCAGCACAAGTACGCCAGCCGGCGCCTCCTCGAGCAGCACATGCCGGAGGTCACGCCGCGCTTCGCCGCCTTCCGCCACGACGTGGCCAGCCCTGCGGCGATCGATCTGCCCTTCCCCTTTCTGGTCAAGCCGGTGAAGGGGACCTTCTCGATCCTCGCCCGGCCCGTGGCGAGCTTCGAGGAGCTGCGTCGCCACCTGTCCTTCGGCCGCTTCGAGCGCTACCTGCTCAAGCGGCTGATCGACCCCTTCGAGCAGCTGGTGCGCGGCCGGCTCGCCCTGCCGGTTTCCGCCTACGAGTTCCTGGGCGAAGAGCTGGTCGCCGGCGTGCAGGTCAACGTCGACGGCTACGTCTCCTGGGGCCGAGTCCACACCCTGGGGGTGGTCGATGCCCTGATGTACCCCGGGACCCTGGCCTTCGAGCGCTTCGAGCTGCCCTCGCAGCTGCCGGAGGAGGCGCAGATCCGCCTGCGAGAGGTCGCCGAGGCCGCGGTGCGCGCGCTCGGGCTCGGCCACGGCTTCTTCAACGTCGAGCTGCTCTGGCAGCCGGAGACCGGCGCGGTGACCCTGATCGAGGTCAACCCTCGGCTCGCCTATCAGCTGGCGGATCTCTACGCACGCGTTGCCGGGCTCGACCTCCACGCGGCCCAGCTCTCCCTGGCCATCGGCGAGGAGGCTGAGGTGGTGCCTCGACCCGGGCCCTACAAGGCAGCGGCGAGCTTCGTCTATCGCCGCTTCGACGGCCGCGCCCCCGAGCGCTGGCCGGAGCCTTCGGCTCTCGCCCGTCTGCGGCAGTCCGACCCCGACGCTCACTTGCGGCTCTACCTCAAGCGTGGCGCCCAGCTGGCCCGTGAGCAGCGCTGGCTCGGCTCCTACCGCTACGCGGTGCTCAACCTCGGGGGCCGGGACCGCGAGCAGCTTTTCGCCCGCCGGGACGAAATCGCCGCCCGACTCGGCCTCGACGGCCAAGGCCCTTGACGGTCGGGGGAGCCTTCTCTAGGCTGCCGGCGAAACCCAGCCCGAGGAGATCCGCATGACTGAGCCTGGAGCCTCTGGTCCCACCGCGTCCCCGCCGACCGGCACCGGCCTTTTGCCTGGCGAGGTGCTGGTCACCGGCGGCCGATCGGGCTACGCGCAGGAGATCCTCGCCGGCTCCCACGTGCTCACGGCCGACGAGCCCCTCGACCAGGGCGGCACCAACACCGGCCCCAACCCCTACGAGCTGCTGCTCGCCGCCCTCGGCGCCTGCACCTCGATGACCCTGCGCATGTACGCCGCCCGCAAGGGCTGGCCTCTCGAGGGCGTCGAGGTCTTCTTGCGCCACGACAAGATCCACGCCGCCGATTGCCAGGACTGTGCGTCGAAGGAAGGCCGGATCGACCGCATCCGCCGCCGCATCCATCTCTCAGGCCCCCTCGACGCCGAGCAGCGCTCCCGCCTGGCCGAGATCGCCGACCGCTGTCCCGTGCATCGCACACTCACCGCCGAGATCACCATCGAGACCGAGCTCACCTGAGCCGGGGGGAACCCTTTGATCGACCTCATCGCGGTCGAGAAGCGCTACGGCTCCTCCCGAGCCTTGGGCCCCCTCGACCTCAGTCTCGAAGCCGGCCGGAGGACGGCCCTGATCGGCCCGTCGGGCTGCGGCAAGTCGACCCTGCTGCGGTTGGTGATCGGCCTGGTGCGGCCCACGGCGGGGCACGTGCGGATCTTCGGCGAGGAGCCTGCCGAGGCGGACTGGCCCCAGTTGCGCCGGCGCATCGGCTACGTCATCCAGGAGGGCGGGCTCTTCCCTCACTTGACAGCGCGGGCCAACGCCACGCTCGCGGCGCGCCACCTCGGCTGGGAGGAAGGGCGCATCGCCCACCGCCTCACCGAGCTGGCCGAGCTGGCGCGTTTGCCGACCACCCTGCTCGACCGCTGTCCCGCCGAGCTCTCGGGGGGCCAGCGCCAGCGGGTGGCGCTGCTACGGGCGCTGTTTCTCGATCCCGAGCTGCTCCTGCTCGACGAGCCCCTCGGTGCCCTCGATCCCTTGATCCGCGCCGACCTCCAAGACGACCTCGCGGCGATCTTCGAGCGGTTGGACAAGACCGTCTTGCTGGTCACCCACGACCTGGCAGAGGCCGCGCACCTCGCCGAGGAGATCGTGCTGATGGAAGGAGGCCGGGTGGTCCAGCGCGGGCCGCTCCGGGAGCTCTTCGAACAGCCCGCCGAGCCTTTCGTCGAGCGTTTCGTCCGGGCGCAGCGCATCCTGGACCTCGGCTGTCCGCCGGAGCTGGCGCCGTGAGCCGGGCGAAAAGGGCCCTGGTGCTCGCGGTCGGGCTGCTGGTCGCCGGGCTGGTGCCGCCGGCTGGCGGTGAATCCGTGCGTGTCGGCTCGAAGGTCTTCACCGAAGCCGTGGTGCTGGCCGAGATCGCCACCCAGGCCCTGCGGTCCGAGGGTCTCGCCGCCGAGCACCGCCGGGAGCTGGGCGGCACCCGCTTGCTGTGGAACGCCCTTCTCGCCGGTGAGATCGACCTCTATCCGGAGTACACCGGGACGATCCGCGAGGAGATCCTGGGCGGTAACGTCGCGCCGGGGGACGAGGCCCTCACCTCGGCCCTGGCAGAGCGGGGAGTGCGGATCAGCAGCTCCCTCGGTTTCGCCAACACCTACGCCATTGGCGTCCGCGAGCGACGCGGCGCCTCGCTGGGGCTGACCAAGATCTCGGACCTCGCTCGCTACCCGGCCCTGCGGCTGGGCTTCTCGAACGAGTTCATGGACCGTGTGGATGGCTGGCCCGGGCTGGCTGCGCGCTACCGGCTACCCCACCGGGACGTGCGGGGATTGGCCCACGACCTCGCCTACCGAGCCCTCGCCGAAGGCCAGCTCGACGCCACCGACCTCTACTCGACCGACGCCGAGATCCGCGCCTACCGCTTGCGGGTGCTCACGGACGACCTCGGCTACTTCCCCGACTACCGTGCCGTGTGGTTGACGCGCAGCGATCTCGACGGCAGGTTCCCCAGGGCCCGAGCCGTCCTCGAGCGGCTGGTCGGGACGATCGACGAGGCGACCATGATCGCCCTCAACGCTCGCGCCAAGCTGGACCAGGTTCCCGAGAGCGAGGTGGCGGCGAGCTTCCTGGCGGGTCTCGGGGTGAGCGGTGGTGGCGCGACGCCGTCCGAGGGGCTCTCTGCCCGGCTCCTCGCGCGCACCGGCGAGCATCTGGGCCTGGTCGCCGTCTCCCTCCTCGCGGCCATCGTCCTCGCCATCCCCTTGGGCATCGCGGCGGCGAAGAGCCGGTGGCTCGGCCCGCTGGTGCTGGGGCTGGCTGGTATCCTCCAGACCGTGCCCTCCCTGGCCATGCTGGTGTTCATGATTCCCCTGGTCGGCATTGGCGCCCAGCCGGCGATCCTCGCCCTTTTTCTCTACAGCCTGCTGCCGATCGTGCGCAACACCGCCACCGGCCTGGTGGGCATCCCGCCGACCCTGACCGAGTCGGCCCTGGCCCTGGGACTCCCCGCCTCGGCGCGGCTGTTCCGCATCGAGCTGCCGCTCGCCTCACGCACTATCCTCGCCGGCATCAAGACGGCGGCGGTGATCAACGTGGGCACCGCGACCCTGGGTGCCCTGGTCGGGGCCGGGGGCTACGGCCAGCCGATCTTGACCGGCATCCGCCTCGACGACACCGCCCTCATCCTCGAGGGAGCTGTCCCCGCGGCGCTGCTCGCGCTGGCGGTGCAAGGCCTCTTCGCGCTCGCGGACCGCTTCCTGGTGCCGCGCGGCTTGCGGCTGGAGCCCACTCGATGACCCAGACCCAGCTCGCCCTGGCCCCGGACCTGTTGGCGGAGGTGCTGGCGGGTCTCGGCGCCCGCCCCAAGTCCCTGCCGTCGAAGCTGTTCTATGACGAGGCCGGCTGCGTGCTCTTCGAGCGGATCTGCGAGCTGCCCGAGTACTACCTGACTCGCACCGAGCTCGGCCTGCTCGAGCGCCACGGGGGCGAGATGGCCGCGGCCGTGGGGGCGGATGGGGTGGTGGTGGAGCTGGGCAGCGGTAGCGGCCGCAAGACCCGGCTGCTCCTCGATCAGCTGGTGAGCCCGCGAGCCTACGTGCCGGTGGACCTCGCCAGCGAGGAGCTCCAGCGCACGGCCCAGGATCTCGGCCAGCGCTACCCGGGGCTCGCCGTGCTGCCCCTGGAGGCTGACTTCACCGCCGACTTCGCGCTGCCGACCGGGCTGCCGGCAGGGCGGCGGATCGCCTACTTTCCGGGCTCGACCATCGGCAACCTCGGCCTCGCCGCGAGCCGCGCCCTGTTCGGCCGATTGGCGTCCTTCGCCGACGGCCTGCTGCTGGGCTTCGACCTCAAGAAGGAGCCGGTGCGCCTGCACGCGGCCTATAACGACGCGGCGGGGGTCACGGCGGCTTTCAACAAGAACCTGCTCGCCCGCCTCAATCGCGAGGCCGGGGCAGACTTCGATCTGGGCGCCTTCGACCACTACGCCCCCTACGACCCCATCGAAGGCCGCATCGAGATGTACCTCGTGGCCCGGCGGGACCAGGTGGTGAGGCTGGCCGGGCAATCGATCGCCTTCGCCCAGGGTGAGGCTCTGCTCACCGAGTGGTCCCACAAATACTCCGTGGCGCAGATGGAAGCCCTGACCGGGCGGGCGGGTTGGCGGCTCGAGCGGCTCTGGACCGACGACGAGAGGCTCTTCGCGGTCGGGTATTTCATGCTGAATTGACATTTTCTGAGCGACTCCGTAGAGTCGATCCCTTCTCGGTCATCCCGCGCTGGAGGGCTCTCGATGCGCTACCAGGCCCTTGTGCTCACCGTGCTCGGCCTTCTCGCTGCCACCACGGTCGGAGCGCAGCCCTTTCCCCTCGACATCGCGATCCTGCCCGAGCAGCCCACCTCGCGAGAACTGGTGACGGTCCGGCTGACCGGTTCACTGGGTTGCATGGACCGGCAGATCCTCGGGCCTTACCGGGTCTTCGGCACGGAGGACCTCATCGAGCTCCACATCCTCTGCTCTTACTGCCCCTTCATCTGCCCACCCAACCCGCCCGAGGTGGTGGACCTGCGAGCCTCCCTCGGCCCCTTGCCGGCCGGCACCTACCACTTGCGGGTGACGCTCACCAACGGCCAGGAGAGGACGGTCGACTTCGCGGTTCGTGAGCCCGAGGAATCACCGGAGCTGCGGCTGCAAGAAGGCCGGTTCCGCCTGATGGTCAGCTGGGAGCCTCCCGAGGGCGGCGCCCCCCGACACGCCATCGCCCAGCCGCTGGGCGATCAGGCCGGAACCTTCTGGTTCTTCGACGAGGACAACATCGAGGTGACGGTGAAGCTGCTCGACGGCCGGGCCGTCAACGATCGCTTCTGGCTCTTCGTGGCGAGCATGACCGACGTGGCCTTTCGCCTGTCGGTGATGGACGTCGGGGACGGCACCTGCCTCGACCTGCCAGTGTTCCCTCCCGACTGCCCCAACCACTTCTACGACAGCCTCGCTGGCGTCAACACCAACATCATCGACGTCAACACCCTGGGCGGAGTCGAGCCATGAGCGCCAACACCGACGGGAGCACCTGCGCCCTGCGATCCCAGCGATTCCTCGTTGCGGCTGGTTTGGCTCTTGCGCTGGCCACGCCCGCGGCCCGGGGCGCCATCGACGAGGTCTCGATCACTCCGGCCGAGCCCACCCCGCGCGACGTGATCCACTTCCGGGTGACCGGTGATCCCACCCTCTGCTTCCTGGACCAGTTCGGCCCTTACCTTGCGGAGGGTGAGATCTACCTCTATGCCTTCTACACCGGCGGCTTCATCACTTGCCCCGGCCCGGGTGTGCTCCACTACGAGGGAGATCTCGGCCCGCTGCCCGCGGGGACCTACCCGGTGACCATCCAGATCGAGGGCGCCGGGGAGGCGATCCACCGCACCATCGAGGTGCGGGACCGATCCCCCCTCGACCTCCACGCGGGCCGGTTCCAGGTCCAGCTGTTCTACGCGCCCCCCGCCGGCGACGGGGGAGTCGAGGCATCGGCCGTGCGGCTGACCGATCAGTCGGGCTACTTCTGGTTCTTCGACCGGGAGAACATCGAGGTGACGGTGAAGATCCTCGATGGACGGGGGATCAACGGCCGCTTCTGGTTGTTCGCCGCCACGCTCACCGACCTGGGCTACACCCTGGCAGTGCGCGACACCGGCGACGGAACCTGCTTGCTGAGCGATCCACCTGACTGCCCCCTCTACCTGTACTTCGTGCAGCGGGGCCTCACCTACAACATCATCGACCTCGATCGGATCGGCTCGCTCCCGGTGCCGGGCGGCTCATAGGCCGCCCTTGCCGAACAGGGCCTCGAGCAGGCGGTCGCTGCGGTTCTTGAAGCTCGGCCAACCGTGGCCTTCGTTGACCTCGCCGCCGGCCGGGCGATAGCCCCGCTCGCGCAGGGCTCCCACCAGCAGCCGGTTGGCGGCCCCCACGTTCCAGCCCTCGCGCACCGCCCGCATGTCGTAGCTCCCCCAATCGAGATAGAGGCGGGCCGGGTGCTCGGTGGCCTTGGGCAGACGCGCGACCAGCTCGGGCAGGCCACTCTCGAAGAGGAAGACGGACTGGCCGCCGAAAGAGCCGAAAACCCCCGGATGGCGCATCAGCACCTCGAGGGCGAAGTAGGCAGCGAAGCCGCTGCCCAGAAGAGCCCGTGCCTGTCGCTCCGAGCGCGCCCGGTAGCGGCCCTCGACGAAGGCCACCACGTCCTCGGCGACGATCCGGGCGCTCGTCTCGAGCTGAGCCTCCCACTCGGCCGGCGTGGTCGCCGGACCCAGATCCACGGGCTCGACGAAGACGACGGCCAGGGCCTCGATGCGCCCGGCGGCGATCAGGTGGTCGAGGGTGCGATCCAGTTGGCCGGAGTTGCGGGCCTTGGCACCGTCGAAATGGTAGGCGACGGCGTGGGAGGTCGTGCCCGTGTCGTAGCCAGCCGGCAGGTAGACCGAGAGCTTGACCTTGAAGTCGGGCCTCACCTTGCTCTGGACCTCGTGCTCCTCGATGCGCCCACGCTGCTCGGCGGCTGCCTCGCCGAGGTGCTCCGGTGCCCGCCAGGCCGGCATGGCGAACCAGGACAGCTCGCTGCCGTCGTCCTCGGCCTGCTTGCGCGGGTTGCCGGGGTCGGCCAGCCGCTGGTCGAAGTCCTTGACGAAGCGGTAGGCGAGGCGCGCGTCGGGCTCGATCCGGCTCTCGAAGTAGAACAAGTCCGTGTCCGCCACCCGGGTCATCGGCTCCTCGCGCCGGGCGCCCAGCATCTCGCCGGTGATGCCCATGTCCTTGGCCTCGCCCCGGTAGAGGAAGATCACCCGGTCCGGCCACTCGATCAGGGGCAGGGTGCCGGCAGCGGCCAGGAAGCGATCGACGGCCGCCTTCTTGTCCGATGCCGAGGCGACGTCGGCGAGGAAGCGGTCGAAGGCCGATCCGGAAGCAGCGGCGGTCACCGCCGAGGGCGCCGCACTACCCGCACGCCAGTCGAGGCGGGTGAGCGCTGCCATGCTGCGCACGAAGACGCTGCCGGCGGCAAAGGCCGGTGCCGTCCAGGACACCTCCGTCGACTCCCAGCGAGCGACCTCCCTCCAGCCCTCTCGCGAGGCCGGCGCCACGTGCACCGAGCCGGCCTTGGCCTGCACCACCAGCAGATCGCCCACCAGCGACAGGAAACCGTCCCCCGGCTCGCGCGAGCGCCAGAGGATCTCGCCGGTGGCAGCGTCCACGGCCGAGAGGATGCGGCCGGTGAAGCCGAAGAGCAGGCCCTGGTGATAGACCGGCACCGCGTAGGTGCCGCGCAGCACCGGCGCCGTCCACAGGGGCTCGACGCGGAAGCTCTCGCCCTCTGCCACCACTCGCACCATGCGGGAGGCGTCGCCCTTGTGCTTCAAGAACAGCCGGCCCTCGCCGGCCGGCACTGGCACCAGGCTGGGCGCGCCCATGGCGGCCTGGTTGCCCTCGAAGGCGTGCTCCCAGAGCACCTTGCCGGTGGCCGGGTCGAGGCCGAAGATCTTCTGGTTGCCGGTGGCGACCACGTGGTGGCGACCGGCGACCTCGAAGGGGATGGGGGACTGGTACTCCACCTCGTCCTCGCCCGCCGTCCAGCGCAGGGCGCCGGTGGCGAGGTCGAAGCCCGCCATGGCCTTGCCCTCGGGGGCGCCGATCTCGACCACCACCGTCGCGCCGACGACGAGCGGTGAGGCCGAGAAGCCGTAGAACGGCGCCTTCGCGCCGTGAGCGGTCGCCGTGGCCACCCGCCAACGCTCGCCCCCGGTGGCGGCGTCGAGGGCGAAGAGCTCGCCGCCCGGCCCGAAGCCCACGACCGTGCCGCGCGCCACGGCCGGGCTGGCGATCGGACCGTCGTGGGAACCGTCGTGGCCCTTGTAGGTCGCGCCGATCTTGTACCGCCAGCGGCTGGCACCGGTCGCGGCGTCGACGGCCACCAGCCAGTCCTCCGTGCCGTCCGAGTGCAGGGTGACGGCCAGCCCGTCGGCCACCGCCACCTCCGAGTAGCCGGGTCCCAACGGCGCCCGCCAGGCGGCGGCGAGGCTCCCGGCCCCAACGCCGAACTTGCCGTCCGAGGCCACCGCGGCGGTGCCATGAGGCCCACGGAAGCCGGGCCAGGACGAGGCGTGCTCGTCGGTGTGATGGGCGAAGGCCGGAAGGGTCAACGAGATCCCGAGCAGGATCGAGGAGGCCAGTCTGTGTGGGCGCATGGCGGGGAGTATGGCAGAGGAGGGGGCTATACTGCCCAACGCACATCATGCTCCAACCCTCGCCAAGACCCGCCCGCCTGGCTCCTCGGACGGAGAAGCGCCTGTTCGAGGGAGCCCAGGAGGCGGGGAGGTTCTTCATGGGTGAGTCCGACGTGCATCGGGCGCTGGCGCAGCTGGTGGAACGGTTAGCGGCGCTCGAGATTCCCTACGCCATCGTCGGGGCCATGGCCTTGAACGCCTACGGCTACCAGCGAACCACCGTGGACGTGGACGTGCTGCTGCGGCCTGATGGGCTCGAGGCTCTGAAGAAAGCAGCGCTCGGGCGCGGATATCGGGAGAAGTTTCCCGGTAGTCGCGGCCTGCGGGACACCGCCCACAAGGTCAACATCGACGTGGTGCTCACCGGCGACTATCCCGGAGACGGCAAGGAGAAGCCCGTCGCGTTCCCGGACCCGGTCGAGGTGGCGGTGCGGGGAGATCGCGTCGCCCTGGTGCCCCTCGAGCTCCTGATCGAGCTGAAGATCGCCTCTGGGATGACCGCTCCCCACCGGCTGCGGGATTTGGCGGATGTGATCGAGGTGATCCGGATCAACCAGCTGCCTCGGAGTCTCGAGGAGAGTCTCCACCCCTATGTTCGGGAGAAGTACCTGGAGCTCTGGCAGGCTGCCCAGCAGCGGGACGAGGAGTAAGTAGAGGGCGGCGCCGCGCCCGGCTGCCGCCCCCGTTCTCCTGTTCAGGGCAGGCGCTGGAAGACCTCGACCTCGCCGGCGACCTCGAAGCCCCGCAGGTTCCCCCGCACCGAGGCGCGCTGGAGGGTGAGGGACGCCACCTTGGTGCTGCCCCTCGGCATCTCGCCGGCTCCCGTGTAGGAGACACAGGTGGTGTCGTCCACGAAGCCGTTGGTGGAGAGCCCGGCGCACAGTTGCAGGGTCAGGGCCCAGTCGTCGGTGGGCAGGGTCGGGTCCACGGAGGCCCCGGTGCCCAGGGTCATCCAGCGGGCGAGCCCGGCGAAGATCGGCACCGTCACCTTCTTCTTGCTGGTCTCCCAGGCGGCGGTGAGGGTACCCGAGACCCGCCCGTCCGGCTGCACGGTGATCCGCAGCTCCCGCCCCTTGAAGCTGCTGTAGGTGCCGTTGAGGGTCGCGGGATCGGGACCCGCCCACAGGTAGAGCGAGCGGACCCTGCCGCGCACGGGGTCGCCGTTGCTGAACTTGAGAGGACAGAGGTTGCCCGACTTCAGCACCCCGACGCTGGGGCCGGAGCAGTCCGGGGTGGGATAGAGCACGGCATGAACCGAGACGCCCGGCTCGGGGGAGAAGAGCTCGATGAACCCGGCGTTGAACGCGGTGGAAGCCACCTGCACGCAGGTGGGACCGGAGATGGCCTGCAGCAAAGGCGAGGGAGCGGTGCAGTCACGCAGGAGGCGGGCCTGGATGGCCGGGGCTCCGGCGAAGGACGCCGGAGCCTGGGCGAGGGCCAGGAGGCCCAGGAACAGGGTGGAAAGACAGCGGCGGACGGTGGTGGCTGGCATCATCGTGTCCTCCTTGGGACGGGTTGAGAGGTGGCCTTCTGACCCGGTGCACGGAAACCCGGCCAGAAGGCGGACACGCCTGATGCCGGAGGGCGCAGGTCGAAGCCGAGGCTGCCGCGCTGTCCGCTTCCGGCGGGCTTCTGCGTTCCACCAGGATGAGGCCGCCCGATCACGGGTCCGGCCGTCTACCCCGAGAGGAGGGACTCCCATGGAGCACTTGATCACGGTCAGGTTGGTCGTGAACGAAAAGGGCCAGGAGACGGTGGTCGCCGAGCCCAACCCCTTGCCGAAGGTGGAACCTGGCGACATCGTCGTCTGGCTGCTCGCTCCCAGCACGGATGGGCGGGCGCTCCGGGTGGAGTTCGAGGAGATCTGGACCCTGGGGCCCGACGGCAACGAGGTCAATCCCCAAGAGAGGATCAAGCCCGTGGAGCCGGCGGCCCGGCCCTGCCTCGGCCCGAACTCCGAGTCGGGCCGGATCATCGGCGTGGTCAAGGCCGACGTGGCCCGCGGCAGGCGCTTCATCTACAAGGTAATGGACGACGGCGGACAGCTCGAGTGGGGCAATCCCATGATGGGGACGGAGAACTTCGGCGGCATGGACGTGCCGCAGGCGCCGCCGCGAGGAGGCTAGGGCGGCGGCTCTTCCCGGGCGGCGAGCAGGGCCCGGAAGTCCGGGTCCTGCTGGAGCGAAGCGAGCTCGGGGATCTCGAACCACTCCCGCGCCAGGCCCTTCTTGAGCGCTCGCTCGGTGTAGTAGAGCGCCGCCAGCCGTTCGCCCAGGAGGGCCTGGACCTGGGCGGCCTGGTGCAGCCCGTGGACGTCCTCCGGCGCCTGCCGGAGCGTTTCCTCCGCCAGCCGGGCCGCCTCGGCTCGGCGACCCAGGCGCGCCAGGCACTGGGCGTGGAGCAGGCGGGTCCGGGTGGCGAGCGGTGCCGGCGCGGCGGCGAGCTCGGTAGCGAGGCTGGTGAAGAGGGCTCGGGCGCCGGCCGCCTCGCCTTGCGCCGCGAGCGCCGCGGCGAGGTTGACGCGGGTGAGCAAGTGCTCCGGCTCGAGGGCGAGGGCCTGGCGGTAGGAACTCTCGGCCCCGGCGTAGTCTTGCCGCAGGAAGTGCACCCAGCCGAGGTTGGTGAGGTGAGGCCGGGTCGCCTGGACCCGGGTCAGCTCTTCGTAGAGGGCCTCGGCGCGCGCGAGGTTGCCGTAGCTCGCCTCGAGCCAGGCCAGGTTCTCCCGCACGTACTGGTTGTCCGGATGGCTCGACAGGAGGTTCCGGAGCCGTCGCAAGGCGCTCTCGGTCGCTCCCAGCCGCAGCTCCAGGGTCACCAGCTCCAGCGCCTGCGGCCAGCTCGGTCGCCGGCGCGCGACCTCCTCACGCAGTGTCCGGGCTCGCTCCAGCTCGCCCTGAGCCTCGAAGAGGTCGGCCTCGGCGCTCGCGACCCGGGTGTCGCCGGGCGCCACCTGGGAGAGCTGCGCCAGCGTCTCCCGCGCCGCTCCCAGCTGATTCGCCGCCATCTCGATGCGGAAGCGGGTGAACAGGGGTCCCGGGTCGTGGGCATCGAGCCGGTGGGCGCCTGCGGCGTAGTCGAAAGCGCGGTCGAGGGCCCCCGCGAGCCGAGCGACGTCCGCAGCCAGCCGCCAGGCCCCGAGCAGGTCGGGCGAGGTCAGGAGCAGGGCGTCGAGGCGCGCCAGCTCGGCGTGGCCCAGACGTTCACCGCGATCGACCCGGCGGGCCAGCTCGACGTAGGCGGCGTGGTCCTGCGGCCGCACCCGGTCGCCGGGAGAGCCCGGGCGGGGGCGATGGTCGGGATAGAGCCCTCGGGTGTGCACCCGCACCGCCTCGGCGAGACGCAGGACGTTCTCGATACCGCTCTGTACCTCGAAGGGGCCGGCCGTCGCCAGGACCGCACCGTTCGGACGTTCGAGGCGGCGCAAGGTCACCCGGCACCAGTCTCCCCCGCAGTCGAGCAACGGGAGCAGCACCTCGTCCGCCTCGGCGGCCCGCCGCCGCTCCACCTCGGAGCCCCTCGTCTCATCGCGCCGGGGTGGGTCCAGGGGCTGCACTCCGGAGAGCGCGGTCAGGGCGGAGAGGGTGGCATCCACCGTGTCGGCGGGCACCAGGGCCAGCTCCGCGCCGCCGCCCGCCACGGTCACCTCCGGGCTGAGGATCGCCACCCGCAGCGGCGGTCCCGATGCGGGGCGTGAGGACCAGACCACGAGGCCCACGGCCACCAGGACCGCCGCCAAGGCTCCAGCGAGGAGGGCCCCCTTGCGTGCCGACCAGCGCCGACCTCCGGCCGGCGGCGCAGCTCTCACCCCGCGAGCAGGGGCATCTCTCGCCAGCTCCACCAGCAGCTCGGCGGCGCTCGAGTGGCGATCCGCCGGGCGCTTGGCCAGGGCCTTGGTCACCACCCGGGCCAGCTCCGGCGGCACCTCGGGGCGCAGCTTCTCGATCGGCTCGGGATCCTGGCTCAGGAGGGCGTGCATCATCGTGTGCACGCCCTCTGCCTCCGGCGAGAAGGCCCGGCGCCCGGCGAGCATCTCGTAGAGCGTCGCGGCAAGGGAGAAGAGATCGGTGCGCTCGTCCAACGGCTCTCCCCGCACCTGCTCGGGCGACATGTAGGCCGGAGTGCCCGGCGAGGTGCCGGTTCGGGTCATCGCCGTCTCACCGGCGACCTTGGCCAGCCCGAAATCGAGCACCTTGGCCTCCCCCTCGCGGGGCAGCATGACGTTGGCCGGCTTGATGTCGCGATGGAGGACACCCGCACCGTGGGCATGGCGCAGCGCACGAGCCACCTGGAGCGCGACCGTCCGCGCTTCCTCGACGGCCAGGGGGCCGCGCTCCAGCCGGTCGCGTAAGGTCTCCCCCTCGTAGAACGCGGTCACCAGGTAGATCTCACCGTCCTCGGTCTCGCCGAGGTCATGGACGGTCAGGATGTTGGGGTGATCGAGGGCGGAGGCGGCACGCGCTTCACGCAGGAAGCGCTCGCGGGCCGCAGCGTCGCGGGCGACCTCGCGGGGCAGGAACTTGAGCGCCACCTGCCGGCCGAGGCGACGGTCCCACGCCTCGTAGACCCGGCCCATGCCGCCTTCGCCGATCAGCCGGACCAGCTGGTAGGGGCCGACCTCGCGGGGCGCGTCTTCGCCGAGCGCCGCCGGGCTCCCGAGGAAGCGTGCCCCCTCCGCTTCGGCATCGGCAGCGAGCAGGGCTTCGACCTGCGCCTGGAGCTCGACGTCCTGACCACAGGCCGCAGCCAGATGCTGCCCGCGCACCTCGGCCGGCAGCTCGAGGAGCAGATCGAGCAGTGCCTCGATGCGCTGCCAGCGCGCGGGGTCGAGCGTCGCCTTGGGGCTCATCTCGTTTCTGAGATCGGGCGGTGGGAGGAGTCTACACGGCCGGCCGCCGGTCCACTCTGGAAACGCCACGGTTGAAATGCCCCTGGCCGCGCGCTACCCTCGGACGCACTCTGGAGAACGTCCTCGCGAGAGATCGGGAGGTCGAGGCCATGGCGGCTCCTGGCGAGGTCACGCGTCTGCTCCGGGCGCTGCGGGATGGAGATCCCGGTGCGCTCGAGCGCCTGACACCTCTGGTCTACGACCAGCTGCGGGCCGTGGCGCGCCGGCAGCTGCGGCGCCGCCGGCCGGGCCAGACGCTCGAGACCACCGCCCTGGTCCACGAGGCCTACGTCAAGCTGATCGACGCCCGCCAAGCCGACTGGCGGGACCGCGAGCACTTCTTGTCGGTGGCCGCCGTGGCCATGCGCCACGTCCTGGTCGATGCGGCAAGGCGGCGAATGGCCGGGAAGCGCGGTGGCAACGAGCTGCGGGTCACGCTCAGCGATCTCGACCGGCTCGCGGACGGCACCGGCAGGGGCGACGATCGGGTGGTCGAGATCCTCGCCGTCGATCAGGCCCTCGCCGCCCTCACAGCCCTGAGCCCTCGGCTGGCCCGGCTGGTCGAGCTGGTCTACTTCGGCGGGCTGACCGAGGAAGAGGCGGGCCGGGCGCTGGGGATCTCCGACCGCACCGTGCGCCGGGACTGGCGCAAGGCGCGGGCCTTTCTGTTCCAGGCGCTCGGATCCCGGCCTTGCGGTTGAACCAGCCTCACCCCCCCATCTCCCCCACCAACCCCCGCCACGCCTCCCGCTCGCGCTCAGGCGCGGTCTCGCTCCGCAGGCTCTCGCACCAGCTCGTCAGTTCGGCGAGGAAGGCGGGCTCGGTCTCGGTTCGGTGGAGGAGGGCGGCGAGGGCGGGGGCGTCGCCGACCGGGAAGAGACCGGGATAGCCGGCGCCGAGCTGGCCGATCGACCCCTCGACGGCCGTCGAGAGCACGGGCACGCCGGCAGCCAGGGCCTCGACCACGACGTTGGCTCCGCCTTCCATCTTGGAGGTGACGAGCAGCAGCCGGCAGCCGGAGAGCAAAGTGCCAGCTACTTCGGGGGCAAGCTCCCCCAGCCACTGCCAGCGCGGGTTGGCGGCAGCCTCAGCGCGGGCGGCCTCGGCCATCTCGGGGTCCAGGGCGCCCCCGGCGTGGAGCACCACCACCCGCGAGCCGGCGGGCAGTAACCGCACTGCTCGGGCGGCGAGGAAAGGGTCCTTCACCGGCCGCAAGTGGGCGAGGGCGCAAGCCTCGAAGCGCACCGGGTCCTTCGGCCGGGAGGTGCTCGGCGGCTCGGCGGATTGCCGGATCACCCGCGCCTTGGCCCGCGCGGCCTCGGGCAGACTGCCGACCGCGGCGGGCTGGAGCACCACCAGGCGATCGGCGAGATCGAGGGCCGCTCGTGCGCTGGGGTCCCCGGCCGGCAGGTCGGCGTAGAGGTCCGTGCCGGCCAGGGCCACCACGATCGGCGCTCCCGGCCGCTCGCGGGCGAAGCGCTCGACCGAAGGGAAGCTCTTGCGGGCGTGTACGGCCACCAACAGATCGGCCGGCTCCCCCCGCCAGGTCTCGAAGATCTCGACCTCGTGGTCCAGCTCGCGGAGCCGCCTTGCCCAGCGCTCGGCCGTGACGCGGTTGCCCACGTGAGATCCGGAGGGCGCCGGTGTGACCAGGGCGATGCGCACGCCGGGCGCCCCGCTCAGCCCGGCCGGCAGGTGCGGAAGCCGGCCCAGACGTCCCGCCGGTGGGGCGGGTAGAAGTTGCGCCAGGTGTTGCGCAGGAGGCGGCCGCGGGTGGTCCAGGCGCCGCCGCGGAGGACTTTGTGGCCGGCAAACCAGGGCGCCGAGTACTCCTGGTAGGGATCGGTCACGAAGCCGGGGTAGGGGCCGAAGTCCGTCGAAGTCCACTCCCAGGCGTTGCCCAGCATCTGGCGGCAGCCGAAGGCGCTGTCCCCTCTGGGAAAGGCGGCCACGTCCGCCCGGCCCAGGCCGCGGAAGTCGAGCTGCGCCCGCTCGGGCGTGGGCGCCTCGTCGCCCCAGGGGAAGCGGCGCTTGTGCGCGGCCAGGGACCTCCCGCTGGCGTCCGGCTCGCCCGCCGCCGCCACCTCCCACTCGAGCTCGGTGGGCAGCCGGCGTCCGGCCCACCGGCACCAGGCCTCGGCCTCCCAGTAGCCGACGTGGATTGCGGCGTGGTGCGGCTCGAGGGGCAGCCAGCGGTCGAAGTCCCGCCGCTGCCAGCCGCCGTCCACGCGCCGCCAGTAAAGCGGGGCCTCGGCCCCTTCTCGCTCGCGCCAGGCCCAGCCGGCGTCGCTCCACAGCTCACGGCGCCGGTAGCCGCCCTCTTCGACGAAGGCGGCGACTTCCGCCTGGGTCACCGCCGCTCGGGCGATGGCGAAGGGCGCCACCTCGACCTCGTGGGCCCACTTCTCGTTGTCGAAGACGAAGCCGGTCCCCGGTGCCGCGCCGAGCAGGAAGCGCCCGCCGGGCACTTCGGCGTCCCCGGTGAGCGCGCCGGCCCCGGCCTCCAGGCTTTGGCCCGCGAGGGCGAGCAGAACCTCCGGCCGCGGATAGCCCAGGGTCTGCCGGGTGTATGTGAAAGCCTCGGTGTGCATGTCCTCGTGGTAGATCGAGAGCAGGGCGAAGTAGGCCTCCGTCTCGGAGACCGGCCCGCGGGCCAGCCTCTCGAGAACGCGGTCGAGCACCGCCTGCATGTAGCCGAGAGTCTCTGCGCGAGGGGGCAGGGGAAGGTCCCAGCGGGTGTCGTGCGCCACGGCGGCCGAATCGTAGAGGCGGTCAGCGTCGGCGCAGAGGGGTGCCTCCCCCCCGGCGTGGCGCAGCAGCCACTTCTCCTGGAACCAGGCCGCGTGGCCGATCTCCCAGAGGAAGGGGTTGATGATCGCCAGGCGGGGGCCCAGGAGCTGGTCGTCGCCCAGGTCCTCCACCAGGGCGAGGGTGGTCCGCCGGGCATCCGCGAGCCAGGCTGCCAGCACGGCCGGCTCAGGGGGAGCGCCGCCGGGCCAGGGCATGGCGACTAGCGCCCGCCGGGCGCCGAGCCGGAACCCGCGCCGGCATCGGCGAAGCGGAAGCTCCGCTTCACCTCGGTGGTTGCCTTGCCATCGACCTCGGCGTAGGGGTAGACGAAGTAGTTGAGCGGCTCCCCGGCCTGCCTCGGCGACAGCACCAGGTCCCGCCCGATGGTGAACTGCACGCGGTTCTCGTCATGGGCGCCGAAGAAGTACTCACGCTTCTCCGGGTGCTTGGCGGCCTCGGAGGTGTCCACCGGCACCCACCCGTAGTCGGCGAGATAGAACTCCGCCCAGCAGTGATAGCCGCCGATCTCGCCAGCGCCACGCTCGGTGGGCAGGGGGAAGCCGATGGCGAACTTGGCCGGGATCCCCACCGCCCGGCATAGACCGATAAAGAGGGCGTGGAAGTCCGTACAGTTACCGCGCTTGGCGTCGCAGGCCCAGTAAATATCGCCGTTGCCCCAGCCGGAGCCGCTCTTGTCGTACTTCATGGTCGAGACCACGTAGTCGTAGATCGCCCGGGCCTGGTCCAGGGGGTCGGTCTTGCCCTGGGTGACCTCGGCGGCGAGAGTCTTGATGCGCTCGGAGAGCGGCACCAGCCGATCGGGCTCCAGCCAGCGTCCGACCTCGGCGGGAAGGCCGGCCCGCCGCTTGGCCGGGAAGCTCTTTTTGACGTTCTCCCTCCGCAGGACCTCGAAGCGCAGGGTGACGGCGACCTCGGGGGTGGTGGGGTGGTCGAGGGCGAGGTGCACGATCGAGTTGCCGTACTTGGCGTCGCGCGTCATCTCGACCGGCACGGTGCTCTCGACCTTCGCGGAGACGATCTCCTGGTAGGCGTCGCTCTCGGCATAGGGCAGCCAGATCTCCACCTTTCCGGCCCCGGGTGGCACCGTGACGGTGGTCTGGTACTCGAAGGAGAAGCGGCGCTCGGCGAGAGACGAGCCGGCGGCGGAAAGCTCCCGGGCCGGGACAATGCCGACCGCCAGGAGCAAAAGGGCAGCGAGAGCGAGCTTGCGCTTCATGGTGACGGTGGTCTCCTCGGGTGCTCCCAGAGCAGGGTGCTTGCAGCCGAGAAACCGTACCACAAGCCATCGCGAGCGCTGGCGTCAGGACGCCGGTGGCCTCGGCGGTTCGAAGGCGTAGACCCGCCCGGAGAGCATCCCGACGTAGAGCACCGCCCCGTCTGTACCCAGGGCCCGGACGGTGCCGTCGAGCCGAGCCGTCCTTTGCCGAGAGCCGTGCCAGCCGCCCCGGAGCGAGGCCGAGATCGAGGTCGCCGGTCTGTGCTCGCCCGACGAGAAGGCCGGACACCGGCAGCACGTCGCTCTCGATCACCGCTTCGGTGTGCTTCGAGCGTAGGGCTCCGGTCTCGGCGGCGAAGGCGTAGAAGTGTGGAGTGGGCACGCTGTCGCTGCAGGTGTAGAGGGTTCCCGGCGCGATCAGCGGCTCGCCGTGGAACTGGGAGCCCGGGGCGTCCCGCTCCGCGTCGTAGCGTCAGGCGAAGCCGCCGTCGGCTCGGGAGAAGGCCGAGGCTTTGCCGTTGCAGGAGGTGATGATCACCAGGTCCCCACGACCGCGGGGGAAGTGAAGATTCAACCGCCGGTCTCGGTCTGCCAGAGGACGCGACCGTTCTGGGCGGAGCTGGCAGCGGAAAGCAAGGGGAGGAGCAAGGCAGTGAGGCGGAGGCCGAGGCTGGGTCCGGATCGGCTCATGGCAGCTCCCGAGGAACGGCCGGCTGAGGAACACTCTGGGGCGGGCCGCCCGGAGGGTTGTACGGCCCAAAGGCGAGCCGTGTTCGTCCACGCAGCGCCGGCGCCGGGAATCTCCGAGTCTGGCTCTCCCGCCACCAGACCAAGAGCCCGGCGAGCCCCAGCAGGACCAGCGTCAGGGCGGAGATCCCCAGCCCCAGGTCGAAGGAGCGCGGACGGAAGAACAGCTCCACCTCGTGATGACCGGCCGGTAGCTCGAGGCCGAGGAAGGCGTGGTTGGCGATGCCCAGGGGCAGCTCCCGACCGCCCTCCCGCGCCCGCCAGCCCCGCCAGGCGGTGTTCGAGATCACCACCCACGCCTTCGAGTCGAGGTCCGCCCTCAGCCGGAGCCGCAGGCCCGCCCGCTCGACGGCCAGGGTGCCGCGGCCGTTCTCCTCCTCGCGGGGCGCCGCCGAGGTGCCAGGCACCTCGGGAGCGCCCGGGGGCGGCTCGACCCAGGCCACCTCGGCGAAGTCCTTCGCCGCCTGCATCCCAGCGAGTCGCTCCTGCTCGGGGTCGCCGATGCGCACCCGGCGCGGCAGGAAGGCCCGCTCTAGAGCGTTGGGGTTGCGCCACAGCCAGAGGCTGCCGCCGCGAGCGGTGAACTTCCAGCCCTCGGGCTTCTGGCCCCGTGGCACCAGGGCGTGGCGCACGTTCAAGAACGACAGGAAGGGGCTGTCCAGTCGCTCGACGCGGGTGAACCAGTCCGAGGACGACCACAAGGGCAGCAACTGGAAGAAGCGCAGGTGGTGGATGGCCTGGTAGCCACGGGCATCCTCCAGGCGGTAGTGAGTGGCCTGGTTGGGGACGAAGCCGAAGTGCTGGGCCACGATGCGCGCCGGTCGCTCGGCCGGGAAGGGGTGGGTGAGGGGCCGCATCGGCGGATAGAAGGCTGCCACCGGCACGGCCGGGTAGTAGCGACCCATCTCGGCCGCGCGTTCGAGCAGCAGCAGCGCCATCAAGGCCGCCACGGCCGCGGGCCGCAGGGGCCGCACCCAGAGAAACAGGGTCGCCAGCGCCAGCGGCACCAGGAGCAGCAGTGCCTGGTCGAGCACGAAGCCCGGGGGCAGGCCGCGCTCGATCAGGCCGGGCCGGAGCAGGGCCACCAGGCCGGCCAGGGCGACGGCGCTCGCCGCTGCCCACCGGCCGAGCCCCGCGGGCCGATTAGCGGCGAGCCAGGCCTCCAGGCCGAGGGCGGCGAGCACCGCGACGGCGAAGCCGCCGACCATCACCAGGCGGTCGTTCAGGGCCAGGTGGAAGGGCGGCAGCGCCCCCAGCAAATCGAAGATCCCGGGCACCTTGGCCCCTGCGGCAGCGCCCAGCAGCCCCAGGGCGGCGATACCCCAGCGACCCGGCCAGCGCGAGCGGACTAGGCCGTAGAGGGCCAGGGGAAGCGCCACCGCGCCGGCGAAGCCCGTGGCCAGGGGCAGGAAGTGCTGGGGAGCGCCCGAGGCGCTGAAGCGGCCGAAGCCGTGGACGAAGGGCACGACGTTGGGGAGAAGCCGGTAGAGCACGTCCCCCAGGGACTCCGCACCAGAGACGTGGGCCGTGTGGCTCTGCCGAAGCAGCCACTGAAAGGTCTGGAGCAGGGCGTCGAGGAAGGGCAGCCAGAAGATCGCCGAGAGGCCCAGCGCCGCCGTGCCCCCGGCCACGGCCCAGCCGGCGATGGGCAGCCAGGTGGCGCGGGGCCGGGCGAGGATCTCGCCCACGCCGTAGAGCAGCCCCAGGCCGACGAAGTGAGCCACCGTCTCGGGATGGCCGGCGAGCATCGCCAGGGTGAGCACCACGGTGAGCAGCAGCGCCGAGCCCGGGCCGGGGTCCTTGGCCACCCGCCGCACGGCCAAGAACACCCACGGCAGGTAGACCTTGGTCGCCCCCAGCGGCCAGCTGATCCAGAACACCATCGCCCCCGAGAAGGCCCAGGCGGCGGCGCCCAGGAAGGCGGCCTCCTCCCGGCAGCCCACCGAGCGGGCGAAGAGGAAGAGCCCCAGGCCGGTCAAGAAGAAGCTGAGCGTGGCGAGATAGCCCGGGGCCATGGGCAGGGGCAGCAGCAGGGCGAGCAGGTTGGGCGGGTAGTAGGGCGCCGGCTGGGCCGAGGCCGCGAGCACGTCGCCGCAGAGCATGAAGGGGTTGAGCAGGGGCCACTCTCCCTGCGACCAGGCGTAGCGGACGGCCGCCTGCCAGGGAATGATCTGGGAGTAGAGGTCGTGGAGCACGGCGGCATAGGCCGGCGTCACTCCCAGCTCGGGAGCCCGCTCGGCGAAGGGCTCCCCGGTGTAGGCCAGGTTGATCGGCCCGTAGACCTTGCCGGTCAGCAAGGCCCGGCCGGTGAAGCACAGGGGCAGCAGGATCAGCAGCAGCGCAGCGCGCCAGGAAAGCCGATCGAGGAGCCGGCTGACCAGCCAGCACAGTCCCAGGGCGGGGGCGGCATAGAACAGCGGCGTGGCGATCTGGGCCCAGAGCATGAGGAGCGCGAAGGGCCGCTTCAGCGGGCCGGTGCGCCTCCCGCCGGGGGAAAGCGCATGGCGTCGAAGTCAGCCGCCACGATCGCTTCGAGCCGGGGGCTGCGGTAGAGGCCGCGGCTGCTTTGCAGGCGGATGCGGACCACGTCGAGCAGCATGGAGAGGGAATCCCGCCCGAGCCGGACGGTCGAGACCTCGTGGTTGCGCAGTACGACCGGGATGCGCTTGATGTCCAGGCGGTGGAGGAGGGCGAGGTAGAGGATCTCGACGTCGAAGGCGTAGCGCTCCAGCCGGACGAGGGGGAAGAGTGCCTCGGCCACGTCAGCGCGGAAGGCCTTGAGGCCGCATTGGGTGTCGAAGAAGCCGCCGGTCAAGAAGGTCCCGACGAAGCGCGAAAAGGCCGCCGAAGCGAGCCGCCGCCGCCAACCCACCACGCCGCCGTAGCTCGATCCCGGGAGGGTGCGGTCGCCCACCACCAGGTGAAAGCCGCGCTCGCGGACGTAGGCGGCGGACGCGGCGAGCAGGTCGAGATCGTAGGGCAGGTCGATGTCGGTGAACAGGCGCACCCGGCCGCGGGCGGCGAGCATCCCCGCCTTGACCGCCGCGCCCTTGCCACGGTTCCTGGGTAGGCGGATGACGCGGATCACGCCCTCCTCCTGCCACTCCGGACCGAAGTCCCCGCCGCCGTCGTCCACCACGAGGATCTCCCACGAGGTGAAACGCTGAGGTAGCCACGCCGCCAGCTCCGCCACCGAACGGTGAGCCAGCTGCGCACCCCGGTAGCAGGGTAGGACGATCGAGACCTCGAGCTCCGACATTGCCTCGTCTACGGACGAGCCGATCCTATGTCACGGGTCTCATGGCCCCATAAAGAAAGCGGCGCGCCGGGGGCGCGCCGATCAAGATGGCAGAAGGCTCTGCCCCTACTACGCGCCGCGGGGGCCAAGGTTCCAGGGTCTGTTGGCGCTTGCCAGGCCGGAGCGGAAGGAGTACCTTGCGGGAAGCACTTTCCCGTTGGCAGCGATTCACCGCCCGGCGCTTCGGCGCCGCCGGCCCGCCCCTCTCTTGCAGCCCACAGGAGGACTGCCGATGAAGCCCAAGGACTCGTCCCGACTCCGCCGCCTGCTCGACTCCGCCGTGCTCGACCGTCGGACTCTCCTGCGCCTCGGCGCCCTGGCCGGAGCCGGGGCCTCGATCTCGGCCCGGCCCACTGCGCCGGACGCTGCCGGGGACGACCTCGAAAAGGTCCGCCGAGACCCTCTGGCCGAGGCCTCGATCGTCGAGCTCCAGGCCATGATGGCTGCCGGACAGCTGACCTCGCTGCGCCTGGTGAACACCTACCTCCAGCGTATCGGGATTCTCGATCACTCGAGGGCGCGTCTCCAGTCGATCCTCGAGATCAACCCGGAGGCCCGGGAGATCGCCCGCGCCCTCGACCGCGAGCGCCGCCAGCAAGGCCCTCGCGGCCCGCTGCACGGTATCCCGGTGGTGCTCAAGGCCAACATCGACACCGGCGACGAGATGCAGACCACCGCCGGCTCGCTGGCCCTGGTTGGGGACCCGGCCCACGAGGACGCGACCGTGGCCGAGCGCTTGCGGGCCGCCGGAGCGGTGATCCTGGGTAAGGCCAACCTCTCCGAGTGGGCGAACTTCCGCGGCTTCTCTTCGAGCTCCGGCTGGAGCGGCTTGGGCGGCCAGACCCGCAATCCCTACGTCCTCGACCGCAACCCCTGCGGCTCGAGCTCGGGCTCGGCGGCGGCGGTGTCGGCCGGCCTTTGCGCCGCGAGCCTGGGCACCGAGACCGACGGCTCGATCGTCTGCCCGTCAGGAGCCTGCGGCGTGGTGGGCATCAAGCCCACGCTCGGCCTCACCAGCCGCGCCGGCGTCATCCCCATCGCTCACAGCCAGGACGTGGTGGGACCCCACGGCCGCACCGTGGCGGACGCCGCGGCCATCCTCGGTGCCTTGACCGGTGTCGATCCTCGCGACCCGGCCACCGCCGCCAGCGCCGGCAACTTCCACACCGACTACACCCAGTTCCTCGATCCCGACGGCCTCGCTGGAGCCCGCATCGGCGTGCACCGGGGCGGCGGCTTCACCGGCTACAGCGCCGAGACCGACGCGGTCTTCGAGGAGGCCCTCGCGGCCATGGCCGCGGCCGGCGCCACCCTGGTCGACCCGGCCGACCTGCCGACCATCGACGAGCTGCTGGCCGACCCGGCCGAGCTGATCGTGTTGGTCTACGAGTTCAAGCGGGACTTGAACGCCTACCTCTCCGAGCGTTGGGGCGTGCCGGTCCGCACCATGGCGGACGTCATCGAGTTCAACCTCGAACACGCGGACGACGAGCTGCAGTGGTTCGGACAGGAGTGGTTCGAGCTGTCGCAGGACGAGATCTTCAGCCAGGCCGAGTACGACGCGGCCCTGCCCCGCGGCCGGGCCCTGGCCGGTGTGGACGGCATCGACGCGGTGATGGATGCCATGAACCTCGACGCCCTGGTGGCCCCCACCGGCTCGCCGGCCTGGACCACCGACCTGATCAACGGCGACCACTTCCTGGGCGCCAGCTCCACCCCGGCCGCGGTGGCCGGCTACCCCTCGATCTCGGTGCCGGCCGGCTCCTCCTTCGGCCTGCCGGTGGGCATCTCCTTCTTCGGCCGGGCCTGGAGCGAGCCCACCCTGATCCGCATCGCCTCCGGCTTCGAGGCCACCGTCGCCGCCCGCACTCGACCGGGCTTCCTCACCACCCTGCCCCTCGACCGCCCCTTCCCGCGGCGTGCCGGGCGGCGGGCGGGAAAGTCCGGGCTGGTGGCGCCCGGGCGGCGGGTGCGGCTGGTGTGAGGGGGGGATCCGGCCCTCTCGGCCTCGGCGCGAGAGGGCTGGGTCGCTTGCCGAAGCTCGAGCAGCTGAAACAACCGCCGTGGTCGGCCCGCCTATGCCCTAGGCCGGCTGCTGAACCAGGCCCCGGCGAAGCCACAACCGCTCGCCTTCACGAAGGTCTCGGTGCGGGAGCCACGTTGCCCGCCCCTGCCGCGAGCTGACGCCGTTTCCTACCTTGAAACCGATGCCGACGACTCATACAGTCCGCCGTCGAGCTCGAACAGGAGGTGCTCTGTGCTCCGTCGATGGATTCCCTTGGTGGCCCTCGGCTGCCTCGCCGCCCTCGCTCCGGCTCCGTTGGAGGCCGCTTGCAGCAACACTGCCGACGTGGTCGAGGACGTCTGGGACGCCTACGAGCGGTACGCTCGCGAAGCGGGCTGCATGGCGCCGATCAAGGGTCCGGCCAAATGGCAGGCCTGTGCCCTCGAACGGCCGCTCGGTCGAACCCTGCGGCTGATCGACCAGATGATCGGCTGGTGGAACAGCGCCGCCGGCAACGGCTGGGCCACCCTCGGCCACCGCAATCTCGGTATCGAGCCGGAGGAGGGCCAGCTGGTGGGCACCACCGGGCGGCTCTTCGTGGGCCTGGCGCCGACCAACAGCGGTCGGGTGACCGTCGAGCTCGATCGGCGCAGCGGCAACGGCCGCACCCAGGTCGAGATCTGCGCCCACCGCCGCCACCAACGGCCGGAGTCCTTGATGACCGAGATCGTCGATCCCAGCCGGCGCGACCGCTGGACCTGGGCCTTCGAGCACCTCGAGGATGCCATCGTCACCGTCCACCTGGACGGCCGCAGCGTCGCCAACCGCTTCGGCTACCGCCTGCAGCTGAGGGCCGAGCCCATCCGCTGGGACCTCGGGCCGGTCGAAGGCTTCGCCGACCTGCACGTGCACCAGGCCGCCGAGCTCGGCTTTGGCGGCAACTCCTACTGGGGGAGCCACACCGGCAACGCCTCGGCGGCGCTCGATGGCTGCGGCTGGGTCGAGTCGCTCGAGGACGTCGTCACCTCCGGCCGCCTCGCCAGCCTCCACGGCCTGCTGCCGTTGAACGTCGGCGTCGGCGAGGGCGAGTTCCGCCACGGTCAGGGTGCACCGAACTTCACCTCCTGGCCGCATTGGAACGACATCGCCCACCAGCAGGCGCACGCCGACCGCCTGCGCGAAGCGCATGAGCAAGGTCTCCAGCTGGTGGTGGTCTCGGCAGTCAACAACGAGTACCTCTGCAACATCTTGAAGGCCATCTACCCGCGCCCCGGCGACCACCTCGGCTGCCGCGACATGGAGAACGTCGAGCGCCAGATCGAGGCCTTCGTGCAGTTCGACGAGGACCACGACTGGTACGAGATCGCGGTCGATCCCTGGCATGCCCGCAAGATCATTCACGAAGGCAAGCTGGCGGCCGTGGTCTCGCTCGAGGCGAGCCACCTCTTCCCGCCCGACGAGGGTGACTTCATCGCCCAGCTCGACGAGCTGCGTGCTCTCGGCCTGCGTACTCTCCAGCCGGTGCACGAGACCGACAGCCGCTTCGCCGGTGCCGCGCCCCACCGGTTCATCTTCGAGGCGATGCAGAAGTTCAAGTTTCCCCTGCGCTCGCCCAACCCCTTTCAGGGCTTCCGACTGGACGCCAACGGCAAGAACTCGGTCGGTCTGACGCGCGACGGCCGGGCGCTGATCCAGGAGATGGCCAAGCGGGGCATGCTGGTGGACGTCTCGCACATGAGCGAGCGGGCCAAGGCCGACACCCACTCGATCTTCACCGGCGAGCTCGCCTGCCCGTTCTACGAGTCCCACAGCCGCTTCACCGCCGTGTTGCCCCCTGCCGAGGCGGCCCGCCAGCAGGAGTTCGCCACCACCGATGCCCAGATCGCGATGATCCGCGAGGCCGGCGGCATGGTGGGGGTCCGCACCGGGCCCAACCCGATGCTCGACCTGGGCTCGATCCCGGGCCAGCGCCGGAGCACGGTGGCCAACAACTGCGACGGCTCCACGCGCTCCTACGCCCAACTGATCGAGTACGGAGAGCGCAAGGGCGTGGCCATGGCGTTCGGCAGCGACATCAACGGCAACACCAACCAGCTGGCGCCGCGCTTCGGGGCCGAGGCCTGCGCCGCGGCTCCGGACGATGCCACCCGCCGGCGGCAAAGCGGCGCCCAGGGCAACCCGCCCAACGGCAACGCCTTCCACACCGCCGGCTTCGCCCACATGGGTGCCCTGCCGGCCGTGCTCGCCGACCTCGAGCGTCTGGGCACGCCCGGCACCCAGCGCCTGCGGGGCTCGGCCGAAGCCTTCCTCCAGATGTGGGAGCGGGCCTATTCGCCGCGCTGCCAGCAGGCGTCCATCGGCGAGAGCGGCTTGACCGGTTGCGACTCCGACGCCGATTGCCCGGATGGGCTCTTCTGCCCGGCCGGGGTGGGCCAACGCACCTGCAAGCCCCAGAACCCGGACGGTGTGCTCTGCACCTCGAACCGCCAATGCCTGGGCGGCGGCTGCAACGTGGTCTGCTACACGCCGAACTCTAAGAACATGGGGCAGAGCTGCAACGTCAACGCCGAGTGCAAAGAGGGCAAGTGCTCTTCCGAGCTGTGGGGCACGGTCAACGGCAAATGCGTCTGCGATGGCGACGAGGATTGCTCGTCGGGCCAGTTCTGCTTCAAGGGCTTCGCCACCATCGGCACCAACGAGTGCCGGGCGAAGATCGCCGACGGGCAGCTCTGCGATCAGTCGGACAAGTGCCAGTCCGGTCACTGCAACGTGGTTTGCTACACGCCGAGGTCGAAGGGCATGGGGCAGAGCTGCAACCTCAACGCCGAATGCCGAGAGGGCAAGTGCTCGGCCGAGCTGTGGGGAGCGGTCAACGGCGAGTGCGTCTGCGAGGACGACCGGGACTGCCCGAACGGCTTCTGCGACACCGGTACCTTGAGCGTCGGCGAGAACAAGTGCAAGCCCTTCAAAGCGTTGGGCGAAGCCTGCTCTCGCGGTGCCCAGTGCCGCTCCGGCTGCTGCAAGCTCAACTGGGGCAAGGTCCAGTGCCGGCCGGCGGACAAGTGCAACTAGCTGTGGGTGGCGGTGTGGGCCGTGTGGAGGAGGGGGGCGCTGGCGCCAATGACATAGACGATCATTGGCTAAATCCTTATGCGGCAGGTGTTTATGGGTCCTTGGTGGGTCGCTGACAGCCAGCCGGTAACATAGGCAGCAAATCCGACTCAGGCCCAGAAAGGGACGTACTTGGCATGCCGGCGAGAGGTGCTGGTGGGATCGAAGGGCCTCACGAGGCCAGCCTCGATGGTGTCCGATATCACCCGTGAGGCCGTCGCATAGCTTCGCTCGTCGATGCCGAGGCGCTTGCGGAGGCTCTCGTTGGTCATCGGGGCATTGCAGACCCACTGGAGCCCGGCGTGCTGATAGCACGCTCGAACCCGCTCTTGCTTTGTCATCTTGGCGAAGGCCCTGGGCGCAAACAGGATCGCTCTGGTGTTGTCTCCCGCAACCTGGAAGTCTGGGGCGGGGAGCTGGAACGCCTCGATCTGCGTCAAGACCCTGTCGATCCCGGTCCCTCGCTCTTCACAGAGTCCGAGCCGCCGACTCAGGTGTGCCAGCTTCTCGTTCCGGGACCGTGGTGGCATGTCCAGGAACCGTTCTACGTCTATCAAGGGTGCTCCGGGATTCGTGATTTCCATTCGGTCGGCGAACACCTCTACAACGGGACCAGCGCCCCTGACCGCAAAATCCTGGTGGATGAGCGCATTAGCCAACAGCTCTCGAATCGCCAGCTCCGGGAACATGGGGACGGTGACCCGGAGCGCCTTGCGGATCTCCTCGCTCTTGGGAAGACGGGTGACGATGTATTGCACCATGCCCCGGAAGCCCACTGCATAGCCCCGCTTGCCCGCCAGCTCGTCTGGCGTGCTAGTGCGATCGCCGCCCTGGTAGAAAACGACTCGAATCGCCTTGCGGGCGAGGGCGTCGAACTGCCGCAAGTCACGGGCGAAGAGGACGGCCCCGAGGTTCGTAATGCCGTACCGCGAGCCTTCTCCCCTGACGAGCTTCTCCGCGCAGAGCCGCTCCACGATCGCACCGTCATGGTCGGGAACCGGTTGACCGGTCATGCGGAAGACCTGCTCGTAGTCCAGCTCCAGCAGCACTTCCGCCATGGTCAAGGGCGACTTCGCCACTGCCGACTCGAACGACTCCCGAGACAGGAGGCGCCAAAGGACACGCTCCTTTTCTGGGTGCTCGTCCAGCGGTTTGGTGTGGGGTCCTACTCGGATCCACTCCCTTCCCTTGAATCGGACCGGTCGAGAAATGGCTGGCTCGATCTCGAAGATCACGCATCGCCGTCCCGAGTATTCGAACTCGTGAATCCAGAACTGCACACGCGGCTCGAGCTGGGTCGTCAGCCAGTTCTCCAAACCCTGGCTTCGGAACTTGGCTTGGCGCGGTCTGAAGCTGGAGCCGACGACGGCATGAGCGCCGTCCTCGACTCCCCAGACGATGAACGCTCGCTCCTGATCGTGGAGAATCGCCGAGTTCGAGAGAGCAGAGATGTTCCGGCCGATCTCCTCGGGATTGATGTTGTCCTGCTTGAGTTCCACCCACTCTGTCTCACTCGGTTGCTGCACGAGGCTCGACAGCAAGTCGACCAGCTGGTCGTCCGTCATCGCGTTCCTGGCCTCCCTCAGGCTTGGGGAGATCCTCTCATCCCGAACTCTCCCCCGCTACCGCCCGATCCTCACCAGCTCGACGAGCGGACCCTCGGGGGCGCGGCCGGAGGTCAAGTCCACGCGGCCTTCGAGGTACCAGACGTTGTCTTCCTGGGGGTCGAGGAGCACCTGGCGGACCTGCCAGAGACGGGGGCCGGTGGGGCGGACCTGGGTGCGGTCGGTGCGACGGGCCTCGGCGCCCCAGACCATCTCGCCGTACTCCTCGAAGAAGGGGGCGAGGTCCGCCGCGAAGCGCTCGGGGGTCCAGCGCTCCTCCTCGGCTTCGGGTTGGCGCACCCACAGGGCCGCTTCCTCGAAGTCCCCGGCGGCGAGCGAGCGCACCAGCTGGTGCAGCTCGGCGCGCACCCGGGCGGCGAAGGCGCGGGGATCGGCGAGCAGCTCCAGGAACCGCCGCTCGGCCTTGTCCAGCTCGATCTCGGTCTCGGGCTCCCAATGCCACTCGGGATGGAGCAGGCTCTCCCACTCCTCGAGCAAGCTGGTGTCGGTGTGCTCGATCAGAGCGCGTAAGAAGCCCTGGATGTCGAACATCTCCTCGCTCTTGGTCTGCTCGGGGACGTTTTGCATCAGGGTCTTGTACAGCTGCGAGAGGTAGCGCAGCAGCACGCCCTCGCCCCGCTCGAGGTTCAAGGAGCGCACGTAGTCGTTGAAGCTCCAGTAGCCCTCGTAAAGCTCCCGCCCGACGGATTTGGGATGGATGTTCTCCTGGCGCACCCAGGGATGGACGTCCCGGAAGCGATCGAAAGTGTCGTAGATGAACTCGGCGTTCGGCTTCGGCCAGGTCACGTCGGCCAGCCGTTCCATGCGTTCCTCGTAGTCCATCCCCTCGGCCTTCCACTCGGCGATCTTGCGCCCCTTCTCGCGATCGAGCTGCTTGAACATCACCGGCGAGGGATCTTCGAGGATCGACTCGACCAGCGACAGCACGTCCAAGGCATAGCTCGGCTGCTCGCGATCGAGCAGGCCGAGGGTCTCGACCAGGTAGAGCGAGAGGGTGTGGAAGGGTGAGAAGTCCCACTGCAGGTCTTCCGACACGCTCACCCACAGGTAAGAGGTCCGGGTGTCGCGCACCATGCGGATCAGGCCGGCGCGGTAGAGGGAGCGCACCAGCTGTGCCGCCTGGCGCAGCAGCTCCTTCTTGCGCTCGTCGCTTTCGTGGCTGCCCGCGATCAGGGCGCGCAGGGCCTGGAAGTTGTCGGCGTTCGGGTCGTCGTGGGCGGCGTCCTGTTGCAGCAGGTCCATCACCATGCCGTGGGTGATGCGGAAGCGGGAGACCAGCTGCTCCGGCGCGCGTTCAATCAGCTTCTCGAAGGTCTCCTTGTTCCAGGGCACGAAGCCCTTGACCGGCGGCTTCTTCTTGACCAGGTTCTTCTTGCCGCCGCCGGACATCTTGGCGTCGATGCGCAGGTTCTCGATCACGTGCTCGGGAGCCTGGCAGACCACGCTGCCCTGGTCGTCGAAGCCCTTGCGGCCGGCGCGGCCGGCGATCTGCTTGAAGTCCCGCACCGACAGGATGGTGGTCTTCTCGCCGTCGAACTTGCACAGCTTGGTGAACAGCACCGTGCGCAGGGGGATGTTGACACCAACGCCCAGAGTGTCGGTGCCGCAGATGACTCGCAGAAAACCTTTCTGAGAGAGCTGCTCGACGAGCAGGCGGTACTTGGGCAGCAGGCCCGCGTGGTGCACGCCGATGCCGAAGGAGAGGAAGCGCCGCAGCTCCTTGCCGTAGGGAGTGTCGAAGCGGAAGTCGCGGATCACCTCGGCGATGGCCACCTTCTCCTCGCGGCCGACGATCTTCATGCTGGTGAGGTTCTGGGCCAGCTCGGCACACTCGCGCTGGGTGAAGCTGACCACGTAGATCGGCGCCTTGCCGGCCGCCAGCAGCTCGTCGATGGTCTCGTGGAGGGGGGTCTCGCGGTACTCGAAGTCGAGGGGAACCGGGCGGTGGTCCGAGGAGACGATCGCCACCTCTCGGCCGGTGTCCCGGGCCACGCGCTCGGCGATCGGCGCCGGGTTGCCCAGGGTGGCCGACATCAGCAGGAAGGTGGTCTGCGGCAGGGAGATCAGCGGCACCTGCCAGGCCCAGCCGCGCTCGGCGTCGGCGTAGTAGTGGAACTCGTCCATCACCACGTAGGGGGCGTCGAGCCAACTGCCCTCGCGCAGCACCATGTTGGCCAGCACCTCGGCGGTGCAGCAGCGGATCGGAGCGCGGGGATTGATCGCCGCGTCACCGGTGAGCATCGCCACGTTGGCGGGGCCGAAGTCGTCGCACAGGGAGAAGAACTTCTCGCTCGCCAGGGCCTTGATCGGCGAGGTGTAGAAGGAGGTCTTGCCCTCGCAGAGGGCTTTGAAGTGGAGCCCCAGGGCCACCAGGGACTTGCCCGAGCCGGTGGGGGTGTTGAGGATGACGTGCTTTTGCGCCATCAACTCCAGGAGGGCTTCCTCCTGGGCGGGGTAGAGCTCGAAGCCGGCCTCCTCGGCCCAGGCAAGGAAGAGGCTCAGGATCTCTTCCGGGTCCGAGGTGCCGTTCGGCGGCACGCGGTCCCCCAGGGAGGGCTTGCCGGTACGGGCTGAGAGGTGCCGCTCGGTGACGGCCGGCGAGGAAGAAGGGGTGGGCGTGTTCACGGGAGCGGGTTTCCGGTGGCGAGGGGTACTGTAACAGGCTGCGGGTGAGGGCGACCCGCGGCGGGAAACGTCTGAGGATCTGTGAGATACGATGGTTCCGAAAGTTCCGGGAGTGTTCAAGTGAAGGAAGTGGTCTGCCGTAGGGGCGCACGCCGTGCACCCGCCCTCGTGGGCGTTTGGTTGCTCGCCCTGGCGCTGGTACCGGCCGGGGCCGCCGTGCCCCCCCTGGGCCCCCCGGAGCGGGCCGCCGCGGAGCTGGCCCTCACCTACCTCGCGGAGGGACCGGAAGGCTGGCTCGACCGGCTCGCCGCGGGCTCACCGCTGGCCAAGCTGACCCCTGCCGAGGCCCGCGCCGAGATCGAGCTGGCCGCCGGCCCCGCCCAGGGCGCCGTGTGGCAGCTCGCCACCCGGCTCGAAGGGGAGGGACCGGACGTCGCCTTCCACCTCCAGCACCCCTCCGGCGTGGACGACCTCCTCGTGCTCCACCTGCGTGAGGAGAAGGGCTCGTTTCGCCTGCACTCCCTCTCCTCCTGGGCGGACACCCTCGAGCGGGGCGCCGGGGCGGAGGCCGGCGGGACGACCCCGGTGAAGTCGGACCGGCCCACCCGACCGGCTCTCCATCCGGCGGCCCAGTGGGCGGCCCGGCTGGGGTTGGGTCTCGCCCTGGCGAGCGCCCTGGGCGCCGCGGCGTCCTTCCGCCGCCCGCGCCGGGCTCTCGGGCTGGTGGCCGTGGGCACCCTGGCGGCCACCGGCGCGGTGGCGGCCCTGCTCGGACTCTTCGGCGGTGGGGCCGGCGCCGAGCCGGAGATCCTGGCGGCCGGCCGGCCCCCGGCGGGCGACGAGCGCGCCACGCTGGTGGCCCTGAAGCGAGCCCTGGCCCAGAGCGCCGACCCGGTCGACCTCGAACGCCAGGCCGCGGTTCTGGCCCCGGGCGGCCGGGGCGCCGCGCTGGCCCGGCGCTGGCGAGCCCAGAGCCTGGTCCAGGCCGGCAAAGGGACGGTGGCGGGCGACCTGCTGGCGGCCGAGGGCGCCAACCAGACCTCGCTGCTCGAGGAGGTGCTGCGCGGCCGGCTGGCCCTGCTCTCGGGCCGGGCGGTCGACGGCACCCTGGCCTGGGAGCGGGCGCTCGACCTCACCGCCGAGACCGACCTCCTGGCCCTCGAGGCCACCCAGTCCCTGCTCCTGCTCGGCTTCGAGGACCGCGCCCGCAAGATCCTCGACGGCATCGTCGCCCGTGGCAGCCGCGAGGCCTGGGCCTACTACCTGCTCGCCCGCTGGCAGGCCGTGGACGGCGACGCCGAGCGGGGTCTCGAACTGCTCGAGACCGCCTGGGAGCTCGATCCCCTGGAAAGAGAGATCCTGGTCGGCGACCCGATCTACGTCCACCTCCTGCGCGAAGGCAACGCCCTGGCTCTCGCCTCCCTGGGCTCGCCCGTCGAGCCGGCCCTCGAGGTGCCCGGCCGGGGCACCGCGCCGCTCGCCCTGCCGGCCGGCTTCGAGGCCCGCCTCGCCGGCCGGCGCCTGGTGCTCGCCAAGGGGCAGGCGGAGCTCTCGCTGCCCGCGGCCCATGCCCTGGCGCCGGCCGCCACCGTGCTCGAAAGCGCCGCCGTGCGCCGCCGGCGCCAGGAGGAACGGGCGCTCGCCGATCTGCCGGCCCTGGCGCGGGCCGGGCGCTCCTCCGGGGGCGTGGCGCAGCCGGTGCTGCGCGAGAGGATCGAGCTCGCCGCCATGGCCCTCGGCCGCCACCAGCGCTGGGGGGAGATCCTCGACCTGACCGAGGGCTTCGCCACCCACCCCGCCCAGCTCCCCGAGGGCGCCGTGCACCTGCGGGCGGAAGCCCTGCGGCGCAACGGTCGCACCGAGGAGGCCACCCGCTTCCTGATCGAGCTGGCCCGCCACCACGTCAACCACCAGCGCAAAAACCCGGACGTGTTGGCCCAGCTCTCCCGCCTGCTGCTCGAGGTGGACGAGTACGACCTGGCGGCCAAGGTGATGCAGCGGGCCGAGTCCCTGTCGCCGGAGCCGCCCCTCTACTCGGAGATCCCACGCATCCAGATGGAGAAGCTGCTGGCCACCTCCTTCCACACGGTTGCGAGCCGCCACTTCCGGCTGCGCTTCCCCGAGGGCACGGAGGTGCCCTACGTCGGGCGGCTGCTCGAGGTGCTGGAGGCGGAGCTGATCCGGCTCCAGGGGTGGATCCCCTACCGGCCCAAGCGGCCGATCGAGGTCCACCTCTTCCCCTTCCGCGACTTCATGCGGCTCTACTCGGGAGGGGGCCTCGCCATCGGCCTGTTCGACGGCAAGGTGCGCATGCCCTTCGCCGACGTGCCGAGCTTCCACCCGGAGATCGTCTCGATCTTCAGCCACGAGATGGCCCACGCTCTGATCGCCGGGGCCACCGAGGACCGCGCCCCCTCCTGGTTCCACGAGGGGCTGGCGCAGCACGTCGAGCCGGTGCAGGAGGTGGCCAACCCCGTGCCGGACTACGAGGGCCGGGGCACCCGCATCGCCTTCCCCCTACTCGAGCCGATCCTGGTGCGGCGCAGCGACGCCGGCCTGGTGCTGGCGGTCTACGACCAGTCGGCCTGGTCCCTGCACTTCATCGAGAAGCGCTGGGGCCGGGGCGGCATCCACCGGCTGCTGGCAGCCTTCCAGCGGGGCCTCGACACCGAGGGTGCCCTGCGCGAGGCCCTGGGCACCACGCCCGCGGCCTTCGATGAGGCCTTCCGCGCCTGGTGCCGGACGCCCGAAGGAGCGATCTGGGAGGCGCCGGTGGTGCGCTACGACTGAAGGCCACGAAGAGGGCAGGCACGGGGGCCTGCCCCTACCGAGATCCTTCGGCCTGCGCCTCTTGCCGTAGGGGCGGCCCCCCGTGGCCGCCCTCCTGGAAGTCCGCCGGCACCGGCGCCACCAGCCGCAACGGCCGGCCGTCCTTGGGGTGCGGCAGGGCGAGCTCGGCGGCGTGGAGGAGGGGGCGGGTAGGGCCCGGCTGGCGGGCGCCATAGAGGCGGTCCCCGGCCACCGGATGCCCCAGGTGGGCCAGGTGCACCCGCACCTGGTGGGTGCGCCCGGAGCGGAGGCGGCACTCCACGCGGCTGAAGCGCTCCCCCGCCTCGATCACTCGCACCTCGGTCGCCGCCGGCTTGCCCGTGGGCGAGACCTCGAAGCGCCAGGCTCCCCCGGCCACTCTCCCGATCGGCGCCTCGACCAGCCGGGTCTCGAAGTCGGGCCGGCCTTCGACCATCGCCAGGTAGCGCCGCTCCACTTTGCCCTCCCGCCACAGCCGGGCCAGGGGCTCGGTGGCGGCGGGCGAGCGGGCGAAGAGCAGCAGCCCGCTGGTGGCCCGGTCCAGCCGGTGCACCAGGCGCAGGAAGGGAGGCCGGTCCTCCCGCACGGCCAGGTGGAGCAGCAGCCGCTCATCCGCCGCCAGCTCCCCTAAGGCCCGCTCCTCCGAGGGTTGGGAGAGCACCCCGGCGGGCTTGTCGACCACCACCAGCCAGGGATCCTCGTGGACGATCACCACCGGCGGCAGCTCGGGGCGCGCCGGCACGCCGAGATCCTCCTCGATGCCGACCAGGTCCACGACCGTGCCGGCTTCGACGGCGCGGGAGAGGATACGCGCCACCTTGCCGTCGCGCAGCACGCGGCCCTCCCCGGCGAGTACGCGCGCCCGGCGGCGGGAGAGCCGGGTGGCCTCGGCGAGGAACTGGTCGAGGCGCAGCCCGGCCTGGGTGGGCAGGGCGACCAGGCGGACGGAGGGAGGGAAGTTCGAAGCCATCAGGGGGAGTGCGACGCCTGCGTCGCCCCCACCGCGCCACCGGCGCGGGCCTCGGCCACCTCGGGCAGGCCGGCGTCGGCGCCCCGCCAGATCTCGGCGAGGCGGGCGTAGAGCCGGCGGGCGGTGGCCGTGTCGCCCTCGGCGTGAGCGGCCCGGGCCAGGGCGAGCAGGGCGGCCGGCCGGCCGGGGGTGCGGGCGAGGGCCTGCTCCAGCTCCCGGCGGGCCTCGGCCGGGCGGCCGGCGGCGAGCAGCGCCTCCCCGTAGAGCTCGTGGGCCGGCTTGACCGGCTCCGGCGGGCCGGAGGGAAAGTCCAGCTTCGCCTCCAGGGTGGCCGCTTCCGCGAGCCGGGCCAGGCCCTCCTCGGTGTGCTTCTCGGCGAGCGAGATCAGACCCGCGAGCTCACGCTCCAGGACCTGGAGAAGCTTCGCCGTCTGGCCGTCGGCGCCCGCCGCCGCGACCTCGAGCTCGGCGCGGGCGGCCTCGGCCGCTTCGCGTCGGCCGTCCCGGACCGCTAGCAGGCCCCGGGCGAAGGCAGCGCCCTGGCTGGGGTCCCGATAGCCCCCGGCCGGGGTCGCACAGGCGGCATGGCCCCCTCCCTCCTCCGCCAGTGAGGGCGAGATCTCGCTCAGCAGCGACTCGCCGGTCTCCACCGCGTGGCGCACGCCCATGGCGATGAGGGCCTGGTCGGCCCGTGCCTGGCCGGCGGCCTCCTTGGCAACCTCGAAGAGGGCGGCCGCTTCCTGGCGGCGGCCGAGTTGGAGCAGGGTGTAGTGCAGCCAGGTCAGGCTGTGGAAGTCCCGCTTGGCGAGGGAGTGGCCGCGCCGGGCCACCCAGGCCACCGAGGCGTCGTAGGCGGCGCGGTTCGAGGCCGCCGCCTCGGGCCACATGCCGAGCTGGACGAAGATGTGCGAGGGCATGTGCAGGGCGTGGTGGGCGGCCGGGGCGATCTCGGCGTAGACCCGCGCCGCCCGCAGGCCCAAGGGGGCGTGGGTGGGGTCGTCGTAGGCGTGGATCAGGTAGTGGGCGGCGCCTGGATGGAGGGGGTTGGCGGCGAAGACCGGCTCCAGGATCGCCGCGGACTCCATCTGGCGGCGGAAGTCCATCTTCCCCGGGCGCTGGAGTCCCTGCAGGGCCAGGGCGTAGAAGGCGGCGGCCTCGCGGTCGCCCGGGAAGCCGCGCCAGATCCGCTCCATCGCCGCCCGGTAGGCCTCGTCCCGCGCGTCCTTCTCCCCCTCGCCGAAGAGGGCCTCAGTCGCCGCCAGGTAGAGCTTCTCGCGCTCGGTGGGGGCCTTGGCGGAGCGTTCGGCGGCGGTGGGGGCGAGCTTGGCCAGGGCCTCCCGGCCCGCCTCGAGCTCCACCTCCTGCCAGATCGGGTGGTTGTGGGTCATCGCCTCGCCCCAGTAGGCGAGGGCGAAGCCCGGATCGCGCCGCTGGGCCTCGCGAAAGAGGTCCGCCGCCTCGTCATAGAAGAAGCTGTGCAGGGCCGCGAGCCCGGCGAGGAAGGGCTCCTGCGCTGCCGGCGCACCCGAGTTCGCCATTTCCACCCGCCCCAGGCGGGCGTCCTGGCTGAAGGTGGGGCAGGCGAGGAGGAGGGTGAGGCAGGCGATCAGCAAGCAGCGGCTCTTTGTCATGTCAGGGCTCCTGTGAACCGGGTGGTGCAGCGGCCTCGATGGTAGCAAGACCGAGAGCGAGGCTGGGGTCGCACTGGCCCCGGCTTGAAACCTCTCCTCGCCCCAGCCGTTCCTCTCGGAGCGGATTGGGGCCGTTGGTCCTGGCTCCGGCGACCCCGCGACGAGGAGACCTGATGCCAAGGAACTGGACTCACCTGCTGTCGACCGCGATCCTGCTGCTCGTGCCCGCCACGGCTCACCCCCAGGCATTCGACCTCGCCGCCCCGGGCTGGGAGCTCAAGGGGGAGGGCGCCAAGCTCGAGACCACCGAAGGCCGTGCCGTCCTCGCCCTGCGCTCCGGCTTCGCCTATCGCCGGGACGTGGCCCTCGAGGACGGCACCATCGAATTCGACATGAAGGTCACGGGGCGACGCTCCTTCGCCTACCTGCAGTTCCGCATGGAGTCCGACTCCGAGTACGAGGAGATCTACTTTCGCCCCCACAAGACGCGTCTGCCGGACTCCCTCCAGTACAACCCGGTCTACCAGCGGGCGGGCAACTGGCAGCTCTACCACGGGCCGGAGAGCACGGCCGCCGTGGAGCTGGCGCCGGACACCTGGCTGCACGTGCGGCTGGTGCTCGAGGGCCAGCGCGCGGCCCTCTTCCTGGGCGATGCTGCCGAGCCAGTGCTACTGCCTCGGCTGGCGCGGCCGGCGCGGGCGGGCTATTTCGCCTTGCGCGGTTTCTTGCCGCCCGGCGAGGTCGTGCCCGAGCCGCCGGTGCGCTTCACCAACGTCGTGGTCAAGCCCGGCGTGGTGGGCTTCGACTTCGCGAAGGCCAAGCAGGAGCCCGAGGTTCCCCTGGCCGGCGCGGTCCAGCGCTGGAAGGTCTCGCCGGCCTTCGTACCCGCCGAGGGGCCCGTGCTCGCGATCCCCACCGACCTGCCGCCCCGGCAAGCCTGGGCCACAGTGGCCGCCGAGCCATCGGCCCAGGTGGTGCTCGCCCGCCACGTGACGCTGCCTCCGAAGGCCGGTCGCGTGGCCACAGCCGCCGCGATCACCCTGCGGGCCGCCCAGGCCGGTGTGCGCCGCTTCGACTTCGCCGCCAGCGACGAGGTGAGCGTCTTCCTCAATGGACGGCTCCTCTACACGGGGGATCAGAGCTACAGCTTCAACTTCCCCCGCCGGGACGGCCTCCTCCAGCTCGGGCAGGAGGCCCTCTACTTGCCCCTCGAGAAGGGTGACAACGACCTCGTGCTGGTGGTCTCCGAGGTCTTCGGCGGCTGGGGCTTGAGCGGGCGCATCGAGGATCGAGCAGGGCTCGAGATCTCTCCCTGAGCTCGCGGGAGCTTTCCGCACGCGGGCGGGCCTGTCCTCTTTCTCGGCGGTGGGACCACTTCTGAAGAGACAATCGCTCGAAGAGGAGGCTCGCCATGCCGCATCTCCGCCGCTGCCATGCGCTGCTGCTCATGGGGGTCACCGTCCTCGCCTTCGGCACCGGTCCCCTCGCCGCCGAGCCCGCTTCCCCCGCGCCGCTCAGCCCGACCGAGCGGCGAGCGATTCTCCGGCCCCTCTACGACGCCTTGCAGAAAGACCCACGCCTGCTGGCGTTGCGGGGCGGGCGGCTGTCCCCCGCGGCGCGAGATCGCTGGCTGACCTCCCTGCCCATCTCGCCCCTCGAGGTCCTCGAGATCGACCAGCAGGCCCGGCGCTACGAGATCATGATCCCGGGGTTCGTCCACGAGCTGCACGCACGGTGGATTCAGCTCCACCCCGAGCAAGCGCGCCGCCTTTACGGCGACGCGCGGGTCGAGGCTGCGCTCTCGGGCTGGCCGGCTGACACCGGCAGTGAGGTCGAGCTCGGGCTGCGCGCCTCGGTCGGCGCCAACCACAACCTGGCCTCGACCTCCAACCCGGCCCCCCTCTGGTTCCAGGGCGAGGTCCAGGTGGCGGTGAACCCGAACAACCCCAACCAGATCGTGGCCGCCGCCAACAGCACGGACACCATGGGCGGCAGCTGCGAGGAGGGTATTCTCGCCGTCTACTTCTCAAACGACGGGGGCGCCACCTGGGGCTACACCTGCCCTCCCACGGACAGCGGCTTCGGCCTCGTCTGTACGCTCGGCTACATCTGGGGCTCGGATCCGGCCCTTTCCTGGAACGACGCCAACGAGGTTTTCCTCAACTACATGTTGATCTGTTCGGAGGGCCTCGGCGTCACCACCGCGATGGTGGTGGCCCGTTCGACCGACGGCGGCGCCAGCTGGAACGGCCAGGGCGTGATCAAGAACAGCTGGGAGCTGCGCAATGTGATCGAGGACAAGAACTTCTACGCCGTGGACACTCACCCCACGAGCCCGTTCTACGGCCGTCACTACACCTGCTGGCACCGCAACAACAACACCAAGATGGCCTACTCGAGCAACAACGGCGCCAGCTGGACCGAGGTGGACGTTCCCGCCGCCGCCGGCAACTCGGAGGATCTGGGCTGTGAGATGGCGGTCGAGGACAATGGCACGCTGCACCTGATCTTCGACTCCATGTCCTGCGGCCAGAGCACCTGCTCGGACGAGAAGACCTACGCCACTCGCTCGACCAACGGCGGTGCGAGCTGGTCGGCCGCGGTTCTGGTACACGACTCGAACCTGGTCGGCTTCTCCGGGGCCAACTGCCCGGCGGCGATGGACAGCCGCTGCATCTTCCCCCTGGGCGCCATTGCCGTGGACAACTCGGGAGGGGCCTGTGACGGCAACCTCTACGTCACCCTCGGCGACTATCCGGCCGGCGGCAACGTCAATGACAACGACGTCTGGCTCATCCGCTCGACCAACGGCGGCACCAGCTGGTCCGCCCCCGTGCGGGTGAACGATGCCGGCGTCACCGGCAGAGCGCAGTTCCACCCCTTCGCCCAGGTGGACGCCGCCACCGGCCACGTCTTCGTGGCCTGGTACGACGCGCGCCACGACACCGAAAACCAGCAGGTCGACGTGTTCGTCGCCCGCTCGACCGACTGCGGGGTCAGCTTCGAGCCCAACGTCCAGGTGACGCAGCCCTCCCCCGAGTTCAACAACAGCGGGATCTCCTGGTCGAACGAGAGCTACGCCGACAACCCCAACATCGGTGCCCTGCAGTACGGCGAGTACCTCGGCCTCGACGTGGTGGCGGGCAAGGCTTACCTCGCCTGGACGGACAGCCGCCATTTCTTTCCGGGCTCCTCCACGGAGCCGCAGCGCGAGAACATCGGCTTCGCCATCGTTGATTTCTCGGCCAGCGGCCCCAGCTGCGGCAACGGGGTGATCGATCCGCCCGAGGTCTGCGACGGCGGCAACCTGGGCGGCCAGACCTGTCAGAGCCAGGGCTGGAACGGCGGCACTCTGGGCTGCGCGGCCACCTGTCTCACCTTCGATACTGCGGGCTGCAACAACGATCCGGTGACGCTGACGCTGACTTCGATCGCTGCCGAGGACGGCTGGGTGCGAGAGTCGAGCGAGACCTCGAACGAGGGCGGCGCGCTCGCTGCCACGGAATCGGTGGGGTTCGCCGTGCGCGCCGGTGACGACAAGAGCGACCGCCAATGGAAAGGTATTCTCTCCTTCGACACGTCGGCGATCCCGGACGGTGCCACCGTGCAAGACGTGACGCTGGAGCTGGTTCGCGGCGCGCTGGCGGGCACCAACCCGTTCGATACTCACGGCAGCCTCAGAGCGGACGTGGTGAGCGGTGCCTTCGGGGGCAACCCGGCGCTCGAGATCGGTGACTTCCAGGCCGCGGCTTCGGCCCTCGCCGCGTGCACCCTGAGCCCGGTCACGGCCAGCGGCCAGATCTCCCAGTGCACCTTGAACGCCGCGGGCGTGGCGGCCGTCAACAAGACCGGCCGCACCCAGGTCCGCATCGCCTTCACCCTCGACGACAACGACGACCGCGGCGATGACTACGTCGGCTTCTACTCCGGGGAGGCATCCTTTGGCCCGAATCAGCCTCGGTTGGTGGTGACGTATCAGTGAGGAGGGGGCGGCAGAGCTCACATTGGCCTCTGCCGCCCGTCACCTCGTTCGTCACCAGGGTACGCGGACTGCGATTTCCATCGTTGGACCCGCAGCCGATAGCACTTCGATCTCGAAGCCCGTTCGTGAGCCATCGATCCACCGCAAGCTGGCGGGAGAGGTGTCGTCTCCGAGAAGCATCCCCTCGTCATCGAAGAGAGCCTGGTCATCATCCTCGGGGACGCCGCCGTTGGCCCTCACCAGGCGGATCCCGCGCCGCCCCCACTCCCCTTCTGCACCGATCGGTGGGTTTGACAGCGGCAGAAGGCCCGGGTCCTCGATGATGTGCCAGACTGCCAGGCCATCCATGGGGATGCCCTCACCGCGCATGCTGCGTCCGGTGTCGTACGAGCTCCCGCGCCATCGATTCTCGAGGACGAAGTACTCACCCGGGCCACGATCCGGGTCGTAGAGGATGATCGCATCGCGCGTTGTCTGGACGTCTCTCAGGCGGAAGGCGCAGCAGCCTCCACTCGCGAGAGCAGGCGTTACCACGGTGTAGTTCAGCCAACCGGCCTTGAGTTTGACGAATGGATCGAAGTGAGTGGTCGTGTAGCTGCTGTCCATGATGGAGTAGGTGTGAGCCGCGAACGGCCACGCCCGTCCTTCCATGTAGAGGTCTGGAGTCCCAATGAAGAGATGGGACAGCTCGTGGGCGGGCGCACCCAGGTTTGCAGGGTCCCCGGTGTACCACTCGGCGATCATGGGTACTTTGACGCCATCCACCACGAGCGGTTCTGGAGGCACCTGTCTGCCGGCGGTCCCGCGTACGGTCCCGAACGGGCCATCCTGCGGGATGACGATCAGAACTCCCAGCTCATCGACTTCGAGCTCTTTGTTGTCGTTGAGGTCGTACGCCGCGAAGTCGAAGTCAGCATCGGCCCTGCGAATCGCTTCGGCCCACTTCTCCACGTGACCGTCGGTCCAGCCATCGCCATAGGTCCCGTTATGATCTGCGTTGTCCCAGTAGTGATCGGCGGGCTTGTCCGCGTCGTACCAGCCGAGTACCCGCTCGCGGACCAGCTTGATCTTGCCGCCCGAGTTCTCGCGGTACCAGTCACGGACGCTGGGGTCGGCGCCGAAGAGTAAGTGGTCGATCTCGCTGACTGGAGGAGCTGGGTGGCCGGGGCGGTGCGGATCCCACAGGATCGCTAGCACTCGTCGCACTCCCGCGATGTTGTCGATCTTTTCCGACTCGATGACGCCCGAGAAGTCAGGGACATCAGCTGGCCGGCGCGGTGGCAGTGCACGGGCACACGACAGCACTTGACCAGAGAAGATCCAGTGCTTCTTGTAGACGAACCGGCAATAGTCGGAGCGGCTGTCGCCATCCGCGTCGACCATCAACCGCGGCCAATCGGCCGTGCCGGGATCGAAGCTGCGGCTTCCGGCCTTGCTGTTGAGGTCGTAGTTGCCGAAGCGGCCCGACTGGGTCGCAAGGGCGCACGAGAAGTAGGTCCTCGGATCCTCACCAACGAAGCGGCAGTAGTCGGCACGTCCGTCTCCGTTGGCATCGGCCATGAAGCGTGGCATGTCTCCACGACCAGGGTCCAGGCCATCGAAGCCCGCGGCACTGATGACGTCGTGGTTTCCGAAGCCGGCAGCAGGTCTTGCCACGGCACAGGAAAGAAAGCGAGCGTTGTCCTCGCCAACGAAGCGACAGTAGTCGGCACGCCCATCGGCAGTGACATCGGCCATGAAAGTGGGCATGTCCGCATAGCCGGGATCCAGCCCGCTGAAGCCGGGTGCACTGTTGACGTCGTAGTCGCCAAAGGTACCTGCCCACCAGATCGTGGATCGCTTGGCCAAGGCACATGAGAGGAAGCGCTGGTCATCAGCGCCCACAAACCGGCAGTAGTCGGCGCCTCCGTCACCATTGACATCAGCCATGAAGCGGGGCATCTCCGCGTAGCCGGGGTCGAGCCCATGACTGTACTCACGGATGTCGAGGAACTGGCCTGTCGGATAGGCGACGGTACACTTGAGGTATGGGGAAGTACCCCCTACGAAGCGGCAGTAGTCGGCGCGGCCGTCTGCGTTGACGTCTGCAAACGTCTGCAGCATGTCGGCGAGGCCCGGATCAATGCGGGGCGAGTCTCGAAAGGTGCTGAACCCAGCACGGGAGCCGAGCGAGCATCGCAGCTTGTTCCTCGTCACGAAGCGGCAGTAGTCGGCGCGGCCGTCACCGTCGACGTCCGCGATGTCGCGCGGAAGGTCTGGGCTTCCGCCGGAGGAGCCCAAGAGAGCGTAGGCACTGCTGGTGATGTCGTGGTTTCCGAAGCTGCCTCGGTGGTCCGCGGACAGCCGGGCCGTGACTCCGAAGCTGAGGAGCAGCGCTAGTCCCAGCGCCAAGGGGCACTGCGACAGACGACCAGGTCGGCGCATGTTGCGCACACGGGGGTGGGATGGGACGGGACGATCGATGAGCAGGGACATGGTGAGGGCTCTCCACTTGGTGCCGGTCCATTCCGGCTCCGAGCACCAAGCGCAACGCCGGTGCCCGGTGGCGAAGCGGCGCCAGGCAGCCTCATGAAGCCCACCAACTCGTTGACGTGAATGGAGTTACGGAAGGAAGGCGAACCCGTGGCCGGCCGGCCGGCCGGTCGAGACCTCGGGTGCCAGCACCCCAACTCGGGTGCCGTCACCCCAGCCGGGCCTCGGCTGGACCTCAGACGTTGTGGAGCATCACTCGCGCAGCGATCATCGCGCGCCGATCTTCCGCGTCCGGGTCGTCGTCAGGGTCGCGCCGGGGCCCCGAGAAGAAGGAACCGAAGCTCTCGCGGCAGTTCGGGCAGACGCTCTTCCTCTTGGCCCATTCGAGGATGCAGGCACGGTGGAAGCGGTGCTTGCAGGGCAGCTCGACGACGTCGTCGCCGCGTTGAAAGGCCGCCAGGCAGACGGTGCAAGCCTCCCCCATGGGCGCGGCCGAACCGGCGCCGATCTCGGCGTCGCCCAACGCCCGCAGGGGCACCTGGCCGCCGTTGACGATGCGGTAGAGGACGTAGAGCAGCCCCATGAACAGCAGGGTCCCGATCATGAAAGCCGCCAGGGGATCGAGGTTGCCGAAGGGCTGAACGGTCGAGCCCGGCTGGTGCGACGCTGGCCGGTGGGGAAGCGCCGCCGGGGCGGTCCGAGCGGCGGGCGCGGTCCTCGGTTGCATGGCCCGGGACTGGGCGGCCTGGACGTGGGGAGCCAGCTTCGGGCGGGCCGGCAGCGGACTGCGTTGCACGACCTGGGCGACGGCGGCGCGGACGTGAGGGGCCTGGACGGGGTGCCGGGGTGCGGGGCGCAGGGGTGACATCATCTCGGTTCCTTCGGACGATCTGAGCCTGCGCGGGGAGAGCGGGGAGAGCGGGGAGAGCGAGGATACACCAACCGAGCCCTGGACGATGGGAGGGTGTTCCCCTATCCTCCGTTGCGAGGCAACCTCATCCCATGCTCGACCGCCTCCTCGATCTCGGCAAGCGAGTCCTGGCCGAGGGCGACCTCGACCGGGCCCTGGCGTTGGCCCTGGACGGGGTGATCGAGCTGTGCGGTGCCGAGCGGGGGATGATCCTGCTGTTCGACACCCACGGCGAAGTGATCTTCGAGCAGGCCCGCAAGCTCGAGCGCGCCGACCTCGCGCGCCCCGAGCTGGAGGTCAGCCGCGGCATCCTCGAGCGGGTGCGGGCGAGCGGCCAGCCGGTCGCCGTCGACAACGCCCTGGCGGACCCGGCGGTGGGTGCACGGCAGAGCGTGCTGCGCCTGGGCATCCTGTCGGTGCTCTGCCTGCCCCTGCGCCACGAGGGCGAGGTCTTCGGCGTGGTCTACCTCGACCACCGGCGGCGGCCGGCCGCCTTCGGCCCCGAGCAGCTGGAGCTCGCTGCGAGCTTCTCGGAGCTGATCTCGCTCGCCGCCCACCACGCCCTGGAGCGCCGGCGGCTCTCCCAGCAGGTCGAACGGCTGGCCGAGGATCTGCGGCAGCGCTACCGCTTCGAGGCCATCTTGGGCCAGGAGCCCCAGCTCTTGGCCGTGCTCGAGCGGGTGGCCCAGGTGGCGGACACTCAGGTGACGGTGCTGATCCAGGGAGAGACCGGCACCGGCAAGGAGCTGGTGGCCCGCGCCCTCCACGCCAACAGCCGGCGGCGCGGCGGGCCCTTCGTGGCGATCAACTGCGGCGCCCTGCCCGAGAACCTGCTCGAGGCCGAGCTCTTCGGCTACGTCCGGGGAGCCTTCACCGGCGCCGTGCGCGACCACGCCGGCTGGTTCGAGCGGGCCGACGGCGGCACCATCTTTCTCGACGAGGTGGGGGAGATGCCGCCGGCCCTCCAGGTGCGCCTGCTGCGGGTGCTCGAGACCCGCGAGTACGCCCGCGTGGGCAGCACGGCGCTGCGCCGCAGTGACGCCCGCGTGGTGGCGGCCACGCACCGGCGCCTGGACGCCCTGGTGGCCGAGGGCAAGCTGCGGGAGGATCTCTACTACCGGCTCAACGTGGTGGACGTCACCTTGCCGCCCCTGCGCGAGCGGCGAGGCGACGTCCCCCTGCTCGCCCGGCACTTCCTCGCGCGCGCCGCCGAGCAGCTGGGTCGGCCCGAGAAGGCCCTGTCCCGTGCGGCCGAGGCGGCTTTGCTCGCCCACGACTTCCCCGGCAACCTGCGCGAGCTGCAAAACGCCCTGCAGCGGGCCTTGCTGGTGGCCCGGGGGGCCCAGATCGAGATCGAGGACCTGCCCGAGCCCCTGCGCGCCCGCCCGGCCCTCGCCTCGGCGGCTCCGGACGGGCTCGACTTCAAGGCCGCCAAGCAGCGGGTGGTGGAAGACTTCGAGCGCGACTTTCTGCGCCGCGCCCTCGAGGCGGCCGGAGGCAACATCAGCCAGGCGGCGAGGACGGCCGGCCTCGACTTCAAGAACCTCCACGCCAAGCTCGCCGCCTACGGCATCGACCCCGCGGCCTACAAACGGCGCGGCCGTGGCCCTCAGGTGCCGATGACTTCGCGATCGTGACGGCGCAGCAGCCGCGAGAAGAGCTTCAGGTTCGCCAGGTCATCGAAGTAGCTGTAAGCCACCGGGGTCGCCACCAAGGTCAGCAGCAGGGCGAGGAGCTGGCCGCCCAGGATCACCGTGCCGATGGCCCGGTTGGTGCCCGAGCCGGTGCCGGAGGAGACCACCAGCGGCACCATGCCGGCGACGAAGGCGAAGGTGGTCATCAGGATCGGCCGCAAGCGGTCGCGGTTGGCGACCCGGATCGCCTCCGAGCGCGGCATTCCCGCCGAGCGCAGCTGGTTGGTGTGGTCGATCTGCAGGATGCCGTTCTTCTTGACGATGCCGAAGAGCACCAGCACGCCCAGCGACGAGAAGATGTTGAGCGACTGGTCCAGCAGCACGATCGACAGCAGGGCGAAAGGCACGGTCAGCGGCAGGGCGAGCAGGATGGTGATCGGGTGCACCCAGCTCTCGAACTGCGCCGCCAAGATCAGGTACATGAAGGCGAAGGAGAGCAGAAAGGCGAGCAGGAAGTTGCTCGCCGCCTTGCCCTGCTCGCGGGACTTGCCGGTCAGGCCGTAGCTGTAGGCCGGCGGCATCTCGAGGGCCTGGGCGCCGGCCTGCAGGCGGTCGATCACCGTCTGCGCCGAGTAACCCCGCTCGAGGTTGGCACCGATCAGCACTTGCCGCCGGCGGTTGATGCGGTTGACCACCGCCGGCCCGGTGCCCTCCTCGATCGTCACCACGTCGGCCAGGCGTACCGTGCCCAGGGTGGCCGAGGGCACCTCGGTGGCGAGGATGCCGGCGGCGTCGCGGCGGTCCTCCGGCGCGGCCCGCACGTGCACCTCGTAGGCCTCGCCGTGCTCGTAGTAGTCGGTGGCGGCGAGGCCAGCCACCAGGACGTTCAAGGTGGCGGCGATGTCGCGCACGGAGACACCCAGGTCCGCCGCCTTCTCGCGGTCGATGCGCACCCCCAGCTCAGGCTTGCCCACCACCAGGTTGCTGTCCACGTCGACCACCCCGGGCAGGGTGCGCAGGTCGGCCATCAGCCGCTCGGAGTACTCCTCAAGGCGGTCGAGGTCGGGCCCGCCGAGCCAGAACTGCACCTCGGCCTCGCTGCCGGCGCCGATCGCCGACACCGGCGCCACCAGGGTGCGCAGGTCGAGGGCCGCGTAGGCCGGCAGCACCTCCCTCCTCACCCGCTCCATCACCGCCAGCTGGTCGAGCTGCCGCTCCTCGGTGGGGGTGAGCTTGACGTAGATCACCCCCAGGTTGGGGGTGCGGTTGGGGTCGCCGCCCTGGGTGATGAGGGTGGTGGCGACCCCGGGGACCTCGCGGATGCGCCGGCTGATCGACTCGAGCAGCTGCGAGGTGCCGGCGACGCTGGCGCCTTCGGGGGCGCGCACCGTCACCTCGAACTGCGACTCGTCGTCGGTGGGCAGGAAGTTCTTGTTGACCACCTGGAAGAGGGGCACGGTGCTGGCGAACACCCCCAGCATCACCAGCACCACCACCGGGCGGTGGGCCATGCACCAGTCGAGCAGGATGACGTAGCCACGCTCCACGGCGCCGTAGAGGCCGCGCTGCCGGCTGCCTTCGGCTCCTTCCGTGACGGTGTCCTTGGGCCTCAGCCAGCGGGCGGCCATCATCGGGGTCAAGGTGAAGCTGACCAGCAGAGAGACGGCGATGGCGAAGGCCATCGTCACGCCGAAGGAGTTCATGAAGCGGCCGACGATGCCGCCCATGAAGGCCACCGGCAGGAAGACGGCGATCAGCGACAGGGTGGTGGCCGAGACGGCGAGGCCGACCTCCTTGGTGCCTTCGACCGCCGCCTCGAAAGGGCCGAGGCCCTTCTCCTCGACGAAGCGGAAGATGTTCTCGAGCACCACCACCGCGTCGTCGATGACGATGCCCACCGACAGGGTCAAGGCCAGCAGGGTGATGACGTTGAGCGAAAAGCCCATGTAGGCCATGGCGCCGAAGGTGGCGATCAAGGAGCTGGGGATGGCGATGGCGGCGATCAGGGTGGGGCGCACCCGGCGCAGGAAGAGCCAGACGATCGCCGCGGCGAACAGCGAGCCCTCGATCAGGTGGGCCCGCACCGAGCGCACGGCGGCCGTGATGTACTCGGACTGGTCCCGCACCACCTCGAGCTTGCAGCCTGGCGGCAGCTGGGCCTTCAAGGTCTCGAGGCGCTCCTGGACCCGGCGCACCACGGTGACGGTGTTGGTGCCCGACTGCTTGCGCACCTCGAGCACCACCGCCGGCTGGCCGTTGACCGCGGCGAAGGTGAGGGCCTCGGCGGCGCCGTCCTCCACCCGCGCCACGTCGGCCAGGCGCACGGTGGTGCCGGCGCGCAGCGCGAGCGGCAGCTGCTCCAGCTCCTCGGGCCTCTCCACCCGGCCGTAGGTGCGCAGCGAAAGATCCCGCACTCCCTGCTCGACCCGACCCCCGGGGATCTGCACGTTCTGGCTGGCGAGGGAGGCCATCACCTCGGCGGGCGTCAGCCGCACGGCGGCCAGGCGGGCGCGGTCCAGCACCACGTTGATCTGGCGCTCGCGGCCGCCCAGGATGCGGATCTGGCCCACACCGGCGACGGTCTCGAGCTGGCGGCGCAGGGTCTTGTCCGCCAGCTCGGTGAGCTCGCGCACGGCCACCGGCCCGGAGAGGGCGACGGCGACCACCGGCACCGCGTCCGGGTCCACCTTCTCGATCAGCGGCGGCTCGGTCTCTCGCGGCAGGTCACCGAGCACGGAGTTGACCCGATCGCGCACCTCCTGGGCGGCGACGTCGAGGTCCTTGTCCAGCTCGAAGGTCAGACCCACCACCGAGACACCTTCGGACGAGGAGGAGAACAGCTCGTCGATGCCGCTGATGGTGTTGACCGCCTCCTCGAGCTTGTCGGTGACCTCGGTCTCGATCTCCTCGGGCGCGGCGCCGACCAGCACGGTGGTGATGGTGACGAAGGGCAGCTCGACCTTGGGGAAGCGGTCCACTCCCAGCTGGAAGGCCGAGAAGGTGCCGACCACCACCAGCGACAGGATCAGCACCGAGGCGAAGACCGGCCGGCGGACGCAGAGGGCGGCGAGCTTATGCATCCGGCCCCCCGCCGGGCAGCGTCACCCGGGCGAACAGGCCGGGCTTGAGGCGCCCGTCGCGGTTGTCGAGCTCCGCTTCGACGGTGAAGGTACGGCTCTCGGGGTCGACGGTGGCGCCCACGGTTCTCACCCGGCCGCGGAAGACCTCGCCCGGGAAGGCGTCCATCCGGGCCTCGACCTGCTGGCCCCGGCGCACCCTACCCAGCTCCCGCTCCGGCAGCTCGAAGCGCAGGCGCAGCGGCGAGAGCTGCACCAGCACGAAGGCCACCGAACCCTCGCCCAGGAACTCGCCGACGTCTGCCCGGCGCTCGGCGATCGCCCCGGCGAAGGGGGCGAGGAGGGTGGCGTCCGCCAAGCGATGCTCGGCCAGGGCCAGGGCCGCTTCGGCGGCCTCGACGCCGGCGGCTGCCTCGTCCCGGGCGGCCAGGGTGCGGTCATGGAGGGCCTGGGGGATCGAGCCCTTGGCCAGCAGCTCCCGTTTGCGGGCGAGCTCCCGCTCGGCCTCGTCGCGAGCCGTGCGCACGCGGCTCAGCTCGGCGCGGGCCCGTGCCACCTCCAGCTCGCGGTAGTCGGTCTCGAGCCGGAGTAGGGGCTGGCCGGCCGCAACACGGTCCCCGGCGTCGACCAGCACGGCGGCCACCCGGCCCCCCGCCTGCTTGGCGACCAGCTGGGAGACCAGGGGGGAGACCAACTCGCCGGTGATCTCGGACAGGGCCGCGGCCGGCGTCGGCGCGGTGGCAGAAGCCTCGGGCCGGGCCAGCCCGGCGGCGAGGGCGGCCACGTCCTCGGGCAGGGGGGGCGGCGGCGCCGGCTCGGTGGTGGGGTTGGCCGGAGCGGGTTGTGGAGGGCTGCCGCCACAAGCGATGAGCCCGGCGGAGACGATCAGGGCGAGAAGGACGGTGCATGTCTTCATGGCTGGGGAGAGGCTCCCGGCAACAGAGAGGGGGCGAGCTGGCTGGCCGCCCAGCGCAGGGCGAGCTCGGCCAAGGTGACGCGGATGCCCGCGGAGACCACGTCCCGCCGTGCGGCGGCGAGGCCCAGCTCGGCGGCGTCGAGGTCGAGAGAGGTGGCCTCCTGGGCCTGGTAGAGGGCGAGCACCTGCTCGTGCTCGGCCTCGGCCACGGCGAGCTGCTGGCGGGCGAGCTCCCGGGCCTGGACGGCCGTGCCGAGGCCGGCGCGGCGGATCGCGAGCTGCTCGCGCACGCGGCGCTGGGCGTCCTCGAGCATCAGCCGCGCCTGGCGCTCGCGCTCCCGGGCGATGGCCAGCCGGGCGCGGGTCTCGCCGCTCTCGAAGAGGGGGATCGAGGCTTCGAGGGAGACCTGCTGGTAGCTATCGGAAGGGAACTGCGACTTCTGCTCGATGGCCGCGGCCTCGAGGCGGACGATGGGCAGGTAGGTGCCGCGGGCCTTCTTGACCTCGTAACCGGCGCTCTCGAGGGCCAGCTGCGCCCGGCGTACCTCGGGGCTGCCGTCGAGGGCCGAGCGCAGCAGCTCGGCCTCGGCCGGTAGCGGCGGCAGCGCCGAGCGGGGCTCGACCACGTCGAGGTCGCCTTCGAGGCCGGTCGCCACGCGCAGGCGGGAGATCGCCTCGATGCGCCCTTGCTCGGCCTCGACGATGCGGCGCTCGGCGGCCTTCACGGCGCTTTCGGCCCGCAGCTCGTCGAGGCGGGTGGCCTCGCCGGCGGCTACGAAGCTCTTCGCCAGCTCGAGCCGTTTGAGGGCCAGCTCGCGGTTCTGGCGCTCGACGGCGGCGAGCTCCTCGGCCTCGAGGGCGCTCCAGTAGCTGGCGGCGACCTCGAAGAGCAGGGCCTCCCTCGTGCCGCGGGCCGTCTCGCCGGCGCCCGCCACGTCGAGCTTGGTCTGGCGGTAGGTGTAGACGTCCCGGAAGCCGGCGAAGACCGGCTGGGAGAGCACCAGGCGGGCCGTCCAGTCGGTGTCGGTCAGAATGGTGCGGCGGTTCTCGCCCTCGCCGAAGGCCACTTCCTCGCTGTTCAGGCTGGTGCGCCCTTCGAGGGAGAGACGCGGCATCACGGCCGAGAAGGCCAGGCGCTTCTCGGCCTCGGCGCGGGCCACCCCGGCCGCGGCCTGGCCGAGCACGGGGTTGGTCTCGAGGGCCCGCGTGAGCGCCTCCTCGAGCGAGATCGAGTGCGGTGGAGTCTGGCCTCGGGCCTGGCCGGTAACGAGGAGGGTTCCGAGCGAGCCGACCAGACTGACGGCAGCCAGCCAGCGGCGCCGGGAGGGGAGCCAAGGGGGAGTCATACGCGATCGGTCCTTCCGGTTCGGCAGCCCGAGTCAGTGACCCGAGCCGCCGCGGGATCCTTTCACACCCTGCTAGACTCCCGGCAACGGAGGAATCTCCCCAAGGAGGTGGGCGAATGTCAGCGGTGACGGCGGACGTGCTCCAGCGCATCGAGCGAGAGAAGGGCTCCTATCTCGAAGAGCTCAAGGACTACATCCGGATCCCTTCGATCTCGACCGACCCGGCCTACCGCAGCGACGTCCTGCGCTGCGCCGACTTCCTGGCCGGGAAGATGCGGGCCGCGGGCTTGACGGTGGAGATCCTCGAGACCGACGGCTACCCCCTGGTCTATGCCGAGTGGCTGGGTGCTCCGGGCAAGCCCACCCTGCTGTTCTATGGTCATTACGACGTCCAGCCGGCCGACCCCCTCGAGCTGTGGCGCAACCCCCCCTTCGAGCCGACCATCGAGGGCGATCTGCTGGTCGCCCGCGGTGCCACCGACGACAAGGGCCAGTCCTTCGCCCACGTCAAGGCCGTGGCCGCCACGCTCGCCGAGCGGGGCAGCCTGCCGGTCAACGTCAAGTTCCTGATCGAAGGGGAGGAGGAGTCGGGCGGTGAAGCGATCGAGAAGTTCGTGCGCGAGGACGCCGGCCGTCGCCTCGCCTGCGACATGGTGGTGGTCTCCGACAGCTCGATGTACGGCCCCGGCCAGCCCTCCCTGCTCTATGGCTTGAAGGGCCTCTGCTACATGGAGCTCAAGGTCACCGGCCCCAACCGCGACCTGCACTCCGGCACCTTCGGCGGCGGCGTGGCCAACCCGGCCAACGCCCTGGCGACGATCATTTCCCGCCTGCGCGACCCCGGCAACGGCCACATCAACATCGACGGCTTCTACGACGACGTGCGCCCCCTCGAAGAGTGGGAGCGAGCGGAGTTCGCCCGCCTGCCCTATGACGAGGCGGAGTACTGCGCCGGCCTCGGCATCGACCGCACCTTCGGCGAGGAGGGCTACACCACCCTCGAGCGGGTGTGGGCCCGGCCCACCTGCGACGTCAACGGCATCTTCGGCGGCTACCAGGGCGCCGGTGCCAAGACCGTGCTGCCCTGCTGGGCCGGTGCCAAGGTCTCGATGCGCCTGGTCCCCGACCAGGAGCCGGCGAAGATCGCCCGCCTCTTCACCGAATACGTTCACAAAGTCGCCCCTCCGGGCGTCCGGGTGGACGTGCAGTACCTCCACGGCGCCAGCCCGGTGCTGATCGACACCGCCGGTCCCCTGGTCGAGGCGGCGATCACCGCCCTCGAGGCGACCTGGGGCAAGCGCCCGGTGCGGGTGCGCGAAGGCGGCTCGATCCCGATCGTGGCGACGTTCGGCAAGGTTCTCGAGGTCCCCGTGGCGTTGATGGGCTTCGGCCTGAACGATGACAACCTGCATTCACCCAACGAGAAGTTCAACATCAGCCACTTCGAGAATGGCATCCGTGCCACGGCAAGGCTGCTCGATCTGGCAGGCGCAACATGAGACGGACCCCATGGGCGGCAAGAGCGAGAAAGAACGTGAGATCAAGTTCGACGGCGTCGAGCATGAGAAGTTGAGAGAACGCCTCCTGGAGATGGACGCGGAGCGAGCCGGCCCTGCCACCTTCGAGGACAACTGGGTTCTCGATCGCGGCAATGACCTGAACAGCAACGGCTGCGTCCTACGCCTGCGGGTGGATGCCCGGGGCGCCTTCCTGACCTTCAAGGGACCCGCCCACTTCGAGGGCCGCACCAAGGTGCGCGTCGAGCACGAGACCCGCGTCGATGACTCCGAGGCCGCGCGCTCCCTGCTCGAGGCCCTGGGCTTCCGGGTCGTGCGGCGCTACCAGAAGATGCGTGAGGAGTGGCACCTGGGCGGGGTCACGGTGGCCCTCGATCACACCCCGATCGGCGACTTCGCCGAGTTCGAGGGCGACGGCGCCGAGACCGTGGCCCGCCGCTGCGGCTTCGACCTCGAGAAGTCCGAACGCCGGACCTACCTGCGGCTCTACGAGGACTACTTGAAGAGCCACCCCGACGCTCCGCCCGACATGCTCTTCCGCGAAGAGTGACGGCACAACCTGCTCCGGGCAGCGTCTCCGCTCTGGTGCTGGCCGCCGGCCTGGGTACCCGGCTGCGGCCCTTGACCACGCTGGTGCCCAAGCCTCTGCTGCCGGTGGGCGGGGTGCCGCTCCTGGCCCGCACCCTGGTGCGGCTGGACGAGGTCGGCTGCCAGCAGGTGGCAGTCAACCTCCACCACCTGGGCGAGGCGATCCGCGGCCACTTCGGCAGCCGCTTCGGGCGGATGCGGCTCACCTGGTCCCCCGAGCCCGAGATCCTCGGCACCCTGGGCGCCCTCGGCCCCGTGCGGGGGGTGCTCGGCCAGGCCGAGACGGTGCTGGTGGTCAATGGCGACAGCCTCTGCGACTGGCCCTTCGAGGAGCTGCTGGCCCGCCATCGCGAGACCGGCGCCGCCGCCACCCTGCTGTTCGCGGCCGGCGCCTCCGCGGAGGAGTTCGGCGGTGGCTGCGGCCTCGATGCCGAGGGCCGGGTGGTGTCCCTGCGCGCCGGGCTCTCGGCGGTGGGCACGGCGGTGGCGAAACGGGTCTTCGCCGGCGCGCACGCCCTTTCCGCGAGCTTGCTCGAGCGGGTGCCCAATGGGCCGGCGGACTTCGTCACCGAGCTCTACCAACCCCTGCTCGAGGAGGGGGCCCACCTCGCCGCCTGCGAGACGGACCGCCCCTGGCACGACCTCGGCACCCCCGACCGCTACCGCCTGGCCCTGCTGGACTGGGCGGCGCGCCACGGCCAGGGGGGCAGCTGGTTCTCCCAGCACGCGCAGGTCGCCCCGGAAGCCCGGATCGAGCGCTCGGTGCTCGAGGTGGGGGCCAGGGTGGAGGCCGAGGCGACCGTCTCGGCCTCGGTGGTGCTCCCGGGTGCCGTGGTGGGCAGGGGCGCCCGGGTGGAGCGCTCGATCGTCGCCTTCCGCGCCGAGGTGCCGGCCGGAGCCACCCTCGTCGATCAGCTGGTGATGCCCGCCACGGCGGCGGGGTTGGAGTAGAATCCTCGGCACCGCCATGGACGATCTCGAGATCATCGCCCGCTTCGAAACCCGCGGTGAAGCCCAGGCCGCCCAGTCCTACCTCACGGCTTGCGGGATCGAATCCCACGTCTCCGAGCTCGACTCGCTGCGCCTGGACCCCTTCCACAGCGTCCAGGAGCCGCCTTTCCGGGTGAGCGTCGCGGCCAGCCAGGCGGACGCGGCCCGCGAAGCCCTCGAGCAAGTCGTCGGCGAGCCACCCCCCGAGAGCGCCTAACCCTCTGATGAGAAATGACTTCGACCTCCTGGTCTTCGACTGGGACGGGACTCTGATGGATTCGGTCGCCTCGATCGTCGCCTGCATGCAGCAGGCCGCGGACGACCTCGGCTTCGGCCCGGTGCCGGAGGAGAGCGTGCGGCGGATGATCGGCCTCGGCCTCATCGAGGCCCGGGAGGCGGTGGGCCTGCCGGTGAGCGAGGAGACCTGGCTCGAGGTGATCGAGCGCTACCGCCACCACTGGCTCGCCACCTACAAGGACCAGAACCTGCTCTTCCCCGGCGCCGCGCCCATGCTCGGCGAGCTGGCCGCGGCCGGCTACGTGCTGGCGGTGGCCACCGGCAAGGGCCGGCGGGGGCTCGACCGCGACCTCGACGCGACCGGCGTCCGCGGGCTCTTCGCCGCCACCCGCACGGTGGACGAGTCGCCCTCGAAGCCCCACCCGGCCATGTTGCTCGAGCTGATGGACGAGCTGGGTGCTACGCCGCGCCGCACCCTGATGATCGGCGACACCCCCTACGACCTCCAGATGGCCACCAACGCCGGTGCCGGCTCGGTGGCGGTGACCAGTGGCACCCACGGGGCCCAGGAGCTCACGCGCTTCGGGCCCCTCGCCTGCCTGCCGAGCGTCGTCGCACTGCCTTCGTGGCTCGCGGGTCCCCGCGAGGAGGGTTCGTGAGCACGCTCGCCGCGCAGATCGCCGCCTGGGACGGCCTCGCCACCCTCGCTCGCTTCGACCACGAGACCGGCACCTGGATCTTCATCGCCCTCCACGACGACACCCTCGGCGTGCCCACCGGCGGCACCCGCATGAAGGTCTACCCGAGCCCGGAGGCGGGTCTCGCCGACGCCCATCGCCTCGCCGCGGGGATGACCGCCAAGTGGGCGGCGATCGACTTCCCGGTGGGCGGCGGTAAGGCCGTGCTGGCGGTGCCGCGGCCCCTCGAAGGCGAGGAGAGGCGGGGGCTGCTGCGGCGCTACGGCCGGCTGGTCCAGGCCCTTCGCGGCGGCTTCTCGACCGGCCAGGATCTGGGCATCTCGCTCGCCGACATGGACGTCGTGGGCGAGGAGAGCTCTCACGTTCACGGTATCGGGCCGTCGGTGCGCGACGTGCCCTCCGGCGTCTACACCGCGCGCGGCGTCTACGCCGCCGTCAGAGCCAGCCTCGCGCAGGTCTTCGGCAGCGCCGAGCTCGCGGGCCGGCGGGTATTGGTCGAGGGAGTGGGGGCGGTGGGGGTCCCCCTGGCTCGCAGCCTGGTCCGGGAGGGTGCGAAGGTGCTGCTCTCCGACTTGGACGCGGACCGGGCGGCACGCCTGGCCGCCGAGCTGGGCGCCGGGGTCGTGGCGCCGGAGGCCGTGCCCACCACGGCGGCGGACGTCTACGCTCCATGCGCCGTGGGGGCCGTGCTCAACGCCCGAACCATCCCCCGGCTCGCCTGCCGGGTGGTGGCCGGCGCCGCCAACAACCAGCTCGCCGAGGAGGAGGACGCCCAGCGCCTCCACGACCGGGGCATCCTCTACGCCCCGGACTTCATCGCCAACGCCGGCGGCGCAGTGGGCCTCTTCTCGGTCGAAGCCGGAGCGAGCGCCGAGGAAGTGGACCGCCGCCTCCTCGCCATCGGCGATACCCTGGGAGAGATCTTCCGCGAAGCCACCGAGCGCCGAGAGTCCCCTCTCGCCGGCGCCCAAAGGCGAGTCGCCGCCGTCCTGGCCCGGCGGCGGGCGGAGCGGGATGCGGGGCGGGCATGAACCGCCTCACCATCTCGATCCCTGACGAGATCCTCGAAGCGCTGGGCGTAGATTCAGAGCAGGCAGCGGCCGAGCTTCGCCTTGTTGCCGCGATGAAGCTCTTCGAGCTAGGCCGCCTCTCGAGTGGCGCCGCCGCCGAACTGGCGGGCGTTCCCAAGCCCGTGTTCCTCAAACGACTCGGCGAGTACGGCGTGCCAGCTTTCTCGGCGACACCAGACGACCTCCGCGAGGACATTGCGTTCGCAGCGAGTTGATGCGCGCTCGGGCACCTGGACCGGATGTCGCCCCGAGCGAAGCCGAGGGGCCTCCGAGACAGCGCTCCGGAGGGGGAGATCCCTCCACTGCGCCTTCGTCGCTCCGCTCCTCAGGCTCCGGTCGGGATGACATCCGGACCGCCGAAGTTGTAACTCGTCTGATCCCTCACTCCCGCACCCGCGCATAGAGCAAGAGATCCCGAATCTCCCCACGCTTGATGACCGCCCTCCTCAGGCGGGCTTCGAGGGTGTAGCCGGCCTTCTCGAGCACGCGGGTGGAGGCGGTGTTGCCTTCGATCACCCCGGCCTGGAGGCGGGCGAGGCCGAGGCGGCTGAAGGCCCACTCGGAGAGGGCGATCACCGCCGCCGCCGCGATGCCCCGGCCCCAGTAGGGCTCCGCCAGCCAGTAGCCGATCTCGGCGCCGCAGCGGTGGATGTCCTCGAAGGTGATCAGCCCCACGCTGCCCACCGCCCCCTCCGGCGCCACGATGGCGAACTCCCGGGCCGGGTCCTGCTCCTGGCAGTGGTCGACCCAAGTGCGGGCGTCCTGCGGGGTGTAGGGGTGGGGGAAGGAGTCGCGCAGGAAGGCCGCCACCTTTGGGTTGTTGGCGTGGCGCACCAGGGCCGGCTCATCCCCCCGCCGCCAGGGCCGCAGATGCCAGCCGGGCAAGGGCAAGGGGAGGACCGGCTCCTCCCTCACGGCCCGAAGCCCCCGTCCGCCCGGGCCGGCTTCTCCGCCAGGCGCCGAGCCCGCTCGGCCGATGCCTCCCCCGCCGCCCGGGCCGCCGCCTCATCCCACTCCTCCCGCGGCACCACCCAGCCACCGAGGTTGGCCAGGGCGAGGTCGGCGAGGAAGCGCAGGTGGTCCGGCCGGTCGTTCAGGGCCGGCACGTAGCGGAAGCGCTCGCCGCCGTGGTGGAGGAAGATCTCCCGGTTCAGCTGGTCGATCTCCTCGAGCGTCTCGAGGCAGTCCGCCGAGAAGCCGGGGCAGATCACGTCCAGGCGCTTGAGGCCGGAGCGGGCCAGGGCCTCGACGGTCGAAGCCGTGTAGGGCTTGATCCACTCCTCCTTGCCGAACAAGGACTGGAAGCAGACCACCCAGCGCTCGGCCGGCAGGCCCAGGCTCTCGGCGACCAGGCGGGCCGTCTTGTGGCAGAGGCAGTGGTAAGGGTCCCCGGCGTCGAAGTAGCGCTGGGGGATGCCGTGGAAGGAGAAGAGCAGCCTCTCCGGCTCCCCGTCCCGCCCCCACAGCTCACGGATCGAGGCCGCCAGGGCCGCCACGTAGCCGGGTTGGTCGTGGTAGGTGCCCACCATGCGCAGCTCCGGCACCCAGCGGGTGCGGGTCAAGGCTGAAGCGAGGGCGTCGAAGGTGGAGCCGGTGGTGGCCGCCGCGTACTGCGGGTAGAGCGGCAGCACCAGGATGCGCCGGCAGCCCTTCGCCGCGAGCTCGGCCAAGGCCGAGGCGACGGAGGGGTTGCCGTAGCGCATGCCCAAGGCGAAGTGCAGAGGACTCCCGATCTCCTGAGCCAACCGCTCGCCCACCCCCGCCAGCTGCGCCTTCGAGATCGACAACAACGGCGACCCCTCCGCCGTCCACACCTTCCGGTAGAGCGCCGCGGACGCCTTCGGCCGCGTGGTCAGGATGAACAGATGCAGGATCGGCAGCCACTTCCACCGCGGCAGCTCGATCACCCGCGGATCCGACAGAAACTCCGCCAGATACCGCCTCAAAGCCGGCGCCGTCGGAGCCTCCGGCGTGCCCAGGTTGGTGAGCAGGACGCCGATGGCGGGGAGGGTGGAGTGGGGGTTACGAGGGTGCATCGCGGGCGGAGTGTAGCAATCGGTATCAGGACCAACGAAATGAGTCTGGGGAAGTGGCGCGTCCCAAGACTCAAGGCCCAAGCCGACCAGGGTTCTCTTGATCCTCAGCCCAGCCTGCCGGGTTGTTCGCGATGTACTCGCGGATCAGGGCCAGCGACTCCTCGTCCCGGATTACGTGCTCGTGGTAGTTCCGCTGCCAGAGACGAGCCCGGAAAGTCATCCAGCCTTGCTGTTTGACGCCTTCGATGTACCGCCTAGTGGTCAGAGTCTTGAACCGATGAACCACATCAGGCAGAGACAAGGAAGCGGTAGGGGCAGGCCCCCGTGCCTGCCCCTCTTCGCCGCGACGGCCCCCACCCGGGGGGCAACCACGGGGGGTTGCCCCTACGAGAAAAAGCACCCCGTGGATGTGGTTCGGCATCACCACGAACGCATCGAGGCGGACGCCAGGGTAGAACAGCGCCAAGTCCCGCCAGACCGAATCGACCATCCGGCCCGCATCATTCAGGCGCATGGTCTGGCTGGTCACCTCGCCGAAGAGGGACTCGCGATCCTGCGCCACCACAGTGACGTAGTAGCCGCCAGCCTGGCTGTAGTCGTAGCTCTTGAGACGCAGCGATCGTCTGCGGTGGCGGTCGGGATCGAAGCGCACCGGCTCGCCTCAGCCTCAACTACCGGCCCCGGCGCCCTCGAACGCCTTCTCGTAAACCTCCGCCATCGCCAGCCGGCAGCCGATCGACGGCAGGTCGAGGGTGGCGGCGGGGTCGCGGGTTTCGGTCAGCAGCCAGGCGTCGTCGCCTTGCCGCACGAAGTGCTCGGCCATCACGCGATCCTGGGCCAGGACCAGGTACTCCTGGAGCGACGGGAGGCTGCGGTAGTGCTCGAACTTGCCGGCGCGGTCGTAGTCGGCAGTCGAGGGGGAGAGAACCTCGATGATCAGGGTGGGGTTGAGCAGCGTCTCGAGACCCTCGCGCTTCTCGAAGCGCGTTTCGCCGCAGACCACGACGACATCAGGGTAGGTGTAGAGCCCGGTGGCGGAGATCAAGACCCGGAGGTCGCTCACATACGCCTGGCAGGGCCGGCCTTTGAGCTGGTTGCGCAGCTCGGCGGCGGCGTTCAGCACGATCGCGGCATGGGCTGGGCTGGCACCGCCCATGGCGAACATCTCGCCGTTTCGGAGCTCGTGCTTCTCCTCCGAGGAGCGCTCGAAGGCGAGGTACTCCTCGACCGTCATGGGGCGCAGGGGCTCGGTGGCCATGAGGGGCAGGATAGCGCAGGCGGCCGGGGCGCGGCCTCACAACAGGCTGAACACCTCCTCCACCTGCTCCCAGCCCACCCGCATCAGGAAGGTGTTGTTGCGGCCGTAGGACTTGGCGCCGAGGATGAAGAAGCCGGGCTCGGGGTTGACCAGGGTGTCGGCGCCGTGGCTGGTCTGGGCCAGGCAGTCGCCGCCGCCGGCACCGAGCAGGGCCGCGGAGAGCTTCATCGGCCCGCTGGTGGCGTAGCACTCGTGGACCTGGAGCTGGCGGTACAGCTCGTGGTCCCCCACCGAGCCGGTCAGGGCCAGGATGCGGTCCACCGTCACCTCCTCCTCCCTGCCGTCACGGCCGCGCAGAATCACCCCCAGGGCGCCGTCCTTCCTCTTGAGCCGCTCCACCACCACGCCCCGTCGCATCTCCACGGCCGGGGAAGAGCCCGCTGCCAGCGCCTGGGCGGCCTGACTCAGGCGCGCCCGCTCGGGCAGGGGGTCGGTGGCCGGGTCGGAGGTCTGGGGCGCCTCGCCACGCAGGGCCCAGATCACCTTCGTGCCCGGCGCTTCCTCGGCCAGCTCGGCCAGGTCCCGGGCCGCCGTCTGGGCCGAGTAGCCGCCGCCCACCAGCAGGGTGCGCCGGCCGGCGTAGTCTTCCCCCACCAGCTCGAGGTCCGGGATGCGGCGTTCGATCTCCCCGTCCACCGCCGCCTCGCCGGGGGCCGGGATGCCGCCGTCGCCCAGGGTGTTGGGGTGCTCGTAGGAGCCGGTGCAGTCGAGCACGGCGTCGGCGAGGTCGATGCGGTCCCCGTCCTCGCCGATCACCAGCAGACGGAAGGGCCGGCGGGCCCGCTCGGGGGTGCCGATCTCGTCGTTCTTGACCAGCCCCTGGCGGCCGAGGTCCCACACCCGCTCGGCCAGCCGCAGGTGGGGGGCGATTTGGGGTAGCTCGGCCAAGGGCTCGTAGAGGGTGGCGATCAGGTCATCACCGGTGGGGCACTCGCCGCCCTCGGGCACGCTCCTCCCGGCCGCCTCGAGGGCCCGGCGCATGCGCGGGGAGACCACCATCTCCCACGGCGTGAACAGCCGCACGTGGCCCCACTCGGCGACGTTGCCGGCGACCGTGCCCGCGGCCTCGTAGAGAGTGAAAGAGAAACCCCGCTCGGCGGCGGCGAGGGCAGCTTCGAGGCCGGTGGGGCCGGCTCCGAGGATGGCGATGTGCTTCTTCTGGGTGCTCATGACGCTCCTCGCTGGCTAGAACTTCGACGCCGCCCTTTCCTTGGGCGGCAGGATCTCGAGACAGGTGGTCCACCAGCCGGTCTCGATGGTCTCGACGAACTCCGGAGGCAGCCCCTCCGCGCGCATCTCGGCGGCGAGGGCGGCGTGGTCGTAGGCGAGCCGGTGGAGGGTGATCGCCAAGCCGTCGGCGCTGGCCTCGACCAGGGCGTAGCGCACGTCGGTCGTGCCGTCGTTGGCCGGGCGGCCGATCACCCCGACGTTGGCCACCTCGGCCCCGGAGGGCAGGCGGCGGTGCCAGGGCAGGCCGGTGTGGGTGCAGAGGAAGCCGTCGCAGCAGTTCTGCCGCACCAGCACCTCGAGAAAGGCGACCGGCGAGGTCGAATGGAACAGGAACTCGTTCACCCGCCGCGGCGAGCCGTGGACCAGCAGCAGTTCCTTGGTGCCCACCCGCACGCGCCGCCGCGCCGGCTGCTCCCCCATCCAACGTTTGAAGGCGGGGGCGGTGTTGCGCTCCGTGTAGCCGTAGGAGAGGGCGGCGAAGTGATTGTCCCGCGGATCGGTGTAGCCGCAGGCGCAGTCGGTGGCGCCGCCGGCCAAGGACTGCTCGTAGTTGCCCTGGATCACCCGGACTCCCCCTTGCCCGAGCAGGGGCCAGACCTTGTCAGGGCTCGGGCCGAAGCCGCCCAGGTCCCCCAGGCAGTAGACCGCCTCGGCCCGGTGGGCGTATGCGGCCTCGAGCAGGGCCGCGAGGCCGTGGTGGTTGTTGTAGACGCCGCCGAAGACCAGCACCCGCCCGAACGGCCCCTCGACCGGCACGCCGTCCGCGGCGGGTGCCCCGTGCCGAGCCAGGGCCGCTGCCCTCTCCTCGGCCGACAGCTCCCGGCCGGCCGTGGCCGCCGCCTGGCGGAACTCCCCCAGGGGCACCAGCTTCTCCCCCCAGGTGGCGAGGCCGCGGTGGGCGGCGAGGCGCTCGCGCTCGCGCCGTTTCTGCTCGTCTTCCGGGATGCGGTTCGCCATCGGACCCTCTAGGTCTTGCAGGAGACGCCGTGGACGTGGCAGGTCCAGCAGGCGGGGTGGGAGAGCTCGAAGGGGCCGAGGGTGTCCGCCAATGTGGCCCCCATCCGCCCGCCGGGCTCATTGACCAGGATCGGGCAGACCCACACCCCCTGGTCCGTGACCATCCGGCAGGTGCTGCACTGGAGGTGCTCCCAGCCACCGGCCGGGGAGTCACCCTCGGAGAGCCGTTCCCAGCTCTCGTAAGCCCGCGAGCGCTCGGCCTCGGCGCCGATGTGAAAGACCGGCAGCACCTTGAGCCGCGGCTTGGCGAGCCCCAGGCCCCGCAGCAGCTCGAAGAAGTGGTCCTTGCCCTGGGCGGAGCCGTTCTCGTCGTAGACCTCGGTGACCGTCAACACGGGATTGAGGCCCACGGCGGCGAGGTTCCTCACCCCGGCGAGCACCCGCTCGAAGGTGCCCCGGCCGCGGATCGGGTCGTTGGCCTCGGCGGTGAAGCCGTCGAGGGAGACCCGCAGGTCGAGCGAGTAGTCAGAGCCGGCGGCGAGCGCCGCCAAGCGAGTGCAACGGCCGGGGTCGAGCAGCAGGCCGTTGGTCAGCACATTGGCCGGCCCCACCCGCAGGGTGGCTTCGAGGATCGCCTCCATCTCGGGGTTCAAGAACGGCTCCCCGCCGGTGAAGTAGTACTCCTTCACCCCCAACGCCACGGCCTCGGCGAGGTGGCGCTCCACCTCCGCCAGGCGCAGGTGCTCGTGGGTGTGGTTGGTGGGGGAGCAGGAGATGAAGCAGTGGGTGCAGGCCAGGTTGCACAGAGTGCCGGCGACCTGGAACCACAGGGTGTCGAGCGAGCTGAGGCCAACTTGGGGCGCGATCAAGACCATTCCTCCGGAGCGTGCTCTCGGGTGGCCGCCAGCACCTCGTCGAGGGTGCCTTGGGCGAGGACGGTGGCACCGGCGCCGGGTGAGGGCGCGGCGAGGTAGGCGACGCGATCGGCCAGGCGACGGGCCTGGGCGCGGTTGTGGGTGACCAGGACGATGGTGATCTCCCGGGCCAGGCTCGAAACCAACCTCTCGATCGCCGCGGCGGAGGCGGGGTCGAGGGCGCTCGTTGGCTCGTCCATAAGCAGCACCTCGGGCTCGAGGGCGAGCACCCGGGCCAGGGCCAGGCGCTGGCGCTGGCCCACCGACAGCTCGCGGGCCGGGGCGCCGAGACGATCCTGCACCTCCTCCCACAGGGCGGCCTGGCGAAGGGCGGCCTCGGCCCGTTCGGTGAGGTCGGACCGCGACAGGCGCGAGAGCCGGGAGAGCCCGAAGAGCACGTTGTCGCGGATCGAGCCGGGGAAGCACACCGGCTCCTGGAGCACCAGGCCGACCCGGGCGCGCAGGCGGTCCGGGTCGCAGGAGGGGCCGAAGATCGCCTCCCGCCCCAGCCAGGCTCGACCGGTGACCGACAGCTCGGGGACCAGCTCCACCAGGCGGTTGAGACAGCGCAGGAGGGTGCTCTTGCCCGCTCCCGAGGGTCCGAGCACCGCGGTCACCCGCCGGGGCGGCACGTTCAAGCACACGTCCGAGAGGATCGGGCGCTCAGCGGTGCGTACCGACAGGCCCTCGACCCGCAGGTGCGGCTCGGGATGGTGGCCCTCAGCCAGCATGCTGCCCCTCCTCACGGTCCCCGAGGCGCAGGCGCAGGGCGATGGCGGCGAAGCAGGCCACCACACCGAGCAGCAGGAGCGCGGCAGCCCACAGGCGCTCCCGCGCCTCGGGCGACGGCAGATCCTGGGCCAGGACGAAGATGTGGTAGGGCAGGGCCAGGATCGGGCTCTCGACGATGCCCCGCGGCAGGGTGGCGCCCGAGAAGACGGCGGCGGTGAAGAGGATCGGCGCCGTCTCCCCCACGGCCCGGGCCAGGCCCAGGAGCAGCCCGGCCACCAACCCTCGGGCCCCGAGCCGCAGTTGCACGGCCCAGGCGACCTGCGAGCGCGTCAATCCGAGGCCGCGGGCGCTCTCGATCAGCCGGGCGGGGATCGCCTGGATGCGCGCCGCGAGGGCGCCGGCGGCGGTGGGGGTGATGAGCATTCCCAGCACCACACCCCCGGCCAGCCAGGACTTGCCCCAACCCAGCTCCTGGGTGAAGAGGGCGAAGCCGAAGATCCCCAACGCCACCGAGGGCAGCCCGTTCCAGCAGGCCAGGGCGACGCCGAGCGCACGGGCAGCACCTGGCGGCAGGAAGGTCGTCTGGAGCAGGGCCAGGGCTGTGGCCAGGGGCGTACAGACGGCGAGCGCCATGGCCGCCAGCACCAGGGTGCCCAGCAGCTGGTAGCGCAGGCCCCCCTCGGCGCCGGCACCCTGGCTGGGAGCGAGCACCAGCTCGAGGGAGACGGCCGGCGCCGCCCGCACCAAGACCAGACCGACCACGCCCACCACCAGGGCCAGGCCCAGGGCTGCGCAGGCGGCGGCCCAGCCGCTGAACACGCCGTCGAGGAGCCGGCGCCTCATCGCGGGCCCCTCTTGGCGAGCATCGAGCCGAGCACGCTGATCCCGACCGAAAGGGCGAGCAGGATCACCACCAGACCGGCGATCGCCGCCCAATGCAGGGGATCGCGGTAGGCAATGTGGGTCTCGGCGCCGCCCAGCTTGGTGGTCAGGGTCTGGCCGGCTCCGGTGAGCGGAGCCAGGCTGAGCAGCCGCTCGGGCCACTGGCCGTCCTGGCGGCCGATCACCAGGAAGATCGCGATGGTCTCCCCCAGGGCCCGGCCGAGGGCCAGCACCAGGGCGGCGGCGATCCCCGGCAGGGCGATGGGCAGGGTGGCCGCCCGAATGGTCTGGGCGTGGGAGAGCCCCAGCCCCCGGGCCGCACGCTTCAGGTCCTTCGGCACCCCGGAGAGGGCGTCGTCGGCGAGGCTCACGGCGGTGGGCAGGATCATCACGGCGAGCAACACCCCCGCGGTGGCCAGGGTGTCCCCGGACAAAGGCTCGAAGGGGGCGAGGACGTCGACCATCACCTCGCGCAGGACCACGGCCCCGAGCAGGCCGTAGACCACCGAGGGCACGCCGGCCAGCAGCTCGATCGCTCCCTTGACCGGCAGCCGCCAGCGCGGGGAGAGGTACTCCGAGGTGAAGATCGCCGCACCGAGGCCCACCGGCGCCGCCAGGGTCAGGGCCAGGCCCGAGACGGCGAGGGTGCCGTAGATCATCGGCAGCGCACCGAAGCGCTGATGGCGGAAGGACCAGACGGTGCCCGTGAGGTAGCCCAGCCCCTCGTGGCGGAAGACCGGCAGGCTCTGCCAGACGAAAAGCCCCACCAAACCCACAAAGAACGCCCCTGCCAAGCCGCCGAGGCCGAAGGCCGTCCACTGCGTGGCGTCGATCGGGCGGCGAGCCATGCTCAGCGGGAGCCCTCGCCCTTTCCAGCCGGCAGGGGCAGATAGCCGAGCCTCTCGATGATCGGCCGGCCGCGGGGGCCGCGGAGGTAGTCGATCAGCTCCCGCGCGGAACCGGCGGGCGGGCCGTTCGAGATCAGTAGCAGGTCCCGCTTGAGCGGATAGGTGCCGTTGGTGATCGTCGTCAGGTCGGCGGGGACGACGGTGCCGTCGTCGAGGGAGAGGCCGAGGGCGAAGACCCGCTCGGCGTCCGCCCAAGCGAAGGAGAGCTGGCTGATCGCCCCCGGGGTGGTAGCCACCTTCTGGCGGGCTTCCTCGTTGGCCCCCACCTCGGGATGGCTGGCGATCGGCGCCGTCTTGGGATCACCGTAGAGCCAGTGGGCGAAGACCTCCCAGGTGCCCCGGCCGGGCTCCTTGTTGAAGAACACGATGCGCCGGTCCGGCCCGCCCAAGTCCTTCCAGTTGCGGATCCGGCCCTCGTAGATCCCGCGCAGCTGTTCGCGGGAGAGCGCGCGGACACCGCCCTCCCAGACGTCCTTCGCCACCACCACGGCGACCCCGTCGAGGGCCACCCGCTGGGGCTCGAAGCGCACGCCCGGAAAACGCCGGGAATCCTCCGGCGTCAAGGGCCGGGAGCTCATGGCGAGGTCCGCCCGCCCCTCGCCCAGGGCAGCGATGCCTCCCGAGCTGCCGCCCTGGGTGTCGACCACGATCTCCAGACCCCGCTCGGCGCGCAGGGCCTCGGCGGCGAGGGAGACCAGGGGATTGACGGTGGTTGACCCCACCACCCGCAGGGGTGTGGCACCCGCCGGCACCGCGACCAGGAGCGCTGCGACGAGGGTGGCCAGCGGGGCAGGCCGGACCATCAGCAGCACCCCGACCCCGGCGCGCAGCAGGCCACGGCCTCGGTGGTGGCGTGGTAGTCCTGGCCCTTGGTTTCCTTGGGATGACGCCGGGCCGTGCGGCTGCAGTCGAAGGGCTGCGCCGCCCCGGGCTCGACCGGCTCGAGGGGCTCGACGAACAAGAACTGGTCGCGGTAGGGCTCTCGTCCGTAGAGCTCGAAGGTCTTGGCGCAGACGGCGTAGCGGCCGCCGCGCACCATGCGGTGGCCGTCGTCGTCCAGCACTTCTTTGAACGGCCCTTTGTAGATCACCGCCTGGTTGTGCTCGAAGCAAGGGCCCTCTTTGCCCTTGAAGGCTTCGACGGTGATCGAGCGGAACTCGATGCCGTCCACTGTGCGCCAGGGCTCGGCGGGCAACTCGAGGATGCGCACACCGTGGAAGCCGGCCTCCTCGAAGGCGGCCAGGAACCCTTCCTCGGTCAGGGCCCCCGAGATGCAGCCGCTCCACAGTTCGGCGTCGTTTCTCATTTCTTCGGGCACCGGCTCGTCGGCAACGATGTCCGAGATCACCGCCCTCCCGCCCTTCTTGAGCACCCGGAAGATCTCGGCGAAGAGCTGGCGCTTCTCGCCCGGCGCCACCAGGTTGAGCACGCAGTTCGAGACCACCACGTCGACCGAGGCGTCGGCCACCAGGGGCTCGGTGCGCCGCAGCTCCCGGGCCAGCTCCTCGGCGGCCAGCCAGCCATCGGCGCTCCTGATCGGCCGCGCGGCCAGCTCGGCCTCGAGCAGATCGAGGTCGAGAGCGAGGTCCTGGATCCGGCCGCGGCGCAGCTCGACGTTGGCATAGCCCAGCCGCTCGGCCACCAGGGGTGCGGCGGCGCGGGCCACGGCGAGCATGTCCGGCGTCATGTCGACACCGATCACCCGGCCGGTCGGGCCCACCACCTGAGCGGCGATGAAGCAGATCTTACCGGTGCCGCTGCCCAGGTCGAGGACGGTCTCGCCGGGGTGGAGGTGGCGGCTTGGGTCGCCGCAACCGTAGTCGCGCTCGAGCACCTCGTCGGGGATCACTGCCAGGTACTGCGGGTCGTAGGAAACCGGGCAGCACAGCTCGGCCACCCGCTGGTTGGCCCCTTCGCTGTAACGCTCGCGGACGACTCTCTCGACGGCAAGGCTGGTGCTCATGCGCTCTTCTCCCGGAAAGGCTCGGCTCGGGACCGGCGAGGCCGGTCGAGGTCAGGAAACGTTGGGGGTCGCGTCAGCGAGGAAGGAGGCGGCGAGGCGGTGCGCGGCCTGCCGGTCCGGCCAAGGCCGGCGCCAGCGAGACCTCGGCAGCGGGGCGGGCGAGGGGAGCGGCCAGGACCGCCAAGGCCCGGCGGACACTCGCCAGCAGCGCTCGCCAGCCCTCGGAGGCGAGCTGGTGAGCACCGGCGGCGAAGCGCTCGAGGTCGCGCCGGTGGTCGAGGTCGGCCAGGGAGGCCAGCCGTCGCACTCGGAAACCGGCAGCCGCGAGAGCGTGCTCCAGATCCTCGCGGGTGTGGCGGCCGCACCAGCGCACCGCGCCGAGCAGATGGGCCACGGGTCGGGCCACGGCGAGCAGGTAGAAGCCGCCGTCCGGGCTGGGGCCCACCACCGCCTGGGCCGGGTCCTCGGCCAGCAGCTCGAGCGCCCGCCGGACGTGGTCGCCTGTGAGGCCGGGAACGTCCGTGCCCACCACCACCAGCGGCCCATCGTCGAGCTGGCCGACGGCGGCGGCGAGCCGCTCCCCGAAGGAGCCCTCGGGTTGCACCAGGGTGGCTACCGTAGGACCAAGCTCGAGCGGCGCGGGAGCTGTGAGAACGACCCGGCAGCCGGCCTCGGTCCCGGCTTCGAGCGCGGCGTCGAGACAGTGCTGGTAGAGCTGGTGCTCGACGCCGGCGAAGGTGGCCGGCAGCAGACCGCGCCGGCGTACTTCGGTCTGGGGGCCGAGGGTGAAAACCAGCAGTGTCGCAGCACCGGATCGCATGGGTTTCGCAGCAGTATACGACGCGTTTTTCCACCCGGATTGCCGTCCGGGTGGCCGATGGCCCTGCGGTATCATCCGCCGCGTGTTCCGTTTCTTCTTCCAGGCTTTCTTCCTGCTGCTCGCCGCCATGGCCGTGATGTCGGCCGCTTTCGCCGCCCTCGGCCTGCTGCCGGGAGCCGGCGAGCCTGTGGCCGGTGGCGCCCGGATGAACGTCCAGCTGCTCACCGTCTGGGCCTTCGAGGCTCTGGCCCTCATCACCCTCTTCCTGGTGGTTCAGGGCCGCTTCGCCTCCTGGTGGCTCGACGGCCTGGTCGCCGGTTGGCTGGCCTGGATCTTCCGCGGACCCTTGCTGGTGGTGACGATTGCAGGAGCCCGCCTGGCCCCGCCTCAGGCGTGGTGGAACCAGGCCCTGCGCTGGTGGCTGGTCTACACCGTCTGCGGCTTGCTGCTGGCGGCGGCGGGACGCAGCATCCGTCCCGGCGCGGTCGAAGAAGAACCATGAGGATCGCCGCCGTCGGCCGAGGCTTCCCGGCCCACTACTATGACCAGGACACCCTCCTCACCGCGCTCAAGGAGGTGTGGGGGCAGCGCCACTTCAACCTCGCTCGCCTCGAGAGTCTGCACCGGAACGTCCTGGTGGGGGGGCGTCATCTGGCCTTGCCCATCGAGGGCTACCGGCAGCTCGCCACCTGGGGTGACGCCAACAGCGCGTGGATCCAGGTCGCCCAGGAGGTGGGCGAGATCGCCATCCTCGACGCCTTCGCCCGCTCGGGCTTCACTCCCGAGGACGTCGGGGCCTTCTTCTTCGTCACGGTGACCGGGGTGGCCACGCCCTCGATCGAGGCGCGGCTGATGAACCGCATGCGGCTGCCCCCGGGAATCAAGAGGGTGCCGATCTTCGGGTTGGGCTGTGTGGCGGGGGCGGCCGGCATCGCCCGCGCTGCCGACTACGTGAAGGCGTATCCGGACCAGGTGGCGATCCTGCTCTCCGTGGAGCTGTGCTCCTTGACCCTCCAGCAGGAGGATCTCTCGATCCCCAACCTGATCGCCTCGGGTCTCTTCGGCGACGGTGCGGCGGCCGTGGTGGTCGCCGGGGAGAAGCGTGAGACCACCGGGCCGCGCATCCTCGCCACCCGTTCGATCTTCTACCCCGACTCGGAGGACGTGATGGGCTGGGACATCTCCGAGCGGGGTTTCCGCATCGTGCTCTCGGCCGGGGTGCCGGAGGTGGTGCGGGAGCACCTGCGCCCGGACGTCGACGCCTTCCTGGCGGACCAGGGCCTCACCCGGAGCGACATCGGCTCCTGGGTGGCTCACCCGGGCGGGCCGAAGGTGCTGGAGGCGATGCAGGAGGCCCTGGAGTTACCCCAAGGTGCCCTCGACGTCACCTGGCGCAGCCTGCGCGAGGTCGGCAACCTCTCTTCCACCTCGGTGCTCCTGGTCCTCGCCGACACCCTGGAGCACCATCGCCCACCACCCGGCACCCTGGGCCTCTTGACCGCCATGGGCCCTGGCTTTTGTTCGGAGCTGGTGCTGATGGAGTGGTAGAGAGCCAGAGGGGAAGTAGCAGGAGTGAGGAGCGAGGACTGGTAAAAAGTAGATAACGGGGTCAATAGCAGCTAATAGCACGGGCCGATAGCACCTAATAGCGGGCCAATAGCAGCTAATAGCACGGGTCGATAGCAGGCGCTCGGCCTACACCAATTTTCAATCGCCTTGCTCCTCGCCGCGTCGAAGATGGTACATCGCGGCTTTTCCGCGCCCTACAGATTCCACCAAGCCAAGCATCCGCAGCTTCTTCAGGTCGTAGGGCGGAGTGCGGGAAGCGGGCTCACCCAGTCCAGCCCAGATCTGCCTCAGAGACAACGGGCCCTCTGTGGCCAGCCGCGTGAGGATCTCCCGCTGTCGCTCCGTCAGGTCGTGGTTCACCCGCAGCGGTGCCACGTACCCGCGGGGCAGGAAGCGCACACCGACGGCGCCAGCCGCCTCCAGGAACTCTGGCTCCAGGTGGCCGGCCGACACGCACAGCTCGACGATCTTCTGTGTCCCACGGCCCCAGCGCTCGAACAGGCCGCGCAGATAGAAGGCATTGGCGATCGCCGGGTTGCGGGGGCGGGAGACGTGCTCGCGCTTGAGATCCCCGACGGTCATGCCCACCGGCAAGGTGCCGTCGCTCCAGATCTCCAGGCGGTCATCGAAAACCGCCACGCTCAGGGACCCTCCGGGCAGGCCGTAGTCTCGGTGGCAGAGGGCGTTGACCAGCGCCTCCCGCAGAGCAGCGATTGGGAACAGGGGCTCATCGACTCGCTCAAACAAGCCCGGCTGGATGCGACCGGCCACCGGCAGGTGCCGCCTGAGAAAGAGCATCGCCTCTTCGAGCAGTTCGAAGGCATGGCCGTGGACCTGCCGCTGGTCGATGAACTCCGTCTTATCCCTGCCCCGGAATCGCGCCAGCCGGAGGAGGCACTGCGGGTAGTCCGCGATCAGACCCCGGCCGGGCTCGAAGCGGCCGAAGAGGACCACGGCACCGTTGGTCAGCTCGCCCCGGACGCGAAGCTCCAATCGGTCGAGGATCTCCTCGACACTGCTCCCGCTCGACTCCGGCACTCGCCCCACCTCGATCCCACGGCGAAGGGTGCGCAGGATCTCGTCCTGGTCCAGATCTTCGAGCCTAACCAGGTCGGCAGGCTGGTTCTCCCAACGCAGGCGGCTGTGTTGGCGATGGAGGAGCAGGCGCTGGTACTGCTCTTGGGGCATCGGCGCCGTGGTCGTGCCTCTGCGAACGAACGGCTTGCCGTGGAAGGCAAAGGGCAGTTGATCGGGCCGAAAAGCGGCCTCGAGCACCACAACCTCGTGGCAGGACTCAGGCAGTGCCACGCGCGAGATCAAGATCGGCGCTGCAGGCTCGAAGCCTTGGAGGAGGTTCCCCAGGTCCTGCACGGTGCCATCCGAGACCAGCTGGCCGAGGATCCGGCCCTCCGGGCTCACTCCGATCAGGACTCTGCCGCCGCGGGTATTGAGGAAAGCACAGAGCGTCCGGGCGGCAGCATCGAGCTGGCCGGTCGAACGCTTGAGCTCCAGCTCCTCGGACTCCCCTTCCTGGACGAGGAGCTGGAGCCGTTCGAAGTTCATGGCAGTGCCTCCTGGCGACAGAGCAGCGCCGATCATAGGCGGCTTCGACACCGGCCCGCCAACGCCCCGGTGCTAGCATGCCGCCGTGGTCGCGCTCGGCGGCATCGATACTCGCATCCTGTTCACCGCTCTGATCGTTCTGGTCGCTTTGCAGCGGCTGGCGGAGCTGGCGGTCTCGAAGCGCAACACGGCACGCCTGCTCGCTCGGGGGGCTCGGGAGGCGGGGGCGAGCCACTATCCCTCAATGGTGGCGCTGCACACCGCCTTCCTCATCGCTGCTCCCCTCGAGGTCTGGCTCCTCTCCCGGCCCTTTGTGCCCGCCCTCGCCGCCCTCGCCCTGGCGCTCTCGCTCGCCGCTGGTGTGCTCCGGACCTGGGTGATTCGCACCCTCGCCGGCCGCTGGACCACCCGGGTGATCGTGCTGCCCGGGGCCGAGCCGGTGACCTCCGGGCCGTATCGCTTCCTGAGGCACCCGAACTACCTGGCCGTGGTCACCGAGATCGCCGCCCTGCCCCTGATCCACACCGCCTGGCTGACCGCCCTCCTGGCAAGCCTGGGCAACGCGCTGATCCTGCGGGAGCGGATCCACGTCGAGGAGGCGGCGCTGTCCGAGACCTCCAACTACCGAGAGGCGTTTCGCGCCCGTGAACGATAGGGAGATCCTCGCCGGAGTGGCCGCCGTGGCGGCCGAGCACCTGGATTGGCGTGAGCCGCTGTTGCCGGAGATGCGCCTGGTCGAGGACCTACGCCTGGACTCGATCCGCCTCCTGACCCTCGCCGTCGAGGTCGAGAACCGCTTCCGTGTCTGCTTGGACGAGACCGAGGACTCGGCGTTGGTCACCGTCGGCGACCTGGTGGCGGCGGTCAAGAGGAAGCTGGTTGGCTGAGGTGGACAAGAGCACCGTCGTCGCCACCCTGCTGGCGGCCGCCGCGCATGGCCGTGGGGGGCTGCGCTTCCTCGACCGCGCGGAGCGCGAGACCTTCCACCCCTGGCCCGAGATCCTCGAACGAGCCCGGGCCGCGGCCGGCCGCCTGCAGCGATTGGGTATCGCCCCCGGCGACCGGGTGGCGATCGTCCTGCCCACGGGCGTCGACTTCTTCGACGCCTACTTCGGTATCCAGCTCGCGGGCGCGGTGCCGGTGCCCCTCTATCCGCCGGTCCGGCTGGGCCGGCTCGACGAGTACCACCGCCAGACGGCGGCGATGCTCGAGGCGGCCGGCGCCCGGCTCTTGCTCACCGAGCGGCGCCTCCAGCTCCTGCTGGGCGAGACGGTCGAGCGCGCCCGCCCCGAGCTCGGCTGCGCCCGCCTGGTCGACCTCCCCGAGAGGTCTTTCCGAGAGGTGGCGGTGGCTCCGGGGGACCTCGGCCTGGTGCAGTTCTCCTCTGGCACCACCGTCGATCCCAAGCCGGTCGCCCTCTCGCACCGGGCTCTGATGGCCCAGGTGCGGGTGCTCAACGCGCTCTGGCCCGAGCGGGACGGTGTGGCGGTGACCGGGGTCTCCTGGCTGCCCCTGTACCACGACATGGGCTTGATCGGCTGCGTGCTGCCGGCCATGGACCTGCCCTCGGAGATGACCCTGATCGGCCCGGAGGTCTTCGTCACCCGGCCGGCCGTCTGGCTGCGGGCGATCAGCCGCTACCGCGCCTTCATCTCACCGGCGCCCAACTTCGCTTACGGCTTGTGCGTGACGAAGGTCCGTGACGACGAGCTCGCGGGGGTGGACCTCTCGAGCTGGCGGGCGGCCTTGAACGGGGCGGAGGCGATCGCCCCGGGAGTGGCCCGTGCCTTCATCGAGCGCTTCGCCCCGTTCGGCTTGCGGCCTGAGGCCCTGACGCCGGTGTACGGCCTGTCGGAGGCAGCCCTGGCGGTCACCTTCTCCGCCCTCGATCGACCCTTCCGCAGCGAGCGCTTTGATCGCCACCGGCTGGCCGACGAGAGGCGGGCCGTGCCGGCCGCGGACGGCCAGGAGATCGTCTCGCTCGGCCGCCCCCTGGCCGGTTTCTCCCTCCGAGTGGTCGGACCCGAGGGTGCCGAGCAGCCCGAGGGCCGGGTGGGGCGGGTGTGGATAACGGGACCGTCCCTGATGGAAGGCTATCTGGGCCGGCCGGAGGCCACGGCCCGAGCCCTGGTGGACGGCTGGCTCGACACCGGCGACCTCGGCTTCCTCTGGCAGGGCGAGCTCTACCTGACCGGCCGCGCCAAGGACGTGCTGATCCTGCGCGGGCGCAACTACGCCCCGGACCTGGTCGAGCACGCGGTGGACGGTCTCCCCGGGCTGCGCACCGGCTGCGCGGTCGCAGTCTCCTGGCTGCCCGAGGGGGCGGAGGGCGAGGTGCTCGCTCTCTTTCTCGAGGCGCACCGGGACTCATCGGAAGCCCAGCTCACCGCCCTGCCCGAGGCGGCCCGACAGGCGGTGCTGGGTGCCACCGGCCTGGCCGTGGACGAGGTGGTGCTGGTGGCCCCCGGGACTTTGCCCCGCACCTCCTCGGGCAAGCTGCGGCGGGCCGAGACCCTGAAACGTCACCGGGCGGGAGAGCTGGAGCCTCCGGCCGCCGTGACCGCGCTCAGGCTCGCCGGCTCCTTCGCCCGCTCCGGGCTGGCCTGGGCGCGGCTCAAGGTGGGCGGAGGCCGCCGTGGCTGAGCGGGTGGACGTCGTGGTGGTGGGTGGCGGGCCGGCGGGCCTCGCCAGCGCCATCGCCCTCAAGACCGCAGGGCTCGACCGGGTTCGGGTGCTCGAGCGGTTCCGGCCGCCCATCGACAAGGCCTGCGGCGAGGGACTGATGCCGGACGGCGCCGAGGTCCTCCGCCAGCTCGGGGTCGCCGTCGAGAGGCTGCGCGCCTTCCCCTTCCGTGGCATCCGTTACGTCGACGGCCCCGTTTTGGTGGAGGGCACCTTCCCCCGCGGCACCGGCCTCGGCATCCGCCGCCCGGTCCTGCACCAGGCATTGATCGACCGTGCTCTCGAGGTGGGCGTCGAGCTCGCCTGGCACACGCGGGTGGAGGCTCTGGAAGGCGACCGGCTCGAGACCTCGGCCGGCGCGATCACGGCCCGCTGGATCATCGCCGCGGACGGCCTCGGCTCGCGGCTGCGCTCCTGGGCCGGCCTCGGCGGCCCGGCCCAGCCCGCCGCAGAGCGCCGTTTCGGGGTGCGCCGGCATTTCCAGGTCGAGCCCTGGACGGATCTGGTCGAGGTCCACTGGCACGACGCTGGGGAGGCCTATGTGACCCCCGTGGCGCCGGACGAGGTGGGGGTGGCCTTGCTCTGGCGAGGGGGGCCGTCCCGTTTCGATCGCATGCTGCCGTGCTTTCCAGCGCTGGCCGAACGGCTGGCCGGTGCCGAGCCGGTGTCGAAGGACCGTGGCGCCGGGCCCCTGCTCCAGAAGGTGAGGCGGGTGACTCGCGGCCGGCTGGCCCTGGTGGGGGATGCCTCGGGCTACGTCGACGCCATCACCGGCGAGGGCATGTCCCTCGCCTTCCATCAGGCTCGAGCCCTCGCTGAAGCGATCGCCGCGGGGGACCTCGCGCGCTACGAGCGCGCCCACCGGCGGATCGGCCGTCTGCCCGACGCACTGACTCGCCTGGTGCTGGCTCTCGAGCGCCGACCGCGGCTACGCCGCCGGGCGATCGCCGCCCTGGCCGCCGAGCCGGAGCTGTTCTCCCGCCTGCTCGGCGTTCACAGTCGTTCGCTGCCCCTCTCCCACGTCGGCCTGCCCGGTGCCGCCCGCCTGGCGTGGCGTCTGGCCACGGGCTGAGGACGGCTCAGGGCACCACCGTGCCCCAAGCCGACAGATCGCCGGTGTCGAAACCGTCGAGGAAGATCGCGCTCGCTCCGGGCGCGATGGTCACCGTCGTCGAGTCCGTCGTGCCGTCGCAGCCGCTGCCGGCCGCCGTGGCCTGGACGGTGCGGTCACCGACCGAGGGATAGACCACGGTGATCGAGGTGCCGGTCGCCTCGCCCAAGACCGTGGCGTTCTCGCCCACGTTCCAGACCCAGCTCGTCGGGTAGGGCACGCAGTTCGCGGCGGTCGTCCCGAAGGTCAGCTCGTCGCCCACGTTGCCGGCGGTCGGGCCGGTGACGGTGACCGAGGGAGCGGCGCCGCCGCCGACGATGAGCGGCAGCACGTGGGTGAAGCTAGCCGTGGTGGCCGCACCACGCCGGACCTGGAGCCGAGGCAGGAAGACGCCGGCGGAGGCATAGGTGTGGCTGGTGACCGGGCTGGTGTGGTTCGCGTCCTCGAAGCCGCCGTTGCCATCCCAGTCGTAGTCCCAGAAGTCGGGTCCGCCGGTGGTGCCGTCGTTGAAGGCGATCGGTACGCCCGCGTCCGCGAAGCAGCTGCCGCCCGAGCAGAACAGCCCCGTGGCGTTGAACTGCGGCACCAGCGGCGTGGTGTTGGGGATGCTGACCTGGATCTGCTGCGAGGCGATAGCGGCCTGCTGGCAGTTGCGGATCTCCACCGAGACCGTGTAGGTGCCCTCCGCCGAGTAGGTGTGGCTGGGCTGGGGTCCGGCCACCGGATCACTGGTCCAGGTCGGAGTGCTCTGGTCGCCGAAGCTCCAGCGCCACTCGGTGGCACCCTGGCTCTGGATCCGGAAGTTCACCTGGCCGCTGCCGAAGGGCGGGCCGTTCAGCGTCTCGGGGGCATTGCCCGGGCTGGTGAAGGCGAGGGCGGGCAGCGGGCTCAAGGTCAGCACCGGGCTGGTCGCCGAGTCGTTGCCCGAGGCGTTGGTGACCGTGACGGTCGCCGCGTAGGTGCCGTCGGTGGCGGCGGTCGTGCTCCAGGTGAAAGGGTTGACGTTGCCGCCGCTGGCGACCACCTGGTTCTGGCTGTCCCGGACCTGCCAGGAGTGGGTGATGGGCCCGAGCCCAGTGACACCCTGGGCGGTGAAGGTCACCGGCTGGCAGACCAGGGCCGGGTTGGGAGCCACGGTGACCGAGCCCACCTGGGCCGCCGGGTCGAGGACGTTGATGTTCTGCACCTCGGTGTCCGAGCCACTGGTGTTCGAGACCTGGAGGGTCACCTGCCTGCTGCCGGCCGAGTTGAAGGCGACCCCGGTCGGGTTCTCGAGCGTGGAGCTGCCCGGTGTCGCGCTCTGGAAGGTCCAGCTCCAGGAGGTCGGCGCCCCGCTCGACAGGTCGGTGAACGAGACCGGCTGGCCGCGATAGACGGTGTTCGGGCTGTAGCTGAAGGCCGCCACCGGCGCCGCCGTGGTCAGCCGGTGGATGTCGAAGATGCTGTAGGCAGCGCGGTAGAAGTACTGGCCGTAGAACTTGCCCATGCGCGGGTTGACGCGGTTGAAGCCGGTGGGGTTGCGCCGGTAGTACCAGCCCCAGTAGCCGGTCTGGGTGCCGTTGACCAGGGCGGGCGGCGGCGTCACGTCCCGCGGCGCGGCAGGGTTCGACACGTCGTAGAGCCACTCGTCCTGCAGTCCCTGGGAGCAGCGGTTGACATTGCCGAAGTAGAGGAAGTCACGGCTGCCGGAGCTCGAGTCGGTGACGAAGAGCCCGGAGCCGCCGGTGGGCAGGTTGGCGGTCCAGATGGGTGAGCCGAGGCCGGTACAGTTACCCGCGCCGAGGCAGGAGAGGTCGTAGATGCGGGCCTGGGTGGCGCTGCCGGAAAGGACGCGGGTGCCCAGGTAGTAGTTGCTCGTGCCGCGACGCCAGAGGGCGACGCCGTGGACGAACTCCGTGCCGAGGGCCGAGAAGACCAGAGAGGGGCTGCCGGGGTTGGAGACGTTCCAGATCTCCAGGCCGAAGGCGTTGCCGCCGGAGGAGGCGGCGATCCAGTGGCTGGTGCCGGTCGAGCTTCCTACCCCGTCGACGTAGGAGACCGAGGTGCGGCTACCGACCCTCCCGGTGTAGACACCGCAGATGTTCTGGCCGGGCGTCTGCTCCGCGCAGGCGGTGGTGCGATTGGCGGCATTGGTCAGGTTGTGGGCCAAAAGGCCGCTGGTGCGGGTGGCCGTGAAGCTGTAGTCGGTACTGCCGATCCGGGCCGCGTAGACCTGCTGGGCGTCCTTGTTGCGGTCGGCGTAACGGTAGACGGTGTTCGGCTTGTCGGTGGTGTTGAAGACGGCGAGACCGGCATCCCCGGAGAGGGCGACGGCGACGATGTTGTCGTTGCCGGGGGGGGCGTCGATGTCCTTGACCGGGTCTGAATGGTGAGGATCGGTGGGCCAGACCGGGAAGGCACTACGGCCCAGCAGCTCGACGCGCACCGGGCTCGTCGGGTTGGCGCGGGCGTCCCAGATCTGCAGGCCGTAGTTGATGGCCGCGAAGATCCAGCCGTTCTCGACGTCGAGGGCCTGCCAGTGGGGCTCGGTGTGATCGTGGGCATCGGTGAACTCGTTCCAGTCGCTGTTCTCGCGCTCAGGCGGGATCTGCGCGGCGTCGGCCGGCTCGATCTCACCCCAGACCTGGATCGGCACGCTGAAGGCGGGGGAGCGACAGTCGAGGAACTGGCAGGTGAGATCCTCGTCGCACGTCCCGGCTTCGAGACGAGCGGCAAGGGAAGCGAGCACGATGCCGACGGAGAGTACCCGAGCCGCAGGAACCTGCATGGGGAGGAGCCTCCAGAAACAAACGGCAGGGGCCAGAGCTGAGCCCCTGCTTGAGTTCATATGCCTGTACGGCATAGTACCACGCCCGACACTTCGAGGCGGTGTCCTCTGCGCTGCAAAGCGCAGACCAGTCGCTTGATGAGATCAAGTGTCCTGTTTGCAGATAGATAGACGACCAGAAGCAACTCCGCCGCGACATTTTTCGTCAGTCCAGGGGCGAATCTTGGCGCCTGCCCCGGCGGCCTGCCCGAGAGTCAGCTGTGGCACAATGGCCGTTTCCATGCGTCGCCGCCACCAGCCACAGCGAGACAGCCATTCCTGGGAGCCCTTCCTCGCCAGTGAACGACCGGTTCGGCCCTTCCCGCGAAGCGGAAGATTCTCCCTGGGTCTGGCCTACGCCAACACCTACCACGTGGGGATGTCGAGCCTCGGCTTCCAGCGGGTCTACGAGTTGACCACCGACCGGCCCGACTGGCGCTGCGAGCGGTTCTTCCTCGATGGCACGGCGGCTCCGCTCTCGCTCGAGACCGGTCGGCCTTTGAACGCCCTGGGCGTCGTCGCCTTCTCGGTCTCCTTCGAAGAGGACTATGTCCACCTGCTCCAGATGCTGGAGCGAGCGAGGATCCCGATCCATCGCCGAGACCGTGGCTCCTGGGACCCGTTGGTGGTGATGGGCGGTTCCTGCGCCTCGATCAACCCGCTGCCGATGGCCACCTTCGTCGACGTCTTCCCCCTCGGGGCCGCCGAAAACACCCTGCCGGCCCTGCTCGCGGCGCTCGAGGAAGAGCCGGACCGGCCCAGCGTGCTGGAGCGCCTGGCCGCCACGCCCGGCTTCTTCGTGCCCGCCCACCACCACCCGGAGGACGATCCCGACTTCGGCAGGCTCGAGAAGCTCGAGCTCACGGCCGAGCAGTTCCGGCAGCCCGGCTATCTGCCGACGACCGCCATCGTCACGCCCAGGACGGAGTTCGCCGACAAGTTCCTGATCGAGATGTCTCGAGGCTGCCCGGAGAAGTGCAAGTACTGCTGGGCCACCTTCGGCATGGGCACTTTCCGCTGGCACCCGACCGAGTTCATCCTGGCTTCGCTGGAGCGAGCCCGCGCGGTCACCGACCAGGTGGGTTTCGTGGCCACCGCCGTGGGGGACCACCCGGAGGTCGAGCACATCCTGCTCGAGGCTCTGCGGCTGGGGTTCCGCAGCTCGGTGTCGTCGATCCGCATCCCGGCGGTGACCGAGGGCGTCCTCGAGGCTCTCTACCGCTCGGGAGACCGCTCCATCACCCTCGCACCCGAGACCGGCAACGACTCGCTGCGGCGCCACCTCAACAAGCCGATCACCAACGCCTCCCTGCTCGAGAAGATCCGACTGATCTTCCGCCACGGCTTCACCCAGCTGAAGCTCTACTTCCTGGTCGGGATCCCGGGGGAGAGCCTCGCGGACGTGCAGTCGATCCTCGACCTCGCCGCCGAGGCGCGCTCGATCATGCTCGAGAGCGCCCGGCAGACTGGGGTGATCGGTCACGTGCAGCTCGGCTGCAACATCCTGGTGCCCAAGCCGTTCACGCCGTGGCAGCGGGAGCCGGTGGAGGCCGAGGGGAGCCTCAAGGCGAAGATCGAGCTGCTGCGGCGGGGGGTGGCGAAGCTGCCGAACGTCTCGATGAACGGCGCCCTGTCCATCCGCCAGGCCCGGTGGCAGACCTACTTGAGCAAGGCGGGTTCGGAGGCGGCGGGGGCAATCGAGCGAGTCGCCCGGGGCGAAAGCCTGGCCTCGGTGCTGCGCGGGCTCGACGCCGCGATCGGCCCGGAGATCTCCTCGCGGATGGATGGCGAGCTACGCTGGCACTTCCTCCACCAGCGCAATACCAACCTGCCAGCCCTCGAGCAGCCAGTGGCCGTGGCCGGCTCATCGCCAGCGATCTGACTTTCTTTTCCTGCTCGGGTAGGGAGGGAAGCTCAGGAAGGTTTGGTGCCGAAGGCCGGACTCGAACCGGCACGGATTGCTCCACACGCCCCTCAAACGTGCGCGTCTACCAATTCCGCCACTTCGGCGCAGCGGGCATTCTCCAACAAGCCGAGGGCGCTTGTCCAGCGACCTCGGCGGGATCCAGCGTCAGGTTCCGGTGGGAGGCGGCGCGGGGGTACCGGTCTCTGCCGGGGTCGCGGCGGGCGCACTCTCCGTCGCCGGCGGGACCGCCTCGGCGGGAGCGGCGGCACCCTCGACCGGCGCCGTGGTGGTGCTGGCGGCCGGCTCCGTGGCCGCTGGCTCGGCGGGCTTGGTCGCCTCGGTCTTGGCCATGTCTTCCTTCATCACGCTGGTCGTCGAGCCGTGCTTGCGCCCTTCGACGATGGCGATCGACAGCGTGGTCAGGGTGAAGAGCAGGAAGCCCGCCACGGTCAGCTTGTGGAAGAGGGTCGCGGCGCCGCGGGCGCCGAAGGCAGCCTGCGTACTGCCGCCACCGAAGACCGAAAGGTCCGCGCCCTTGCCCTGCTGGAGGAGCACCACCAGGATCAGGAAGAAGGACACGACCACGTGCAGGATGTAAAGGATTGCTGTGAGAATCGCCATGCTTCGTTAGCCTCCGGTGCCGGACTGGTGGATGATAGTCAGGAATTTCTTGGGGTCAAGGCTCGCTCCCCCGACGAGGAAGCCGTCGACGTCGGGTTGGCGGATCAGCTCGGCGGCGTTGTCGGGGGTCACCGAGCCGCCATAGAGGATGCGCACCTCACGCGCAGCCTCCTCGCCGAGGAGGTCCGCCAGCAGTCCGCGCAGGAAGAGATGGGCCTCCTGGGCTTGCTCCGGGCTGGCGGTCTCGCCCGTGCCGATCGCCCAGACCGGTTCGTAGGCCAGGGCGAGCTCGCCCATGTCGCCGCCCAGGGCGCTGTTGAGCTGGCGGTCGAGCACCTCGAAGGTCCGGCCGGCCAAGCGCTCCTCGCGGGTCTCGCCCACACAGAGCACCGGCGTCAGGCCATGCTCCATGGCCGCCTCCAGCTTGGCGGCCACCACCTCGTCGGTCTCGCCGTGATCGCGGCGACGCTCGCTGTGCCCCACCAGCACCCAGGTGCAGCCGGCATCGATCAGCTGCGGCGCCGACACGTCACCGGTGTGGGCCCCCTTGGCGGCGGGGTGGAGATCCTGTCCGCCAACGCCCACGGCGCTGTCTTCGAGAGTCGCGGCAACGTCCGGGATCAACGGGAAGGACGGGAAGAGCACCACCTGGGCGCGGCGCGGGTCATGCCCGGCGAGAAGCTCGGTGCAGTAGCTGCGCGCTTCCCGGCGCAAGAGGTTCATCTTCCAGTTGCCGGCCACCAACGGCAGGCGTGGCTCGCCCCAGCTCATGGCCGCTCCAGGGCGGCGACGCCCGGCAGGACGCGGCCGGCGAGGAACTCGAGGGAAGCGCCGCCGCCGGTCGAGACGTGGGAGACCTTCTCGGCCACACCGGCCTGGTGGGCGGCCGCCACCGTTTCACCGCCGCCGAGGACGGTGAAGCCCGGGCAGGTGGCGAGGGCCGCGGCGACCTCACGGGTGCCGCCGGCGAAGGCCGGCTTCTCGAAGACCCCGAGGGGGCCGTTCCAGAACAGGGTGCCGGCGTCGGCGATCGAGCGGGCGAAGGCCTGGCGGGTCGCCGGGCCGATGTCGACGGCCATCGTGCCCGCTGGTACCGCCGAAGCGGCGACGGTCTCGATGCGGCTCGGGTTCTCGAGGTCGTCGGTCACCACCAAGTCTGTCGGCAGCAGCACTTCGACGCCCCGCTGGGCCGCCTCGGCCAGGATGCTCCGGGCGAGGTCGAGGCGCTCGGCTTCGACCAGCGAGCGGGCGAGGTCGAGGCCCTGGGCCGCGAGGAAGGTATTGGCCATGCCGCCGCCGACCATCAGGCGGTCGAGGCGAGGCAGCAGGTTGGCGAGGGTGTCGATCTTGCCCTCGATCTTGGCGCCACCCAGGAGAGCGGCAAAGGGCCGGTCGGGTTCTCCCAGCAGGCGCGACAGAGCTGCCACCTCCCTGACCAGCAAGCGGCCCGCGGCCTTGCGGGGCAGCAGGCGAGCGGCGCCGACCACCGAAGCGTGAGCCCGGTGAGCGGCGCCGAAGGCATCGTCGACGTAGGCCTCGGCCAGCCCGGCCAGGGCTGCCGCAAACGCGTCATCATTGGCCTCTTCACCCGGGTCGAAGCGCAGGTTCTCGAGCAGGCAGAGCTGCCCGGGAGCCAGGGCCGCCACGGTGGCGGCGGCGCTGGGGCCGATGGTGTCCTCGGCGAAGGGCACCGGCCGGCCCAGCAGCTCGGCCAGCCGGTGGGCAGCCGGGCGCAGGCTGTACTTGGGGTTGGGCTGACCCTTGGGCCGCCCCTGGTGAGCCACCAAGATCACCCGCGCGCCGGCGGCGGTGAGGTCAGCCAGGGTGGGGAGCACCTCGGTCAGTCGGGTGTCGTCCAGGACCTTGCCGTCCTGGATCGGCACGTTGAAGTCCACGCGCGTCAGGACCCGGACCCCGGAGAGGTGCGCGAGGTCGAGGTCCTCCAGCGTCAGCATGCGGGTCATCCTTGTCCTCCCAGGCGGCCCATCCAGGCCAGAAGGTCGGCGAGGCGGTTGGCGTAGCCCCATTCGTTGTCGTACCAGGCTACGACACGGAAGAGGCGGTGGTCGACCTCCGAAAGGAGGGGGAGATCCACCGTCGCGGAGTGGGGGTCACCGATGAAGTCGGAAGAGACCAGCTCCTCGTCGGTGACGGCAAGGATGCCGGCGAGGTCCCCGCTGGCGGCGGAGCGGAAGGCCCCTTCGACCTCGGCTCGGCAAGCCTCGCGGCCGAGCCGCACCGACAGGTCGACCAGCGAGCCATCCGGCACTGGCACGCGGTAGGCCACCCCCCCCACCCGTCCTGCCAAGCCCGGCATCACCTCGCCGATGGCTTCGACGGCGTCGCTGGTGGTGGGCACGATGTTCATCGCCGCGGCGCGGGCCCGCCGCGGATCGGGGTGCGAGAAGTCCATCAGGCGCTGGCTGTTGGTGTAGCAGTGAACCGTCGTCATCAGCGCGTGCTCGATGCCGAAGCCCTCGTCGAGCACACGGGCCACCGGGGCCAGGCAGTTGGCGGTGCAGGAGGCGTTGCTGACCACCACGTGGCGCCCGGGATCGTAGGTCGTGTGGTTGACGCCGACGCAGAAGGTGGCGTCGACCCCCTCGGCCGTGGCCGAGACCACCACTTTTGCCACCGGCCCTCCAAGGTGCCTCGCCGCCAGGTCCCGACTCCGGAATTGCCCCGTCGACTCGACCACCACCCAGGGCTCAACCTGCCCCCAGGGGATCTCTTCGGGCCGGGAAGCCTGGAACACCGGGACCCGCCGGCCGTCGAGCCGAAGGGCCTCCGGCTCGGCGGCCACCTCGCCCGGGAAGCGACCGTGGAGGGTGTCGTGGGCGAGCAGGCGAGCGAGCACGCTGGGGTCGGCCTGGTCGTTGATCGCCACCAGCTCGAGATCCGGGCGCCTGCGGGCGATGCGCACCAGGGCACGCCCGACACGACCGAGCCCGTTGATGGCAAAGCGAACGCGCTCCATCGACTTTCCTGCCGTAAGCCTGTTGGTGGTGTCTGGTCCGAAGTGCCTCGCCGCGGATCCCCGAGGCCGAAGAAGGGCGGATCTTAGCAGATCCGTCCAAGGCGCCCGATCTATGATCCGCGCCGGCGATGAGCGATCGACCCCTGCGCCTCCTCGGCATCGAGACCTCGTGTGACGACACCGCCTGTGCCGTGGTCGACGGCGAAGGGCGGGTCACCTCGTCGGTGGTCGCCAGCCAGCTCGACCCCCATCGCCCCTACGGCGGCGTGGTGCCGGAGATCGCTTCCCGCGAGCACCTGCGCGCCTGGCCGGCGGTCTACGCGGAGACCCTCGCACGGGCCGGCCTCGAGCTCGGCGCCCTGGACGCGGTCGCGGCTACCCAGGGACCGGGTCTGGTCGGCTCCCTGCTGGTCGGTCTGTCCCTGGGCAAGGCCCTCGCCTACGGCCTCGGCAAGCCCTTCTATGCCGTGCATCACCTCGAAGGGCACCTCTACTCGCCCTTCTTGGCCCTCCACGGGGAAGTGGCAACCCGGGTGCCCGCGAGCTTCGTGGGGCTGGTGGTTTCCGGAGGCCACACCGCTCTCTACCGGGTCCAAGAGAGCCGGGTCACGACCCTGGCCGAGACCCGGGACGACGCCTTGGGGGAGGCCTTCGACAAGATCGGCAAGCGCCTGGGCCTGCCCTATCCCCAGGGACCGAAGGTCGACCAGCTCGCCGAGCTGGGGGATCCGGAGCGCTTCGCCCTGCCCCTGCCTTTGAACACCGACCAGAGCCTGGACTTCTCCTACTCGGGCCTCAAAAGCCAGACCCTGCTGGTGATCGAGGAGCTGGAGCGCCGGGGCGTGGCCACGGATCTCGGCAGCAGCGCCTCACCCGCTCCCGAGGTGCTCGATCTGCTCGCGAGCTTCCGCGCCGCCGCCGTCAAGCAGATCACCAGCCGCCTCAAGAGCCTGGCCCGCCGAAGCCCTTTTCAGCACCTGGCGGTCTCCGGCGGCGCCGCGGCCAACCGGCTGCTGCGCCGGGCGCTCGCGCAGTGGGCCGAAGAGTCGCAGACGGCGCTCCACCTCGTGCCGCTCGCCTACTCGGGAGACAACGCCGCGATGATCGCCCACGCGGCGCTGATCCGCCTGCGCCGCGGGGATCCCGGCGATGCCCTGGACGTGGACGTGTTCAGCCGGGGGCCGCTCTCTCTCTGCGGCCCTCACTCCGGGATCGGTTCCCCCTCCCGGGCCGTCAGCTCGGCGTAGAGGCCCCGGAGCCTGCGGGTCACGGGGCCGATCTCGCCCGTGCCGATGCGCCGGCCGTCCACCTCGAGCACCGGCGACAGCTCGCCCATGGTGCCGGTGGTGAACATCTCGTCGGCCGTCCACACCTCGGTGAGCGAGAGGTTCTTCTCCGCCGCCGCAATGCCGTGGGCGCGCGCCAGCTCGAGGACTTTGCCGCGGGTGATCCCGGGCAGGCAGCTGTCGGCGAAGGGGGTGAGCAGCGCGCCCTTGCGCACCAGGAAGACGTTGGTGGCGTTGGTCTCGGAGACGAAGCCGGCGTGGTCGAGCATCAGGGCGTCGTCCACCCCGGCGACGTTGGCCTCGATCTTGGCCAGGATGTTGTTGATCAGGTTGTTGTGGTGGATCTTCGAGTCGATGGCGAAGGGCGGGTTGCGGCGGATGGCGCTGGTGACCAGGCGGATACCCGCGCTGTCGTAAACCGGTGCCTTCCACTCGGCGAGCACGATCAGGCAGGGCCCGGACTGGTTCCAGCGCGGGTCCATGCCGGAGGTCACCTTCTCGCCGCGGGTCAGGGTCAGCCGGATGTGGGCGCCGTCGCGCATGCCGTTGGCGCGTAAGGTCTCGAGGATCGCGGCCTTCACGGCCTCGCGAGTGGGCAGGTCACGGAAGGCCATGGCGTGGGCCGAGGCGAAGAGGCGGTCGAGGTGGCCATCGAGGGCGAAGACGCGGCCGCCGTAGACCCGCAGCCCCTCCCACACGGCGTCACCCCCCTGGACGGAGCTGTCGAACACCGAGACCTTGGCCTCCGCCCGGGGCACCAGCCGCCCACCGACGTGGACGAGGATCTCGGCGTTGCGGGGATCGGGGAGCTTCATCGCATCCTCCCGGGCTCGATCGCCAGCGCCGCGAGCCTCTCGAAGTGCGGCCGGGACTCCTCGAGCAGGGGCAAGAGGCGCTCGGGGAAGGGCTCGCTCTTCGGCCGGTAGGGCTCGAAGCCGTTCGAGCGATGGACGTTGTGGTACCAGTGCGGAGCCCAGACGCCATCCTCGGGCCGGGCCCCGGCCGGCCAGGAGAGCATCGACTCGTAGAACGGGATCGAGAGCCGCTCGCAGAGCTTCGCGAGCACCGTAGGGGGATCCATCAGCAGCCGGCGAGCCTCGAGGATCGGCGGATCCTGTCCCAGGGCCACCAACTGGTCGAAAAGCTCGGTCTGGACGGCGAGGCCGGTGTCGCGCAGGGTCGGCGACGGGATCTGGTTGACCAGCGAAGGCAGCATCTCGCGGGGGTCCCGGATCAGCAGCACGTTGGCGCCTTGGGCGAGGAAGCCGCGGTCGAGTTCGACCAGGTGATGGGCCATCTGCTTGAAGAAGACGATCGGCTTGTCGACAGGCCCGAGCAGGACCTCACGCACGATCCGCTCGCCGTCGGTGTCCATGGCGGCCATCACCTCGCGAGCCCCCGGGTGGTTGGCGCCGGAGACGCGCAAGTAGTGGCCGTAGAGGGGCTCGTCCACGACCCGGGTGTCCGGCCGCTGGGCGAAGGAGTACATCAGGGCGGTCGAGACGTTCCGTGGTCCCGACCAGAGATGGATGCGCAGGACGGTCATGGCACCTCGCGGCTCAGTCGGGTCGATCGGGGGAAGGCATGGCCGGTTGGATTTGGTTGAAAGCTTATAATGTCCGATCTTACCGTCTCGTGCCAGCCGCCATCAGGGTTGGCCAAGGAGGAAGGAGACCTCATGAGCCATCGGAGAACCCCGCGCCCGAACCTTGTGGTCGGCTTGGCCCTCGCAACGGCCGTTCTGCTCCTCGGCTGGACCGCCGTGGCGGACGTCACCCAGAACGCCGAGAACGTCGAGAACCAGAAGCCCTTCCAGCGCTACCAGTGGCACTTCGAGCAGCGCGCGGACCCCCTTGGGGTAGTGCCGCCGGGTGCCTTGATCGCCGCCAAGGAAGCTACTGCGGCTCACATGGCCCGTTCGCCCCGGCCCACCGAGGGCCTAATCACCTCCAACTGGATCTCGATCGGCGCCGCGCCGGTCAACGGCGGCCAGATCGGCACCACCATCCCGACCCGCCCGATGAGCGGCCGGGTCACCGACATCGCCATCGACCCCACGAACAACAACCACTGGCTCGCCGCCGCGGCCCAGGGCGGTATCTGGGAAACCACCGATGCCGGCGCCACCTGGGCGCCCCGCACCGACGACGCGGCCTCCCTCGCCATGGGCTCGATCGCGTTTGCCCCGGGCGATGCCACGATGGTCTATGCCGGCACCGGAGAGGCCGCTTTCTCGGCCGACGCCTACGCCGGCGGTGGCATCCTGAAGTCGACCAACGGTGGCACCACCTGGGCGCTGATCTCGACCACCGACTTCCTCGGCAACTCGGTGTCGGACATCAAGGTCAGCCCGAGCGACTCCGACATCGTGATCGCCGGCACAACGACCGGCATCGCCGGCCGGGTTGGCGCCTTCAATCCGGCAGCGCCGCTACGGGGCCTCTACCGCACCATCAACGGCGGCACTTCGTGGACCCGCGAGCTCGACGGTGACGTCACCGACATCGAGGTCGATGCCGCCAACTTCCAGAACCAGTACGCCGGGGTGGGCAACCCGACTCCGACCGGCACCAACGGCGTCTTCCGCTCGACCGACGGTGGTGACACCTGGACCGCGATCTCGGGTCCCTGGACGTCGCTCACCGGCGGCATCGGGCGCATCGAGCTGGCTTGGGCGCCGTCGGACTCGAACACTCTCTACGTCTCGATTCAGGACGGCTTCAACAGCGTCGGCTCGGACGGCGGCCTGCTCGGCCTGTGGAAGACCACCGATGCCCTCGCCACCACGCCGAGCTTCACCGCAATCAACACCGCGCCCACCGGCTCGACCGGCTACTGCGGCTTCGACGCCGCCTTCGGCTCCCTGTCCAACCAGTGCTGGTACTCCCACGAGATCAGCGTCGACCCGGCCGACGCCAACACCCTCTACGCCGGTGGAGTGCCGCTGTGGAAGTGGAACGGCACCACCTGGAGCGAGGTGAGCAAGACGGTGGCCGACCCGGTCAACGGCATCCACGTCGACCAACACGCCATGGCCTGGGCCGGCTCCCGGCTGGTGGCGGGCAACGACGGCGGCGTGTGGAGCACCACCGACGGCGGCAGCACCTGGACGGACCACAACACCAACCTGTCGATCTCTCAGTACTACGAGGGCTCGCTGCACCCGGACCCGGACTCGATCGACTTCTACTTCGCCGGCGCCCAGGACAACGGCACCCACCAGCGGCTCGGCCCGGGCGTCCAGTGGGACGTCTTCGCCGGTGGCGACGGCATGGACAACCTGATCTCGCTGGCCGACCCGGACAACGACTGGGCGGTGTCGTTCCAAGTGCTGCAGATCTTCCGCACCAACGACGCCGGAGCGAACTTCACCAACGCCTCGGCGACCATCGACCGCACCGGCGCCCCCTTCGTCGGCCGCTTCGAGGCCTGCCCGGGCAACGGCGACGTGGTGCTGGCCGGTACCAACAACCTCTGGCGCTCGGCCAACTTCTTCCAGGCCGGGGTGTCCTTCTCTTCGAACGGGCCGGAGATGAGCCAGGGCCTCTCGGCCATCGCCTTCGCGCCCACCGACGCCACCTGCGCCACCTATGCCTTCGGCGTCCGAGCCTCGACGACGATCGGGGTCAACCTCGGTGCCCTGCGTTTCACCAGCAACAGCGGCGGCGCCTGGGCGGACTGGGACACTTCGAACCAGGTCCCCAACCGCGCCATCACCGACATCGCCTTCGACCCGGCCAACGGCAACGTCGCCTACCTCACCATCTCGGGCTTTGCCGGTGGCACCCCGGACCAGGTCTGGAAGAGCACCAACGCCCTCTCCGGTGCTACCGCCACCTGGACCAACGTCAGCCCCCCGGTCGACCTGCCGGCCAACTCGGTGGTGGTCGACCCCACCGACAGCCAGAGGATCTACGTCGGCAACGACCAGGGCGTGTGGTACTCGGAGAACGGCGGCACCAGCTGGAGCCACTGGGGTCCCGCCGACGGCATGCCCAACGTGGCCGTCTTCGAGCTGCAGATGAGCCCCGACGGCGAGCGGCTGGTGGCCTTCACCCACGGCCGCGGCGCCTTCTTGAAGACCAGCGTGATCTTTCTCGACGGCTTCGAGACCGGGGACACTTCGGGCTGGACGACGACGGTTCCCTGACCGCCGGCAACCTGCGCCGAGAGCAGCGAAGGCCGCACCCTGGGGTGCGGCCTTCGTCGTTTCTCGGCGTCAGCGACGGGCGAAGCCGGTGACGATGTAGGAGCCCGAGCGCTGATCCTTCTTGAGCCGGATCAGGTTTTTGCGCTCAGCGTCCTCGAGCAGCTCGGAGAAGGTGGAGTAGCCGTAATAGCCCTCGTTGAACGACGGCTTCTTGCGCTGCATGGTCTGCTTGATCATCGAGCCCCAGAGCACGTCCTTGCTCTCGCGCACCAGAGCCTGGATGGCGTCGGTCATCAGTGCGAAGACCTCGGAGCTCTTCTTGGTCAGCCCGGCGAGCTGCGGCGACTTCTGCTGGTCGCGCCAGACGTCCTCGTAGAAGATGAACTCGTCGCAGTTGTAGATCAGCAGGTTGGACGAGGAGCCCTTGACGCCCAGGCCGATGACGTACTTGTTGTTCTCCTTGAGCTTCGACACCAAGGGCGAGAAGTCACTGTCACCCGACATGATCACGAAGGTGTCGAGGTGCTCCTTGGAGTAGCACAGATCCATGGCGTCGACCACCATCTTGATGTCGGCGCTGTTCTTGCCCGAGTAGTACTTCTGCGGGATGTCGATGAGCTCGATCGCGGCCTCGTGGAAGGGCCGCTTGAACTCACTGTAGCGCTCCCAGTCGCAGTAGGACTTCTTGACGATGATCTTGCCCTTCTCGAGCAGGCGCTCGAGGACGAGCCCGATGTCGAACTTCTTCACTTCGGCGGAGTCACGCACGCCGAGGGCGATGTTCTCGAGGTCGCAGAAGAGGGCGATCTTGCGCTCGTCCGCGGCGCTCGCCCGCTCGGGTCCGGCCGAGACCAGAACCTCGCGGGGCACCATCAAGGGCTCGGGCACGTACTCCTCGACCGGCGAGGGTCGGGGCGCGCGGCGGGAGGGAGCCCGAGGTTCCGGTGCCGGCGGCGGTGCCGGGGTAGGGGCCGGCAGCGCGGCCTCCTCTTCGAGCTCGCCGGCGGCGATCTCCTCGTCGGTGCGGGCGCCGTTGCGGCCCCGGCTCCGAGAGCCGCGGCGCCGGCGCGAGCGGGTTCGGGCGGCAGCCCCCTCTTCGCCGCCGGAGGGCTCGCTGCTCTCGGGCTCGGAGTCCGCCTCCGGGCCGGCTTCGAGCGGGCCTCGCCGCTCGTGGGGTGATTCAGCGTCTACGGGGGTGCGGGGAGTTGCCTCCTCCACCGGGGCGGAGGGGGCGGGAGGGGAGGCGGGGGGTGTTTCGGTGTCGTCGGATGATCCAAACGGACGCAACCACCAGGGGGTCAAAGCCTAGCTCGCTTTCTCGAAGTCCCGGAGCTTCATCGGAGATTCCTCACGGTCGTTTCGGGGAGAAGCCCAGTCGTAGCGCGCCGCTCCAAAGGCCCCGCTCGGGGCTTCCGGGGGGAACGGTGGCATTGCTGTCGGGCTTGAGCTCGGGCCCGGACGGGCGCCGAGCGCGTGGCTAGTATAGTAGCAGGCCGTGGGCCACCGCATCGCCCTGCTCGTCACCGGCGCCTCGGGCATGCTCCTGCCCCGCCACTTCCTCCGGGTCGTCGCTCCTCTCGCCAGCGTCGAGCGGATCCACCTCGTGGTCTCCGCGGGGGCCAGCCAGGTGCTCCGCCACGAGCTCGGCCGGGAGCAGACCGGCGCTCACGACCTAGTCGAGGCCGCCGGGCTCGAGGCCGGGTCGCGAGAGAAGGTGGTCATCCACCGCGACAACGAGCTCGACGCCGTCATCGCCTCCGGCTCCCACCGGCTCTCCGGCACCGTCGCCCTGCCCTGCTCGAGCGGCACCCTGGGCGCCTTCGCCACGGGCTCCGCGCGCACCCTGGTGCACCGGGCGGGAGCGGTGGCTTTGAAGGAGCGCTGGCCCTTCGTGGTCGGCTTCCGTGAGACCCCGTTGAACCTCGTGCACCTCGAGAACCTACGCCGCCTGGCTTACGCGGGGGTGGTTATCCTGCCGCCCATCCCGGCCTTCTACATCGGCGGGGAGTCGCTCGAGCGCTTCCTGGACGCCTACGCCCTGCGCGTGCTGGACCACCTCGGGATGGCCCCGCCCGCGGCCGCGGGCCTACGCTGGCGGGAGGAGGAGGCTTGACCACGCTCGGGCGCACCTGGACCCAGCTCGCCACCGTGCTCGAGATGATCAAGTTCGAGCACACCCTCTTCGCCCTGCCCTTCGCGTTCCTGGGCATGGTCCTGGCAGCCGAGGGTTGGCCCTCCTGGGAGACAGTCGGATGGATCGCCGTGGCGATGGTCGGCGCCCGCAGCGCCGCCATGGGCTTCAACCGCCTGATCGACCGCGGCATCGATGCCGGCAACCCCCGCACCGAGGGCCGGGCCCTGCCTCGCGGGGCGGTCTCGCCCGGATTCGTCGTGCTCTTCGTCGCGGCCAGCGCGGCGCTCCTGGTGCTCGCCGCCTGGCAGCTCAATCCGCTGGCCTTGAAGCTCTCCCCCCTGGCCCTGGCGATCGTCCTCGGTTACTCCTACACCAAGCGCTTCACCTGGCTCTGCCACCTGGTGCTCGGCCTGGGCCTCGCCGGCGCGCCGCTCGGTGCCTGGATCGCCGTCATGGGGGGGGTGGCCTGGCCACCGGTGGTGCTCGGTGTCGCGGTGGCCACCTGGGTGGCCGGCTTCGACGTGCTCTACGCCCTTCAGGACGAGCATTTCGACCGTGGCTCGGGGCTCTTCTCGATCCCCGCTCGCTTCGGCACCGTCGGGGCGCTGTGGGTATCCGCCCTGCTGCACGTGGCGACTCTCGTCCTGCTCGCCCTCCTGCCGGGCGTCTACGAGCCCGGCCTCGGCCCGGGCTATTGGCTGGGTTGGGCCGGCTGCCTGGTCTTGCTCAGCTACCAGCACTGGATCGTGCGGCCAGGGGACCTGTCCCGCCTCGACGCCGCCTTCTTCCTGGCCAACGGTGCCCTGTCGCTCTGGCTCTTCGGCACCACGGCGGTTGATATACTCCTGCTTCGATCGTAGGTCCCCCCAGGAAGACCCACCCAGGAAAACGCCAGCCATGTCCACTGAGATTCGCCCCGAGACCTTCCCGTCCGATCTCGTCGCGTTGGCCGCCAAGGTGCGTGACGGGGTCCGGCTGGACGAGGCCGATGCCGAGCTCTGCTTCACCACGCCCCACGTGCTCCACCTCGGCCAGCTCGCCAACGCCGTACGCCGCCGTCTGTGGGGGGACGTGACGTTCTTCAACGTCAACCGCCACATCAACCCGACCAACATCTGTGTCTACACCTACAACTGCAAGTTCTGCAGCTTCGCGGCCCTGCCCGGTGAGGCCCACGCCTGGCAGATGAGCCACGAGGAGGTCTACCGCCGTGCCGCCGAGCAGGGTGGCAACGAGGTCACGGAGTTCCACATCGTGGGCGGTCTGCACCCGGACCTGTCCCTGGACTGGTACCTGGAGATGTTGCGCGGCCTCAAGGAGCGCTTCCCCCGGGTGCACTTGAAGGCGTTCACGGCGATCGAGATCGGCTTCTTCGCCCAGCGCGAGAAGATCTCGATCGAGGAGGTCCTGAAGCGCCTGATGGCGGCGGGCCTCGGCTCGCTGCCCGGCGGCGGCGCGGAGATCTTCCACCCCGAAGTGCGCGAGATCATCTGCGACGGCAAGCTCGACGCCGGCGAGTGGATCGAGGTCCACCGCACCGCCCACCGCCTCGGCCTCCATTCCAACTGCACCATGCTCTACGGCCACGTCGAGCGGGTGCCCCACAAGGTGGATCACCTGATGCGCCTGCGCGCGCTCCAGGACGAGACCGGCGGCTTCAACGCCTTCATCCCGCTCGCCTACCACCCCGAGAACAACTATCTCGGCCTCCAGTACCACACCACCGGGCTCGACGATCTGCGCCACATCGCCACCGCCCGCCTGGTACTGGACAACATTCCGCACATCAAGGCCTACTGGATCATGGTCACGCCCAAGCTGGCCCAGGTAGCCCTCGGCTTCGGCGCCGACGACCTCGACGGCACCGTGGTCGAGGAGACCATCTACCAGATGGCCGGTGCGGAGTCCGGCCAGCAGATGTCCCGGCCGGAGCTGGAGCGCATCGTGCGCGAGGCCGGCTTCGTGCCGGTGGAGCGCGACACCCTCTACAACCCCATCGCCCGCCAGCCCGTGCCCGCGTGAGCGGCGACACCCTCCCCTTCCAGTACCTGGCGGTGGACGGCCCGATCGGCGTGGGCAAGACCACGCTGGTCGAGATGCTGACCGGACGCTACGAGGGGGTGAAGGTGCTCGAGGACGTCGAGAACCCCTTCCTCGGCGCCTTCTACAAGGACCGCGAGGGGGCCGCCTTCCAGACCGAGCTGTACTTCCTGCTGTCGCGCTACAAGCAACAGCAGGAGGTGGTGCAGCGGGAGCTGTTCCACCGGCTGGTGGTCTCCGACTACACCTTCCAGAAGAACCGGATCTTCGCCTACCTGACGCTCTCCGACGACGAGCTGATGCTCTTCGACAAGCTCTACACCCTGCTCGAGCCCCAGGTGCCCAAGCCGGAGCTGGTGCTCTACCTGGTCGCCGACGTCGACACCTGCGTCGAGCGGATCAAGAAGAGGGCGCGGTCGGTCGAGAAGGAAATCTCCCGCGACTACCTGGCCGAGTTGATCGACGCATACAACCACTACTATCATTACTACGATCGGTCGCCTCTGCTGGTGGTGGACACCCGGCACATGAACTTCCCCGAACGTCCCGAGGACTTCGAGGAGCTGATCCGCCGGCTGCAACGCCCCGTACGCGGCACCGAGTACTTCGTACCGCTTGGATCCCGGTAGGCGGGACCGAGACGGAAGCCGAGGCGCCCGGGAGTTGTTGGCGCCGCCTGCGGGAGGGCCGGATCCGATGGACCGGCACCTCACTCACCGGAAGGCGGCTCCCGAGATCTCCTGACCCGCGCCCCGAAGGCCCCTTCCGTCTGCCTGGCCGAACGGAGGGGCACCCCCTCCCGAACGCCCGGCTGACCCCTGCCACAGGTTCGAGCCCGTCCGCGCCCAAGGCCCCCGTGCCCCGGCGCGATGGAGGCGCGCGATGCGGCAGGAGAAGAAGGTCACCGTTCCCTGGGTCGAGTCCGCCCCCTCTCGTGGCGAGAAGCTGGTCGCCGTCACCGCCTACGACTTCCAGCAGGCCCGCCAGGCCGATGCCGCCGGGGTCGACCTGGTGCTGGTCGGGGACTCGCTAGCCATGGTGGTGCTCGGCCACCCGGACACCCTCTCGGTTACCGTCGAGGAGATGCTCCACCACGTCAAGGCCGTACGGCGGGGCCTCTCCCGCGCCCTGCTGGTGGCGGACATGCCCTACGGCTCTTTCCACCTGGGCCCCACAGCCACCGTCACCGAGGCCCTGCGCTTCATCAAGGAAGGCGGTGCGCAGGCGGTGAAGATCGAGGGCGCCCGGCCGGAGATCGTCCGCGCCCTCATCGAGGCCGAGATCCCGGTCATGGCCCACCTGGGGCTGACGCCGCAGTCCGTGCTGCGGCTCGGGGGCTTCAAGGTGCAGGGCCGCTCGGCGCAGGCGCGGGAGGCCCTGGTCGCCTCTGCCCTCGAGCTCGAGGAGGCGGGGGCGTTCGCGCTGGTGCTCGAGTGCATCCCGGCGGACCTGGCGGCGGAGGTCTCCGCCCGCCTCGGGATCCCCACCATCGGCATCGGCGCCGGGGCGGCCTGCGACGGCCAGATCCTGGTCTACCAGGATCTGCTGGGCATCGAGGAGCGCATCGCTCCCCGCTTCGTGCGGCGTTATGCCCAGCTGGGCCCGGCGGCCCGGCAGGCCCTCGAGGCCTACGCCGAGGACGTGCGCGCCGGCCGCTTCCCGGGCGACGACGAGAGCTACGGGCCGGTGCAGCCCGCAGACGTGGCCCGCCTCTATGGCGGTGCCTGAGGTCGAACGTCCATGCTCATCGCCCGCACCCCTGAGCAGCTGCGCCCCGAGCTCCCCCTCTGGCGGGAGCGTGGCCAGACGATCGCCTTCGTGCCCACCATGGGCGCGCTGCACGAGGGCCACCTCTCGCTCGTCGCCCTCGCCCGGGGCAGGGCCCAGCGGGTCGTGGCCTCGGTCTTCGTCAACCCCCAGCAGTTCAACCGCGCCGAGGATCTCGAGCACTATCCCCGCATGCCCGAACGAGATGCCGAGTTGCTCCGGGCTGCCGGCTGCGACCTGCTCTTCCTGCCCGACGCCGCGGCGATCTACCCTGCCGGCCACGTCACCCGGGTCGAGGTGGCCGGGCCACCGGCCGAGGGGCTGGAAGGCGCCTGGCGGCCGGGGCACTTCCGCGGCGTGGCCACGGTGGTGACGGTCCTCTTCAACCTGATCCGGCCCGACCTCGCCGTCTTCGGCGAGAAGGACGCCCAGCAGCTCGCCGTGGTGCGGCGGCTAGTGCGGGACCTGGGCCTGGACGTCGAGATCCTCCCCGGCCCCACGGTGCGGGAGCCCGACGGCCTGGCCATGTCCTCGCGCAACTTGAACCTCTCCCCCGCGGCGCGGGCCGCGGCTCCCGTGCTCTACCGCGCCCTCTCGGCAGCCCGCGAGGCGATCGAAGGGGGAGAGCGGCGGGGAGAGGAGATCCGCCGCATTCTTCGCAACGTGCTTTCCGATGAGCCGCTGGCCGAGGTGGACTACGCCGAGGTGGTGGACGCTCATTCCTTCCGGCCGGTCGAATCGCTCGCTGGCCGGATCGTGCTCCCGCTCGCCGTCACCTTGGGCGGCGTGCGCCTGATCGACAACTTCTCCCTGACGGTCTAGCCATGCAAAGAACGATGATGAAGTCGAAGATCCACCGCGCCACGGTCACCGGTGCGGATCTGCACTATCAAGGCTCGGTCGCCATCGACCTCGACCTGCTCGAGGCCGCGGACCTGCTGGCCAACGAGCGGGTCGAGATCTACAACGTCACCAACGGCGAGCGCTTCGCCACCTACGCCATCCCCGCGGCTCGGGGCAGCGGCGACGTGATCATCAACGGCGCCGCTGCCCACAAGGCGAGCAAGGGCGACCTCGTGATCCTGGCTAGCTACGCCAACTACGAGGACCAGGAGGCGCGCCGGCACCAACCGACGGTGATCCTGGTCGATGAGGCCAACCGGATCCTGGAGCCGGCCCTGCTGTCGTTCTAGACGAAGGCCGGGCAAGGCTCCCTCCTGCGATGCTCGCCCCTGACCCCTTCAGGGTGGCGCCGCTTCGCGAAGGCACCTTGCCCGGTCAGAAGCTCCGATAGACTTCCGGCCATGGAGACCTTGCTCGAACCTGCGGTCGAGGTGGCGCCCCTCACCATCGCCGACCGGACCTTTCGCTCTCGTCTGATCCTCGGCACTGGCAAGTACCCCGATGCCGAGACCATGGTGCGCTCTTTCGAGGCCGCAGAGACCGAGATGGTCACCGTGGCCCTGCGCCGCGTGGCCTTGGACCAGCTCGGCAAGGGCTCGCTGATCGACGCCATCGACCCGGCGAAGTACCTCCTCTTGCCCAACACCGCCGGCTGCTACACGGCCGACGAGGCGGTGCGGACCGCGCGGTTGGGAAGGGAAGTGGGGGGTTGGAACTGGGTGAAGTTGGAAGTGATCGGCGACCCCCAGACGCTTTTCCCCGACACCGGCGAGCTGCTGGTGGCCACCAAGACCCTGGTGGCCGAGGGCTTCGTGGTGCTCGCCTACACCAACGACGATCCGATCGTGGCCAAGAAGCTCGCCGACCTCGGCTGCGCCGCGGTGATGCCTCTGGGCGCGCCGATCGGCTCCGGCATGGGCATTCGCAACCCCGCCAACCTGCGCATCATCCTGGAGCAGGCCACGGTGCCGATCATCGTCGACGCCGGAGTCGGCACGGCGAGCGACGCCGCCATCGCCATGGAGCTGGGGGCCGCCGGGGTGCTGATGAACACCGGTATCGCCGGCGCCAAGGACCCCGTGCGCATGGCCCGGGCGATGAAGCTCGCGGTCGAAGCCGGCTGGCTCGCCGCCCACGCCGGGCGCATCCCGAGGAAGCTCTACGCCACCGCCTCGTCACCCCTCGAAGGATTGATCGAGTAGAGCCCTTTGAGACTAGCGACGACGAAAACGGAAGCCGCCCGGCTCGACGACCACGAAAGCGTCGGTCAGCTCCGCTTGAGAGTGAATCTCGAGCACCCGTTCGAGCTGCGCATGGATCGCGGTGATCACCGAGGGCAGTCCCCGAAGATAGAGCACGCCGGTGCCCACCGCCTCGAGAAAGACAAGGGCGCCATAGTCCCGGTCTCTGGTGACCAGAATCCGATTCTCGAGGCGAGCAGCCTCCAGCAGCCTTCGGTCCTCCGCCTCGTGAAGCCCACGCTCGGCCGCCGTGACGACATCATGACCCCGATCTGCCAGGAACCGAGCCGTGAGGGCGTAGACGTCTTGGTCGAGGAGCAGTCTCACGCTGGAACCGCGGTCAGGTGGATGTCCTCCGCAGCGATCAGGGCGATGGCGTAGCGCAGGCAGGCGTGAATGTCGTCGAGAGTGAGATCGGGGTAGTAGTCACGGATGATGGTGTCGAAGGAGAGATCTGCTTCCAGAAGCTCGAGGACGCTCTGCACCGTGATCCGGGTCCCGGCGATGTGGGGCTTCCCGAAGTGAATTCCTGGACTGACTCGAATGCGCTCGATCTCCGCCATCTGTCGCCTCCCTAGTCAGGCCTGACTGACCGGCAATCTTACCCCTGCTCTGCGATGTCCGCTCACAGCCCCGAGCGGCGTTGCAGGTCGGCGAAACGGGGGTCCGGGCGGATCGGGTCCAGGGCGGGGACGGTCCTGAGCCAGGAGACGTACCAGGAGCGCTCGGCGAGGCTCGCCTCCAGCTCGGCGAAGCAGCGGTCCTTCTCGCCCAGGCCGAGGTGGACCATGGCTCGGGCGAATGCCGGGACGAAAGCGAAGCGAGCCGGCTCGCCGAGGCCCGCGAGCACCACTCGCGCCTCCTTCGCCCTGCCGGCGAGCCCGAGGGCCCGGCCGAGATCCGCCTGGATCTCGGGGACCGTGGGATCGAGGCGGGCGGCGACCTCGAAGTGGGAGAGGGCCTCGTCCAGGTCGCCCCGGGCCTCCCAGCAGCGGCCCATCAGGACCTGCGGCAGCCAGTTGCTCGGGTCGAAGGAGATGCCGCGGCGGCAGAGGACCATGGCCTCGTCGAAGCGGCGGCCGGAGTAGAGGCAAGCTGCTTCGAAGATCACCTGCTCGATGTCGAAGGGGTCGGCCGCTGCGCCGGTAGCGAACAGGCCGTAGGCCTCCTCGAAGCGACCGGCGAGGGCCAGCAGCCAACCCGCGCCCCGGCGGGTGGAGGCGCCCTCGGGATCGAGGGCCAGGGCCGCCCGGATCTCGGCCTCGGCGGCGCGCAGGTCACGGTCGTGCCAGAAGGCCACGCCCGCGAGAGCGCAGTGGGCCAGGGCCAGCCCGGGGTCCAGCACCAGGGCCTGCTCGGCGGCCTTCCGAGCCCGGGGGAAGCCCACGGCCGAGGGAACGAACAGGTCCACCGCCATCACGTCGGCGTAGGCCAGCCCTTCGTAGGCGAGGGCGAAGAGCGGGTCCCTCGCGATCGCCGCCTCGAAGGCCGCGCGGGCTTGGGCGTGGCCGTCGGCGCTCATGCGATTGGCGGCCTGCCGGCCCCGCCAGTAGAGCTGGTAAGCGGCCACGTCCACGGTGCCACGGCGCCACGCCGGGCGATCGCGTCGCCAACCGAGAGCGAGGGCCTGGGCGATGCGCTCGGCGAGACGGTCCTCCATCTCCAGCAGGTCGTCCAGACTCTCCCCGAGCCGCTCGGCCCACAGCAGGTCGCCGCCGTCGGTGCGCAGCAGCTGGGCGCTGACCGCCAACCGGTTTCCGAGCTGGCGCAGGTGGCCGTCGAGGACGTAGTCGGCCATGAGCTCCCGCCCTGCTGCCAGCGGGTCGACGTCGGCACCCCCAGCCCAGCGGCGCACGGCCGCCGTCGAACGCAGGCGCAGCCCGGAGAGGCAGGCCAGCCGGGAGATCAAGGCATCGGCGAGGCCGAGGCCCAGCTCGTCGTCCACACCGCCGGAGCCGAGCAGCCGGAAGGGCAGTACCGCGAGCACGGGCTCCGGATGCGGGAGGGCGGGCTCGGCCTCGAGAGCTGCCAACGGGCTCGGCGAGACTGCGGGCTCGGACTCCGTCCGGCCACAGAACCGATAGCCATGCCGGGCCACGGTTTCGACGAAGCGCGGCGCCCGATCGCCCCCTCGGGCCTCGTCCCCCAGCGCCTTGCGCAGGGCGGAGATGGCCTGGGCCAGGCTGTTCTCCTCGACCACCACCTCTGGCCAGACGCTGCGGAACAGCTCCTCCTTGGTCACCAGCCTACCCGGCTCGGCGAGCAGCAGGAGGAGGATCTCCGCTGACTTACGGGGCATCGGCACCAGCCGGCCCTCCTGCTCGAGCACCCGGCGGAGGGTGTCGATACGGAAGGCTCCGAAGCGATAGCAGCGGTCGGCGCCCGAGCCAGATTTCATAACTTTCAGCGGCCTCGCCACGACTTTCAACGGGGGTCGCGGGCATTCTCCCCTCCGACACGAATCGCTGCAACCCAACGACCCCAAGGAGGAAAGACCATGAACCGCATGCCCCTCTCGATCATCCGCCCCACCACCCTGGCCCTCGCTGCCGCCGGCTGGCTGGCGCTCGCCCCGGCCGCGCTCGCCGCGGAGCGTCCGGGCCTCGCCGAGGCCGTCGGCCAGGCGCGCCAGCTCCTGCTCGACCTGCGCGACGGCCTGGCCCGGCCGCTGCCGGAGCCCCGCCTCGCCGAGTTGGCCGACGAAGGCGCCGGCGAGGCTCAGCTGGCCGAAGCCCAGAACCTGCCCAAGCCGCGGATCATCGGCACCTGGAACGTCCACGTGCCGGGGCCGGACCCCAGCCAGGACTTCGACGCCCTCCAGACCTTCCACGCCGACGGCACCTTCACCGAGACCTCGAGTTTGCTCGGCAGCCTGGTCGAGGGACCGGCCCACGGCGTCTGGGTGCAGACCAAGAATGGCTTCGTCCTCACCTTCGAGCTGTTCGCCTTTGACGAGCAGGGGACCCCGACCGGGCGCATCCGGGTGCGCAACCGGATCTTCCTCGAGGGAGGTCATAGCTTCCGCGCCGTCTCCACGGTGGACGTGCTGCCCCCGGACGGCGAGCCGATTCTCGATGTGGGCGGCGGCGAGTACACGGCGACGCGCCTACAGCCCCTGGCGCCGTGAAGCCGCCCGCCGAGGCACCAGCCGGAGAGGACGATGACCACACTCGCTCAGGATCGATCCGCGAGCACGAAGCGACCGCCCTCGGATTCGCCCTTCTACACCCTGACGGATGGCTTCCTCGTCCCTCTGGCTGGCTGCCTGGCCTGGGATCTCGGCCTCTTCGAACAGCTGGCCTCCGGCTCGGCGACTGCGGCCGAGCTGGCCGAAGCCCTCGGCCTGGCCGAGAGGCCGGTCGCCGTGCTGGCCTCGGCGGCGGGTTGCCTCGGCCTGCTCGAACGAGAGGGAGCGCGCTGGCAGCTCTCGGCCACGAGTCGCGCCTACCTGCTCTCGGCCAGTGCCTGGTCGCTGGCGCCGACCCTCGAGCTGATTTGCGGGGAATCCCCCCACCGTGAGGCCCTGGCCCTCCTCGAACGGGCGGTGGTGGGCGACCAGGCAGTCCTGTTGGGCGGCTCGGAGGGCGGAGGCTGGGCCGCGCCCCTGGCGGACGATCCGGTCCTCGCTCGCCGCTTCACGGCGGCCATGGACGCGCACAGTCGGCCGGCCGCGACGGCTTGGCCGGCGACGGTCCCCCTCGCCGAGCATCGCCGCCTGCTCGACCTCGGTGGGGGAGCCGGCACGCACGCCCTCGCTGCCCTCGCGGCCTGCGCGTCGCTGAGCGCGGTGGTCCTCGACCTGCCGGCCGTGATCGCCTGCGCCGCGAGCGGAGGCGAAGCGGCGCAGGCCCCGGGAGCCGGGCGGCTGCACTTCGAGGCGGGGGACTTCTGGTACGCTCCCTGGCCGATCGCCGACCTCCATCTGTTCTCGGACGTCTTCCACGACTGGCCACCTGCCGCGTGCCAGGAGCTGGCCCGGCGCAGCTTCGCCGAGCTCCCCACTAGAGGGCGGATTCTGGTCCACGAGCTGCTCCTCGACGAGGACCATTGCGGCCCTTGGCCGGTGGTGGCGAGCAGCGTCGCGATGTTGCTCTGGAGCGCCGGCCGGCAGTACAGCGCCGGCGAGCTTGAGGCCCTCCTGGCCCGGGCTGGCTTCGGAGAGATCGAGACGCGGCGCACCTTCGGCTGCTGGGGGATGGTGATGGGGAGGAAGCCATGACCGTCGCTACCGAGCATGGCCTGGCTCGCCGCCTGAGCTGGCTCGACCTCGCCCTGGCCCAGGTGCTGCTGGTGGTCGGCACCAACTGGTTCGGGCTCGCCGCCAAGCTGGGTGGCACCGGGCTGCTGTTCTGGCTGGCGGCACTCGCCCTTTTCCACCTGCCGCTCGCCGTCGTGGTGATCGCCCTCACCCGCGCCTGCCCCCAGGAGGGGGGCGTCTACCGCTGGACCTGCCGGGGCTTCGGCCCCGGGGTCGGCTTCCTGATCGGCTGGAGCTTCTGGGTCTTCGTGCTGGTCTACATCGCAGCGGGGGCTCTCGGCGTGGTGACCTCTTTCGCCTACGCTTTTCTGCCAGCGAGCGCCCTCGAGAGCCCAGGCCTCCTGGTCCTGGGAGCTCCCTTGGTGGTGGGCCTGGTGACCGCGTCGGGTCTCCAGGGGCTCGGCCGCGCGCGCTTCTTTCACGACGTAGCCTCACTGGGGCTGCTGGTGGTCGTTCTCCTGCTGGCGGCTCGGGTCGGGGCTGCCTTGCTCAACGGAGGGGCCGGCGCCTTGCGCCTCACCCCGCCGCCGGCCAGCCTCGAGACCCTGGCGATCTTCGTCAAGCTGGCCGTCTACGGCCTCGCGGGTCTCGAAGCCCTTTCGATCCTCGCCGGCGAGGTACGGGATCCGGAGCGCGACCTACCCCGCTCCGTCCGGATCGCCGCCCCGGTGAACGGCCTGATCTACCTGGTGGGCACGGCGGCCGTAGTGGTGAGCGTTGCCCCCGACGAGATCGATCTGGTCAACCCCGCGGCGCAAGTGCTGGCCGCCGCCGGTGGGTGGCTGGCCGTCCTGGTGCTCTCCCTGCTCATGCTGCGCGACCTCGGCCAGGCGAGCCAGGCCTTCGCCGCCAACGCTCGGCTGCCCATGGTCGCCGGCTGGGACCACCTGCTGCCGCCCGCCCTCGGCCGCCTGGATCACCGCGGGGTGCCTCGCAACGCCGTGCTGCTCTCGGGAGCGGTGTCCGCCGGTCTGGTGCTGGCGGCCGTGGCCGATGCCGGCCGGCAGGAGGCTTTCCAGCTCCTCCTCTCGGCCGCCGGCATCCTCTTCGCTCTGACCTACGTGGTGCTCTTCTCGCTGCCCCTGTTCGGGGCACGCCGTCTCGGCCTGTGCCGCTCGGGGTGGCTCTCGGCGGCCTCCGCCTGCGGCCTGGCGTTGACGCTGCTCTTCCTCGCCATGTCGGTTTTTCCGCTGGTCGACGTTGCCGACCCGGCTCGCTTCGCTGCCTGGGTGCTCGGCGCCGTGGCCCTGGTCGAAGGGGTGGGACTGGCGCTCTACTTCCGCGGCCGGAGGCTCGCGGTCAAGACGGCCTGAGGGCGCCGGCGGCCGGCAAAGATCCGGGGGGCGGCCCGCCACGATGGCGAGCCGCCCCCCGATCCCCCGCTCTCCGCGCTACGCGAGCCTCCCGGGGAGGGCGAACCCGCCGCGCAGAACTTGTCTCCGGCGAGGTTGGAGAGCAACCCGGATGCCGCCGGCCCGACCGATCCGTGAGATTGGGACAAGCCACGAGGAAACAAGGACTTGCACTGCGGCAACCAGATCAAGCCGGAGGGAGGGCGACTGTCCGCGCCGGCTGTCCGACACTCCCGAGAGGGTGTCCGACACCACGCCGGCGGGTTCTCGCGCCGCCGGCCTCCCCTCGCGCGCCCAGCCTGCTACGATCCCCTGCCAATGCGAAACGCCGAGATCGTCGCCGTCGCTGTCGTGGCCGTGCAGCACCTGTTTTTCCTGGTGCTCGAGATGTTCCTGTGGGACACGCCCTATGGCCGGAAGGTGTTCCGCCTCACTCCCGAGCTTTCGGCAGCCACCAAGACCCTGGCGGCCAACCAGGGGCTGTACAACGGCTTCCTGGCCGCGGGTCTGCTGTGGGGGATCTGGCTCGGCCCCGCCGGGTACGGGGTGAGGGTGTTCTTCCTGCTCTGTGTGATCGTGGCCGGGGTCTTCGGTGCCGCCACGGTCAACCGCCGGATCCTGGTGATCCAGGCCGTGCCGGCCCTGGCGGCCCTGGGGCTCACCCTGGGCAACCAGCCCTGAGGGGGGCGCTGCTAGAATCACCGGATTCCCACCGTTCCTCACGGAGGCTCGAACATGGGCAAGCGGATCTTCCTCTTCCTCCTCACCAACCTCGCGGTCATCCTCGTTCTGTCGATCATCGTCTCGGTCTTCGGGCTGGGGCGCTACGTCTCGCCGGAAGGCCAGCTCCAGCTGATCCCCCTGGCCCTGTTCTGCCTGGTCTGGGGCATGGGCGGCGCCTTCATCTCTCTCTTGATGTCGCGCTGGGTGGCCAAGCGGGCGATGGGCGTGCAGCTGGTCAACGGCCAGACCGGCAACGCCGAGCTCGACTGGCTCTACAACACCGTCTCCCAGCAGGCCCAGGTAGTCGGTTTGCCGATGCCCGAGGTCGGCGTCTACGACTCCCCCGAGGTCAATGCCTTCGCCACCGGCCCGAGCAAGAAGCGCAGCCTGGTGGCCGTCTCGACGGGCCTGCTCAGAACCATGCAGCACAATGAAGCCGCGGCCGTGATCGGCCACGAGCTGGGCCACATCAAGAACGGCGACATGGTCACCATGACCCTGCTCCAGGGCGTGATCAACGCCTTCGTCATGTTCCTCGCCCGCATCGTCGCCTTCGTCATCCGCCAGCGCCTGGACTCCCGCTTCGCCAACTTCATCGCCTTCGGCATCCAGATCGCCCTGCAGATTGTCCTTGGAGTCCTCGGCGCGATGGTGGTCGCCGCCTTCTCCCGCTACCGTGAGTTCCACGCCGACGCCGCCGGGGCCCAGCTGGCCGGCCGGGGCAACATGATCTCGGCGCTCCAGCGCCTCAAGGCGACGGTCGAGCAGGTGGACAACTCGGCGCCTGCGCTCGCCGCCTACAAGATCTCGAACCGCCCGGCCTGGCTGGGCCTGTTCTCGACCCACCCGCCGCTCGAGACCCGCATCGAGGCCCTCGAGCGCATGCAGGTCTGAGCGAGCGAGGGCGGACGCCGCCGCGCACAGGCGAGCCGGTGTAGTCTTGAGCAGGTGCATTCCTGCTCAAGACTCGCAAGAGTTGCCGAAATGCTTTTGGCATGGCGACCGAGCCGGTGCTGATCGAGGTCCGGGGTGCGCTCGCCGGCGACCCGGAGGCCTTGCGCCATCTGGTGCAGGGGCTGACCCCCGTGATCCAGGCGCGCGTGGCGCGGGTGCTGCTGCGTTCGGTGGTTGCGACGACGGGGCGCAACGTCCGACAGGAGGTGGAGGACCTGACCCAGGAGGTCTTCCTGACCCTCTTCGACAACGAATCGAGAGTGCTTGCCTCGTGGCAGCCGGAGCGCGGCCTGTCGCTGGCCAACTTCGTCGGGCTGGTGGCCGAGCGGCAGGCGATCTCGATCCTGCGCAGCGGCAAGCGCAGCCCGTGGAAGGAAGACCCGACCTTCGCGGACGAGCTCGATGAGCCGGACCCCGCCAGGGGCCCGGAGGAGGTCGCAGCCTCGCGCCAGGAGCTGGGGCAGCTGCTCGACCGGCTCCGGGAGGCCCTGTCTCCCTTGGGCTGGCAGCTTTTCGAGCTGCTCTTCGTCGAAGAGCTGCCCCTGCCGGCGGTGGCCGAGCGCACCGGCCTCTCCGCCGACGCGATCTACGCCTGGCGCAGCCGCCTGCGCAAGCTGGCCCAGCGACTGGCCGGCGAGACTTCAGAAACAGCCGGCTCGGCGCGAAGACCCTCCATGGGTGGTGGACGATGAGTGAGGACTCCAGGCTGACCCCGCTCGCCCAAGCCCTACGCGCGCGGGAACGGGAAGAGAGCGAGCGACTCGACGAGCGCTGGGATCGTCTCGCGGCGGGTGAGCTGTCGCCCGCAGAGGAGGCTGAGCTGGCGGCTCTGGCTGAGACCTCCCCCGAGATGCGAGCGGCCTGGGATGCCTTCCGGCCCCTGGGGCCGGACTTCGAAGCGCGGATGGCGGCCAGGCTCGGGGCTGGCACCGAGTCCGTGGCCCGGCCCTCGCCGCCGGCCGCCCCGCCGGCTCCCGGACCACTTCGGGCCTCGCGCCGGCCCTGGGGCCGCTGGGCCGCGGTCGCCGCGGCCCTGGTGGCCGCCGTCGCCCTCTACCTCGGCCGGACGCCGCCTCTGCCGGCCGAGTGGGCTCGCTACGAGGTGGAGCTGGCAGGCGGGCGGGTCGACCTGCGGGGCGGGCCGGAGGAGGCTTCGGTACCGACCTTCGGGCCGGGGTCGGTGCTGAGCGTGACCCTGCGCCCGCCCACGGCGCTCGACGAGGTGCCGGAGGCGCGGCTGTTCCTCGAACGGCAGGGCAACTTCCAACCCTGGCCGACGCCGCTGACGGCGCTGTCCCAGGGAGTCCTCCACCTCGGGACGCCGATCGAGGGGGAGGTCGCTCCCGAGCCGGGGGAGTACCGACTCTGGGCGGTGATCGGCCGGCCCGGCCGGCTACCCTCGGCGAGCGAATTGAGCGCCCTCCCAGGTGCCAGCCATTTCGGGGGCCGGCACTGGATCGCCTGGCGCAAGGAGATCCGCTTCGTCGACGAGCCTTGAACTCGCTGCGCGCCGCGCGCTTCGAGGCTGCCTGGGGATCCTCTGGATCTGGGCGGTGCTGGTGGCGGGCTGCGCTCGGGCGCCGGATCCGGCTCGAGTGACCTCCTTGCCCCGGCTCCCGGTGGAGCTGGCGGGCTGCGAGACCTTCTTCCGTCCCGACGGCCCCTGTGCCCTGGGCGACGGGCGCACTCTCACCCTCTGGCTGCAACCGCCGGCCGGTACCAAAGTCCAGGTCTGGATGGGCGGCCGCCGCCTGGACGAGGAGGCCCTCCAGGTCGAGGGAGGTCAACGCTTCCACCTACGCTTGCCCGGGAAGGCCGGCCGCCTCGACGTGCTGGTGGGACCGAAGGGGACCCAGCCGACCGCCGCGTGGAGCGTGGTGGTGGTCGAAGGAGTCGAGCCGGCCTGGATGAACGAGGTCCGCCGACTCGTCGCTCAGGCCACCAGCGAGGCTCGGGAGCTCGCCAAGCGCCTCCTGCGTGAGCAGCTTGGTGCCAGCCGGCCCCTCGATCGGGACTACGCGGCGGACGCCCTGGCGCTGATCGAGGGGGAGGACGGTCGCCCGGACGAGTCCCTCGCGCTCGCTCGACAGGCGGTCGAAGGCCATCGGGTGGCCGGCCGGTGGTCCGCGGAGGCGTACCGGGCCTGCTACCTCGCCCATTCCCTGATCCAGCAGAGCCGCTTCGGCGAGGCGCGGCAGGTTCTTGCCGAGCTGAAACCGCCCCCCGGCTCGCCGGCCGCCGAGCCGCGCTTCCAGTTGGCGTACCATCGGGGCTTGCTGGCGCAGAAGACGGGGGATTGGCGTGCCGCCCTGACGGAATTGGAGGCGGCCGTCAGCCTGGCACGCCGCCTCGGCCTCACCGAGCTGGGCTGGAAGGCGGGGCAGACCCTGGCCCTCCAGCTGCGGCTCCTGGGTCGCGCCCGGGAAGCTGCGGATCTCTTCGCCAGGCTCGATGCCGAAGCACCGGCCGATGCCCAGCCTTGCGACCGGGCCGAGTTCCTCAACAACGAGGCGTGGGACCGGCTGTTGGCTCTGGAAGCCGAGGAGGCTGGGGTCGCCGACCCGGCCTCCTTGATCGAGAAAGCCTGGGTTCTTCTGGCCGAAGCCGAGCGCGGAGGGAGGGCCTGCCGGAACCACATCGGGAAGCGGGCGAACAACCGGTTCAACCTGGCGCTGGCCCACTGGCACGCCGGCCGGCTGACCGAGGCGCGACGAGCGCTCCAGGAGTCCCTCGACGAACAGCGAGGAGCCGGCCGGACTCCTCGTCTGGAGTCCTGGCAGCTCGACCTCGAGGGCCGCCTGAGCCTCGCCGAGGGCCGGCCCGAGCTGGCTCTGGCCACCTTCCGGCGCCTCGAAGAGTCCGCCGAGAGCCAGGCCTCGCCGGACGGCCTGTGGCGAGCCGCCTTCGGCGCTGCACGGGCACAGCAGGCGGCAGGCCGGGCGGACGAGGCCCTGGCCGCGCTCGAGAGGGCCGAGGATCTCTCGGAAGCGCAGCTGCGCGCTGTGCCCGTGCACCAGGGGAGGGAGAGCTTCCTCACCCAGCGCGCCGCGGCCACCCGCCTCGCTGTTGCCTTGCTGGTCGCCGAGGGGCGATCCGAGGAGGCCCTGGCCTCGGTGCGCCGCGCTCGCTCGAGCGTGCTGCGCGCCCTGGCCACCCGCGAGCGCTTCCAGAGCCTCGGAGATCTCCCTGACGGGCGGGTGCTTCTCGAGAGTGCCCTGGAGGTCTATGCCGCGAAGCGTGCCGAGGCTGCGCGGTCTGCTGGGCAGGCGGCATCCCTGCCCGCCGACGAGCGAGACCGGGTACGGGAGGTCGCCGCTCACCTCGAAGGGGAGGCCCTCGCGGTGCTCGACCAGGCCCTGTGGGGCCGCTCCGCCGCCACGCGGAGCCGCCTGCCGGACCTCCCGGCGGCCACCCTCACCCTCGCCTTCTTCCCGGCGGGTGAGGGCGACAGCTGGTGGAGCTTCGCCGCCGATCGGGGAGGTGTGACGGCGGCGAGGGTCGAGCGGGCCGCGGCCGCGACTCCGCAGGGGCTGGCCTCGCGGCTGCTCGAGCCCTTCACGTCGAGGATCCGCGCCGCTCGTCGAGTCAGGGTGCTGCCCTGGGGGGAGCTGCGTGGCGTCGACTTCCACACCCTGCCCTTCGACGGCGGGGTGCTGCTCGATGGCCGGCAGGTGGTCTACGGGCTGGATCTCTCGGTGGCTGGCGAGCGTCGCGCCCCGCCTTCCCTGGACCGGGTGCTGATCGTCAGCGACCCCCTGCGCAACCTGCCTTCGGCCCAGCGCGAGGCCGAGGCGGTGCGGCAGGCCGTGGCGCGCCGCTGGCCGGACACGGTGATCTACCAGCTGTCCATGGAGGGCGCCCGGGGGCCGGAGCTGCTGCGCAGCCTGCCGGCGGCGAGCCTGCTCCACTTCGCCGGCCACGGCACCTTCGCGGGCCGGGGCGGCTGGGACAGCGCCCTGCAGCTGGCCGCCGGCACCCGGCTGACCGTGGGGGACGTGCTCGCCCTGCCCCGGGTGCCGCAGTGGGTGGTGCTCTCGGCCTGCGAAGGCGCTGCCTCCGAGGCCGACGCTCCGCTCGAGGGTCTGTCGATCGCGCACGCCTTCGTGATCGCCGGCTCGGGGACCGTGCTGGCCGCCACCCGGCCGGTTCGGGACGGGACGGCGCGTGCCCTCTTCGCGGAGCTCTACGGCCGCTTCCGGCCCGGAGCCGACCTCGCCGAGGCCCTGCGGCAGGCCCAGCTCGCCCTGCGGGAACGTCTGCCGGGGGAGGACTCGGCGAGCTTCCGCGTCCTCGAGCCGTAGCGACCAGCCCTCCTCCCACGCCCCTGTCAGAAGCCGCGACGTCGCGGCGAAGACCCATTCGAGCCCACCGGCACCGAGATCGCCGGGATGGGCCGTGGGAGGATGTCATGAAGAGATCGATTCTCTCGAAGGCGCTGTTCGTCTCTCTGTTGGCACTCGCCGGCCTGCACCCGGCCCAGGCCGACCCCCCCGCCCCTTGCGCCGGCGCCCGCTGGATTGGCCTCAAGCCGGCCCAGGAGGCCACCTGTCCGGACAACCAGGGGTGGAAAGGTCGCTCGCTCTTCGCCACCGTCCTGGCCTCGATGCCCCGGGGCCTGAGGAAGCAAGCCGAGCGTCTGGGCCTGGACGACTTCTGTGTCTACGAGCCGCCTGGTGCCGACCCACTGACCGGGAACCCGGCACGGAGCGCCGAGCTCTCGACGACCCTAGCGCACTCGGCCCAGCCACCGGCCGCCCTGGTTCAGAAGCTGCGGCAGCTGAAGCAGGACTGCCCGGTCTTGGCCGGTGCCGGGGGCACCGGCGTGCCGGGCGACTGGCCCCAGCTCCAGGCCCACTTCTTCGACCAGGCCGGCCGGGTGGCGCTGCCCCCGTCGGCGAGCCCGCAAGTCTGGCTGACCTTCGTCGACACCCAGCCCACCCAGGAGAGTCCGCCTACCCGAGAGAGTCCGCCGGGCCACCCCGTGCGCTCGATGCACGGCTTCACCCTGGCCCATCTCGCCGACCGCCTGCTCTGCGAGCCGCGGAGCCTCACCCCCTGCCCGGTGCGCATCCGAACCCGGCTGGCCATGCCGATGACCGGCCCCAGCTCGGTGGAGAGCAGCTCGGAGGACGCGATCATCCACGCGGAAGCCCATGGCGGAGGCCTCTACGGGCGGCTCGGGGACCTCTCCCTGGCCGTGGTCGAGGAGCTGCTCCTCTGGCACCGGGAGAGGCAGCCGGGAGGGCGCCTGGTGCTCAACCTCTCTCTGGGCTGGGAGGCCGACAGCTTCGACATCGGCGGCGACGAGGCCCGAGTACGGGAGATGTCGGGCCCCGCGCAGGCGGTCTATTGGTCGCTCCAGCTGGCGCGCCATTGCGGCGCCCTGGTGATGGCCGCCTCCGGCAACCGACGGGCGGGCAGCAACGGGGCCTGCCAGCCCCCCCTGTTGCCGGCTGCCTGGGAGGTGAAGCCACCGGCGATCGGGAGCCCTCTCAGCGATTGGTTCCGGAAGTGCTTCACCCGTTGGCAACGGGTACCGGTTCGCGCCGGCGGGGCGGTGCAGTCGGAGGGCGTCCCCCTGCCCAACGCCCGTCCTTGCAGCCTGCCGCCCCGAGTGGCCTACGGCGACCACGTGGTGGTGGCGACCCGGACGGGGGACCCCACGGCGGTCCTGACCGGCACCTCGGCGGGAGCGGCCGTCATCTCCGCGAGCGCCGCCGCAGTGTGGTCCCTCCGGCCGGAGCTTTCCGCCAATCAGGTGACCGACCTGCTCTACCGCTCGGGGGATCGCCTGGGCTTCGTCGCCAACCTGTACCAGGGAGGCGGTCCGGAGTCCACCAGGCCGGCGCCTCAGGTGCGGCGGATCTCCGTCTGTCGGGCCCTGGATCAGGCGATCGAGGAGCGACCCGCAGGCAGGGGGACGGCTCCGGAGCTGGGCTGCCGGAGCTGGTCGCCGCAACCCTTCCCCGTCCTGGCAAGGACGCCGTCGCCCGGGGCCGCGACCGCGGTCCTGGTCGGGAGCGATGACGACCTCGGTTACTGCTCGTCCTGCTCCGGGCTGAAGCCCTTGCCGACCGGTCTGGAGCCGCTGGCCCGGCCTCAGCCCGAGGAGGATCCCTGCACGACCTGCAACCTGACCGGCGGTGGACCCCCACCAAGCCCTCTCTTCCTGGCGTCGCTCGGCTCCCCGGAGACCACCCGGCTGTTGATCACCATCGGCCTCAAGCCTGGCTGGCGGCCCGCCGGCTGGGGCGAGCCCTGCCCCGTTCTCGAGAAGTTGGAGCTGGAGGTCGAGCGTTTCGATGCCGGCGACGCGACCCTGGTCATCGACCGCCGGACCTTCCAGGTGCCGGACATCCCGCCGAACATCTGTGACCCGGTCTTCCACCGGAGGATTGCAGTCGAGCTGGACTGGCCGAGCCTGGACCGGACCACGGCGCGGCTGCGGTTCCATCTGCTTCGGCCCGGCCCGGAAGGCACAGAGGAGCGGATCCAGGTCGAGAGCCCGGTTCTGGTCCAGCAGGTAGGGCCGGAGGTGACCGATCTAACAACGTCTCTCAACTGACCCAGGAGGATTGCCATGAAGAAGACCATGCTGGTAGTGGGGCTGCTCGCGCTCGGCCTCGCGGGGCCGGCGGCGGCCCAGGAGCCCGGCGGCGGCGCGTTGCGGGAGAGCGGAGGCTTCTCCCTCGACGTCGCCGTCGCCAACGTCGGCATCGACCAGTTCGACCAGAACCGTCTGGGTGTGGGGGTGATCCCGCGCTGGTGCTGGTTCCAGGGGCGGTGGTGCTGGTGGCTGGACATCTGGTGGATCGACGGCCCCTGGCGCGACCCCTGGAAGCGCCGGATCCTGTTCGAGGATTTGCTCATCCCGCTCGGCGAGCTCGAGGTCGGCCCCGGCTTCATGGTGGCCCCGGCCCTCGAATACACCTGGAACTCCGAAGGGAGGCTCCGCCCGTCCGTCTACGCCGGGTTCGGCCTCCAGCGGGACGAGGGCCAGACCACCACGGTGCCCGGGGCCGGTCGCTTCGAGACCTCGAACGTCACCAGCCCGGTCGCCATCTTCGGCCTCGGTCTGACCTACGACCTCAGCGCGCGAACCGCCTTACGCCTCACCGTGGGCGGCTCCCGGCTGTTCACGGACGACCTCGAGGTGCGGGACCCGAACGGCCAGGTCACCACCTTCGAGGGCGGAGACATGACCTCGGGGATCGTCTCGGTGGGCCTCAACTTCGGCTTCTGACCCGGCGGTTGGAGCTCGATCCCCGAAGTGGCTGGCACCTCGCGCACCTGACGCTTTCCGCCCCCCGGAGGGTCCGCGATCCTCCGGGGGGCGTCCTTCTTCCTGGCACCCCCTCTGCAACTTCCGCCGCACAGGTCATCAGCCCAGGAAGCTCGACCTGCTGCCCGATCCGGGCTTGTAGCGCTAACCACTTGCAAGTGAAGGGTTTGTGGTTCCCGGCGTGCAGGAACGCTCCTCATGGGACTTATAGACCAACGGAGAAAAATCATGAGCCTTGGAGACTCCTCGCGAGCGCTGGTCACCGGCAGCCTCGCCCTCGTCACGCTGCTTCTCGCCACGCCGCGCCACGGGTGGGCCCAGGGCTGAGTCGCCGCCCGCATGGACGCGCCCGTGCTTGGCGCGGATACCGACTATGACGGCCCCAACAAGTGGCAGGTCTCGACCAGCTGGCGCTATCAGCGCTCCTACCGGCACTTCCGCGGCACCGAAGAGGAAGAGAACCGGGTAGCGGAAGGCAGCGAGGTCATCAACGTCATCAACCTCGCCGAGATCGGCGTCCGTTACAACTTCAACCAGCTGTGGAGCGCTTCGCTCAACGTCCCCTACCTGATGGCCACGCGCTCGAGCCCGATTCGCGATGCCAACCGCGTGGTGGTGGACCGCAGCATCACCCAGGCCCGAGGCCTCTCGGACATCACCCTCTCGGCCCGGCGCCTGTTCTGGAAGCCCGACGAGCACCCGGACGGCAATGTCGCTGTGGGCTTCGGCGTCAAGCTGCCCACCGGCCAGAACAACGTGGTGGACACGAGGCGCCGGCTGGTCAACGGCCAGGAGGTGCGCAGCGTCGAGACCGTCGACCAGTCCATCCAGCCCGGTGACGGCGGCTTCGGCTTCTTCGTCGAGGCTCAGGCATACCAGCGCATCGCCCACAGTGCCGCCGGCATCTACTTCTCCGGCGCCTACCTCTTCAACCCCGAGGAGACGAGCGGTGTCTCGACCTACCGTAGTCAGCGCGGCGAGGAGATCATGTCAATCGCCGACCAGTACCTGGTGCGGCTGGGGGTCTCGTTCGGCTCACCGAGCTTCAAGGGCTGGGGCTTCAGCCTCGGCGGCCGGATGGAGGGCGTTCCGGTCGAGGACCTGATCGGCGGCAGCGAGGGCTTCCGCCGGCCGGGCTACGCGGTCTCGGTGGAGCCGGCTGTGACCTGGGGCCGGGGTCCGCACAGCGTCGCTCTGGCGGTGCCGATCGCCGTGCTGCGCAATCGCCAGCGCAGCGTCCCCGATCGCCTGGAGCCGGGCCGCATCGGCGACGCCGCCTTCGCCGACTACGTGATCCTGCTGGGCTACACCCGTCGCTTCTGACCCGGCCGCCAGGGCGTCTGGTCGAGGGCGCCCCGGTGAAGCGGCGGTCGGTCCAGGGCTCTGGGTTAGACTTCGCGCAACGAACGCTCCTGGGCCAGGAGGAACGACGATGCGCGCAAGGCGGCTGCTCATGGCAGGACTGTGGCTGGGATGGGTGGCGGGGCTCCTCGCCCCCGAGTTGCACGGACAGGAGGGAGACTCCGCCGGCGCGGCCTCGCCCGGCTCTGCGATGCGGATCCTGGCGGTCGAGGCGGACGGCGAGGGTGCCAGCAACGAGGCCGGGCTGGGGGACCGCGTCATCTTGACGGTGGAAGGGCTGCCGCAGATCTTGGCGCGGGTGGGCGGTGAGTGTGAGCAGGTGTACCTCTTCCTCGACGGTCTCCCCTTGGCCCAGACGCCGCCCGAGTCCTGCAACCCGGAGCAGGGCCGGGTGCGCTACCACCTGCTGCGAAACGATGCCTCCGATGCCGCCTGGCACACCCTGCTGGGGCGCCCCAAAGGGCTGACCCGGCTCGTTCCGGTGGGGCTCGGTACCTCCAACGACTTCGCCTTGATCACCCTCTCAGGCGGCCTGCGCCTGCGCATCTTCCACCGCGCCGAGCTGTGGACGTTCGGCGCGCTGCTGGTGGGAGCGCTGGGAATCTTCGTGTGGCTAAGCCGCTCGACCGGGCTGCTGCGCAGTTCCTCGGCGGACGGGCTGACCTCGAGCGCATCGGCACCGTTCAGCCTGGCGCGAGTGCAGGCGGCGTTCTGGTTCTTTCTGGTGCTGGGGGCCTACGTCTTCCTTTTCATGGTGACCGAGGAGCTCGACACCATCAGTGACTCGGTGCTGGCGCTGATCGGCATCGGCTCGGGCACCGCCCTTGGAGCGGCCATGATCGATGGCAACGCGGTGCCCACCCGGGCCGCATCGGCCGGTTTTTGGCAGGACCTGCTCGAAGGGCCCGGCGGCCTGGCCTTCCATCGCTTCCAGATGGTGGTCTGGACTCTCCTGCTGGGGCTCATCTTTGTCCTTTCGGTCTACCGCTCGCTGGCCATGCCTGAGTTCTCGGCCACTCTGCTCGGCATGCTCGGCATCAGCTCGGGGACCTATCTGGGCTTCAAGTTCCCAGAGCGGGAGGCGGCACAGAAGGCGGAAGGGGAGGGGCAGGGACCGCCCTCAACCTAGGCCAACGAGGTGCCCCTAGAGGTGCTGCCCCCCAGAGGTGCCAGCCACTTCGGGGCCACTTCGGGTGCTTGGCGAATCCGGAATGGCAGTGCGGGTGAGGGCCGTTGGTGAAGGTCGCTTGAGGGATCCCAAGAGCCTCCTCGAGGCCGCCGCCTGCCCAGGCCGAGGTTCACCGCGACCGTGTCGCCGCTGTCCCTCGGCTGAAGCCGGGCCCTCCGGCGATCCCCGCTTGCTGGTCCGACATCCCGAGTCGAGCCTCTGGCCTCGGAGGTCGCTCCTCCGTTGGCCTTAAGCTCGATGCTCCGTGGACGAAGGGAAGGGCGGGTGGGAAGCTCCATGGCGGGAAGCAGGCGCCTTCGAGGCCAGACCGCAGGCGCCTGGAAGCCTCACGATACTCGGTGACGAACAGCCGGTACGCTTCGAGGAATGCCGCGCGGACAGACCGAGATGCGGCGTGACAGAGCGGAGCCGGCCGTCGCCTGAGGGAGGTCCCTCGTGGGCTCGGGGTTCCTGGCGCGGGCTCGACGGGCGCGGCGGGCTGGCCCCCGGCTCGTGCGCCAAATGCAGCCAGGGCCTCGGCCTCGATCGATCGCAATAGGTCGGTGAGCCGTTCCCGCACTTCGGACGGGGGAAGGGAAGCCCAACAGGGAATCGGCGTGAGCGACATCGTCTCCGGCTCGGTGAAGACCTCGGGGGAGCAACTCCCCGCTCGCCTGCCGGCCTCGTACTCACGGCTGCGGTCGAACCAGGCACCCCGCAGAAGACCATCCGCCAAGAGGCCGCCCCAGGAGTGGACTCCGTGCCAGTCGAGCGGCGAGGTGACCCGGCCCTCCTTGGCGCCATGCGACAAGAGGTACTTGAGCCGCCCGACCTGAGCGGCCTCCTCGTCGCTCACCGGGATGGCCTGGTAGCGCCGCCCCCACACTTTCTCGCGCCAGCCACTGAAGCGCCCGACCTCCTTGGCGAGGTTGCCGTTGACGTAGCCCATGAACCGGGCGAGATCGGAGGCCGAGCCGGGGGAGGTGAGCAGGTGGTAGTGGTTGGACATCACCACGATGGCATGGAGGGGCAGCCCGAAGAGCCGCTGCGCTCGCCCGACGATCCCGACCACGATCTCGTTGAGGGCAGCGCTCGGCTCGAGCAGGTGCCGGCCGTGGATGGTGCGGCAGGTGACCTCGACCATCTGGCCGGGTGGCAGGAAGCGGAGCCTTCGTCCCATTCCATACAGTAAAGACGGAAAACGGTGGGAAACCCCGGGCGCCCCGAAATGGCTGGCACCTCGGGGCGTGTCAGTAGGAGCCCGCGACGACTCCCGAAGTGCCTGGCACCTTCTGGGGGTCGGGAAGTGCCGTCCGTTGTCTCCCCTGCGAACGGATCCCGCTTATCGGAATGGACGCCCCGCGGCGTCCGGTGCCCCGGCCGGCGGACCGGGGCGCCTACCCCGATCGAGGAGGATCGAGATGAGCGGAATCAGAAGGACATGGCTGGTCATGGTGGGCGTGCTCTGGGTCGCGTTGGCGGGAGGGGCGCTCGGAGCTCAAGCAGTGGCGGACGGCGCCCTGTCGTTGGAGGCGACGGCCACCAACTGTCTGCAGCCGGATGGCGAGCCTTACGAGCAAGACGGCAACGTCTACCAGAAGATCAAGAACGTCTGCACCACCCGCGTGGCCGTGGAGTGGACCGTCGAGACCTACAACTTCGGCGTACAGTCCACGCCCATCGGCACACCGAGAACGGGCACGGTCGTCATCGAGCCGGGCAAGACCTACACCCTGTGTTCGCCCAAGCCGACGACCCCGGGGCGCTACTGCTTCCGTTTCAAGATCAAGAACTTCGACAAGACCAAGCCCTTCGACTGGTTCACCAGGTGGCTCAACAACATCGTCGTCGCGGCGGTGCGAGGTGGCGGCAAGTCCGGGACCTTCGGAGTGGGTGGCAGCGGCCTCATCACCTCGGACGTCTACCTGGCCCAGTCGGGGACGGTCCCGCCTGGCTGGTTCCTGTCCCTGTCCACGAACTACGTACCAGCGGCCGATTTCCCCGCCACGGTGAGTTACACCATCTTCGCGCCGGCCAATGCACCCCGGGGGCAGCGGGCAGTCTTCCTCATCGAGGGCTATGACGCCGAGACGGGGGACCAGGTCGGGGACGCCACCATCCAAGCCACCCTCGACGTCTTGCCGGTCGAGCCCCTCGAGGTGCAGCTTGGCAAGCAGGCATCCGGACGAGCCCCAGCGGTGAGTGGAGCGGCCGAGAGCGACCTCTCAGCTTCCGACGGGGAACCGGGGGTGGTGCTGACCTGGGCCGAAGAGCAGCTCGAGCTGTCGGCGGTGACCGGCCGGACCTACCTGCTGGCCTGGCAGCCCAGCGAGCGCTTCGAGGCCAACCCCAAGGCTGTGTTCGAGGTGCTCGGTCCCGACGGCTGGAGCGAGATCGGCACCGAGCGCAATCGGCCCCGGATGGCCCAGCTCGGCGCAGCCATGGTCAAGTGGGATACCTCGGAGCTCGACGCGGGTCTCTACACCGTGCGGGTGACGATGGTCGACGATCAGGGACAAAAGGTCTCGGCGACCCGGCAGATTCAGGTGGCGAAACGGCCCACGTCGGTCGCGGAGGGCTTCCTCTTCGGGGAGAACCTCTCGGTCGACGGCTCCGCCTCCTTCGATCCCGACGGTGAGATCGTCGAGTGGCATTGGGACTTCGGGGACGGCAAGACGGCGGACGGTCCGCAGGCCTTCCACACCTTCGCCGATGCCTCGCAGAGCTACCCGGTCACGCTGACGGTCACGGACGGCGATGGCTTCGAGACCGACGCCTACTGCCTGGCCGACTTGGCAAAGGGCGCCTTCGTCTGCGCGGCAACGTGCGGCTGCGCCAGCATGGACATCAAGTGTGAGGGCGACGGCCCTTCGGGGATCCCGATGCCCTGGATGCCGGCGGGGAGCAACACCACCCTCGGCCCGGTGAACACCATCCCGCAGCCCCCGGGCTCGCAGCCCGGCCCGTTCTCCCTGATCTACAACTTCGAAGTGGTCGCCACCCTGACACCGGGCAGTGATCCAGCTCTCTGCAGCTCGCACCAGTGGGCCAAGGGCACCACCACGGCTGGAGGTGGCACGGGTCACAAGACCGACCCGGACGGCAACGAGTACCCGGCCAGCGGCGACGCCCTGGGCGACGACAACTACACCGGCAACAGCTCGGTGCAAACCTCGGGCGGCGGCACCATCCGCTGGGTGGACGGTCCCGGGTTCGGCGACCCGGCCGCTGGAACGGGCCTCACCCCGGGCCAGGTCGCCGCCGGGCCGGTGAGCATGGTGGCTTCCTTCTTCGCCATGGTCACGGGTCCCGCCGGCACCTGTTCCTGCAGCTGGGACGTCGAAATGAAGGTGAACGCTGACGGTTCGGTGGCGACGCCGCCGACGCTCAAGAACGAATCCTGCAGCTGAGGTCTTCGGTGTGCCCAGGAGCCGGCCGGTGGAAGACGCCGGCCGGCTCAGTAGTAGTCCGCGCAGGAGAGGTAGAAGCCACAGCGCGGATCCTCGCAGTAGAGCTTGCACTTCCGTTCGGCGAGGGGGTGGCCGCAGTTGGGGCAGGTGCGGATCAACTCCTCTTCGCGGGAGGCTCGGGGCCGAGAGCCGGCCTCGTTTGGCCGCGTTGGGGCGGGAGCCGTGGGACGCTGCATGGGGAGGTCGAGTCTAGCGCGGTTGGGTCGAGCCCCCACCCCGGCGTGCCTTGCGCCAATCTCCGGGGCGCGAAACAATAGACAGCCGGTTCGGCCTCAACACTTTCGAGGAGGGTCCCATCCCATGAAGCGCTTCTCGTCCGTCGTCGAGATGTTCCACGACCGGGTCAAGACCTCGGCCGACGCCGAGGCGATGTCAGGCAGGAGGGGCAAGGAGTGGTACTCCCTGACCTGGAGGCAGGCGGGAGAGAGGGCGCGCAACATCGCCTGCGGGCTCCACGCCCTGGGCCTCGAGAAGAGCTCCCGCTGCGCCATCCTGTCGATGACCCGCCCCGAGTGGGTGCTGATCGACATGGGCATCCTCGGAGCGGCCGGGGCCACCACCACCATCTACGCCTCCAACACCCCGGACGAGTGCGCTTACATCCTGCGCGACTCGGGCGCCGTCTGCTGCTTCGTCGAGAACGCCACCCAGGCAGCCAAGCTGGTGGCCAAGAAGGACGAGATCCCGGGCGTCGTGCGTTTGATCTGGATCGACGGCGAGCCGCCGGCCGACGATCCCTGGATGATGAAGCTCTCCGACCTCGAGCGCCAGGGTGCGGCCTGGGACAAGGAGAACCCCGCCCGTTACGACGCCATCGCCGCGGGCATCACCTTGAACGACCTCGCCACGCTGATCTACACCTCGGGCACCACCGGGCAGCCCAAGGGCGTGATGCTCTCCCACGACAACTGGGTGTTCGAGGGCGAGGCCATCGAGGCGATGGACTTGCTGCGCAGTGACGACAAGCAGTACCTCTTCTTGCCCCTCGCCCACTCCTTCGCCAAGGTCCTCGAGATCGGCTTCATTCGCACCGGCTGCGCAACGGCGGTGGACGGCGACCTCGACACCCTGGTGGACAACCTGGCCGTGGTGCATCCCACGGTCATGGCCGCCGTGCCCCGCGTGTTCGAGAAGGTCTACAACAAGGTGGTCACGGGAGCGAAGGATGCCGGCGGCCTCAAGTACAAGATCTTCCTCTGGGCGGTCGAGGTCGGCCGCCAGGTCTCGGCCCTGCGCCAGCGCCGGGAGGAGCCGACCGGCCTCCTGAAGCTCAAGTTCCGGCTGGCCGACAAGCTGGTGTTCTCGAAGCTCAAGAACCGCTTCGGCGGCCGCATCCGGTACTTCGTCTCGGGCGGTGCGCCCCTGGCGCGGGAGATCGCCGAGTTCTTCCACGCCGCCGACCTGCTGATCCTCGAAGGCTACGGCCTGACCGAGTCCTCGGCGGCGAGCTTCGTCAACCGGGTGCAGAGCTACAAGTTCGGCACGGTGGGGCCGGCTGTGCCCGGCCTCGAGGTCAAGATCGCGGACGACGGCGAGATCCTGCTGCGGGGCCGCGGCATCATGAAGGGCTACTACAACCTGCCCGAGGCGACGGCCGAATCCCTGGACGCCGATGGCTGGCTGCACACCGGCGACATCGGCGAGCTGGACGAAGAGAGCCGGCTCAAGATCACCGACCGCAAGAAGGACATCATCGTCACCGCCGGCGGCAAGAACGTGGCGCCGCAGTACGTCGAGAACCTGATCAAGACCGCCGTCCCCTTCGTTTCCCAGGTGGTGATGCTCGGCGACCGCCGGCCCTTCTGCATCGCGCTGGTGACGATCAACCCCGAGACCGTCGGCGGCTGGGCCAAGGCCCACGGCATCGCCGACACCGACTACGTAGCCCTCGCCGGGAACTCCGCGGTGCAGGATCTGCTCTGGGGTGAGATCAAGAAGGTCAACCAGCGCCTGGCCACCTACGAGCAGATCAAGAAGATCGCGGTGCTGCCGCGGGACTTCACGCAGGAGTCCGGCGAGCTGACGCCCAAGATGTCGATCAAGCGCAAGGTGGTCGAGCGCAATTACGCCGATCTGATCGAGGGCTTCTACAAGGACACCATGGCCTCTCTCTGAACCGGCGATGCAGTGGAAGCTTCCCCCTCGCAGCCGTTTCGCCGCTCGCTACCACGAATGGGCGATGCGCCGCGGCTTTCCGATCCTGCTGTGGATCGCCCCGCGCTTTCCGCACTGGTTGCTGCGGTTCGGCGCGCGAGCGGTGATCGGCTTGGTGATGGCCGCCTACCCCGGCCCCAAGGCTGCGATCGAGAAGAACCTGCGGCGCATCCTGGGGCCGGCCGTCTCCCGCTCTGAGATCCGCCGAGCTCGCCGTGAGGTGAACTTCCATCTCGCCCTCTACTGGGCGGACCTCTTTCGCTTCGGTCAGCTGCCTTACGAGCGCAGCAAGGACCACCTGGCCGCCGTGGTGGGCCTCCGCCATCTCGAGGCGGCCCTGGCGAGGAAGCGCGGCGTAGTGCTGCTCACCGCCCACCTCGGCAACTGGGAGCTGGGCGGGGTCTTCCTGCGCGAGAAGAACCTGCCGGTCTCGGTGGTCTACGTGCCCGATCAGTCGCCCACCGCCGAGGCCTTCCGGGCCCAGCTGCGGGCCAAGATCGACATCCACGAGATCCCGATCAACCCCAAGGTCGAGCTGTCGAGCCTGCCGGTTCTGCGCGCGCTCAAGGAGGGGCGGGTGGTGGCCCTGCAGGGGGACCGGGATCTCAACGACCGCGGCGAGTGGGTGGATTTCTTCGGCGCCCCCGCCCCCTTCCCCATGGGGCCGATCCTGCTCGCTCGGATGACCGGAGCCACCCTGGTGCCGATCTTCATCGTCTACGATGAGCGGCACCACTTCGAGATCCACTTCGACGAGCCGATCCTGGTCGAGGAAGGGGACCGCGCCACGGCCACGCGGCGAGCCCTCGAGCGCTGGGTCAAGGTGCTCGAGAAGGCGGTGGCCCGCTGGCCCACCCAGTGGTACACCTTCTACGACTTCTGGGAGGCCGGCGAGAAGCTCGCCGAGGAGGCGGAGCCGGCGGTCGAGCGGGAGGCGGTCTGACCGACTCGCCCCTCTGCTCGGTGGCCGGCCACGAGCGCCGGCTGGCCGAGCTGCCCCAACCCCTGAGCCTCGACCAGCTGGTGCCCGGCGCCGGCCCCTGGGAGGTGGAGATCGGCTTCGGCAAGGGCCGTTACCTGCTCGGCCGTGCCCTCGCCGAGCCCGAACGGCGCTTCCTGGGCATCGAGGTGGCGGGCAAGTACCACCGCATCCTGGCCGATCGAGCCGCCCGCCGGGGTGCCAGCAATCTCGTGGCCGTTCGCGGGGAGGCTCAAGCGCTCCTCGCGGCCTTCCTGCCGCGGGGCTTCGCCCAGGCCGTGCACGTCTACTTCCCCGACCCATGGCCCAAGAGCCGACACCACAAGCGGCGGCTCTTCGACCCCGAGAGCGTCGACCTGGTGCTCGGCCTGCTCGCCCCGGGCGGCGAGCTGCTCTTCGCCACCGACTTCCTGGCTTACGGCGAGCTGGTGGCCGAGATCCTCGCCGGCTATCCCGGCCTCCGGCTGGAGCGGTTCGAAGGCGGCTGGCCGGAGGGACCGCGCACCAACTACGAGGCCAAGTACGTGGAAGAAGGCCGCCCGATCCTGCGCCTGGTGGCCACCCTCCCCGCCGCCCCCGACCCCCCCGCCCTTCACCCCGCCGGGCGCTTCGGGGTGCTCTCGGCCCTGGGCGCGGCGGGCGGTTCCGCCGGGAGCCCGACAAAGACGCCGTGGGTGTAGGGCGGGTCGAAGTCGTTGGTCGCCTGTGCCAACGTGAACCACAGGTCCCAGGCCCGCCCCAGCTCCTCCCAGGTCATGTCCTTGAGGTTGAGGTCGTCCTCACTGAGCATCTGCATGGCCGGGGTCCTCCCAGGGGCGGAAGGGTAGCAGGCGTTGGGCGAGGGCGCAGAGCCGGGGGTGCGCTTCCGAGAGGGGAAGCTCGTCGATGCGCGAGGCGCGGAACTCCCGAAGGTAAGCCTCGGAAGCGGCCGTGTAGCGATCCACCCGCGCCTTGTCCGCCAGCTGGAGGCGATCGAGCTCGCGGGCCAGCGCCACGACCACGTCCTCACGAGACCCCCCCCTGGTCGCAACCTGGACCGGGGCCCGCTGCGAGCCAGCGCCGTGGCTGGGCGCCAGGGCCAGGATGCGATCCGGGTCGGTCGTGACCTGGATCTCACGTTCAGGCGGCAGGAGGCGGGCGAGCTCGCCGATGACCGGGTAGTCCTTGGCGCGCTGGGTCTGCTTCATGCGAATGAGGGGCTCGAGCTCCACCACGCGGAGGGGTTCTGCCGCTGCCCCTGGGCGGAACAGGTCGCTCAGCTCTTCGGGAGCCACCCGTGGCGGGCGGGTCACGAAATCGCAGCGCAGCCGGCGCTTCTCGGCGTCGAAAAGCTCGAAGTGGCTGGACCAGCCGTGCGCCAGCCAGCGGACGTCCAGCGGCGCCCCGGGCCGATAGCGGGCCTCATAGCCACCCAGGACCGCGAGCACCCGCTGGCAGGCGGCGGGGCTCTCCTCGAGGATCCAATCCCCGTCCTTGCTCATGATCGCCAGCCGGTAGTACACCACCGCCTGCCCCGAAGCCAGAACGGCGATCGGCGCCTCGGCGTTGAGCTCTTCGGTCAGCTGGAAGTAGAAGTTGTGCATCGCGGCTCCCGGGCGCGAAGGGGCGTAGGCACCCATTCTAGGCCGAGCCGCCCGAAGTGGCTGGCACCTCGGAGCTGTAGGTGTCCTGAGACGATCCAGTCGCCTATCAGCCAACCGCTTCTCCGGCACCAAGGCCGTCGCCTATGGTCCAGGCACTCCGGCTCGCCCCCTTGGAAGGTGCTGCGCCAGGGCGGCCCGGGCGTCATCCCCGGCCACCACTCCGGCGCGAATCCGACACGCGAAGTCGCGCCTATGCTCCCCATGAGCTCCCCGGCTGGACGCCGCAGGCGCAAGGGACACGCCATGCGGCCGGCATCCCTCCAGTAAGTCTCGGCAAGTCAGTCACTTGCGCCTTCCTCGCCTCGTCGCCTAACTTCCCAAGACCGTCCCCTGCTCGCGGCCGATTGTGGGGAGGCTAGGCGACGAGACGTTGTCGCCTTTACTTCTTGAGGAGCTGGTGTAGAATCCCCCAAACTATAGACACAGCAACAGCTTGTCGCGTCCAAGTATGCGGAGACTCAGGTCGCTAACCGACATCGGCCGGTCGCCAAGGCTGCCGGGGGGCGGTGTCGGCGAATGGAGAGGCACACGTTGTGCGCTGAGGAAAGGGGGTAACTTGTTGGTCACGAACTCAGTAGCTGTGCAAAGCCGCAGGCCCAGAGGAAGGCGCCGACTCTTGAGGTGTCTCACGTGTCTGGCGCTCTCCCTGGGATACCTCAGCACATTGACTTTGTCAGCAGACACAAAGCCGACACCAGGAGGGCCTTCGAAGGAGGAGACGACAGCCTTCGTCGAAGGGTACACCAACGTGCATATCGTCTATGGGAACTCGGAGGACCACAGTCTCACCTCAAGACTTCAGGTCGAGGGCTGCAAACTTGTCCTCGCTCAGACTCGCACCAGGGATGCGTACCGCGGAGGCTATCGCGAGTTCTCCGAGTTCGAATTCACAATCCATCTTGTGGATGTCTCACCAGAGACCGTCACAGTCGCTGAGAGCTATGGGTTCGCGGACCTTCCAACAATCCCGCATGCAGGCCTGCAGATAAGAACAAAGAACCTCCAGCCGAGGATCGGTGCGCGCTCACGGCACTGCACGGCGTTCCGGAAGGACGGCGGAAGGCTTGCCGATGTTTGCCCCGACTATAGAGAATGGCAAGCCTTGGCGTCAGTCTCGTCCGTCGATATCGGAGTGGCCTACTGGCAGATTGACCCTCAAAGGGTTGCAAAGGCGCTTCGCCACTTAGTCGGTCAATGCGGTGGGAAATCGGAGCCCTTCTAGGGCCCCCTCGGCTAGGTTTCGCCTATGACAAACAAAGAGGCGGCCTCGCAGGTAAGTAGAGCCAGCTACACGCACGGCTCGGGAAGCTGGGCAGTCTAGCTCCGCGCCATTCGGCGCCAACGCGGTCTAACGGAGAAGCGGCTTAGGGTCTGGCTGGTCAAACTCGAGGCAGATCCGCCCCGCAGGTTTTTAGAGATGAGCGCACGCCTATGCCAGCCGTTCTTCAATCTCGACGGAATTTCGCGACGACCATTCCGATTTATGTCCCATCAGCTCAGCACTTCGCCGAGAGATGCTTCCGGCCACCTAGGCTCCAAGAGAGCGAGTGGCGGCGCACAACACCGCGCTCGTGCGCTCCGGCTGCGCCGGGCGCACAGCTTTGAACGTTGGGCGAAATCGGAGGCGGCAACGGCTCTCCGCGAAACAGCGGACTTGTTCAGCTATAGGAGGCCCTCCCCCGTGAGTCGTTTGTTCACACTTCTAGCTCTGCTCGCGGTTCCCGTCCTCGATGCAAAGGCAGCCAAGCCAGCAGTAGTTCAGCGCAGCCAGCCGCCGCCGACTACGGCCGCGAGCTTGGGTCGCAGCGATGCTGACTGGTCCACGATCCTCGAGATTCTGACCTCCTATCGAAAGCAGAACGTTGAGAACACCCATGCGGGCGTCTTTGCGCAGCAGTTGCTAAACGTTGCTCGCATCTCGTTCGAGAATCGCGCTGAGGTCGGTGGCTGGGCCGGCGACCTAACCCGCGGGAGTCTCTACTATGCAGCAGTCGATATTCGTGATCACTACTCTCGCTGGATGGGGCCAGCTGAAGGTTGGTACGCGGGGCTAGTAGACGAATGCGCACGTCGGCGAAGCGAAGACTCGGTTGGAGCCTTCCTGCTGGGAGCCCTGTTTGGAGGAATTCCCGACGGCCTAGACGCCGCCGCGGCGAAGGCGGACGACACCGCGTACCTCTGTGGCGCATTCGCCAAAGGTACACTTCACCTCGACGAGCATGTGCGTCCGTTTCTCCGCCTACATGCCTCCGCGGTTGTTAGTCGCGTCAGCTCCAATCCCCAGAACTTCCGCCTTGAAGCTGTAGTGAGTGGTCTCCGGAGTATGAGACTCGAGCATGAGGAGTTTCTGCAGAAGGCCCTCAGACCTGGCTTTGAGAAGATCCCGGTTGTCGCCGAGAGCCTCTGGCTGGAAGAGATCAGCGATTTTGTTCAATCCAGGGCTCGAGAAGAGCGAAGAAGCGCTATGGGAATTGAACTGCGCGGGTTGGCGACACGTAGGCTGATTACAAGTGAAAAGGCAGTCGAGCTTTGCAGCACCTTATGTCCCTAGCTATCGGAGGTTCGCCCAACCAGGCGCTGCACCGGCCGGCTGACGCCGCCGGTTAGCTTTGAACGTTAGCTCCACTCGCGGGAACTGGAACGGAGGTACTGGTGGGACGAGAGAAGGAAACTAAGCAAGCCCAAACCGAGGGCCCCGACAAGGAAGCTGCGAGAGGACTCCTCGAGAAGCTCAAAGAAAAGTTCAAGGACGCCAAGCGACAGAAGTTCGTTTTCCTCCTGATTGGGCGTACTGGCGTCGGAAAGTCGAGCACAGTCAACACCCTTATGGGGGTACAGGTTGCTCCAGTAGGCGACTATGAGCCAACGACCTTCGCCATTGAAGCCTACGAGTCCCAGGCATATGGAATCCACTTCCGCATCATCGATACGCCAGGGTTGTGTGACGATCTCGAAGAGGCAGGCAACGACGAGGCGTATCTCAATCGCATCATGAAGAATGTTGCGCAACTAGACTGCATGCTGTTTGTGACAAGGCTCCCGGAGACACGGGTAACCTCCGACGAGAAGCGCGCGATCAAGCTTGTGACCTCTGCCCTAGGTCCAGAGGTTTGGGAGTACTCAGTGATCGTTTTCTCCTTTGCAAATTCGGTCTCTCCAGATAGATACGCCGAGGCCGTCGAGAAGAGGACTGAGCTAATCCGGCGCGAGATTGCTAAGTACACCAGCGACTCTCTAGCGAGTGAGATACCGTCAGTTCCGATCGACAATCTCAGCAAGCACACGCCCGACGGACAGGAATGGCTTGGCTCTCTGTACACAAACGTTTTTACTCGCCTTCACGACAAGGGCTTGACGGCTTTTTTTCTAGCGACGGCCGATCGCCTGAAGGTGCAGGGTCTCGAGTCCAAGGTGTCACCAACCTCGCCGAGTACCGAAGGAAGTGACGCCCATCAGCCCCCACCTCCGCCGATCAATCTCAATCCTGCACAGGCCCGGATCTTAAAGAAGAGAATCGACGGAAGCATCGTGGGGGGAATGACCATAACCGGCGCAGCAATTGGCGCAGTGTTCGGGCCTGCTGGAGCCGCTATCGGGGGCGCCATAGGCGCAGCCATTGGATTGATCGCGTGGCTCTCCGACTAGATCCACTTAGGCGCTCGTTGCAGGGAGCTAACAAGGCGCTGCACCGGACGGCTGACGCCGCCGGTTAGCTTTGAACGTTAGCCGGGACCCATATGACTGCGACTGAGGTTGTTGCCGATCTGACAAAGCTCGTGGCCGGAAACGCTTCCGAGGAAACAATGCAGCAGCACATAGAACGTCATCCTTGGATCATCACAGGTGTTTGCACACTCAACCCTGATTTCGTGTTGTCCAAGCTCCCGTTGGGCGCGGACCACGTTCCAGACTTCGCATATTTCTGGGGTCACTCAGGAGGTAGCTTCCTCGAATTGGTTGAGATTGAGTCCCCGAGGTTGGGCGTATTCACGGCTGATGATGAGTTCACTTCTCCCTTCAATCATGCTGTCCAGCAGCTTGCCGACTGGGAGGACTGGTGCCTACGCCACCAGGATGCCATCGATCTGATACTGGAACCTCTCTTCGAGCAGGGTCTACTCTCTAGCCTTCCCACCTTCACTCGAGTAAACACCGTCCTGATCGCTGGCCGAAGAACGAACACTCAAGCGAGTAGCCGCCGTAAGAAGCGATGGGAGAAGAAAGTGAACGAGGTCGGAGCTCGCAGAATACGAACATGGGAGGGGTTCATTGAATCGTTGCCGATGGCGCGCTTTCGAGGTTCTTCTGACTGGCGGTATACAAAATGCTTCCGGTACTCTGGCCAGGGCTATGTTGAGGTCCAGTAGCAAGTGGCCTGAGAGCCGTCGAAGCCAGATCCTCGAAGTGCCTGGCACCTTGGCAAGGAGGGTGGCCGCGCGGTGAAGGCCCTCTCGAGGGCGAGGCTCTTCACCCGCGGAGTTGCTGGAGGTGTGCCTTGGTGGCGGCGGCGAGCGGTGCGAGGGCCTCGTCCGGGAAGGGGTAGACCGAGCTGACGTTGATCTCGCAGAGGACCCAGGTATCGGCGCCGGCGGCGTCTCGGGGTCCGTACAGGAAGTCGGCGTCCCAGAGCAGCGGCAGTTGTGCCTTCGCCAAGCCGACGGCGCGGCAGAGCTCGTCCAGCCAGTCGTTCTCGAGCCGGGTCTTGAGCGGCTGGAAGTCGCTGCGGGTCGGCGGATAGTAGAGCCGCGGCCCGGGTGTGGGCGCCGACTCCGGGGGCGCCCCGGGCTCGGCCGGATAGAGCGCATTGATCCGCTGCTCGCCGAAACCGGCGACGCGGTCCCGCACGAGGTAGCAGCGCACCATGCCGTCGGTCAGCCGCGGCTGGTAGGCCTGATCGATCACGCCGCCGGGCTCGGCGAGATAGGGCCTGCAACGCTCCAGGAACGCTTCGAGCGGCAGGGTCTCTTCGACGCCTCCCCGCTTGGCGTGCCTCACCCGCACGCCGTGGCTCCGGGGCTCGGCGAGCTCGACCTTCCACACCCCCTCGCCGCTGTGGCCGCGGGCCTGCTTGACCACCCGCGGCAGGCCCGCCGAGAGGCTGGCGAGCAGCCCGTCCCGCAGCTCGTCGAGCGTGCGGTACTGGTGGATGTCCGAGCCCCAACCCAGGTGCCGGGTGCGGTACAGGACTTCCTTGGTGCCGATCTTGTCGATGACCTCGGGATGGGCGCTGACCAACACCCCCAAGCGGGCCACCTCGGCGAGCATCCGGTTCAGCACCGAGCGGTCCCGGCCCTCGACGATCGGGTTGATCCAGACCAGCACTCCGTCCACGGCCGAGAGAATCGCGCGTACCGCCTCGACGTCCTCGTCGCGGTAGGGCGCGCCCACCACCTCCAGGCCGACGGCAGTGAGGGCCTCGGCCGTCTTGGCGAAGCGCGAGGCTTCGAGCCGAGTCGCGAGCCCCTGCTGCGGATCCGCCGGAAAGACGATGGCCACGCGGAGCGTCTTGTCGTTCATCTCGTTTCTGCCCCCGGGTCGGACGCTACCGCTTCTCGCCCTGCGTTGTCGCGCCCGCCGCCCTGTAAGGTTTCCCCCGCCGGCGGTACTACCCCATCCAGACGCGCCGCACTTCCCGCGCCGCGTTTTCTGGGAGATCTCGCCATGTCCTCTCTCCGGGCCTTCGGCCGCCCGCTCGGGGCCGGTCTGTCTGGGTTGCTCCTGTTGCTCCTTCCGGCTCCTTCGGGAGCCGGCTCCCTCGAGCTCCGCCCTTGCCATCTCGACGGCCTGGCGGAGCAGGTGCGCTGCGGGGTGCTCGAGGTGGCGGAGAACGCCGCCGAGCCTGCCGGCCGCCGCATCCCCATCCACTTCGCCGTGGTCCCGGCCGCGACGCGCGACGTCGAGCCGGATCCCCTGGTGATCCTGGCCGGCGGCCCCGGTCAGGCGGCGACCGGCATGGCGCGGGCCCTGGACCTCGGCTTCCGCGAGGTGCGGCGGCCCCGGGACGTGCTGCTCGTCGACCTGCGCGGCACCGGCAAGTCCGGGCCCCTGACCTGCCCCGCCAGCGGCGACGTGCTCACCGCGGCAGCGCGGGGCGGCGGCCTGGGCATGGAGGCGGACGAGTGCCTGCGGGCCCAGAGCGCCGACGTGCGCTTCTACGCCAACGAGCCGGCCGTGGCCGACCTCGACGCGGTGCGGGAAGCCCTGGGCTACCCGAGGCTCAACCTCTGGGGTGGCTCCTACGGCACCCGAACTGCCCTGGTCTACGCCCGCCGCTACCCGGAGCGGGTGCGCAGCGTCATCCTCGACGGCGCGGTGGCCTTCTCACTGCGCTTCCCCCTCGCCCTGCCCCGTTACGCGGACGCGGCGCTCGCCCAGCTTCTCGCCGACTGCGCCGCCGAGCCCGCCTGCCGGAGCGCCTACCCCCGCCTCGAGAGCGAGCTGCGCGAGCTGCTCGCCCGGCTGGCCCAGGCCCCGGAGCGGGTGACGGTAGCGCATCCCCGGAGCGGGGAGCCGGTGGAGGTCGAGGTCACCGAGGCCCTGGTGGCGGTGATCGTGCGCGGCGCCCTCTACACGCCGCAGAGCGCCCGGCTGCTGCCACACGCAATCCACCAGGCGGCCCGGGGCCGCTTCGAGCCCCTCTTCGCCCTGTCGGTCGAGACGGCGGGCTGGTCCGTGGACACCATGGCCCTGGGCGTCACCCTCGCCGTGCTCTGCACCGAGGACGTGCCAAGGGTCACGGTCGAGGAGGCGAAAGCCGCCGTGGCCGGCTACATCCTGGGGGGGCCCGAGGTCGAGCAGTGGCTGGAGTCCTGCCGCCAGTGGCCGCACGGCCCCCTGCCGGCGCGCGTCGACGAGCTGCTGCCGCTCGACGTGCCGGCCCTGGTGCTCTCCGGCGGGCTCGATCCGGTCACTCCGCCGGAAGCCGGCGAGCTGATGCTCCGTCACTTCCGAAACGGCTGGCACCTGGTGGCGCCCGAGGCCGGGCACAACGCCTCCTTCTCCCCCTGCGTGCCGGAACGGATGGCCGAGTTCATCGAACGGGCGAGCGGCGAGGGGCTGGACCTGCGCTGCGCCGAAGCCCTGCCGCGCCCGCCCTTCTTCGTGCCGGGAGGTGGCCGATGATCCGGGTCGAAGGACTGGCCAAGCGCTTCGGCTCGGTGCAGGCGTTGACCGAGGTGTCGTTTGCGGCCGAGGACGGCAAGATCACCGGCCTCTTGGGCCCCAACGGCGCCGGCAAGACCACCACGCTGCGCATCCTCTACGGCCTCTTGAAGCCGGACACCGGCCGCGCCCGGGTGGGTGACCACGACGTTGCCACCGAGCCGCGGCGGGCCCAGGCCGCGCTCGGCGTGCTGCCGGACCAGCCCGGTCTCTACGCCCGCCTCACGGCCCGCGAGCACATCGAGTACTCGGGCCGCCTGCACGGCCTCTCCGGCCCCGGCCTGGCGCAGGCGGTCGATCGCCAACTCGAACGGTTTGGCATGGGCGAGATCGCGGACCGCCGCACCGCGGGCTTCTCGCAGGGGGAGCGACGCAAGGTCGCCCTGGCGCGGGCCCTGGTGCACGAGCCCCGGCACCTGCTCCTGGACGAGCCCACCAACGGCCTCGACGCCATGAGCGCCCGCGCCCTGCGGCGGGAGATCCGTGCCCTGGCCGATGCCGGCTGCTGCGTGGTGCTGTCGAGCCACCAGATGTCGGAGGTCGCGGCGCTGTGCGACACCGTGGTCATCGTGGCCCGCGGCCGGGTGGCCGCCGCCGGTAAGCCCGGCGAGCTGGTCGAGAGGACCGGCGCCGCGGACCTCGAGCAGGCCTTCGTTTCGATCATCGGCTCCGAGGAGGGGCTCCTGTCATGAACCGCGCGCTGATGGCTGTCCTGTGGAAAGAGACCCTCGACGGGCTGCGCGACCGCCGTTCGCTGCTCGCCGCCCTCGCCTATTCGTTCTTCGGGCCGCTGGTCCTGGCCTGGGCCCTGGTGGCGATCGCCGGCCAGCGCCAGCCAGCGCGCTTCGACCTAGTATTGGCCGGCGAGGCTCCGCCCGAGCTGCTGAGCGCGCTCAGCGCCCAGGGCATCGGCGTGACCTCGCCCCTGGGGGCCGAGGAGGCCGAAGCGCAGGTGCGCGAGAAGAAGGCCGACGTGGCCCTGCGCTTCGGCACGACCTTCGCGGCCGACCTCGCCGCCCAGCGGCCCGCGCGGGTCGAGCTGCTCTACGACTCCTCCCGCCGCAGCTCGGCCGAGAAGGTGCGCCGCCTCGAAGAGGTGCTGCGCCGCTTCGAGCAAGCCAACTCACGGGTCCGCCTGCTGGCCCGCGGGATCGCTCCCAGCTCGGTCACGGTGCTGGAGCTGCAGCGCCGCGACTTCTCAACCCCGGCCGGCCGCGCCGCCCTGGTCCTCGCCATGCTGCCGATGTTCCTGCTGATGGCGGCCTTCATCGCCGGCATGAACGCGGCGATCGACGCCACGGCCGGCGAGCGGGAGCGGGGCTCGCTCGAGGGCCTGCTGGTGCACCCGGTCTCGCGCCAGGTCCTGGCCTGGGGCAAGTGGCTGGCGGCGGCCCTTCTGGCGGTGGTGGGCGTTACCCTCACCCTGCTCTTCGCCCAGCGGGTCCTCGCCTCGGAGAAGGTCCGCGCTCTCGACCTCGCCGTCGGCCTCGACGGCGGGGACCTGCTCGCCCTGCTCACCGTCCTTCTTCCTCTCGCGTTGTTGGCGCCGGCCATCCAGCTGCTGATCGCCCTGTTCTCGAAGAGCTTCAAGGAGGCGCAGACCTACCTCTCGCTCGCCCTCTTCGTGCCCATCCTGCCGGGTTTTTTCTTCTCCTTCTCCGGCCGCGACGGCGCGCCGTGGATGGACGGGGTGCCGCTCCTGGGCCATCAGACGGTGATCACCCAGGTGCTGCGGGGGGACGCGGTGGGCCTGGGCACCTTCGCCCTGCTCGGGCTCACCACCCTGGCGGCGGCCGTGGCCTGCGTGGCGGCGACCGGCTTTCTGCTCGGGCGGGAGCGGGTGGTGCTGGGCCGGTAGGATGGCTGGATCGTGAGCTTGCCGGACCAGCGCTTCGAGACCCTGCTGGCAGAGGAGGGCGCTGCGCTCGCCCGGGTCGCCGCGAGCTACGTCGGCGACCCGGCCCGCGCCGAGGACCTCTTCCAGGAGATCTGCCTCGCGATCTGGCAGGCCCTGCCTCGCTTTCGGGGCGACTCGTCGCTGCGCACCTTCGTCTTCCGCATCGCCCACAACCGGGGCCTGGCCGCCGTGGCCCGGCGCCGGACCGGCGGGGCGAGCCTGGAAGAGGCGGACACGCTGGTGGATGGCGCACCCACTCCGGAGGTCGAGGCCCAGGGCCGCCAGCAGCGGCAGCGCCTGGCCGCGGCCGTGCGGCGGCTGCCGTTGCCGCAGCGGCAGGTGCTGACGCTCGCCCTCGAAGGGCTGGCCCAGCGGCAGATCGGCGAAGTGCTGGGCGTGACCGAAGGCAACGTGGCGGTACGCCTGACCCGGGCGCGCAAGGCGCTCAAGAAGCTTCTGGGCGAGAACGGAGAGAACCCGCGATGAACGAGCTCGAACGGCAGCAGCAGGGGGCAGGCGATCTCGAAGCCGGAGGTCCGGAGGGTCTTGAACCGGAGGGCGACCTGGCGCGCTGGCAGGAGCAGTGGCGGGAGGAGAGCGTGCCGCCGTCCTTCGACGTGGCCCGGCTCCGGCGGCGCTCGCGTCTCCGCACGATCGGCCTCGTGGCCTATCTCGGCTTCAGCGCGTTGGTGGGAGCCGTGGGCTGCGGTCTGCTTTTCGCCGTGGCCCTGGGCTCCGGCCACCCCATCGACTGGGCGGTGGCCCTGGGGCTCGTGGCCCTGGTGGTCTGGGCCCTGCACTTCGAGGTCCGCAGCCTCTCCGGACTGTGGCGGCCGGCCGAGGAGACGCCGGCGGCCTTCCTCGACCTCGCCGTGGAGCGTTGCCGGCGCTGGCTGCGGGTGGTGCGCTTCGCCTGGGCCTTCCTGGCGCTCGAGGTGCTGCTGCTCATCCCCTGGATTCTCCTGCGCCTCGGTGAGCGAGCAGCGACCCGGCCGCTCACCCAGGCCGACTGGCTGGGCGCCTTCGGGCTCCTCGGGGGCCTGGTCACCCTCATGTTCCTCGCCCTGCTCCTCGCCCGCCGCTGGGCGCTCCGGCGGCTGGAGGCGCTGACGGCGCTGCGGGCGAGCTGGGAAGAGTAGGGGGGGCGAGGAGGCGCACCCGAAGTGCCTGGCACCTCGTCGGTGCGGCGCACCCGAAGTGCCTGGCACCTCGTCGGTGCCGCCCCCGAAATGGCTGGCGCCTTCTCGCAGGAGTCGGCTGTCGCGCTCCTCAGCATCCACCTTGGCCAGCATGTTCGTGTCGAAGGCAACACACACTCGGGCTAGAATTCTGCGCGGAAGCCCAAGCTCGATCACCTGACCAAGACTTGCCACCGTTCGCCGGGCGAGCGGGTTGCGCAAGAGCCGGCCTTGGCGGTCGTGCTCGCTCGATCAGGAGGCGTCTCGCGGATGGCCTTGCAAACGGTTCGCATCCTCCATATCTCCGATCTCCACGACCGCGGTGGGCGGGAGACAGAAGCCTGGCGCCGGAGGAGGGTGCTGGGCGAGGGCTGGGAGGAGAACCTCACAGAGCTGCTCCAGGACGGGCCCATCGACTTGGTCTGCTTCACCGGCGACGCGGCCGACTGGGGCCAGCCGGAGGAGTTCGAGACCGCTGCCGTCTTTCTCCATGCCATCCTCGAGCGGCTTGGTCTCTCCCCCGAGCGACTGTTCGTGGTCCCAGGAAACCACGACCTAGACCGCAACATCGCAGCGGACGCCTGGCAGGCCGTTCGCGAGGCCGCCGATCGGGTTGATCCCCTCGCCCTCGCCCGCTGGCTACACGGCAAGGACGTCCCGTTCGGCTTCGATCCCAACTGGAGAGACCACCTCTTCACCCGCTTCGCGGCCTACCGCTACTGGGTCGCCGAGCAGCTCGGCAGGCCGGAGCTACTGGCCGGCCATGCAGCCGGTGGCCCGCACTCCTATCGCGTCTCGCTGCACGTGCACGGTGTACCGCTGCACGTGATCGGGCTCGACTCCTCCTGGCTCTGTGGCGACGACCACGACGCGCGCCGGCTGCGGGTGACGGACGAGCAGGCGATGGCCCAGCTCACGGTCGAGGGCAGGCCGCTCGAGGGCTTCCGGCTGGTGTTGGTGCACCACCCCCTAGACGACCTCCACTCGGCGGACCAGCAGCAGGTCCGCCGCTGCCTGGCCGACCATGCGGATCTCGTGCTCCGCGGTCACCTCCACGAGCCCGAGGCGTCGAGCTGGGCAGACCCCGACCGGCGCTTGCAGCAACTGGCCGCTGGCTGCCTGTATGAAGGACACCAGGCGGACCAGTACCCCAACGCCTGCCAGCTGCTGAGGCTGCGTGTGGACCCTGGCGGCGCCAGCCCCCTCGTCGACGTGCGATTCCGCTCGTTCTCACCCAGGGGCGGGCATTGGTTCGACGACCCGAGCCTCTATCGCGAGGCGACGAACGGCCGGATCCGGCTGGTGGTCGGAGGGCGACCGGCGCGAGCCACAGACAAGGGCGCCAACCCGTTCGACTTCGCCCACCCTGCCCTGCCCCCTCGCTTCTTTGGCCGCCGGGGGGAGCTGCAGCGCCTCGAAGCGGCCCTAACGGACGGAAACGGTACGTCGGTGGTGGGGGACTGGCGGATCGGCAAGACCTCGCTCCTGCGAACCTGGGAGCGGAAGGCAAAGGAACTCGGGCGCACTGTCGTTTTCCTCGACGGCCAGGCACAAGAGGGCGCCTCGATCCAAGCCCTGGTCTCGAAGATCCTTGGCCGTCCGGCTCCCGAGACCGCAGACTCAGCTGCCGATGCCCTCGACGGTTGGGTACGGAGCCACCCCGCCGGCCTGGACCCGGTAGTTCTGATCGACGAGCTGGACGGCCTGATCGAGCGATTCGACCGCCGTTTCTTCGAGCGCCTGCGCGAGATGCTCGACCGCTTGGCCCTGACTGTCGCTAGCCGCCGTCCCGTGGACCAGCTTTACAAGGAGCGAGGGCTTACCTCCCCGTTCGACGGCCGGCTAAGGGTGTCGCATCTCGCCTTGCTGGAGGCCAATGCGGCCGAGCAGCTCCTTGCTGTGGGAACCGAGCTGGCCCCGGAGGACCTCGCGCTGATGCGGCACTGGGCCGGCCGCCACCCGTTTCATCTGCAGCTGCTGGGGCACTGCCTGGTGCAGGCGAGGCGCTTCGGCGAAACTCGACAGAAAGGCCTAGACGACTACCTCGACACGGCCTACTCGCGACTACGGGAGTTGTGGCAGAGACTCGGGGATCGCGAGAAGGAAGCTCTCCTCGGTTGCCTCACTGGCTCCCCGACGGGCCTGCGGTCCCTCCGGCGTCGTGGTCTGGTGGACGAGGATGGGAAGCCGTTCGGAGAGATCCTGGTTCAGTGGCTCCGAGAGGAACTATGAGCGAGAGGGCACAGCTCCCGGGCTACTGGCGGTTCGCGTGGATGTTCTTCATGCAGCCGATCTCGCTGCATCGGCTGCTGAAGAGCCTGGGCGTCGAGAACCCGGACCTGCGCCTGTGGTCGCTGTGGAAGCAGGCTCGCTTCGACCCAGCTCATGCCGAGTACCTCAAGAGACTCGCCTTCCTCTTGCTCACCCTCCAGCCCTTCGTCGCTCTGTTTGCCGCGTTGGTTACTCAGCTAGCTGGTCTCGAGGTCGACTGGCGAGGAGTGGCCTTCGGAGTGGCCGGAGGAGTGGCCGTCGGAGTGGCCGGAGGAGTGGCCGTCGGAGTGGCCGTCGGAGTGGCCGGAGGAGTGGCCTTCGGAGTGGCCTTCGGAGTGGCCTTCGGAGTGGCCGGAGGAGTGGCCTTCGGAGTGGCCGGAGGAGTGGCCGGAGGAGTGGCCGGAGGAGTGGCCTTCGGAGTGGCCTTCGGAGTGGCCTTCGGAGTGGCCGGAAGAGTGGCCTTCGGAGTGGCGTTCGGAGTGGCCTTCGGAGTGGCCTTCGGAGTGGCCGGAGGAGTGGCCTTCGGAGTGGCCGGAGGAGTGGCCGGAGGAGTGGCCTTCGGAGTGGCCTTCATCGGCTCCAGTCTTCGGTTTCCCATCTGGCTTGTTGAGGCGGTTGTACAAGCGCTCCCCTCGCCAGCAGAGAGGAGCAGGAAGGCCAACGCCCTGCGTCGTTCGCCCATCTTCTGGCACGAGCTTAGCTACCTCCCGCTCCCCTTCCTCGGCCTGCAGATCGAGGAGGCGGCCGTCACGGATCCCGATCTCGCCCGCCGAGCGCTCGAAGCTTGTGCCATTGCGCCCGGGCAGCGAAAGATCGGGCGGCGCACTCTGCTTCGCTTGCAAGGGAGGGAGCTCGAGGCGCTGGCACGGCAGGGACAGTTCAAGGACCTCGCGAACGAGAGAACGGAGTGGCTGCCGGCGGAAGACGGAGCCGACCCGCTCTTCAACAGGTTCCGCGAGGCTAGCCGGTACGTGGTAGCTGCCGAGGGTTCCAGCTATCCCCACCATCGGCTGGGTCATCTTCGAGCGGCCTCTCGCTCGCTGGAACAGTCGAGAACGGCCTTCCTCGGAAAGAATGGTCCGGAGGTCGACCCGCTCCGGACAGCGTTGCTGGCCTGGCAAAGGGCGGTCGAGGAACGGCTTGCGGCGGCTGAGAAGGAGGCCGAGCATCTCGTTCCGAATCCTTTCCGGGCCGGTGAGCCGCTCGATCCAGAGCAGGGGCGGGAGGTGTTCCGGGGGCGGGAGGCCTCCATTCGTGAGATCGAAGAGCACCTCGCCTTGGCGGCGGATGCGCGCTCGGTGGTTCTGCTCGGGCCGCGCCGCACCGGGAAGAGTTCGTTGCTCCGGATGTTGCCCTGGATGCTCCCGGATGCTGTCTGTGTCTTCTTCGACGCCCTCGGGAAGCAGATCGAGACGCCGGCCGGGTTCTTCGCCGCACTCGAAGACGAAACTCGCAGCCAGGCCCGGCGCACGAGAGGGCTGGAGCTGCCTAAGCTCGGCAAGGGGCCACCGTTCGAAAGCGCCTCGGCCTGGGTCGACGCTCTGGAAGGGGCGTTGGGAGACCGGCGCTTGCTCCTCTGCATCGACGAGTTCGAGGCGTTGGAGCGGGCCTTCGGCGACTCGCGGGACGACCGACTCCGCCTGCTCGGGCTCTTCCGTTCCATCATCCAGCACCGGAGACGGGTGCGATTGTTGATCGCGGGCGAGGCTCCTTTCGACGAGCTGGATCCCATGTGGGACGGCCACTTCGTCAGCGCCCGCACCGTGCGGCTGGGCCACCTCGAACCCGAGGTCGCCATCGAGCTGGTGCGCCGGCCGATTCCCGACTTCCCGGAGGAGGTCTTCCCCGAAACCCTGGCCCACGACCTTGTAATACGGACCGGCAGCCAGCCCTACCTCGTGCAGCTCTACGCTCAGATGCTGGTGTCTCGCTTGAATGACTCCGGCCGCCGCCGGGCCGCCACCGAGGACCTCGAAGCCGTCGAGGAGGCGGCCCTGGAGCAGGTCGCCTCCTACTTCCGCGACATCTGGAACCGCGCCCCCGAGGACGCCCGCACCGTTCTCGCCGCCCTGGCCCGCGGCGAAGACCCCGGCGCTATCCCCCGCCTCGCCCGCCGCTGGCTCGAACGCCGCTGCCTCCTCGACGCCGAGAACAGGCTGGCGATCCCCGTTCTCGGGCGGTTCCTGCGGGAAGAGGTGCTGTAGGGAGCAAAGGCCACTGTGCGTGGCCGGCGCAGCTGACGCCGCGCAATTCCAGCGCTCGGGAACCGAGGGAGGCGCCGAAGCGCCTCCCCCCAGTGCCTAAGCCAGGTCGAAACGATCGAGGTCCATCACCTTCGCCCAGGCGGCGACGAAGTCGTGGACGAACGGCTCTGCGGCGTCGGCACCGGCGTAGACCTCGGCGAGGGCCCTCAGCTGGGAGTTCGAGCCGAAGACCAGGTCGGCGCGGGTGCCGGTCCACTTGAGCTCGCCCGTGGCGCGGTCTCGCCCTTCGTAGACGCCCTCTTCGTTGCCCGACTTCTTCCACTCCGTGCCCAGGTCGAGCAGGTGGACGAAGAAGTCGTTCGTCAGCGTCCCCGGCCGGTGGGTGAAGACCCCGTGGCGAGAGCCGCCGGCGTTGGCGCCCAGCGCGCGCAGGCCGCCGGTGAGCACCGTCATCTCCGGCGCGGTCAGGGTCAGCAGCTGGGCCCGGTCCACGAACAGGTACTCCGCCACGGCGGCGTGGCCGGGGCTCGCCCAGTTGCGGAAGCCGTCCGCTCGCGGCTCGAGGGGGGCGAAGGAGTGGACGTCGGTCTGCTGCTGGGAGGCATCCGTGCGCCCCGGGGAGAAGGGAACCTGGACCGGGTGGCCGGCGGCGGCGGCCGCCTTCTCGACGGCGGCGCAGCCGCCCAGGACGATCAGGTCGGCCAGTGAGACCTTCCTGCCGCCGCTCTGGGAGGCATTGAACCGCTGCTGGATCCCCTCCAGCACGCCGAGCACCTTGGCCAACTGGGCCGGCTGGTTGACCTGCCAGTCCTTCTGCGGCGCCAGGCGGATGCGGGCGCCGTTGGCGCCGCCGCGCTTGTCCGAGCCGCGGAAGGTGGAAGCGGAGGCCCAGGCGGTCGCCACCAGCTCCGAGACCGACAGCCCCGAGGCGAGGATCTCGCCCTTGAGCTGGGCGATCTCCCCTTCGCCGATCAGCTGGTGATCGACCGGCGGCACCGGGTCTTGCCAGATCAGCTCCTCCTGGGGTACCTCCGGGCCGAGGTAGCGGGATCGCGGCCCCATGTCGCGGTGGGTCAGTTTGAACCAGGCCCGGGCGAAGGCGTCGGCGAAGGCCTCGGGGTTCTGGTGGAAGCGGCGGGAGATCGGCTCGTAGATCGGGTCCATGCGCAGCGACATGTCGGCCGTGGTCATCATCGGCCGGTGCTTCTTGGCCGGGTCGTGGGCATCCGGCACCAGGTCCTTCTCGGCCACGTCCTTGGCCAGCCATTGCCAGGCACCCGCGGGGCTCTTCACCAGCTCCCACTCGTAGCCGAAGAGCATGTCGAAGTAGCCGTTGTCCCAGCGGGTCGGGTTCGGCGTCCACGCGCCCTCGATGCCGCTGGTGATCGTGTCGCCCCCCTTGCCGCTGCCGAAGGAGCTGGTCCAGCCGAGGCCCTGCTCCTCGATCGAGGCACCCTCGGGCTCCCGGCCCACGTACTGCTCGGCGGGAGCGGCGCCGTGGCATTTGCCGAAGGTGTGGCCGCCGGCGACCAGCGCCACCGTCTCCTCATCGTTCATCGCCATGCGGGCGAAGGTCTCGCGCACGTCCCGGCCCGAGGCCACCGGGTCCGGCTTGCCGTTGGGGCCCTCCGGGTTGACGTAGATCAGGCCCATCTGCACGGCGCCGTAGGGGTTGGCCAGCTCGCGGTCGCCGCTGTAGCGCTCGTCGCCCAGCCACTCCCGCTCGGTGCCCCAGTCGATATCCTCCTCCGGCTCCCAGACGTCCGCGCGGCCGCCGGCGAAGCCGAAGGTCTTGAAGCCCATCGACTCCAGGGCGCAGTTGCCGGCGAGGACCATCAAATCGGCCCAGGAGATCTTGCGGCCGTACTTCTGCTTGATCGGCCAGATCAGCCGGCGGGCCTTGTCGAGGTTGGCGTTGTCGGGCCAGCTGTTCAAGGGGGCGAAGCGTTGGGTGCCCGAGGAGGCGCCGCCGCGGCCGTCGCTGACACGGTAGGTGCCGGCGCTGTGCCAGGCCATGCGGATGAAGAGTCCGCCGTAGTGCCCCCAATCCGCCGGCCACCAGTCCTGCGAGGTCGTCATCAGCCGGTAGAGGTCCTGCTTGACCGCCGCGAGGTCGAGGCTCTGGAACTCCTTGGCGTAGTCGAAACCCTCGCCCATCGGGTCGGAGAGGGAGGAGTGTTGGTGGAGGATCCTCAAGTTCAGCTGGTTCGGCCACCAATCCCGGTTGGTCCGCACTTTCGCGGCCGTGGCGGCTCCGCCCGTCACCGGGCACTGGCTCATAGCGTTCGACATCCTGGTTCTCCTTCGGGGTCGGGGATTCCTACTTCTGGCGAGGTGGTGCGGGTACGGGGAAGGCCGGCGGGATCGGGCGGGGCTCAACCTCCCATCGACGGCTCGGCGCGGGTGCGGCAGTCCGGGCAACGGCCCCAATAGATGACCTCGGCCTCGTCGATCTCGTAGCCCGAGCTTTCGGCCGGGCTCAGGCAGGGGGCCACACCGATCGCGCAGTCCACGTCGACCGTGCGGCCGCAGACGCGGCAGATCAGGTGGTGGTGGTTGTCGCCGGTGCGGTCTTCGAAGCGCGCCGCCGACCCGGCCGGCTGGATGCGCCGCACCAGCCCCTTGTCCGCCAGGGCGCTGAGAGCGTCGTACACCGCCTGCCGGGAGATGGCGCCGATCTCGGCGCGCACGGCCTCGGCCACGTCGTCCGCCGTCGCGTGCGGCTGCCGCGAGACCGCCTTGAGCACAGCCAAGCGCTGGGCGGTGACCTGGAGGCCATGGCGTCGGAGCAGATCAGCGGCGTCGTTGGGCACGGGCATAGACTGACTCTGATTCTGGTCTTTGTCAAGAATCCGGACGGAGGAGCCGTGGGCTGGGCCCGCCCGAAGCGCTCAGGGCGCTGCCGGAGAGCCCGGCGGATCGAGACGCGAGGCCAGCTTGCGCAGGTGGGTGGCGAGGGCGCGGCGAAGGGCCGCGGGGCGCTCGATGTCGAAGGGCACTTCGAAGCGCGCCAGCTCCCGGGCCAGCCAGGGGAGGTCGTCGGTCTGCACCCGGAGCCGCGTCCCTTCCGCACGCTCTTCGAGCAACCCGAGCGTGCCGAAGACCTGGCGGCGCGCCACCTTGAGGTCGCACCGCAGCAGGATCACGGCGGAGTGAGCGCGCGGCAGCCCGGCGATCGAGGCCGTGATGTGGGCCAGCACGTCGAAGTCCGGCGGGCGGCGGAAGCTCTCCGGCAGCTCGCGCACCTGGCGGATGCGATCCAGCCGGAAGGTGCGGGGTCCGCCGCGCAGGTGGCAGTGGCCCGCCACGTACCACCGCCCGCCACGGAAGGCGATGCCGTAGGAGTCGAGGTCCCGCTCGGTCTCGGAGCCATCGCGGGCGAGGTAGAGGATCCGGAGCCGGCGCTCGCGCTGGGTCGCCTCGGCTACGGTGGCCAGCAGGGCCCCCGAGGCTCCCGCCCGCGCCTCGGGAAGCTCGAGGCGCAGGGTCGCTTCCGCGGCGCGGGCGCGCTGCCGCAAGGGAGCCGGCAGCACGCGCTCCAGCTTGGCGCGAGCGCTCTCGATCCCCGGCGCCGCCCCGGCGAGGCCGAGATGACGAACCGCCAGGAGCCCGAGCGACAGGGAGAGCGCTTCTTCGCCGCTGAAGGTCATCGGTGGCAACTTGAAGCCGGCCACCAGCGAGTAGCCGCCCCCGCGGCCGCTCTCGGCCGTGACCGGGATGCCCATCTCCTCGAGGGAGCCGATGTAGCGGCGCACCGTGCGGGGATCGACGCCGAGCCGGCGGCCGAGCTCCGGGCCGGAGATCGAGCCGTGGGCCAGCAGGAGCTCGAGGGCTGCCAGGACGCGAGAGACGGGTCGGGACATGGAGGTCGTGGGGGCGGTCGGCGCGATCCCTCGGCCCCGTCCCCCGAAGTGCCTGGCACCTCGGCCCGGGCACCTCGGCCCGCCCCTCCGCCCGGGTAGGCCCCGCCTATCCTCGGGCCTGTTTTCCCGCCCCTCGCTCTACCGGAAGATGGCCGGCGGAGGGAGGACCGAAGAGCCCTCCGAAGGAGCGAGGTTGATGAAAGTCCAAGACGTGATGCGGCGGGAGGCCCGGTCTTGTGGGCCGGAGACGGATCTCGCCACGGTGGGCCGTCTGATGGCCGAGATCGGCGGTGGTGCCTTGCCGGTGGTCGAGGCGGAGCGGGTGGTGGGGATGTTCACGGACCGCGACCTGGCGCTGGCGGTCGCTGATCGCGACGTGGTCCCCTCCGACCTGCGGGTGCGGGATTTTCTCTCCGGCGAGGTCTTCGTCTGCCGGGCCGACGAGGACGTCCACGCAGTGCTCGAGAACTTGCGGGCCTGGCGGGTGCGCCGCCTGCCGGTGGTCGATCGTCGAGGCGGGCTCGAGGGACTGCTGTCCCTCGACGACATCGCCGCCGCGGCCAGGGAAGGCAGCGGAGAAGGACCGACTTGGTCCGAGATTGGCCACACCCTGGCCGAGATCGTCCGTCACCCCCTGCCGATACACCGCTGAGCCGGTGGCGATCTCAGCCCGAGAGAGGAGTGTGGGCCGTGATGAAGAGGAAGCTCTGCGTTGGTGACTTGATGGTGGACCATGTGCTCGCCGTGCGGCCCGGCGAGCGGCTTTCGGCGGTGCGGGACCTGATGCTCGATCACCAGGTGCGGCACATGCCGGTGGTCGAGGAGGACGGCACCCTGATGGGCCTGATCTCCCACCGCGACCTGCTGCGCAACTCCCTGGTGGAGCAGGCCGAGGTGCCCGACTATGTCGAGAAGGCTGTGCTCGACCGGCTCACCGCCCGCGAGGTGATGATCCGAGAGGTCGAGACGGTGACCCCCGACACCGACATCCGTGAGGCCGCGCAGCTGATGTTCGAGAACAAGTATGGCTCCCTGCCCGTGGTCGAAGGGGAGCGGCTGGTGGGGATCTTGACCGAGGCGGATTTCGTACGCTTCCTGGCCCGGGGGGATTGACCAGCACCCGAAGTGGCTGGCACCTCGTCGTCGACCGCCGCCCGAGGTGCCTGCCGCCTCGGGATCCCCGAAACGGCTGGCACCTCTCGCGGCTCCAGGCTCGACGGCCTTGCCTGCTCAGTAGCGCAGAGCCGCCACCATCAGCTGGCCTGAAGGCAGTTCGTCCGCGCGCACCACCGAGACCTCGCCACCGTGGCTCAAGGTCTCGAGCACCGCGCGGTTGACCAGCTCTTCGTCTGCCGGCTCCCGCTCCGTTCGTGCCGTCAACCACGAGCGCTCGATCTCGAAGCGGCCCCAGAGCTCACCACGATCGGCAGCCAGGAGGTGATTCACCCGGCCGGTGATCGCCGCGGAGAGCACGGCGGCGAGGTCGGCGGCGACCCGGCCGTTGCCGGCCAGCTCGCGCAGACGGCTCAGCTCCCGGGACTGCTGCTCCTTCCGCAACCGGGCGATGGCGGGCCGGGCCTTCTCTGCAATCTCGCGGTCGGTGAGGAAGTCGGCGTTGCCGGCGACCTGCACCTGCTGCTGCTCAAGCCGCCGCGAAACCGCGCGGTAGATGGGGAAGTACTCCTCCACCGCCATCAGGACCAGCGGCGCCTCGCGATTGGGCAGCTGCGGCTCGAGGGCCTCGGCGATGAGCTGGAGATAGCGGCTGATGTCGCGCTTCATGCGCTCCTCGTCGCCGTCTCCATGGCCATGCATCGTGCCGCTCTTGCGCCCGAGAGAGGGCTGGGCCGAGTGCATCTGCAAGTCGGACTGGTACTCGACGTAACCCAGGGCCTGGTCGATGTTGGCCGGCACACCGGCGAGGTCCAGCCTATGGACTTCCGGCCCGTCGACTTCCAGGACCCGCACCGAGTGGAGGCTGACGGCGAGAACGTAGAAGGGCTCCCTTGCCTCGAGGACCGCGAGCAGGGGGCGGACCTGGAAACGGTGGCCGACGAAGAAGGCCTCGTGCACAGGCAGCTCCAGGTGGAAGGCGCGCAGCAGGTTGCGGCCCAGGAACAGGGCGATGCCGGCCGCCGCCTCACCGATCGGCAGGCTCTCGGCGAAGGCGACAGCGGCCTCGAAAGGCCCGGCGAGCTCCGCCATGGCCAGACCCTCATTGACAGCGGCCTGGCGCGCCTGCGACAGGAGGTGCACCAGGCGCCGGCGATCTTGCTGTCGCTCCGGGCCGAAGCGGTTGGTGGGCAGGAAGAGGGAGATGGAGGGCCCGTCGCCGGCGGCCACCAGCCGCTCGAGCTCGTCGCGGGTCAGGGGAAGGGTGTTCATGGCACCTCCTTGGTCAAGCGTTCTTCGTCGGCTTCAGGATCCACACGGGGCAAGGCGCGAAGTGCAGCACTCGCTCGGCCGTCGAGCCGAGCAGGAAGCGCTCGACGCCGGTCAGTCCGTGGCTCGGCAACACGATCAGGTCACTCTCGTGGCTGCGGGCGAAACGCTCGATCTCCGCGGCAGGCAGGCCGTCCTCGAGCCACAGCTGCTCGGGCACGGCCGGGCCGCCGGCCTGGCGGGCCAGTTCCTCGAGCCCCTGCCGAGCGCGCTGCCGCAGCACCTGCGGGTCTTCCATCGGCTGGGCCTCGTAGACGCCGTTCAAGCCGTAGAAGGCCGGGTAGATCGGCGCCGCGAGGACGTGCAGCAGGTCGACCGAGCCACTGTCGGCAGCCGCCAGCTCACGGGCGGTGGCCAGGGCCTCCCGCGACTGGGCCGAGAAGTCCACCGGCACCAGCACCCGCCGGAAAGGGCGGAAGGTGCCACCAGCCTCGCTCTGGCGCACCGTGAGCACGGCGCAGCGGGCGTGGCGCACCACCTGCTCGGTGACGCTGCCCAGGAGCTGCCCGGCCCGACCGCCATGGGTGCCCATGACCACCAGGTCGATGGCCTGCTCGTCGAGATAGGAGAGGATCGCCGGCACCGCCGACATGCCCCGCCCCTTGGCGTCGCGCAGGGCCACGGTGCAGCCGGGCCGGTCGGTTGCGAGCCTCGCCAGCTCCTTCTGCGCGGACTCACGCACCAGGCGCAGCACCTCTTCAGGCTGGGGGAAGAAGTGCGCGGCGTCGAAGGGATCGTCCGCCCGGAAGACCACGGCGTGGAAGAGATGAAGCCGTGCGCCGTGACGGCGGGCGAGCTCGGTGGCGAAGGGGAGCGCCTGCTCGGCGCAGGGAGAGAAGTCGGTGGGAAAAAGAACCTGGCGGATCTCGCGCATGATGCCAGACCTCCCGCCGGACGATCCTGTCCAGCTGCCCCTACTTTGCAGCGTCTGCGCTGGCGAGCGACCACCCTTCCCGGGATGGAGGGGGCACGGGGCCGGGTGGGCCGGCACTACCCGGGAGGGTGGCTCGGCACGGGCTTGCTTTTTGGGCGGCCAAAAACGAGAATTAGGGCCATGAAATCAACACTCATCTCGGCCGCCCTGCTCCTCGTCGTCTCGACCTCGTTCCTGCGAGCTCAGGACTGGCCGGTGGCCATCGAGGACAACTCCTTCCTCATCGAAGAGGCCACCAACCAGGGGCCTCGGGTGGTGCAGCACATCACCACTCTGTTTCGGCCCGACCTCGACGACAACGACCTCGGTATCACTTTCACCCAGGAATGGCCTCTCGGGAGCCAGCGCCATCAGCTGTCTTACACCCTACCCTACTTTCGGGGCGACGGCAGCGGCCTCGGCGACATTGTCCTGAACTACCGCTACCAGCTGCCGATCCGAAGAGAGCACCTGGCCGTGGCACCGAGGCTCTCGCTGATCCTGCCCACCGGCGACGAGGATGAGGGCCTGGGGGAAGGCAGCGCCGGGCTCGAGGTGAACCTGCCCCTGTCCTGGCGGTTGGCGCCCCAGTGGGCCTTCCATGCCAACGTCGGCGCCAGCCACTTCCCGTCCGTCGAGGGGGCTCGGTTGGGCGACGAGCAGGATCTGACCTCCCCCTTCGCCGGGATCAGCGTCATCTGGCTCGCGCGGAGCAACCTCAACTTCCTGGTCGAGGCCATCGTCCGGCGCAGCGAGGAGATCGCTGCCAGCGGCGGCACCACGCGCACGACCGAGCGGATCTTCTCTCCGGGCCTGCGCTTCGCCATCGACCGGGGTGACCTCCAGATCGTTCCCGGCCTGGCCTTCCCCGTCACCTCCGCGGGCGGTCGCGAGAACGTCGGCGTCTTCCTCTACTTCTCTCTCGAGCACCCTTATTGAGGGGCCGTCCCGGGGCGACTGATAGGATCCTGGCCCCGGGTCTTCCCCCATGCGCAAGCTCTCACTGCTCTTTCCCTATCTGCGCCGTCATCGCCGGGCCCTGCTCCTCGGGGTCCTGGCGATCTTGGTCGCGTCGATCATCGGCCTCGCCTCACCCCTGCTGATCGGCCAGGCGATCGACACCTTGAAGGGTGGCGTCACCGTGCACGGCCTGCTCTATTACGGTGGCCTGTTGCTGGCGGTGGCCGGGGTGCGCGGCCTCTTCGTCTTCTACCAGCGGATGACGCTGGTGACCATGAGCCGGGACATCGAGCTCGAGCTCGTCACCCGCTACTTCGACCATCTCACCACCCAGCCCCCGGCCTTCTTCCACCAGCGCCAGATCGGCGACCTGATGGCCCGGGCCACCAACGACCTGTCGGCGGTGCGCATGGTCTGTGGCCCGGCCATCATGTACGGCGCCAACACGATTTTCACCTGCATCGGGTCGCTGATCTTCATGCTGCAGATCCACGCGCCGCTCACCCTGGCGGCCCTGGCGCCGATGCCCCTGGTCGCGGTGGCGACGCGGATCTTCGGCTCGAAGATCCACCACCTCTTCGGCGAGGTCCAGGAACGCTTCGCCGGGATGTCGTCGCGGGTCCAGGAGCACCTGGCCGGTGTGCGCGTGGTGCGCGCCTACGCGCGGGAGGACTGGGAGGAGGCCTCCTTCGCCGGGGCCAACCAGGCCGTGCTCGACGCCAACCGCCGGCTGATCCCCTGGAACTCGGCGTTCACGCCGGCCCTCCAGACCCTGGTCGGGCTCGGCTACGTGATCCAGCTCTGGTATGGCGGCGTCCTGGTGACCCGGGGCGACTTGACGGTGGGTGAGCTGTTCACCTTCAACTTCTTCCTGGCCCGCCTGGTCTGGCCGATGGTCGCCGTGGGCTGGGTGATCAACCTGCTCGAGCGGGGCGCGGCTTCGCTCGGGCGGATCCGCGAAGTGCTCGAGACGCCGCCGACCATCGTCGACCTCGAGCCCGAGGAGGGCGGAGTGGGGGAGGCCGCCGGGCCGATCGTCGGTGCCGTGCGCTTCGACCGGCTGGACTTCGCCTACGAGCCGAGCCGGCGGGTGCTCACGGGGGTGGACCTCGCGGTGCCGGCCGGGTCCACGGTGGCCGTGGTCGGCCGCACGGGCTCGGGCAAAAGCACCCTGCTTTCGCTGATCCCCCGCCTGATCGACCCGCCGCCCGGTCGCCTGCTGATCGACGGCCTCGACGTGCGCCGCTACCCCCTCGCCCGGCTGCGCGGCGCCATCGCCATGGTGCCCCAGGAGACCTTCCTCTTTTCGGCGACGGTGGCCGAGAACATCGCCCTCGGCCGCCCGGAAGCGAGTCTCGAGGAGGTCCGCGCCGTGGTCCGGCTCGCCGGCCTGGAGGACGATCTCGGCTCCTTCCCCCAGGGGCTCGAGACGGTGGTGGGGGAGCGCGGCATCACCCTTTCGGGGGGCCAGAAGCAGCGGGTGGCCCTCGCCCGCGCCCTGCTGCGGGAGCCGCAAGTGCTGCTGCTCGACGATTGCCTCTCCGCCGTCGACGCCGGTACCGAAGAGCGCATCCTCGGCCACCTGCGCGAGGTCTTCGCGGGGCGGACGGTGTTCCTGGTGTCGCACCGGATCTCGACCGTCTCCGGCGCAGATCTGATCTTGGTGCTCGACGAAGGGCGCATCGCCGAGCGGGGCAGCCACACGGAGCTCCTCGCCAGGGGCGGCCTCTACGCCGACCTCGCCCGCCGCCAGCAGCTCGAGGAGGAGCTGGCGGAGGTGTGACGGGGAGGGCAGGCACGGGGGCCTGGTTCTACGGATTGTCATCCCGAGCGAAGCCGAGGGATCTCTTCTCCGGACAGGCCTCCGCCAAGGAGATCCCTCCGCTCCGGGCCTTCGGCCCTCCGGTCGGGATGACATCGGGAGGCCGTAGGGGCGGCCCCCCGTGGCCGCCCTCCTGTAGACTGACCGTTCATGCGTGTCCTCATCACCGGCGGTTCGGGGCTCATCGGTCGCGCCCTGGCCGCCAGCCTGGCTGCCGACGGCCACGAGGTGGTGGTGCTGTCGCGCCGGCCGGAGGGCGTGCACGGCCTGCCGCCCGGGGCGCGGGCCGAGGGCTGGGAGCCGGAGCGCGCCGGCCCCTGGGCCGACCTGCTCGACGGCGCCGTCGTGGTCCACCTCGCCGGCGACAACCTCGCCGAAGGCCGTTGGACGGCCGAGAAGAAGCGCCGCATCCGCGACAGCCGGGTGCTCTCCGGCCAGGCTCTGGCGCGGGCGATCGAGGCGGGCCCGGCCCGACCCGAGGCGTTCCTCCAGAGCTCGGCGGTGGGCTACTACGGCTTCGACCGGGGCGAGGAGGAAGTGGCGGAGAGCGCGGCCCCGGGCGACGACTTCCTGGGCCGGGTCTGCGTCGAGTGGGAGGCATCCACGGCCGGCCTGGACGCCCTCGGCATCCGCCGGCCCATCCTGCGCACCGGCCTGGTGCTCTCGGGCGCCGGCGGTGCCCTGCCACAGATGGCCCTGCCCTTCCGGCTCTTCGTCGGTGGCCCGGTGGGCAGGGGTAGCCAGGTCCTGCCCTGGATCCACGAGATCGACGAGGTGCGGGCGATCCGCTTCCTGATCGATCACCCGACGGCCAGCGGTCCCTTCAACCTCACGGCCCCCTCCCCCGTCCCTTTCCGGGCCATGGCCCGGGCTCTCGGCCGCTCTCTGCGGCGACCGAGCCTTCTGCCCGTTCCCGCCTTCGCCCTGCGCCTGCTGCTCGGCGAGAAGGCCGAGCTGGTGCTCGGTGGTCAGCGGGCCGTCCCGAAGCGGCTCCTCGAGCTGGGCTTTTCCTTCCGCTTCCCCGAGCTCGAGCCGGCTCTCGCGGATCTGCTGCGATGAAGCCCTCGTCCCGCTGGAGCGCCGTGGCCCTGCTGCTCACGGCCTGTGCCGATGCTCCCGGGCAACGGGGAGCCGCTACCACCTCTCCGGCCGCATCCTCTCGCCCCGGCGAGGACATGGTGGCCCTGCCGGGAGGGGTCTTCCTCATGGGCACGGACGATGGCTTTCCCTACGAGGGCCCGGCCCACGAGGTGGAGCTCTCGCCCTTCCGTCTCGACCGCTACGAGGTCACGGTGGCGGACTTCCGCCGCTTCGTCGAGGCCACCGGCACCACCACCGAGGCGGAGCGCTTCGGCTGGTCCGGCGCCTTCGACCGCGAGACCGGTGCCTGGGTGCGGGTGGATGGCGCGACCTGGAGGGCACCGGAAGGTCCGGGGGCTTTGCCGGCCGAGGAGGAGCCGGTGACCCAGGTCTCCTGGCGCGACGCCGACGCCTTCTGTCGCCACTACGGGCGCCGGCTGCCCACCGAGGCCGAGCTCGAGTACGCGCTGCGCGCGGGCCTCAGGGGGCAGCTCTATCCCTGGGGCGACGAGGTCTCCCCCGGCGGCCGGCACCTCGCCAACCTGTGGCAGGGCCCTTTTCCCGATGCCGACCGCGGCGAGGACGGATTCGCGGGCCGGGCGCCCGTGGGCCGCTTTCCCCCCAACCCCTGGGGCTTCTACGACCTGGCGGGCAACGTCTGGGAATGGTGTGCCGACTGGTGGGCCGAGGACACCTACGACCAGGCTCCCCGCCGCGATCCCCAGGGACCCGCGTCCGGCGAGGAGAGGGTGATCCGCGGCGGCTCGTGGCTGTGCACGCCCCACTCCTGCGCCGGCTTCCGCGCCGCCGCGCGCAGCCACGCCACGCCGGACTCCGGCCTCAACAACCTCGGCTTTCGCTGTGCGGGGTAGGTGAGGATGAGACGCCTCGCCCACGGCGCCCTCTCGGTGGGGATCTCGCTCTTCCTCGGCTGTGGCCGCGAGCAGGCAACGGTTTCCGTGGCCCCCGTCCCTGCCCCCCCGGGGGCGAAGAACGTGCTCCTGATCGTCGTCGATGACTTGAACACGGCACTCTCGGCCTACGGCCATCCGGTGGTCAAGACGCCGAACGTCGAGGAGCTGGCGCGACGGGGCGTGCTCTTCGAGCGGGCCTACTGCCAGTACCCGCTGTGCAACCCATCGCGGGCGTCGTTCCTCTCGGGGCGCCGGCCACGCACGACCAGGATCTACGAACAGAAGACCCGGCCCGACGCCCACCTGCCGGCTGCCGCCTTTCTGCCCGATGCCCTGCACCGCTTCGGCTACTGGACCGTGCGGGCGGGCAAGATCTTCCACGACGCGGACTTCGAGAAGGCGTTCGCCTGGGACTACTACGCCAAGCTCAACTACCCCGTGCCGCCACCGGGCCAGCCGGTGCGGCCGGACCCCCAGGCGCCCGCGGCGCGTGTCGAGCCGGGCGGAGAGGCGGGCCTCGGCCTGCTGCTCGAGCCGCGTCCGGTGGGGCCGAAAGGGCGCGATTCCCTGCGCGACAAGCGGGTGGTGGAGCACGTCTCCCACCAGCTCAAGCGAGCCCGCAACAAGCGGCTGCTGTTCTTCTTCGCCGTCGCCTTCCACCGCCCCCACCTGCCCTTCGAGGCACCGGCGGGCTTCTTCAAGATGTACCCGCCGGAGTCGATCGAGTTGCCCCCCGCGGCCCCGGCCGACGCCCCCGCCGTGCCCGAGGCGGCCCTGCGCGGGCGCAGGTTCGCGCCGCCGATGACCGACGCCGAGGCGCGCCGGGCGATCGCCGGCTACTACGCCTCGGTCTCCTACATGGACTCGCAGCTCGGCGCCTTGATGAAGACCTTCGATCGCCTGGACGTCTGGCGTGACACGGTGGTGGTCTTCACCTCGGACCACGGCTTCCACCTGGGTGAGCACGGCCTGTGGGGCAAGCTGTCGTTCTACGAGGAAGTGCTGCGGGTACCGCTGGTGGTGGTGGCGCCGGGAGTGGCCGGCGGGCAGAGGGTAGCCCGGCCGGTGGAGCTGGTGGACCTCTATCCCACCATCTTCGAGCTCGCCGGGCTGCCGCAGCCCGAGGGCCTCGAGGGCAGGAGCCTCGCGCCTCTGCTCGCGGATCCTCAGGCGCCCTGGGAGCGCCCCGCGGGCAGCGTGCTGGCCCTGGAGGGGCTGGGCCGCCGGCTCGCCCGCTCGGTCACCGACGGCCGCTTCCGGTACAGCGAGTGGGGCTCCTCCCGCGAGGCCGAGCTCTATGACCTCGCGGCGGACCCGCGCCAGCTGAGGAACCTCGCCCAAGACCCAGCCTTCGCCGCCGAGAGGAAGCGCCTGGCGGCCTTGCTGCCGTAGGAAGGCCCGTGTTCGCGGGTTCCTTGCCGCGGCCGCCGGCGAGGTCGTGAGATCATCCCGGCAAGCAACGCCAATTCAAGACTTTGTCCAACTCTCCAACAAGGAGGCACCGCCATGTCACGTCGTACCCTTTTCGCCTTCCTGGGCGCCCTCGTCGTCTCCACCCTGCTGCTTCCCGGTCTCGCAGAAGCCGGCCGCCGCGGCCGCTGGGAGCTGCTGGGCCAGACCAACGTCACAGACCGCCTCGACCACGACCGCATCGTGGTCACCGCCGCCCAGGGCACCTTCCGCAGCATCAAGCTCACCGTGCTCGACCACGCCGTGCAGTTCCGCGAGGTCAAGCTCCACTTCGGCAACGGCGGCAGCCAGACCGTCGCCCTGCGCGATCGCATCCGCGCCGGTGGCGAGAGCCGGGTGATCGACGTCGAAGGGGCCGGCGACCGGGTGATCCAGTCGATCGAGCTCACCTACGACGCCCAGACCTTGGGCGGCAAGACCGCCCGGGTGCGCGTGTTCGGCAAGAACTGAAGCCCAGGGTCAACGCAACGAGGTGCCCGCCCGAAATGGCTGGCACCTCGGAGGGCGGCACCTCCGGGCGGTTCCCGGGGAGTGCCCTTCTCATCCGGCAGCGTGATCGCTCTTCAACCGCTCGACGATCGCCGCCGAGATACGGAAGCTGGTGTGGCTCAGCCTCTCGAGCACCTCGCTGAGGTTGATCAGCCGCGGCTCGGCAGCGAGGTCGAGGAGCCCAATCAGCCCGATGATCGGCAGGCCAGAGCCTCTGGGCCGCGGCGCGCGCTGCTCGATCGTCGAGGACGACGAGATCGCCCGGAGCTTCGACCGCCAAGGAGATCACAGCTCGTTCTCCTGCTTGGAGGCCCTCCAGCCCCGGTACCGTGGAGGCTGGGTCCAGCTGCACCTCGAGCCAGGCCGGCTGAGCTGCGATCCAGCGGCGGACGTCAATCGGCGCCCCCGGTGACGAGAGTTCCGACCACACGGTGCTCGGGATCACGCACCGGCCGAACAGCGCCGGAGCGAGCGTGTCGTGTCCAATGAGGACCAGGTAGCAGAGGGGCGAGGTGTCGAAGATGGCCGTCAACGCAGACCGAGCTCCCGCAAGGTCCGGCGGTCGGCTTCGAGGTCCTCTTCGTCGTAGAGGAGCGGGGTGCCGGCGCTCTTGAGGAAAGCATCCAGGGCGAAGCGATCTGGCAGGCCGAGCAGGGTCTGGACCTCGAAGCCGGTCACCAGCCCATCGCGGTAGGCGTCCGCGACGACGGCCTGGAGCGTGCGCCGGGGCAGATCCTGCCACTTCGCCTCGATCTGCTGGGCGATGTCGTCAGGGAGGCTGATCGAGATGACCATGGGGCGATGGTACCACCCGAGGTGCCAGCCACTTCGGGCGAGCACCTCGGGCGTTCGAACCGAGGGCTCAGGTGTTACAGGCGCAACACTTCATGACGCCGCTGTAGACGATGCACTCGCCCCAGCCCACGCCGCCGCAGTAGGCGTCGCACTGGCTGTTGGTGCTGCAGATCTGGGTGTAGGCCGGGCAGTTCCACGCCGCGACCGGGAACAGGGAGTCGTCGGCTACGGACTGCTCGTCCTGGAACAGGTCTTCGAGGGTGATGGTGTCGGCTGCCGCGGGGGTCAAGAGAGAGGCGGGAGCCGGCGGCGCCGCCGCCAGGGGGGAGAGGATCGAGCTGAGCAGCAAACCAACGACGAGGAGGCGCAGGAACGGGGCAGATCGCATGCGTGAGATCTCCTGAGATGTGCGGCCCGGAGCCCGGGTCGCGGTTGATCGATCGAGCTCGCGGGATGGGGCTCGCCAGCTGTCGGTTGTGGAGCGTGCCTGCAATCCAAGTGCGACCGGACGTTGGGGTCGGGACAGGAGGAGCGGACGCCCGAAATGGCTGGCACCTCGGAGGTCGGCGAATGCGCCCGCCCGAAGTGGCTGGCACCTTGGAGCACCTCGGACCCGCCCGAAGTGCCTGGCACCTCGGGTGGCTACCTCCAGCCCGCCTGGAGGGCCGCCGCGACCCGGTCGCAGAGCTCAGGCGGCGAGTAGACGCGGAACTGCTCGATTCGCCGCAGGTGGGCGATGAAGTGGCTGGCGCGGGCCATGGGCTCGAGGGAGCCGTCGTGGCGGCGCACCAGGACGCGGCTGGGGCCGAGACGGTGGGGGTCCTTCGAGGAGTGTGAGATCAGCAAGGCACCCGGGCCAAAGCGCTCCGAGACCGCTGCCAGCAGGGCCTCGAAGGCCACCCGCTCGTCCCGCGAGAGGTGCTCGCGAGTCTGAAAGGCCAGGGGGAAGTGGGCCCTCTCGGTCACCGCCCGGGCGTGGGGGCTCTTCGAGGCGCGCATGGCCGCCAGGGCCGACACGTCGTCCTCGGCGAGGAAGGCCACGGGGTCGGCGGACCAGCGGCGGCCCTCGGCGCGCATCCACTCGCCCAGGTGCAGCTCGAGCGCCTTGCTGGTGACGTTGAAGTAGACCTGGGTGAACATGTAGTACCGCGCCATCACCAGCGCCTCGAGGGCGTGGACCCCGCCCTCGACGACCCCGATCCCCCAGGCTGACTGCTCCTCGTCCGGCAGCGGCGCCATGGTGTCGAGCAGGCGATCGAGATCGAAGTGGCCGTAGCGCACGCCGCAGTAGAGGCTGTCGCGCAGCAAGTAGTCCATCTTGTCGACGTCGAGCTCCCCGGAGACGATCTGGGCCAGCAGCCGCTCCTCGGCCGGGCCCCGCCCGGCGAGCAGTGAGCCCACGTCGCTCGGCCCGAGGCCGGCGCCATGCTCGGCGAAGGCGGCCTCGACCTCGGGCAGGCCGAGCAGCCGGCGGGTCATCTCCTCGTGGTCGATGCCCTCCTCGAAGAGGTCCTCGGCGGAGTGGGAGAAGGGGGCGTGACCGATGTCGTGGAGCAGGGCAGCGGCGCGCACCAGGCGGCGGGGACGACTCTCCCGGCCGGGGGGGAGCGGGCTGCCAGGCCCCTCCGCCAAGGCGTCGTAGACCCGGCCGGCGAGCTCCATCGCCCCGAGGGCATGGCTGAAGCGGCTGTGCTCGGCGCCCGGGAAGACGAAATGCGACAACCCCAGCTGGTGGATGAAGCGCAGCCGCTGCACCGGGCGGCTGGCGATCAGGGCCGTCTCGAGCGCGTCCGCACGGATGAAGCCGTGGACCGGGTCACGCAGCGAGAGGGAGCGCATGGGCAGCGGGGTCAGTTCAGCTCGGCGTCGCCGGCGAGGTGCCGGAATGGGCGCAGAAAATCGATCAGCTTCTTGCGGCCCTCGAGGATGCCGAGGAGATGGGCGGCCCGTTCGGGCAAGGCCTCGGTCAGGAGGCTCATCTTGGTCAAGGGGGGCACGTCCAGCTCGGCGGCGATGCCGTTGACCAGCTGCTCGAAGGCCTGGGCCTCTGGATCCTCCGACACCAGGTCGGACTTCAAGGGAAAGCGCTTGCCCAGCTCGTCGGCCAGGATGCCGACCACGTCCACCAGGTCTCGACGCAGATCCAGGATCTCGGGGTCGCGTTCGTCGACCGGGGCCTCGAAGACCGGCCGCACCAGCGCGGCCCGGTAGGGCTGGCTCTCGACCTCGCGCTCGACCTCGAAGCGGAAGTCGCCGTGGAGCAGAATGTTCGAGCGGCCGTCGGGCAAGGGCTCGACGTCGATCAGCAGGCCGGCGGTGCCGCCGGGGAAGATCTCCGGCTGGCCGCTGCGGAAAGCGCCCGGCCGGGTCAGCACCATGCCGATCAGCCGCGCGTCCGGAGCGGTCTCCAGCAGATCCTTGACCAGCCGCCGGTAGCGTGGCTCGAAGACGTGCAGCTTGAGCGGCGTGCCGGGGAAGTGCACGACGTTAGGGAGAGGGAAGAGGGGCAGCCGCGTCGAGCTCGTCATGGGAAGCCGGGGAAGATGATAGCAAGCCGCTCGACGTCCTCTTCCTGGCCCACGCGCGCCAGCAGCTCCGCCACCGTCTCCCCCCGCGGCGGCACCCGCCAATCGGCGGCCAGCTCGGCCAAGGGGGCGAGCACGAAGCGGCGCTCAGCCAGCCGGGGGTGGGGCACGGTCAGCCCGGGGCGGTCGAGGATCAGATCCCCCAGCAACAGCAGGTCGATGTCGAGGGGACGGGCGGTGAAGCGTGGGCCGGGGCGGCGCCCGGCCTCGCGCTCGAGGCGCTTGGCGAGGGCCAGGAGGGCCTCGGCGCCCAGATCGGTGCGGCCGGTGACGGCGGTGTTGAGGTAAGGAGGTTGAGGATCGGGAGTGATGGCGCGTGTGCGGTAGAGGCCCGCGACCCCGAGGGGGCCAAGGGCCGCCGCCAGCTCGGCGACGGCCCGGCGCAGGTTGCCTTCCACCGGGCCCAGGTTGCCGCCCAGTGCGAGGGCAAAGGGCTGCTCATTCCTCGAGATCGACTTCCTCTTCTTCCTCGAGGTCCTCGTCGGCCGGCTCGCCGACCAGGATCTCATCGCCGAGATCCGGCGGCTCCTCCTCGGGCTCGTCACCATCGAGGGCCATCTCGGCGCGACGGCGACGCCGGGCGGCGGCCGACACGGCGTACAGCTCCTCGGTCTCAACGGTCTTCATGTTCAGGCTGCACTTGGGGCAGATCGGCTCGGGCTTGCCCAGGTCGTAGAACTTGGTGCCGCAACTCGGGCATTCGTGCTTCTTGCCTAGCTCGGGCATGACCTCTCCTCGGTCGATGGGGCTTCTCTCACGGGGCCGGCAAGCTAGCATCGGCCTACCGGCCTGTCAACGGCCGGCCCGCTCGCGCGCAGGCCGGAGCAAAGAAGTAGAATCGAGAAAATCCTCGAATCCCGAAACACGCGTTCCGGCAAGGAGCTGGTGATGGCGGCACGGCACGGCAAGAGCACCAAGCGCAAGGGTACCCCTTCGCCCCGGCTTCCGGCGGAGATCTCCTCGGCGGGGTCGGGCTCCGAGTCCGATCTCGGCTACGGGGAGTACCGCCTGAGCGAGCAGGAGGTCGAACAAGCGCTGCGCACGGGCGAGAGGAGCGGCCTGCTCGAGGACTACTTCGGCGCCGAGGCCTATGCCGAGCTGGTGCAGCTGGCGCGGCAGGTTCCCGGGGCGCGCGTGCGCGGCGGGCAGAAGGTGTGGATCCTGCCCGGCATCATGGGCTCGACCCTCTCGAAGGGGAGTGACCTCTACTGGTTCGATCCGCTCGAGATCTGGCGGGGCGGGCTGGCCGAGCTCGCCCTGGTGCCCGGGATGCCGGCTTTTCGCGCCTCGGGCGTCATCTTGATGACCTACTTGAAGCTCAAGCTCACGCTCCAGCTCTCGGGTCTGGAGGCGTCGTTTCAGCCCTTCGACTGGCGCCGCTCGATCGACGACCTGGGCAGGGAGCTGGCCGCGAAGCTCGCCGCCGAGGGCAGCGGCAAGGTCCATCTGGTGGCCCACAGCATGGGCGGTCTGGTGGCGCGCTCGGCGATCGGCCACGGCGCCACCTTCCGCCGCCTGATCCAGGTCGGCACGCCGAACTTCGGCTCCTTCGTGCCGGCGCTGTCTTTCCGCGGTGTCGGCTCGGTGGTCAAGACCCTCGGCCTGCTCGACCGCAAGCACGACGTCGAGTGGCTGGTGCGCAACGTCTTCACCACCTTGCCGGGCCTCACCCAGATGCTGCCCGTGCCCGAGAAGTTCTCGGCCATCGACCTCTACGACGTCGACCAATGGCCGCGGGACGGCCTCTCCCCCCAGCCCGAGCTGCTGGCCCAGGCCCGGCAGGTCCAGAGCCGGCTGCCGCACAGCCGGCAGCAGCTCGCCCACTGCTTCCTGATCGCGGGTGTCAACCAGGACACGGTGACCGACCTCGCCCGTGCCGATGGGGAATGGGTCTTCGAGCGCACCACGGACGGCGACGGCACGGTGCCCCTCGAGATGTGCCGGATGCCGGAGCTTGAGGAACGCAGCTACTTCGTGGAGGAGGAGCACGGCGCCCTGCCCAACAACTCCGCGGTCGCCGCCGCGGTGTGCGACCTGGTGGATCAAGGCAGCACCAGCCGCCTGCCCACGGAGCCGCCACGGGCCCGGTCACCGCGCCGGGAGACCGTCCCCGAGCACCGCCTGCGCGAGAGTGAGGCCGCGCGAGGCGCCGCGGTCGAGCTGTCGCGGCGCGAGGTGCGGGAGGCCCTGGCCGAGTTCGTGGCGCCCGGGGGCGCGCCGGCGGCCCCCACCATCACCCTGCCGGGCCGCCGGCCTCCCCAGGACGAGGCTGCGGGCGGCATGCGCCACCAGCTCCAGCAAGTGGTGGTGGGGCGGCGGCGCCAGCATCGGCTGGATCTCCGTCTGGCCTTGGGTAGCATCACCGAGGCCCCCACCCGGGCGCTCGCCCTGGGCATCTTCAAGGACGTGGCGCCCTCCGGGGCGGCCCTCGCCCTCGACGGGCGGATGAAGGGCGCCATCACCGAGATCACCCAGCGGCGGATGTTCACCGGCAACCTCGGGGAGGTCTTCGTCCTGCCCACCGGCCGCCACGCTCTCGCCGCCGACCTGGTCGCCTTCGTCGGTCTCGGCTCCTTCGACCGCTTCGGCCCGGACGCCCTGCAGATCGCCGCCGAGAATGTGCTGCGCACCTTCATCACCACCGCGGTGGAGGAGTTCTCGACGGTGGTCATCGGTGGTGGCTCCGGCGAGAGCGCGGACGCCGCCCTGCGCAACATGCTCGGCGGCTTCGTGCGCGCCCTGCTCGACGCTGACCGCGACCATCACTTCCGCCGGGTGGTGATCTGCGAGCGGGATCCGGAGCGCTTCCTGGCCGTCAAGGAGGAGCTCTACCGCCTGGCGAGCACTCCCCTCTGTGAAGACCTGGAGCTGACCTTCGACGAGACCGAGCTGTTGTCGTCGGAAGCGCCCCGTCAGGCGGGCCCGGCGCGGCGTGGTGAGGACCCGGTCTATCTGCTCGTGCGCCAGGAGGGGGATCAGGACCAGGACGAGGAGGTGACGCTCCAGAGCTCGGTGCTCACCGCCGAGGGCAAGGCAGCCCTGCTCACCCGCCGCCAGCCGGTCTCCTCGAAAGAGCTCAAGAAGGTGCTCCAGCGTCTGACGGCGAAGAAGCCGAGCTTCGAGCGCGACGGGCCGGCCCTCGGCCGCCTGATCCTCGAGCCCGCCGTGCGCACGGTCTTGGCGACGCAGAAGAAGCGCCACCTGGTGGTGGTCCACGATGCCCTGACCTCGCGGATTCCCTGGGAGACCCTCGCCCTCGCCGAGGGCGACGCGCTGTGGTTCCCCGCCGCCGCCAAGGGGCTGACCCGGCGCTACGAGGCCGAGAACCTGGTGGTGGCCAAGTGGCTCAAGGAACGAGTCACCAAGGAGACCCTCGAGGTGCTGCTGGTGGTCAACCCCACGGGAGACCTCGGCGGGGCCGAGGACGAAGGCGAGAGGGTGCAGGAGCTCTTCGCCGACAAGGGTGGCGTGCGGCTGACCATGCTCCTCCGCGAGCAAGCCACCCGCAAGGCTCTGCTCGAAGCCTTCGGCTCCGGTCGCTACGACGTGCTCCATTACGCCGGACACGCCTTCTTCAACCCGGCCGGCCCGGCGGGCAGCGGTCTGCTGGCTGCGGGGGAGGAGGTGGTCAGCGGAGCAGATCTGGCCGGTGTCGCCAACCTGCCGAGCCTGGTCTTCTTCAACGCTTGCGAGTCGGGTCGGGTGCGCGGCAAGCGGGGGGAGCCGAGCATGCTCGAAGCTCCGCTGAGGCCGGTGGTGACCCGCGAAGCGCACCAGGCGGAGGCCGTGGGCCTCGCCGAGGCCATGATGCGCGGTGGGGTCGCCAACCTGATCGGCACCTACTGGCCGGTGAGCGACGCCGGGGCGGTGGCTTTCGCCGATGCCTTTTACACTGCGGTGCTCTCGGGCCGGAACCTGCGCGAGGCCGTGCAGTCCGGCCGCGGCGCCCTCCTGGCGCCACAGCCGCCACTGGCCGACTGGGCCAACTACCTCTTCTACGGCAACCCGGATTTCGTGCTCAAGCTACGCTGACTTTCTTCGGCGCCTGCTGTTATCATCCAGCGGATCTCTTTCCGAATAGGGGGTAATGATGAAGAGTTCGTGGGGACTCCCTGCGCTGGCGATCCTGCTCTCTCTGTTTTTCGCGGCGCAAGCTTCGGCTCAGCTCCAGTTTGATTCCAAGGACGGCAAGAGCTCGTTCAAGGTCGGGCTCTTGGGCCAGCTCCAGGCCGAGAGCCTGGACAACGCCGGCGGGGACGAGGCCCAGAACCTCTTCCTGCGCCGACTGCGCTTGCTGATGAACTACAAGCTGGGGGACAAGCTGACCGTCTTTCTCGACACCGACAGCCCGAACCTCGGCAAGGCGGCTGCCAACGGCCAGAAGAACACCGGCGACCTCTTCCTCCAAGACCTGATCGTCACCTGGACGTTCTCGAAGGCGTTCCAGCTGGACGGCGGCCTGCTCCAGACGCCCCTTTCCTTCAACCAGCAACAATCGGCGGCGACGCTGGTGCCCGTCGACTACGGCAACTACACCTTCGTGACGAGCGGGCCGCTCGAAGGGCGCAACGGCCGGGACTACGGCCTCCAGGCCCGCGGCTACCTCGCCGGGGACCGCTTCGAGTACCGCCTGGGCGTCTTCGACGGCGCGCGGGGGGTGGGGGCGACCAATGACCTCCGCTTCACCGGCCGGGCGATGTGGTGGATCCGAGGCGGGCAGACCACGTTCTTCTATCGCGGCAACTCCCTGGGCAAGAACCAGAGCCTCGGCGTCGGCGCGAGCTACGACCACCAAGAGGACTACTCCACGCTCACTTTCGATGCCTTCCTCGATCAGCCCCTGGGCAACGGTGACGGCCTGACCCTGCAGGCCGACTACTCACGGATCGACGGCGGCGGGTTCATCAACCTGGCCAAGCAGGACGACCTGCTGCTCGAGGCCGGCTATTACCTCGCCGCCGCCAAGCTCCAGCCCTTCCTGCAGTACGCCGCCCAGGACTTCGACGATCCGGCCCGGCCCGACGAGGAGAAGCTCCAGGTCGGCCTCGGCTGGTTCCCCGGCGGCCACGGCTCGGCTTTGAAGCTGGGCTATGGCCGCATCGAGCGCGACGGCTCCGAGGACGTCGACCAGATCGTCTTGCAGTGGCAGGTCTTCCAGTTCTAGTCCCCGCGTAGCGTGATCGCCGGGTCGAGGGAGGCGGCCCGGTGTGCTGGGAGCCAGGTGGCGAGGCCGATCACCCCGGCCAGCACCGCGGCCATCAGGGGGATCATCTCGACCGGCAGCGGGATGGTGCCCTGCAGCACCTGGTTGGTCAGCTTGGCGACGCCGAACAGGGCCGGGGCGCCCAGGGCGAGGCCGATCGCCGTCAGTTTCAGCCCTTCGCGGAGGACCTGACCGAGCACCTGCCGGCGGTCCGCGCCGATCGCCATGCGCACGCCGATCTCCGCCCGCCGCTGGGACACGAAGTAGGACACCACCCCATAAAGCCCGAGGCCGGCGAGCAGCAGGGCGAGGACGCCGAACACCGCCACCATCTGCCCGACGATGCGCGCCCCCACGAACTGCTGGGCCATCTGCTCCTCCATCGTGAGCATCTGGTCGATCGGCAGGTTGGGGTCGAGAGCCCACACCGCCTGGCGCACTTCCTCGGTGAGAGCATCGTCCTGCCGGCGGCTGGCCACCACCAGGGCCATGGTGGCCGAGGGCCGCTGGGCCAGGGGCACGTAGATCAGGGGGCTGGGCCGGCCGTTGGGCGTCATGCGGGTCTGCATCACGTCGCCCACCACGCCGACGATGGCGGCGCTCTTGCCCTCCACCATCACCCGCTTGCCGAGGGGGTCCTGGCCCGGCAGGTAGCGCCGGGCCAGCTCCTGGCTGACCACCACCACCGGCGCGCCCTCCGCCCCGTCGCTGGCGTCGATCCGGCGACCTGCCGCGAGGGTGAGACCGAGAGCCTCGAAGTAGCCGGGGGAAACCGTCAGCCAGGTGGCGGTCTGGGCATCCTTCGTCTCGGCCTGGCCGTCGAAGGTGAAGGCCTCCTCGCCGTTGCCCCGGGCCCGCGGCAGGTTGCTCGCCGCGCCGGCACCCGAGACCCCTGGCACCTGGCGCAAGCGCTCGGTGAGCTGGTCGAAGAAGCGTGCTCCGGCAGCTCCCTCGTAGCGCGTCTCGGGCAGCGAGAGGCGGAAGGTGAGCAGGCCCGCCACTCGGAAGCCCGGGTCCAGGCCGGCGAAGATCTGGATGCTCCGCGCCATCAATCCGGTGAGCGAGACCAGCACCAGGGCGAAGGCCAGCTCCACCACCACCAGGGCGCGGGTGATGCGCCGCGAGCGCCCCGCGGCGAGGCCCCGCCCCCCCTCCTTCAGGGTGGCGGCGACGTTGGTGCGGGAGGTCTCGAGGGCCGGCATCAGGCCGAAGGCGAGGCCGGCCAGGGCGGTCAGGCCCAGGGTGTAGAGCAGCACCGTGCCGTTGAGCTCCGGCTGCACCATCTTCGGCAGCTCCACGGCGAGCATCTGGGCCATCACTTCGAGGGCCCCGGCGGCGAGCGCCAGACCTGCCACCCCACCGATTGCGGCGAGCACCAGGCTCTCCACCACCAGCTGGCGCACGATGCGGCCCCGCTCGGCGCCCAGGCAGGCACGCAGGGCCACCTCGCGGGCGCGGTCCTGGCCGCGCACCAGCAGCAGGTTGGCGATGTTGACGCAGGCGATCAGCAGCACGGCCAGGGTGATGCCCTGCATGATGCCGAAGAGCAGCCGGTCTTCCTTGCCCGGGATCTGCTCGCGCAGGGAGACCACCTTGGCGTCGTAGTCGCGGTTGGCCTCCGGGTACTGGGCGGCGAGGGCCTTGCCGATGCCGTCCAGCTCGGCCTGGGCCGCCTTCGGGCTGACGCCGGGGGCGAAGCGGCCGAGCACGAAGAGCTCGCGGTCGTCGCGAGAGGGGTTGACGAGGTCGAGGCGGTAGGGCACCCAGATCTCGGCGTCCATGAAGAAGTCGAAGCGCTCGGGCAGGATGCCCACCACGGTGTAGGGCTTCTCGCTCAACTGGATGGTGGAGCCCACCAGGCCGCTCCGGCCGCCGAAGTGCTGCTGCCAGGTCTCCCAGGTGAGCAGGGCCACCTGATCCCGCCCGGCCACGCCCTCGTCGGGCAGGAAGGTGCGTCCCTCGCTCGCCGAGACCCCCAGCAGGCTGAACAGGCCCGGTGTGGCCGCGGCGGCCGCCAGGCGCACCGGCCGCTCGATGCCGGTGAGGTTGAAGGAGCGGCGGGTCACGCCTTCGAGGGCCGAGAGGCTCTTCGCCTGCTGCTTCCAGTCGAGGAAGTTGGCCGGGGAGACGCCGGACTCATCGTCCGGCACCCGCCGGTCGGCCTGGTAGAGGTAGGCGATGCGGTCCGGCTCATGGTACGGCCAGGGCCGGAAGAGCAGGCCCTCGATGACGCCGAAGAGGGTGGCATTGCAGGCGATGGCCAGGGCCAGGCAGACGGCCACGAGCAGATTGGTGGTGCGGTACTTCGCGAGGCTGCGCAGGGCGAGGCGGAGGTCTTGCCCGAGGTCTTTCATGATGCGGCCCCCCCAGAGGCTCGAAGTGGTTCTTCCTCCCCTACGCCGGGGGGTGGGGGTTCGTTTCAGGGGGAGGGGTGGCCGCGAAAAGCAGCACTCCGTGCCCGTCCAAGAGAGGCGTGCTACCATCTGCGGCATCGCAGTCCATGCGCAGATCGGCAAGGAAGCTCTCCGAAGCTTGCGGAGGGGGTGTGGGACGACTTCGAGCGCCTGTCGGTAGGGTTCCGAGGCTCGCGGCGGCAGTGCTGCTCGGGCTGACGCCTGCCGTGGCGGTGCTGGCGTGGCAGGGCTGGTTGGGGGTCTTCCTCGACTCCTTCGGCCCGAGTCAGCAGGAGAAGCTCGAGACCCTGGATCGCGAGGCTCCCCGCACGCTCGCGCCCACGGGCGCCCGCCTGATCGTCCGCCCTCTGCCGGCTCCCGAAGTGCCTGGCACCTCGGGGAGCGCCCGTGGTGGCCGGGGCCACCTCGTGAGCCTCGAGAGCCAGCTCCTCACCCTGCGCCTCGATCCCACCAACCCGGAGAAGCTCAAGACTGCCGAGCAGGCGCTGGTGGCGGAGCTGAAGCGGGTGGGGGAGGCGGCGGATGCCCGGCACCGGGCCAGGCTGCTCTCGGACCTGGCGGCGGTGCGGTTCGGGCGGGCGGTTGGGGGCGGCCCGCCCTTGCTCTACTTCACTGCGTTGGCGGCGGCCGAGGATGCCTGCTCCTTGGCCGCCGACTTGGCAGAGGCGCTTTTCAACCGCGCCTTGCTGCTCGAAGCCCTGCACCTGCCGATCCAGGCGGAAGAAGCCTGGCGCGGCTTCCTTGCGCTCGCCCCTCGGCCGCCCTGGGCAGATGAGGCGCAGGCGGCTGCCGAGAGGTTGGCCTTCCACACCATGAGGCAGGGCACCCAAGCGGCTACGGTGCCCGGCGGACGCGGGGTGGCCTTCGCATCGTCCCGGGCCGCTTCTATCGAAGACCGCCTCGAGAATCTCCGCGGCCAGCCCTCACCCCGGGAGCCGGAGATTCGCGCTCTTCTCACCGAGGCCGATGTGTTGGGCCTTCCGCACCTCGCGGCCTCGGCCGCCAAGTTTCTGGCCTATCGCACCAGCCTGGACGGCCGCTTCCGGCCGGCGCTCGACCAGTACGCGGATGCGCAGCGGCGGTACGAGGAGCTTGGTGACGTGGGGAAGGCTGCCGTGAGCCGAGCCATGCGCGCCGAGATCTTCGATGCCTTGGGGCAGACCGAGGAGGCGATGGTTGAGGTGATGGCGGCCCTGGCGGTTGCTCCGGGCATCGCCGATCCCTGGGACCGATACTCCGTGTACTGGGTCGCGGGTAACACCGTAGCCAGCACCGCCTCTTCCGCGGCGATCCCACTGTGGCGAGAAGCGACCGAGGCTTGCCGAGAGATGCCGGAGCGCCGGTTCTGTCCGGTGGATGGCCGCATCCGGCTGGCGAAGAGCCTGGGTGACACTCGAGCCGCCGGGATCGAGCTCGAAAAGGCCGAGCAAACTCTCCACTTCCTGCCGGATTCCCTTGAGAAGAAGCGCACCGAGCTGGACGTCGCTCTGGCTCGGGCTGAGCTGCTCGGCAGGGAGCCCGAGGCAGCTCTGCCCGAGCTCGAAGAGGCCGCACGGCTCTACCTGGTGGCGATCGCCGGACTCGAAGCCCTGCGGTCACCGGCGAACGTGGCCGAGGCGCGCCTGGCGAGAGCGAACGTGTTGTCCGACCTAGGTCGCCAGTCCGAGGCCCGCGCCGAGCTGGAGGCGGGGCTGGTGAGCCTGCGCCGGTGGGACCAGGACCTGCGATTCCTTCCCGAGGCGGCCGAGATCGGTGCGCCTCCGGCTTTGAGGGAGATCTTCGAACGGTTGATCGAACTCCACCTCGCTGCGGAGACCGAATCGGCCAATCTCACGGCCTTCCTGCTGTCCGAAGAGATGCGGGACCGCCTCGCACCGCGCCTCAACCGTTGGTTCCTGCCGTTCAGCGCCGCTGACCTCGCGGCTGCCCTGGCCCAGATCCCGCCCGGCACTGCGGTCGTCGAGTACGTCGTTCTGGGCTCGCCCGCGGGCGCTCGATCGGCGGTCGCCTTCGTGCTTTCGGCGGGGTCGCTGCGTACGGTGCCCCTGGCCGTGGGCCCGGGGCTCGAAAGCAGTCTGAAGGCCGTTCGAGCTGCGGCCGAGGAGGAGGATCTGGAGGGTTGGCGGCGTTCCACTGCCGAGCTGTGGCGGCTGCTCGTCGCGCCGGTCCTCGCCGAGCTGGCGGCGGGGACGGAGCGGCTGGTGATCCTCCCCGACTCCGAGATTCACGGGGTACCGTTCCGGGGCGTCTGGGATCCCGGTCGTGAACGGTATCTCGACGAGGACTTCCAGATCAGCCTGGCTCCCAGCCTGCGCGCGCTGCTCAGAGGTTCGCAACAGCCAGACACCTCCAAGCGGCCGGGCTCGGTCCTCAGCTTGGGCTTCGAGGGTTTCTCGGCGCTCGGTTTGAGCGACCTTCCCAGAGCCTCCGAGGAGGCTTTCGCCGTCCGGAACGCCTACGGCGCGGCAACGGCGCTCGATTGCCCGGTGAGGGACTGGGTGAGCCTGCGAAGTTGCCTCCCGAGAGCCGAAGTGGTCCATCTCGCCACCCATGCCGCCGCCAACTCACGCGAGGACAGCTGGAGCTGGTTGGCATTGCCCATGGAAACCGTCCGATTGGACCAGCTCTGGCGGGAGCTGCCGCCCCTGCCGAGGACCCGGTTGGTGGTACTCGCGGCCTGTGAAAGCACCGCGACCCCTGCCGCAGGCGAGGGCCTCGGCGGTCTGGCGCGGCCTTTCTTGGCGCGCGGAGTGGGGGCGGTGGTGGGAACCCTGTGGCCCATCCGCGATACCGACGCCCTAGCGCTGTTCCCGCAGTTTCACCACGAGTATCGGGAGGAGGGTGATGCAGGGTCGGCTCTGAGGAGGGCACGCGAGGAGCTGGCCGATTGGAGAGGGAGGCCCTGGGCGTGGGGAGGGGTGATGGCAATCGAGGCGGGGACCTTCAGGAGGGAGGACTAGGTGTCGTATACGTTCAGAGTGGTTTTTGAGGGGGTGTGTGCCTATGTGCCCGAGTACCCCTTCTTCGTGAAAAATGGGCAATGCCTAAAGCCACAGGATAAGAAGATTCGGTCCCTCACGGTGCTTCTTCCAGACCTTCGTCGACCAGGCATCACGCTGGGCAGCGATGCTAAAAATGTGAGCCTTCCCAAACTTCGTGAGCCGCACTTCCCGCTGATGCAGTTTCGACTAGGTGACTTGCGAGAAGGTACAACACGCCGCGTCGATTTGGTGTGCAGGGACATCTCTGAGCGAGATGAGACAGGGATCCTGTCTCTTCGTCGGGAACAGATCCGGTTTCACCTGGATGCCGAGAACGCGGCCACCTTCAGCTTCGCCAGTGCCCTTCCCAGAAACCCGAAAGCCGACGACCCTAAGAAGCCTACACTTGCCGATCTGGAGGAGCTAGAAAGCCTGTACTGGCTGCCGGCCCTCGATCAGATCGCCAAGAACAACAAGGCAGCTCAGCGAGTACGTGAAGACTTCATGCCTTCCTATCGAGGCCCCTTCCCCGAGGGACTTATCGCTCGGGTAGAGTGCTCAGGAGGAAGGCTGAGGACTCATGAGTTCAATCGCCTCGTCAATGGCGAAGTAGCGGTCTGGAACTTCGCTCCTCCGGCGGACCCGAGTCATTTTGAATGGAATCGTGGCATTGGCAACTCCCTGGCGCTCGAGTTCTTTGACGTCCGCGGCGATGTACGAATTGAGATCAAGAGACTAGCCAACGAAGTGGTCGAGCGACAAGTCGTCCTCGGCTTCGCACCGGGCGCATCTCGCCCTGTACTCGAGGTGAAGATCTCTAATCGAGAGCCTGAGCTCCTCTTCGAAGAAGAAGGGTTTAGTCGTCTCGTCTTGCCCGACATGGATTTTCAGGCCTTCTATGAGAAGCTGAGCGAGGAACGGGACAAAGTGGTGCTCGGTGAGCTCCCGGTACCACATCCGGCACCTGAGAGCTTCTTCGGAATACGTGACAAACCCTGTGCCGGCGCAGTAATGAGCCTTTAGACGGGGCAGGAGGTTCGAGGATGACTAACAGAGCCATGCTGCTCTCATTTCGGATGAGGCTGGAGCGTCTTCTTGCAAGTAGCTTATTCTCGGGCTACTCGCTGGATCTATATTCAAGGCCTCCGAAACTGGTTCTTCTGGTCCCAAGACAAAGCGCAGATCAGGCAGAGAAAGTCAGCAGCAAGATCCGTGCGCTCGCGACGGATTTCTCTTGGCCATCTGACTTCGAAATCGAAGTGGATCTTGTTGATGACCTTCACCTGTTCCAAAGGGAGCTGAGGCCGAGTGCTGGTGTGCTCAGATTTGAGAACGGACTGCCGGGCGGCCCCACCGGCACATTGAGCTGTCTATTGTCTAGGGGAGACGGCACGACCCTGTACTTACTCACGGCTGCCCATACAGCAACGAACTTCTGGTGGTCGACGCCCAACCCCATTCTACAGGGGCAGGGTGCTAGTCGCCCCCAGAAGAAGCCTATTCATTTGCCGCCTCCTTTCAAGGATGATGGGGCGATCTATCAAGATGTTAAGGGTCATCCCAGCCCAGGAGTTTCTAGGCTCGTGGGGCGACTACACGACGCAATTGTGCGGCCACGGTGCGCTCCTTGCACGGTCGAACGGGCCTCGCGCCTGGATGCTGCCATTGTGCGGATCACAGAGGAATTCGACTGGAGGCAACGCACAACGTGTTTCGGGAGCTTCGGACCACTTTCGGATCTTTCGTGCTGCGAGCCAAAGCCGGGCACAGCAGTACAGAAGTGTGGTGTTAGAGAGCCACACTCGACATTTGGCTATGTCGAGAGGAAGCTGTGTCTTGTTAAGCTCTTGGGGGCCGAGGGTGAGCCTTACTGGTTTCGATGTCAGTTCAAGATCAGGCCGGTGAAGGACGCAAAGGGTGAGGGCCCGGCTTTCGCAGGACCAGGTGACTCTGGCGCTATGGTCGTTGACCGGGAGACACGAGAGCCCCTGGGGATGGTGATCGGCGGTTCGGTCCTGGGGGGCTTCGCAGTGATGACGCCGATTTGGACTTTGAGGAAGTTCTGGGAGAGGAGAGGACTGGTCTTCCTTCGAGGGTGAGCCTCGCACTTCAGTCGCTGTCGCACGAACCGTCTGCTTGGCGCGGCGGATACTCGACGATCGATTGTCTACTCCTGGGAAGAATGGTCGCCCCCCTACCCCACCAACCCCACCGTCCCCGCCACCTTCCCCAGCTCCCGGTCGAAAGTCCCCAGGGGCAGGTGCCCGGCCTTCCTGGCCAGCTCGAGAATCAGGCTGTCGGAGAAGCCGAGGGCGGGCTTCTCTTGGAAGCGGGCGACGGCGGCGGCTACGGTCTCGGGGTCCTGGACCACCAGGCTCTGGTGATCGAGGAGCATCTCGAGCGAGGTCGCGAGCGCGCTCGGTGGGACCTCGTAGACCGAGCTGAGCACCCAGCTCGCCTCGACCAGCACCACGTGGGAGACCCAGGCTCCCGGGGCGATGAAGTCCTCTGCCGCGGCCAGCTGCCCGGGGTCGTCGCGCGTGAGCAGCCGCACCAGGACGTTGGTGTCAACGGCGCGCATGCCGCTCTCTCGCGTGCTGGCGCAGCCCTTCTTTCATCTCTTCGAGAGTCCGCGGCGCGGGAGGCGTGGGGAAGAGCGCGCGATGGAGGTCCGCGGAGGTGTACTTGCCGGCTCGGCGCACGAGGATCGAGCCCCCCTCGGCGCTCCACTCGAGCACCGCACCGGGGCCGACGCCCAGCCGGCGCCGGACCTCGGCCGGCACGGAGATCTGGCCCTGGGCGGTCACGCGAGATTCGGCGAGCTTCATGAGCGGCAGAGTACCACGGTAATGAGGCCGGAGAGGCCCCCCGTTTGACCCCCTCCCCACCCATGCCGTAGCCTCCCCCCTTCACCATGCCCGAATCCGACTACGAGCTGCTGCTGCCCCGGTTGGCGTTGCATCTCAAGCTGCTCAGCAACGAGCAGGTGGCGCAGATGCTGCGGACCTGGCGCTCGGCCGGGGTGCCGGAGCTGGGGCGGTTTCTGGAGGGGGAGGGCTACCTCTCGAAGGAGCAGGTGGCCCAGCTGCGAGCAGCGCGGGAGGAGTACCTGCGCCGGCGGGGGGAGGCAGTGGAGCCGGCCCCTGCGCCCAGCCCTCTGGCATCGGCCCCGGCGGTCGGCCCGCTACTCGCGGCGAGCGGGGAGAGCTCGATCGTCGAGGCCATGGCCCGGGAGCTGGCCAAGGGGCCTTCCGCCCCGCCGGCGGCCCCCCCGCCCCCGGCCATCGCCCACGCTCCCTCTCCAGCCCCGTCCAGCCCAGCAGGCACTGCCAAGCCCGCAAGCGCGCCGGTCGAGGCCGCGCCCGGCGGCTCCTCGCCGCGCCGGGGCGGGGGGCCGGCGGCGTTCGTCTACCGCCCGGGGCAGAGCAAGCTCAACGAGCTGCTGGAGCGCACCATCGAGGTGGGCGCGAGCGACCTGCACGTCCACGCCGGGGCGCCGCTCAAGCTGCGCTGGAACGGTCGCCTCTCGGACGTCTCGGGCGGCCCCCTGACGGCGGAGGAGTCCGAGCGCCTGGTCCTGCCCCTCTTGAACCCGGTGCAGCAGGCTCGCCTCGAGGAAGAGCAGCAGCTCGACCTCGCCCACAGCCTGCCCGGGGTGGGCCGCTTCCGTGGCAATGTCTATCGTCAGCTGCGCGGGCTCGACGCCGCCTTCCGGGCCATCCCGGCGCGCCCGCCCACCCTCGAAGGTCTAGGCCTGCCGGCCAGCCTCTCCTCGCTCACCGAGCTCCACCAGGGGCTGGTGCTGTTCACCGGCCCGGCGGGCTGCGGCAAGTCTTCGACCATGGCGGCCTTGGTCCACCAGCTGATCGAGACCCGCGCGGACCACATCATCACCCTCGAGGACCCCATCGAGTTCGTCCACACCTCGCGCCAGGGCCTGGTCAACCAGCGCGAGGTCGGGCCCCACACCTCCTCCTTCGCCCGCGCCCTGCGCGCCGCCTTGCGAGAGGACCCGGACGTGATCGTGATCGGCGAGCTGCGCGACCTCGAGACCATCTCCCTCGCCCTGACCGCCGCCGAGACCGGCCACCTGGTGCTCGGCACCCTCCACACCGGCTCGGCGTTGCGCACCATCCACCGCCTGCTCGGTGTCTTCCCGCCCTCCCAGCAAGCGCAGATCCGCACCATGGTCTCCGAGTCCCTGCGCGCCGTGGTCTCGCAGCGGCTGGTGCCGCGGGCGGACGGCACTGGCCGGGTCGCCGCGCTCGAGGTGTTGATCGGCTCCAAGGCGGTGGGCAACCTGATCCGCGAGAACAAGGTCTTCCAGATCCAGTCGATCCTCCAGACCGGCGCCAGCCGCGGCATGATGCTGCTCGACGCCTCGCTCGCCGAGCTGGTCAAGGCCGGCACCATCAGCAAGGACGAGGCGGCCCGCCAGGCCGAGGATCCGAAACGCTTCGCCTGAGGAGGAAGAGAGCTTGGCCCGTCTCCACCAGCTGTTCGAGATGCTCAAGGCCGAGGGCGGCTCGGACCTCCACCTGGCCTCGGGCCAGCGCCCGCGGCTGCGGCTGCGCGGCCATCTCGGGGAGATCAAGAGCTGGGAGAAGCTCTCCCCCGGGGCGCTCGGAGAGCTGTTGCGCGAGCTGGTCGACGACGCCGACTGGCAGGAGTACCTCGAGACCGGCGACCTCGACTTCGCCTACGGCCTCGAAGGAGTGGCCCGCTTCCGCGCCAACTACCTGCGCCAGGAGCAGGGGCCGGCGGCGGTCTTCCGGATGATCCCGGAGAAGATCGCCACCGTCGAGCAGCTCGGCCTGCCGTCGGCGATCGAGGCCCTGGCCCATCTGAGGAGCGGTCTGGTGCTGGTCACAGGGCCGACCGGCTCGGGCAAGTCGACGACTCTGGCGGCGGTGATCGACCGCATCAACTCCACCTACGAGAAGCACGTCCTCACCATCGAGGACCCCATCGAGTTCGTGCATCCGACCAAGAAGGCGGTCTTCTCCCAGCGCGAGGTGGGCCGCCATGTGCCGAGCTTCGCCGCCGCCCTGAAGGCCGCCGTGCGCCAGGACGCGGACGTGATCCTGGTCGGTGAGATGCGCGACCTCGAGACCATCTCGCTGGCGATCAAGGCGGCGGAGATGGGCACCCTGGTCTTCGGCACCCTGCACACCAACAGCGCCGCCAAGACCATCGACCGCCTGGTGGACGCCTTCCCGCCGGAAGAGCAACCGCAGATTCGCACCACTCTGGCCGAGTCCATCGTCGGCATCGTCTCGCAGCTCCTGCTGCCCACCGCCGACGGCAAGGGCCGGGTGGCCGCCTTCGAGATCCTGCTCAAGGCCTCGGGGGTGGCCAACCTGATCCGCGAGGGCAACACCCCGATGCTGGTGTCGGTGATCCAGGGAGGCAAGGGCCAGGGCATGCGCTTGATGGACGACTCCCTGGTCGAGCTGGTGCAGGGCGGGCGGGTCACGGCAGCCGAGGCCTTGCGCCGGGCCGCCGACCGGGCCTCCCTGGAGAAAGCTCTGGGTATGGCTCCGAGTGCATAGACCAGCTTGCCCCCCACTAGTTGCCTGATTTATAGTCCGGCCGATTCCCCCTCGACTTCGTTCCCGGGCTCCCCGCCTCACCAGCCTGCGCTCGGTAACCAAGGAAGGGTCGCTGAGTGACCAGGAGCCCAGGGCTCTGCCCGGTGGCCGAGGAGCACCCTCGTCGGCTGCCGCCCCTACAGGAGAGGTTTCCATGAGGACAAACGACTCCCCCCGCCGCGCCCGCCTCTCATCGAGGTTGGCGACCCAGATCTCACTTTTCGCGCTCGGGGCATGCTGGCTCGGGGCGGCCCCGGCCGCTCTGGCTGACAAGACCGATCCGCGACCAGCGGGCCAGTCCGCCGTGATCCAGAAGGCCAACTTGGCCGAGTGCGCCCTGCTCGACGATGCGAAGCAGCGGGGCAAGATGGACGGCCTGCTGCGCAGCCTCCTGGTGCGCTGCGGTCGCGAGCACGAGCTGGGCGGGGTGACGGCCGATAGCCCGGGCTTCGCATCCCCCGAGGCCACGGACTCCCCGGTGAGCGACCCCAGCGGCGATACCCCCGCCCAGTCGCACACCCAGAGTGAGACCTCGATCGCGGTCAACGAGACCACCGGCACCCGCTGCGCGGCCTGGAACGACTCCTGGCACGAGATCGGGACCCCGGGCGGCATGGGCTTCTCCGGCTTCGCTCGCTCGACCGATGGCGGCGTGGTCTGGGTGGACCAGGGCCCGATCGGCGCCGGCAACTTCGGCGACCCCGCGATGGTGTGGCGCCGGATGGACGGCAACTTCTACTACGCCGCGCTGTCCGCCTCGGGCGGGCTCTCCCTCTTCAAGTCCACCGACGACTGCGACAGCTTCACCTTCATGAGCACCATCAACTCCTCGGGCAGTGACGACAAGGAGCTGATGGCGGTCGATAACAACCCGGCGAGCCCCCACTACGGCAATCTCTACGTCGCATGGACCAACTTCGCGGTCGGCGGCGACATCCAGGTGCGCCGCTCCACCAACGCGGGGATGACCTGGGACGCCGCCATCACGATCTCCAACCCGGGCTCCGACGTCCAGGGTGCGTGGCCCGCGGTAGCCCCCAACGGTGACGTCTACGTCAGCTGGGTGCGCTGGAACCCGTTCCCTGCGGGGCCGATCGACGTCGAGGTGGTCCGTTCGACCAACGGCGGCACGTCCTACTCGTTCGTCACCAACCCACTGACCGGCGCGGTCAACCCCCGCGACACCACGGCCACCAGCAGCTGCGGCCGGCCGGCGCTCAAGGGCAACATCCGCTACCTGCCCTCGCCGCAGATCGCAGTCGGCTCCGACGGCCACGTTCACGTGGTCTACACCAAGGACCCGGACGCCACCGGCTCCGGGGACGTGGTCAACGTCTACTACCGCAAGTCAGTCGACAACGGCACCACCTGGTCCACCGAGTTCCTGGTCAACGACGACGCCACCACCACGGATCAGTACCAGCCCAGCATGTCGGTCTCGGCCGAGGGTGTGGTGACGATCTCCTACTACTCGCGCCAGCTCGACACCGTCAACAACACCCTGCTCGACTACTACAGCCGGCAGTCGCCGGACAACGGCGCGACGTTCAACGCCAGCGTGCGGATCTCCGACGTGTCCACGCCGATCTTCCTCGATCCGGGCCTCGCCACCTGCTACCACGGCGACTACGACACCCAGATCAGCTTCGACGGCTTCGTCAACCTGATCTGGTCCGACGACCGCAACATCCAGGGCGGCCACAACGACCCGGACATCTTCGGCGAGCGCATCGAGGCGGGCATCGACTTCCTGGTCGGCGGCACGCCGGCCTCGCAGGACATCTGCATCCCGACCATGGCGAGCTACACCGTCAACGTGCCGCAGTTCCAGGCCTTCTCCGAGATGGTGACTCTCTCGACCATGGGCACGCCGGCCGGCTCGACGCCGAGCTTCGTCACTAACCCGGTGACCCCGCCGGGATCGACCACCCTCAACATCGACACCACCGGCACCTCGGCGGGCTCTTCGACGATCACCATCACCGGCACCTCGAGCCCGAGCGCGATCGTCCATTCGGGCACGGTGACCCTCAACCTCTTCGCGGCCGCGCCGGGCTCGCCGACGCTCACCACCCCGGCTGACAACGCCACCAACGTGGTCTTGTCGCCGACCCTGATGTGGGGTGCCGTGGCGACCGCCACCTCCTACGACGTCGAGCTGGCCAGCGACGCCGGCTTCACCATGATCCTCTTCATGGATACCGTCACCGGCACCAGCACCACCGTCGACATCGCGCTCGATCCGGTCACCGAGTACTTCTGGCGCGTGACCGCCAGCAACGTCTGCGGCGACAGCGCCGTCTCGTCGGTGTTCTCGTTCACCACCCGCGTCGTCCCGCCGTATCTGTTGATCGACGACGACGACAACGCCCCCAACGTCCGTGCCACCCTCGAGGCCCTGCTGACCACCGCCGGCATCACCTACGACGTCTGGGATACCGTCAACTCCGACGCCGAGCCGGATGCTCTCGGTCTCGCCCCGTATCACACCGTGATCTGGTTCACCGGTGACGAGTTCGGCGGCGCTGCCGGTCCGGGCGCGGCCAGCGAGACAGCTCTGGCCACCTGGCTCGACTCGGGTCAGAAGTGCCTGTTCATGGACAGCCAGGACTACCTCTTCGATCGTGGCGTCACCACCTTCGCCACCAACTACCTCGGCGTGGCGGCGCGCACCAACGACACCAACCACACCTCGATGACCGGCGAGAACTTCTTCACCGGCCTCGGCCCCTACGCCCTGGTGTATCCGTTCACCAACTTCAGCGACTCGCTGACCGCGACGGCCGGCACTCAGGTGGCCTTCCGCGGCAACGTCGCCTCGGCTCCCGCCTCGCTCAACCGCGACGGCGGTGTCTGGCGCACGGTGTTCTTCACGGTGCCGATCGAGGCGATCTCCAACGCCACCGACCGCCAGAACACCTTCCAGCGCGTCCTCGACTACTGCATCATCGAGACCTCGCTGATCTTCGCGGACGGCTTCGAGACCGGGGACACCTCGGCCTGGACGGTGACGTTCCCGTAGGCTCCTTCGGGTAGGGGCGACGCATGCGTCGCCCCCCCAGGGCGTTTTCCCAGTAGGGGCAGGCCCCCGTGCCTGCCCCTCTTCGTTTCCCTTCTTCGCTTCTCGGAGGGATCACCAATGAAAGCCAGCTCGTTCACCCGCCCGCCGGGCAAGCGCTTCCACCTCGCCAAGCTCGATCCGGGGAGCACCGGCAAGCTCGACAGCAAGGAGAAGAGCCTGCCCCTGCTGGAGAAGAATCTCGAGCGGCTCTGGAGCCTGCAGAACCGCCTTTTTGCCGGAGGCAAGCACGGTCTGCTGGTGGTCCTCCAGGCAATGGACGGCGGTGGCAAGGACGGCACCATCCGCACGGTCATGGGTGCCTTCTCACCTCAAGGCGTCGCGGTCACTCCCTTCAAGGTGCCGACCGAGGAGGAGCGGGCGCACGACTTCCTCTGGCGGATCCACAAAGTGGCGCCGGCCAAGGGCCTGGTGGGCATCTTCAACCGCTCCCACTACGAGGACGTGCTGGTGGTGCGGGTGAAGGGGTTGGCCCCGGAGGAGGTCTGGCGCCGCCGCTACGAGCAGATCAACGCCTTCGAGCAGCTGCTCGCCGAGACCGGCACCAAGATCGTCAAGCTCTACCTCCACATCAGCCCCGAGGAGCAGGCCCGGCGACTGGCCGATCGCCAGCAGGACCCGGACGAGCACTGGAAGTTCAACCCCGGGGATCTGGAGGATCGCAAGCTCTGGCCGCAGTACATGGCTGCCTACGAGGACGCTCTCAGCCTCTGCAACACCCCCTGGGCGCCCTGGTACGCGGTGCCGGCCGACCGCAAGTGGTACCGCAACCTGGTGGTGTCGGAGATCCTGGTCGAGGCCCTCGAGAGCCTGCACCTCGAGTTCCCCAAGCCGGACGGCGACTTGACGGCCTACAAGATTCCGAAGATCAAGTGGCCGTGAGGGGGACCCGCTCCCGGATCCAGTCCGGGATGCGGCGCTTCTCGAAGCGGGACATGATCAGGCCCACGGTGACCACTCGGGCTCGGGTGCGGGGCTCGGGCTCTCCGGCGGCGTAGAGGTCGTAGCCCCAGGTCATCGAGGTCTCGCCGATCGCCAGCACCCGCACCTCGATCTCCATCGCGTCGCCGTAGCGGAAGGGCCGAGCAAACTCGACTTCCAGCTTGACCGCCGGCAGGCCGAAGTCGTCCTCGGCCAGGACCTCGGGATAGGGCCGGCCCAGGGCCTCGCGGAAGTACTCCTCCATCGCGATGTGGCAGAAGTGCAGGTAGCGCGGGTAGTAGACGATCCCGGCCGGGTCGAGGTCACCGAAGCGGAGGGTCAAGCGGGTGCGGTAGGCCATGGTCGGGGCTCGCGGCGCGGACTGTAGCACCGCACGCACCCGGTGGTGACGCGGCTGACACCCGCCGCCTCTACCCTCCTCGGGATGCAGGCACTTCTCGAGGGCCAGCCTTGAAGCCCGGCCGGGAGCGCTCCCCTCTCTCCCCGGCCCGGGCGACTCCGACCGAGACGGGCTCTCTGCGGGACTGCATCGCGCGGCTCGGGCTCGCCCGCGGCCGTCTCACCGGCCTGCCGTTCCTGGACGGGGACGCCACCGCCGGCACCGAGAGCGAGCTACAGGCCGCGGTGGTCGGGGGACGCGACGCGGTCGACCTCGCGCTCACCATCGAGGGGTCCTCCTACTTCGCCAACCTGCGCCGCCGGGCCGCCCGCGGCGACCTGCCGGCCTCCGCCGGTGCCGAGCTCGATGCCTTCCTGGCCGCCAAGGCCGACGGCGTTTGGGAGAACAGCTGGGTGCGGCTGCCCCTGGCCCGGCTGACCCCCGCCACCCGCGCGCTGCTCGAGGTCGACCTTTCGGCCGTGCGCTCGGACCCTGCGAGCCCGCCGCGGGCTGACCGGGCCCGCTTCTTCCTCGAAGCCGGTGGCGAGGAATTGCTGCGGGTGCCGATCAGCTATCTGCTGAGGCTGGCTCTGGCCGAGGCGGTGGAACGGGGCAGCGACTCGCCTCTCGTGCGGCGGGTGGCCGGCCGCCTCTCGGACTGCTTCACCAACGACAACATCTCGCCGGAGACCACCTCCTTCCACGTCGTCACCTGGCAGCGAGGCCGTGGGGCGTTGGACCTCGCCCGCGAGTGCGCCAAACGCTTTCTGCTCTGCCAGCTGCTCACCGCCTACGCCAACCGGCATTTCGAGCTGACGGCCCGGGGCCAGGAGGCGCTGGTCTTCCACTCGCCGCTGCCGCCCCTCGCCCAGCGCCGCCTGGCCGACCTGGTGTCCGACTCGTTCTACCGGGAGCTCTTCATCAGCCCCTGCCTCTCGGGCTGGGAACGGGGCGAGGACAAGCAGGACTACATGGCCCTCTGTCACCACACCCTGGCGCGCAGCCAGCTCCACGCCGTGGCACGGCTGCGGGAGGCAGGGATCATCCGCAACAACCTGGTGGTCCTGCCCTCGACGTCGAACCTCTCCCTGGCCAACAACGGCACCCACGTCTCGCTCGGCAGCCGCCGTCTCTCGGCCGCGCGCGCCGATGCCGCCTCGGGCTTCGGGGCGGTGGAGGAGAAGCGCATCGGCGACCTCGCGATCAAGATCGCCGAGCACTTCCTGCCCCTCTTCGTCGGCACCTACACCGCGGCGCCGTTTCGCCTGGGCTTCGCGGACTTCCACCCCGAGAAGGTGCTGGGCTTCCTGCCCCACGAGCTGGACTTCACCCACCTGCGCATGCTCTGGCGGCGCTGGCGGGGCAAGGCGCGGATCCACTTCCTGGGCCGTACCCTGACGCCCTTCGGGCCGCCCTGGTTGGACGGCCTGCTGGCCCGGGCTCTGTGCCTCTCCGGCGATTGGGTGCCCGATCTCCGGCTCCTCGACTACCCCGTGGCCCTGGCTTCGACCCCCACCCAGCCCGCCCTCGACGGCCGGCCGGGCAACACCCGGCGGCTGCGCCGGGAGCTCGAGGCCATGGGGGTGACCGACGCGCGCATGGCCCTCTACCTGCCGCTGCGCCTGCGCGAGCACGCCGAGGTGGGCTTCTGCGGCTTCGAGGGGCGCCACTACTCCCTGTTCGAGAGCTTCGAGCACGACCTCGGCCGTGCCGCCGAGCTCCAGCTCCTCGTCCTCGCCTACGCCTGGAAGCTGATCGTCGACGGCCGGGTGCGCCATGAGTCGATCCCCGACCTGCCCGAGCTCGAGAGCGAGCGCCGGCAGCTGTTCTTCGCCGCCGCGATGGGGGTGCCCACGGTCTACGTGCGGGCCGAGGGCGGCAACGCCTTCCTGCGGGAGGTGATCGAGCGCACGTCCGGGGTGCGCAGCAGCCGCCGCTACCCGGGCTGGCTGCGGGTGGAGCTCGCGGCGCTCCAGCGCGCCTTGGTGGCGAAGCTCGAGCGCGAGGCCGCAGACCTGACCGAGGCGCTCGGCGCTCGAGGGACCCTCGCAGATCTCCGTGACCGCCTCTCCGGCCGCGTCCCCGGCGCCGCCGACCGGCTGGTCGCGGGCATCCTCGGCGGCCCGCGGCGCTCCCCCTTCGAGCTGCCGGCCGCGGACTTCAACCTGGCCGCCGAGCGCTTCTACCGCGAGGATCTCCGCCGCCGCCAGCTCGCCGAAGCGGCGCAGCTGGTGGCCGCCGAGCTGGGCGAAGGCGCCCGGGAGATCCTCCGCGACGGCTTGCGGGCCCTCTCGGCGGGCCGTGCCGGCGCCGCCGACCTCGAACGGATGATCGTCCTGCTGGTGCTCTCCGAGGCCAGCGAAGAGGAGCAGAGATGCCAGCCCACCAGTACGTGGACCGCGCGACGGGCGGCGTCCTGACCGAGTCGCTGTTCGGCGATCGCATCGTGCGCTTCCTCTACGGGCGGGCGCGGGAGCAGGCGCCGGCCCTGTTCCGGGCCCTGACCGGCAAGGCCGCCAACGACTTGCTGGGCGCGCTCCACTTCGATTCCCCCTTGGCGGCTCGGCTGCTGGGCAACCGGCGTTTCCTCGAGCGGCAGGGCGTCGACCTCGGCGAGTGCCTGGAGGATCCCGCCACCTTCACCACGCCGCGCCAGCTCTTCGAGCGGAAGATCCGCTACTGGCGATGCCGGCCCCTGGCCGCCGAGCGGGGCACGGTCGTCTCGCCGGCGGACTCGCGGGTGGTGGTGGGCTGCCTCGCCGCGGGCGCCGCCCTACCCTTGAAGGGCAAGTTCTTCGAGCCGGGGGAGCTGCTGGGCGGGCGCCGTCTCTGGGTGGAGGCATTCGCCGAGGGCGAGGGGGCCATCTTCCGGCTCACTCCCGACAAGTACCACTGGAACCACGTGCCGGCCGCGGGCCGGGTGCTCGAGATCTACGAAGTGCCTGGCACTTTCCACTCCTGCCATCCGCGGGCGACCGTGGAGCTGGCGACCCCCCTGTCGAAGAACCGCCGCACGGTGACCGTGATCGACACCGACGTGGTCGGGGGGACCGGTGTGGGCCGGGTGGCGATGGTCGAGGTGGTGGCCCTGATGATCGGCGCTGTCGAGCAGGCCTACTGCGGGGAGCGCTACGACCGGCCGCAGGCCGTGCGCCCTGGCCTCTTCGTGGCCAAGGGGCAGCCCAAGAGCCTCTACCGTCCGGGCAGCTCGACGACCGTGCTGCTCTTCGAGCCGGGGCGGGTGCGCTTCGAAGCCGACCTCGAAGCCCATCGCGTGCGCCTGGACGTGGCGAGCCTGCTGTCGCAGGGCTTCGGGGTGCCGATGGTCGAGACCGAGGTCGCCGTGCGCTCGGCGATCGCCTGCCGGAGGGAAGGATGATGCTCGAGATCACTTTCATGAGCCTGCTCGCCGTGGCGATCGGCGGGCTCTTCGCCTGGGCGTTCGCGCGGCTGCCGGAGGAGCGTTTCCAGATCCTCGCCGCGGTGCCCCTGAGGAAGCGCCCCCGGGGCCGCTGGAAGGGCGGCAATCTGACCGGCTACGGGCTCTTCTCGGCCCTCGCGAGCGGTGCCGCGGCAGCCCTCTTCCTGCTGCTGGCCGGAGCGGCGGGGGCCACGCGGCCCCAGGCCCTGCTGCTCGGCGCCGTGGTCCTGGCCCTCGGCTACGGGGCGGCCCGCTGGGTGCCCCGTTGGGTGGAGGGCAAGCGGTTCGGCTTCACAGTGGGTGGGGCGGTCTTCGTCTGCCTGCTGGCCCTGCCGGCGGCGCTGTGGCTGGTGTCGTGGCTGACGGGCGCGGCGGCGCTACCCGAGCGGGCGCTGTCCGCCGCGCTGGCCATCGCCTACGTCTTCGGCGAGTCCCTGGGGCGGCTGGCCTGCATCAGCTTCGGCTGCTGCTACGGCAAGCCGGTGGCCGAGCTGTCGCCGGGCCCGGCGCGCTGGCTCGGCCGCATCGCCTTCCGCTTCCAGGGCGCCCAGCGCAAGATCGCCTACGCCTCGGGGCTCGAGGGGGTGCCGGTGGTGCCCATCCAGGCGATCACGGCGGTGGTGCTGGCCGTGGTGGCCTTCCTCGCCCTCGGCCTCTTCCTGACCGGCTGGACGGCATCGGCCTTGACCGTCGCCGCGGCCGGCTCGCAGGGTTGGCGGGTGATCTCGGAGCTGTTCCGGGCGGATTACCGCGGCGGCGGCCGGCTCACCGGCTACCAGTGGATGGCCCTCGCCGCCGTGCCGGCCGCCCTCGGCCTCTACCTCACCCTGCCTGCGGCGAGGGCGGCTCCCCGCCCCGACCTCGAAGCCGGCTTCGCCCTCCTCTGGCACCCCGCCGTGCTCCTCTTCGTCCAGCTCCTGATCCTCGCCACCTTCCTCTACACCGGCTGGAGCCGCGTGACGGGGTCGACGCTGTCGTTCCGGGTGTATCGCAGTCGGGTGTGAGGGGGGCGCTCACTCCGGGGTGATGGTTTCGAGGAACGGGAGGACCGCGGAGTCTGGGGGGTTGAAGGTCACGATCTGGCGGATCCCGGCGGCTTCGTAGGTTTCGGCTCTGGCGCGAGCATCTCGTCCCAAACCTCAGCCCGCACGAAGCCCTTGAGCATCGGGCCAAGGGAGTACACGGGCAGGTCTGCGAGAGATGGTCCGGGTTTCATCCCGCCAAAGCCTGCCACCGACCTTCGGCTGGCTGTGGCGGCAGGCAGCTTGGGGTGAGGGCGCCTGTCCCCCGAATTGCCTGGCACCTCGCCAGCCTTCTCTGGCAAGATGGGCACTGCACTTGGAGCCCACCTCATGACCTGGCGCGATGCCCGCAGCACCTACCCCTGTCGCTGGCTGCTCATCGAGGCCCTGGAGGCCCGTTCGGCGGAAGGCCGACGCGTCGTTGAGGATCTCGCCGTGGTTGAGGCGTGCGCCGACGCGGCCGATGCCCTGCGTCAATACCTCGCCCTGCACCGCGCCGCGCCCGGGCGGGAGCTCTACGTCGCCCATACCGATCGCTCACAGCTCGAGATCGAAGAGCAGGAGTGGCTCGGACCGCGGCGGGTGGCATGAGGCTCAGGCTTCTCGGCGGCCTCGCCTATGTTGCCGGAGAGGTGGTGCACGGCGGGCGAGTTCTACGGGTCGAGAATCTCCTGGTCGACACCGGCTCTGCCGGCACGGTGTTTTCCGCCGATCTGCTGCTCGAGCTGGGGATAGCTCCCGAGCCCTCGGACAGGCTCCTGCGTGTCCGTGGAGTCGGCGGAACCGAGTTCGTGTTCACCAAGGTCTTGAGCGCGCTCACGGTGGGTGATCTCGCGGTCATGAGATTTCGAGTCCAGGTCGGCGCGTTGGACTACGGCTTTCCGCTGGACGGGATCCTCGGCCTCGACTTTCTGAGAGCCACGAAGGCCAAGCTGGATTTCGACGCCCTCGAGCTCAGCACCTGACCTTCGACGCTGAGCCCAGCCCGCAGCGAGCGCCGCCCGAAATGGCTGGCACCTCGGGTGCGGCGATGCCCCTGATATCCTCCCTCCCCATGTCCGACCTTTCCCGCGACGAGCACCACCTCCTCACCGCCGCCCTCTCGGCGGCGGCGGTGGCGGGGCGGGTGCATCGGAGCTATTTCCAGCGCACTGACCTCGCCGTCGAGACCAAGGCGGATGCCTCGCCGGTGACGTTGTCGGACCGCCAGGCCGAGGAAGCGATCCGCGAGGTGCTGGGGGCGGCGACGCCGGAGCTGGGTTGCTTCGGCGAGGAGTACGGCCAGCAGGGCGACGAGCGGGACCGCTGGGTGATCGACCCCCTGGACGGCACCAAGAACTTCGTCGCCGGCCTGCCCTTCTACGCCACCCTGATCGCCCTCGAGCGCGACGGCCGCTTCGAGCTGGGGGTGGTCCACGCGCCCTCGCTGGGAGCGGGTTACGAGGAGGCCGCGGCGGCGGCGGACCCCACCGGGGCTGGCCGGACGTGGTGGGCCGTGGCGGGACGGGGAGCCTGGGCGGGCATGGGCACGGTGGTGGAGCGGGCCAGCGAGCGCCGTTTGCGGGTGAGCACGGAAGGGCGGCTACGGCGGGCCTTTGTGGTTCACGGCGGGCTCGCCCGGCTGGACCAGGCCGGCCTGTGGCCGCAGGTGACCACCCTGGTGCGCACCGTGGCCCGCACTCGCGGCTTCGGCGACTGGTGGGGCCACGCCCTGGTGGCTGAGGGCCGCTGCGACGCCATGTTCGAGGCCGCCGTGGCCCTCTACGACGTGGCGGCGATCAAGGTGCTGGTGGAGGAGGCCGGCGGCGTCTTCCGCACCCGCGGCAACGTGCCCCTCACCTCCTCCTTCAACGAGGCCGTGCTGTCTTCGAACGCGGCCCTGGCCGACTCCCTCACTGAACTGCTTGGCTTCGGGTAGGATCTGCTCACCACGAAAGAACGCAGAAACTCTGGAGCACGATCCCGTCGAAGGTGGGGAGGCCGGATGATCGACCAGCACATCGAGGATCGCTCTCGCTCAAGACGCCGGTGGGTCTCGCTCAGCTGGGCTCTGGGCTTGGCGCTCTGGGCCGTGGCGGTCCGGGGCCAAGGCCAGCCGGTCACCGAGCCGGACTTCGACGTGGTCAACGTGGACCTGACCGGCCAGCTGTTCACCAACGTCATGCCCTTCGACGTGCCCTTCATTCTCGAGGGGGCCCTGCCCGCCGGCGCCATCGAGATCGAGGTCTACTGCACCAAGCTCCAGTTCGAGCGAGGCAAAGGGCCTGATCTGGTGATCCCGGCCGCAGTCAAGGCGGCCCACGGCAAGGCAGAGATCCAGTGCTGGGAGGGCGGGCCGCGGGTGTGGCGCAACGTGCTCGACCCGGCGAGCCCTCCGCCCAAGTTCCGGGTGCTGATCCCGCCGATCGAGGCTGAGCAGTACTACCAGTTCCTCTTTCAGTACAGGAAGCAGGTGAGCCCCGCGGAGGCCAAGGCCTTCGCCGAGAAGGTCCAGACGATCGTCGGCAGCTCCCTCTGGCAGACCGGGGCTCCGCCTGCCAAGTGGCCGGCTCACGGCACCCTGCTCGAGAGCGAGCTCCAGACGATCCACGACGAGCTGAGCGCGGCCTTGAGGGAGGTGACCGGCGCCGAGCGGGTGGTGGTGCCGGGCAGCGTCTTCGATCCGGATGCGCCCTTCGCCACCGTGCGCGATCGCTTCAACGGCGACCTCCGCCCCATCCGGCAAGCGCAGGGCCAGATTGCCGCCTCGCTCGAGAACTACGACGGCGAGGCGGACACCCTGGGAGCCCTGCTGGCGAGCCTGCCCCCGGATCAGCCCCTGCTCGCCAAGCTGCAAGCCGCCCTGGCCGGTCTCGTGGCGGCCGGGCAGACGAGCCTCGGTGACGAGGTCGCAGCCCTCAAGGCTCTGGCGAGCCTCCAGCCGGCGCCGGCGGTCGACTCCGGAGCGCGCGCGAGCCTCGAGAAGCTGGTGACGTTCCGGGACGAGGCCGTGCGCGCCGTGGGGGCGACGCGAGACGCACTCGGTGAAGTGGGGCAGCTCCTCGCCAGCCTGGCCGCGGGCGGGGCGCGTCAGGAGCTGGGATCGAGCCTGACCTCGTCGGGCGCCCTCTCCGCGGAGGAGCTGGTGGCGCTGGTGGCCATGGCGGACAACCAGGGTCTGGTCGGCAAGCCGCACCGGGCTGCCGGGCGAGCGCTCCAGGTCCTCACCGAGGAGATCGCTGAGCCGCTGTCTGCTCGGCAGGCGGCCCTCAGCAAGCTCGCCCGGGACTACGAGACCCTGGTCGGCGGGGCGGTGGCGGTGGCGGGCTCTACCACCGGCGGCGTGGTCACCCAGTTCAAGAACTATGCGAGCTTCGACGCCGGCATCGCCTGGGTGCCGGAGATCAGCGAGTTCTCCAACTACGTCGGCATGAACCTCTACACCCGGCCGGTCAACAAGGCCGCCGCCCTGTCGCAGCTGGGCAACTTCCGCCAGACCTTCAGCCGCCGCTTCTCCTTCACCATCGGCCTGACCCTCCAGGGCGTGGGCGACGGCAAGACCCGCGAGGACTTGTTCAACAACCAATCCCTCGTCCTCGGGGTGGGCCTGCGATTGACCGGCTCGGTGCGGATCACGGCGGGCGCCGTGGTCTTCCTCGAGAAGGACCCCAACCCCCTGGTGGACGACGACCAGGAAGCCGTCAGCCCCTTCCTCTCCCTGTCGCTGGACGTCGACGTCCTGCCGGCCTTGAAGGGGGTCGGCAGCCTGTTCAGGACCCAGTAGGGAGCCCAGGAGCGAACTCACCATGGCCATCACCATCCACAGCCGACTCACCGTGACGCCGGACACAATCGGCTTCCCCAGCGGCCCGATCAAGCTCACCCAGACCCTGAGCTCCGACCTCGGGGGTGAGGTGGCCACCATCGTCTACGACCTCGACCGTCGCACCAACGTCGAGTTCAAGACCCCCACCGGCACCACCCAGGAGTTGGTGCTCCAAGGGGTCGAGATCCCGGGGACACCCACCCAGCGCGTCGACATCGTGCAGCTGGTCGAGACCGGCGGTGGCACCGAGGTGGCCCTGGTCGAGATCGACCAGACCATCCGCTCCGAGAACACCCGGCGCGACAGCGTGACCCTGGCGGTTCAGCACTAGGCGCCGCCATGAGCAGCAGAAACCGGCCCCCCTTCGCCGCCTTCCTCGCCGCCGGGCTCGCCTGCGCCCTCGCTGGCTGCTACGACAAGGACGACTACGCCCCCACGGAAGCGAACGTGAACCAGATCGTGGTGCTCGAGTCGGTCTCTGGGGCGACCAGCCTGCCGGCGGACGGTTTCTCGCGGCTGCCGGTCCAGGCCCGCCTGCTGGGGGATCCGGCGTTCGCCCGGCGCACGGTGATCTTCTCGGTCGACAACGGCACTCTGGACGGCGGCCAGGCGCCGAGCGACTGTCCGGCCTGCCGCGAAGTGGTGGCCGATTCGACCGGCCGCGCGCGGGTGGACGTGATCGCCGGCACCCGGGTGGGTACGGCGATCGTCTCGGCCCGCCTCAAGGAGGCGACGGGCATCCGCGTCGACCTGGCCCTCCAGCTGGTGGCCCCCGCGGCCGGCGATGTGGTGCGCTTCGTGGCCGCGCCGGCCACCGTGCCGGCGGACGGCGCCACCCTCACGACCTTCACCGTCGAGGTGGCGGGCTCGGTGCCCCAGGCCCAGCGCACGGTGCGCTTCGCCGCCACCGCCGGCTCCTTTTCCTCCGGCGGCACGACCCCGATCGACGTGCCGGTCGACGCCGGCAATCGTGCCTCGGCGGACTTCAAAAGCCCGGCGACGATTGGCACGGCCCGGATCACCGCCACGGTCGCGGGGGTGACCCGCGAGACCGCGGTCTCCTTCGCCCGCGCCCTTCCCGGGGCCATCGTCGTCACCGCCAACCCGCCCGTGCTCATGGCGGCGGCCAACGCCCAGACCACCATCACCGCCACCCTGCTGCGCGACGTCGGCCAGGTAACCGACGGCGCCGTGGTCACCTTCTCCGCCCGGGATGCCTCCGGCACCGCCCTCGGCCTGTTCACCAACGTCACCCGTTCGGCGAGCGGCTCGGCGAGCGCCGTCTTCCTGCCCCAGACGACCACCCCCGGGCGGGTCACCATCACGGTCGGCGTCGAGGGCTCGCGGGTGACCGGCAGCGTCGACATCGAGCTCACGCCCTGACGCCGCCGTCCGTGCCCGGCCCCGCCCCGGCTCGCCGTAGCGCCCTGGCGCCCGGCCTCGTTCTGGCCGTCGTCACGGCTCTCATCGCCCGTTGGCTGCACGGCCGGCTGCCCGCCTCGGCGGCGGCGGTGGTGGGGGAGGTGCTGATCGCCGTGGCCCTGGGGCTTCTGGTCGGCAACCTCGTCCGCCTGCCGGCTGCCGTGGCCCCCGGGTTGAAGCTCGCCTACCAGGGCGTGCTGCGAGTGGCCATCGTGCTCTTGGGAGCGAGCCTGTCGCTGGCCGAGATCGGCAAGGTGGGCATCCGGGCGCTGGTGCTGGTGGCCCTGCTGATGACCCTCGCCCTCAGCCTCGCCCACGGCCTCTCCCGCCTGCTCGGGATCCCGCCGCGGCTGGGTTCGCTGATCGGTGTCGGCACCGCCGTGTGCGGCAACTCGGCGATCTCGGCCACGGCGCCGGTGATCGGTGCCAAGGACGAGGAGGTCAGCTTCGCCATCGCCACCAACACCCTCTTCGGCACCCTGGCGGTGCTCGTCTACCCCTTCCTGGGCCGGGCTCTGGGGCTCCCCGAGGCGGCCTTCGGGGTGTGGGCGGGCTCGGCGGTGAACGACACCTCGCAGGTGGTGGCGGCCGGCTTCGCCTACGGCGAGACCGCCGGCCAGGTGGCGACCACGGTCAAGCTGACCAGAAACGCCCTGATGGGCGCCGTGATCGTGCTGATGGGCTGGCTGTACCGCTCGGGGGAGCCGCGCGCCGTCCAGGGCGGCTTCGCGCGGCGCTTCGCCCAGTCGGTGCCTCTCTTCGTCTGGGGCTTCCTGGCGCTCGCGGCCCTGCGCTCGTTCGGCGTGCTCGAGGCGGGCTCGCAGGCCCTGGGCGCAGACCTCGTGGCCGGGGCCACCTGGCTGGCGAAGCTGCTGATCCTGGTGGCGCTGGCCGCCGTGGGCCTCGCCACCCGCTTTGCCGACCTGGCCAAGATCGGCTTCGCCCCCTTCCTGGTCGGCCTGGCCGTGGCCACGGCCTGCTCGGCCGCGAGCCTGGCCCTGATCCGCTTCGCCGGGCTGGCGTGAGAGGTGCCTTCCCGGTTGCGCCCGGCCCCTCGGTCGGCTAGTGTCCCGCTGCGTTTCACCACAAACTGCTGTGCCGTCTCGCCGGGAGGGCTTCTCTGATGGTGGGGATCCTCGGACTCTTCGTGCTGCTGGGCATCGCCTGGGCCCTGTCCGTCAACCGGCGGGCGATCAACTGGCGCATCGTCGTGACCGGCACCGCTTTCCAGTTCGTCTTCGCCCTCCTGATCTTGAAGACCAACGTCGGCAAGACGATCTTCGCGGCCGCGAGCGACGCCATCACCGCCTTCCTGGGCTTCACCGGCAAGGGCTCCGAGTTCATCTTCGGCGCGGACTACAAAGAGCACTTCTTCGCCTTCCAGGTGCTGCCGACGATCATCTTCTTCTCCGCCTTCATCACGGTGCTGTACTACCTGGGGATTCTCCAGGCGGTCGTCAAGGTCTTCGCCCGGCTGATGGTCAAGCTGATGGGAACCTCCGGCGCGGAATCCCTCTCGGCCTCGGCCAACATCTTCGTCGGCCAGACCGAGGCGCCGATCCTGATCCGGCCCTACGTCGCGACGATGACCAAGTCGGAGCTGATGGCGGTGATGACCGGCGGCTTCGCCACCATCGCCGGCGGCGTGATGGCGGCCTACGTGGCGATGGGCATCGACGCCGGCCACCTGCTGGCGGCGAGTGTGATGTCCGCGCCGGCGGCCCTGGTGATGTCCAAGATGATGTTCCCCGAGACCGAGGAGAGCCAGACCGCCGGCACGGTGAAGATCTCCGTCGAGAGGCCCTGGGCCAACGTCATCGACGCCGCCGCGAGCGGCGCCGCGGACGGCCTCAAGCTGGCCCTGAACGTCGGCGCCATGTTGCTCGCCTTCATCGCCCTGATCGCGGTCGTCAACGCTCTGATCGGCACCACCGCCGGCTGGATCGGCTTCGAAGGGGTGACCCTCGAGGTCTTGCTCGGTTGGATCTGCCGGCCCCTGGCCTGGGTGATGGGAGTGCCGTGGGCCGAGGCCGGGGACGTCGGCAGCCTGATCGGCATCAAGACCGTGGTCAACGAGTTCGTCGGCTACGAGATGCTGGCCCGGATGCAGACCGCCGGAGTGCTCTCCGAGAAGTCCAAGGTGATTGCCATCTACTGCCTCTGTGGCTTCTCGAACTTCTCCTCGATCGCCATCCAGATCGGCGGCATCGGCGGCATGGCGCCGGAGCGCAAGAGCGACCTGGCGCGGCTCGGCCTGCGCGCCATGGTGGCCGGCTCGCTCGCCTGCTTCCAGACCGCGACCATCGCGGGCTTCCTGATTTGAGCGAGCGCATCGAGTACCCGCGCCTGCTGCGCGAGGCGACGCTCGGCCTGGTGCGCCGGCTGCTCGTCCGCGTGACGGAAGAAGGGCTGCCGGGCGAGCACCACTTCTACCTGACGTTCGACACCCGCGCCCCCGGCGTCGAGCTCGGGCCGGCGCTCGCCTCGCGCTACCCGGAGACGATGACGGTCGTGCTGCAGCACCAGTGGGCCGATCTCGCCGTCGACGACGCGGCGTTCGCCGTCACCCTGCGCTTCGGCGGCGTCTGGGAGCGGCTGCGGGTGCCGTTTTCGGCGCTCACCAGCTTTCTCGATCCGTCGGTGCCGTTCGGTCTCGACTTCACGCAGTTCGCCATCGCCGAGGCGGCCGACGCCGAGGCGGCGCGCTCCGAGGCCGGCGGCGCGGAGCTGCCGGTGCCGGAGCCGGTGGCGGCCGACGGCGATCCCGCACCCTCGCCGGGCGGCGACGGCGCGGGGCACCGGGCCGAAATCCTGCCGTTCCGTCCCCGCTGAACGGCGACGGTGGCTCTCCTCACGACGGCGGAACGCGGCAGCCGGTATGATCGGCCGAG